>CALWLW010000004.1 GCA_944381625.1 uncultured Lachnoclostridium sp.
ACCAATGGCATCATAATGATGCAGTGTGCGCACACTTACTCCTGTGAGTTTGCTAACTTCATTTACTGTTCGCATAACGATCCCTCCCGTGTAAAAACATTATAAACTATAACGTAACGTCAGGGTCAAGGAGTGTAAAAAAGTTTTTAGGAAAGCTATGGGGGCAAAGCAAAAAGCCGAAGCATGGAGAAACGGCATAGCCGAAGCTACGCCGTTTCCCTAAAATATTCTTATGCGGTTTTATGAGAGCCGCGCATACTGAAAATGATTGTTTCCTACTCCCTGCTGTCGCCTCCATGCACGCCGGTCACCGAATACTCCACCCATTCCGCAATATTCACCGCGTGGTCGCCGATCCTTTCAAAATATTTGGCGATCATCAGAATATCGATGCACCGCTCGCCCTCCTGGGGATTTTCGGCAATAAGCTGGATCAGTTCTTTTTTCACCTGCATGAACAGTTCATCCACCACGTCGTCTTCTTTCATCACCTGACGCGCCAGCAGAAGGTCTTTCTTCACAAAGGAATCGATACTGTCAGTCAGCATATGCATGGCTGCCTCCGCCATCCTGCGGATATGCACCTGCTGGGTGATATCGCTGCCTTCCAGATATTTGGCAATATCCGCGATATCGGAAGCCTGGTCGCCGATCCTTTCCATGTCGGAGATCATCTTCAGGGCCGCGGAGATCGTCCGCAGGTCCCGGGCCACCGGCTGCTGCTGAAGCAGAAGCTTCATGCAAAGTCCCTCAATGTCCCGCTCCTTATGGTCAATGTCATACTCCATCATAAATGTTTTCTGTCTCGCCTGCCTGTCCCCATCCAGAAGCGCCATGACCGCATCCGCGATGGCCTCTTTGCACATGGCGCCCAGCTCGATCAGATCCTCGTTCAGCTGTACCAGCTGCCTGTCAAATCTATTTCTCATCTTTGTCAACCAAACCTTCCTGTAATATAATCCTCGGTTCTCTTGTCCCTGGGCATGGAGAACAGCTTCTCCGTCTTATCGTACTCGATGACTTCTCCCAGCAGGAAGAACGCCGTATTGTCAGAGATACGCGCCGCCTGCTGCATGTTGTGCGTCACCATAATGATCGTATAATCCTTCTTCAGCTCCAGAGCCAGGTCTTCCACCTTGGAGGTGGATATGGGGTCCAGGGCGGAGGTAGGCTCATCCATCAGCAGCACCTCCGGCTGCACCGCCAGCGCCCTGGCAATGCACAGTCTCTGCTGCTGTCCGCCGGACATCCCCAGCGCGCTTTTTTTCAGACGGTCCTTTACCTCGTCCCAGATCGCCGCGTCCCGCAGGGATTTCTCCACAATCTCGTCCAGCTGGGATTTGCTGCGGATGCCGTGGGTGCGGGGGCCGTATGCGATATTGTCATAGATGCTCATGGGGAAGGGATTGGGTTTCTGGAACACCATCCCCACCTTTTTGCGCAGAAGGTTCACGTCGATGTTTTTATAAATATCCACATCATCCAGCGTTACCTCGCCGGTGATCCTGCAGCCCTCCACCAGATCGTTCATCCGGTTCAGGGATTTTAACAGGGTGGATTTGCCGCACCCGGACGGGCCGATGAACGCGGTGATCTCTTTCTCCGGAATGTCCAGATTGACGTTCTTCAAAGCATGGAAATCACCATAATACAACTCCAGATTATTTATATTGAACTTACCCATACTCAGCTCCTTGTAAATTTCTTGGCGATCAGGCTGGACAGCGCGTTGATCAACAGAACCATAACCAGCAGGACCACTGCCGTCGCGTACGCCTGTTCCATGTACAGGCCTTCGTTCAGCAGCGCGTACATATGAATCGCCAGCGTACGCCCGGAGGACATCACGTCCAGGATGGGCAGGCTGCCGATTCTGGTGGTGGGGATGCCGGCCACGGTGCCCGCCGTATAGATCAGGGCCGCTGTCTCGCCGGTGATGCGCCCGATCCCCAAAATGATACCCGCCAGAATACCCGGCATGGCGCTGGGCAGGATCACCACAAACACGGTGCGCAGGCGTCCTGCGCCCAGCCCGAAGCTTCCTTCCCGGTAAGAATCCGGCACCGCCTTCAGCGCCTCCTCCGTCGTCCTCATGATAGACGGCAGGATCATAATCGCCAGTGTGAACGCGCCGCTGAGCATGGAATATCCCCACTCAAGCGCCACGCCGAACATCAGATAACCGAACAGTCCGTATACAATGGACGGAATTCCCGACAGCGTCTCCGCCGTCGTCCTTACAACAGATACCAGCTTATTTCCCCTTCTGGCATATTCCACCAGATAGATCGCGGAAAAAATCCCGATGGGCACCGCCAGCAGAAGCGCCAGTATGGTCATGACGATGGTGTTGACGATGGCCGGCATCATGGATACATTGTCCGTGGTGTACGTCCACTCAAACAGCTTCGGTGAAAGGTTGGGAATACCCATGATCAGGATATAGGCGATCAGGGCCACCAGCACGCCCACGGTAACTGCCGCCGATGCCCAGACCAGCGCGCGGAGAGTCCACTGCACCCTTTTCTGGCGGCGAAGGCTTTTTTTCTCTCTCTTCAATGCCGCCGTATTGATATCAGCCATCCGTATCCCTCCGTTTCACCAGCGAGAACAACAGGTTGATGATCAGAATAAATACAAACAGAACCACACCTGTCGCAATCAACGCTTCTCTATGTAAATCTGCCGCGTATCCCATCTCCAGCACGATGTTGGCCGTCAGCGTACGCACGCCGGCCAGCAGGCTTCCGGGAATCACCGCCTGGTTGCCGGCCACCATGATCACAGCCATGGTCTCGCCGATGGCTCGGCCGATGCCCAGGATCACCCCGGCCATGATGCCGGATTTGGCCGCCGGCAGCACCGCGCGGAACACGCTTCTTTCATGGGTATCCCCCAGCGCCAGCGCACCCTCATAATAGCTCTCCGGCACTGCGCGGATCGCGCTCTCGGACACGCCGATAATCGTCGGCAGAATCATGATCCCAAGCAATATGGACGCAGTCAGGACACTTTTCCCGCTGCCTCCAAAGATGTCCTGCATCAGCGGGACGATCACCACCAGTCCAAAGAATCCGTACACGATGGACGGAATACCTGCCATCAGCTCAATCATGGGTTTCAGGACCGGGTAAATTTTTTTCGGGCAGAACCGCGCCATAAACACTGCGCAGAGGATGCCGATGGGCACTCCAACCACAATGGCTCCCGCCGTCACATAAATACTTCCCACGATCATGGGGAAGACGCCGAACATGTTGTTCAAAGGCTTCCATCTCATGCCGCCCAGGAATTCCAGAGGCCCGATCTCGGCGATGGCCGGAACTCCGTTTGCAAAAAGGAAAATGCAGATCAGGGCGACTGCCAGAATGGAAGCACACGCGGCGCCTAAAAAGACGCCGTGCATGAGAATTTCTTTCAGGTTTTTCATATTCTCTTCCTTAACGTGTGCCCGCCGGATTACTGAATCTCAGACCAGTCGGTGATCGCTCCGGTGTAAATCTGCATAATCTGATCAGCGGTGATATCCGTAACCGGGTTCTCCTGGTTTACGATCACTGCAATACCGTCCATGGCGATGACGGTGGGAACCAGTCCGCTCTCCAGCTCGGTATCCTTCAGTTCGCGGGACGCCATACCGATATCATAGCTTCCATCCAGGGCGGAAGTCATGCCTGTGGTGGAATCACTCTGCTGTACTTCAATGGTAGCGCCTGTATTGATGGCTTTATAAGCCTCTGCCAGTTTCTCCATAACCGGGGTTACAGAGGAGGAACCGCCTACGGTGATGCTGCCTTCCGGAAGCTCGCCTTCGAATGCGCCGGTGCTTCCCTGGCTCACATAACCATTCTCTTCCACTACTGCCTGGCCCTCGTCGCTCATGATGAAGTTCAGAAAGTCTGCCGCAAGGCCTTCCGGCTCTCCCACCGTCGCCACGTTGAACGGACGGGCCACTGCGTAGGAACCGTCTTTTACGGTGTCAACCGTTGCGGCTACGCCGTCCACATTCAGCGCTTTCACAGACGCGTCCAGGGAACCAAGGGAAATGTATCCGATGGCGTTGGTGTTGCCCGCCACGGTGGTCATCATGACAGAGGTGCTGTTGGTGATCTCTGCGGTATCGATGGTCATATCCATTTTGTTGCCGTCTGCATCCTTCTGCTCGATGCCCAGAAGCTCGATGAACGCGCCTCTGGTACCGGAACCGTCCTCACGGGACAGCACGGTGATCGCTCCGCTCATGGAACCGCCTGCAGCCTCAGTATCCTGTGCGGCGTCCTCTGCCGGAGCCTCTTCTGCAGCGGCGTCTTCCGCCGGGGCCTCCTGCGCGGCATCCGTGTTGGTATCCGCAGCCGTATCAGAAGAACTGCTTCCGCATCCAATGGCAGCTGCTGCCGTCATAGCAGCGAGCATAAGTACAACAATTCCTTTTTTCATAATAATTTTCTCTCCTTAAAAAAATGGTTTCAGATTTTACTCTGTGATCCTGTACCTCTCAAGTACGTATCTGATCATACAGGCCTAATGTAAAATCTAAAACCATCTTTAAGTAAAAAATAGGTAAATTCCATCGGAAGCGGATGTGAGAAATGTAAAATTCATTTCACATGGACCGTTTTCTCTCTATGCGCTTTCTGCACCAGAAAAACGCCGGGATCAGGAACACGTCCGCAAATATCCAGGCCATGGGATGCGCCATGCAGATGGCCGCATACCCCAGGAACGGCACCAGTACCACAGACGCCAGTATCCTGGCGATCATCTCCATCACGCCGGAGACAATGGCGAATACCGAGAATCCCATCCCCTGGATCGTGAACCGCACGGTGTTGACCAGCGTCAGCAGGCAGTAGCCTCCGGTGCAGAACAGCAGGAACTCGTAGGAGTACTCTATAATCTGCAGCTCCGACGTATCCACAAACAGAAGCGTCAGTTCCCGTCCCCACAGCAGGGCGATCAGGAAACAGAGGGCCGAGGCCCCAAAGCCCATCAGCGACGCAGACTTCAGGCCTTTCCCGATCCGGTCCAGTTTACCCGCGCCCATGTTCTGCCCTGTGTAGGGCGCCATCGTCTGTCCCAGAGCCTCCACCGGGCAGGAGATAAACGCATTGATCTTCTGGGCTGCCGTAACGCCGGCCACCACTGCCGCACCCAGCCCGTTCACCGCCGTCTGCACCACAAGCGTGCCGATGGCCGTCACCGAATACTGCAGGCCCATGGGAATCCCAATCAGACAGAGCCTCTTCATATATGCGGGATCCGGTCTCCACTCTTCTCTCGTCCCTCTTAAAACCGGGTATTTTCTCCTCATGTACCAGAGGCAGACGATTCCCGACCCTCCCTGGGCGATCACCGTCGCCAGCGCCGGGCCTTCCACGTTCATACCCAGAAGCCGGATGGAGACGATGTCCAGTACAATGTTCAGGATGGAGGCCAGCCCCAGAAAAACCACCGGCGTCCGGCTGTCTCCCAGAGAACGGATGATGGCCGCCAGAATATTGTACAGGAACGTACACGGAATCCCCCAGAATATGATCACAATATAGACATACGCATATTCAAAAATCTCCGGCGGCGTATCCATCAGCCGCAGAACCGGCCTGCAGGCCGCCGTCACCGCCAGGGTCAGCACCACGGAAAACGCGATACAGAGCCATGTCCCGTTGGCCACGAACCTGCGCAGGCGGGATTCCTCCCTGGCCCCGAACATCTGGGCCACCGGTATGGCAAATCCGTTGCACACCCCGGTGCAGAATCCAATTACAAGAAAATTCAGCGAACTGGTAGATCCCACGCCCGCCAGCGGGTTGACGCCCAGATACTGTCCCACGATCACAGTATCTACCATGCTGTAAAACTGCTGGAAAAGCATACCCAGGAACATGGGTATGGCAAATCCGATAATCAATTTTGCCGGAGATCCGGCGGTCATATCTTTTGTCATGAGCTGTCCTCCTTTGCGCAAACGAAAGGATTATAGCTCCGGCTTTTCTGTTTGTCAACGCCTTTCGCGGCGCCGCACGGCCCCGCGGCCCCTCCCGCGCAGGGTTTTCGCGGTCCGCCTCAGACCTCCCTGGTATATTTCTGAAGCCACGCACGCTCTTCCTCATTCAGCCAGGACGACATCTCCTGGTACACGCGGCGGTGGTAGGCGTTCAGCGCCTCCCGCTCCCCAGGTTCCATCTCCTCCGGCAGAACCGCGTCCAGATCGATGGGCACCCAGGTCAGCGGCTCAAAACCCAGGAACCTGCCGTACTCGTTCTGTCCATTCTCCACGCAGACCAGTTCATTTTCCGTGCGGATCCCATACGCGCCTTCCACATACACGCCCGGCTCATCCGTAGTGACCATCCCCGGCTCCAGCACCGCGGGCGTATCCCCTTCCCGCAGCTTCCACCGAAACGCGTTGGGACCTTCATGCACATTCAGAAGATATCCCACGCCGTGCCCGGTGCCGCAGCGGTAATCCATACCCAGTTTCCACAGGGGCTCCCTGCACAGAATATCCAGGCTGTATCCAGTACATCCGTATAAAAACACCGCTTCCGACAGGCGCAGGCAGCCTCTGCACACGGCGGTGAACATGCGCTTCTGCTCCATGCTCAGCGGCCCTAGGGCAAAGGTGCGGGTGGTGTCGGTGGTCCCTTCCAGGTAATGGCCTCCCGCGTCCACCAGAAGGAACCCTTCCGGGCGAAGCGCCTCATGGTGCTCCCGGGTGGCGGAGTAATGCATCATGGCGGCGTTGGCCCCATAGGCGCAGATGGGATCAAAGCTCTGCCCCAGATAGTTTCCCTGCTCTCTTCTGCGTTCGTCCAGGTACTCCGCTGCCGACAGCTCCGTGATCTCCTCCCTGCCCACCTGCTCCTTCACCCAGCGCATAAACCGGATAAACGCGAGGCTTTCCTTGCGGTGGGCTTCCTTCAGGTTGCGAAGCTCCGTCTCATTTTTCACCGCCTTCATCTGTTCCGAGGGATTGGGGCGGTCAAGGATGCGGACGGTCTCCGGCACGGCGGACAGGAGCTGATAGTTTACTTCCCTTTCGTTCAGCAGGACGGTAAATCCGGCTTCCGGTGAGCACGCTCCCGTCTCCGGTACAGGAGAATTCCCAGCTCTCGATCCGCTCTGGACAGAGTCCAGATCCAGCGTTCCAAGATCCATATAAATCTCCTCATACTCTTTTCGCTTTACGCCGCAGGACTCTAGGTAACGATCCACCTCCGGTCCGCACGCCTCCGGCCGCACGTACCAGATACACTCCTCCCGGGTAATGGTGAGAAACGAAAGAGTCACCGGCACGCAGGGAATATCCCCGCCCCTCAGGTTCAGAATCCAGGCGATATCGCACAGGGAGGACAGCACATGCATATCCGCGCCCAGCCCGCGCATGCTCTCCCGTATGCGGGCAAGCTTGCTCTCTGTGCTCTCGCCGCTCCAGCGCTCCTCCAGCACCCACGCCGGAGAAGGGGGGATCGGCGGCCGCCCGTCCCAGATCTCTCCCGCCAGGTCCCGGTCTGTGCAGAGCTTCCCGCCCTTTTTCCCGGCAAGACCAGCCAGCCGCTTCGCCCGCGCGGCCCCCATGGTCCTTCCGTCGAATCCCAGGGAAGCGCCGCTTTCCAGCTGCGCCTCCACCCATTCTTCCAGGGACGGCACTCCCGGCTCTCCCATCCGGTACAGGCGGACGCCGCTTCCGGCAAGCTCCCGCTCCGCCTGGATAAAATACCGCCCGTCCGTCCAGAGCCCCGCGTCGTTCAGGGATACCGCCGCCGTTCCGGCGGAGCCGGTAAAGCCTGTGATATATTCTCTCACCCGGTAATGCCCGCAGACATATTCCGAATCATGGCAGTCAGAGGATGGGATCACGTAGACGCCGATCCCCTCCTCCTTCATCTTCTGTCTCAAACGCTCCAGCTGTTCTCTCGCCATCTTCCTTCTCCTTCCTGTCCAGACGCCCTGACGCCCCGCTGCCTTTCCAGGGCGCTTCCCGTCCAAACGCCCCGCCGGGCCGCTTCATGATTTTGGGCCGCTTTACTCCCAGCGCGCTTTTAAAAACGCTTTGTAACCTTTATATGCCTCATAAATATCCGCCTTGCTGGATACCTCCCAGGGGCTGTGCATATTCAGCAGGGCCACGCCGCTGTCGATCACGTCCATACCGTAATTGGCCGTAATATAGGCGATGGTTCCTCCGCCGCCCTGGTCCACTTTGCCCAGCTCCGCCGTCTGCCAGCAGACATTGGCCCCGTCCATAACGCCCCGGAGTTTCCCGATGTATTCCGCGCACGCGTCGTTGGAACCGGATTTTCCCCTGGAGCCGGTGTATTTATTGAATACCATGCCGTGTCCCAGATAGGCGGTATTCTTTTTCTCAAACGCGGACGCGTAATTGGGGTCGAAGGCCGCGCTCACATCCGAAGAAAGCATATGGGAATTCTGCAGGCACCTGCGGAGAGCCAGCTCCGAATACTGCCCTGCAAGCTGCATCACCTCCGCTGTCACATTTTCAAAGTAGCGGGACTGCATGCCGGTGGCTCCCATGCTTCCGATTTCCTCTTTATCTGTCAGCAGGCAGACCGACGTGTGCGCGGGCTCCTGCATCTCCAGCTGCGCCAAAAGAGACGTGAACGCGCAGATCCGGTCGTCCTGTCCATACCCCATGACCATGCTCCGGTCCAGGCCGAAATCCCTGGCCGCTCCGGCCGGAACCGCCTCCAGCTCCGCCGACAGGAAATCCTCTTCCTCGATCCCGTACCGCTCCTCCAGAAGCTTCAGCAGCGCCTCTTTGATCTTCTCCTTCTCTTCGGAGTCCTTCAAAGGGCAGCTGCCAACGATCACATTTAGGTTCTCGCCTTCCACCACCACGGCCGCTTTCTTCTGGAGCTGTTCGCCTGACAGATGGATCAGCAGATCCGAGATGCCCACCACCGGATCTTCCGGATCTTCTCCCACTGTGATCTCCACCGTGCTGCCGTCCTTTTTCGCCGCCACGCCGTGCAGCGCCAGCGGAATCGCCGCCCACTGGTATTTTTTGATGCCGCCGTAATAATGGGTCTCCAGAAGGGCCATCTCCCCGTCCTCATACAATGGGTTCTGCTTGATATCCAGTCTGGGGGAGTCGATGTGCGCGCCCAGGATATTCATGCCGCGCTCCATGGGTTCCGTACCCATATGGTACAGGATCGCCAGTTTTTTCTTATGCACTGCGTACACCTTGTCCCCCGGATGGAGGCTTCCTTCTTCCCGCACCGCTTTCTCCAGCGGCACATACCCTGCGGCCTGGGCCAGTTCTTCTATGCGCGCCGCGCATTCCCTCTCCGTCTTGCATCCGGTGATAAACTGCCGGTACTGCTCCGCGATCCGGTTCACCTGCTCCAGATCCGCCTCTTCATATGTATTCCACGCATTCTTCCGTTCCATGTCTGCATTCTCCTTCCTGTGCCGGCCGGCGTACGGACGGCCGGCGGTCTCTGGATCTTATTATAAATGTATTTTCCGCCGCATACAAGGAGTACCGGAGGAGATGAAAAAAGTTACTGCCTGGCCGCCCTTCAGGCGGATAAAACCTGACCTTAACGTTTAAAATCCCGCAGGCCCCAAAGGATCTGCGGGATTTTTTTCTTACTCTTCCACAACTGTGAACCTTTTATGCTTCATCCTCAGCACCTGGTCCGCCTTCTTCGCAAACTCCGCGGAATGGGTGGCGACGATCACGCACTTGCCCATCTCATGGGCGATCTTACGGAACAGCTCCTGGATCACGGCGGCGTTCTTTTCATCCAGGTTGCCGGTGGGCTCGTCGGCCAGCACGATGTCCGCGTCCTTGGCCAGCGCCCGGGCGATGGCTACTCTCTGCTGTTCACCGCCGGACAGCTTGCCCACCAGTTTCCTGTGCAGCTCCGGCCCTATGCCCATCTGGGTCAGCAGCTCCTCCGCCCTCTTCCTGCGGTCCTGCTTCTTCCCCACGATTTCCATGGATACCTCCACATTTTCCCGCGCCGTCAGATAAGGGAACAGGTTATACGCCTGAAAGACCATGCTTGTATGCCAGGTACGGTAACCCTGCGCCTCCTGGCCGCAGATCTTTTTCCCTTCATACAGGACGCTCCCCTTTTCCGGCTCTTCCAGCCTTCCCAGGAGCATCAGCGTTGTCGTCTTCCCGGACCCCGACGGACCCATGACCGCATACAGCTTCCCGCGTTCAAAGACAGCGTCCGCATCTTCCAGCACCTCGGTCCGCTCCCCCCTGGACACATAAGAGTAGGATACCTGTTCCATCTTTAATACTTCTTTCTTTTCCATACCTTTCTCCATCCTTCCAGCCTCTACAGCAATTCCCTGACTTTTTTCCGAAAAAGAGAACCCAGCGCGACCAGCGCCGTCCCTGCCACCAGGCCGCCTGCCAGCGGAGCCAGCCACAGGCACACGCCGCTGTTCACCACAAATTCCACGCCCTCAAAGGACGGGAGCGCCGCCTGGACCCGTTCGCCGATCATCCCGCCGCAGGCCAGCACCACCGCCGCGCCTGCCCCGATGCCTGCGAAGACCGGAAGAAGCGTCTCGCAGATCAGCTGCAGGGTGAGCGTCCCTTTCTTCTCTCCCATGGACAGCCACACGCCAAGCTCCGTCCTCCGGTTCAGTATCCGGTGTGCGGTCAACAGGACCAGCATCAGCGCCAGCACTGCCGATGTAATGAAAATCAGATAGCCGCAGATGTTTTTAATCCCGTTTAACGGTGAAGCGGCCATCAGGTACATGCGGCTTTCTTTATGTACGTCAAAGTCCTCCCCCACAACCTGTTCGATTTCTTCCTCCACCTGATCTCTCAGTTCATCCAGGCGTCCCGGATCCGTGGTGTGGTAAATTGCCTCAAATATTTTTCCCTGGGAAAATGCAAGCCCCTGGGCGGCGGGGATATAGATATAATTCACAGGGCTGAATACTTCCAAATCTGATTCCGAATTATCAGAATGAACGCCGATCATTTCCAGCGTCAGCGTCCTGCTCTCATCCAGCGGGTCCGCCAGGGTAAATTCATCGCCGATCTCCAGCTGGTTCTCCCGCTGGAAGCGCTCGCTGACCACCGCCACCGGCCGGTCCATATCCTCCTCCGTGAATCCGGTCCCTTCTATGACCGTTTCCCCCCACTTCTTAAATTCCCATGCATCCTCCAGGTTGAACACGCCGATCAATGAGATATCTCCGGCCGTCCTCGCTTCCCCCAGCCCATCCGCTTCATAATCGCCCCAGTAATCTCTCCCATAAGCTCCATACCGGGCGTCGTAGCCCTCCATCTTTCTTGCTATCATCTGTTCGAACACGCTGAAAACGGTCACTCCGGTAGCATTGCTCATGGTCGTATATTCCAGACGGTCAATCCCGTCTATATCCAGCAGCTTTTCTGCCTTGTCCAGTTCAAAATAATTGGCCGAATAGTAGCTGAACGGCTCCGCCTCCGTCTTCCTCACATTCAGGTCCGCCCCGATATTTTCTTCCAGGCGCTTTGCCGCTCTTTCCACATTTTCAGAAACCGAAACCGCAACGGACAAAAGCACGGTAATGATCAGGAAGACCGCCGCCAGCACGGCGCTGCTGTATTTGTAATAGAAGATGCTTTTTAAACTGCGAACCAAACTTTTCATACTCACTCACCGCCCGATCTTTTCAAAAGCTGTACGGCGCGCCTGCGCACCGCCGTCCAGGTCAGCGCCGCCATTCCCCCGGTAAATACCGCCGCGCCCACGCACAGCGCCCCGGCGATCGCCCCTCCATGCTGGTAGACTGCCAGGTCGGTGGAAATATAATAGAAATTAAAATTCCCCGCCCGAAGCTCCTCCTCAATGTCATAATACTGCTCATGGAACAGCGTATTTTCCCGGTCCCATGCCAGTTCCTCGTTCAGGCCTTCCGGGCTGCCGCTGACCAGCCTCCCGCTCACGGGCTCCGCCGCCCAGAAAGCGGCTGCCAGCCCTATCGCCGCCGCCAAAAGGACCGGAACCATCTGCTCTATGAGAAGCTGAGCCAGCAGGACGGCGCGTTTTTCCCCCATGGCGACCCAGATCCCGATCTCATGGTACTTTTTCTGCAGTTCGCTGTAGCACAGGAAAAATATGATGGAAACAATCCCTATGAGCGTCACCCACAGCGCCGCATTGGTAATCTGGTGGATTTCCTGCAGGGGCATGCTCACAATCTGGTTCCATTCATCATTCCAGGAGAACATCAGGTCCACCTGGGGATTCCCTTCCGCAGTAAAGTCCCTCTGGCCATATCCCAGCAGTTCCCGCATATCCTGCATGTATCCCTCCGCCATGCCGGAGTCCTTCATGTAGATATACACCATATAGGGCTGGTACAAAACCATATCCAGTTCATACAGCGTACTGTACGGAAAAAAGACATAATTCTCTACGGTATCCTCCGGCCTAAACTCCGTCTCCTCAAAGGCAATCTCCGAACAGTCAAAAATACCTTTGATCACGGCCTCAAATTCTGTCGACTCTTTAAATCCATAATCCTTACCTGTCATAAAGGAAACCCTGTCGCCCACATCCCAGCCGTTCTTTTCCGCAAGCGCCTGGGAGACCAGGGCCACCTTCTCTCCCGCATCCCCCGTCTCTATCCCGCTGCCCTTCACCAGCTTCATCCCCATCCCGGTAAAAAACACCGATAAACGGCTGTCCGTCACGCCGATGAACCTGCAGTTGTCCAGTGTATCAAGGTCGAACTCTATCCCACGCAAGTATTCCAGATGTTCCTCAAACCGCTCTTTATAGCTGTAATAAGGTTCCCCCTCCATAAGATTTCCTCTCTGATACACGATGACGTTGCTTCCTTTTACCCGGTCGTCCGAGGCAAGCTCTTCGATCTCCTCCGGGCGGAACGGCGCCAGGTTATTTCGCTGCCCCAGATCCACCGTGCGCATTTTTCTTACGTAGACCGCATCCCCCAGCACTGTCTGCATGTCCTCCAGCCTTTTCCCCGAGGCAATATTCAGCACCGCCAGTAAAAACAGCAGGGAAAAACATGCCGTATACAGGAGGAACAGCAGGCCGTTCCTGGTTTTATGGTACTGCAATGACCGTAGTATTCTTCTCCACATATTTATTCCTCCATCGCAACATCGGAACCTTTACCATCACCTGCCTGTAACAGAGATTCCTTTTTTCCGCCTTATAACAGTTCCCGCACCCTCCTGCGGAACAAAAATCCTGCCGAGGCCAGCGTCGTCCCTGCCACCAGGCCGCCTGCCAGCGGAGCCAGCCACAGGCACACGCCGCTGTTCACCACAAATTCCACGCCCGCAAAGGACGGAAGCGCCGCCTGGACCCGTTCCCCGATCATCCCGCCGCAGGCCAGCACCACCGCCGCTCCTGCCCCGATGCCCGCAAAGACCGGCAGAAGCGTCTCGCAGATCATCTGCAGGGTGAGCGTCCCTTTCTTCTCGCCCATGGCCAGCCACACGCCAAGCTCCGTCCTCCGGTTCAGTATCCGGTGTACCGTCAGCAGGACCAGCATCAGCGTCAGCACTGCCGACGTGATAAAGATCAGATAACGGCAGATATTTTTGATTCCGTCCAGTGGCGATGCGGCCATCAGGTACATACGGCTTTCTTCCTGTACGTCAAAGTCCTCTCCGACCATTTGCTCTATCCCTGCTTCCACCTGGGCTTTCAGTTCCTCCAGCCGCTCCGGCTCTGTGGTATGGTATGTAACCTCAAATACCTTCCCCTGGGAAAACGCAAGTCCCTGAGCAGCCGGGACAAAGATATAGTTCATGGGGCTGGAGGCTTCCAGATTCGACTCCACATTGCTGGAATGGACGCCGATCATTTCCAGCGTCAGCGTCCTGCTCTCATCCAGCGGGTCCGCCAGGGTAAATTCATCACCGATCTCCAGCCGGTTCTCCCGCTGGAAACGCTCGCTGACCACCGCCACCGGCCGGTCCATGTCTTCCTGCGTAAACCCGGTTCCTTCCAGGACTGTCTCGCCCCATTTTTCAAACTCCCAGCCGTCCTCCAGGTTACATACGCCGAACACAGTGATGCTCCCGGCCGTCCTTGCTTCTCCCAGCCCGTCTTCTTCATAGCGGAGCCAGTAATCTTCCCCCTGATCTTCCGCATATTTTCTGCTAAGAGCCACATATTCTTCAAAAACAGGGTTTACCGTCACCCCCACAGCGTTGCTCATGGTCATGTATTCCAGACGGACGATCCCATCTATGTCCAGCAGTCTTTCCGCGTCATCCAAGTCAAAAGAATTGGCCGAGTAAAAACTGAACGGCACCGCTTCCGCCTTCCTCACGCTCAGGTCCGCCCCGATGTTCTGCCCCAGACGCTTTGCCGCGCCTTCCACATTTTCAGAGACAGAGACTGCAGCGGACAAAAGTACGGTAATGATCAGGAAGACCGCTCCCAGCACGGCGCTGCTGTACTTGTAGTAACGGATGCTTTTTAAGCTGCGAACCAGACTTTTCATACTTCATTCACCGCCCGATCTTTTCAAAAGCTGTACGGCGCGCCTGCGCACCGCCGTCCAGGTCAGCGCCGCCATTCCCCCGGTAAACGCCGCCGTGCCCACACACAGCGCCCTGGCGATTGCACCGCCATGCTGATAGACTGCCAGGTCGTTGGAAATATAATAAAAATTAAAATTCCCCGCCCGCAGTTCTTGATCAATCTCATAGTACGATTCCCAGAACAGCGTATTTTCCCGGTCCCATGCCAGTTCCCTGTTGAGTCCTTCCGAACTGCCGCTGGCCAGCATCCCGCTGGCAGGCCCTGCCGCCCAGAGTCCGACGGCCAGGCCCACTGCTGCCGCCAGCAGGACCGGAACCATCTGCTCTATGAGAAACTGTGCCAGCAGTACAGTCCGTTTTTCTCCCATGGCGATCCAGATCCCGATCTCATGATACTTTTTCTGCAGTTCGCTGAAGCACAGAAAAAATACGATGGAAACAATCCCCGCCAGCGTTACCCACAGAGCAATACCGGTGATCTGGTGGATCTCCCGCAGCGGCATGCTCACGATCTGATTCCACTCGTCGTCCCAGCTGAACGTCAGATCTACCTGAAAATTGCCTTCCGAAGTAAAATCCCGCTGATTATACCCCAGCAGTTCCTGCATATCCCGCATATATTCTTCAGCCATACCGGCGTCCTTCATATAGATATACACCATATAAGGCTGGTACAGCACCATGTCCAGTTCGTACAGAGTGCTGTGGGGAAAGAATACATAATTGGCAAGGATCTCATTCGGTTTATACTCTCCCTCGTCAAAGGAGACTTCCGGGCACGCGTAGATTCCCTGGATCACAGCCTCAAACTCCGTTGGATTTCTGAGCCCAAAATCCTTACCGGTCATAAAAGAAACCGTATCTCCCACATCCCAGCCATTCTTCTCCGCGAGCGGCTGGGAGATCAGCGCCGCTTTCTTTCCCGCATCTTTCGCCTCTATCCCGCTGCCTTTCACCAGTTTCAGCCCCATACCGGTAAAAAACACGGACAGACGGCTGTCCGTCACGCCGACAAACCTGCAGTTGTCCAGCGTCTCCGTATCAAATGATCTGGCCTGCAGATTTTCCAGGTATTCTTCCAGCTTTTCTTCATCACTGTAACAGGGAGAGCCCTCTGCCAGGTTTCCGCCTTTCAGTACCAGTACATTGCTGCCTTTTACCCGGCTGTCCGAAGCCAGTTCTTCGATCTCTTCCGGGCGGAACGGAGCCAGGTTATTCCGCTTCCCCAAATTCACCGTGCGAATCTTTCTTACATAGACCGCATCTCCCAGCACCGTCTGCATATCCTCCAGTCTCTCCCCCGAGGCGATATTCAGCACCGCTATCAAAATCAACAGGGAAAAGCACGCCGCAAACAAAAGAAACAGCAGGCTGTTCCTGGCCTTATGGTACTGCAGTGACCGCAATATCCTTCTCCACATATCCATTCCTCACTGTAAATCTGCAGAAACTCCTTTCTGCTCATACGCATACTTATTATACCTTACTGCCTGTACATTGTCGCTCTTGCTGCATACTTTGTCCATTTTCAAACATAATTTGGCACTTTTACCATGCATCGTGAATCTTTCTATATTTCTAATATTATTATCAATACATCATCTTGTCAATATTCACATATTGATTTTGTGTAAAAATACTTAATCATATTAAAATTATTTAATGATACAGATCGCGCAAAGCTTGTAAGGAGCGCCACAGATGCCGCGGCCTCAGGCATTGCACTCCTTCAGCACAAAAAATGCCCCGGATCATGAAACAAAGCCATGATCCGGAGCGTCTCTTTGAACGGGTTCCCGTATCTTTCCCCTGTTAAACTTTCTCAAACATCCGATCCACCAGTCTTCTCTTATCTCCTGCTTTCCGCGGCATATATCTGCGTATTACCTGCTGCGGAGAAGCAAATCCCATCAGCTCCGCCAGTTCATCTGAAGTCGCTCCGGCGCGCACAGCACGCATGGCATAACTGTCACGAAGCATCCGCGGCGTCACATTTCCTATTCCGCAGTTTTTTCCCTGACGTGTCAATGCCGACCTCAGCCGATCCAGACGGACAGGCCCCTTTTCCCCTGAAGAAATCAGATAATCCTGCTTTTCTCCGCCAAAAACTTGTTGGATGTGAGATAATTTCCCGCAGAGATTTTCTGGAAGGGGCACTTCTCTTCGCCTTTTGCCCACTGCATTTTCTACTGTATATACATTTTTTGCCGGACCATCCAACAATGACTTCCGCTCCGTCAAAAACTTTCTGATAAACAGACGGTGTCCTTCCAGATCCACGTCTTCCCATCGCAGCGCCGCAGCTTCGCTCATTGTTATACCCGCATATAAAACAAGTTCATAGGCGATTCCCAGGGGATATCCATCTCTGTCCTTATACGCGGCAAGCCAGGGCTCTAAACATGCAATCTGTTTTTCATCCAGCCCTCCTCCTTCCTCCCAGAGGTTTCGGGCTTTCATGTCCCAGCAAAAATCCTGGCAGGGATTCTGTGTCATAAGTCCTGCTTTTTGAGCGTCACGAAGACAGCCATTTAGAATCGAAAATGTATTCCTCAGCGTTCCTTCCGTCATCTTTCTTCCGCCTGCTGAAGATTTCTCCCTAAGTCTGCTGATCCAGCCGCTCAAAGTTTTGTCTGACAAATTCCCAAGTGAAACGGAACCAAGATATGGAAGAATATGCCGTTCCAAAGTTTCTGCATACATCCGAATCGTCGTTTCTTTGATCACATTGGGAAGCACCGCCCCTATCCATATATCGCTCCATACTTCCAGAGAATCGCTGCTGGTAATCTTTCCCTCGTAAAATCTGCAGATTCTTTGCGAGACTCTCTCTTTCTTCTGCTGCTCAAGAACCGGTTCTCTTTTTACAGCAGGCTCTCTGCCGCATCCACAATCCCTGATTTTTCCATTTTTTAAATTTCTGGTTGCCACACTGATTTTATTACCGCAATCGCACACGCAGATTACCTTTTGCAAAGTCGTCTGCTTTGATGTATCTTCGGACATTACCACCAGTTTTCCAAACCGTTTTCCAATCAGGTCGTTCCCTGCCGCCCTGATGCACCCACAACTCTTCCGTCTTCCCCGTTTTAATAAATAACCGGGAACAACACATGCTCTTCCGCAATCGCAGACACAGTTCCAGACTGATACTTTTTGTCTCTTCTCCTGTCTCAAACCGCCATATCCTACCACCGTCAATTTCCCAAATCTCTGTCCCGTCAAATCCCCTGCTGTCTTTGGCATCTGTCCTCACCTGCCTTTTTCCTCGTTAGTCAATTAAAGAAAATGCGGATAATATGTATAATTACTGCATAAAATGTACACATTTATTCTTATACATTAGATTCTACATTATATCCGATTCTAAGTCAACTATTTCAAAACTTTGTACTCCATCAGTTGATCTCTATATAGTAAACTAATCAGGGGTGGATTGAAATGACTGATTTCGGAAAAAGACTCAAAGCTTTGCGATATAAAAAGCATATGACGCAGGCAGATCTTTCTGACCGGCTTGGCGTGACAAAATCTGTCATAAGCGCCTATGAGAATGGAGTCAGGATGCCTTCCTATGACATATTAATACAGATTTCCCGCATCTTTCATGTTACCACAGACTATTTACTGGGACTGGAAACGAAACAGGAAATCGATGTATCCGGTCTGACAGAAGAAGAAGTTCTTGCGTTAATCAATCTGATCAAAGCCATGCAGCATGGATAGACCAAAAAAGCCGACAGAATGGTTTTGCACCTCTGCCGGCTCTGTCTTTTTCTCCCGGTTCTATCCCAGGATCGCTTTATCGTTGGTAAATTCTTCGCCGCTGACCTCCTCAAATTTATGAAGCAGATCCTCCACGGTCAGCTTTTTCTTTTCTTCTCCTCTGATATCCAGAATAATCTTTCCTTCCATCATCATGATCAGCCGGTTGCCGTGAACAATCGCGTCTTTCATGTTGTGGGTGATCATCAGCGTCGTCAGCCGGTCCCGGTTGACGATCATATCGGTGGTCTCCAGCACTTTCGCCGCCGTCTTGGGATCCAGCGCCGCCGTATGTTCGTCCAAAAGCAAAAGCTTCGGCTTTTTCAGCGTCGCCATCAGCAGGGTCAGCGCCTGTCTCTGGCCGCCGGAAAGCAGTCCCACCTTGCTGGTCAGCCGGTTCTCCAGCCCCAGACCCAGTTTGGACAAAAGTTCCCGGTAAGCTTCCCTCTCATGGTTCTTGATCCCGCTTCGCAGGGTACGCAGGGTTCCCCGGCGCAGGGCCAGCGCAAGATTCTCTTCGATCCCCATGGTCGCCGCCGTGCCGTTCATGGGATCCTGGAATACGCGTCCCAGGAAGGCCGCCCGTTTATGTTCAGAGAGCCTGGTCACATCCTGGCCGTCAATGAGGATCTGTCCCCAATCCACCGGCCATACTCCGGCTATGGCGTTGAGAAGCGTGGACTTCCCGGCTCCGTTTCCACCGATCACGGTGACAAAATCTCCATCTTCCAGCGTCAGGCTCACGTCGTCCAACGCCACCTTTTCATTTACCGTTCCCGGATTGAACGTTTTGGATATATTTTTGATTTCCAGCATCTACTGTTTCCCTCCCCTTCTCACCGGCTTTGTAAAATATCTGCTCTTCCAGGTAGGGATCGCAAGGAAGATCGCCACAACCACTGCAGACAACAGTTTCAGAAGATCGGTATCGATGCCCAGCCAGATCACCACCTGCACCACCAGGTAGTAGATAATGGAACCCAGCACCACGCCCAGCAGGCGGAATCCAAAGTTATGGAATATCTTACCAAAAACTGCCTCTCCGATGATTACGGCCGCCAGACCGATTACGATGGCGCCGCGGCCCATATTGATATCGGCAAATCCCTGATACTGAGACAGCAGGGCGCCTGACAGAGCCACCAGACCGTTGGAGAGCATCAGCCCCAGCACGCGGCAGAAATCTGTATTGATGCCCTGAGCCCTGGCCATCCGGTCATTGCACCCGGTAGCGCGCAGGGAGCACCCCAGCTCCGTTCCAAAGAACCAGTATAAAATCAGGATCAGCAGGATGATCGCTACCAGGACGACGAGAATTGTATTTCGATAAAAAGGCACGTCGCGGATGTAGCGCAGAGACACCAGAAGGTCGTATTTATCCACGTTCACCGCCTGATTGGATTTGCCCATTATTTTCAAATTGATGGAGTACAGCCCCAGCTGTGTCAGGATACCGGACAGGATCGCCGGAATCCCCATAAATGTATGCAACAGGCCTGTGGCCAGACCTGCCAGCATGCCCGCCAGCGTTCCCGCCAGCATCGCCACCCATATGTTCTGCCCGCTCATCAGGGCCATGATACAGACCGCGCCGCCCGTACAGAGCGTACCGTCCACAGTCAGGTCCGCGATATCCAGGATCCGGTAGGTGATATAGACGCCGATCGCCATAATCCCCCAGATCAATCCCTGCGCCACCGCTCCGGGCAGGGCGTTTACCAAACTCATAATATTCATCTTATTGACACCTCATCCGGTATTTCCTTTTCACGCAAACAGCGAGAAAGGAATCCTCCAGTCTCGCTGCAGACATGCGTATGTCTTTTAAAGGCTGCGGAAAGCCCTGCCCTCCGCAGCTTTGTCTCATATTAAATTATTCAGCAGCCTCGATTGCCACATAGTCGTCCGGGATCGTTACCCCAAGAGCCTCGGCCAGCGTCGGGTTGTATTTCTTCGTGAACTGCGGCGCGTACTCGATGGGCATCTCGGAGATATCGGATTCCCCGCTCAGCACCTTCACTGCCATCTGGCCGGTAGTCACACCCAGGTCATAGTAGCTGATGGAAAGCGTCGCCACACCACATCCGGCGCAGATGCCTTCCTCGCCCGCGATGATCGGCACACCTGCCGGCTGGCAGATATTGTTGATGATCTCCGTGTTGGCCGCCGCCGTGTTGTCGGTGGGAACATAGATCACATCGCACTCGGTGGACGCCGTCGTCACCACGCTGGACAGATCGTTGGAATCAGCAAAGGAGTACTGCGTACAGGTATAGCCCAGCTCTTCCAGGTATCCCTGCACCGTGTCTACCTGATACTGAGAATTGGCTTCTGCGGAGCAGTAGAGCAGACCCACATTGGAAGCATCCGGGAACAGCTCATTCAGCATGGCCGCCTGCTCGTCCAGCGGAGCCAGGTCAGCCGTACCGGAGATGTTGCCGCCCACCGTACCGTCGAAACCGTCGATGTCAAGGGCTACACCGTATTCGGTAACAGAGGTTCCCAGGATCGGGATCTCGTTGGTTCCCGCAGCCGCAGCCTGCAGGGCAGCCGTCGCGTTTGCCATGATCAGGTCCACGTCCTCGGACACAAAGCTGTTGATAATCGTAGAACAGGTATTGGAATCACCCTGGGCATTCTGCTCAGAGAAGGTAACTGCGTCGCCAAAGGCTTCCGTCAGGGCGTCTTTAAATCCCTGGGTAGCCGCGTCCAGAGCTTCATGCTGTACCAGCTGGCAGATACCTACCGTATAGGAAGCGCCGGCAGACGGCGTCTCAGCCTCTGCTGCAGTATCTTCTGCCGCACCGGTATCTTCCGCCGTATCCTCGGTTGCAGCACTGTCTGCCGCAGAGGTATCCTCCGTACCTGAGCTGCTTCCTCCGCAGGCTGTCAGACCGACTGCCATGGTCATTGCCATCACAAGTGCTAAAATCTTTTTCATACTATTTCCTCCGTTCTCCTCTTATATCGAGGACCACTTCCGCGGTCTTTAAGATTATATCGCTTTAACGCAAAAAAGTCAACAGGTTTATGAAAGCGTTTCAGCGTCCATTTTCTTATAAATCCCTCTATACGCAAAAGGAGACCGCCGCATCCGATTTCCCAATCCTCAATGCGGCAGCCTCCTGCTTTTCATCCTGTTTCATCCGCACAGCCCGGCAGATACCTTACAGCACTTTGCTCAGGAAGTCAATCGTCCTGGGCTCTTTCGGGTTCAGCAGTACCTCCTCCGGCGTACCCTCTTCCACGATATATCCGCCCTCCATGAAGATCACCCGGTTCGACACTTCTCTTGCGAACCCGATCTCATGGGTGACGACCACCATCGTCATGCCTTCCCTGGCCAGTTCCTTCATAACCTCCAGCACTTCGCCCACCATCTCCGGATCCAGGGCGCTGGTCGGCTCGTCAAACAGCATAATATCCGGCTTCATCTCCAGGGCGCGGGCAATCGCCACGCGCTGTTTCTGGCCTCCGGAAAGCTGGCTGGGATAAGCCTCGGCCTTGTCTTCCAGACCCACGCGTCTTAAAAGTCTCATGGCCTCTTCCCGCGCCTGTTCCTTGGTCATCAGCTTTAAGTGTACCGGAGCCAGCGTCATGTTGTCCATCACGTTCAGATGATTAAACAGATTAAAATGCTGGAACACCATGCCGATATTCTGGCGCACTTTATTGATATCCGTGTGTTTGTCTGTCACATCATGACCGTCGATAATGATCTGGCCGCCCGTGGCCGTCTCCAGCTGATTCAGACAACGCAGTAAAGTGGATTTTCCGCTTCCGGACGGGCCGATCAGCACCACGACCTCTCCTTCGCTCACATCCAGGCTGATGTCCCGCAGAACTTCCAGCTTGCCGAAATTCTTTTTCAGATTCGATACATGAATCTTATATCCGCTATCTGCCACGGTTCACCCTCCTCTCTACCTTCTTGGCAATCTTGCTGAGGATTGTAATGACAATCAGGTACATCACGCCCACAATCGCCCAGGTCTGCAGATTCTTAAAGGTATTTCCCATGATGGTCTTACCCACGTTCGTCAGTTCCGGGAAGCCGATCACTGACAAAATAGAGGTATCCTTCAGGGTAATGATGAACTGGTTGATGATGGATGGGATCATGGTACGGACTGCCTGTGGAATCACGATCAGCCTCATGGACGTTCCATAGGTCAGCCCCAGGCTCCGCCCAGCCTCCATCTGTCCCCGGTCCACGCTCTCAATACCGGCTCTGATAATCTCCGCCATGTACGCGCCGCAGTTCATGGACAGCGCGATCGTACCTGCCTGCAGGGCGCTCAGGCGGAAACCCTGGATACCCAGGCCCTGAATACCGGCAGGGATGCCGAAAAAGATAAAATACGCCAGGACGATCAGCGGCACGCCGCGGACGGCATCCACATAGACCGTTCCGATCAGATTAAATACCCGGTTGTGCCCTACATTCATGAGGCCAAAGATCATACCGATGACAATGGCAAAAAGCAGGGAGAGCAGAGTCAAAAGGAGCGTCTGCCCCAACGCGCGCAGCAGCATGGTGCCATACACGTCAATAATAGCTAACATGGTTTCCGGTCTCCTTTCCAATCATATGTATTGTAGATCTGTTCTGCGAAATACTTCCTGTACTGTGGAAGCCTCCGATTCGGGAGCTTCCACAGTACAGGAAGCAGCCGCACATACGGCTGCTTCGCTGAAACTGTCCGAAATTATTCTCCCAGATAGGTTGCGATAATCTCGTCGTAGGTTCCGTCTGCCTTGATATCAGCCAGACCGGCATTGAACATATCAAGAAGCTCCTGATTTGCCTCGTTCATAATTGCCAGACCATACGGAGCCGTCTCGCTCTCCATACCTTCTACAACCTTCAGCTCCAGTCCGCCGGTTTTGATGGAATCGCCCATGATCGGCTTATCTTCCACGCATGCATCCGCCTGACCCAGAACGACCGCCTGATACATGGTGGGGGAATCCTCGTAAACATCTACGCTGAATCCGTACTCATCCTTCAGGCTGTCTGCAAATTTAGCACCCTCAGTACCGTTTTTCACTGCTACCGTCTTGCCTTCCAGATCCTCAAAAGAAGCGATATCGCTGTCGCTCTTCACCGTAAAGATCTGGCTGGAATCGTAGTAAGAATCAGAGAAAATCCATCCGGACGCCTGTCTCTCCTCTGTGATGCTGGCTCCTGCCAGAAGGGCATCCGCCTGTCCTGCCTGCACTGCAGCCACCGCTGCGTCCCATCCCAGGCTCTGGATCTCAATATTGAAGCCCTGATCCTCGGCAACCGCTTTGATAATATCCACGTCGATGCCTACGAATTCACCGTTCTCATTGGTAAATTCGAACGGTCTGAATACCGTATCCATAGCGATGATCCAGGTCTTGTCGGAAGTATCCGCTGCTGCAGTCTCATCCTCAGCCTCTGCGTCCGCGCTCTCTTCAGCCGGAGCTTCCGCCGCATCATCCGTCGTCTCTGCCGCCGGAGTCTCTGCCGTATCATTTGCGGAAGATCCGCAGGCAACTGCAGAGAATGCCAGGCAGGCGATCAGCGCCATTACCGTTAACTTTTTCATAATGTTCCTCTCCTTTTCTTCCTGCAAAGCAGGTTTTTCATGCACAAAGGCGATGTCTTACGTAACACCGCCCTTGTGATACATACACAGTATAATTATTTCTCACTTTCTTGTCAAGAAAAACTGTATCATTGTATACACGTATCTTGACCCTGCAACTACAGATCTGCCGCCGCGGACAGCACCAGGCTCACCGCTTTGTCGACCCCCAGCTTCTCCGTGTTCAGTGTCAGGTCATAATTCCGAACATCCCCGTAGGATCTGTGGGTATAATATTCACAGTAGCGCTTCCTGGCTCGGTCCGCTTCCCTGGCGTCCGCCCGAACCTGCTCCGGCGAAGCCCCTTTCATCATCCCGGCCATCCGTTCCACGCGCCACTGGAATCCCGCATGCACGAAAACCCTCAGACAGTGGTCGAATTCCGCCAGGATGTAATCACTGTTGCGCCCTACGATGACACAACTCTCATGATTGGCCAGGTCCCGGATCGCCTCCATCTGCGCGTTCCAGATCTCTTCATCCAGAGGTTTGTTGTAGAAATCAAAAAGGCTCTGGGCAAATCCGAAGCTGCTGGGCACGCGCTCGTCCCAGCGGCGCACCTGTTCCGGGTCCAGCTTGCCGCTGGCCACCGCCGTCTTCAGGATAATATCCCGATCATAATATGCGATCCCCAGTTCCTTGGACACTCTTCTGCCGATTTCTCCTCCGCCTGCGCCAAATTCTCTGGCAATCGTAATGATCTTTCTCATACTCATACCTCCTGTTTTGTTTCCATCAGTTTCCGTCCCATCAGCACGCCCATGGCGGACGCCATCATCAGCCCTCTCGTCCATCCGGAGGAATCTCCCAGACAGTGGAGGCCCCGGATGTTGGTATTCAGGTTCTCGTCCATCCGGACTTTATTAGAATAAAATTTCAGTTCCGGGCTGTACAGCAGCGTCTCGTCACTGGCAAATCCGGGAACCACCTGATCCAGCATCCGGATAAATTCGATGATATTTGTCATGGCCCGGTAAGGCATGGCCGCCGTGATGTCTCCCGCCACAGCGTCTTTGAGCGTGGGCTTCACGTTGGATCTGGCCAGTTCCTCCTGCCAGGTACGTTTGCCGTCCAGAATATCTCCGTAGCGCTGTACCAGAATATGCCCTGCCCCCAGCATGTTGGTCAGTTCTCCCACCTTCTGGGCGTAGGCGATGGGCTGGTTGAACGGTTCCGTGAAATTGTGGCTGACCAGGATGGCCAGGTTGGTGTTCTCGCTCTTCAATTCCTTAAAGCTGTGGCCGTTAACCACCGCCAGATTATTGTCATAATTCTCCTGGGCCACAAAGCCGCCTGGATTCTGGCAGAACGTGCGTACTTTATTCTTCCAGGGCTTGGGATAGCCGATCAGCTTTCCTTCATAGAGTACCTTGTTGACAATCTCCATCACTTCGTTGCGGCACTCCACGCGGACCCCGATGTCCACTGTCCCCGGACGGTGGGCGATGCCGTTCTCCGCGCACACCTTCTCCAGCCAGTCGGCTCCCCGGCGGCCTGTGCCGATGACGATCTCGCGTCCCTGTATCTCCTGCTCACCGTTCCTGGTCCGTATACGCACGCCTGTACACACATCCCCGTCCAGAATGATGTTCTCACATTCCGTCTCGAACAGAATCTCCACGCCCTGATCCAAAAGGTAGTTCTGAATATTCAGATAAAGCTGCTGGGCTTTCTCCGTACCCAGGTGACGGATGGGGCAGTTCACCAGCCGCAGCCCTGCCCGGATGGCTCTTTTGCGGATCTCCGTAACTTCCTCACCCTCATAGAGCCCCTCCACATGCTCGTCCGCGCCGAACTCCAGATAAATCTTATCTGTATAATCGATCAGCTCCTGGGCAAAATTCTCACCGATCAGGGACGGCAGTTCGCCGCCCACCTCGCAGGACAGACTCAGCTTTCCGTCTGAGAAAGCTCCTGCCCCGGAAAATCCGGTGGTAATCATGCAGTTGGGCTTGCAGTTCATGCACTTTCCCGTCTCCGACTTGGGACAATGGCGTCTGTCCACCGGTTTTCCCTTCTCTATCATCAGTATTTTTTCATTCTTTCCATGGCGAACCAGTTCCAGCGCGGTAAAGATACCCGCCGGTCCCGCGCCGATGATTACTACGTCATACTTCAAACGCTGTACCTTCCTTTACCCAATATAATAAGCGCAGAGCATCGCACCCTGCGCCTTAATTATGCCATGCCTGGCTCCGCCAGGCATGCTGCCTCCGGCGGATGCGCCCGGCTTTCTGCGGTGAACGCAGAAACCGGTTTGCGCCATGATATAATGAACGCAGAGTGCTCCCGCACCCTGCGCCCATTATATCATACCCCGCACAAAAAAGCACTCTTTCTTATGATTTTCCGCAGACGGCTTCCCACTGGTTCTCGCCCGCGATCATGGAGATATCCACGCGGTAACGCACGGTCTCTCCGGGCTGCAGCACGGTCAGCCGCCCCTCCGCGCGCATGCGGTCCCTGCCGTCCGGGTGACAGTTCCCCGGCTCCAGGCCCAGCACATAATCCCGGTGTCCCATCATCTTCCATTCCGTGAAATACGGCAGGTTTTCAGGATCGAAGCGGATGGCCAGCCCCTGGCTGATGTCCGGGTTATAGATCGCCGCCAGACCATCCCCCTGAAAGCTGTGGAAATAGCACTGTTCCTCAAAGCACGGCTGGGGCGGGAGCATCTGCATCCAGGTGTCCAGATCCTTCGCCGCGTGCTCCGTTCTGGGCTTCACATCCACAGAGGGGATATACAGCCGCGCATGCTCAGAGAGCAGCGGATACCCCATATTCATATGGTACAGAACCATGGCCGGATATTCCCTGTCTCCCTCATTCTCAATTACATCCTCAATATAGAGGCGGTTCTCCTCCAGAGAGCATCCGATGGTACGCTTCAGCAGCAGCTTATGGGCGAACGACGCCTGGTCCCTGACCACCGCATGGATGCGGAGCTCTGCTTCGTCCTTCTCCCACCAGATCTGCTCCGCCGGGATATTGGCCGCCGTCCCGTGGAGGGGAAGCGTCTCGCCGTCGTCCTCACAGGGCGTTCCCACCGCGTTCAGCCCGCAGGTGGTTAGAAAGCCCGCCGTAAAGGATTTCAAAAAGCCATCTCCCACCCCGTCGTAATAAGCCGGGGCCACATAACCGCAGGGAGAAAAATAACTCATATTGATTCCCCGGAAGCTCAGGCGGGAGATATCCGCGCACCGGTCCGCCGATACCGTGTATTCCAGCCCTTTTCCGTTTCTCACCAGGAACAGACGCATGCCATCGCCCTTTCCTCCCACCAGCCGGTGCTCTTCCACACCGCACATCTGGCTCTCATGGCCGATATATGGATTTGTCATAAACGTTCCTCCTTCCTCACACCAGCGGACGGCTTGCCTCGTACAGCCGCCGGTATTTTTCATAATATTCCTGATATGCCTCATGCATCTCCTGCCTGGGCAGATAGGTATCCTTTTCTTTCAGCATCGTCCGGGCCGCTTCGCCCAGGTCTTTGTAGACGCCTGCGGCCACGCCGGCCAGCATGGCGCACCCGGCAGCTCCAGCCTCCGCGTTGCCCAGAGAGACGATGGGCAGGTTCAACATATCCGCTTTCATCTGCATCCACACGGCGGACGCGGCTCCGCCTCCCGCTGCCCTGAGCTTCTGCGGCCGGATGCCCGCCTCCGCCAGACGTTCCATGTTCAGCATCATTTCATAGGTCACGCCTTCCATCATGGCCCGATACAGATCGGATGCGCTGTGGTCCAGCGTCAGTCCCACCACAGCTCCTTTGGAGCCACCGTCCATATAAGGCGTCCCTGCGCCGGCGAAGTGGGGCAGCACCAGGATGCCCGTGGGGCCGTCCTTCATCCCTTCCTCCAGGAGTTCATAGACGGAACGTCCCAGTTCCTTCGCCCGCCTTTTTTCTTCTTTCGCAAAATTGTTGATAAACCAGGACACCAGTGCACCGCCGCTGAAGGTGAAGGCGTAGGTCACATAATTTCCCGGTATGACATAGGGCACGATGGCGTACCCGCCGTCATAGATCCTGCGGTCCTCCGGTATTCCTTCAAAGACCGGCGTGATGCATTCCACAGTTCCCGCCATATCCACGGCCCGGTCGGCTTTAAATACGCCGGACCCCACTGCGGCCGCCGCCTGGTCATGGCCGGCCGGCACCAGCAGAAGCCCTTCCGGCAGACCCAGCGCTTTCGCCATCTCCGGACGGACCGTACCCGCCGGCGTCCCGCTTCTCACCGGCCTGGAGAAAAGGCCGCTGTCGATCCCCGCCGCCTGAAATACCTCCTGACTCCACTCCAGGGCCCGGATATCGAACCCCATGCTCCGGGTGGCCAGGGAATAGTCGATCACCGCGCTGCCGGTCAGCATATAGATGATATAGTCCTCCATCATCAGGATCCGTTTCGCCCGTCCAAACTGCTCCGGCCGGTGCTTCCTGATCCACATGAGTTTGGGCAGGCTGTACATGCTGTGGGGCGCCACCCCTGTGATCCGCTCCAGCTTCTCCCGGCCCAGGGCTGCCTCCAGCTCCCTGCATTCTTCGCTGCCTCTGGGATCGGTGTACAAAAGCACCGCCCGGATGGGGCGATCCTCCTCATCCAGCAGCACGCAGCTCTCCCCGAAACTGGTCACACCCAGCGCTTTTAAATCCGGGTAATGGCTGCCCGCATCCGCAAGAACCTCGCGGACCCCTTTCCAGATATCCTCCGCCATCACCTCATGCTCTCCGGTCTTCCTGGATACCGGGTAGTCCCGGTAGGTGCGATACAAATAATTGCCTTCCTCATCGTAGACAGTCACCTTGCATCCGGTGCTGCCAATGTCAAGTCCCCCTAAGGCCATAGAATCCTCCTTTCCCTTCAGCCGTCGATGGATACCAGGTCGTAACCCAGATAATACCGGAAGGCTTCCTCCAGAATCCATTTCACATGCCCGTTGGCCACCGTCGTATGGTGCTTGAACCCGCCTCTGGCCAGTCTCAGCAGCTTGTTCTGAAGATCCGGGATCCTGGCCACGCCGCCGCATCCAAAATATCCGTCCTCAATCTCATCATCCGTAAATTCCCCTTCGCTCACATAGATGGTCAGCTTTCCGTTTTCCGTCTTGCAGTTGGAAAATGTCATGGGGAACGCTCCGATCCTGCCTTCATTCACTCCCCAGCCGCTGCCCGGATCGTCCTTGTCAAACATTTTGTGGGAGCCCACCGTGCCTCTGGCGGCCATGAGCTTCTGTGCCGTGGAGCCGCAGTGGAACAGGATCACTTTATCCGGGTCGTCCCCATAATTGTTGTTCCAGTCCAGGCAGGCCGCCGGTCCCTCCGTAGCCAGCTGCAGCGCCCGCATGGTGACTGCGGAACACATGTCGATCTCGCAGGAAGCCGTGATCCCCCGGTCGTTCAGTTCGCTTAACAGCACGCACGGACAGACTCGCAGATAGGTCTCCATCTCGTTCCAGCACCGCAGGGCGATGGCGTCCAGATGATACGTCTCTATGTACTCGTCGATCACCACGCTGATCTTCGCCAGCATGAGCTTCTTCTCCTCCGGCACCTTTGAGAAATCCGTATAGTTTTCCAGCCGCTCTTTTTTCGCCAGGACGGCGCTGTCCTGATCGTCCTTCGCCCGCACCAGCTCGAACAGCTCGGACAGGTCGAAACACTCCACGTTGATACCGTGCCGCTGCAGGGTGATCTCATCGAAGCGGACCGTCTTAAACGCCGTGGTTCTGGCTCCGATACAGCCGATGTTGAACCGTTTCATCCCATTCACCACCCGGCAGACTGCGGCAAAATCATGCAGATTCCGGGCGAAAGCCGGAGACAGGGGATGCACCACATGAGGCGCCATCACCGTATACGGCACCTGGTACTGTTCAAACACATCCGTCACCGAGAATTTCCCGCAGAAAGCATCCCTGCGGTGGGCAAAATCCATCTTTCCGATCTCATCGGGATAAGCCTGCATCAGGATCGGCACCCCCGCGTCCTGCAGCGCTGTGATCGCCCCATTCTCATCGATGAATATAGGCTGACAGAGGATCACTCCGTCGTACTCCCCTTCATGGGATTTCAGCCAGCGGGCGTACAGCCGCCCCTCGTCCCTGGTCTCCACCGCCCCGTACCGGGTGGCGTCTTTATCCATGATCAGGTACTCGTAACCCGCGTCGGTCACGGCCTTCACCATATCTTCCCTGGCTCCTTCAATCAACTCCGCCGGCATAAATCCCCGGTTCCCAAAATACAGCGCAAATCTCATCGCCGCTCCTCCTTTCTTTCCTGTCTCCATCATACCTGTCCGGGACGCTTTTGGATAGAGACTTTTATTCTGAAAACTGTAAATTTGTCCTGTTTTAAAAATATATTTACCATATTTTAGTTCTCTGTTATACTGAGTACCAGAAGGAGGACGGAATATGATCGCAAACCTGAACCTGGAGGAGCTGAAAGCCCTGTTAAAAGATTTTCACCTGCTCACCGGCATCCGCATCGCAGTCTTCGACGAAGAGTATGAGGAACTGGTGGCATGGCCGGACCAGCACTGCGCCTTCTGCGCCCGGATGCACAAAGATCCTGCCTGCCGCAAAAAATGCGAGGCCAGCAACCGCCGGTCCTTCGAACACTGCCGCAGAACCTCGGAGCTGATCGTGTACCACTGCCACGCAGGGCTGGTGGAAGCCGCCGCCCCGCTGATCGAGAACGGCCTGTTCATCGGCTACGTCATGTTCGGGCAGATCACGGACCTTAAGAGCGACCAGGAGCTGGAAACCGTTCTTAGAAAAGCCTTCCGAGACAACGGCCTTGAGCCGGAAGAGCCGTTCTCCGCCTGTCTGCACATAGAAAAAAAGACCAGGGAGCAGATCCTGGCCTCCGCCAAGATCCTGGAAGCCTGTACCTTTTACGTGCTTCTGCGCCATCTCATGTCTGCCCGCAGGCAGAATTTCGCCCGGAACCTGGAATCCTATCTGTCAGAACATCTCCAGGAAGATCTGTCCGTGGAGCAGATCGCCCGGGATTTCGGCATCAGCCGCAGCCGCCTCTACGCGTCCTGCGACAAATACCTGGGCTGCGGCCTGGCTCATTATATCCGGAAGCTGCGCATGGAAAAGGCCCGCACCCTTCTTAAGGATACGGACCAGACCGTGAGCCGGATCGCCGCCCTGTGCGGCTTTTCCGACTATAATTATTTCTGCAGGATATTTAAAAAGGAAAACGGGCTCTCCGCGAAAAAGTACCGGGCGCTTTACGCCGGACAGCCCAGATCCTTCCCGTCCAGCACGCATTCCACCAGCCGGTCCTGTACGTAGGTCATCTTCAGGGAGAAAAACGGTACGTCCTTCGTCAGAAGATCCAGGAAGACCCGGTCGCCTTCCCACAGGCGCAGGTTTGTCACCTCCTCCTTGGGCACCCACTCAAGGACGCCCTCGCTGCAGTCCTCCAGGAGTTCGCCGGTAAACGCATCCGCCGTGTACAGGCACATATACTCCGTGGGGCTTCCGTCGGAAGAGAATGTGACGATTCCCCGGAATTTCCAGGAGGTGAGGGTCAGCCCCGTCTCCTCCTTCACCTCTCTTATCAGGCATTCCTCCGGGCTCTCTCCCGGTTCAAAATGCCCGCCGATCCCGATCCATTTCCCTTCGTTGATATCATGCTCCTTTTTCACCCTGTGGAGCATCAGGTATTTCCCGTCCTGTTCCATATAGCACAGGGTCGTCATGGGACTCTTCATCGGTTCACCTCCCCGGCCTTCCGGCTCCGTTTTTCATCGTTCCTTTGTCGCTGCCGGATTTTCGCGCTCTGCCGGTTCATATGGATATAGTACGCCAGGCACATGAGGATGCCGAAGATCGTGGCCGCAGGCGCCGCCCAGCCGATGCGGGTCAGCGACGCGTCCGGCTGGATGCTCATCAGGTAGGACATGGGCAGCCTTACCAGGAAGGACTGGGCCAGGCCCTGGCACATGACGAAAAGGGAGCGAGAATGTCCGTTGAAATATCCCATGAAGCTGAAGGAGATGCTGGTCACCACCGCCTCGATGGCAAATCCTTTCAGATATTCAAACGACCGCAGGATCACCGCCGCGTCGCTGGTAAACAGAGCCGAGAGGACGTCCCCATGAAAATACGCCAGATACGCGATGACCACGCCGATCCCGGCTCCCATTCCCATGCCGTACTTCATGGCCTGCTTCGCCCGATCCTCCATGTGCGCGCCCACGTTCTGCGCCACAAACGACGACATGGACTGCATGATGGACGAGAGAATCAGCATGACAAACGACACGATCTTCTGCGCCACCCCGTAGCCGGAGGAAGCGTCCAGCCCCAGCCGGTTGATAAACGCGCACAGGGCCAGGAAGGTCAGGTTCGTCAGAAGTTCCTGCAGGGCCAGCGGCGCGCCCAGGCGCACGAATTTATGTATCTCACGGTTCGGCCTCACGTCGGACCGTTTCAGTGTAAACGGCAGTTTCTGCCTGCGGATGATCGCCAGGGACAGGATCACGCTCACCGCCTGGGCCGCGATGGTGGCGATGGCCGCTCCCGCCACGTTCATATGGAACACGGCCACCAGCAGAAGGTCTCCCACGATATTTACCACGCAGGCGATGGAAACGAAGATCAGCGGGAGGCGGGAATTGCCCATCCCCCGGAAAATACTGCTGATCACATTATAGGCCACCACAAAGACGATGCCTCCTCCGCAGATGCGGATATACTGTACAGTCAGGTCCAGCGCCTCCGGCGGGGCCTGCATCAGCACGGCCAGCGGCCTGGCGAAGATCAGCAGCGCCGCCGTCAGGATCACTGCCAGCGCCAGGAAAAAACAGATTACGCCCCCGATGACTTTCCCTATCCTTTCAGGACGGTTTTCGCCCAGATAGCGGCCGATCAGCACCGTGACGCCCATGGCCAGTCCTGTGACGGTAAAGGTCACCAGATTGATCACATTGCTCCCCGTGGAAACGCCTGAGATCCCCGCGGTCGTCCCGAATTTTCCCACTACCAGAAGGTCCACCGCCCCGTACATGGCCTGGAGGATCAGCGCTCCCAGAATGGGGATCATAAATTTTGTCATCTTCACAGGGATGCTGCCCCTTGTGAAATCCTGCTGTTCATCCAGTGTCTTTCCCGACTGTTCTTTCTCCATACGCGGTTCTCCTTTGTTCCGTTTCATTTCATTCTGTTCCATTATAATATGGTCCCGGAGGAATGTCAAAGTGACGCGTCCAGCATGGTCTCCGCGAAGATCCCGTAGCCTCTCGCCGGATCGTTCACGAATACGTGGGTCACCGCCCCCACCAGCTTTCCGTTCTGAAGGATGGGCGATCCGGACATTCCCTGGATGATGCCGCCTGTCAGTTCCAGAAGCTCCGGGTCGGTCACCTGGAACACCATGCCCTTGTTCACATCGTTTTCATTCAGACGGATTTCCTGGATCTCTACCTCGTATTCCTTTAACTCACCGGACACAGAGCTTCGGATACAGGCTTTTCCGGGTACGATCTCCTGCTTGAACGCCACCTCCACCGGGGCGGTCTGTATCTGCTGCCGGATCTGGGAATCCGCCGTGCCGAAGATTCCGGCCGGCGTATTTTTCATGATACTGCCTCTCACATGGCGCGCGGAATAAGTAATCATGCCGCTGATCTCCCCCGGCTCTCCCTTCTCCCCTTTTACAATTTCCAGAATACTTGTATCGTAGAGAGAACCGCCGGAAACATCCAGCAGCTCTCCTGTATCCGTATCTGTGATCCCATGTCCCAGCGCCCCGAACTGCATATTCTCTGTCACGTATGTGAGCGTCCCGATACCCTGGATATCATCCTTGACCCAGATCCCCAGTTTGTAATTCTCCTCCGTCTCCACGGCGCTGATGCGTACCTGGATCACCTCCGAGCCCCGCAGTACCTTCAGTATCATAATATCAGACTGACAGGCCTGTACGCATTCGATCAGTTCGTCCTTATCCTCAACCTGCCTGCCGTTGACGGCCAGAATGTAGTCCCCGGTCTGTACAATCTGGTAGGCCGGCTCATAGGTCAGTCCGTCCACCGACACCACCTCCCCGGTTCCCACCACATAGACTCCGTCCGTTTCCAGATAGATCCCCACCGGAATCCCTCCCGGGATCACCCGCTGTTTCTGTACTGCCTGTACCGATACTTCCTTGATCCCCAGGTCCAGCGTCTGTTCCTCGCCTTCCCCCACGCGGATCACATCGGGAATCCTGCTGTTCACATACCACCTTCCATAAAACCAGAATAACAGAATCGACAGAATCAGGGCGGCGATCAAACATAAACGATAAATTTTCAGACGGTTCATGCAGCCACACCTTTCACACTTTTTCCTTAGTGTCTGCACAAAACCGTCTGAACTTACTTCCAATTATTTCCTTTTATTTTTCAGCTGAAGGGCCAGCTTTCTCATCTCCCTGGCATTTTCCCTCACAGATTCTGTGATCCTCGCTCCTCCCAGGATGCGGGCCAGTTCTTCCGCCGCCTCTTCCTCGGAAAGCCTGCGGATCACCGTCTCGGTGCTTCCGTCCGCCGCATGTTTTTCAATACAGTAATGACTGTCGGCCATGGCCGCAAGCTGGGCCAGGTGGGTGATGCAGATCACCTGGCGGCTCTTCCCGATCAGCGCCAGCTTCTCTGACACTTTCTGGGCCGTCCTGCCGCTGATGCCGGTATCGATCTCGTCAAAGATCACCGTACCGATGGCGTCCTGATCCGCCAGCACCGTCTTGATGGCCAGCATCACTCTGGACAGCTCGCCGCCGGAAGCGATCTTCCCCAGAGGCTTCAGAGGCTCCCCCGGATTGGTGGAGATCATGAATTCCACCTCGTCCGACCCTTCCGCCGTATACTGGCCGGTATCCCGGACCTCGATCCGGAAACGGACGTCCAGGAAGTTCAGTTCTTCCAGCTGCTCCTGCATGAGCCTTTCCAGTCTCTGCGCCTCTTCCTCCCGGACGGCATGCGCCTGCCGGCACAGCTCCTCCAGAGTCTTTTCCGCCTTCCGGCAGTCCTGTCTCAGTTTTGCCGTATATTCTTCAAAATGGATCAGGATATCCAGACGCTCCTGTTTTTCGGCCTGGTACGCCCGGATCTCCGTAATTGTCTGTCCATATTTGGCCTTCAGATGGTTGATCCGGTTCAGTCGCTCCTCCGTATCCAGGAAATCCTGCTCGGAGAACTCCAGCCCGTCCATATAATCGGACAGCTCCCTGGAAAAATCGGCCAGCATGCCGTCGATCTGCTGGATCTGCTCCGCCAGGCTCTCAAGCTCTCCGTCGAAGCGCAGCGCCCCCAGTACTTCCCGGCAGGCCCGTCCGATCTGTTCGGACGCTGACCCATCCTCCCCTCCGCACAGGGCCTTTGCCGCGGACAGGGCTTCCAGGATCTTTTTCCCATTGACCATCCTGCGGTATTCCTGTTCCAGACGTTCGTCCTCGCCGTCCTCCAGCGCCGCGTCTTCTATCTCTGAGATCTCGAACTCCAAAAGTTCCTGCTCCCTGAGCCGCCCGTTCTCGTCCAGAGACGCCTGCTCCAGTTCCTTTTCCAGTTCCCTTAAGGCGCGGTACGCCTCCGAGATCCTGTCCTTTAAGGCCCCCAGCCTTCCGTGGGCATAGGCATCCAGGATCTCCTGATGCTTTTTCCGGTTCAGCAGGGACTGGTGTTCATGCTGTCCATGAATGTCGATGAGGAAGGAAGCTGCTTCTTTCAGCACCGCCGTGCTCACCGTCTCCCCGTTGATACGGCAGATGCTGCGGCTCCCGGAGATCTTCCGGGACAGGATCAGCTGTCCATCCTCCGCAGGGATATCCATCCGCTGAAGCCACGCCAGAAGTTCCGGCCGGTCCGCCGTAAAGACCAGTTCGATCAGAGCCTGCCCGGCGTCTTCCCGGATCATCTCTTTTGCCACACGTCCTCCCAACGCCATGGTGATGGAGCCAATGATAATGGATTTTCCGGCTCCCGTCTCTCCTGTCAATATGTTGAGCCCTTCGGTAAAATCAATCTCCGCCTCCCGGATCAGAGCGAGATTCTTCACATGTAAATGCTGCAGCATCCTGTCCCCTCTATCTCTTTATGATCTTTTTCAGTTCTCCCATCAGCGCCTTCGTCTCCTCCGACGTACGGATGACGCACATCACCGTATCGTCCCCGGCGATACAGCCCACAATCTCTTTCCAGCCCAGGTTGTCCATGGCCGCGCCCACGGCCATGGCCATCCCGGACACGGTCTTGATCACCAGGATATTCTGAGCGCAGTCCATGGAGACAAAAGCTTCCCGCAGGATGCCTTCATACTTTTCCGCCATCTGGTGTTCCTGGTGCTTCAGCAGCGCATATTTGTGCCTGCCTCCGTAGCCTGGCACTTTGGACAGCTTCAATTCCCGGATATCCCTGGAGACCGTGGCCTGGGTCACTTCAAAGCCCTCCTGACGGAGCCTGTCCGCCAGCTCATCCTGCGTCTCGATGTCATACTGTTCGATCAATTCTATGATCTTTTCCTGTCTTCCCCGTTTCATCTGTCTCTTCCTTTCGTCAGCTGCGGCTCAGTTTCTCCCTGAGCACCTGCAGGAAGCTGACCTGATTGATCTTGATGATCCTTGTCACCTCGGCAGCTTTCTGGATCTCCACATAATCGCCGGACTGCATCTGGAAGCAGTTGTCTCCGTCAAAGGTGGCGCAGGCCTGATCCACGCCGCCGTGTCTTCCTTCCCCGATCTTTATATGGATCTTCTCTTCTCCGGAAAACACAATGCTCCTGGAATTCAGCGCGTGGGAACAAATGGGCGTCAGAACCAGGATCGAAGCTTCCGGCGACACAATCGGCCCTCCGGCGGACAGGCTGTAGCCTGTGGAACCGGTAGGCGTGGACACGATGATCCCGTCCGCCGTGGAAGAATACAGGTATTCCCCGTTCACATAGATATCGTAATCCACCACTTTCAGGTTCCCCTGGCGGTTGAGTACGATGTCGTTGAGCGCAATATCGTGTCCGGTCTCCTTCCCGTCCGCCCAGACGCTCCCTCCCAGCATCATGCGCTCTTCCACAATATAGTTGTCTGCCATCAGCTGGTCCAGAGCCGTATGTACATTCTGCTCCTCGATCTCCGCCAGGTATCCCAGATGGCCCAGATTGATCCCCAGAAACGGGATCTCCAGGCCTGCCAGCTCCCTGGCCGCGCGCAGAAGGGTGCCGTCCCCGCCCAGCACCAGGATGCCTTCCGCCTCCGCTTCCCGGATCTGTGCGCGGACATCCGCTTCCGCTCCCCGAATCCTGCAGCGCATCCCTCTTTTTTCCAGATAATCCGCGATGTCGCAGGAAAGACGCAGATTCTCATCTTTTTCACGGTTTGCTATAATATAAAACGATTTCATAAGCTTAAAGCTCCCGGTGCGCCTGTTCCACGATCCCGGAGGGATCCACCGGTATCTCTTCGCATGAGGCGCCTTCTGTCTGGTTCTGCAGGTAAAGCAGATATTCGATATTGCCCTCCGGCCCTTTTATGGGAGAGAATTCCAGGTCCAGCACCCGAAAACCGATCCCGGACGCGTAGGTCATCACATGGCGGATCACGTCCAGATGCACGGATTTATCCCGCACCACGCCTTTTTTGCCCACCTGTTCCCGGCCAGCCTCAAACTGCGGCTTAATCAGCGCCACCACGCGGGCGTCGTCCGTCAGCAGCTGTTTTACCGGCATCAGAACTTTGGTCAGGGAAATGAACGCCACGTCTATGGATACGAATTCGACGGGTTCCCCGATCTGTTCCGGGGTCACATAGCGGATATTGGTCTTTTCCATACAGACCACCCGCTCGTCCTGACGCAGCTTCCATGCCAGCTGTCCGTTTCCCACGTCCACCGCATACACCTTCCGCGCCCCGTTCTGCAGCATACAGTCGGTAAAACCTCCGGTGGAAGCCCCCACGTCCATACAGACCCTGCCACAAAGATCCACATCAAAACAGCTCATGGCCTTTTCCAGCTTCAGACCTCCCCTGCTCACATATTTCAGCGGAGATCCCTTTACCTCGATTACCGCCTTCTCCGGGAACATGGCGCCCGCCTTGTCTTCCCTCTGTCCGTCCACAAACACATTGCCGGACATGATAATGGCTTTCGCCTTCTCCCTGGACTCCGAAAGCCCCCGTTCCACCAGGAGAACATCCAGTCTCGTCTTCATACTCTTTATCCCTGCTTTATTGTAATGTATTTTTCAATGATCCGCTTGGTCACGGATTCCGGGTCGATGCCCACCTCTTCGTAGAGCAGCGACACGTTGCCGTGCTCCACGTATTCGTCGGGGATGGCAATCTGCAGCACCTGAACCTTAAGACCCCGGTCTGCCGCGTAATCCCGCACCTTCTCTCCGTAACCGCCGCTGCGCACATTCTCTTCCATGGTCACCAGCAGCCGGTGGTCCTTCGCCAGTTCCTCCAGGACTTCCGTATCGACAGGCTTGATGAACCGGCCGTTCACCAGCGTACAGTTGTAGCCGATCTCTTTCAGCTTCCTGCGGACTTCCTCCGCCGTCTTCACCATGCTGCCCACAGCCAGGAGCGCGATATCTTCCTCTTCATAGATCACCTCGCTTTTGCCGTAGACGATGGGCCTGCGGAAATCCTTCAGCCCGTCGTAGGCTTCCCCTCTGGGATAGCGGAGCGCGATGGGGCCGTCAAAGCCCACCGCGAATTTCAGCATATCGGAAAGCTCCCATTTGTTCTTCGGAGCCATAATGTGCATATTGGGGATACTGGACAGATAGGACAGATCGAAAATCCCCTGATGGGTCTCCCCGTCGCTTCCCACCAGTCCGGCCCGGTCGATGGCGAAGACCACCGGCAGGTTCTGGATGCACACGTCATGGAGCACCTGGTCGTAAGCCCGCTGAAGGAAGGAAGAATAGACCGCAAAGATGGGACGCAGTCCTCCCGCCGCCAGCCCGGCCGCGAACGTCACCGCATGCTCCTCCGCGATTCCCACGTCGAAAAAGCGCTCCGGATAGCTCAGGCGGAAACGCTTCAGGCCGGTACCGTCCGGCATGGCCGCCGTGATCGCCACCACCTTTTCATTGCGCTGTCCCAGCTTCACCATGCAGGTGGAAAATACGTCCTGATAATTGGCCTTCTTCCTCCGGCTTGTGGGCAGCCCCGTCTCGATATCGAAGGGTTCCGCGCCATGGAATCTGGCCGGATGCCGCTCTGCCGGCTCATAGCCCTTCCCTTTCCTGGTGAGCACATGCACCAGCACCGCCCCCTTGACACGTTTCGCTTTCTTCAGCACATCCAGGAGTTTGCGGATATCGTGGCCATCCACCGGCCCCAGGTAGGTAATACCCATATCTTCAAACAGCATTCCCGGAATGAAAAGCTGTTTGATCCCGCTTTTGGTCTTCTTCAACTGATTAGCCAGATGATTCCCGTAAGGAATCCGGTTCAGGGACTGCTCCACGCCGGTCTTAAAATTCGTATATACCTCGTTGGTCCGAAGTCCGTTCAGATATTCGGACATTCCTCCCACATTCTCCGCGATGGACATGTTGTTGTCGTTCAGTACAATGATAAAATTCCTTTTCAGCTGGGAAGCGTTATTCAGCGCCTCATACGCCATCCCTCCGGTGAGCGCGCCGTCACCGATCACCGACACCACATACCCTGATTCGCCCTGCAGGTCCCTGGCCGCCACCAGCCCGATCCCCGCCGAGATGGAGGTGGAACTGTGTCCGGTATCGAAACTGTCGCAGTCGCTTTCCTTGCGTTTGGGAAATCCGCTCATACCCCCGTACTTTCTCAGTTCATCAAACCCGGCCTTCCTGCCGGTGAGCAGCTTGTGGGTATAGGACTGGTGTCCCACGTCCCACACGATCTTATCCCGCGGCAGATCCAGGCTCAGGTGAAGAGCCATGGTCAGCTCCACCACGCCCAGGTTGGACGCCAGATGTCCCCCTGTCCGGCTGATCTTCTCGATCAAAAAGGTCCGGATCTCCTGCGCCAGCTGTTCGTATTCTTCCGGCGCAATCTTCTTGATGTCATTCGCCTGATTGATTTTCTCCAGTGCCATGGTACATCCCCTTTATTTCTCTCTGTATACCAGCGACTTGATCAGTTCCGTTAAAAATTCATTCTTATAAGGAAGCGACGCCAGATTCTCCAGCGCCCTTGCAGACAGCTCCTCCACATCCCTGGACGCCTGTTCCAGTCCTTTCAGCGTCACATAGGTCGTCTTCTCGTTCTTGTCGTCGCTGTGCACCGGTTTCCCGATGGACTCAAGCGTCCCCGTCACATCCAGGATATCATCACGGATCTGGAATGCCACTCCCACATCCCGGGCCGTCTGCTCCACGATTCCAAGTTCTTCCTCAGAAGCTCCGGCCAGAACCGCGCCCACCATCATGGAGGCTTCCAGAAGCGCGCTGGTCTTCAGCCGGTAGATGAAATCCAGCTGATCTTCAGAGACTGCGTGCCCGGAGGCCTGCACGTCCACCACCTGTCCTCCGATCATGCCGTAGATCCCCGCCTTTCCTGCCAGGATCTGCACCGCTTTCGCTGTTTTTGCCGGATCCGTACCACAGTCAAACGCCGAGACTGCCGTCTCAAACGCATAATTCAGAAGCGCGTCGCCGGCCAGGATGCCCATGGCGTGCCCGTATTTGGCGTGCGTCGTCAGTTTTCCCCGGCGATACTCATCGTTGTCCATGGCCGGCAGGTCGTCGTGTACCAGGGAGTACGTATGGATCATCTCCATAGCCGCCATAAACGGCCGGATCACGTCCCCCTCCCCGCCGAACATCCGGTACGTCTCGTACATCATCAGAGGACGCAGGCGTTTGCCCCCTGCCAGGAGGCTGTAATTCATGGCCTCCATGACCTCCTTCTGGTATCCTTCTTCTTTGGGAAGAAACTCCCTGATCACGTCTTCCGTCCATTCTGTCCTTTTCTTCAGTTCTTCATGAAAATTCATGGATCTGCCCCTCCTCGTCGATCTGAAGCATCTGTTTTTCCACCCGGTCTATCTGTTCATTGCAGCGTTTCAGAAGCTGCATGCCTTCCTGATACAATGAAAAAGTCTCCTCCAGAGACACTTCCTTATCCCCCATCTTCTTCAGAAGCATGTCAATCCGGTCCAGCGCTTCCTCCAGCTTCATCTCTTTTTTCTCTTCTTCCTGATATACGATCTCCATCACTGTCCATTCCTTTCCGCCTGTTCTGTCTCCAGCACCTGCGCATACACCCTGCCGTCGGTCACATGGATCGTGAGCCGGTCGCCGGGGCGGGTCTCTTCCACGCTCCGCAGCGCTTTTCCGTCCTGCGTCTGCGTGTAAGAATAGCCCTGACTCAGCTTCTTAAGCGGCGAGGCGCCGTCCAGCCCCTGGGCCAGAAGCTGCACCTGATGCCTGCGCTCCAGGAGTTTCTGCCTCATGGCCTGTCCCAGCTTCTCCTGAAGCTCTCCCGCATACTGGCGCTTCTCATTCAGCTGGTACTGGGGGCTTAAGTATTTCAGCAAGCGTCTTAACTGCTCCGCCTGATTCTGCCGGTCCAGAAACTTCTGCTCCATACGGTCCATCAGCTGCTGGCGGAAAAGCTCCAGCCCTCCCATGAGCTGGCGAACATCCATCACCGCCAGTTCCGCCGCCGCCGACGGCGTGGGCGCTCTTAGATCCGCCACATAATCCGCGATCGTGGTGTCGGTCTCATGCCCCACCGCGGAGATCACCGGAGTGCGGCACTCGAAGATGGCCCTTGCCACAATCTCCTCGTTGAACGCCCACAGATCCTCAATGGAGCCGCCGCCCCGCCCTACGATCATCACATCCACCCCATAGGCGTCCAGCGTGCGGATTCCTTTGACGATGCTCTCCGCCGCCTGCTCCCCCTGGACCAGCGCCGGATAGAGGATCAGCTGCACATAGGGATTCCTCCTGCGGGAAATATTCATGATATCCCGCACGGCTGCTCCTGTGGGCGCGGTCACAATCCCGATCTTCCTGCTGTAAAAGGGGATGGGCTGTTTAAACTCCTGGGCAAACATGCCCATCTCTTCCAGTTCCTTTTTTAACTGTTCAAACCGGAGGTACAGGTCCCCTTCCCCGTCCGGCACAATCTCCCTGGCGTAGAGCTGGTACCTGCCATCCCGTTCATAGACGTTCACACTTCCCAGCACGATGACCTTCTGCCCTTCCTGCATGCGGAAAGCCAGCCCGCGCCTCCGATCCCCCGCGAACATGACGCAGGCGATGGCTCCGGACTCGTCTTTCAGGGAAAAATAAATATGGCCGGAGGTATGGTATTTGCAGTTGGATACCTCCCCCTTCACATAGATCCGGTTCAGCATGAAGTCCTGAACGAACATATTTTTAATATAGGCGTTGACCTGTTTTACCGAATAGACATTGTTTGCCATGTTATTTCTCTGTCAGCTTTGCCAGCACGCCGTTGACAAAGGCAGGCGAATCATCCCCTCCGAATTTTTTGGAAAGCTCCACCGCTTCGTTGATGGCCACCTTCTCTGGAATGTCCTCATCAAATTTCATCTCGTAGACCGCCAGCCTGAGAATGGTCAGGTCCACCTTGTTCATGCGGCCGATCTTCCAGCCCTTGGAGGCTCCCTCCAGCATGGCGTCGATCTGAGGAAGCTTTTCCATGACGCTCTCATATTTTCCTGAGATATACGCCTCGTCTTCCTGTCTCACTTCCTGATCTTCCTTCATATCGTCTACGAACAGGCTCACCTGCTCCTGCATATCCTCCTGCCCGTTGAATTCCACACGAAACAAAAGCTGAAAAATACGCTCTCTCAACTCTCTTCTCTTCATCCTGTCCTCCGAATCTATTTCCTGTTGTGCAAAAATGGGACTGTCAGCGCATACTGCGACAGCCCCTCTTTTCATCTTATCCGCATCTGTGCATTTAAGAAAGTACGACGCCTGCCACACGGACATTGACCTCGGACACTTTCATGCCGGTCATACCCTCAATGGCGGATTTCACCTTTTCCTGTACGGTGCCGGAGACCTCCAGAATATTGGCTCCGAACTCCATGTTCAGCGCCAGGTCCACCTTCACATCCGTATCGGTTACTTCCACGGTGACTCCCTTTGACAGCGTCTTCATCCCCATCTTCGCCACCAGCTCATTTTTAATGTTGCCGACCATGGAGGCCACTCCTTTGACCTCTGTTGCCGCCATGCCGGCGATAATGGCGACCACTTCATCTGCAATCTGTACCTCACCCTTGTCGCCGTCTATATGAAGTACGTGAGTTGCTCTGTCTAATTTTTCCATCCCGTTACCTCCCAAAGCTGATCTGCATTTACTTGCATTGTAACAAATTTTACCGCTTTTGTGAAGGGGAAGTTGCACGGAGCCGCCATGCGCCGTGCCCAGCTCGCCTCTGTACACCGTGCGCCGTGCACCCAGCTCGCCTGCGCTTCGCTCCGGCTCGCTGACCGGGCTTCGCCCTATCAGTCTAACCCCATTCGGCTTTCCATGAGCGGGCTCACGGAAGCCTCCTGGGTTCGTCCTGGCACGGCTCATGGCTAACGCCCAAACTCGCTGAGCTCCAGCCCCGGGTTTCGGTCCAGGGTCATGCCGATGCTCCAGCTGTTGATCCAGAGCAGCAGGGGACGTCCCTTCAGGTCGCGGATTTTTTTCATGTCTGACGTTCCGCTGATCTTGTCCAGGTCGATCTCAGGATTCTCGATCCAGCGGATATGTTCATATGGTAAGTTTTCCAGAAGAATCTCCACATTATACTCGTGATTCAGACGATATTTCAGCACATCGAACTGAAGTACGCCCACAACGCCCACGATGATCTCCTCCATACCGGTATTGTACTCCTGGAAGATCTGGATCGCGCCTTCCTGGGCAATCTGTTCGATGCCTTTCACGAACTGTTTTCTCTTCATCGTATCCACCTGGCGCACACGGGCAAAATGCTCCGGCGCGAAGGTGGGGATGCCCTCATACTGGATCCGGCGTCCCGGCATACATACCGTATCTCCTATGGAGAAAATGCCCGGATCGAAAAGCCCGATGATATCGCCCGCATAGGCTTCTTCCACGATCTTGCGGTCCTGAGCCATCATCTGCTGAGGCTGGGAGAGACGGATCTTTTTATTTTCCTGCACATGCAGCACTTCCATGCCCGCTTCAAACTTGCCGGAACAGATACGCATGAAAGCGATACGGTCCCGATGGGCCTTGTTCATATTGGCCTGGATCTTGAAGATGAAGCCGGAAAATCCTTCCTCGATGGGATCGATCACTCCCGCGTCCGCTTTTCTGGGAAGGGGAGAGGTGGTCATCTTCAGGAAATGTTTCAGGAAGATCTCCACGCCGAAGTTGGTAAGGGCCGACCCGAAAAACACCGGGGAGAGTTCGCCTATATCCACCAGCTCCTGGTCAAATTCCGCGCTGGCACCGTCCAGAAGGTCGATCTCGTCCAGAAGCTTCTCCTTCTGTCCCTCCAGGAGTACTCCATCCGCTTCCTCCAGGGACAGGATCCGATCCTCTCCTTCCTTCGTGCCCTTCTCCGTCCCGGAAAAGACATGGATCTTTCCGGTGGCCCGCTCATAGACGCCTTTGAATTCTTTTCCCGATCCAATGGGCCAGTTCACCGGGCAGGTAGCGATCCCCAGTTCTTTCTCAATATCGTCCAGCAGCTCGAACGTGTCCATGGCGTCCCGGTCCATCTTGTTGATGAACGTGAAAATGGGAATGTGCCGCATGACGCAGACCTTGAACAGCTTCCGGGTCTGCGCCTCCACGCCTTTGGAACCGTCGATCACCATGACCGCAGAATCCGCGGCCATCAGGGTACGGTAGGTATCCTCGGAGAAATCCTGGTGTCCCGGCGTATCCAGGATATTGATGCAGTAATTGTCATAGTTGAACTGGAGCACCGAAGAGGTGACCGAGATACCCCTCTCTTTCTCGATCTCCATCCAGTCCGACACCGCGTGTCTGGCCGTGGCTTTTCCTTTTACTGAACCAGCCAGGTTGATGGCGCCTCCATATAATAAGAACTTTTCCGTCAATGTCGTCTTTCCCGCGTCGGGATGAGAGATGATCGCAAAAGTCCGCCTTTTTTCTATCTCTTTTCTAATATCCGCCACGATATTTCCTCCTGTCGTCCTCTTCTCTTTACATACTCCGTCTAAGTATAGGGCAAAGAAAATCCCGTGTCAAGGCGGATTTATGCGCCTGGCACGGGACGCCGGGATGCGGGTCACCTGGGTGCAATCCAGTCCGCGCCTTCAGAACCGGCACGGCGGCCTGACGGAATCACACCACATCCACATACCTGGACAAATACGCTCTCAATTCCGGATCGCAGACATACAGATAGGTCCCCTTGATGCCTCTTGTGAACAAAACGTAATAAATACTCTGAATATATTCTTTCAGTTCTTCATATCCCGCTGTATTTTTGCCGTTCTGATCATAATATTTATCCGGCCGGATTATGATCCTGTCCTTTTTCACATCGTATCCTATTTCGTTCCCAACGATAACAAAAGCGTAATTCAGGTCATATCCCTGAACAGAATGGATGCATCCCACCTGCTCGAGCGCTCCGTCAGAATGGACCCACCCTTCCGTACAATAGTTCCACTGTTTTTTTATTCCCTGAATTTCAATGTCATACAAAGATTTGTCCTTTTTACTGGCCCAGTCCCATGCATATCCGGCGATCATCCTCACCAGGGACTCCTGTTCCTCTTTCTGATGCATTAGTTCGTCAAACGCTTTAAAGTCCGTCATCAGCTTAAACTCATATTGATCAAAAACCTTCTTTTCTTTCACCTTTCCCCGTATCAGATCTCTGACATATTCAATATAACCTTCCCCGCCCTTTACTCTCATCTGGGTCCACAAAGTGTGGCGGGACACCGTTCTTTTTTTCTTCTCCCTCTCCATCTTGCCGCGGAATCGCTCTCCGCCGATGCAGGACGGGCCAACCACCTGCAGGCTATCATAAAACAGCACTGCACACTTGCATTGATGAAGAATCCAATCCAGTTCATCGCTGTCAGTGGTCAGTCCGATACGCTCACAGTTCTTTTTGAACGCGCCCCCATAGGAAATGTTTTTATACTGGTGAAGTCTGTGTACCTCGTCCACAATCAGGATGTCATAACACTCTTTGGCAGCGGCTGACGGCGATATTACGTCTCTGGCCTGAAGGCCGTAGACGCCCTTGAAAGTTCCCTTTAAAGTTACCCTCAGAGAAGTCTGCGAAACTACGAAACCGATCTTTTTCCCTCGAAATTCTTCACTGTCCTTCAGATATTTCATGAGATAAATGGCTACAATAGTCTTTCCGCTTCCGGGAACACCGTCTACAACGGCCACCTGCGCTTCTTCTTTCTTTAAATGCTCCACAATGGATTCCGCCGCCGTCCGCTGATCATTATTTAATTCCTTATACGGCGAATACTTAAACAGATTAGAATTTTCCAGTTCCTCCAGGGAATGTTTCACCAGCTTTTCGCGCCGGAGACTGCGCCACAGTACTCGAAATTCCCTGTCATACGCTTCTTTCCCGTAATAATTCTGGTCCGCCATTCCCGCGTTCTTGTTGCTCACCTCATAAACCTGATCAGCGGCCATGTACTGGATCAGCTTGGACTCATAGTCCAGTGTGACCGACTGATTGAATTTTGAAGAATAAATAAAATAAGCCTCATTGAACACGCGCTTGTCTGCGGAAGTATGGTGCTGCGACATGCGGTTTTTCACATGGTTGGACTCTCCGATATAGGCCTGTTTCCCATTCGTCAGTATATAGAGCATCGGCCAGTTCAGCAGATAGTCTTCGTTTCCATAGATTTGTTTCTTAAAATTCCCTTTTGTAATTTTAAACATCGTTCATCCATTTCTTCCCGTTCTTTTGCTCCTATTATATATGAGAACAGGTTTCAAAGTCAAAGGCCAGTCCGCCGGGTCGGAGAACTCCGATCCCGACAATGACTGGCCCTGCCGCTTAAGTTATTTATATTTTCATCATCTGGGACATGATGCAGACGCCCTGCGCTCCCTGTTCCAGAACGGTATGGATCTGCTCCCCATCCAGGCCGATTCCGCCGATCCCGTACACGGGAACCGGGGAACACCGGCAGACGGCTTTTAGAAAGTCAAGCCCCCTGGGCGGAACGCCTTTCTTGCAGTCCGTGGCAAACACATGACCCGCAGTTAAATAGGAAGCTCCCAGTTTTACCGCCTCTTCTGCCTCCTCCGTCGAATGTACGGAGACGCCGAACCGGAGCTTCCCGGCGTCTTTCCCTTCTTCTCTCGCTGTCTCCCGCAGTTCCCTCAGTTTCCAGAGAGGCAGATGCAGGATAGACGAGCCGGTTTCCAGCGCCGTCTCCGGGTAAAAATGGGGAATCATCTGCACACCGCTGCGGGCACAGATCCGTTCCACCTCTCCCGCCAGCTTCCGGTAATCCTCCGGCGCCAGATCCTTTTCCCGCAGAAGAAAGGCTTTCGGATGAAAACTGCAGATCCGTTCCACCTGTTCCAGATAGGGCAGGCGGCTTAGATGCCGGCTGGATACCGCGATGATCTTTGAAAAGTCAATGTCCTGATACATCTGTCCCTCCTGCTCTACACATAAATATAGTCGCTCATCACCGGCTGGAGGCCGATCTTTGCCAGGTCTTTGTACACTTCGTCCACCGTGCGGGCGTCCGAGATCTCGAATTGTTCGTCCCCTTTGTCCTCCATCTCCTCCACGTGGCTGCCGATTCCCGTGGAAACCCCTGCAGAAATCTTGGTGGCCGCGATGTTGACCATATTATCCCTGACTCTGGCGCACTCCCGGGTGGAGATGGTGATGCCCGCAAAGGGCATGAACAGCCGGTAAGCGGTGACCACCTGCAGAAGCTGCGCCTCATGCACATCCATGGGATTGATCCGGTCATTGTTGATGATGGGGCGGAGCCGCGGGCAGGAGAACGAGATCTCCGCGTGGGGATATTTTCTCTGGAGCAGATACGCGTGCATGCCTGTAGCAAACGCGTCCTTCCGAAAATCGTCCAGTCCCAGAAGCGCCGCAAAAGCCACGCCCCGCATGCCTCCCATCAGCGCCCGTTCCTGGGCGTTGATCCTATAGGGGAAAATCCTCTTATGCCCCGCCAGATGCAGGGTCTCATATTTATCCGCATTGTAGGTTTCCTGGAAAACCGTCACATAATCGGCGCCGCACTCATGGAGATAATGGTACTCGTCGGAATTCATGGGATAGACCTCCAGGCCGATCATTTTAAAATATTTGCGGGCGATCTTACATGCCTCCCCGATGTATTTCACATCCGACTTGGCGCGGCTCTCCCCGGTCAGGATCAGGATTTCCTGCAGGCCGCTCTCGGCGATGGCCTCCATCTCCCTTTCGATCTCTTCCGCATTCAACCTGGCCCGCCGTATCCGGTTATGGCAGTTGAATCCGCAGTAAATACAGTAGTTCTCACAGTAATTGGCGATATACAGCGGCGTGAACATATAGATGGAATTGCCAAAATGCTTCCTCGTCTCCCGCTGCGCCGCCTGAGCCATCTCTTCCAGATGGGGAAGCGCCGCCGGGGACAGAAGCGCCGCGAAATCCTCCGGCGTGCGGTTGTCGGCGGCAATGGCCCGGAGCACATCCTGCTCCGTATATTTTTCATAATCATAGGCTTCCATGGCGCTCAGCACCTGATCCATCACCGCAGAATCGATCACTTCCATGCCGGGAAGATATTTCATATGGTCGATCCGGTTTTCTTTCATATGCTCCCGGATCTCGTCATTTAAAATGCTTTCATTGATATGGTCTTTCTTGCTCATGGCCCGTCACTCCTGTTCTTCCAGAAATCCAGTCAGCGGGGAAGACGCGCTGGAGCCTTTTTCGATCACGCGGCCCATGCCGGACAGATATGCGGTGCGCCCCGCCTCAATGGCTTTCCGGAATGCCCCTGCCATGGCGGGAATATCGCCGGCTGTGGCGATGGCTGTGTTGGCCATGACTGCGGCCGCGCCCATCTCCATGGCCTCGCACGCCTGGGACGGCCTGCCGATGCCCGCATCCACAATGATCGGAAGATCGATCTCATCAATCAGGATCTGGATAAAATCTTTCGTACAGATTCCCTTGTTGGACCCGATGGGCGAGCCCAGAGGCATCACACAGGCCGCGCCCGCATTTGCCAGATCCCTGGCCGCGTTCAGGTCCGGGTACATATACGGCATAACCACGAATCCTTCTTTAGCCAGGATCTCCGTGGCTTTCACCGTCTCATAATTGTCCGGCAGAAGGTATTTGGAATCGTGGATCACCTCGATCTTGATAAAATCGCTCTGGCAGATTTCCCGTGCCAGGCGGGCAATGCGAACCGCTTCCTCCGCGTTCCTGGCCCCGGAGGTATTGGGCAGCAGCGTCACATCCTTCGGAATATAGTCCAGGATGTTGGCCAGGCCCCCCTGGTTGGCGCGGCGCAGCGCCAGCGTGATAATCTGCGCCCCCGCGTTCTCCACGGCGGCCTTGATCAGCTCCAGGGAATATTTCCCCGACCCCAGTATAAAGCGAGACTGGAACTCATGTCCTCCCAGGCAAAATGTATCTTTGTTCATATCTGTCATCTTTTTCCTCTCCTTTTGTCATATTTCGTCCGCCGCCCCGTCTATGAGCAGCTTTGCGATCAGGTTAGCTTCGTGTCCCGCGCAGATCCCCACCCGGGGCGACATGAGGCCCAGCCCTGACCCGGAATCGCTGGTCCCATCTCCGCAAAGGTAGAAACGGCCCGTGATCTTCCTGGTACGGATGGCATTGCTGTTCCCATACCCCGCCATGCCGGAGGCGCTGACGATGATTTTACCGGGAAACTGCTCCAGCACGCCGTTGACCAGCATGGCTTTGTTCTCCGGCACATCGAAAGCCTCGCAGACGATATCGTCCTTTGCAAAAAGCTCCCTGATATTTTCATCACACACCCGGACACAGTCTGTACGTATATCCAGATAGGGATTGATATCCAGCAGCTGCTCTTTGAGGGCCTCCGTCTTGTACTGCCCCACATGGCGCATGAAGTACTGCTGCCGGTTCAGGTTGGCAAGATCCACCCGGTCGAAATCGATCAGGTGCAGATGCCCCACCCCGATCCGGGCCAGTGCGGCCGCCGCGTGGGAGCCCAGCCCGCCCAGTCCCGCCACGGCCACCCGTCCCCGGTTCAGCCGCTCCTGTACCTTAAGCGTATGCCTTTGTCTCAGCGCTTCCTGTATTTCTTCTTTTGAAAACACCTTATCAACCTCCTCCCACGAAGCTTACGACCTCCAGCACGTCCCCGCTGTGGAGCATGGTCTTTTCATAGCTGCCCCTGGGAACAATCTGGCCGTTTCTCTCCACGGCGATCCTGGAAGTTTCGTAGCCTTCCTCCCTGAGAAATTCCAGCAGGGTAATCTCCTGCACCAGTTCCTTTTCCTTTCCATTTACCCGGATCATGCGTCCTCCCTTCTCACCAGAAAACAGAGCTGTAAACAGAATCCTTCCTCTCCGACGCAGCGCGATCCTGCCGGAGGGCTTTTTCTTCATGGAAGTTCTCTGAACTTCCATGAAAAAAAGAGTTCATGAAAGAATACACCCGCGGTGGTGCACCCCTTCATGAACTCCTGTTCACTCTATCGTTTTCTGTATTTTTTTCTTTATCCAGTATACCATTTCTGGGCGGTATGTCAATCCTGTTCCTGAACAAAATCAGCACTTTTCATTCAGCCCAAAATCATACCGGAGCACGGCGCAGTTCTTCACTCCAAATTCTGCATACTCCGCGTTGGTCATCTCATAAAAATAAGAATGGACCATCCTGGCGATCCCATTGTGGGCCACAAGGATATACGTCTTTTTCCCATCCTCAGCCCGGACCTCGTCCAGCAGGTTATAGATTCTCTGAGCCAGCTGAAGCATGGATTCCCCGCCGCTGTAACGGCAGCAAAAATCCTCTTTCGCTTTTCGGAACTCCTGCCCGTCCCTGGGTGTGGATTCCCACCTGCCGAAATTCTGTTCCTTCAGCCTCGGTTCCATGCGGGCCGGTATCCCGGTGATCTCCGAGATATGCCTGGCCGTTTCCGCCGCGCGGACCAGGGGAGAATAGAGGATCTCATCCGCCCGGATTCCTTCCGCCAGTATCCGTTCCCCTGTCTCCACCGCCTGCCAGTGTCCCAGTTCAGTCAGTTCCACGTCCGTCGCCCCGCAGATTTTATTTTCCACATTCCACACGGTCTGCCCGTGCCGGACAAAATAAACGCTTCCCATGCCGCCTATTTTACCTCGACCAGTTCGATACGGAAATTCAGCTCTTTGCCCGCCATCTCATGGTTCGCGTCGAAAGTGATCGTCTTCTCGTCCTTGGCCGTCACTTTCACCGGGAAGGGCTGGCCGAACTGATTGGTGAGGTATACCTGCTGTCCCACGGTCAGATCCTCCGAACCCGGAAGCTGTGCGATTTCAACGGTAAATACCGCGTTGGGGTTGGGCATGCCATAGGCTTCTTCCGGCATCAGATGGACGTCCACAATCTGGCCCACTTCCATATCTGCCACAGCCGCATCAAAGCCCCGGATCATCTGGCCTGCTCCGCAGACGAACTCCAGCGGCTCGCCCCGGTCATAGGAAGAGTCGAACTGCGTGCCGTCGTTGAACGTCCCCCTGTAATGGGCGCGGCAAGTTTTGCCCACATTCCGTCCGCTGAACGCAGGCTGTGAACCGCAGCCTCCCTGACAGCCGCCGCAGCTTCCGCCGCAGGAATGTTCCTCGTCGTGTTCCTCATGGTGGTGGTCACAGTTCACGCCGGAGGAAACCAGTTCCCCTTTCAGATAAGCCTCCACCGCCTGGTCCGCGTCGCCCTGAGCGCCGGAACACAGTTCCACGCCCGCTTCGCTCAGCGCCGCCTGCGCGCCGCCGCCGATACCGCCGCAAATGAGCACGTCCACGGACTGTCCGGCCAGGAATCCTGCCAGGGCTTCATGCCCGGCCCCGCCGGAACTGATCACCTGGCTGGAAACCACCTTGTTCTCTTCCACTTCATACATCTTGAAAGCCTCTGTTTTTCCAAAATGCTGGAAAATGTTTCCGTTGTCGTAGGTAACTGCAATTTTCATTTTGATTCTCCTTAAGTAAATATTGTATATTGTTCCTTTAGATGATTCAGCATGCTGTACTTTATCAGTCCCTCCCGCTGCATCCTGCCAACCACTATCCCCGGGGCAATCCCCTGTTTCTGGGCAAACCGGCACACACAACGCTCTGAATAATCTTTTTCTTTTTCAAATAATTCAAATTCCTCCGAAGGAATCAGCATATTGCCCGACCAGGCATCTGCCTCTTTCTCATCAACATCCGTAATACCCGTTGTTTTGCACACATGTCCCAAAATGACATGGGCCAGTTCATGAAAAAGACTGAACCAGAATCTGTCTGCGTCCTTTCCTCTCGCTGTCATTCCTACCACAATTTTATTACCGTCAAGAAATGTAGCTCCCTGTAAGAAAGAACCTTTAAGATGAGGAAGAAATACGAGCGCAATACCGCATTCCGCCAAACATTTTTTGAGTTTCAGGCAAAATTTTTCAGGTTCTAAAACTGTCATGCTTCTTATGACGGGAATCCTCTCCTTCAAAGTCCTGATACTGATGGGATCAGTCTGGATGCTACGCGCTTCTATCCTTGCTTTCTGCGCCCATGCCATCAAAGCCAGATCACTTTTCTCGGTAATTGCCAGTCTTCTGCAGGCAATCCTTGTAATCAATTCGTTTCCCAATAATGACAGTTCTACAACCTCAAAGTACTTTCTTAAATATATAGCCTTTTCCCTGGCATCTTTCGTCTCTGGTATCCAGCCCAATTTTGACATTTCGCCATATGGAAACTGCCTCGCCAGTTCCATATCTGCACTCATGGTATTTTCCGAGGCGGCTTTTATAAGTTTCTCCCTGTAAATTGCCTCAAGGTTATTCCAAAATCTCGCCGGGACGCCAAGTACCAGTTCTAATCTTACCGCCACATCTGACGTCAGCTGCACCTCGCCATTAATAAGCCTGCTGATATGCTTTTCGGACATTCCCATCCTGGCGGCGAACTCTTTCTGGCTCATGCCTCTGTCATTCAGCTGTTCACGAATCGTCGCTCCCGGCGGCGTTGCTATATAGCTGCTGCTTCTCACCATAGTATCACCTCCCAGCTCTCTCATCAATGATAATCCACAATCTCCAGAATATGTGCTATTTGTATGGTCTTTTCTGTTTTTTCAAATATCAGTCTATAAGGATGGACCAGATCTACTGCATACTGTCCTTTTCTGTTCTGCGCCAAAGGATGGCATCTGCCAATGTGAAACTGTACCATCATTTCGACGGTATCTGCGGCAGATATCTCATCTATGCGCTGGTGTATCTTAACAGCCATTTCCTGGCCATATGTTCTCTCTGCAATTTTGGCATTCGTACAAATTTTTTCCAGCTTTTTGCTTTTGTACGTGATATCCAAAGCATCACCTCTTATCAGTTTTACCTCTAAGGTAAATTTATAGTATCATACCTTATTGATTCCGTCAAGTTTACAATTAACCTTTCAGGTAAATTTCCTCTGACTAATACGCCATCTCACAACTCATAAAGCGTCTCACACCCGCGTCGTCCACTGGCTGCCGTCCCACACCTTTGTTGCCAGCCCTTCATAAAATTCCGGCTCATGGCACACCATCAGGATACTGCCCTTATAAGCCAGCAGCGCCCGTTTCAACTCCTCCTTGGCGTCCGTGTCCAGATGGTTGGTGGGCTCGTCCAGCACCAGCAGATTGCTCTCCCGGTTGATCAGTTTGCACAGGCGCAGCTTTGCCTGCTCCCCTCCGCTTAGTACCTTCACCCTGCTCTCAATATGCTTGGTGGTCAGCCCGCATTTCGCCAGCGCGGATCTGGCCTCATACTGGGAAAAGCTGGGGAATTCTTTCCACAGTTCCTCCAGCGTCGTGGTCTCGATCTCCTGGCTCATCTCCTGCTCAAAATACCCGATCTCCAGATAGTCGCCCAGTTCCACCGTCCCCTGAAGCGGCGGGATCAGCCCCAGGATGCTTTTTAACAGCGTGGTTTTCCCGATGCCGTTGGCTCCGGTGAGGACAATCCGCTCGCCCCTCTCCATCTGAAGGTTCAGCGGACAGGATAGAGGTTCTTCATAACCGATGACCAGATCATGGGTCTCCACCAGAAAACGTCCGGGAGTCCTCGCCTCTTTAAAATGGAACTGCGGTTTCGGCTTCTCCGCCGCCAGTTCAATCACATCCATCTTGTCCAGCTTTTTCTGCCGGGACATGGCCATATTCCTCGTGGCTACCCGCGCTTTGTTTCTCGCCACAAAGTCCTTCAGTTCCGCAATCTCTTTCTGCTGACGGTTATAAGCAGCTTCCATCTGCGCCTTCTTTACCGCATAAACCTCCTGGAACTTGTCATAGTCTCCCACATACCGGTTCAGTTCCTGATTATCCATATGGTAGATCAGGTTCACCACGCTGTTCAGAAAAGGAATATCGTGGGAAATCAGGATGAACGCATTCTCATATTCATTCAGATATCGCTTCAGCCATTCAATGTGAACCACATCCAGATAGTTGGTGGGCTCATCCAGCAGCAGGATATCCGGTTTTTCCAGGAGCAGTTTTCCCAGAAGCACTTTGGTCCGCTGCCCGCCGGACAGTTCCGTCACATCCCGGTCAAGGCCGATATCCGCAAGGCCCAGGGCCCGTCCCACTTCCTCTACTTTCGCGTCGATCATATAAAAATCATGGGCGGACAGAAGCTCCTGGATCACCCCGGTCTCTTCCATATAAAGATTCATCTCATCCTCGGAAGCGTCCGCCATTTTCTCATACATCTCGTTCATCTGCGCTTCCAGATCAAACAGGAAGCCGAAGGCCGAGGTCAACACATCCCGGATGGACATGCCCTTTTCCAGAACCGTATGCTGGTCAAGATAACCCACCCGGACATTTTTTGCCCACTCAATCTTTCCCTCATCCGGCTGCAGTTTGCCGGTGATAATATTCATAAACGTGGATTTTCCCTCGCCATTGGCCCCCACCAGACCAATATGCTCTCCTTTCAGCAGCCGGAAAGACACATCGTGAAAAATGGCCCGGTCTCCAAAGCCGTGGGTTAAGTGTTCTACGTTCAATATACTCATTATTCTTCTGTTCTCCGTCTTCTAGGTAAGTAATTTTTCAATCTTGGCAATCAGCCCTGTGTCCGCCGGCAGCCAGTCTACGCTGTACAGATTTTCCCTGTCCAACCACCTGGCCGCCTCATGCTCTTTCAGTTCCAGGCTTCCTTCCACAACTGTGCACCAGAAACAATCCATGGACAGATGAAATGTGGGATAATCATATTCAATGGTTTCAATGAGTTCCCCCACGTTGATTTCCGTATCCAGTTCTTCCCGGATTTCACGAACTAAAGCCTGTCTGGGCGTCTCCCCCGGTTCAATCTTTCCCCCTGGAAACTCCCAGCCGTCTTTAAATTCTCCATAGCCCCTCTGCGTTGCAAATATACGGTTATTTTTTCGGATTACCGCCGCAGCTACCCGTATTGTCTTCATATTTATAATCCTCCCGTTTTTCAACCGCTTATGATATAGTCATAAATATCGCTTCGAACTGGTACATCCAGCCGATAATCAATCTCGAACGCGTCATCCCGCGTCTGCTCCATATGGATCGGGCGCGGCTCATTTTCTGCAAATATCTCTCCCAGGAAATAAAACTCCTTTGCTTCATTATCATCTTTGTTCTTGCGAACAAACAAAAAGATTCGGTTGTCCTTATCTTCTTCCGTTCTTTTATAAATATGGTCTGCGTCGCCGGAAGTGATTTTTCTGGGATGTTTTGACAATGCGATCAGATGATTTTCCGATACAAAACGGTCTTCATAGGCAATCGCATCCTCTGCCTTATGATAATTAATAAATACCGGGAGCGTCTTTGTCCCGGCGTCATAAAAATATCCGCCGATATTCTGGGCATTCATGTTCCTCTTCCAATTCAGAAGACGGCACACATCTTCGTATGTATACTTCTGGTAGAGCTGAAAATTGGTGTCCAGGTAAGTGTCCGCATACAATTCTCCCTGTCGCCAGATTCCGTACTCCAAAAGTTCTTCCACCATTTCCCGGAACACTGAATCTTCCAGCATCTGCCTGAAAGAACTGGTCAGCCGATAGCCGCCGCGCTCATCAGGCTCAATCAGAACGCAGGCTGAGTACTTTCTCCGCTCTTCTTCCTTGGGAAATTCATTCCTCAGATTACGGACCACCGAATCCTCCACCGTGCGCATCAGTCCTATCCATGATTTTTCCTGAAACAATTCCCCATACCGCACCATCCTATCTTTGTGCCGCATCAAATACTTCAACAAAGTCAATTCCTGCCCCCTTTTATATGAAAGCAGTTTTCTGGAGATATATTCCAGTACAGTCTCCTGCTCCGCGGTCAGATACACATGATATTCTTTTTCCTGTTTTTTCAGGAAATTGTGATAAGAACCACATTTCTCGAAAATCTTCATAACATCAATCGAACCGTACTGTCTGAATTCGCTGATTGTGGGGATTCGTCCCAGCTTATATTTTAAAGACAGGTAAGATTCCTTCAGCAGCCGCATGTCATTTGTACGGGCTGCGTCAATGGATGCATAAATCCGTTTTTTGGAGATCTCATCAAAATGGATCGTTGAGCTTCCCGGAATTACACGGGCTCCTTCTCTGACATAGCGGCGCATGGAATCCTTATTATAGCTCCGGTCACCGGAGAGTGCAATTGGGATCATGAAATTATTCATGTAGTTCCCAATAAAATCCAGTATCACCACATACTCTTTTCCTTCGCACTTTCTAAGTCCGCGCCCCAGCTGCTGGACAAAGACAACCGGTGACTGCGTGGGACGAAGCATAATGATCTGATTGATCTCCGGGATATCTACCCCTTCATTGAAAATATCTACTGTAAATATATAATCCAACTGATTTCCATCTGTTCTGTCATCCGCCAGACGGGCGATTACTTCCTCTCTCCGCTGTTGGCTGTCCTCGCCTGTCAATGCTGCCGTCCGGTAGCCGCGCTCATTAAATTTCAAGGACAGTTCCTTTGCCTCTTCTTTTCTGCTGCAAAATACCAGCCCTTTTACCCTGTCCCCGCTGAATCCATAAAATTCAGCTTTGTCAATCACATAGTCCGTCCTGGCGTCTGAAACCAGATTTGCAAAATTTTTCACTCCGGCGTTATCATCAAACACTTTCCCGTCAATCTCAAGATCCGTTATGCCAAAGTAATGGAACGGGCACAATAAATCCTCCTCCAGCGCCTGCTGCAGACGAATCTCATAGGCAATATTGTGGTTGAAAATGGAATAGATATCATAATCATTGGTATCCGGGCTCGCTGTCATCCCCAGCCAGAATTGCGGGGTAAAATAGTTCATGATCCTCTGATAGCTTTCCGCGCCGGCATGGTGGCATTCATCCAAAACAATCACACCGAATTCGTCTCTGGCAAACCGGGAATGAATCTCCGGTTTTGCCATCATCTGCATCGTGGCGAAAAGGAATTCGCTGTCCATATCTCTGCTGTTTCCTGACAGCAATCCGTAATGTCTGGAACTGCCGAAAATCTTTTGATAATTTATTATGGCCTGTTTCGCGATCTGTTCCCTGTGAACAAGGAACAACGCCCTTTTAGGATTCATCTCCCGGAGTGCAAATGCGGAAGCCATTGTCTTTCCCGTTCCAGTACTGCTCAAAAGTAATGCACGGTCTGTTCCCTTTCTCCGCATCTCCATAACCTGATCCACAAAAGCAATCTGCATCTTGTTGGGCTCCAGGGTGTACCGTTCAACATCTATGACTTTGTCCTGTACCGCCTGTCTTTTCTGTTTTCGAATCAGCTTATCCCGCTGATAATCCTGGCGGTATCTTTCGATAAAATCCGCATACGGGGCAGAGTGCCTGTCCTGCCACAGTTCATCAAATTCCTCCAGCACCTGCCGGGCCATTTCCCCCTGGTCTGTGGATACAATCTTCGTATTCCACTCCCGGTTCTTTGTGACCGCGCTTAAGGTCATATTTGAACTGCCTATAATGAGCCGATAGATCTCCTCTTTCCGGAAAATATATCCTTTGGTATGGAATCCACCCGTCTCCCGGTCCGTCATAAACATTTTCAGTTCAATGTTTTTCATACCGGCCAGCTTTTCCAACGCAGCCGGTTCGCTGAACATCAGATAGTCCGTGGTCAGAATCTTCCCCGGAATATTTTTCTGTTCCAGTTCTTTAAGCGTCTGAAGCAGCGGCGTAATTCCGCTCTTTGTGATAAAAGCCACACTGATGCGGAATTCTTCACATCTGGCCAGTTCTTCCTCAATGGAAACCAGAACCTTCCTTCCCTGCCGGTAATTATTGGAGACCAGTTCCGGCCGATAGGCCAGATTAGAGTTGAAAGACTGGTCGATGAAAGCGGTCGTAAACCCTTTATTCAATTCTGCAATATGATCCTGTAATCTGTCCATATACGCTCCTGCTTACTTCTGACTTTATTTTCTTCCCTCCACGCAGATCCAGTCCTCCCCCTCCTGGGTATGAACCTCTATCTGCGTAAATCCCGCCTGTCTGAATAGTTTTATAAATTCTTCTTTTGTAGGATTAAATAACTGATATCGTTTGATATTTTCCCTGACGGCCTCAGACAGCCCTTCTTTCTGGTAAATATCCGCCACCAGGAGAAATATTCCTCCTTTTTTCAGTACCCGCAGAACCTCCTTCAGATTCTCCGCCGGATCCGGCCAGAAATAAAAGCTTTCCACCGTGACGATCTTGTGAAATGTCCCCTCTTCAAAAGGAAGTTTTTCCACCGAAGCCTCTAAAATTTCCATCCTCCCGCTACGGACAGCCTCTGCATTCGTCTGCCGCGAGGTCCTTACGGATACAGGGGAATAATCCACGCCGGTCAACTGTCCCTTCGGGATCCGTTCCCACAGCCGCATCAGCGTGGCGCCGCCCCCGCAGCCGATATCCAGAGCACAGTCTCCCTCCTGAAACTCCAGAGAATCAAGGGCCCACTGTGTGACGGCGGCGTGACTTTCATTCATGCGAAGCAGCATCTGCTCCCCTTCTTCACCCTGGGGCTTTCCCGGATTTCCTTTTCTCGTTATATCATCCTGATTCTTTCGCGTTGTCTCCATCTGACTATCCTTTCCTGTCTGCCATCGTACTCACAGACCTGCTTTCTGTCCATTTACACGTCTTTCGGCCCCTGTCACCGTCTTCCCAGCAGCAGAACTCCCACTCCCGTAATAATCAGCACCGGAAGCGCCACATACGTCAGCCCGACAATTACCAGCATCACCAGCGCCAGGGGAAACAGCACCACAGAAACCAAAATCTTTGTAATGCTCCATGCCGCTTTCAGCGCGATGGACAGCAGTTTCCCAAATATCATAAACAAAAGCACAAGAAATAGCAACAGCCACATATCTTATCTCTCCTCTTTTTTCATTTTGAATCGCCCCGTCAGCTGATCTGCCACCGGACATGGCTCCCGTCCTCGTCCTTGGCAACGATCAGCTGATCCTCGATCTCCTGCTTCAGTTCCGTCACATGGGAAATGATCCCGATCAGCTTGCTTCCTCCCGCCATATCCTGCAGGACACGTACCGCCTTGTCCCTGGAGTGTTCATCCAGGGAGCCGAAGCCTTCGTCGATGAACATCACGTCCAGATGTACGGACGCCGCGCTCTCCTGGATCTGGTCCGCCATCCCCAGGGCCAGGGACAGCGCCGCCATGAAGGACTCGCCGCCTGAGAGCGTCCTCACCTCGCGTTCCTTGCCGGTCACCATGGAATAGACCATCAGATCCAGTCCCCGGTTCTTTCCGGCTCCCGCCCGGTCCAGGTCGCACATGCGCAGTTCAAACTGACCCGCTGACATCTCCTGGAAACGCCGGTTGGCCGCGTAGAGGATGCGTTCCAGATAATAGCGCTGGACAAAGGTCTCAATATCCATACGGGCGCCGGTCACATTTCCCGCCAGCAGGCTGTACAGATCATCCAGACGCCGGTAAGCTTCCATCACTTTTCCCCGCTTTTCCATCTCCGGCCGCAGGGCCTGGCATACCTTCTCGTTCGTCCGGAGCAGTTCTCCCCATGCATCCTGCCCCGCCCGGGCCTCGTTCATCTTACGCTCCGCTTCTTCCAAGGTAGCTTTCAGAAGTTCCAGATCTGGACGTTCCCTGTCCTTCACTGCCGCCAGAGCCGCTTCGCGCCGTCCTTCCGCGGACGCTTTTTTCTGTGCGAACAGCTCCGCCTTTTTCTGAAGCCGGTCCGCATCCGCTCCGGTATACCGCTCCGTCAGATTCTTCCACTCCGTTTCCGCCAGATCCTTCTCCTCCATGATCTGCTCATACGCCAGTTCCCGAAGAGCATGCTCTTTCTCCCTGTCAGGCAGATCCGCTTCATATTGGCGAATGCGGGCTTTTGACTGTTCCTTCGTAGTCTTCGCCTGCTCTTCCATTCTTCTTGCCTTCGCCCACTCCTGTTCCGCCCGTTCTTTTCTTCGCTGCGCGTCTCTCAGGACGGCCTCCGCCTCCTCTTTTGCCGCAAAATCCCGGGAAGCTTCCAGGCTCTTCCTCTCCCCTTCCGCCGCGGCCAGCGCCGCGCGGGCTTCTGCCATCTTCTGATCCGCCTGATCTGCCAGCGACCGCCGCCTGGTCTTCTCCGCTTCCACGCCCCGCAGTTTCTCCCGGACCTCACGGAGCTTTTTCACTGCCGCGTCCCGCCGCACGCCTTCCTCCCGGAGCCTGTCTTTCCAGGACGCCAGCCTCGCGGCGGCCCCTTCCAGGGTTTCGTCTTCCGAAAAATCCGGCAGGTAACCGGCCAGCCTCTGGTTCAGCCGATCCTGGCCCTCCCTCCGGTTTCTGTCTTTTTCCAGGAACAGCGTCCGAGCGGACTGCGCCCTTCCCGCCGCATCCTCCTGGACATCCCGAAATCGTTTCGCCTCTTCTTCCAGCAGATCCAGCGTCTCTCTGTTCAGCTCCCGGTGTTCTTCCTGCAATTCGCAGGGGCTGGGATGCTCCAGAGAGCCGCAGACCGGGCAGGGAAGGCCGGGCCGTAACTGTTCTCTGGCTATGAGGCCAGCCTGCGTGCCAAGAAAAATTCTCCGGGTATATTCATATTTCTCGTTTGCTTTTTCATATTCCCCGCTGGCCCGCAAAAAAGCTTCCTGCTCTTTTTCCGCCGTCCGTTTCTGCCTCTCTGCTTCCTTCTGAAGCGATACGCCCCCGGCAAGTTCTTTCTCCAGTTCTTCCGCCGTCCGGTACTCGCTCTGCCACCGTTCAAACAGCACCTCCGCTTCCCGGAGATCTTCTTCCTGTTCCCGCCAGACCCGTTCGTTTTCTTCTATGGTTTTCACATCACGTCGGGCGCGGGCGGCTGCCTGCTCCGCCGTCTCACAGGAAGCCTTCCGGCGGTCATATACCGCCTTGGCGTTCCCAATTTTCTCCAGTATTTCCAGTGCGCGTTTTACCCGCTCGGATACCTTCGTGAACTCCTGATTTTCCTGTGTCCACCGCTCCTCTGCCCTGGCGGAAGCTGCCGCCGCCTCACGGGCGGACATTTCCAGCGCCGGCAGCCGTTCCTGCTCCAACGCCAGCCTGCGCCTGGTATCCTGCTCCGTGTTTACCGCGTCCATATACCGGTTCCACACCGGCCGGATCTCATACGCCGCGCGGATTCTCTGTATCCATATGCCAAGTTCCCGGATCTCTCCTTCCTGTGCCCGGCACTCTTCCAATTCCTGCTGTGCATGCTCCAGTTCGCGGTAGCGGCCAAGAAGCTGTTCCCCGCCGGTGTACGCGTCTCTTTTTTCCAGAAACAGGCGGTGCGCCTGCTCATACGCCTGTCCGGCACGCATGCTCCGTTCCTCCAGCGCCTTACAGAAGATCTCCATCTCTCCCAGGAAATCCTCCATGTCGGTCACTGACAGGCGCTCGGATCTCAAAATACGGTCTTTCAGTTCCAGCAGCCTCTCCGCTCCACTGTAGTCCTCCGGCACGTTCACATGGGAGACCTCCGTCTGGCAGACAGTGCGGATCTTCCCCATATCCTGCTGTTTTTCCTTCCTTCTTCTGCCCAGCTCCGATACAATCTTCTCGTACAGTTCCGTATGGAACAGCTTTCGGAAGATCACTTTTTTCTCATCGGATTTCGCCCGGAGCAGTTCCATAAATTCTCCCTGAGCAATCATCGCCACCTGCATGAACTGGTTCTTGGTAAGGCCCACGATTTCCTCCAGTTTTTTATCCGCCTCTTTCTGGGGATATTCCGAACCATCCGGCAGAAGCAGCGTGACCGATCCGCTTTCCTCCATGACGCCGCCGCCCCTTTTCCGCGGGCGGACATGCCTGGGCACGCGCCGGACCGTATACACTTCCCGATCCTCCCCTTCGCCTTCTGAGAACGTCAGTTCCACAAAGGGCGGCACGTCAAAATCCACGAACTGGCTCTGCAGCTCCGCCCCGTTTTTCTTATTCGCGCCCGAACTGGCTTCCCCATAGAGCGCAAATACGATGGCGTCGAAGATCGTGGTCTTTCCCGCTCCGGTATCCCCGGTGATAAGGAAAAGGTTCTGGTTGGTCTGTTCAAAATCTATGATTGTCTGTCTTCCATAAGAGCCGAAGGCCCGCATGGTCAGCCGCAAAGGTCTCATCCTTCCGACACCTCCTGCACCGTATTGATCACATCTCTGAGAAGCGCCTTTTCTTCTTCGTCCGTTTCCTGCAGAAACGCGCAGCACAGATCGAACGGATCCAGATATTCCCCTGCCCCGGCCCCGCCGCTGTAATCTGCTTTTCTCAACCCTTCCCGACGGATCTCCAACAGATAAGGGAACGCATTTCTCAGGCGGTCCTGCATATCCAGCACATCCAGATCCGTCCGGTCTGTGAGAATGACCGTCACATAATCCCCGCAGGCCTGCTCCAGCACCTCTTCCAGACATCCCCGGATCACCCTCACCTGGCGGAGAGGATGCAGCGGAAGCACGCTCGTCCTCACCACGCCTTTTTCCTCCAGTTCCACCAGGATCACGCCCTTCTCCTGGCCTGCTTCGCTGACAGAACACGCCAGCGGAGTGCCGCAGTAGCGGCGGCAGACGCCGCCCACAGTCATGGGCTTATGGATATGTCCCAGGGCCGCGTAATCAAAAGGCTCCAGCACGTCCGCCGAGACCTGATCGATATTTCCCACTGTGCGGATCTCAGAATCCATCCGCTCCACTTCCTCCGCGCTCCCTCCGGCGGGCAGGTAGAACTGATGGCTCACCAGTACATTTCTTTTGCTCCTGTCCGGCGCTTCTCTCTCAATCAGCCGGCGAAGCGTATCGTTGTAGGATAAACTGTTTCCATTATCGTCTGTGCCCACGATCTGTTTTACCATGGACGGTTTCACAAACGGAAGCAGATAAAAGTTCACGTCCCCATGGGCGTCCTGCAGAACAATCTTCTCCACATGCTCCCCTTCCCGCTGGGGCGGCAGCCCGATCATATGCACGTTCTGCCTGGACAGCACGCCGCGGAAGCAGTTCAGCCTGGGTCCGCTGTCGTGATTGCCGCTGATCAGCATGATGGATGCATGGGGAAGCGCTGCCGTCAGTCCGTCCATAAACCGGTCGAACACCTCCACCGCCTCCGCCGACGGTACCGCCTTGTCATAAATGTCGCCTGCGATCACCACAGCATCCGGTTTCTCCTGTCCGGCCATGCGGATGATCTGCCGGAAAATATATTCCTGATCCTCTTTCAGATCCCGGTTCATAAGTTTCAGACCGATGTGCAGGTCTGAAAGATGAAAAAATCTCATAGATTGCTGTATCCTTTCTCGGAAGGTGTTGGGGGCCGATTCCATGCAAGCATGGCAGCGGCGCCTTTGCCCGCTTTGTTTCCCGCAGTGCTGCTCGACTCCGCTTCGCTCCGTCTCGCTCACGGGCTTTCGCCCTATGGAATCGGTCAAAACCGCTGCTGCTCATGCAAGCATGGCAGCGGCGCCTTTGCCCGCTTCCGCACTGCTCATTGCTTTCCTGGACATTATACCATAAAAAATAAAATTATTCTGCCAGATTGAAGAGACGGAGAAAAACATCTATAATGAAACATAACACAGGCGGGGCTTCGGTGAGTGCTGCCACGAAAACACCAAGGAGGTTTTATGCGGACCAAGCAAAAGATGAAAGACGCTCTGAAAAGTACACTGCTTCCTTCTCTTCATCTGTCTGCCGTTCAGAAACCGGCAGGCTGTACGGACAGCAAATTTGGAGGTATCTATTATTTGCCCCAGGGAGAGTGCATTCCTTTCTGTCCGGAAGGAGAACCCATGCGTTTTCTTGCCCAGATCAACTTTGCCAGAATGCCGCATCTGGAAGGATTCCCCAGATCCGGACTGCTTCAATTCTTCCTGGACACCAGCCTGGAACGACTGGAGCAGAAATCCGATGATCCAGACGCGTTCCGGCAGTTCTTCGCCGTCCGTTACTATCCTTCCCCAGATGCGGCTTTGCAGCAGGAAATAGAGCTGCCGGAATTTATCCCCGCAAGAACCGTCACCACAGTAACCGTCAACGGTGAAGAAATGACCGAGACGGAATATCAGCGGCGTCTGGCCAAAGCACAGGCACAGGAAGAAAAGCCTGTCAGCGTATTTATGGCACTGATGGAGGGCAGGCCCATCCCGCCTCCCAGGTCTTCTCCGTCAGCCGAACTGAGACGAAATGCGAAGTTTCATGTTCAGCGGTTTCCCGGACACCTGACCCTCCCCTGGCTGGAAGGGAAGATGGCGTTCCGTTCTGCTGCAGAAACTGCAGCTATCTCTGTGGGAATGGATGATCTTGTATCTGACCTGGGATATGAAACGATATGCAGGGAACTGGTCACCCCTGACCTTGTCATCCGACAGTCAGGATATGATTTGGAAAATAACGAATCTGCCCTTGACGCGCTATGCTGGGATTTCGGAGGGTGGGGAACCAAGCTGGGCGGACACCCGGCAATCCGTCAGATGGACTGCCGTCTGGGACAGCCGGACGGCACCAGTTATACCACCCTCTTATTCCAGTACGACTTTACCTCAAAAAAAGAATTGGAAGCCGACACGTTTCAGTTTTTTATCAAGCCGGAAGATCTGGCCGCAGCCAAATTTGAAGATATTTTCTTTTGCTGGCACAACAGCTTTTGATATGGCTGTTTGTTTTGGAGCCCGGCTACGGCCAGGGCTCCGACTCTTTCCGCTTCATGCGCTCTTTCCACAGTTTCTTTTTGTTGACGCACCGAACCTTTGCCCGCGGCTCATATTTCCCGCAGTGCTGGCAGTAGGATTTATGGCAGGCGTCCCTGCCTTTCCTGCACTGTCCCAGCGCGATATAATGTTTGCATGGAATCTCTCTGTATTTTGCCATATGCCGCTCCCTCCTTTACCGGCTTCCTGCTTTGAAATTATAGACCGGACGCAGAATTTCGGTAATCGTCATGGTATCGGCAACGGCTTCCAGGCTCTCCTCCTGGCCGCGGTAAGCAAACGGCGCTTCATCCAGCGTCTCTTTTCCGATACAGGAACTGTAGATCCCTCGCATTTCCTTTTTAAAGGCAGATACGGTATAGCGGCGTTTCACTTCGTCCCTTTTCAGCACCCGTCCCGCACCGTGGGGCGCGGATTCGTTCCAGTCCGGGTTCCCGAGACCTTTGCCCAGCAGGACTCCGTCCCGCATATTGATGGGGACGACGATGGTTTCTCCCTCTTTTGCCGAAATGGCCCCCTTTCTCAATATCCGGCTGTTCCCGCTCATATCCACGTAGTTATGGGGCACATCGACAGTCCATTCCACTTTCCAGCGCATGCCTCTTGACAGTTCATCCAGGATGGCCTCCCGGTTTTGTCTGGCAAATTCCTGCACGATCCGCAGGTCATGCAGGTAGTCTTCCATCAATGCGCCTTCCAGGTACGTCATTTCATAGGGAGCTTTTTCTCCCTTCTTCTTCAGCCGCCGCTGTCCTTCCCTCAGATAATATTCCGTCACTTCCCCGCCCAGACGGCGGCTTCCGGAATGGATGAGCACATACAGGCCGCCCTCGCCGTCCTGATCCAACTCGATAAAATGGTTCCCGCCGCCCAGCGTTCCCAGGCTCGCCTGGACACGTTCTATCTGGATCTGCGGGGAACAGATGAGTTCTTCCAGGGGAAACACCTCCGCCCACCGGTGAAAGGTTCTGCGGACAGCGGATCCGGCCGGAACACGCTCCCGTATCACCCGATCAAGCTTCTGAAACTCCACCTTTTGAGGCTTCAGGGCGGTCAGAGTGACGCCGCATCCCATATCGACTCCCACCACTTCCGGCAGAAGCCGTTCTCCCAGAGTGGCAGTGAAACCGATGGTACCGGCTTTCCCCGGATGGACGTCTGGCATAATCCGTATTCTGCTCCCGGCAAACGCCGGGTTGTCGCAGAGCATACGGATCTGCGACAGCGCATAGTCTTCGATTGTATCTGTAAATATTTTTGCAGAAGTATAGATTCCGTCTACTGTTTTCATAAATAATCCTTTCTCTTTTCCGGTGCTTTCCTGCCGCGGGGAAGGGTTCCTCCTTTACCGCATACTTGACTGCAAAAAAGCGCCTCTTTTTCAGAGACGCGGATTATCCCGTAAACGGACAAGACCCGGCCGCAGATGCCGCCGGTTCATCAGACGCATGGCTGAATAGTTTTACATGCAGTTCGCACTCCGGGGGACAATCCCGCCTCTGTGATTGGCTGTTGTTATCAAATTGTAATTCTGGTTCTTCGTTCTCATGATTGTCCTCCTTTCTGTGTATTAAAACGTGACTGTGTGTTTCGTGCTTAGTATAAGCAAAACACCTGGAATTGTCAATCCTTTTCCTGCGCTTGAGCGCCATCATGTCAGACCGCAACGCCTAAATAGAATCCTGCTTTGCAGGATTCTCCGCCTGGAAGGCTTTCCATTCTATAGGAAAGTCCTCCCAACCTTCCTATAGAATGAAAAACCGGGCGCGGCCATAGCCGCACCCGGTTACATACAACAGTTTTATGAAATTAGATCTGCGGACCTGCTGCAACCAGAGCTTTTCCAGCCTCGTTGCTCTCGTATTTCTTAAAGTTCTTAACGAATCTGCCTGCCAGATCTTTTGCCTTGGTCTCCCACTCGGAAGCATCAGCGTAGGTATCGCGGGGATCCAGAATGTTGGTGTCCACACCCGGAAGCTCCGTGGGAACCTCAATGTTGAAGTACGGAATCTTCTTGGTCGGCGCTTTCAGGATGTCTCCGCTCAGGATCGCGTCGATGATACCGCGGGTATCTTTGATGGAGATACGTTTTCCGGTGCCGTTCCATCCGGTATTTACCAGATATGCTTTCGCGCCGCTCTTCTCCATTCTCTTCACCAGCTCTTCCGCGTATTTCGTCGGATGCAGCTCCAGGAACGCCTGGCCGAAGCATGCGGAGAAGGTCGGGGTCGGCTCGGTCACACCGCGCTCCGTACCAGCCAGCTTAGCCGTGAAACCGGACAGGAAGTAGTACTGCGTCTGCTCCGGAGTCAGGATGGATACCGGCGGAAGTACGCCGAATGCATCTGCGGACAGGAAGATGACTTCTTTTGCAGCCGGTCCTGCGGATACCGGACGCACGATCTTCTCGATATGGTCGATGGGATAAGATACACGGGTGTTCTCGGTCACGCTCTTGTCAGCGAAATCGATCTTGCCGTTCTCATCCAGGGTAACGTTCTCCAGAAGAGCGTTGCGTTTGATTGCGTTGTAGATGTCCGGCTCGGACTCTTTATCCAGGTTGATAACCTTTGCATAGCATCCGCCCTCGAAGTTGAACACGCCGTTGTCGTCCCAGCCGTGCTCGTCGTCGCCGATCAGGAGACGCTTCGGATCGGTGGACAGGGTGGTCTTTCCGGTTCCGGAAAGTCCGAAGAAGATAGCGGTATTCTCACCGTTCATATCGGTGTTTGCAGAGCAGTGCATGGATGCGATGCCCTTCAGCGGCAGATAGTAGTTCATCATGGAGAACATACCCTTTTTCATCTCTCCGCCGTACCAGGTGTTGAGGATTACCTGCTCGCGGCTGGTGATGTTGAAGACTACCGCGGTCTCAGAGTTCAGCCCCAGCTCCTTGTAGTTCTCTACTTTTGCCTTGGACGCGTTGTAAACAACGAAATCCGGCTCAAAGTTTTCCAGTTCTTCATCCGTCGGGCAGATGAACATATTTTTAACGAAATGTGCCTGCCAAGCCACTTCCATGATGAAGCGGATCGCCATGCGGGTATCTTTATTGGTTCCGCAGAATGCGTCTACCACGTAAAGCTTCTTATCAGACAGCTCTTTCAGAGCGATGTCCTTAACTACCTTCCAGGTCTCCTCAGAAGCCGGATGGTTGTCGTTCTTATACTCATCGGAAGTCCACCATACCGTATCCTTGGAATTCTCGTCCATCACGATGAATTTGTCTTTCGGTGAACGGCCTGTATATTCACCCGTCATTACGTTTACTGCTCCGAGCTCACTGACCTGACCCTTGTCAAAGCCTTCCAGACCCGGTTTCGTCTCTTCTTCAAACAGCAGTTCGTAAGAAGGATTGTGCACGATCTCGGTGGTTCCTGTAATGCCATACTTACTCAAATTGATCTCTGCCATCTTACATATACCTCTCTTCTTTATTATTTGGTAGTCAAAAAAACTTCTCTTATGTGTCCTTCCGACTTCTCCACTCCTAATATTATACATATTTGGGCGATTAAATCAACACGATTTTTGAAAAAATGTTAATTATTTAACATTTTCTTTCTCAGAATGTTCTTTTTTCGGCAGCAGCAGGCTCAAAAGCAGCGATACTACAAAGACGCCGGCTACCGCATTGCCGTTGAAGATGTCTCCCACTTCCCTGGGGAACGCCGAGAAGAAATTGCCGGAGGTCTGGGTCAGGCCCACGCCGATGCAGAACGCCAGTGACACAATTGTCATGGTGCGGTCGTCAAACTCGCACTCCTTCAGCATCTTGATCCCTTCATACATGATAGAGCCGAACATCATAACCGTACAGCCGCCCAGCACCGCCTGGGGCAGAGAGTTAAAGAAGGCGCCCAGCGGCGGGAACAGGGAAGCCAGGATCAGGATCAGCGCCCCCATCAGGATGGTAAAGCGGTTGACGACTCTGGTCATGGTGACCAGTCCCACGTTCTGGCTGAAGGACGTCAGCGGCAGGCATCCAAAGCACCCGGATATGGCGCTGGAAAATCCGTCCACAGCCAGCGAGCCCTGCAGCTCTTCCATCTTAATGTCCCGTCCCAGCGCTCCGGTACACACCGCCGTGGTCGCGCCTGTGGTCTCCGCAGCGGAGACCAGGAACACAATGGCGATGGTGAAAAATGCGCCCAGGTCGAAGACCGGTTTATGCGCGGTGAAAGATACCAGTTTGGGAATACTGAATACCCCCACCTCCTGAATCGTCCTGGAGATGTTGGAGAAATCCACCATCTGCGCGACACCGGCCACGGTAAACAGGACGGACAGCACATATCCCGCGATCAGGCCCACCAGGATATTCAGGTTCTTATATACGCCTTTCAGCAGATATCTGGACACCAGGCATACAATCAGAGTGAAGGCTCCGATCAGCAGATGGTACCATGCGCCGAAATCCTCCACGCCGCTGCCGCCGCCCCAGGAATCCATCCCCACCGACAGAAGGGACAGTCCGATGGCAATCACCACGCAGGCCGACACCACCGGCGTGAGAAACCGCTTCCAGTATTTGGCGCTCAGGCCCACCAGACCCTCAAAAATACCGCCCAGAATCACCGCGCCCACCATTCCTTCGTATCCCAGTTCCGGATTCGTACAGATGATCAGAAGGCTTCCCAGGAAAGTAAAGCTCACGCCCATGACGATGGGCAGTTTCGATCCGATCTTCCAGATCGGGTAAAGCTGCATGCAGGTGCCGATCCCCGCCGCGAACATGGCGCACTGCAGAAGCTGCGTGATCTCCGCGGATGTCAGGTTCTCTCCGGTGCCTCTTACCAGCGCCGCGCTGCACACGATCAAAACCGGCGCCAGGTTTGCCACAAACATGGCCAGTACATGCTGCATGCCAAACGGGATCGCTTTGGACAGCGGGACTCTTCCGTTCAGCTTATAGATATTTTCCGTACTTACTGTCGTCACATTTTCTTCTATATTATGATATTCCACCATTCATAACCTCTTTCTCTTTCGTATCTCCCTCTCTCCGGCGGCCATTTTGCTACGCCAGAAGTTCCCTCACCTTTTCCGCGTCAAAGACTGCTTCCGGCACATGATCCGCCTCAATCTGATACAGCGCGTTGGCCGCAATATGCTCCGCCGCCTGCTCCAGATCCCGGATACCCGTGGTATCCGCATATTTCTCGATCACCGCATCCACTGCGTCCGGCGTCACAATGCATTCCCTCTCCTGAAGGCTCATACGCCGCAGCACTTTGGGCAGAGCGAATCTGGAGAAGATCACCTTCTTTTCTTCCGGCGTATAATCCGGAATGTCGATCACAGCGAACCGGGACATGAGCGGAGCGCTGATCTTCTCCTTATCGTTGGCCGTGGCGATGGGATAGACGCCCACCGTGGGAACCATGCATTCCATGTAGTTGTCAGTGAATCCCAGATTGTCCAGAAGCGTCAGCAGCACGTCCGCCGGATTACCGTTGCCTTTCCCGGCGGAAGCTTTGTCCAGTTCGTTGATGATAAATACCAGGTTCGACTCTCCCGCCGCGGAAAACGCTTCCATAATAATCCCCGGCTTGGCATTGGCATACACACGGGAGCTTCCCGTCAGCTGCTCCGGATCGTTGATGGAACTCATATCCAGCGTCGTCCACGGCAGTTTCAAAATACGTGCTACCGCATAGGCGATCTGGGATTTGCCCGTACCGGCAGGTCCCGCCAGCAGCAGGCCATAGGCAGGCAGTGTATGCGTGCGGTTGATCTGGATGATCGTCTCGATAATCCTCTGTTTCACCCGTTCCATACCGTACAGTTCTTCGTCCAGGATCCGTCTCGCCTCCTGGGGATCGATGGCTTCAAAATAATTGTGTTTCCACTGAATATTCATCATAATGGACAGGGCGCGCTGTGCATGGCGGCGCTCCTCCGGGGACACCTCATTGGAACGGGCCACGGCCAGGTTCCGCCTTGCCCAGAGGCGGATATTATCCGGAAGCGTCCTGCCCGCGCAGGTCATGAAATCCGTGATGCTCTGGAGGCTGGTCAGCTTCATCTCGTCGCCGGTCTCCTCCTGGTCCTCATCCTCCTGCTCCACGGGCGGAGCGCTGCTGGCAAGCAGACGCTCAATCATAAACTGAAGGAAACCGTCCTCCGCCGAAAGCTTCGATCCTCCCCCAAACGCCGTTTCTCTGATCCGGTACACCGCATAACCCTCTTCCTGGTTTTTTCCCGACAGGCGTACCGGAATCCGGTGTTCTCCCAGCCATCGGATCAAATGGATGAAACGGGCGTCGATCCTCAGAATATCCGCATGATAAGTCTCATCCTCTTCCCTAAACTCAAAGGCCGTGCGTTTATTGGGGCTGGCAAAGGCGCCGCAGGAATGATGTTTCCATTCCCGCTCCCGGTTGTCCAGAACCAGAATCGGATTTTCGGCAGTCGCCTCCGGCTCGCTGGACAAAAACACACTATAAGTACATTCCGGTTCCTCTTTCCCGGAAGTGTCATTGTTGAAATCAAATACAGGCATGATCTGCATACTCCTTTTGTATATTCTTTCACAGGCCCGAAAGCCGAATCCAGTGTATCATGGATTCTCCGCTCCGGCAACTGCGGCGCTATGTTTCCGGCCCATTCAGCATCCCCATTTTAAAGTGCTTTCTGCACAGCGCCACATAGCTGTCGTTGCCGCCCAGCATCACCTGCTCGCCGCTTCTCACAATCCCCTTTTCATTATATCTGGCGTTGCAGGTGGCTTTCTTCCCGCACCAGCACGCGGTTTTGATCTCCTGGATCTTATCCGCCACAGCCAGCAGCCGCTGGCTCCCGGGGAACAGCTGATTGCGGAAATCCGCCCTGAGGCCGTAGCAGATGACCGTGATGTTCCAAAAATCCACCACGTCGGATAAAAAATCAATCTGCTCCGGCTCCGCGAACTGCGCTTCATCCACAATGATGCAGTCATACTGCCGCAGTTTTTCCTCCGGATATTCCACCACTTCCTCCAGATACACACAAGGCGCTGAGAGGCCGATGCGGGAGGTGATAATCCGCTCCCCGTCCCTGGTGTCCGTCCGGGGTTTGCACAGAAGCGGAACCTTCCCCACTTCCTGGTGATTAAAATTTGCCATAAGAGCGTTCGCCGATTTGGAACTGCCCATGGCGCCGTAATAAAAGATTAGACTCGCCGTATATAACACCCTCTTAAATTTTTCTTCTGAAACCATCCGCTTCCGGATGGTATTCCGCCTTCACAGTATAATGGAAACAGGGGGGATTAGGCAACAGGTATTTTGAAAACGCAGAAAATCATTGACATTTCTCTCATATGTTTTATAATTAAACTTATAGTTCAATTATAGAGGAGACAATTATGGGACGCAGGAAAAAAGAACCCAGAAGCGTACACAGAGAAAATATTGCTTCCGCCGCATCCAGCTTGTTCATGGAAAAAGGTATCCGGTTAGTTTCCATGGATGACATAGCAAAAGCAGCCGGCTACAGTAAGGCTACCCTGTATGTATATTTTGAAAATAAAGAGGAAATTGTCAGCTATATTGTCCTGAACAGCATGAAAAAACTTTATAACTACATCACCTCCGCATTAGAGCAGCCGCTGGAAACATGGGCGAAATACGAACTCATCTGCCAGAGCCTGGTGCAGTATCAGGAAGAATTTCCTTTCTATTTTCAAATGGTACTGGATAATATCAACATTGATTTTGAAAACGGACAGTACTTGCCGGAAGAAAAAGCGACTTACCAGGTGGGGGAAGATATAAATGAAAAGTTGAAAGGCTTTTTCATCTCCGGAATGGAAAAAGGAGATTTGCGCTGTGACCTGAACGTCATGTCCACCATCTTTCATTTCTGGGGAATGCTGTCAGGTCTTGTCCAACTGGCCGCAGCCAAAGAATCCTACATCCAGAGTACCATGGGATTCACAAAAAAGCAGTTTTTAGAACACGGTTTTCAACTGCTGTACCGTTCTATTGAAAACAGAAGGGAAGAATTATGAACGAAAAATATGCGCTTGCAATCTTAGGGAGTCCCCATGCAACCGGGACATCCGCGGCCATGCTGGATCTTGCGATCCGCAAAGCTGAAGAAAAGAATTATACAGTTATAAAAGTTAATCTGTACGAAAAGGACCTGTCCTACTGCTCCGGCTGCAGAGCCTGCATACATACGCAGAACTGCATCCTGAAGGACGATATACAGGAAATTGCAGACCTGTTCCGCAAATGCCAGACCATCATTCTTGCGGCGCCTGTCTACTGGGCAAACGTGCCTGCTCCCGTCAAAAATCTGTTTGACCGGCTGTTGGGAACGGTCATGGAAGAAACCCGTACCTTTCCCAAACCGCGCCTGCGGGGAAGAAACTATATACTTCTGACTTCCTGCAATACTCCCGCTCCCTTTTCATGGATTTTCGGACAAAGCCGTGGAGCCATCCGCAGTATGGACGAATTCTTCCGTACAGCAGGTATGAAACCCATGAGAAAGGTCGTATGCGCAGGCACAGGTAGACAAAAAAGACTGCCCAGAAAGGTGGTCAGGAAAATCGGACGAAGTATAAGATAACTGTGGGGTCGTTTTTATACGCTTTGCATTCATAAAATTTTTTCATATCCTCAATATACGAGTAAGGGGCATATTCTGAATAGATCTCTGGATTGTCCCATATAACAATCTGCACTCCCTCTGCCCAAATGGTACAATACAAAACTTATAGAAAATCGTTATTTTGCAGTTTGTATACCACTGTTTCAAAAGACCGCACAAGCCATGAACGGTTCGTGCGGTCTTTTTCATCTCACTGATCTATGATTCTCTTAGAACTTGCCTTCCTTAGCAGCTTCCTCAATCGAAACTGCAACAGCCACAGTCATACCAACCATCGGGTTGTTTCCTGCGCCGATCAGGCCCATCATCTCTACGTGAGCCGGTACGGAGGAGGAGCCTGCGAACTGAGCGTCAGAGTGCATACGGCCAAGGGTATCGGTCATACCGTAAGAAGCCGGTCCTGCCGCCATGTTGTCCGGATGCAGGGTACGGCCAGTGCCGCCGCCGGATGCAACGGAGAAGTACTTCTTGCCTGCTTCCTGTCTCTCCTTCTTGTATGTACCTGCTACCGGATGCTGGAAACGGGTCGGGTTCGTGGAGTTTCCGGTGATGGAAACGTCTACGTTCTCTTTCCACATGATCGCAACGCCTTCCGGAACGCTGTTTGCGCCGTAGCAGTTTACTTTCGCGCGAAGTCCCTCAGAATAGGATTTACGGAATACTTCCTTCACTTCGTTGGTGTACGGATCATACTCCGTCTCCACATAGGTGAAACCGTTGATACGGGAAATGATCTGAGCCGCGTCTTTTCCAAGACCGTTCAGAATCACGCGAAGCGGTTTCTGACGAACCTTGTTCGCTTTCTCTGCAATACCGATTGCGCCCTCTGCTGCTGCGAAGGACTCGTGGCCAGCCAGGAATGCGAAGCACTCGGTCTCCTCTTCCAGAAGCATCTTGCCCAGGTTGCCGTGTCCAAGACCAACCTTACGGGTGTCTGCCACAGATCCCGGAATACAGAATGCCTGAAGACCCTCGCCGATGGCTGCGGCTGCATCTGCTGCTTTTCTGCATCCTTTCTTGATCGCAATTGCGGCGCCTACCGTGTAAGCCCAGCATGCGTTCTCAAAGCAGATCGGCTGGATGCCTTTAATCTGTGCATATACATCCAGACCTGCGTCTTTGGTGATCTTCTCAGCCTCTTCCAGAGAAGAGATTCCATAGCTGCTCAGTACAGCGTTGATTTTATCAATACGTCTTTCATATGATTCAAATAATGCCATTTTTATCTACCTCCTGAAAATTACTCTTTACGCGGGTCAATGATCTTAACCGCATCTGCCACACGACCATACTGGCCTTTTGCCTTTTCCCATGCAGTGTTCGGGTCATCACCCTTCTTGATAAAGTCGGTCATCTTTCCAAGAGATACGAACTGGTATCCGATGATCTGATCGTCAGCGTCCAGCGCGATGCCGGTTACATAGCCCTCTGCCATCTCCAGATAACGGGGTCCTTTTGCCAGAGTTCCGTACATGGTACCAACCTGGGAACGAAGTCCTTTTCCAAGGTCTTCCAGACCAGCTCCAACCGGAAGTCCATCCTCGGAGAATGCAGACTGGGAACGTCCGTAAACGATCTGTAAGAACAGCTCTCTCATAGCGGTGTTGATCGCATCGCATACAAGGTCAGTATTCAGAGCTTCCATCACCGTCAGGCCCGGAAGAATCTCAGAAGCCATAGCTGCGGAATGCGTCATACCGGAACATCCGATGGTCTCAACAAGCGCCTCCTGGATGATACCCTCTTTCACATTCAGGGAAAGCTTGCATGCGCCCTGCTGAGGAGCACACCAGCCGATACCGTGTGTGAAACCGGAGATATCCTTCACTTCTTTCGCCTGTACCCATTTCGCTTCTTCTGGGATCGGAGCAGCGCCATGATGAACGCCCTGAGCTACCGGACACATTTCTTCTACTTCACGTGAATAAATCATTTGTTTGAAACTCCTTTCAAAATATCATATCTGACCTTTGGGGAGGCCTTATATAATATCATTTTCTCATAAATCGTTCGTTTCGTCCAGCGGTTTTTTATCATTTCCAGTAACAATTATGCCGGAAGCGCATATTTCTCTTTTAAGGAATGATAGAGTTCCTTGTAATCTGAACGTTTCTCCATATTTTCATGGTCGTGGATATCCAGGTCTTTGGCGCCCATCTGTGCCAGATAGCCTGCGATCTTGATACACTTGTCCGCAATACGTTCGTAGCTGCTGATGATATCGGTCAGTACGATTCCCATATCCACAGTGCATTCATTGCGTCTCAGGCGCTCCACATGGCGTTCCTGCATTTCAGCAGCCAGTTCATTCACCACTCTGTAATATGCATAGATACCCTGCGCCTTGCGTTCGTCAAACATGGTAATGGTAGCGCGGATCATATCGTCCACCACCATCTGCTCCACCTGGAGTTCTCGCTTCGCACTGTCGGAGAAAACGCTCTCTTTAGCGGCCAGCGTCTTGCATGCCAGGGCGATATTGCACGCCATATCGCTGATCGTCTCAATATCTGTCGCCGAATACAGCAGCACAGACAGCGTCTGGCTCTCCCGCTCGTTCAGATTCCTGCGGGACACTGCCAGGAGGTACTTACAGATCTGGTCCTCATAACCATCCACCGTATCCTCGCTCTTTCTCACCTTGTTCATCACATCCGGATTATAATCCGCCACCAGGGAAGCCGCCATCTCCAGAGACTCCTGCGCTTCGCGGAACATGGTAACAGAAGCCGTTTTCCCCTGCTCCAGCGCATATCCCGGCAGTTCCAGGAAACGCTCGTCCAGCACATCCAGTCTCTTGGGTTTCTCGCTCTTTTCTTCGTCCGTCACACGGATAATCACATAGGCCAGCTTCTCCAGCATACGGTTAAACGGCAGCAGGATCAGCGTTACCGTGATATTGAACGTGGTATGGATCACTGCGATTCCCGCCGGATTTGCGCTGTCGTTCAGGAACGCGAAGTCCACAAACAGATTGACCGTATAGAAGACCGCCAGGAACAGGCATGTCCCGATCAGGTTAAACAGAAGATGGATACAGGCCGCACGCTTTGCGTTGCGGTTCGCGCCCAGGGAAGAGAGGATCGCGGTGATACAGGTTCCGATATTCTGTCCCATGATGATGGGAAGAGCCGATCCATAGGTCACTGACCCGGTCATACACAGCGCCTGCAGGATTCCCACCGAAGCACTGGAACTCTGAATAATCGCTGTCAGGATGGCGCCCGCCATCACACCCAGAATTGGGTTTGAGAACATCAGCAGGATGTTGGTAAAAGCCGGCACATCCGCCAGAGGCTCCACCGCCCCGGACATGGTCTCCATCCCGAACATGAGGATGGCAAATCCTACCATGATGTTTCCAATGGTTTTCTTCTTCTCATTTTTTGCAAACATGAGCAGCGCAATACCAATCACTGCCAGGATCGGAGAAAAAGAACTGGGATTCAGGAGCTGAATAAATACGTTGCTGCTCTCAATCCCTGCCAGGGATAAGATCCAGGCAGTTACCGTCGTTCCGATATTCGCACCCATGATGATACCCACTGCCCTGGACAGGGGCATGATGCCGCTGTTCACAAAACCTACGACCATAACGGTGGTAGCCGATGAACTCTGGATCACCGCCGTTACGCACATTCCCAAAAATACTGCCTTGAACACATTGGAAGTCAGGCTTTCCAATATCTTTTCCAGTTTTCCTCCCGACGCTTTCTCCAGTCCGTCGCCCATTGTTTCCATCCCATACAGGAACATGGCCAGTCCTCCGAACAGTGTCAGGAAATTAAATATACTCATTTTTCAGGTCCTCCATCCCTATGGTAAAAGTGCGGCCTTGCATCACCGCGAAAAAAAAAGCTTTTCATGTGATTCTTCCCGTCCCTACATAAAAAGCTCTTGTCATAAAAAAGTTTAACATTTTCTTTACATGCCTGTCAATTAGTCTTTATTTCTTTTTTACACTTATTACACATATTTCACTCTAATTTTACGTATTCTTTACATCCTGGCCGTGGGGGACGCGCGCCCTGCGGCAGGAATGCCGGCGGCATTCTTTAGACTTGCCCCTGGCTTACCACCTTGGCCTGTGTTAAAATGAAGATGGATACGGACAGATTTACCGTTCGGGAAAGGGGAATACATATGAAAAGTTATGGAAAAAAGCTGATGACACTGACTGCGCTGGCCTCCGCCCTCTGCTTTATCTGCACCGGATGCGGAAAAATGACGGCGGAAAAACTCACGGACAAGGTGGACGAAGCGCTGGAAGGACGTACTTTTATAGGTATGGACATGGATCTGTCCATGGACGCTTCCGGTATGAATACCATTACGTACAGTATGGTTCCCGCAGTGGATCTGGAGCTCTATACAGATTCCATTTCATCCATGTACACCGGCATGTTGGAAGCCCTGGGCGCCGCAGTACAGTCCGGCCAGGACTGCCAGAACGTATCCACGCCTTTCGGCCCTGTGGACGGATACTGGATCAGCGTCGGCGACGTCAGCGTCTACTATGGCTTCGCGCCATTTAGAAACGCATATCTGGCCGTCATCCGCACGAAGCTTGGCGGGACAGAGCTGGATTCCGCCGTTGTTCTGGGAGAAACTTTCGGATATGCCGCGGAACTGACGCCCGCAGATATTTTATAAATATGAGAAGCAAAAAGTTATGGAAGACAGCCGTCGTAATCCTTGGGATCTGCGGCGCTGTCTGTATCTGTCAAAGCATCTGGAAAACTGCATCCGGTTCTGACCGCGCTTCGGAAAACCCCGCGCCGATGTCTTTCTCCCAGATCGAGCAGGAACCATTTGTATCCTCTGTCCGGCAGGCCATGGCCGCATACCATACCGGCAAGCATGCAGAAGCGGCTGATGCAGAGAACCCGGAGCAGGATACCGAACCGCCGGCGGAAGAGATTGTCCTTCTGGACGCCGCTCCCATGGCGGAATGGACCGTCTCTTTATCCGTCGCCCGGGACAGAGTGGAACTGTCCTGTTATACAGTTCCCGAGACGATCCCCTCCGATCCATGGGAGACCTACGAATGGGCCTCCGGCCTCATCACGGATTCCGGACAGACAGATTATTTCTGCAAACTCTATACCGCCCGCCAAAGCAGCGAACGTATCATCCTGCTCACCTTTGAAAAAGAGGAAAATGATGAAACCGTTCCATTTTCAGAAAAAGGAGGCCGGCTTCTGCTGTACCGACAGGGACAGCAGGCCTATTTGGTGCGCCTGCTCTCCGACTGCCTTAGCGCTCCTTTGCTGTCTTATAGCGGTGAACTTTATCTCTGGAAATACCTTATGGACGAATCCTGCGACGCGACGGAGCAGATCCGAATAACGTCCAATGACCCCTACCCCAGCTATTCTTCCCAGCGAACCTGCTTTCTCTATGAGGATGTAAAGGCGGATGAGCTGGAGGAATACGGATGCGTCCGGCACAGCACCCTGGAGAGTGTCCTGGATTATGAATATCCGGAAGTTCCCTGGGGTGACCAGACTGCCACGGGAATCGTCGTCCCGGCTCCCACAGATTCCGTCCGTTTCTATCAGATGAAGGTGATTTCCCCGGACGGCTCCATCCTGCAAATCCTGGATCTGGACAGTTATCAGCTCAATCTCCAGGATTGGGACGGGGATGGATACATGGATCTGGTGGAGACGAATCTCCCCTATTTATCCACGGAAACCCGGATACACCGGTGGGATCCGGCCTCCGGGCAGTTCTTATTCCAGTCAGAGCCTTATCTTTCACCGGACTCTATTGAGGAAAAACTCCAGAGCCCTTCCTGGACAGGCAGCAGTTCCTGGGAGGACGCATTGGAATCCATGACCGACAGCCAGGGCTGCGAGCCCGTAATCGAGTTCAGAGACTGGTCCACCCCGGAATGGAGCCGTCCACTGATCCGTTTCACCTTCTGCGGAAGAGATACGGAGGATGAGTTTTTTCCCAGTTGGTACTACCGTATGGACGTTTTCTCAGCGGAAAGCGATGCGGAGCCCATCGCCCAAAGATACCTTATGTTTATTACACCTCTGAACGAAGACTGTATCGGAACCGAGGACTTTACCTTTGACGGTATCCCGGATCTGATTATCAGCGAACATACAGGCTCCTCCAACGAGACTTACCTGTTCCTCGCCTGGGGTAGCAGCCGGAACGACTTTGTACCTTTTGAAATGCTGGCCAGTTCCCTGTCATTCAGCGCGGAAAAGAATGCTGTCCAGTGCGCGCTGCACGGCAGCGCGGCATCCGGCAGTCTGGAACTGTGGCAGTGGTTTCCGGGCTCCCTCCGCCAAACCGGAGAACTCTCCTGGGATACCTTTAACGGAGAATTTGCCGCGTGGGAGTATCCCAACGGCAAGCGGGAGGACGCGCAGCTTCTCTGGGAATTTTCCTATAACCGGGAGGAAGTTTCCCAGGAACTGGATGAGCAATTATTTGATTCTATGTGGAAGCTGCGGGACTATATCGCCGGTAAATACGCGCAGGCCAACTCCCCGGAGAGTGCGGAACAGGACGCCTCGGATGGATTTTCCCTGTCCTACGATCAGGCATCCGCGTCCTACACGTATCAAATCTTCGACATTCATGGAAATATACTGAAAGAAGAAACCGGCCTTTCAGGAAATGTCTATCTGGAGGAACTGCCCGGCCATATCGTCCATCTGCTGATCAGCGCCGGGCCGGAGGCAAAAATGAACTGGTTCTTTGACCGGGAAAGCGGACAGGCGTCGGAAATGTTTTTCAACGTCAGCGCCGTCCTGGGACAGCGCATCGCATACATGGATTTGGACGGACAATCCCACTTTCTGGTCGTGCAGGATATGTTCGACAAAGAAAAAGGATACTTTACTTTCAACCGGGACTTTTCCCCGACAGCCGCAGGCGTCTCCGCGCTTCCATTCGCTGTTTTTCTGGATGAGGACACGCTTTTGATCCATTATCTGAAAGGGGAAGGGTATAAAAGGGTACGGGAGGTGATTGAACTTACGGAGGCCGTTGGAGCGGAATAATCCCAATCAATAAGCTAAAATATCAAAAAGGTGCGCCCGTTATATGGATGTGGCACACCTTTTATAATTAAATAATTTGAACGTATATCTTAAAAAGGAGCGGGCGCTGCCGCATCTGAAATTCTTGCGTCCCTGATGCAACAGCGCCTGGTATAAATTTTTCATCTCATCATTTTTTCGCCTATTCCCTCTTGTATTCCATCAGAATAACACGCCTATATTGCACGCATACTCTATACCCGAAGATATCGCCCCGGTGACCTGTCCGCTGCTATTCGAAAAGCTAAGCCCAATAAGAAGCAGTATCACAATCATCGCGCAGGCCACCAATGCCGCTTCGATTACCGCGATTGCGGCTCCGCCTCCTCCCTGCGGTTTCTTCACTTCTTCGCCGCTTTCTGCTTTCGCTTTGGCGGCTCTTATCGTCTCCTGCCAGAGAAGGAAAGCCAGTGGTATCAACAGAATATTCAACAAAAGGATTACGTAATATCCTGCCGTCAGTTTGGCCATGCCAAAAGATTCCTCCGCCACCTGCGTCACTCTGCTTCTGAACACAAGCAAAAAGATCACGTCTGCAAGCGCTCCTGCCGCCGCCAGGGAAGCTCCATATTGAACAGCCATATTTTTGATGAACAAAACAATCAAGACCAGCGCCGGTATCAAGAACAACAGGCCGAACAAAATATTCCCTTCTATTCGCTGTCCCATAACTTCTGTTCCAAATGTCGCCGTAGAACCGCTAATGTCCATGGTATAACTGCCGCACGACACCGTACAGACGGGGAAGAAAAACATGACCATCAAAACGACAGCCACCGCCTTCATGATCGAGCGGATCTTTCCGCTCCTGTCTTCACGCACTTCATTCATTTCCTGCATAGTTTTCACTCCTTTTAATTTTTTATCATTACAAATATGTAAGATCTTCATCTCCCGGTATCAGCCATTCCATACCGTACCTTTTTACCGTCATCTGGCATGTCGAGGTCTGTCCGGTCTCTTCAGAACTAACTGTGAATACCACTTCCGCTTCCTCCGCCAGAAACGCGGCCGCCGCTTCATACAAAACCGGAAGCCCGGAAAGTCCCTCGAATCCCTCCATTCCTGAGTACGACACCACCTCAATGCTGTCAATCTGATAGTCCATTTTCTCCTGTACAAGAGGCGCAAGAGCCATGATATCGGTCAGTTCAAATCCCGCAAAAGACGATACCAGACCGCTGACGCCTCCCATGGCGCTCTGTGTGGCCGGATCAAAACATCCAATCAGTTTTTTGTAATCCATATTCATTGTAGCGTCAATGTAATCCGCCGTCAGTTTTTGGGGCGTGGACGCGAAAAACTGATAATAACAAACAGCCGCCGCGCACAAAACCGCTGTCCATATTGCGATCTTCTTTGCCATTTCCCCTCCTATACAATACTATAAATATATTTTATTATCTTTAGATATTTATAGTATATATTTTACTCATTTTAATGTCAAGTTCAAATTTACCATCCCATCTTTCCAAACGATGAATCATCTTTATAAGTGTATAAACAATTCCATCTCGCAAATGATATTTATAGTATATTTTTTCTCTTCAACTCCATCAATAGTCTGTTGTGCAAAATTATGAATATTTATAGTCTATATTTAAAGTGGAAAGGGGGAAGACATGTCTATTGCATATGAGATCGGACAACGCATCCGCTTCTACCGAAAACAAAAAAATTTAACCCAGGAACAGCTTGCTGAACTCTGTAACTTTCATCCAACTTATATTGGTCAGTTAGAGCGGGGAGAGAAAAACGCCACGCTGGAAAGTATTTACAAAGTCGCGCAAAGTCTCGATATTCCTCTAAGCCAATTATTTGAAAACATCGAACAGTACGAAAGTGATTCGGATAATATCCCTTATCAAATATATCGACAGCTTTTGAAACTGCCCCTGGAAAAACAAAAAAAGATGGAAAAAATTTTCCATGAAATCTTTTCCATCCTGTAACTCAATCTCTATTAGCCATGGCTCGGAGACTTCTCTGCCCATGGCTCTTTGTCTGTCCTGCTCCCCTTCTAAAATCTCACATACTCCCCATCCACCTCTGCAAAATACAGGCTGCGTTTTTCTTCCACCGAAGCCTGTCCGCTGGTGGTCTCGGTCACGGCTTTCCGGATCTCCTGCACGCGGGAAAAAGGAACCAGCACGGTAAACTGCACTTTCTCCGTATATTCGGCGTCCAGCAGGGGAATCTGCCGCTGGCCGAACAGGTACTGCAGTTTTCCAATCCCGTTGTAATCCGTCCCCACCAGAAGCTCCGTCCCCCAGTATTTCGTGATGATCCGGCTGTTTTTTAAGCCTTCCTGGACCGCGGCGGAGTACGCCCGCACCAGCCCGCCGGTTCCCAGCAGGGTGCCCCCAAAATAACGGGTGACCACCACGGCCGTATTGGTAAGCCCGGCTCCGGCAAGGACATCCATCATGGGCTTGCCTGCGGTCTGGGACGGCTCTCCGTCGTCGCTGCACCGCATCTGCTCCTGCCGTTCCCCCAGGATATAGGCGGAACAGTTATGCCTGGCGTCCCAGTATTTTTTCTTCATCTCTTCAATAAAAGCCAGCGCCTCATCTTCCGTCTGTACCGGGCGCACGTTGGCGATAAACCGGGATTTTTTCTCCACAATCTCTCCCGTACCGCCTTCATATACGGTTTTATACTGCTCTACCATCCTTTACTCCTTAACCTGTTCATCTGATCCTCCAGCGGATTCTTCCGTTCCTTTTTCCGGGCTGCGGTATCCGGTGCTTCCCCTCGAAGCTCCTTTAAAAACCTGGACGGCTTCATCTCATGGCTGGACTGTTTTTTTGCGTAACAGACGATCAGTTCCTTTTTGGCCCGCGTCATGGCCACATAGAACATCCGGCGCTCTTCCTCCAGATCCGCGTCCAGCACCGCTTTTTTATAGGGCGTGACCCCCTCCGCCGCATCCAGGATAAACACCCGCTCGTATTCCAGACCCTTGCTGCTGTGCATGGTGGCCAGCTGGACACCGTCCCGTACTTCCTTCTGCTGCCGGCGCATCTGTTCCATCTCTTCCTTATACTTTTCTATGTAATCGAACCATTCGTCGTAGGTCTTAAACGGCCGGGCGCTCTCCTGCAGCTCCTCCGCCGTCTCCAGCAGGTCTTCCTCGTTCATCCGGCGGAACTGGGCGTATTCCCTCAGATAATCGTCGTATCCGATCACATGGCGGATGTAGCTGACCGCCGCGAACGGCCCCATCCTTCCCAGCATCTTCAGGTCATAGCGAAGCTTGTCAATCCGGTCGCACACATATCCTTTGTCCTCATAGTACATGAGCATATGTTCCCAGGAGATCACCTCATCGTCCAGGCATTCCCGGTTCATGTACCGTTTGGGCCGGTTCAGGATGGGCAGCAGATCCCGGCGCAGATTGGAACCCATGGCCAGCCGGATATAGCAGAACAGATTTTTCGCGATCCAGTGTTCAAACAGGTTCGGCATCTGGTCCCTCACCCGGAAGGGTACATTGAACTCCATCAGCTTCTGGATCAGAAGCCGGGGCTGGGTATTGGTCCGGTACAGCACCGCCGTATCCGACCACTTTCCGCCATTTTCGGAGGTCCGCTGCAATTCCCGCAGAATGTACAGACATTCCTGCTGCTGATCCGTAAATTCCAGCGTCTTCACCGGAGGTCCGTCGCCGCCCCTGGCGTGGATCTCCTTTGCGAATCTGGCCTGGTTCCAGCGGATCACCTGCCCCGCCGCCTCCACGATCTGCTTTGTGGAGCGGAAATTGTCGCTTAACACCACCTGCCCCGCGCCAGGATAGTCCTTCTGAAAATTCAGCATGATCTCCGGCTTCGCGCCGCGGAAGCGGTAAATGGACTGGTCGTCGTCCCCCACAATAAACAGATTGTCCTCCGGCCTGGCCAGAAGCTTCAGGATATCATACTGGATCTGATTGATGTCCTGAAATTCATCCACCAGGATATAGCGGAATTTTTTTTGCCAGGCAGAGAGAATGTCCGGCCGCTGGGACAAAAGCTCCCAGGTGTAGACCAGCATATCGTCAAAGTCGATCTGTCTGGCCCGGCGCTTTCGCTCTTCAAACTCCTCGTAAATCTTGCGGAATATTTCTTCGGAACAGTTCTTGGAAAAATAATGCTCCGGAGAGATCCTCTCATTTTTCAGAAGGCTGATCTCCGCGGAGATTCCGGTCAGAAATTCATTCTCGTCGTCGATCTCCAGACGGAGCCGTTCCACCGTTTCTTTTAAATACTGATAACGGGTCTCTTCTCTCAGGATATTTCCCGCTGTAAATCCGTAGGACAGCTTCAGAATACTGAAAAATACCGCGTGAAAGGTGCCGAATGACACAGCGGTATGTTCCTCCCCCATCAGGCGCAGAAACCGCTCCTTCATCTCACCCGCCGCCGCTTTCGTAAACGTGATGACCAGGATGGATGCAGGAGGTATGCCGCAGTCCTGTACCAGGTACTGCACTCTTCTTGTAACGACGGTGGTCTTGCCCGAACCCGGGCCTGCAAGGACGAGCAGGGGCCCGTCCTGATGACGGACCGCCATACTCTGTGATTTTGTAAAAGAACTCATAGACAAATCAGCTCAGTTTCTCGATCGCTTTCTTGATACGGGCAATGGATTCCTCCTTGCCGATGATTTCCAGGATCTCCGTGGCGCCGCAGGGCGTCATCTGCTTCCCGGACGCAGCCGTACGGATGGGCCACATCACATAGCCGTTCTTGTATCCCTTCTCCGCCACATAGGCGCTGAGCATGGAATACAGCGCGTCGTTGCTGTAATCCTCCTGCGCTTCCAGAAGGGGCAGCACCTCTTTCAAAACCGCCAGGGAAGTCTCCTGGGTGGTCTTCATCTTCTTGTGGGTGTACATGGAAACGTCATACTCCGGCACTTCCTCAAAGAAGTCCACCAGTTCCCTGATATCCGGGAAGATCTCGATTCGGGTCTTTACCATCTGGGCAATCTTGCGGAAATCGTAGTCCTTCGTGAGCACTTCCTTCATGATCGGCAGAGCATGCTCATAAAATTCCTCGAAATCCATGGCCTTGATGTATTCGCCGTTCATCCATTTCAGTTTCCCGTAGTCAAATACCGCCGGGGATTTGCTCATATGGCGATAGTCGAATTTCTTCACCAGCTCGTCCAGAGACATGATCTCCTGGTTGTCCTCCGGTGACCAGCCCAGCAGCGCCACAAAATTCACCACCGCGTCCGTCAGGAAGCCCTGCTCGATCAGATCCTCATAGGACGAATGTCCGCACCGCTTGCTCAGCTTTTTGTGATTCTCGTCTGTGATCAACGGACAGTGCACATATACCGGAACCTCCCAGCCGAACGCTTCATAGAGACGGTTGTATTTCGGCGAGGAGGACAGGTACTCGTTCCCCCTTACCACATGGGTGATGCCCATGAGATGGTCGTCCACCACATTGGCAAAATTGTAGGTGGGATATCCGTCCGATTTGATCAGGATCATATCGTCCAGCTCCGCGTTGTCCACGGTAATATCCCCATAGATCTCGTCATGGAAGGTGGTGGTTCCGGTCTGGGGATTGTTCTGGCGGATGACATACGGTACGCCCGCGGCCAGCTTCTCCTCCACCTCTTCCTTGCTCAGATGCAGGCAGTGTTTGTCGTAGATCATGATCTCCTTGCCTGCCACTTCCTGCTTCAGACTCTCCAGGCGCTCTTTGTCGCAGAAACAATAATAGGCCTCTCCTTTTTCAATGAGCTTTTTCGCATACTCCAGGTAGATCCCTGCCTCCTGGCGCTCACTCTGTACATAGGGACCCACGCCGCCGTCCTTATCCGGCCCCTCGTCATGGATCAGTCCGGTCTTCTGGAGCGTCCGGTAGATAATATCCACCGCGCCTTCCACATAGCGCTCCTGATCCGTATCCTCAATGCGCAGCAGGAAATCCCCGCCCTCATGTTTGGCAATCAAATATGCGTACAGCGCCGTTCTCAGGTTTCCCACATGCATCCGTCCGGTGGGACTGGGCGCAAATCTTGTCCGTACTCTCTTCATCACTTGTGTCTCCTTCTATTATAAATTCATGGGGAAAATCCCCTTTTCACATACCCGATACAGGTTCTGCATCCGATTATAAACGATTCCCGGAGGATTTACAAGCGCATTAAACAGATAGATGCGGTCTTCCGCCCGCGCGTCCCTCTTCTCCGTCCCGGAAATATCTTACGTCTCCGTCACACGGAACAGGTGCCCGGCCTGCACGTCCCCGTTCTCATCCTCATATCCGATCATGACCAGATACTTTCCTCCCTCCAGTTCCATAACCAGCCGGCATTCTTCCCCGGCGTCCGCATGATAGATCCGTTTTACCCGGCTCAGTTCCTTCTGCGTCTCCTCATTGGGAATCAGGAACATATCTTCCAATTCTTCTTCCGTATAAGAAACCTCGGCCAGTTCCCCCGCCTCATGCCAGTTCCCGTCCCCCAGGGGGCGGCGCTCAAACAGTCTCCCTCCGTCAACGATCCTGTACTGAGGGGCCGTATCCGGCGTGTAGCATAAGCTGTAATACGGCGCAGAATACAGCACCATTTCCGTCTGATAGTTTGTTTCTGCCGGACTTCCGCCAAATTTCTCTGTCAAAAACAGTGCCAGAACAGCGGCCAACACAGCCAGGCCAACCGCCGCCAGACGAAACCCCGGACGTTTCCAAAGAGCCATACCTTTCCTCCTATTACAATATATATGGTTAATCTGTCTTTCCTTGTGAGCGCACACCTTATACCGGCGTGCCCACCTCGATCAGATTACCGTCCAGGTCATAAAAACGGATCACCTTCTGCCCCCAGCTGTGCGTCATCAGCCGGTTCACATACCGGACCGACGGATATAGGGTCTCCAGCTTCCGGACAAACGTCTCCAGATCGGTTTCCTCGAAATACAGTTCGCAGGCATTGTTCTCCGAAATGACGTCCTTTCCCAGAAACATTTTCCAGATTCGCTCTTCCTGGAGCACAAGGCCCTCCGTCAGTATCAGATTGCCGTCCTGATCCAGCACCACATCAAGGCCAAACAAATCATGGTAAAACTGCCTGGATCTTTCCACGTCTTTCACAACAATCAGCACATTCTTTAATTTCACCTGCGCTGCCTCCTTTCTGCCCTTCCTGTCTTTTGCTTTCCGTCCGTGGAAGCAAAGCTCCTGTATCTATTGTAACATGTCCCCATTCCTGAGAAAACAGAAGATTCTCTGAAATTGGGGAGCAAAAGTTTCCTGCTTGACAGTCTTTTTGGGGTTTGCTAGTATATAGTCAAATATTGGACTGTTTTGGCAATCGAAACAGACTACCGGAAAGGAGCGCGCAATGACAGAACCGATTCTGAAAACAGTGGAGGTGCGGAGCATTTTGTCAAAATCCAATCTGCCCGTATGCGAATACTCCGTTAATCCCTACACAGGCTGTACTCACGGCTGCAAATATTGTTACGCATCTTTTATGAAACGTTTCACGGGCCACACGGAAGACTGGGGAACCTTCCTGGACGTAAAGATCTGGCCGGAAATCAAGAATCCCGGCAAATATGCGGGCAAAGAATTGTTTATCGGTTCCGTAACCGATCCTTATCTTCCCCAGGAGGAAACCTTTCAGCGTACCCGTTCCCTGCTCATGCAGCTGAAAGGAAGCGGAGCAAAACTCAGCATCGCCACAAAGAGCGATCTGATCCTTCGCGATCTGGATCTGATCAAAACATTTCCGGACGCCCGTGTTTCCTGGTCGATCAACACTCTGGACGAAACCTTCCGGCAGGATATGGACGCGGCAGTATCCATTGAGCGCCGTCTATCTGCCATGGAAGCCTTTCACCAGGCCGGCATCCGGACCACCTGTTTCATTTCGCCTATTTTCCCGGGCATTACGGATGTGGAGGCGATCATACAGCGGGCCAGGGAACATTGCAACCTGATCTGGCTGGAAAATCTCAACCTGCGGGGAAGCTACAAACCGGCCATCATGAATTACATAAAAGAAAAATATCCCCGGTTATTCCCTCTGTATCAGGAAATTTACACAAAAGGGAACCGAAGCTACTGGGAGATGCTGGACGCAAAGCTGAAGGCTTTTACCTCCGGCATCGGTCTCGACTACGCGGTCAACGACGACAGCATGAACCGGCCCTTTGACGCGCCGCCGGTGGTCGTGAACTATTTTTACCATGAGCAGATAAAAAAATCCGCAGGGAAAGGAGGTGCGTGTCATGCCGGAACTGCCTGAGGTGGAAGCTGTAAAACGGATCATCGGATCACAGATACAGGGACATACCATTGAAAAAATCACCGTGAACCGGCCGGAAATCATCGCCTGTCCTTCCGCCGACACATTTTGCCGCAGGCTCACCGGACAGACTTTCGGTTCCATGGAGCGGCGGGGGAAATTTTTGATCTTCCCGCTTGACGGCGGGGACCGTATCGTCCTCCATCTGCGGATGACCGGCTGTCTGCTGCTCACAGCCGCCGATACTCCACTGGAAGCGCATACCCATCTGATCTTCCATCTGTCGGACGGGAAGGAGCTTCGTTTTTCAGACACGCGCCGCTTCGGGCGCTTCTGGCTGTTTGAACACGGAGAAGCCGATACCTGCAGCGGGATTGCAGCATTGGGAATGGAGCCGTTCGATCCTGCTTTCTGCGGCCAGTATCTGAGCCAGAACCTGGGCAAACGGAAAAAGTCCATCAAAGAATGCCTGATGGACCAGCATGTAATTGCCGGAATCGGCAACATCTATTCCGACGAGATCCTGTTTGCCGCGCGGATCTTTCCTGCCCGTCCCGCCTGCGGCCTCACCGGGGAAGAATGGGAGCGCCTGTCGGCCGCCATCCCGGAACGTCTGTCCTATTTTATCGAAAAAAATGAGATGACGCCGGAAGAATACCTGCAAGGCAAGGGACAGGATTACCGCAATACGCCTTTTTTACAGGCCTACGGCCGGGAGGGGGCGCCCTGTCCCGTCTGCAAAGAACCGCTCCGCCGGATGGTCATCGGCGGCAGAAGCAGCACCTACTGCCCTGTCTGTCAGGCGGCCAACGCAGACGATCTGTACCGGCTTCTGCTGGCGTCCTACGGAAAACCCCGCTGGTGGTCCGACGATCCTTATACCGTCATGTTCCAGGCCGTACTAGTGCAGAACACCACCTGGAGTACGGTAGAAAAAGCATGCGCGGCCCTGGACGGCAGGTTGTCTCCGGCCCTCATCCAGGCTCTGCCGCCAGAAGAACTGGAAGAATGGATCCGCCCCTGCGGTTTCTGCAAAGCAAAAGCCCGCACCATCAAAGACCTTACCGCATGGTTCCTGAAATACCATTTCGATTCCCGCATGGTCCGGCAGATACCTGGCCGCGATCTTCGGAAAGAACTGCTTTCCATCCGGGGCGTCGGCAAAGAGACTGCGGACGTGATCCTGGTGTATGCGTTCCATAAACCCTCCTTTATCATCGACGCATATACGCGCCGTTTCCTTGCGCGGCTGGGTTATGACCTGCCCGACGATACCGCCGTCCGGCATTTCTTTGAATCCGCACTGCCAAGAGACGCGCAGATCTACGGCTGGTATCACTGGCTGATTCTGGATCACTGCATTACGGTCTGCAAGAAAACGCCCAAATGTGATGCCTGTCCATTAAAGCCATACTGCAGGCAACGCCTGTGATAAAAAAGCCCCCTGCCCGGCAGACATTTTATCTGCCGGGCAGGGGAAATCACTATTTATGCCGATTTTTATTCAATAGTGCAATGAAATCCAGGACAAGAGCTTTTTCTCTTTTGTCCATACACTTTTCAATCAATCCATCCTCATCAGTTAACATATCCATTGTATGATATATTCCGAATTTCGCATTGAGACGCAAAACCGCTTTTATCAGCTTTGGATCCGCTTTTACCTCCCCAGCGGCAAGCATTTTTTCGATGCCTGACTTCTCCCTTTGTTCTGCCTCCCTGCTCTGGTAGATAACTTCTCTCTGCTTTGTAGTCTTATCTTCCCTTACAATTTTTCTTATCTCATAACAGTATGTCAGATCACGAAAAAAAGCATCCTTGTCGCGGTCATTCTGATACGTTGTCATAAAGGAATTGCAATGATAGAGATCTTTCCCTTTTTCTGATTTTATAAGCCCCAGGTGCAGAATTTTCTTTCCGTTTTCATGAACAAGCAGATAATCGCTCTGAAATTCAGAGTCTATATTTTTCTCATACAAATACAGCTTTGAATAGGAGGAAAAATACATTTTTGCGTTTGGATATAATAATCATATCTGCACAATACTTCTTTCGTAACTTGAAAAATTTCTAAAAGTGTCCGCATCGTGCCATCCTTCCGTGAAAAGAAATTGCCTGAGCGATTAGGCTCAGGCATTACATTTCTTTTTGAATTGCAATTCTGGGAGCAGTCCTGTGATAATTCCACAGGCAGAGACGACCTTTGTATTTTTATTGTCCGCAAAGTCAGAACGGGTAGCTCCTCACTATCGCCGCAAAAGCACTAAAGCTTTTCATTGACTACAATCTATCACACCCTTGCGGTGTTGTCAATCGCTTTTTCCTTAATCTCACTGTGAAGCTGCTGCAGGGATTTCACCTCGCCGTTGCCGTGCTGCTGCACGTAGTGAATGCCCTTGAACGTGGCTCTCGCGGCCGCGATGGTGGTCATATACGGAATCTTTGCCTTGATCGCCGCTTTCCGCAGATAGCTGTCGTCGTGGGCGCTTTCTTTTCCGGAAGGCGAGTTGATGATCAGGTCGATCTGCCCGTTGGTGATCATGTCCAGGATGTTGGGACGTCCCTCATACAGCTTGTTCACCCGCTCGGCCGGAATGCCGGCATCCTGAATCATCTGGCAGGTCACGCCCGTGGAAACGATGCGGAATCCACAGTCTGCGAAGCCCTGGGCAATCTCCACCACTTCCGCCTTGTCCCTGCGGTTCACGGAGATCAGCACCGTGCCGCCCAGCGGCAGTTTTGTCTGGGTTGCTTCCTGGGCTTTGAAAAATGCCTCTCCATAGTACGGCGACAGGCCCAGCACCTCTCCGGTGGAACGCATCTCCGGTCCCAGGACAGGATCTACCTCCGGGAACATGTTGAACGGGAACACCGCTTCCTTCACGCCATAGTAAGGGATATCCTGCTCTTTCAGCTCCGGCACCGGCGACGGCCTTCCGGTCAGTTCCGATGTGATAATGTCCACGGCCAGCGGCACCATGCGGATATTGCAGACCTTGGATACCAGAGGCACGGTACGGGACGCTCTTGGATTGGCCTCCAGCACGTATACCTTTCCATTCTCAATGGCGTACTGCATGTTCATCAAGCCTTTTACATGCATCTCTTCCGCGATCTTTCTGGTGTACTCTTTGATCGTCTCCACATTCTCCGCAGTAATATGTACAGAAGGAATGATGCATGCGGAATCGCCGGAATGGATTCCCGCCAGTTCAATGTGCTCCATCACCGCCGGCACAAACGCGTGGGCGCCGTCGCTGATGGCATCCGCCTCGCATTCCAGGGCATGGTTCAGGAAACGGTCGATGAGGATGGGACGGTCCGGAGTCACGCCCACTGCCGCCTTCATATATTCCGTCATGCTCGCGTCATCATAGACGACCTCCATGCCGCGTCCGCCCAGCACGTAGGAAGGACGCACCATCACCGGGTAGCCGATCCTGCCCGCGATGGCAAGCGCCTCGTCCACCGTCGTGGCCATGCCGGACTCCGGCATGGGAATCTCCAGCTTCTCCATCATCTCACGGAAAAGATCCCTGTCTTCCGCCAGGTCAATGACTGCGGGCGGCGTTCCCAGGATCTTGACGCCGTTCTTCTCCAGCTCCGAAGCCAGATTTAACGGGGTCTGTCCGCCGAACTGTGCGATCACGCCCACCGGTTTCTCCTTCTTGTAGATGCTCAGCACATCTTCCAGAGTCAACGGCTCAAAATACAGTTTATCGGACGTATCATAATCGGTGGATACCGTCTCCGGGTTACAGTTCACGATGATGGTCTCAAATCCCAGCTTTTTCAGGGAAAGGGCTGCATGGACACAGCAGTAGTCGAACTCGATTCCCTGGCCGATCCGGTTGGGACCTCCGCCCAGGATCATGATCTTGGGTTTGTCTGTATGGATGGGGTTCTTGTCCTCTCCATTGTAAGTGGAATAATAGTATGCGCTGTCAGGAGTGCCGCTCACATGGACACCTTCCCAGTTCTCCTCCACACCGATGGCGATCCGGCGTTCCCGCACCTGATCCTCCGGGATCTCCAGGATCCGGCTCAGGTATTTGTCGGAAAATCCGTCTTTCTTGGCGGCGGTCAGCATCTCGTCCGACGGAAGTCCGCCCTTGTACTGCATCAGGGCTTCCTCTTCCTCCACCAGCTCCTTCATCTGCTGGATAAACCACATCTTCACCTTGGTCAGGCGGTGGATCTCCTCCACCTCCGCTCCCTTGCGCAGTGCCTCATACATGATGAAATGGCGGTCGCTGCAGGGCGTAATCAGCATACGCAGCAGTTCTTCCTTCGTCATGTCATGGTAATTCTTCGCGTAACCCAGGCCGTAGCGCCCCGTCTCCAGACTGCGGATCGCTTTCTGGAACGCTTCCTTATATGTCTTGCCGATGCTCATGACTTCGCCCACCGCGCGCATCTGAGTGCCCAGCTTGTCTTCCACACCCTTGAATTTTTCAAAGGCCCAGCGGGCGAATTTGATCACCACATAGTCTCCGTCCGGCACGTATTTATCCAGCGTGCCGTACTTGCCGCAGGGGATATCCTTCAGCGTCAGTCCTGCCGCCAGCATGGCCGATACCAACGCGATGGGGAATCCGGTGGCTTTGGACGCCAGCGCGGAAGAACGGGAGGTACGCGGGTTAATCTCGATCACCACGATCCTGTCGCTGACCGGATCATGGGCAAACTGCACGTTGGTTCCTCCGATCACCTGCACGGACTCTACGATCTTATATGCCTGCTCCTGCAGGCGCTTCTGGCATTCTTCTGATATGGTCAGCATGGGAGCGGAACAGAAGGAGTCCCCTGTATGTACGCCCATGGGATCAATGTTCTCGATGAAGCAGACCGTGATCATATTATTGTCTGCGTCACGGACGATCTCCAGCTCCAGCTCTTCCCAGCCGAGAATGGATTCTTCCACAAGTACCTGTCCAACAAGGCTCGCCTGCAGGCCCCTGGCGCAGACCGTCTTTAACTCCTCCCGGTTGTATACCAGGCCGCCGCCTGCGCCGCCCATGGTGTAAGCCGGACGCAGCACCACCGGATATCCCAGTTCATCAGCGATAGCAAGCGCCTCGTCCACGCTGTACGCCACCTGGCTTCTGGCCATCTCAATACCCAGGGCGTTCATGGAATTTTTGAACTCGATCCGGTCCTCCCCGCGTTCGATGGCGTCCACCTGGACTCCGATCACCTGTACCTGATATTTTTCCAGCACGCCGGCCTTTGCCAGTTCCGCGCACAGGTTCAGGCCGGACTGTCCGCCCAGGTTGGGAAGAAGGGCGTCCGGGCGTTCCTTGGCGATGATCTGCTCCAGCCGCTCCACATTCAGCGGCTCAATATAGGTCACATCCGCCGTCTCCGGATCCGTCATGATCGTGGCAGGGTTGGAATTAACCAGCACAATCTCGTATCCCAGTTTCCGCAGCGCCTTGCACGCCTGAGTGCCGGAATAGTCAAACTCACAGGCCTGTCCGATGATGATCGGGCCGGAACCTATGATCAGTACTTTGTGAATATCTGTTCTCTTAGGCATAGTCTCCTCCTGATATGGTATTTATCACTCTGGTATTATTATAATGGAGAATGTCAAAAAGGAAAAGAAATTTTTCCGCTATTGTGATAAAATCAGGAAAAAGATGAAAGGCATGATCTACTCCCATGAAAAGGGATGTTTTTTAGCCCATTAATCCCGTGCCCTTTATGTTGACAATCCTCAGTAAGAGTGCTATAAATATCTCATAGCGTGAGATAAAGCAGGTGCAGTATGGACTATCAGGAAAAAGCAAGAGATTTTCTCTACTATATGAAAAAATTGAACCAGATGCCCATGATCAGGGATCTGAGCGGTCTGTCCACCGGCGAGCAGGCGGTACTCCACTATCTGAGTCTTCAGGACTCTTCCGTCTGCGCCGGAGAACTGACGGCAGCCTTTGCCGTCCGCAGCTCCCGGACTGCCGCAATCCTGAATGCGCTGGAGAAAAAAGGCTATGCCATACGCAGCGCAGATCCTGCGGACAGACGGCGCGTGCTGGTTTCCATCACGGCAGACGGACGGGCCGCCGTAGACGCAAAAAGCATGGAAGGCATCGAGCATACGGCCGCATTTCTGGAGATGCTGGGGCCGGACGACGCGGACGAATTCATCCGTATTGTCCGTGACGCAGTCATCCGAAGTCAGAAAAAGGAGAGTGAATCATATGACAAAATCATTGGCAATTGAAAGAGAATTTGGAAGCGGAGGGCGCGAGATCGGCAAGATGGTGGCCGAGATGGCAAACATCCCCTACTACGACGGAAACCTTATGGTCAAGGTAGCCAAGGAAAAAGGGATTTCCCTGGATCTGCTGAATGAGTACGATGAGAAAAATACCGGCAGCTTCCTGTACAACATCGCCCTTTTTGCCAGCTATAATCAGGGAGCCAACCAGTCCAAGATCTACGAACTGTATTATGAGGTACAAAAAGCCATCAAGGATCTGGCAAAAACCGGTCCCGCCGTGTTTGTGGGACGCTGCTCCACCGAGATTCTGAAAGACAGCGGCCGCTCGGTCAGCGTATACATATATTCCTCCGATCCGGCAGCCAAACTGAAGCGGGCCATGCAGACAGAAGGTATAACGGAAGCAGAAGCAAAGAAACTGATGGAACGCAAAGACCGCCAGCGCAGCGACTATTTCAAATACTGGACGGAAAAGAACTGGAAAGACCGCAGCAACTATGACATGGAACTGAACACCTCCACCCTGTCGTCCGAAGAATGCGCGCGCATCCTTCTGCGGGCCATGGGCGTGGACTGAACATAAGAAGAAAGCTATCCGGCAGATTATTGAACTGCCGGAGCCATCTGTTTCATCTCCGGGTTATCTTACATGATTGTAAGCTTTCAAAAAGAAACGGACATGCTATAATAAACTGGTAAAGGGGAATCCCCCTCCGGGATTCCCCGACGCCCATACAGCAAGGAGGTTTCGCATGAACCGTATTCTTCTTTTGGAAGACGACCCAGGTCTTACTGAGGGCCTCTCCTACGCGCTTTCAAAAAACGGGTTTTCACCTGATATTGCCGGAAGCACGGGAGAAGCCCGTTCTCTTTTATTTCCCGTCCACTCTTACGATCTGTTGCTGCTGGATGTCACTCTGCCCGACGGCACCGGCTTTGACCTTTGCGCCGAACTGCGCAGGAAGAATGACCAGACGCCGATCATATTTCTGACTGCCGCCGATGAAGAAACCAGCGTCATACGGGGACTGGACTGCGGCGGAGACGATTACATCACCAAACCGTTTAAATTAGGGGAACTGTGTTCCCGTATCCGCGCCCTGCTGCGCAGAAGTTCACTGTCAAAAATACCGGAAGACAATCCCCGCATGTATCTGGGCTCCGGTCCCGTCCAGGTGGACTGTGCCTCAGGAAAAGCATATATAAACGGGGAGACACTGGAACTGACCGGGATGGAATACCGGCTGCTCTGCCTGTTTCTGCGTCATCCGTCCCAGATCCTGTCCCGAGAACAGATCCTGGACACACTGTGGGACGGCCGCGGAAATTTTGTGGACGATAACACCCTCTCTGTATATATCCGACGTCTGCGTGAAAAAATCGAACAAACCCCTTCCCGCCCGCAGCATCTGCTCACCATCCGGGGAATGGGATATCGCTGGGAGGAACATGCCCATGAATCTTCTGTCTGAAAAAGCGGTGCGCACTCATGCGTTGTTTTTAAGTATTTTCAGCCTGCTCCTGCTGGCTCTGACCATCCTTGGAAGCGTCTTCTTCGGCGGCCAGGTCCGGTCACTTTTCTACGCCCGGGAGCTTGCCCTGGTCTCTTCGCTTCTGGATCAGGGCGTCCAGCCCTCTGTTCTGGCAGACGCGCTTAAAAATCCCTCCGGTACAGAATCCGGCCGCGCTTTTTTAAGCGCGGCCGGACGCACAGAGCAGACCGCGCTGTGGCTTCTGCCTTCCTCCCGGTCTATGATCCTGCATGCCCTGCGTATCATGCTCCCCGCCGCTCTTCTGCTCATCTGTCTGCTGCTTGCGGGCTCTTTCTTTTTCTGGCAAAGCAGGCAGCAGATGTATCTTCATGCCTCCGGTATCATCCAGAAATACGCAGAAGGGGATTTTTCCGTCCGGCTTCCCAGAGGAGAGACCGGCGCGCTCTGCCAGCTCTTCCGCTCCGCCGACAGCCTGGCCACCGCCCTTCAGGCCCGGATTCAGTCTGAACATAAATCCAGGGAATTTTTGAAAGAGTCCGTCTCCGATATTTCCCATCAGCTCAAAACGCCCCTGGCCGCCCTCCGGCTTTATATGGATATTCTCTCCGGGGAGCCAGACAATCCAGAGACCGTACGCAGGTTCACTGCCCGCTCCATGCAATCGGTCAGCCGTATGGAATCGCTGATCCAGACGCTCCTGAAGCTCATGCGCCTGGATACCGGAAATGTCGCTTTTCAGCTGCGTCCCCATTCTGTGAAGGAACTGATGGAAGAAGCGGCCCAGGATCTGCTGGTGCGGGCGGTTCAGGAGCAAAAGCAGCTTCTCATTGAGGGCGACCCTCATGAAATGTTGATCTGCGACGCAGGATGGCTTTCAGAAGCTTTCGGCAACCTGATCAAAAATGCGCTGGACCACACGCGGGCGGGCGGCGCCGTAAAGGTATCCTGGCAGCGTTCTCCCGTCCTGCTCAGGATCTTCGTACAGGACAATGGATACGGCATACCTCCTGAGGATATCCACCATATTTTCAAACGGTTCTATCGAAGCAGCCGGGACCGGAACACTCCCGGCATCGGCCTGGGCCTTCCCCTTGCCAAATCCGTCATTGAAGGACAGGGAGGGACTTTGACTGTGCAGAGTACGCCGGGAGAAGGATCCGTCTTTACCGCTTCTTTCCTTACAAAATTGTAAGCGGTGCAGACGTTTTTATTCACTTGAGCGTAAGACAGCCCTGCTATCATTTTTCCTGAAAGGAGGAGACCGGCGGCAGCACAGCCGCCGGCACATACCATTATGGAATTATTAAGAACCCAGCATCTGTCAAAAATCTACGGTTCCGGCGACGCCTGCGTGGAAGCACTGAAAGACGTCTCTTTCTCGCTGCAGAAAGGCGAGTTTGCCGCAGTGATCGGCGAATCCGGCTCTGGCAAAAGCACGCTGCTCAACTGCATCGGAGGGCTGGATACGCCGACTTCCGGAAAAGTCCTGCTGGACGGTCTGGATCTCTTTTCTCTGGATGAAAATAAGCGTACCATCTTCCGACGCCAGAACATCGGCTTTATCTTTCAGGCCTTCCATCTGATCCCTGAACTGGATGTGGAGCAGAATATCCTCTTTCCTTTGCTCCTGGATTACCGCAGGCCCGATCCCCATCGATTAAATGAACTTCTGGACATTCTGGGGCTCTCCGAACGCAGGCATCACCTGCCCGGACAACTCTCCGGGGGCCAGCAGCAGCGCGTAGCCATCGGCCGGGCGCTCATTGCCAAACCGCTTCTGGTACTTGCAGACGAGCCCACCGGCAACCTGGATTCCAAAAACAGCCGGGATGTCATGGATCTTCTGCTCAAGGCCTCCCGTCATTATCAGCAGACAATTCTGATGATCACCCACAACACAGCGCTGACATCTTCTGTGGACCGGGTCCTGAAGGTCAGCGACGGAGTCCTCACTGACCTGGGAGGTGTCCGCGTATGAAACAGCTTATGAAAAAAAGGCAGATGAAAAACTATCTGGACCTGGTTCCCGTATCTGCCCTCGTTCACCGCCGTCAGAGCCGTCTGACCCGGTTCTGCATCGCCTTGTCCGTTTTTCTGATCTCCTGCATTTTCAGCATGGCTGATATGCAGATCCGCACGTTGTATACCCAGACCATCCAGACAGACGGAGCCATGCACGCCATGTTCCGCGATCTCACCGACGATCAGGCCGCTGTTATTATGGCCAGACCGGATGTCACGCTGGCAAGCCGCTACGAAACGCTGAATTATGACGTATCCCCGGATTATACAGTGGAAGAAAAACCGACCGTAATCTGCGGTTTTGATGAAAGCATGCTGGAACTCTATCCGGCGGCGCAGATTGTGGAAGGGCGCTTTCCAGCCGATCCGTCGCAGGCTGTGGCCACTGAAAGTATCCGGAAACAGCTGGGCAGAAAGATCGGAGATTCCATCGTTCTTAAAACCCCCGATGGTCCTTTGACGTTTACTCTGTGCGGGTTTACAGGCGACACCTCCCTTCTGACAGACCGGGATGCCTTCGGGCTTTTCATAAATACTGACGCTTACCGGCAGTATTTTTCCCATACGGAAGGAACTTCCAGCAGCGAACTCTTCGTACAGTTTTCCCCCTTCTGCCGAATCCAGCGCGTGATCCGGGATATTTGCCTGCAATTGGACATAGATGAAAGTACGGTGGGGCAGAATACCCGCCTGCTGGCGCTCATGCTCCAGACAGACGATTACTATATTCTGCAGCTTTACCTGATCGCCGCTGTTCTCGCCTCCCTGGTATCTGTCGCGGGAATCCTGATGATTTCCAGCAGCATGAACAGCAATGTGGCCAGACGGGTGGAATTTTTCGGGATGCTCCGGTGTCTGGGAGCGGCGCCCGGACAGATAGTGCGCTTTGTACGCAGGGAAGCCCTGAACTGGTGCCGGACTGCCGTTCCGCTGGGACTTTTCTTCAGCGTTGTGACTGTCTGGGGACTCTGCGCCGCACTGCGCGCATTAACTCCTTCCTATTTCACAGGTATGCCGGTTCTCGCCGTCAGCCTGCCGGGAATCCTTTTAGGCGGAATAACCGGAATCATCACTGTCCTTTTCGCAGTCCGCTCCCCGTCCAGGCGGGCTTCCAGGGTATCACCGCTGACAGCCATATCCGGAAACGCGGGAACGGTACCGGCAGTCCGACAGTCCGCATATACGCGCCGGCTGCCCATAGAGGCCGCGTTGGGACTCCATCACGCCGCCGGCTCCAAAAAAAATCTGCTTTTCATGTCCGGATCTTTCGCTTTCAGTATCATCCTGTTTTTGAGCTTCAGCGTCATATCCGATTTTATGCGCCACGCCATCCGTCCTCTGCGGCCGTATACCCCGGACCTTTCCATTATCAGCCAGGAAGGTTCCGGCCTGATCCCTGCTTCTTTAGAGGAAGAAATCGCATCCCACCCTGCGGTTAAACGGGTGTATGGGCGCTGTTTCGCCTACCAGCTTCCCGCCGCGTCCAAAGACGGAGAAATCGTCATAGACCTGATCTCCTATGAGGAGCATCAGTTCCACTGGGCACAGAATGCGCTTCTGGAGGGTTCTCTGGAAGACGCTGTGCAAGGTGTGGGCGTCCTGGCCGAATACGTTCCGTCCTCCAATATCTCCGCAGGCGATGTTCTGACCATCCGGACAGAGCAGGGAACATATCAAATACCGGTCGCCGGTATCCTTTCCGATACGCCTTTCACCAAACAGGCAGACCTGACAAATGTGATCTGTTCCCAGGAATTATTCTCTCGTCTCACAGGAGAAAACCGGTACACTATTCTCGACATCCAGCTCCGTCCGGGCGTCGAAGACCAGGATGTGGAAGAACTGCGGACAATGACAGGCGGTGCCTTTACCTTTTCGGATCAGAGGCTGGAAAACGGCGAAACCCGGACGATCTTCTATTCGTTTTCTGTTTTTGTATACGGTTATCTGGCCGTCATCGCCATGATCGCTGTCCTTAACGTGGTCAACGGCATCGCCATGAGCGTGTCTGCCCGCATGAAAGAGTACGGATCCATGCGTGCCATTGGCATGAGTCCGGGACAGCTCACGAGAATGATCGCAGCGGAAACAGCCGCCTATGTGGGCGGCGGAGTTCTCACAGGCTGCATAGCCGGACTTCTCCTGAACTATTATCTGTACCGCCTGTCGATCACCAGTCGGTGGGGCACCCCCTGGACGCCGCCTTTTATCTTTCTGGCTCTCATCCTTGGCTTCGTCCTGTTGGCAGCAGTGTTTGCGGTCATAGGCCCGGCCCGGCAGTTCCGGCGGATGTCCGTCACGGATACTTTAAACATTTCATAATTTTCAGACCGACAAACAACGCCGCCGGATGCTCATGCACCCGGCGGCGTTGTATCTTGTCACAAACTATGATTCTGTGCAGCGGTATCATTCGCGCAATACACTACACCATATCGCTTCTCTTAATATATCCCGGTGTGGACGGATCCGCGATGATCTCTTTCATCTTCGTAACCCGTGCGTTCTTGTCCACCACCTGGCCTTCAATATGTACGCCCTCTCCAATCACCACGTTGGTGAGCAGCACGCAGTTCTTCACCACTGCGCCCGGCTTGATCACGCACTCACGCCCGATCACGGAATTCTCCACCGTTCCTTCGATGGAGCAGCCGTTGGCCAGGAAAGATCTCTTCACATCTGCCGTCTCATAACACTGGGTCGGGCAGGAATCATTGGTACGGGTATAGATGGGCCAGGATGCGTTGAAGACAGTTCTTGCGGTCTTCAGATCCAGCAGAGCCATGTTGCCGTCATAGTAACTCTTGAAATCTGTGATCGGCGCGAAAAAGCCTCTGTGGGCCACGCCGCGGATATCCATCTCACTGCACTTGTCGTTGATGATCATGCGCAGTGTGTACATGGATGAGGTCTTCTGCGCCTCTTTCAGAAGGTCAATGAATACTTCCTTCTTCATTACATAGGTATCCATGAAGATGTTGCGGTTCTTCAGCTTGCCGTTGTTCCGCTCAAAGGACTCCACGCCTTTCTGGCGGTTCAGATTCACACAGTAGCAGTTCTGATATGCTTCTTTTGCGTTGTCCACCGGATGGTACAGAACCGTGATGTCGGCTTCGGACTCGATATGGGTCTTCAGCAGCGCGTCAAAATCCTGGGTGTAAACCATATATGCCGGAGCGATCACCACGTGGGTGTTGGAAGTATTCTCGATATGCTCCAGGTTGGCCATATATGCTCTTACATCCGTATTGTAATAATCATTCTCTTCCTGGGAATCCGTAAACATCATCTGCACGTATCCGCTCTTGGAATTGATGTTAAAATGACGTCCGGTTCCAATATGGTGTACCAGAGACTGCGGTCTTCTCCGAACATACACCTGAATCCGGTCGATGCCGCTGTTTGAGAAATTGGATATCGGGAAGTCGATCACACGATATCTTCCAAGGAAAGAGAACGCGCCGATGGAGCGATAAGTCTCCAACCCGTCTACCCAAATATGGTTTTCAGAAAAGCTTACAATTCCTAATGCTCTTGCCATAGTCAACTTACCCCTTTTACATTTTTCGCTACCAGTTCAATGTGGTCGCTCTTTGCGTCGCCCACCACTGCCTGGCCTCCAATCTTCACGCCGTCTGCCACCAGAACACGCTGAACCACTGCGCCTGCTTCCACAACTGCGCCTGGCATCAGAACGCTGTCCAGCACCTGAGCGCCTTCGCCCACCTGCGCGCCGGTAAACAGCACGGAATTATGTACCTTTCCTTCCACTACGCAGCCCTGGGTCACGTATGCGTTCTTCACATCCGCCGTCTCAGAGATGTACTGCGGGAATGTGGGGATGTCCTCCGTATAGATCTTCCAGGTACGGTCGTCCAGGTTCAGGCCGCTCTTCTTGTCCAGGAGATCCATATTTGCCTCCCAGAGAGAATCGATGGTTCCCACATCTTTCCAGTAGCCTTTGAACTTGTATGCAAAAAGCCTCTTCCCATCGTTCAGGAGCGTGGGGATAATGTCTTTTCCAAAGTCATGGTTGGAAGATTCATTCTTCATGTCCGCTACCAGGAGTTTACGAAGCAGCTTCCAGTTGAAAATGTAAATACCCATGGAAGCCAGATTGCTCTTGGGGTTCTCCGGTTTTTCTTCAAACTCCACGATCTGTCCCGTCTCCGTATCCGTATTCATGATACCAAAACGGCTCGCCTCTTTCATCGGCACCTCGATCACGGCGATGGTAGCGTCCGCGTTGTTTTCTTTATGATATTTCAGCATCTTCGCATAATTCATCTTGTAGATATGGTCGCCGGACAGGATCAGGATATACTCCGGCTCATAGGTATCCACAAAATCAATATTCTGAGAGATCGCATCTGCGGTGCCCCGGTACACGTTCAGGTTTGCGTCTGATTTCTCGCGGGGCGGCAGCACGAACACACCGCTGTCGCGGGCGTCCAGACCCCAACTGCTTCCTCCTGCCACATAACTGTTCAGGAGTACGGATTCATACTGCGTCAGAACACCGACTACATCAATACCGCTGTTTGCACAGTTACTCAGCGGAAAATCGATGATTTTATACTTTCCGCCATACGCCACAGCCGGTTTTGCGACCTTATTGGTAAGATCGTGCAGACGGGAACCTCGCCCACCGGCCAGAATCATTGACAACATGCTATTCTGTTTCATAAGAAAGGTCCTCTCTTTCATTTAAATACTATATTATTATACAATTTTGTGAAAAAGAAAGCAATTTCTCCTTTAAATTTTTCACTTTTGCACAATTATTCCCATAAAATATGGGGATTCCGGACAGGTATTTGTGCATTTTGTCCATATCCTTCTCCAAACCTTTTCCTGATCCCCCCTTTATTTCCATTTTTTACAGTTTTCTGCTATACGCAGACCCACTGTACCTCCTGAGTCTCATGATATCCGGGCGGTTCCAGGACATCCTGAGATGTTTTATCATACTGCTGTTCTCCATCATTTATTCCTCTTTCTTGTCCAAAGCCGCCGCCAGGAACACTTCTGCGAAGCCGCCCTCATACGGCGTACCAGAGTATATAAGCGCATGAACAGAGAGTATAAATTTGCATTAAACATTGACAATGCACACAGTTTCCTTCAAAATAGAGGAAGCAAAGATGCTGATATTTTGGAAGGGAGAAAAGTGTAGAATGAACCAAAGAGCATTAGAAAAAGTACGGGAGAATTACAGGCAGCTGGCCGCTCCCAGCGGCCTCAGGCTCAGTGAAGAGGATTGTATCATCTGCGGCTCCTTCGGGGGCTATCAGGTTATCGTCCATCCCACCGTCAACGGCTCCAGAGCCTATTATAATACGCTGACCGTGGAGATCGCCGCGAAGACGTCGGGAGATCCCATCTCCAAACAGGACTGGAAACTTTACACAAAAGAACATAAAAACGTATCCTCCGCAGTACAGAACCAGTACCTGATCATACTGGTGCTTAAAAACATCATGAAATATGATAAGCTGGCTGAGGTATTAAACGAAGAACTCCAGAACCTGACCTCCTATCTCCGGCTCAGAGGATATGAAAACTGCTGTCAGTTCTGCGGAAAAACAGGGGAAGAGGCCTCTCCCTGTTCCGTATCCGGCCTCTGCGCACAGCTTTGCCCGGACTGTTTCCAGAACGTCAGCCAGAATACCCTCATGGCACAGCAGGAGTCCCGAAACACCAGCGAAAATATGGTAGGCGGCATTGTGGGCGCGCTTCTTGGAACGCTGATCGGCGTCGTCTGTATCATCGTCCTGAGCCAGCTTGGTTATGTGGCCGCCCTGTCCGGAGTCGTCATGGCCGTCTGTACGCTGAAGGGCTATGAACTTCTGGGAAAGAAGCTGTCTGTGAAAGGAATCGTCATCTGCTGTGTGCTGATGACGGTCATGACCTATGTGGGCGACCGGCTGGACTGGGCCATCGTCGTCGCCAGAGAGCTGGAGCTGGATTTTGTTTCCTCCTATCGCCTGATCCCCCTTCTCCTTCAGGAACAGGTTCTGGACAGCGCCGTTTACTGGGGCAATCTGGTGATGGTATACCTGTTCCTGCTCCTGGGAGCGGTGCCCACCGTCATCAACATTCTGAAAGACAAGAAAAACGAAGGAAAAGTTTCCCGTCTATAACGGTGCAGTTTCCCCGGTCTCCGCGGCCACACGCTCTATATGCATGGCCAGATATCCAATCTCCACCTCATCCAGCGGCTGTTTCAGATACTGTCCCAGATGGCTGCAGACTTCTGCAGCCAGGTGGAAGGCGTCCGGAAACTTGGTATACATGTAGTCGTTCATATTCAGCTTCAGTTTTTCCCCTCTCACGGCCCGGGCCACCATATACCGGATATGGTTCATAAGACGGTTATAGGAGAGGGAAACCACGTCGATCTTCTGACCGGTCTCCCTTTCCACCATCTCGATGCACTCCCGCACCGTGCGGGCGATCTGCATGGACAGCGCCACTCCTTCTTCTTCAATGGCTGAGTGGACATGAAGGGCCACATAGCCGATTTCATGCTCGTCTATCTCCATCTGCAGACGTTCTCTCAGGATCGGGCGCAGACACTCCGCTACTTTATATTCCATATGAAACAGCGCCTGGATATCAGAGGTGAGGGGGTTGCTGATCTGCTCCCCCTCCCTTATCCTTTTTACTGCGAACGCAATATGATCCGCCATGGGGAAGAGGATACTCCGGTCGATGCGCCCAAATACGCGCTCGCTCTCCCGAAGCACCTGCCCTGCGATCTCCAGAAAAACCGGATCGATGCTTTTCACCAGTTCAGAGGCCTTGCCCCGGTCGCTTTTTTCCTGAAGGGAATAGACCGTACACCCTTCCGGGGCTTCCATCCTCTGGCTGACCTTTTTTCCGAATCCGACCCCTTTTCCAAGCAGGAGGTATTCCTGATTGTCCTCCATGCCGACCGCAATGACCGTATTGTGGTTCAGCGCTTTTTTTACTCTGAACATATCCTCTTTGTCCCCCAAAAATTACTAATCTTCGTAAGTATCCACTGCGAACAGCTCGTCGCCGGCTTTCACCGCTCCATCGGCGATCAGACGCACCTTCTGATTGTCATTCAACTCCGTACACAGCACCGGAGAAGCCAGCGAAGGGGCATGCTCTTTCAGATACTCCAGATCCAGCTTCATCAGCGGATCGCCTTTCTTCACCTTCGCACCTTCCTGAACCAGGATCTCGAATCCTTCCCCGTTCAGGCTCACCGTATCGATGCCCATATGGAGCAGCATGGCAAGTCCGGACGCCGTCTGGAATCCGATGGCATGCTTCGTCTCAAATACAAAGCACACTTCTCCATCGTCCGGCGCGTACACCATTCCGTCCGACGGCACGACCATCGCTCCGTCTCCCATCATGCGGCCCGCGAACGCTTCATCCGGCGTCTCCGACAGATCGGCCGCCGTGCCGTTCACCGGACTGTAGATCACGGAAGTGGACGTCACTTTACCGGAGGTTTTCTCTTTCTGTACGTCCGCTTCCTGCCCGTCCTGGGCCTGTACCGGAACATACTCTTCGTCAGGCGCCGTCTCCAGATAATCCTCCAGGTTGGACTTGATCACCGTAACCCGCGGCCCGTAGATCACCTGCACGCCGTTTCCTTTATGCACCACTCCCGAAGCGCCTGTGGACTTCAGCAGTTTGTCGTCCACCAGCTCCGCCTTGTGAACCGTACAGCGCAGCCTGGTCGCGCAGCAGTCCACATCGGAAATATTTTTCTTGCCGCCCAGTCCTCTGCAGATGCTGGCGGAAAGCTCATCCTCTTCAGAAGCCGCGCTTCCATCCTGGCCGCCGTTCTTCCTGGCTTCCACATCACTTCTGCGGTACAGCTTCACTTCCTCGCTGTCGTCCCTTCCTGGCGTCTTCAGATCAAGTTTGGTGATCAGGAAAGAGAACAGGAAATAATATACCACGAAATATACCGCGCCCACGACAACGACCCAGATCCAGCTGGTCTTGGCATTGCCCTGCAGAATACCGAACAGGAACAGGTCGATGAGTCCTCCGGAGAAGGTCATACCCACGCCCACTCCGCAGATATGCATCAGCATGTAAGCCAGACCTGCCAGGATGCAGTGCACCACGTACAGCAGCGGCGCCACAAAGAGGAACGTAAATTCCAGCGGCTCCGTGATACCGGTCAGCATGGATGTCAGCGCCGCGGACATCAGAAGTCCCGCCACCGCTTTCTTCTTGTCGGATTTGGCCGTGCGGTACATGGCCAGCGCCGCGCCCGGCAGACCGAAGATCATCAGCGGGAATTTCCCGGACATGAACCTGGTGGCCGATACGGCGAAATGCTCCACTGTGGGATCAGCAAGCTGAGCGAAGAAGATGCTCTGCGCGCCTTCCACCACTCTTCCTCCGATCTCCATGGTTCCGCCCAGAGCCGTCTGCCAGAACGGAAGATAGAATACATGATGTAATCCGAACGGGATCAGCGCACGCTCCATGAGGCCGTACAGCCAGGTTCCGGCATACCCGGATTCCAGCACCACGCCGCCCACAGCGTAGATCCCCGTCTGGATCGTGGGCCAGATATAGAACATCAGGATACCCACCGCGGTATACACCAGCGCGCTGATGATCGGCACGAATCTGGTTCCGCCGAAAAAGGACAGTACCTGCGGGAGCTCAATCCGGTAAAACCGGTTGTGGAGGGCCGCCACGCCCAGCCCTACGATGATACCGCCGAACACACCCATCTGCAGGGACGTGATCCCCACCACGGACGCAGTCGCGCCTTCCAGCATGGCTTCTGCTCCGCCGTGGCTCTCAATCATTGCGCCGATGGACGCATGCATGATGAAAAATGCAATGGCCGCTGACAACGCTGCCACCTCTTTCTCCTTTTTCGCCATGCCGATGGCCACGCCCATGGCGAAGATGATGGGCAGGTTGGCGAACACAATATCCCCCGCCTCGCTCATCACCTGCAGGATCACATAGATCATGGTTCCGGGGCCCATGACTCCCAGAAGCCCGTAGGTCTCCAGCATGGTCTCATTGGTAAAGGACCCGCCCACACCCAGCAGCAGTCCCGCCACCGGCAGGATCGCGATTGGCAGCATAAAGGAACGGCCCACACGCTGCAGTACGCCAAAAATTTTGTCTTTCATGACTTTCCCTCCTGTTTTCCGGGATTGTTTTATGCGTTTATGATTCCGTTCCTGTCCATCGTGCGCAAAAAAGGCATTAACACGCATAAACATCCCTAACTAAATATTCATGCATAGTTAATGCCTGCTTTCCAGTAACACACTATATTATAGTCTTACCATCTTCCAGGGCGTTTGTCAAGGAGAAATCCCCTATTCTTTGCAAAATCGTAACGGCTCAGCCATCCCTCCCGGCTTCCTTCTCAGTCCTTCAGGATCAACGCCACCGGGCAGTGGTCGCTGCCCATCTGCTCCGTCAGAATCCGGCTGTCCTCGATATGGTCCTCATACCCTTCGGATACCAGGAAATAGTCGATACGCCAGCCGGCGTTTTTCTCCCTGGCCCGGAACCGGTAGGACCACCAACTGTAAACGCCCTCCAGATCCGGATACAGATAGCGGAAAGAGTCCACAAAGCCGGAAGCCAGCAGATCCCGCATCTTCTGGCGTTCCTCGTCGGAGAACCCTGCGTTCCCCCTGTTGGTCTTGGGATTTTTCAGGTCGATCTCTTCCTTCGCCACATTGAAATCCCCGGTGACGATCACCGGCTTTTTCTCTTTCAGCGCTCCCAGGTACGCCCGGAAATCATCCTCCCACTCCATCCGGTAGTCGATGCGGGCCAGGCCCTGCTGAGCGTTGGGCACGTACACATCCACCAGATAATACTCCGGGTATTCCAGCGTGATCGTCCTGCCCTCGGTATTGTGCCGGTCCAGTCCCAGGTCATAGGACACCGACAGCGGAATCTCCTTCGTCAGCACCGCCGTCCCGGAGTACCCCTTCTTCTGGGCGCTGTTCCAGTACACGGTATAATCCCCAAAGTCAAAATCTGCCTGTTCCGGCTGCATCTTCGTCTCCTGCAGGCACAGCACATCCGGCTGCTCCCGCTCCAGAAATTCCATAAATCCCTTCGTCATGCAGGCTCTCAGGCCGTTCACATTCCAGGAATAAAGCTTCTTCATAGCGTTCTCCTTCTTCTCTCAAGTCTCAATCGTATTTTATCATTTCCGGGATGGAATATCCCAGGTTCAGATCCAGGTTCAGGCGGTAAGCAGGGACGCGCCCGTCATCGTCGTAAATATAATAGGATTCATAGGAGCCATGGGTGATGTATCCACTTTCATGCTCCAGCCGTTCCGCGCTGTCATAATAACTGTCCATGCTCCCCAGAGTGGTTCCAAACAGCATACTGTTGTGGACGTACTCCCGGCAAAACAGCGTCCCGTCGTCCCGATAGATCCAGTTTAGCTCCAGGATGGTACACCGCTCTCCAGAATCATCCAGCCAGTCGATCAATCCCGTGGACCGATATCTGTCCGGCCTGCCCTCTTCGGTGTACCATATTTCCTCCCGGTAGTCCTCCGCCTGATCCGCTCCGTCTTGCCCGTACACATTTTTACAGGAAAAGCTGTCTAACTCTTCCCAGGCCTGTCCATCTCCCATGCGGAAGGTAAACCCCTCCACCTCCTCGTCTTTTTCGAGCTCTCCGGTAAAAAAGTTATAATACCGGAATCCACAGCCCATTCCCCGTTCCTCGTCCAGATATAACTCCAACTGCAGGTCGCCCCGCATGTCATAGTATTGGAAAAACGGCTCCGCTCCGATGAATCCACAGTCCTCCAGAAGCGCTTCCCGGCTCTCATAGGTTTCCATATGGGACTTCCCATCCTCTTCCAGTTCCTCCAGCCAGGTACGGATCACCGGATCTTTATCATAGGATTTTGTATAAGGAAGGTCTTCCCAGAAAAGGAAATCATAATACTCTGTATTCTTCCATTCTCCATCTTCCTCCGTCTCCACCGTCCCGTCAAAAATGACCGCGCCGTCCAGGCAGTCCTGGATCAGCAGTCTTCCGTCCTCTTTCCAGAAAGTCCGGCTGCGAACCTCCACCGCTTCGTCCAGCCATGGACGCGGGAACCAGACGACGCGGAAGATGCTTTCCCGGCACACATCCCCGGCCTCTTCTGCTGCCAGTAAATTCCAGTGATTGTCGGGACCCAGGCGTTCATACCGGGGTATCCTCACCGGCTCCTCCAGGAACCGCTGGTTTTCCCTGTCCCATACGTACAGGCTTCCCTCCAACTCTATAGAAGGCTTTTCCTGCTCTTCTTCCAGAGTATCTCCGCTCTGCTCTCCCGGAAAAAGCTCCAGATCCATATATCCGTCGTACATCAGATCGTCGAAAAATATTTCCGCCTGTTCGGTGAGTTTTCCGCAGGGCAGCCGCTGCATGAGGTTCCCCTCTTCATCTTTCAGAAGGATCTCATACTCTACGGGAATCTCCCTGGACGCGGCCAGCGCCAAAGTCCAGCCCTCCATATCGCTGCCGAACGGATAATCCAGCAGAATCTCCCCGAATTCCTCCTGCTCTTCCGTTTCAGCCCTCTGTTCTTCCTCCTCCGCTTCGGCCGCCTCCTCTTTCATAGAAGAATCGGCTCTGCATGCCGGCAGGAGCATGCAGGCGCACGCGGCCAATATCCAGGCCATCCTCATTCTCATATATTCCCTCTAAAGAACAAGGCCGCCGCGCCCGCCGTACACCGATGGCCTGATCCGGTCCCGGCGTGCCGCAGGCAGCGGCAGCCCATTTTCTTTTTTATATCAGCAAGCAGGACGATAAGCCGGGTTATGTCGTTGAGCAATCATCTATCTAGGCGTACTGTCGCCAGTACGCTCAAGCGACCTACCTGAAGCTGACGGGCCGCCATATGCTTCTGCTTGGTCTTGCTTCGGATGGGGTTTACATGTGCCCCGTCTGTTACCAGCCGGGCGGTAGTCTCTTACACTGCCTTTCCACCCTTACCAGGAAGATCCTGGCGGTTTATTTCTGTTGCACTGGCCTTGGAGTCACCTCCACCGGACGTTATCCGGCATCCTGCCCTGTGAAGCCCGGACTTTCCTCACCTGATTTACATCAGCCGCGATTGCCTGTCCTACTTGCTGCTTCTATATTCTATCCTACGGCAAATGCCCTGTCAAGCGCGGGATACGGCTTCCCGTTCCGCCGTTATTCTACCTGCTCTTTCCGAAACCGCACCTTCTCCCCACGCCCGGACAGCGCCGCCTCAAAAGCCCAGGAAAGAGCCGCAAACATGAAGATGGCCGCAATCACGTCCAGCGCGGAATGCTGTTTTGTGAACATAGTGGAAAGAATGATCGCCGCCGCGAAGCACCTCCCTGTGAAGACGCCCCATCCGGGCAGTTTCTCTTTCTGAAGCTCCAGCGTGTACTGCAGGACCAGCGTCACGAACACATGCATGCTGGGAAAGACACCTTTGGGCGTATCCACCGTCTGCACAAACTTCATCAGCCACCCACTGAGAGTCGATGTATCGTAGGTGATGCTCTCCCGGAAATCAAGGCCCGTGGGCCACACATAGGTGATCAGCAGGAAAATATTCATGCCCGTAACCAGGATCAGCACTGCTTTTCTATAGTCCTTATCGTCCAGATTCCTCAGCGCCAGCACCGCACAGACGACAATATACGGGAACCAGCTCAGATACGGATACACAAACGCAGGCACATGGGGGATCAGTTCGTCCAGCCAGCAGGAAATGATCGTCACCTGCTCCGGCTCGAAGATCTCCTGGTACACAAACAGGGCCATATAGACGGCAAGCCAGGCCGCCAGCGGCACCAGACGCCTTCTCTTGATAAATTCTTTCATTTGTATAGCTCCATTTCCATAAAATCTCTTCTTGATGCGATTCCAGTCTAGCCGTCCCGTCCCGTTTTGTCAACCCTTTCGGAGCGATCCCGTCCTGCTGATCCTGGATGAGGCCAGGGTAGAGATCGGGGAACAGACGGTGATCGGGTCCGGTTCGGTCGTCACCAGGGATATTCCCGCCCATGTAGTTGCGGCAGGAAATCCCTGCAGAGTGATCCGCCGGATTACGGAAGAAGACGCCCGGTACTGGAGGATGCAGCAATACGGGTATGAACATGACCCGGACATCTCCCCCGGCACCGCGGCGTCTGAGAATCAAATATGAAAATAGCTTCCTCCGATAAATTCACGAAGGATAGAATTGTTTGGCACACGCTCGCTGTCCACACCCAGGAAATAATCCAGGAATTTCAGCAGGCGTTTTGCCTCCGGATATTCCGGGTCTTCCGGCCGGATGCCAAAGAGCAGCGGCTCCGCATACTGCTTCAGCACCGCCAGCTCATAGATCAGGGCAGAATTGAACACCACATCGGCGCTTTCCTGATAGGGAAAGATGTTTTCATCCTCGCCACGGCGCACGCTGGGCCACATGGCGATGGTGCGGCGGGCGGAAGCCCCTCTCGTCCTTGCGTCCCTCACGATCCGGCGCAGGAGCCGTCCGTCCGTGGTGGGGATCCGGTTGTGCTCATCCACATTCAGCTGAGTCAATGCGCTCAGATAAATCTTAAACTTATTCTCCTGAGGCAGGGAATAAGAGAGCGCGTCGTTCAGGCAGTGAATCCCCTCGATAACAAGCACGTCGTCATGTCCCAATTGCAGCTCGTTTCCTTTATATTCTTTTTTCCCGGTCAGGAAATTGAACGTGGGCAGGGATACCTTCTCTCCCCTGAGAAGCGCCTGCATCTGTCCGTTGAACAGCTCCAGATCCATGGCTCCCAGACATTCAAAATCATAGTCCCCGTTCGCGTCTCTGGGCGTATCCTCCCGCTCCACAAAGTAATTGTCCACAGCAATGGGATGAGGTTTCAGCCCATGAGCCATAAGCTGTATGGAAAGCCGATGGGAGAACGTGGTCTTGCCGGAGGACGACGGGCCTGCGATCATGATCAGCTTCTTGTCCTCCCTGGACGCGATCTGGGCGGCGATATTGCCCAGTTCCTTTTCCATCATGGCTTCCTGGGCCAGAATAATATTGCCAATCTCCCCGTCCACGATTTTCTCATTCAGCGCGCCGATGGTTCCCGCTCCCAGCACAGACCCCCATCTGCCGGAATTCTTCAGCGCTGTGAACACTTTCCGCTCCGGCTGGAAATCCCACATGATCTCCGGCGTCTTCATGGGCGGAAACTCCAGCACAAAGCCCTCGTCGAAGGGAATCAAGTCAAAATATTTCAGGTATCCCGTGTGGGGCACCATATAGCCGTAATAATAATCTTCAAATCCATCCAGGCAGTACACGTTGACAGAGGAGCTTCTGCGGAACCTGAAAAGCCTCGCCTTGTCCTCCATTCCATGCCGTTTAAAATGGCGGATGGCCTTTTCCACCGGTATACTCCGTTTCCCGATGGGCAGCGCCTGCTCGGCCAGTTCCTGCATCCTCCCTTTTACTGCCGAGAGGAAAGCCGCGTCCGGGCGCGCGGCCCGGCTGGTACAGTAAAATCCCTCGCTCACTGTAAAATGCACGCGGATACCCTGGACCGCTTCCTGTCCGGCCACATCCCAGACCGCTTTCAGCATGAGCAGCACCGCGCTCCTCTTGTACGTCTCATATCCGGCCTTGTCCCCCACCGTCAGAAATTCCACCGTACAGTTTTTTCCAACGGGGCGGAACAACTCCCTCATCTTGTGCGTCTCCATTTCCATGGCCAGCACAATGGGATACGGGTAATCCTTCTGGTGCTGCCGCGCCAGTTCCCCATACGTCATATCATCAGGTATTTCCGTCTCTTTTCCGGCAATTACGATCTTTTTCATTCCCTGCACCTTCCTTTGCTGTCAGATCACGGTAAACGGATGGCATACCGGCACGCAGGCGATCCGCACGCCGCTTAAAGTTTTCTCCAGATACGCCTTCACGTCCTCCATAAATATATGCTCGATACCATAGTGGCCCGCGTCGATGACGCACATGCCCTGATCCACCGCATCGATGCCCGTATGGTGGTCAATATCCCCTGTAATATAGACGTCACACCCGAACCGCAGGGCTTCCGGCATCGTACTCTTCCCTGCGCCCGGGCAGATGGCCGCCGAATAGACCTCACAATCCGGATCACCAAAGATCTTCACATTTGGAATCCCGTAGGCCTGTTTTACCCGCCGGGCGCACTCCTCCAGTGTCATGCGTTCCGGCAGTACGCCCACTCTGCCGATCCCTTCGCCGTCCTTAATCTCCTCCAGCACCGTGCATTCCTGAAGCTCCATCAACCTGGCCGCCAGGTCCGCCATCCCCCTGGAGTCATAATTGGTATGCATGGCATAATAGGAAATATCGCTGCAGATCAGGGACAGAAGGCGCCTGCCGTTCATGTCATCGTCCGTCACCCGCCTGACCGGCGAAAACAGCATGGGATGGTGGGTAATCAGCATATCCGCCCCCTGATCCGAGGCCATTTTCACCACCTCATCCGTGGCGTCCAGCGCCAGCAGGATCTTTTTAACTTCTTTATCCCGCCTGCCCGCCAGCAGTCCCACGTTATCCCAGTCACAGGCGTACTCCGGCGAATATTCCTTTTCCAGTATCTCACAGATCTCTCTGCATCTCATCTCCTGATCCCCTCCTTTTTCCGGGCGCAGATCTCTGACAGGACAGTTTCCAGGTACTGGCCCTGCCGCTCCAGTTCCCGCATCCTGGGAGAAGTCTCCTTCCCGTGCTCACCCAGACGTTCCCTGATACCCCTGTTCTTGGACAGGCACGCCCGGATATAATCCTCCAGCACCGGCAGGGACTTTTGAAGCTCCGTGCTGCCGTAAAAAAATTCTGCTTCGCCCAGCGGCTCCTGACGCCCATGGACCGCTTTCATCATGGGGTAGTATTTTCCCCCGTCCAGCACCATATCTTCCTCCACAATCCGGTAACCGTTCTCTCCAAGCCACCGTCTCACCAGATGAATCTCCGACTGAGGCTGGAGGATCAGTTCCCGAACCGTTCCCAGACAGTGTCCGCCGCCTTCCAGTATCCTTACAGTCAGGGCGCCGCCCATGCCGGCGATCAGCACCGTATCCGCCTCCCCGGCTTTCAGCGCAGCCAGGCCGTCTGACAGCCGCGTGTCAATATATGTAGAGAGCCCCTGCCCTCGGATATGCTCCTGTGCCCTTTGCAGCGGCCCGGGATTCACATCCATGGCCACCGCGGAGGGTATCTTTCCTCTGAGCACCAGCGCGATGGGGATATATCCATGATCCGTCCCCACATCCGCCAGCCGGTTCCCCTCGCTTACCTTGGACGCCAGGCGTTCCATCCTTTCAGAGAGCTGCATGGCTTACTCCAGGAAATCTTTCAGCTTCCGGCTGCGGCTGGGATGGCGGAGCTTGCGCAGCGCTTTCGCTTCGATCTGACGGATACGCTCACGGGTGACATTGAACTCCTTGCCCACTTCCTCCAGTGTGCGGGCCCGCCCATCGTCCAGGCCGAAACGCAGGCGGAGTACCTTCTGTTCCCTCTCTGTGAGCGTGCTCAGCACCTCCACCAGCTGTTCTTTCAGCAGGGTGAACGCGGCGGCTTCCGCCGGCACCGGCACATTGTCGTCCTGGATGAAATCGCCCAGATGGCTGTCCTCTTCTTCTCCGATGGGCGTCTCCAGGGATACCGGCTCCTGGGAGATTTTCAGGATCTCACGCACCCGCTCCACGGGCATGTTCATCTCTGCCGCGATCTCTTCCGGCTGCGGCTCTCTGCCCAGCTCCTGCAGAAGCTGGCGGGACACCCGGATCAGCTTGTTGATCGTCTCCACCATATGCACCGGGATACGGATCGTCCTGGCCTGGTCTGCGATGGCCCTGGTGATGGCCTGACGGATCCACCAGGTGGCGTAGGTACTGAATTTATAGCCTTTGCGGTAATCGAATTTTTCCACCGCCTTAATAAGCCCCAGGTTTCCTTCCTGGATCAGATCCAGGAAGAGCATACCCCGGCCCACATAACGTTTGGCGATGCTGACCACCAGACGCAGGTTGGCCTCGGCCAGACGCTTCTTGGCCTCCTCATCCCCCAGTTCCATCCGTTTCGCCAGCTCGATCTCTTCCTCCGCGCTCAGAAGCGGCACCTTGCCGATCTCCTTTAAATACATGCGCACAGGGTCCTCGATGCTCACTCCGTCCGGAACCGACAGATCGATCTGCTCCATATCCACTTCATCTTCGTCAGTCAGGATGATATTGGCATCGTCGTCATCATCGGTGATCCTGAGTACGTCGATATTGTTGTGCTCCAGAAAATCCAGAATTTTTTCAAACTGTTCTGCATCCAGATTCATATCGCTGAAAAAATCACTGATCTCCTGATACTCCAGCACATTCTTTTTCTTTTTTGCCAGTGCAAGTAATTCTTTCAGTTTATCGCTGAATTTGGTTACATTTTCTTCCATATTGGTTCTTCCTTCCATAATTGTTCATATTTTATCCTTAATCCAAAGAAATATGCAATTTCTCCATATCCCGGCGCTTCTGCACGATTTCCCGCAGCTTGTCCATATCGCCCGGGTCCATGTGTTCCGTCTGCCAGGATATGCTGTTCTGCTTCACTCTCAGGACCGTTTCCTGTAAGGCCTTCTCTTCCCCGTCCCTGCCGGCCAGCGGCGGGATGGACTGTTCCAGAAGCTCTGCCAGCTTCTGCTGTTCCTCCTCCTCGGTAAACTGCTGGAACAGCGCCGCCGGATTCAGTTTTCCCTCCTCCGCCTGCACTGCCAGAAACTCCGCCACCTTTCTGCAGAAGGGGTCTGTAAATTCCTCCGGTTCCACATAACGGGCAATGTTCCGGTAAAGCTTCAGATCTGAGCTCATCCAGCTCAGCAGCAGTTTCTGAGGTCTTAAACTCCTGTCCTCCGCTTTCTTCCTCCTCTGGCCGGGGGACGGCAGCGGTTTCTCTTCTTTTTTCAGATCTCCCAGGTGTTCTCCCACCCGGCTCACCATCTGCACCAGCTCCTGATAGGGGAGATGGTACCGCTCCGCCGTGGCTTCGATGTAGTTCCCCCTCTCGATCCCTGCGTCGAACTCCAGGAGCTTTTTTGACACCTCCCGGAAGAACGCCGTCTTGCTCTCCGGCTCCCGGAAATCATACTGTCGCTCCAGTACCCGCAGTTCAAAAAAGAAGCTGCTCTCCGCCTGGTCGATGCGTTTCTGAAATTCTTCCGCCCCAAGGGCTTTGATGAACTCGTCCGGGTCTTTGTAAGGCTCCATGTTGATGACCTTTGCCCGAAGCCCCGCTTCTTTCAGGATGGGGATGGCCCGCATGGCCGCCCGGACGCCCGCTTCGTCGCTGTCATAGGTGAGCAGCACCTCGTTAGTATAACGTTTTAAGAGGACGGACTGCTGCTGGGTGAAGGCAGTTCCCAGCGACGCCACAGCCTGATTGAAGCCCGCCTGGTGCATGGCAATCACATCCATGTACCCCTCGCACAGTATGAGGTTCGGCTTTCTGGACAGCCTGGCCAGGTTCAGCCCGTAGAGGTTCCGGCTCTTGTCAAAGACCCTGGTCTCCGGGGAATTCAGGTACTTGGGTTTCCCGTCTCCCATCACACGGCCTCCGAATCCGATCACTCGGTTCCGGATATCCATGATCGGGAAGATCACACGGTTCCAGAACTTGTCGTACATCCCATGCTTCTCATCCGCCTGGAACAGCCCGGACTCTTTCAACAAATGATCCGAATAGCCTTTGCTTTTCAGATACCGGTACAGTTCGCTGCCGCTCTTTCCGGCGTATCCCAGGCCGAATTGCTGCATGGTCCTGGCTTCAAGCCCTCTCCCCGTGAGGTAATCCATTCCCAGCTTCCCTCCGGGCTTTCTCAGCAGGTAATAATAATAGCTGGCTGCCAGCTTGTTGATCTCCAGGATCTGAGCTTTCAGATCCGCCTGCCTGCGGTCTTCCGGGGAGGCCTCCCGTTCGGGAAGCTCGATCCCCGCCCGGTCCGCCAATATCTTCACGGCTTCCGGGAAGGTCAGGTTCTCATATTCCATGACAAATTTAAAAACGTCGCCCCCGGCTCCACAGCTGAAACAGTGGTAGATCTGCCGGGACTGATTGACCGACATGGAGGGGTTCCTGTCATTGTGGAACGGGCAGATTCCCACATAGTTGCTGCCCTTCCTCTGGAGCTTGATATATCCGGATATCACATCCACAATATCGCTCCTGGAACGGATCTCCTCCACCAGATCCTGTGAATAGTATTTCATGAAATCACCTGATTTCTCTTAGTATCTCCAGGAAACCGGAATGAAAAATTCCTGGAATTTTTCTATGGCATACTGGTCAGTCATGCCGGATATGTAATCGCACACGCTCCGTTCCTGGGTCTCCCCGGACTGCCACATGCGCTCCACATATTCATTGGGCAGAAGTTCCGGATGGTCCATATAATAACGGAACAGTTCCTTTACAATATGGATCGCCTTCTGCTCCTCTCCCTTCGCTTTGGGGTTGGTATAGACATGTTCAAACATGAATTTCCGAAAGCCCCGGAAAGCAAATTCCACATCCTCCGACATCCGGATGTCCGGTACACCCTGGCTCTGCTCTACGATATCGTGAATCAGCGTATTCAGTCTCTCCCTGGTACTATGCCCCAGGATATCCGTATAAGTCCTGGGAAGTTCATCCTCCCGGATGATCCCTCCCCGGATCGCATCGTCTGCGTCATGATTGATATAGGCAATCTTGTCCGAATAGCGGACGATCCTGCCTTCCAGCGTGGAAGGGATTCCCGCCGTCTGATGGTTCAGAATCCCGTCCCGCACCTCCCATGTGAGGTTCAGGCCTCGTCCTTCCTTCTCCAGCCGTTCCACAATACGCACGCTCTGCCGGTTATGGGCAAATCCTTCGCTGCACACCTCGTTCAGCGCCCGCTCCCCTGCATGTCCAAACGGCGTATGCCCCAGATCATGTCCCAGCGCAATCGCCTCCGTCAGATCTTCGTTCAGCCGGAGCGCCCTGGCGATGGTGCGGGCGTTCTGGGCCACCTCCAGCGTATGCGTCAGCCGGGTCCGGTAATGATCTCCCCTGGGCGTTAAGAACACCTGGGTCTTGTGCTTCAAGCGGCGGAACGATTTACAGTGCAGGATGCGGTCCCGGTCCCGCTGGTAAACAGGACGGATGTCGCATGGAGGCTCGTCCACGTCCCGCCCTCTGGAATTGCGGCTCAGGGATGCATAGGGACTTAAAAACTCCATCTCCCAGTTTTCCATATTTTCACGGATAGACAACTTCATCCCTCCTCACAAAAATTCCCTCTATTATATATCTATTCCATATAAAATGCAAAAATCCTTCTTTTTTAATTTTTCTTTGATTTGATGCGCGGATATTCTTTCTTCCCCACCATGTATTTCTTCATATAGGCAAAGGTGTAGTCCTCCCCCTTCTGATCCAGCATGCGCAGAATATACTCCAGAAGCGCCCGGGTATCGTCGTGGATCATGTAGCTGTCTTTCCCTTTTTCGTAATATTCCAGCGGAGAATGCTGGGTATATTTCTTTCCTTCATACACTTTGGAGGCGGCGATCCGGTCCATGATCATCTCATTTACGTACCGGAGAGGCATCTTCATGCCTGTCATCCCCTTTACCGGACCGGTACTGTAGTCGATCCAGTATTCATAATGGTGTTTGTTGCGCCCTTTGTGATGGAGCCATGCGGAGGAATAGCCCTTCTGTTCCCGTTCCGCGTTGTTGGGGCTGCGGTAGCCCTGATAATACCTGCATCCCGGCCAGAATTCTGTAGGGGAATATTTGGACAGGTCGTGGGTCAGCCCCTGCCAGTACATTCCCACCCGGAAACAGTGGCGGGCCACTACGATCTTATGCTCCGTAATGGTGTGAAAATGTCTCAGAATGTTAATCAGCCTCATATGCCTCACCTGCCAGTATCCATATGGTTCTGGGCGGGACAAGAACCGTCTTCTGATCCTCCAGAAGTTCTCTCTCCTCATCTTTCAGAAAAACCGCCCCTTCCCGTCCCGTGTCCGCCGCCAGGAACCATCTCTGTCCCGCCGGCAGCGTGGGCAGCGCCATCTCATGCTCAATCATATGCATATTATAGAGGATATATATGGTCTGATCCCCCGTATAGGCTCCGGCATACAGGACTCCCATCTGCCGGTTGTAACTCTCAAACTCTTCGTACCATGCCCGCATCCCATGATAGGACAGATCCGGCATCCCTTTGGACAGATAATCCTTCAATTTATAGGGCTTTCGCCGTCCAAACGCCGCGTGCTTCCTGCGGAACGCAATGGCCTGACGGACAAATTCCTGCATCTGGCGGCTGGACTTTTTCCTGCTCCACTGCACCCAGGAGATCTCGTTGTCCTGGCAGTAGACGTTATTGTTTCCGCCCTGGGAATTCTCCATCTCATCTCCGCCGTAGATCGCCGGGACTCCCTGGGACAGAAGAAGGATCAGAAAAGCGTTCCTGATCTGGCGCCTGCGCAGGGCCGCCAGCGCTTTTTTGGATGCGGGGCCTTCTTCGCCATAATTACAGCTATAGTTATTGTCGGTCCCGTCCCGGTTCTCTTCCCCGTTGTCCTCGTTGTGCTTCACATCGTAGGAAACGGCATCCGCCAGCGTAAATCCGTTGTGGCCGGCCATATAATTGATCACGGCCTGCTGAGACGGATTGCGCCTCATGCTCTCCGATATCTGCCACAGCGTATCCTCGTCCCCTTTCAGGAAACGGCGGGCTTTGATCATAAAATCATCGTTATATTCCGCCAGTCTCCGGTAAGACGGACGATACCCCTGTTCATAGATCCTTTCCAGAGGGAAATATTCACTCATAATCTTGGTCCTGGACAGCGCAGGCTCCCAGGACAGGGAAACCAGCGGCGTATCCTGGGCGTTGACATGGACGCCGTCAATATGGTATTCCTGCACCCAATGCTTCACACAGTCCCGGATCAGCGCCGGACTGGTCATATGGGGGAAATAAAATTCCAGGATCAGCTCGATCCCGTTTTTATGAAGCTCCCTCACCAGCTCCTTCATCTCCCGCACGGGATTGCCCGACGCGCTGTAAGAGGCTTTGGGAGCGAAGAAGCACGCTTTTCCATAACCCCAGTAATTCAGCTTCCCGGCGCTGTGTTTTTTCACCGGCATATGCTTCTTCGGAGCTTCCTCCGCTTCCGCCTCCGCAAACTCATAGACCGGCATCAGTTCCAGCTGGGTGACGCCCAATCCTTTCAGATAGGGAATCTTTTCCCTGATCCCGGCAAACGTCCCCGGATGCCGTACCCTGGAAGACGGGTCCATGGTAAAGCCCCTGGGATGGGTCGTGTACATAACACACTCTTCATAAGGAAGCTCAAGCGGCCGGTCTCCCTGCCAGGAAAACGCGCTAAAATCCGCCCGGCACCGGACTTCGTGGGGACTCTGAGGACAGTTCCCCCAGACCTCCCGGCCTGTGACAGTGTCCGCATAGGGATCCTGTCTGACCGTTCCGTCAATACGATAGTTATATTCATACTGATCCATGGGGAAATGGCGGATCTTCATGGCATACAGATCTCCAAACTGCATGTCCTCCGTAAATACCAGTTCTGCCTCCGGTTCTTCTGTTCCCCTGGGGTACAGAAGCAGGCTGCATGACCCGCCGTCTCTTACCGTCACCGCAAAATTGATGTCTTTTCCTTCTTTTGTCACTCCCAGCCGTTCCGGTCTGCCGGCTTCCACCTGATAATTAAACATACTTGATACCTTTCCCCTCCAATAGTCGATAATATACCCAATTATACGTATTATAGCATCCGGCGGAGGTTATGACAACATAATTTTTCTTTGCTGTTCTTCAAGGTTCATATGGAAATGCAGCGAGGGGCCTGCGGGGCGGAGAACGGGGCTGAAAAGGGAAAAAACTGCCAACACTTTGTTGTGATGACAGTTTTATATGTATTATATATTATAATTTCCCTAATATAAAATTCATCCAATCATCCGTCTTTTTCTTATTGGGATTTACCAGTTTACCGACATCCTCATCCACGTTTTGTCCTGTCTGAACTCGATATAACTCTAAATGGCGGATGACTAGACTCCTGATTTCTTAATAACGAAGGCTTTCCAAGTCTCATGCGGCAATCCAGACGAAAAACTGCATTACCTCATCTTGTGCATTTCATATTTTACTCTTCTCAATCACAGGATCGATGATAAGATTATCGTTTGTAGATTCTATTTCTTCTTTTTGTTTTATCTCATCGAGAGCTTCATTTAAGAATCGTGAAAAAATCTCTTTATTCATTTCTTTGAGCATCCTGTTCCTTCCTTATCTGCCCTGATTCTTCTGACGGATTTTATTGTATCCGCGTGGCTCTAAAGTTCATGTGACAGATAACAATATAAAAAAATTCCTGTTATCATAAATTGGTATACTAAAATAAATCCTGCATATATTGCATACCAGGCGTCAATGCCTGTTTTTGATTCGGAGTAATGAGTTGTCCTGCATAAATTATCCAACACAGCGTCCATTTGGAGCATATATTTTCGATCCGATATTCTACTTATATCGTCCCGGAACAAATGTGGTTCCTTATTTTGTAATTCTGGGTCTATTGTGCAAATAATATCTTGTAATACTTTCATCTTTTTATCCGCATATATGACAAACGCTCCATATAATATCAAAATATAAATACAGAGGGAAAGTACCTTGTTATCCTCAAGATTTATAAAATTATAGCATAAGGGTAATAGCGCGACATCCAACCACATCAACAACAGAAATATATAATTTACATCTTTTAACTTTATCTGAAATTTTTTTATAAAACGAAGAAATAATAAAATATAAATCATTGCTCCAATACATATGAGAAAAATCACATTCCCCATAGTTGTCAGATATAAGAAAAGCACGGAAATTGTACATAATGTAATCCAAAAAATCGTACGAAACATCTCTTCAAATCCATCCGATAACATACGGTGATGTCTTACCTCCATTTTTTAACCATGCAGCAGTTAATATCTGTTCTATTTCCAGAAACACAGCCTCCATTATCAGGTCAGCCTGCGCCCCGGAAGCAAACTCATGTACTACGAAATAAACGCTCGTGAGCCCGGCTGACATGAGTAATTTCACAAAATTTTTACAGCTCTGGTTGTTGCACTCTTTTGTCCTGCAACAATAACCGTTCCTTCTGTCTTGCATAAAGCGGCATGTTCCCAGAAAGGGCAACATGCCGCCATTTGCTGTCTGCAAGCCGTAAAACAGGCCGGTTATAGTTCTTCTTTGACAGTTCTATTAAGAAAAGCCGAAGCTGTAAACCGACTTGTTAAACACTTGTAAGAAGCTGTTCTTCAGCTTTCTGATACTCGCTTTCCGTATACCCAAGGTCAAGTATCTGCTCCTTAGAATAATGCTTTTTAATCATACGAATAATGGCTTCTTTTTTCTCTTCCTGGCGGCCCTCCTGCCAACCTTCCTGGCGGCCCGCTTTGAGAAGTCGTTCGGATTCCAGTTCTAATATTTTCCCACCCATAATTTCTGCGACCTCCTTTTTCAGAGTTTGGCTGTTTCTCAATACATGATCCGAAATATCTTTGATCAGCCGGATCAGATCCACATACATCGCCGATTTATCCATTGGCTCTAATTCTTCCCACAGGCGGCTGACCATGTTACGATATTCCTCCAACAGTTCTTTTGTCCGCTCTGCGGAGGCGCTGATCACATCCAACTCCTTTTCATATCTTAATATATAGTATGGAAGCATACACAACAAATTTTTTTGGAAAATCTCTTCTTTTGTATAATCTGAGACTTTGATCACTCTTGTTGTATAATTGCATATCTGTCCGTCCGGCATAATCACTTTCATTTGAAGCGAGTCCTTCGTATTGCCATCACTGCGCAGGTACATCACGCATGACTCCGGGAAACGGATCTCATAGGGACTTCCGTTTATGAAAGCCTCCTCCAGAGCGATGGCAAAGTCGTACTCGAACATTCTGATCACCATTGTGCGGTCGGAAACGCTTTGACATTCAATATGGTACAAGTGACCTTTGATTCGGAAGATGGAATCTGTTACAATCTTTCCTTCTTCCTCCATAAATTCATTCCTGAGCTGAGCGTCAATATCCTCTGCAACGAATTTCTTCCCGAAAACCTCGTTAATCAGAGGGACCATCAACTGAGGCATCTTTTGTGCCATGGTACGAAAAACATCATCAAATATCATGGTCCTTACCGCGGCTTTTCCCGCAGGCTGTTTTTTAGCAGAACCACTTTGGTTCTTACCCATTTCATCCCCCGCTTTCATTAACTATATTATATTCGATTGACGCAATAAAAGCAAATAATGTTACCTGGAGTGCAAAAATTACATAACATAGAACACGATTGCATATTCCTTTTCTGCCATCCCTTCAAAATACCTTTTTAATTTGTCTAAATAAGAATATATGTATTCATAAAATACGCCTGCTTCGTCGACGTTTTCATTTCCACAAAGCGGATATATTCCATACTCTTCACTTTCCTGACACTATGAATTCAGATATCCTTCATCCCGTCGAAGGTAAAACCCGTTTTAACGGCGCGCTCGTGGCTACCGTATCATTGTTCCACAGCTTATACAACACTCGAACTGAGCAGCCACATTATTGTCTCCATATAACTGTCCCGTCTTCCATTTCTATGCCCGTAGGTTTGTTATACTCAGATATCTCGATTAGCTGTCCTTGCTTTATGTTTATATCTTTCCAGTTTTTAACTATCTTTTCCACTTTAAATGCACAGGCGTAATATTCCCTGTAATTTTCTGCATCTTCTTCTAAACCATTATTCGTCTCAAAAATAGTGTCTATCAATCCCACTATAACAATTTTTCCGAAATCCCATGATACTTTTAAACATGTTCCATTCGGATATTTGCTAACTGTTCTCATCATCTCATCCATAAATAATACCTGTCCCTTCCCGTCATATCCAGTGAATTGATTTTGTCTCTCTTATCCATGTTCTCCTCACAATTCAGCTCAAACGATATTTTCCCTTTCTCGTTGTTTCTCAATGCCTCTGAGATTTTCACTTCTCCTAACTTCAGAATCTAACGGCCCAATTCAATGATCTCATATAAAACTTTCTCCAATTGTCGTTTTGAATCATCACTAATATGCAACGATACAAGAGCAAGTACCGATGGTAATGAGCAGATAGCCAGACCCATAGTCACAGCCAAAAAGAAGCATGGCATTTTATTATACCCATGTAAATACAATCTCAAAATAAGTTTTATAAACATCGTTACAGCAAATCCAATTGTTCCATATGCGAGTGCTTTAGCCAATTCATGTTTATCAAAAGAGTAACAGATTCTAATTTCGTCTCCTTGTGAATATATTCGCCCTTCCAATATTGTAGGCATCCACCATTCTATTATGTTTCTGGGCGATAAATGTTTTGGACGATATTGTATCCAAAAAAAATTATTCGTCAATTCACCTGAGAAGCCTGACATATGGAATTCATTAAAACTATGTACCTTATACTTAAAACAAATTCTGAACTTATTTATTGAAATGTTATTCAATAATATAGAAAAATTCTTTTTCATAGAATATCCATCATCCATGGGCCGCCTGCATCCCGCAGCGCAGCCCCCCTGACCATCTGTACTTTATTTCTCCAGAACCGAACAGAACCCATCCACATCAAATCCGCAATAATGCCGTTCCTTTATCAATTCCTTTACCTGCCCCAAATACGGCAGCGACGGCATGGCTCCCATGCCGGAGACTGTGATTGCCGCCGTGTGGCTGGCAAATGCCAGCGCCTCCTGCTCCGTAAGTCCCGCCGTAATGCCCACGCAGAATGCGGCCACAAACGAATCTCCCGCCGCCGTCGGGTCCTTCACCTCCGGCATCCGGACGCACGGCGTGGAGCGGACGCCTTCTCCGTCGCAGATCACGGCTCCATTGCTTCCCAGCGTCACGATGACTTTATCCACACCCATGGAGCGCAGCCGCTCCGCTGCCGCCAGAAGCTGCCCCTGGTCAATCCCATCTTCTCCCGCGGTCAACAAAGTCCCGCCAAGCAGCGACGCCTCATGCTCGTTGGGGGACAGGTACGTTACACAGCTTAAAAATTCCCTGTCAAGCGGGGCCGCCGGAGCCGGATTCAGCATGACCGGAACGCCGGCCTCAAACGCGTACCTTGCCGCCGCTTTTGTCGTATGGATATCCATTTCCAGCTGAAGCATCAGGAGGTCATACGCACCGATCCCGTCCTTCATCCAGGCGATGTCTTCTTCCCGCAAATCGTAATTGGCTCCCGGAACCACCAGGATCCGGTTCTGGACGCCGTCCTTTCTTTCCTCCAGCTGGATGCAGCCCACTCCGCTGGGGCTTTTCCCGCTGACCTTCACATGGGATATGTCCACGCCCCCCGCGGCCAGCGTACTGGTCATCTCCCGTCCGAACGCGTCGTCTCCCACGCAGCCCGCCATCGTCACTTCTGCCCCCAATCTGGCGCACTGCAGCGCCTGATTGGCGCCTTTGCCTCCAGGCGCTGTCCGGAACGAGGTTCCGATCACGGTTTCACCCAGATCCGGTACACGGGGCGCCGAAGCAATCAGATCCATCATAAAACTTCCTACTACCAGAATTTTGGGTCTTTTCACTTTTACTTCCTCCTCTTACGCTGCTGATTTATTATCTAAACTTAGAATAACACAGAATTTTCCAGTATGGTATACTTATAGTCAGAAAATTAACAAAGGGGGACACCTGCCATGAAAGAGAGAATAACCGCGATCCTGAACGCGCTGAACCGCCGGGAGGCCCTGATCCTGGTCAGCATCCTGGCCAGCTCCGGTTCTACGCCCAGGGGCGCAGGCGCATGGATGCTGGTGTTTGAAGACGGGCATATGGAGGGAACCATCGGCGGCGGCGCCGTGGAATACGCCGCATACCGACATGCCCTGAAGCTTTTGGAGGACAAAACCTCCGACACCGTGGGCTATCGGCTGTCCAAGGACGACGTGGCGGGCCTTGGCATGGTCTGCGGCGGGGACGTCACCGTTTACTTCCAGTACCTTGAAGGAACGGCCTATATTCCTCTGTTCTCAAGGCTTGCGGATGCCTTCCTGGAAAACCGCCATCTCTGGCTGATCCGCCGGATGGAAGAAAACCGGGTGACCGCCATGGCGGCCTGCGATGGAGAAGGACACTTCTGGGGAGACGATCTTGCCGGTTCCCTTCCGGATGGGATGCTGAAATCCCAGCCCGTTTTCCGGGACGGCCTGCCCGCTTATTACGCAGAGCCCATCGTCCGCGCCGGATGGGTATACGTGTTCGGCGGCGGCCATGTATCCCAGGAGCTGGCGCCGCTGCTGGCCCATCTGGGGTTTACGGTGGCCGTCTTCGAGGACCGGGATGCCTTTGCCGATCCCTCCCTTTTCCCCGGCGTGCAGAAAGTGATCCTGGGAGATTTCCAGAACCTCTCCGCTTCCATTTCCCTGACGGAAAAAGACTCCGCCGTGGTCATGACCCGGGGACACCAGGCTGATTTTGACGTGATCGCCCAGCTCCTTCGCCAGCCTCTTTTCTACATAGGATGCATCGGCAGCCGCCGGAAGATCGCAGAGACCAGGAGAAAACTCTCGCTGCTGGGATTTCCCGACGACGCTTACGACGTGGTTCACTCCCCCATCGGCCTGGATATCGGCGCGGAAACGCCGGCGGAGATCGCCGTATGCATCGCCGCCGAGATGATCCAGTGCAGGGCCGACGCCAGGCGTTAAGATACCGGGATGCTGATCTCGGTGACAAATTTATCCGTATCATTGGTGATGCCGTAATCGATCATAGTAATCTCTCTGGAAAAACCGCAGATTTCCAGCCCATGCTCCCGGATATACGCCATCAGCCTGGCATACTGCTCCGGGGCCTCCCTGTGGCTCCCGCGAAAACGGACGGTGACGCAGGAGGTCTCCGGAAGCGTCACCGTCTCCCCGTCGAACCGGTCTTCCTCGTCCAGCACCAGAAAGATGCCGTCGTATTGGCCGAACCGTCCCTCAGAAAGATGTTCCGGCAGTATCCCCACGCCCACCTTACCTAAAAAGACCAGCGCTTCCGCCTGGGACTGTTCCAGCCTGCGGATCGGCGCTTCCATATCAAAAAAGCTGTGGATCTGTAGAAGGGTCTGTACCCACACAATCCGGCAGGCTCTCGCCTGCGTCACACTCATCATGTCAAAAACAGAACTCCTCGCGTCGCGAAGCTGGCGGAGCCGGTTGTCAATCTTGCGCTCGATCCGGTGCAGTTCCTGCTGCCTGGCGATCACCGCTTCTTTTTGCTGGCGCAGTTTCTCTTCTATACGCTCCACATCCCGGTTCTGCAAAAAATCCGCGATTTCCGATAGGGGCATGTCCAGCTCCCGAAGATAGCGGATGGTATTCAGGACTTCAAACTGCCGGACGCTGTAGTAACGGTAACCCGTAGCCGGGTCTGTGTACTCCGGCGTCAGCAGTCCCATGGCCTCATAATGGCGCAGGCTGCTGACACTCAGATGAAACAGTTTCGCCACGTCCCCAATCTGAAACATTTTAGACATTTTCTACTCTCCCCCAATGGCAACCTTGTTCTCCCGCCGGCAGAGAACCGCAAACGCCGCAGCGCAGACCATCACCGACAAAAGCGATCCCGCCGACGTGGCAAGCCCCATGGGAAGCAGCGTATCCGGGAACGTCACAGACGCCAGATACACGCCGGGGACGCGCACCAGCACGATGGCCGTCAGATTATGCAGGAACGAGATCCCGGACTTCCCGCAGGCGCAAAAATAACCGCTGAAGCTGAAATGAATCCCCGCAAACACGCAGTCCCACACATATCCCCGCAGATACTGCCCTCCCAGGCGAACGGCGGCGGCTCCGTCCGGGCTGGACACGTCGGTAAACAGCGCCACCACCGGTTCCGCCATGAACTGCATGAGAAGCGCCGCAACGGTTCCGAAGCATACGGCAATGATCACCGCGTAGCGCAGGGTCAGCTTCGCCCTGTCCGGCCTGTCCGCCCCCATATTCTGCGCTCCCAGGGCTGACACCGTGGAAAGCATGGAGGAGGGCACCAGGAACAGGAAACTTATAATCTTTTCCACAATCCCCACCGCCGCCGCGTCATTCAGGCCCCGTCGGTTGGCTATGATCGTAATAATAATAAACGAAACCTGTATAAATCCATCCTGCAGGGCGATGGGAATCCCGATCTTTAAGATCTGCCCCATCACCGGGCGCAGGGGGCGAAAATCCCTCCTGCCCACGGAGATGCCGCTTTTTCTTTTCAGGATTACCCACAGAGACACCGCCACGCTGACCGCCTGGGACAGCGTCGTCCCCAGCGCCGCGCCCGACGGCCCCATGCCAAACACGCCCATGAACAGATAATCCAGCCCGATATTGGCCGCGCAGGCGACAGCGATAAAATACATGGGGCTTTTAGAATCTCCCATGCCGCGGAAAATCGAACTGATGATATTATATGCCGTCACAAACGGAATTCCCAGGAAACAGATGGTCAGATAGGCCGCCGTACCCTCCACGGCCTCAGACGGCGTGGACATCAGGCCGGTAATCGGCCTGACCAGCAGAAGCAGTACGATTGTCAGAAGAAGCGACAGGGATAAAAACAGCGTCACGGTATTTCCAATGGCTGACGCCGCCTTTTCCCTGTCCTTTCCTCCCACCGCCTGCCCGATGGATACAGTCGAACCCATGGCCAGCCCCACAATCATCACGGTCAGCATATGCATGACCTGCGAGCCGATGGACACAGCCGTCGTACTGGCGACCCCCTCGAATTGTCCGATGATAAACAGATCCGCCATGCCGTACAGCGTCTGAAGAAAATAAGACAGCAGATACGGCAGGGAAAAAACAAAGATATTTTTTAATACGCTGCCGGTGGTAAGATTTCTTTCCATTTCGTCAACCTCTTTCGTCAAAGGATTCTCTCTTATCATAAACTCTACAACTATTGCAGAGTCAAGAGGCCGCCCGAAAAGATTACCGGACCGGCAGCTTCATCGTGGGGGAAAATCATCCCTTCCCGAATCCGCAGGACGGGAAATGGCACTCCCCGCATCCCAGGCAGAGTCCTCCGTGACCCAGCCTTGTGATCTCCCTCCGGGAAATATGGATACCGGCCGCCACTTTGGGCAGCACCAGGTCAAAGATCGTGGCCTTCGCATACATCACGCACCCCGGCAGCCCCAGGACCGGCGTCCCGTCGGGGAAATAGGCCAGGCAGAGCATGGCTCCCGGCAGCACCGGCGCGCCGTACGTGACGACCTCTGTTCCCGCTTCCTTAATCGCTCCCGGCGTCTGGTCGTCCGGATCCACACTCATACCGCCGGTGGCGATGATCAGATCCACGCCCCTTTCCTTCATGTCCCGGATCGCCGATACGATATTCGCCTTCTCGTCGTTTACGATCTGATGCTCCTTCACCGTGATACCGTAAGCGGCCAGCTTTTTCTCCACCACCGGTGTGAATTTATCCTGGATCCTTCCGCAGAACACTTCGTTGCCGGTGGTGACGATCCCGGCTGTGTGAAGCTTGAAGGGCACCAGACGGCACAGCGGCGTACTGCCGGCCCGCTCCTTCACCAGTTCCATTTTTTCTTTTTTGATCACCAGAGGAATCACACGGGTTCCCAGGAGCTTGTCGCCCTTTTTCACCGGGCTGTCCGTGTGCCGCGTGGCGATCATGATCTGATCAATATCGTTGATCGCGTCCAGCCGTTCCACGTCCACCTGGAACACGCCTTCGCAGGCGGCGGTCAGCTCGATCTTCCCCTCTTTCACCTCCGACGCCTCCATGTATTCATTCTGACAGACGCTGCACAGAATCTGAGCCGCCTCGTCCTCATGATACATGGTGTCGTCCTTCTCCCATATGTACAGATGGTCTTTCCCCAGGCTTAAAAGCACCGGGATGTCCTCCTCGGCCACCACATGGCCCTTGCGGAAACGGGCTCCTTTCACCACGCCCGGTATGATCTGCGTAATATCGTGGCACAGCACCTGTCCAACCGCTTCTTCCGTCTTAATCAGTTTCATGATCTTCCCCCCTTATTTGCGCGCGCATTCGCCGTCGCGTCCCCCTGCCAGCAGGATGCCGTGTTCCAGTGAAGGCAGGATGTATTCCAGATGTTCTTTCACCGCGCGGGGACTCCCCGGCAGATTGACAATGAGCGTCTTGCCCCTGAGCACGCTGGCCGCTCTGGAAAGCATGGCCCTGGGCGTGATGGACAGGCTGAAGGCGCGCATGGCCTCCGCGATCCCCGGCGCGTTCCGGTCCGCCACTGCCAAAGTAGCCTCCGGCGTCACGTCCGTGGGCGCGAACCCGGTCCCTCCCGTGGTCAGGATCAGGTCCATCTGCCTTCCGTCCGCCAGGCGGATCAGCTGGCTTTTCAGCGGCTGGATGCCATCCGGGAGCAGAAGCGTCTCCTCCACCTGATACCCTGCTTCTGTGAGCATTTTCACGATCAGGGGGCCAGAGAGATCCTCCCTCTCTCCCCTGCTCCCTTTATCCGACAGGGTGATCACCGCAGCCCGAAGAGGCGGATTTTCTTCCGGGGGAAGCAGGACCAGTTCGTCCCCCACGGACACCGCCCCACCTTTCAGCACCCTGGCGAACACGCCCTCCCTGGGCATGATGCACTCTCCGGTCTTCTGCTTGATGACGCAGTCGCTGTGGCATTCCTTTCCGATCTGCGTCATCTCCAGGATAGCCTCTCCCGCCTGGAAACGGCTGCCCACGGGAAGATTGCGGAAATCCAGCCCGTCCACCACCAGGTTCTCCCCGAACGCTCCGTATTCCACCCACATCTTTTCCCGGAACGCGTCGATCTTATCCCCTGACAGCAGGCTCACCTGCCGGTGCCATTTCCCGCCGTGGGCGTCCCCCTCCAATCCGAATCCTTCCACCAGCACTCCGGAACCCACATTCTCCTTGGGCGTTCCCTTCTTCCTGCTGATACAGACTGCCCTGATCTTTCCCATGTTGTACAACCTCCTGTTATCCTGTTATGATTATTCTTTTTCCCCTGCCGTGTCCTCCGGGTACAGCAAAAGCACATTCTGCGGGGCTATCCCCAGCCGCTCCGGCATCTTTTCCGGCGCCCGGTCTTTGGGAAGCCTCCACCACACGGGGGCGCTGTCCCTGTCCTGATCCTGGTAGCGGAACAGGATCGTCGTCTCAAATGGCTCCTCCATCCTTCCGTCCAGGCGCACCGGGAACACATTTTCCCCCGCCCTGGGGTTGAAATAATGGGCGCGGATGCCCACGGCGCAGATATGGTCTCCCACCGGCCTGCCCGTCTTCAGGCGGATACCCCACTCCGGCACCTCCACTTCATATTCCCCGGTCTTTCTGGCCGCCGCAATATTTTTGCAGCCGGTGAGGACGGCTCCGATCCTGCTTCCCGGACTGGCGAAGATAGCCTTCGTCCTCCCCGTCTCCAGAATCCTCCCGCCGTCGATCAGCGCCACATGGGAGCACAGGTGATAGACCTCGTCCCGGCTGTGGCTGACCAGCAGCACGTCTTTCCCAAAATGCTCCAGAAGCTCTTTTACCTGGATCTGAAGGGAATCCCTCAGATAAGCGTCCAAAGCGCTGAACGGCTCGTCCAGAAGCAGAAGCTCCGGTTCGCTGACCAGAATCCGCGCCAGAGCCGCCCGCTGCTGCTGGCCTCCGGAGAGCTGATGGGGATACGAGCCGGCAAGCTCCGTCAGCTCCATCATCGCCAGGGCATCCTCCAGCTTTTTCTTCTTAAGCTTCTTGTCCTTTTCCCGGTTCAGCCCGCAGAGGACGTTCTTTTCCACCGTCATATTGGGAAACAGGGCATAATTCTGGAACAAATACCCCACGTTCCGCATCTGCGGCTTCAGATTGATATGCTGTTCGCTGTCAAAAAGCACCCTGCCGTTCAGCACGATCCGCCCCTGATCCGGCGTGACAATCCCGGCAATACTTTTCAGGGTCAGGCTCTTGCCGCAGCCGGACGCGCCCAGAAGCCCTGTGATCCCGCTCTCATGCTCCAGGTCCACACACAGGCGGAAACCTCCGAAATCCTTTTTAATATGAACCGAAAGACTCATGACGCACCTGCCTTTCCATTCCTGCGTTCCAGCATATTTACAATCAACAGCACCACTGTGGAGATGGCCATATTGATCAGCACCCAGAAGAACGCCCCTGCCTCGTCGTTGGTCCTCCAGAGCTGGTAGACCGTAGTGGAGATGGTGGCCGTCTTGCCCGGTATGTACCCGATCAGCATGCTGGTGGCTCCGTACTCGCCCAGCGCCCGCGCGAACGCCAGCACCGTCCCCGCCAGGATACCCTGACGGCACGCCGGCATCCGGATCTTCCAGAATATATAGGTATTGGACAGGCCCAGCGTCTGTCCCGAATAGGCCAGCGTGGTGTCAAAGCTTTCAAAAGCGCCCCTGGCCGTCCGGTACATGAGCGGAAACGCCACCACCGCCGAGGCCAGGATACCGCCGTACCAGGTCATGGCAAACTGGATTCCCCACTGCGCCAGGAACATCCCCAGCGGCCTCTTCATCCCGAAGACAGTCAAAAGAAAATATCCGCAGACTGTGGGCGGAAGCACCATGGGCAGCGTGAGGAACACATCCAGGATGCCTTTCACCGCGCGGGGAAGACGCGCCACATAGTAAGCGGCAAAGACGCCGGTAAAAAATACCAGCACGCAGCTGATCGCCGCGATTCTCAGGGAGTTGATAAGGGGATACCAGTCCAAACTCCGCACCTCCGTTCTCTAAAACCGCGGGGCTGCCCTTCGCAGCCCCGCATGTTTTTCTTATGCTTATTCAACTCCTGAGAAGCCAACCGCTTCAAACACTGCCATGCACTCGTCCGTCTGCAGATAATCCAGGAACGCCTGAGCCTCCGCCGGATGGGCCGCCGTCTTCAGCACCGCCGCCGGGTAGATCACCTGTCCGCACATCTCAGCCGTCGCATAGTCTACGATGTTCAGTTCATCGGAGTATGCGTCCGTACAGTAGATCACGCCGCAGTCCACGCTGCCTTCCTTGATCTGGGTCGTCACTTCCTTCACATTGCTTCCATAGGAAATTACGCCGCTGCCGGCCAGCTCTTCTTCATCCAGTTCATAGTAAGCCAGGATCTTCTGGGTATACTGTCCCACTGGTACGTCGCTGTTGCCCATGGCCATCAGAATACTGCCGTCCTGCAGGGCTGCCGCCATATTGTCAAAGGATTCCAGTCCTGCCGTGTTGTCATCGTTCACGCACAGCGTTACTTTGTTTTCCAGGATGTCCACTCTGGAAGCCTCGTCCACAAAATCCAGACCTTCCGTGTTCACCTCAGGATCTGCGTTGATATCCAGCTGGTTCATCTGCTTCTGTCCCGCAGAGATGAACAGGTCGCAATCCGCGCCTTCCTGGATCTGGGTCTTTAAAGTTCCTGAAGAATCAAAATTGAAGGTGAGCGTCACATTGGGAGCCACCGACGCGTACATCTCGCTGATCTCGGTCAGCGTCTCGGTCATGGATGCCGCGGCAAATACCACCAGTTCCACATTTTCTGCGGAATCTTCCGTCTCCTGCGCGGCAGGCTCTTCTGCCTGGGCCGTCTCTTCCTCTCCGGCTGTGTCCGCCGCTTCCGTTTCTTCCGCAGGCGCCGCATCCTCTGTTCCGGATGTGCTTCCTGATGCTCCGCAGGCCGCCAGGCTGAACGCCAGCGCGCATGCGAGCAGCGATGCTAAGAGTTTTTTCTGCATCTTTTTTTCCTCCTCTTTCAGAAAAAATGTATAAAACGCGGATTTACACGTTTTATTCTTACAAAAGATAGCATATCAAACCCAGGCATCATTTTCAAGTTTTATTGTCAATATTCAATTATTTATTTCGTATTTCTCCGTTTTTTTCGGTATTATTCACCAATTCCCCCGTCCCCTCCGTAATATTTTTCAAATACCCGCCGAACCGCCCCGAACGCTTCCCGCTCTGCTTCCTCATAAACTTTCAAAAGCCGTTCCCCTTCCGGCGTCAGCACAGAACCGTTTTTCCCCATGCGGACCAAAAGCGGCATCCCCAGCGTCTGTTCCGCCTGATGCACGATCCGCCACGCTTTACTGTAGGCCATCCCCATCTCCTTGGTCGCCTGATTCAATGAATGGTACGCTTTTACCCCGTGGAGCAGATCCGCCACGCCTCTCCCAAAATAATCGCGCGTATTTACGTCCTTTCCTTTCACCCTTACGCGCACATTGTAATACAGTTCGTTCATCTCTCCTGCCCCGCCTCTCTGTCAAATATCAAGTACTTTTCTTTTCCCAGCATAGCACGGAAAGTCTTCTCCGGCAACGGGTTTCCACCGGTACCGGACCTCATGGCCTTCCAATTCTTCCGGGAACCCCTTTCCTGCTTCTTCTGCGTCCTTCACATACCCTTCCACATACAGGACGCCGTCCTTTTGGGATACCTGGTAATCCACCACATTCTCACAACGAAAAAGCCGGTCGTCCAGACGCTCCATGCTCAGTCCCTGCCCCCGGCGCCGGATGCGGTCCAGCCGGATCACAGGACTTCCGCAGGGGCACGGTTCCGGCAGGATCCGGGTCATATCTCCTGTCCGGTAGCGGATCAGCGGCATGGCTTCCGCTTCTATGCATGTCACCACCAGCTCCCCCAATGCCCCGGCAGGCAGGACGCGCCCCTCCTCGTCTACGATCTCTACGATCAGGTCGTTCTCCCGCAGATGCATGCCTTCAAAGGCAGGACAGGTCACAGCCCCGCCCAGTCCGATCTCCCTGGATCCATAATGAGGATACAGCTTTGTACCCAGATGCGCCTCTATGGCTTCCGTCACCGCGTTCGGACAGGCGTCTGCGCTCACCAGCGCCCGCCTGAGGCTGCTCCCCGGACAGAGCCGCAAAAGCGACAGCAGGGGAACTGGCATTCCCACGAAAACCTGGGGACGTTCCTTTTCCAGCAGTCCCGCCAGTTCCCTGTAGCTTTTCCCGATCCCCGCGGGCACGGCAGAAGCTCCCAGGCGCTCGATGGCCTCCTGAATCAGTTCCCCCAGCCCCCGGCTGCCGGAAAAGGGCATGCAGATCATCACCCTGTCGCCGGGATTCACCAGTTCTGACAGCCCTGCGGCGAAAAAGGATACCGTCCGCTCATTGTCCCCGGCGGAATAATAGACCCTCTTCGCCTTCCCGGTGGTCCCGGAAGTTTCCTGGGTGCGCACCCGCTCGATCTCTCCCTGGCCCACCAGCACCATGCGGTGCCCGTCACGGATCAGGTCCTCCTCCGTGGTAAATGGCAGGCGATGAAGCTCTTCCAGAGCATCCAGATGCTCCGGCAGGTCTTTATAAAAACCTCCCCTTTCCTTTTCCCGCTTCAGCAGGATATTCAGCTTTCGCAGCTGTATCTGCTCAATGTCCTCCCGGTTCAGGCTCTGCAGCCCCTCCTGCTCCCTGATCCAGCGATCCAGGTTCGATATTTTCATCGGTACAAAAATCTTCCTTTCCGGTCGGTCAGATTATAAGCGCAGAACGGCACCATCCCATACCGGCTGTCCGTCTCCAGGATGTAACAGCGGCGAAGCCGGTCCAGATCCAGATTGTACGCGTCCTGGAACAGCATGCCGGAGACGGCGAAGGTATTATTGTGCCGTCTGGCCAGGAACGCGTCCAGGGACGAAGTATCCAACTGCAGCTGCGCCGTGTCCTCCCCGCAGCAGCAACAACTCTCCTGCGGCTCTTCCGGTTCTCCACAGCAGCACCCGCAGTTCTCCGGTTCCTCCGGCTGCGCGCCGCTCCACTGGCGCTCCACGAATTTTCTAGCCTGCTCGGATACCCCTCCGCTGCGGGCGTCTCCGTGAGCCAGCGGTTCCAGGCTTCCGTCCTCCTGCTTCAGATAATTTGCCTGGAACGTACAATATGGATTCGTCGCGTTTCCACCGGTAAAGTGCTCCGCTTTCATCATGCCGCCGGTCTGCTCCTCCATCAGAGCCAGGAGGCGGGGAATCGTCATACGATAGCTCTCCGGAGTCTCCGGATATCTGCCGAAATAGCTGATAGGCTGAAAATGTACGCCTCTTACCACCGGCATCCGGCTCACGGCATACTTCAGGATCTCTCCCACCTGATTGTCGTTGATGCCGGGAGCGATCACCGGAACCAGCACCACGCCCAGCCCCTCGTCTCCGCAGGCGTCGATAGCCGCCTCCTTGATCTCCCGCAGGTCCTGTCCCCGCAGGATGCGGCAGGCTTCCTCCCGGAGACTGTCAAACTGCAGATAGACGCAGGAAAGCCCTGCTTCTTTCAGCTTTTTCGCGTATCCCTCCTTTTTGGCCAGGCGAATACCATTGGTATTTAACTGAAAGAACGTGAACCCCTTTTCCAGTCCCATGCGGATCAGTTCCGGGAGATCGTCCCGCATGGTAGGCTCCCCGCCGGAAATCTGCAGATTAAAAGGTCCTCCGTGTTCCATGAGGAAATCCATCTGCCGTCCCAGCTCCAAAAGCGGCACATCCTCTCCCGCGCCTCCCCCGGCATCCGCGAAACAGACCGGACAGTTCAGGTTGCAGCGGTCAGTCACCTCCAGAAGCACACAGCAGCCCTTCCTCTCATGTGCTTCGCACAGCCCGCAGTCCAGAGGGCATCCCTTTTCCACCGGCCCCGCATGGGGAATCCGGTCCGCAGGGCTTAGCTTCGCTCCCCAGGATTTATAACTCTCTTCGTCTCCCTCCCAGACCAGTGTCCGGAAAAGACCATGCTCCGGACACGTTTTTTCCAGATATATGCCCTTTTCTGTCAGGATCTTGTCTGCCGGAAGAACTTTCAGGCATTCTGGGCAGACGCTCTGTGTCTGTCCCAGTTTTTTTACAGTGTTATTTCTTCCATCCATTGTTCCAGCCCTCTTTTTTCCTCTTCCCAATTTTCCCGGGTATAATTGACTTTTACCACCCGCGCCGCCAGGATACCTTTGATCTCCAGTCCCTCTCTCCGCGCGGAAAAGACCGGACGGCGGAACCGGTGGTTCTCCGTGATATCCCATCCGCCCAGTAAAGCGGTCAATTCCTGTCCCGTGATGGGAAGCTCGTATTCATAGGTCTGCGCCCCCGCAAAACAATTCTCCGTCTTCTTGCATCGAAATTTCATAGCTGTACACTCTCCGTCAGATCCCTCACCGCCGCCAGCGCTTCCCCGGCCTCTTTCCTGGTTGTGAACCTGGACAGGCTAAGCCTTACCGTCCCGGAAGGCATGCCGATATCTTCCATGATGTCAGGAGCACAGTGGAGTCCGGTCCGACAGATGATATCATAACTGCCCGTCAGAATATCCCCCGCCTCTTCCGGCGTATATCCCGGCACCGTAAAGGACAGCACCGGCATGCGGGGAGCGTCCGGCCAGATCACCCGGCACCCCAGGGCCGCAAGCCCGTCAGCCAGATACTGCAGGACGCCGTCAACCGCTTCCCGGTCCAGAGGATGCTCCCGGCTCCATCTGAGCGCGGCCAGAAGCCCGTGATAGGACGGTTCGTTGCCGGTGCCTGCCTCCAGATGCAGGGGCATCTCCTCCGGCATCTCCTTTAAGTCGCTTTTCACTCCTGTGCCGCCCACCATATGGGGACGCAGGACAAGTCCCGGCCTCACATAGAGGCCCCCTGTCCCCTGGGGGCCAAGCAGGTATTTATGCCCGGTAAACGCCGCCAGATCCACACCCCACGTTTCCAGCTTCACAGGAATGTACCCCAGCGTCTGGGACAGATCCAGAAGGAACGCCGCCCCGTGGTCATGGGCCAGGGCACACAGGGTTTCCGCGTCGTTCACAGCCCCGGTCACATTGGAAGCATGGTTCAGGACGCAGAGCCTGGGCCGGTGCTCTTTCAGCGCGGCCTCCCAGCGTTCGGGCAGAATCCGCCCGCTTTCATCCGTACGGACATACACCACTTTCACACCCTCCTGCGCCATACGGTACAGAGGCCGCAGCACTGCGTTGTGCTCCGCCTTCGTGGTGAGCACGGTATCCCCTGCTTCCAGCGGGAATCCAAACAGCGCCTGGTTCAGTCCCCAGGTGGAATTGCAGCCCAGAGCGATCTGCTCCGGACAGGAGACGCCCATCAGGAGCGCCAGTTCCTCCCTCACCTGGTCAAATACATTCACGTCCTCGATTCCGCCCCGGTTGGCGGTCCCCGGGAGCCTGCACACGGCTTTCGCCATGGCCTCCCCCACCTCCTCCGGCTTGGGCCAGGACGTAGCGGCATTATTCATATATATATGCCTTTTCAAAGCTTCTCACCCGTCCTTTCTTCAAACTCTGCCAGAAACCGGCGGCAAAGACGGATATTTTTCAGAATCCGTTCTTTTACCGGCTCCATCTCCAGCGCCTTCCGGTACCGTTCCTCCACCGTGACCCGCCTGTCCTCCTGCACCAGCTTATCCGCCAGGAAGATCACCGCATCCTCCCTGCAAATGCTCTCCGGTTCTTCTTCAAAGCCTCCATGACTGCCCACCGCTTTTGCCAGCGCGGAATAACCCCTTGCCTCCAGAGCCGCGGCGGCAGCATGCTCATGATGGGGCTCCAGGCGGCGCAGATCGTGGAGATATCCCCCGCTGCGGCACAGCTCCACGTCCAGACATGCCCCGCCGTCAATCAGCCGCTCCGCCATCCAGGCGGCCAGATCTCCCACCGCCCGGCAATGGGCGCGGATATGAACGGGCAGTCCTTCTTCTTCGTACAGGACTTCGCAGCAGTCCGCCGAAAGTCCCCGGTATTTTCTGGCATACGCCCGCATCTCCTCCAGATCGGCGGGATAGTCCGCGTCCTTAAGCGTCCCCGGATCGGCGCTCTCCAGCTTCTTCATGCGCATCCGGCCCGATACGGCTCCCAGCCCGCCCTCGCCTTCGTAATCAAGCACCGTCTCATACCCCGCAGGCGTAAGAAACAGCGGGTGAGCATGCTTGCCGTGCAGAAGGGGGATCAGCCCCTGCATCCCAGCTTCCAGGTTCTCCGCCTCCTTCTTCAGAAACGCCATGGTCGCCGGAGACACCAGCGGCAGGTCGCCCGGCAGGAAAAATACTCCCTGGGCGTCCCGCATTTCGGACAAGCCCAGCTTCACCGAGGCCAGCATATCCGTGGAGGCATAGGCAGGGTTCTCCACCATCCTCACGCCCAGAGGCTCCAGCGCCTCCCGCATCCGCTCCATTTCCTTCCCGATCACCACCGTGATATCCCGGACTCCGCCGTTTCTCAGGCTCTGCACCGCCATGTGGATCATGGGAAAACCGTTCAGCATAAGCAGCGGCTTAAAGCTTCCCATACGGCGGGACTGGCCCGCCGCCACAATCAGCCCCCGCCAGTCTCTCACAGCGCCTGATGCTCCTGCAGTATTTCCAGGCATTTCTCAAACACCCCTTCCACAATCTGAGGACAGCGGCGCATCTTGTTTCCGGGATCGCCGTCCAGAATCTGCGCGCAGGAACTCCCTCCGTATGCCTCTTTCATGCTCTCCTCGAACCATTCCGCCAGTTCCCGGATCATGGCGGACGCGTCGGGATCTTCCAGTTCCTCCGCTTCCCCTTTTCCGCAGAAATATCCCAGAAGGCAGCAGCCTCCCGTGAGCGCGCCGCAGACGCGCCCGGAAAATCCCAGCCCGCCGTTCAGCCCACTCATGGCGCGGATCAGATCCGGGTCTTCTTTCCCCTCCGATTCCAGAGCCAGGATCATGAGGATCTGCGCGCAGTAAAAGCCCTGCCCCGACAGCTCCAGCATCCGGTCAAACAGTTCCATATTGCCCTCCTTTCTCCAGGCAGGCGAGAAAATAACCGCATCCGGCCCTCCCCGCCCTGCAAAAAAATTCCGTCAGCGCCCCGTCCGCATTACCGTTCCACAGGCTTTCCAGGAAAAATTCCTTCCACAGAGGGCTCTCGTCCTCCATGGCAAGAACCGCAAAACCGGCCTCCGAAAACGCCTGCTCCCAGCCCTTCCAGGTGAAATCCCCCAAGAAATACGGCTTCAGATCCGCCGCTTTCTTAAAAAACACATCCGACACAAGGAACCGCCCGCCGGGCCTCAATATCCGGAACGCTTCCCTCATCGCTTCCTGTCGTTCCCCGCAGGCGGACAGACTGCACTCCGCCAGACAGATATGATAGCTTCCTTCCCCGCAGAGCAGGCCCCGCATATCCTGCCGCTTTACCTCTTCTGAGCCTGGAGCCAGGTCTGCGCCCTCCGCCGCATATCCCAAATCCCGCAGAAACCGCACGGTTTCTCCGTCCCCCGCACCCAGATCCAATACACGCAACGGACCGGGCTGATTCTCCTCTTTTAAAGCGGCCGACGTCCCGAAGCCGCCTTCCGGTGCTTCCCTCCCGGCAAACGCAGCCAGCCCGCCCAGGCGCAGCAGCCGTTCCGTAAGGGCGATCCCTCCGGGATGCCCTCCTGGAAGACTCATTTATCCTCCAGGCTGCGTTCCACCGTCAGCACCTTACCCAGCGCCAGATCCTCCGGCACATAGATAAACCCGCATTCCGGGCAGACCGGCAGTTCCACGGGGAACGCATTTCCCATATAGGAAAACGTGGCCTTCCCTTTTACCAGCTCTCTCTGGCACCTGGCGCACATGAGTTTTCCCATGGGATCTACACTGTAATAATTTTTCTCCGCCATACGGTCCTCCCTATTCCACAGTCATCCGGTGGCTGTACGCGCCGAACACCGTATATCCATCCTCTTCCTTTTGAAACTTCACCCAGAACGTTACGTTCCCAAGCCGATAGCTGGTCACAAGCCAGCCATGCTCCTGGTCGCAGACTGCCGTCCCGGTCTCTTCATACGCGCCAAGTGCCGCTTCCACATCGCTCTGCAGGATCATACGCTCCTCCATCTCCTCCAGGGCGCCCTGGGCATATCTTACGGAAATCCGGTCTTCCATGGCTGTATCCTCCTTCCACAGCTCCCTCAGGAGCCGTTGTTTTAATTCAAGACGGTTTTTCCTTCTCCGGGACAGATCCGGGACAGGCCCCCCGCCGGTCCCGTAGACCAGTTCCAGAATATGGCGCGCGTCCGCCCCGGTCCTGGCGAACTGATCCTTGCAGGCCATACAGTAGGTGATGACCGTCCCCTCTGTCCGCCCGGCCGCAAACGCCGCCTTTTCCTCCGCCACCTGGGGATTGGCGTACTTTACCAGACCGCCGAAGCCGCAGCACGGGGACAGGTCGCCTGAAAACGGCATATCCTTCACCTCACATCCCAGGGCCTGCGCCAGCGCGCGCACCTCCTCCTGAGTCTTCCGGTCTCCCCGTGCCCCGCAGGCGTCGTGGACCGCCGCCGTCATCCCCTCCAGGGGTTCCACGCCCAGCTCCAGAAGGATCTCCCAGATCCCCGCCGTCTCCGCCTCATAATACTGGCCGAAGACCTTTTTGCAGGTGGGACAGGCACAGATCACAATGGGGCGGCCCATCCCTTCCCAGGCTTTTCGGAACCTTTCTTCCGCTTCCGCCAGCAGGTCTTCCCTGGCCGCCCATTCCGAGATTGCCCCGCAGCAGCCCAGGATCAGGCCCACACCGCCCGGCAGCCGCGCGCACAGATCCCGGTAAGCCGCCTCCACCGTCTCCGGGGACACCGCTGCTGCCTGGCAGCCAGGGAAAAACACGTAACGGCAGGTATCAAATCCCGGCTGACTCCGGGCCAGAAACGCCTCTCCATTGGAAAACTGCTGGTCCAGCAGGGCGAATTCATGGGCGGACGGCGGCATCTTCTTCGTCTCCACCATGGTGTGTCTGGCAATCCTGCATACTGCCGGATAATCGAAGTCATTGGGACAGGCCGCCTTACACTGACCGCACTCGTCGCAGGCATTGATCAGACCGTTGGCCATGTGGTTGCCCATCACAATGGACAGATTGTTGTAGATCTCCCGGATGGCTGCCCGTGGATTCCGTTTGAAATGCTGGAGGTAAGCGCAGCCTTTGATACATTCCAGGCACTGGCACTGAATGCATCTGGCTGCCTCTGCCGCCGCGTCCTCTTTCGTTATATGGGACGGATCTACCAGGCTTTCCGATCCCTCCACGCCGTCCATGGTGACGAACAGACGGCTCTCCTGCAAATCCTCCTCCGGCTTGCCCGCACCCTGCATATAACAGTCGGCGGACAGGGCTGCACGTTTGGCGGAAGCCAAGATACGGGCAGCGCCCTCCTCCGGCTGTCCGGTGAAACAGTTCTCTGCCCCGGTGCTGCCTTCCGTCTCCGGCGAAACGATCACCGCGTCCGCCTCCCCGGCGAGCCTTTCTGCCAGGTTTTGATCCAGATGCTCCGCCTGCCGCCGGGTGATCCTGAGGTTCTGCAATGCGGTCAGATCCGCCCTGGCCTCCTCTTCTTTGATCCCCAGACGGAGCAAAGGTTCCTGCATGGACCCGCAGGAGGTGTACCAGGACACCTCATAGCCTTTTCTCCCCAGTTCCCAGCAGCAGGCCAGGGCAAAGAGCCCGTCTCCCATCACCGCCGCTTTTTTCTGTTTTTTGGGCAGCATAAAACGGTTGACCGTCCCGTTTCCTCCGTACATGGCACAGGCCCGCTCCAGCGTCTTTAAACGGACCCCGTCACCCAGGCGGGCGAGCGTGCATCCGCCCACGCAGTCCCCGCCGCAGAGGGCGGACAGCGTGTAGAGGAACGGAGTGGACATGCGGAGGATCCCCGCCGCCTTGGCAAAATTCCCTTTCGCAGCATACTCGCACACACTGCGCATATCCAGGCGCAGCGGGCAGGACGCCGTACACGGAGGCGGATCGGTCCGGGTACACACTGCCTCCCGTTCGTGCAGTTCGTCCTGGCCGAACGCCTGCTTCATCAGATAATGTTTTCCCACCAGGGCAGATTCTTTTTTCTCCATGCTCCGCCTCCATGTCTTCTTATTCTTAAAATAGATAATTATTCTGAAAAAACAGGGCTGCCGCGAAGCAGCCCTTTGTTGTTTTGTTTTTATAAAGCGTCGATGGCGGCCTTCACAACCTCGGGACGCGCCGGCACTTTCGTGATGCGCGCGCCGGTAGCCTGGAAGATCGCGTTCAGGATCGCCGGGTGCGGAGCCGCCAGCGGACCCTCGCCGCAGCCTGCAGCGCCGTACGGCCCAAGGGGACGCGGATGATTCTCCTGATAGATCAGTTCGATATCGTCCGGAATGTCGTTGGGATACGGAATACCGCATTTCAGAAGCGACGTGTGCTTCTGCAGATCCTCAAAGTCTTCGGACAGCGCCAGCCCGATACCCTGGGCGATGGCTCCCATCACCTGGCCGTCCACCACAGATTTGTTGATGATGGTTCCGAAGTCGGATACCATGGTGAAACGGATCACCTTTACCTTTCCGGTAGCCATCTCCACGCGTACAACCGGAAGGTTGATGCAGTACATATATACGGAGAACGGATTGCCCTGAGCGGTCTCCATGTCGCAGTCCGAGCATGCCGTTGCCACCCATTTGCCCTCATATTTCAGCGGCAGGTTCTCTGCCACCATCTCTTCGTAGGTACGGTAGGTGCCGTCCGGTTTCTTCATGGCATTTACCAGCATCTCTGCCGCCACGCGGGTCGCGTTGCCGGTCATGACATTGGAACGGGAACCGCCGGCCGGTCCAGAGTTGGGCGTAAGCCCGGTATCGTTCATCACCAGATGAATCCGATCTGGTGTAAATCCTGCCTGACGCAGCGTTTCATGGGCATGGGTCAGGGTTCCGATATCCGCGCCCTGTCCGTGATCCTCCCAGGAGTTGTAGATGGTTACGGTATTGTCCTCGTTCAGCTCTGCCCATGCCTCGGAGGAATCTACGCCGTCCAGGCCGCATCCATATACGCCTAAGGATACGCCCGCGCCGTATTTATATTTGCCGCCCTCGCTCTGCTCTGCGTTGAGTTTCTCCGCGTAAGCCTTATTGGCCTGATATTTGGGCCGGGCCAGGTCGTAGAGATCCTCCAGGCAGTACACATCCGGCTTACAGCCGTTGGGCGTGGTGGATCCGGCAGATTCTTTATAGCAGTTCATGGCACGGAATTCAAACGGGTCGATGCCCATCTTCTCCGCCATAATATCCATGGCGATGTCGCCGCCCATGAAGGACTGGGGCGCGCCGTAGCCGCGGAATGCCGCGCCGTATGCATGGTTGGTGCACACCGTCTGGGACTTGTTGCGGATATTGGGAATATCCACGCCGGCTCCCACAAACTGGCTCAGGCGCATGGTCAAAAGGTCGCCGAACTCGGAGTACGGGCCGTGATCGATATAGTTGTCGCCTTCCAGAGCCAGGATCTTGCCCTTCTCGTCCGCGGCCAGCTTGATATGCATAAAGCCCGGGCTTCTCTTTCCGGTGTAGGTGATCATCTGGTACATGCTGAAATTCAGCGCCACCGGGCGTCCGGTCACCAGCGCCGCCACGCCTACCAGGGCCTCAATGGTGGGCGAGAATTTATATCCGAACGTACCGCCCGCATGCAGCTGGATCAGACGGAGCTTATCCGGCTCTACGCCGATACCCGCGCAGATCATGGCGTGGTGCAGATGAATACCGATGGATTTGGAGTGGATCGTCACCCTTCCCTCTTCGTCTATGTAAGCGTATGCCACATCCGGCTCAATGGGCATGTGGGGCTGGCGGGAACAGTAGGAATCCACCTCGATCACGTTGGGCGCGCTCTCCATGATCGGCGCCGTATCCTCTCCCTTGATACAGTTGGTCTCATAATATACATTCGGCGTTCCCGGATGGATTTCTATGGCATCCGGCGCCATAGCTTCCGGTGCGGACATATAAGCGGGAAGGATCTCCAGATCCACTTTCACTGCCTTTGCCGCCTCTTTCGCATGGGTCTCCGTATCCGCGCAGACCATGGCGATGGCGTCTCCGTACTGGAACACTTTCTCATCGCAGAGGATCGGACGATCCCATCCGTCTCCCTTGTTGGTGGGGAACGTGATCAGGCCGGTGATCCGGTTCTTGCCCGGCACATCCTTGTAGGTAATGACCTTTTCCACGCCCGGCATCTTCTCAGCTTCCGACGTGTCGATCCCTTTGATCAGGGCATGGGACACTTCCGCCTGCACCAGCGCGATCTGCAGCGTATTTTCCGGAAGATTCTTGATCTCGTCAGCGCCGAAGTTCCAGCTTCCGGTCACCTTCGCCACCCCTGACGGACGGGCATAGGTGGTGCCCAGAATCCGGTTGTCAGTGGGCTTGAACATCAGGTCTTCCTTGGACATCTCTCCCCGCAGCACTTTGGCCGCGTCCATCACCGCGTCTATCAGCGGCTTATAACCGGTACAGCGGCAGAGGTTCCGGTTCTTGTTGAACCACTCGCGAACCTCGTCCCTGGTGGGAGACGGATTGTTCTCCAGCAATACCTTGGCGCTCATAATAAATCCCGGCGAACAGAATCCGCACTGGGCGCATCCGTGAGCCACCCACGCCGCCTGCAGCGGATGCAGGTCGTCCAGGGTGCCGATCCCCTCGATGGTCTCGATCTTCGCGTAATCCGGTACGCGGGACATCTTCGTGATACAGGAACGGGTCACTTTTCCGTCCATAATGACATTACAGGCTCCGCAGTGGCCTTCCCCGCAGCCGATCTTGCAGCCGGTCAGCAGAAGACGGTCCCTGAGCACCTGCGCCAGGGTCTCTGTGCCCTCCAGCACCAGGGTGCGTTCCACCCCATTGATAATCAGGACTTTTTTGATCATGCTACTACCTCCTTTACTCTTCTATCCTCTCGAAGCAATCTCTATCTTTCTGTCCCTATAATAATAGTTTCTATCGCCAGCCGTTTATGCGCCTTTTTACGGTTTTCACAGCTTTCGTTCTCTGCGGCTGTTCAAACGCCTCCATATCTGCTAAAATACAGGTATCAAACTTATGGAGGAGACAAATGGAACTGCATGAAATACACGCCAGCCGGATCATCGTTGAAGTTACTGATGAAGTCACCGGTCAGACCTTCCGCCGGGAGCTGCCGGTGGATTACTATGAAAACGCCAACTTTCTCCGTCTGCAGGGCGAGCGCATGGACGGAAGCCCCAGCGAGCTGGTTTTTATCACCGATACCGGCAGACGCCGCCTGGACGATCTGACCGGGCACGGGCCGGATCAGGATCCCTGCGGTTCCCATACGGTATAAAAAAATCCGGCACGCCCAAGTTCCGTGCCGAAGCGCGGCTGCTTTGGCAGTGCTGGACTTCTGTAAAATTGTCTGATTTGTACAAATTTTCTGTCTTCTTAAAGTAATTATAGTTTATTTTTTAACAAGGGTCAACGCAATTTTCGGCCGCCTATTATTCTATTTTGAGGATAATAAAAGGGCGCCGGAGACGAGAAAGGAGCGCCTGTGAACATCGTTATCTTCGGCTGCGGGCAGGCGGGCCGCATGGTCCGCAGCTGGCTTCCCGCCGGGCAAATCCCCGTGGCATACGCCGACAACAACCCCAAAATGTGGAGCCGCTCCATAGACGGCATCCCTATCATCCCTCCCGGGGACATCCCCTCGTTCCGCCCGGATCTGGTCTGGATCGCCGTAATCAACAAAGAGGCCGCCCTGTCCATAGAGCGCCAGTTAAGAAGCATGGGCGTGGACGCGCCGGTACAGAGCCTTACGCCGCTGCGGGAACGGGTGGATCTGCGCCTTTCCTGCCTCCGCCTGCTGGCGCGCCAGATCCAGGAGCAAAAGATCCCCGGAGCGGCCGCGGAGCTGGGCGTCTACCAGGGCGTCTTCGCGGCGGAGATCAACCGCCTGCTGCCGGACCGCCCGCTCTATCTGTTCGATACCTTTGAGGGATTTGCCCCGGAGGATGTGGACGAAGAGAAAAAAATCACCCCGGCGGTCCGCGCGGCCGCCGGGGATTTCGGGGATACCAGTGTGGAACGGGTGATGTCCGCCCTGCCCCATCCGGAGCAGGCGGTCGTCTGCAAAGGGCGCTTCCCCGAAAGCCTGCCCCCGGATCTTCCCCCGCTGGCCTTTGTCAGCCTGGACCCGGATCTGTACGAGCCGGTCTGGCAGGGTCTTAACGCCTTCTGGCCCCGACTGTCTCCCGGCGGCGTCATCCTCATCCACGACTGCTTCAGCGCCCAGTTTGAAGGCGTCGGCAGAGCCGTCCGCCGGTTCTGCCAGAAACAGGGCCTGACCGTGCTGCCCGTCTCGGACCTGCACGGAAGCGGCGTGCTGGTGCGGCAGGGGTGAGAACGGCATGAATAAAATATTGATAATCGATGATGATAAAGAGCTATGCGCTTTGATTCAACGCAGCGTCCTGTCAGAAAATATAAAAGCGGATTTCTGCGATCATGGGAAAGCGGGTCTGGCGAAGCTTAAGGAAAAGAATTATCAGCTTGTGATACTTGATATTATGATGCCCGGAATGGATGGCTTTGAAATCCTGGAACAGATCAGAAAGGAAAACAGCCTCCCTGTTCTGATGCTCACAGCCAGGGACGACAGCGTTTCCAAGGTACGGGGACTGCGGGCTGGAGCTGATGATTACCTGGCGAAGCCCTTTAACATGGACGAACTGCTTGCCCGCATTGTCTCGCTTATCCGCCGGTATACCTGGTTTAGCCATCCAGAGGGAGCGCCGCAGCAGCTTGATTTTGACGGTCTGAGCATTGATATGGATGACCGCACGATCACCACAGTCAACGGAACTTTTGAAATTCCCCCAAAGGAATTTGACGTGCTCTTGCTGCTTGCCAGATATCAGGGAAAAATTTTAACTAAGCAACGGATTTATGAAGAGGTCTGGAAAGAAGAATACTGTTATGACGACAGCAACATTATGGCAATCATAAGCCGCCTGAGAAAGAAACTGGAAGAAGATTCCGGATCTCCCAGGTATATTCAGACTGTCAAGGGGATTGGCTACCGTTTTAATAGGGAGGTGTGACCTTTGTATATGGTATTCGCCATGTATACGTCAATTGCCATCGCCGTCATTTCTGTTTTGGTTTCCTGTCGTATGATTCGCCGCGCCCAAAAACAGATCGTGGAAATGTGCGATATACTGACCGACATAAAGAACGGCAACGGAAACAGGCGTATTTTATCGGAACCACATGAAATCGCCGCTCCGCTCACTTATACAATCAACGAGATTGTTGTATCCTATGAAAACAGGCTTGCTGCGTTCCGCCGGACAGAAGAAGCGAACAAACAGCTTATGACGAGCCTTTCCCATGATGTCAGAACCCCTCTTACCACGTTGATCGGTTATCTTGACGCGGCGCAGAAAGGCATTGTTTCCGGGAAAGAAAAGGAGGACTATCTGGAAACGGCCCGGCGCAAGGCATATGACCTGAAGGAATATATCGATGTTCTTTTCGACTGGTTCAGGCTGAATTCAGATGAACTTACACTGTCAGCCGAACCGGTTGAAGCAGCCTTGCTTACAAAAAACATTCTGATCGACTGGGTGCCGATATTTGAAGATAAGCAGATGGATTACTGTATTGATATACCAGAACAGCCTTTCCCTGTAAAGCTCGATCCGGACGCATATATGCGGATCATAAATAATCTTATACAAAATGCAGTTGCTCACAGCCATGCGGATAAAATAAGAATAGCTTTATCAAAAGACGATGGAGCGGTTCATATCCTTGTGGCCGATAATGGGATAGGAATTGAAAAAGAAGACCTGAAGCATATTTTTGAACGTCTTTATAAATGTGATAGGGCACGGGCGGAAAGAGGAAGCGGTCTTGGCCTGTCCATCGCCCGTCAACTTGCGGAAAAAATGAACGGCACAATAAGCGTGGAAAGCATGCCCGGGAAAGGAACCATATTTGTCCTGACCTTTCCTCCGGCGGATTAGAAAATAAAACTGCAAGGTTCATGCAAGGTTACGGCAAGATTCATGCAAGATTGGGGTGGTAAAATACCAGCAGAACAGGAGGCTAAAATGTGGGCGGTTATATCATTGAAACGAAAAATCTTACCAAACAGTACGGCGTCCGGAAAAGCGTCGCCAACGTGAATATTCACGTACGGCAGGGGCGAATCTACGGTCTGCTCGGAAGAAACGGAGCCGGAAAAACTACGACCATGAAAATGCTGCTTGGACTGACACAGCCAACCTCCGGAGAGGTCAGGCTGTGGGGAAAGCCTTTAGCCGGAAACGAAAGGAGGCTGCTTTCGCGGATCGGCAGCCTGATCGAATCCCCCGGCTTTTATCCGAATCTGACCGCGACGGAGAATCTGCGTATTTTCGCCACCCTGCGCGGAGTACCAAACCGGCACGCAGTCAAAGACGCTCTGGAACTCGTCGGCCTGCCCTATCAGGATAAAAAGCTCTTTTCCCAATATTCGCTCGGTATGAAACAGCGGCTGGCGATCGCCCTTGCAGTCATGCACGACCCGGAACTTTTCATTCTTGATGAACCGGTCAACGGGCTTGATCCCATCGGTATTTCCAAAATGCGTTCCTTTATCCGGCAGCTTTGCAGTGAAAAAGGAAAGACCATCTTAATCTCCAGCCATATTCTTTCGGAAATCTCCTTATTGGCCGATGATATCGGGATCATCCACAACGGCGTATTGCTTGTGGAAGAAAGCCTGTCTGTACTGGAAAGTCAGAATGGGCGTTACCTTCGTCTGGGTGTATCTGATGCCTCACAGGCGGCGTGTCTGTTAGAAACGGCGCTTCATACAAAGCAATTCTGGATTGACGACGACCGGAACCTTCGCATTTTCGACCCGTCACTGTCGCCGGCCCTGGTGTCAGAAACTATGTTCAGGGGAGGACTGTCCCTGTATGAGCTGCACCTCTGCGAGGATACGCTGGAAGATTATTTTAAACGCGTGACCGGAGGTGAGGGAATTGCTTAAACTGATCCTCTGTGAATTTCAAAAGTTAAAGCGCAGGCATTTTCTGCTCCTTGCAGCCCTTGCAGCCTGTTTGTTCCCATTCCCTGTAACCATTCTTGTAAAGGGAAGCGAAACCATAGACGGATCCTTTGATACCATTCTGTTTATGCTCATGACATGGATCAGCGTACCGCTCATGGTTCCTGCGCTGGCAGGGATCACAGCTTCCATGCTATTCAACATGGAGCGGGACAATGGAACATTAAAAAATCTGTATGCCATTCCGATAAGCTGGCGACATCTGGCAGGCGCCAAAATTGCCGTTATTTTTACTCTATCTGTTATTTTTACCATGACAACGTATCTGGCCGCTCTCATTGCGGCAGCTTTAACCGGCGCTTCTGTGACAGGTATCGCGGCAAAACTGTGCGCGTCCTTTCTGGTGGGAATATTCTACGCTTCCATCACCCTTCCCGCCGTTTTCTTCGTCATCTGGTTTAACCGCAATACTGTTTTTTCCACCCTGTCCGCTATCGTATATGCCGCCATCCTGGAAATGCTTGTCTGGAGCGGCATTTATACCCTTTCCGCTGGCGGTCCAGACAGAGATATGTGGAAATTTCAACTATGGAATGTACCTATGATGATCTTCCGCTGGTTTCCTTATTTCATAGATACCGGGCAGCCAGCAGCGGATCCGTCCGCGGCCCTTTTTGTCCCACTCTGGCAGATCACTGCTGTATCTGCCGCTATTGCCGGGATCAGCATCTGCCTGATCCTTCAGATCGGAAAACGCCGGGAGGTATGACATGAAGCAGTTTGCAGTAATGGTGAAGCTGGAATTTTTAAAGCTTCGGGGAACTTATTTTCTTTTAACAGGCGTCGTCACGGCGATCGGTTCCATCGTTCTGGGCCTGTATCTGGCCGCAGCCGACAGGACGACGAACTATACGTTTCTCATATTTACAGAAAATGTGATCATCAATAATATGAGCCTGTTTTTCCCTTTTACGGCCGTATTAACGGTTGGACAAATGATGGAGCAGGAACGAACCTGCTCCACCTTAAACAATCTGTTTGCCATACCGATCCGCTTTCAAGAGCTCCTGTCTGCCAAAATTGCGACGGGTGCAGTTATGGCTGCCTTATACGCGATCCTGCAGTGGATCTTATCTGCATCTGCCTGCATGCTGTTAGGATTGCCTGGCATCACGGTTCCTTTTGCATTCCTCCGGCTTGCAAACATGATCGGAATAAATTTATGTATCTATATTGCGGTGCTTCCTGTTATCGCACTGACAGCACAATATGCGGGCGGATATATGGCCGGAGCAGGCTTTTCGGTTTTTTATGGCTTCTGCTCTGTTTTTGCCACAGGCCGCGGCTTTACGGCAATTTATCCCATCTCTGCAGGAACGGTATTATTCCGTCTTCATGGAACGCCCGCCTTCAGAGAGTGTATAAGCGCTGTCTTAAGCCTGGCTGTTGTACTCATTTTGGCAGTCGTTTTTATAGCTGCTTCCCAGGACCGGGCAGAAGGCGTGCAGCCCGCCCCTGGGAAAAAATAGTCTCGCCTGTCCTATTCCGGCTTATCCGTCTTTTTCTCTTTCTCTTTCTTCTCCATGAGCTTCTGCAGATGATTGGCTCGTCTGCGGTCATCCCATTTTATCAGCTTCCGGATGATCAGTACGATCACGGCGATGATCACCGCCCATACCGCCAGGATTGGCAGCGATCCCAGAAATCCCACTGCAAAGCCTCTGAGACCCTTTGCCACCACATACACGCTGTCTCCGAAGCGGTCCGCCACCTCCTGGAAGAAAGTACGTTCGCCGGTCTCTGTGATCCGTTCCACTTCCGACAGGCTGATATAGACGGTGCTGTAGGCCACCTGATTGTCCAGCATCCTGAGCTGGCTCTCATAGGATTCCAGCTCATAGCGCACAGCGGACAGCCTGCTCTCAATGGTTATAATATCTTCCATGGATTCGGCGTTTTCCAGAAGCTCCAGGAGTCTTTCCTGCTCTGTCTCCAGCGCCTTTTTGTGGCTCTCGGTGTCCACATACTCCAGCGTCACATCATCTACTCTTTCATTTTTGTAGGTGACGTTGCCCACCTCGTTCACAATGCTGACAAATGCATCCAGGCGATCCGCCGGAATCCGAACTGTATAGCTGGCGGACCGGCTGGTCTCATAATAATAATCGCTGCCGTAAAGGGAAGACGCCTCCACATAACCACCCAGTTCGTTTACTTTGGCGGTCAGCTTCTCCACCGCCTCATCAAACTCCAGCGTCTGTACCTCCAGATCCACGTTCTTAATCAGCTTACGTCCGGTGTCCGCCACGGCGTCGATCCCGTTTTCAGAAGAAATCTCCGCGCCGTAGCCTGCGTCCATCTCATACTCTGCCGACTCCGCCGCTTCTTCCATAACAGCCGTGTCCATGGCAGCGGACTCTGTCGTCTGACTCTTGCTGTTTCCGGAAGAGCCGCAGCCGGCCGTCATAATCACCGCCAGCAGAAGCCCCGCCCATAACCTTCTCCACATACTTTTTTTCATCCTTTCCTCCCTTCCCCGGATATCCACCCGGTCAGTCTTCCATAATCTCCGAAAATACCTCGGCGAATGTGAATTCCACCCCGATCTTCTCCGTCCCGATCCAGGTCACCAGCCGATACCGCTGCGCGCCGTAGTCGATCTCATACCCGCTCAGGTCCACAATCTCATCCACAGCCATTCCTGCTTCCAGTTCCTGTATCCGGGATACCTTTTCTTCCGCAGATGCAATCACATACCAGCCGCCGTCCAGCCATACTTCCAGGCTGCAGCCGTCCACGTACTCCACCGTCTCCTCGCCGGTATTTCCGATGGTCAGGTACAGCACCGGGTTCTCCTCATCCTGCACGGGACAGTTGACCTTCGCCGTCACGCCGTCCAGCGTCTCCGGCACTTCCTGCTGATCCGCGGGATACACGGTCTGTCCACAGTATTCCTTCGCCTCCAGCATACCGCTTTCCGCTTCGGCCATCTCCCCGCTTCCTGACGCGCCGGACTGCTCATCTCCGTACTTCGCTCCGGCACCTTCGGGCGCGGCCCCCGCCGCGTCTTCCAGAGCGGACAGCTCCGTCTCTTCCGCCGTTCCTTCGGAAGCGTCTGTCACAGTATTTTGCGTTTCTTTTGCTTCGGAAGCAGCCGCATCTTCCGCCGCTTCCTCCAGCACAACGTCTTCCGGGAAGGTGCTTCCTGTCCCGCTGTCTTTCCTGCTCCAGTCCGGATAAAGCACCCCCAGGAACAGCGCGCTGCAAACGCAGAATACCAGCACGCAGGCCGCCAGATACCCGTACCTGGGAACGAAATGCCGCCGGATCTCTCTTTCCTTCACCTTCCGTCCCGCCAGTTCTTCCATGGCCTTCTCAAATGCTTCCGAAAACCGGTGGGTCCTGGCGATCTCCCGCTCCGGAGGCACAAAGCTTAAATCCTCATCCAGGCACTCCTCCAGCACCTGTATCAGAAGTTCCTCCCCTTTGGTAAGCGTCTCAGGCTTTTTCATTACTGTCCCGCCTCCTTTCGGATCATTTCCTGCAGCTTTTTCCTGGCGCGGAAATAACGCACGTTCGCGTTCTTCGCGGATATGCCCAGGATATCGCCAATCTCGGCGTCCGTCATCCGGTACAGATATTTGTATTCAAACACAGTCCGGTACTGGTCGTCCAATTCCAGGACGCAGGACACCAGGCGGTTATAATTTTCCTTCTGTAAATACTGTTCCAGGATATCTGTTCCTCCTCTGCCTAAATCCATATTGTCTTCCAGTTCCTGTTCCGGCGTCCTTTTGCGCAGGATATCCACGGCCTTGCTCCTGACAATCGTGGCCAGGAAACGCTTCGTCCTGGGACTGTACACTTCCTCCACCTTGTCCAGGTGCCTGGTCAGCGCCAGAAACGCCTCCTGTACCGCATCCTCCGCCAAATGCTCGTCCTGCAGTCTCTGGTTGGCCAGATACCACATGAAATGGCGGTAATGCTCATAAATCTCCCTGAATTTTTCCTGCTCCCCGGGATCATCCAGAAGCGCCAGAAACAGAAACATATTTTTATCCTCCTGGTAAATGCATCTACGTACATATAAACGCTGTTTTTCTTTATTTTACTACAGGTATGGGAAGAATTGTTCTTAAATCTTCTTAATAATTTCTAAAAATTCGTTTCCTATTCGGGGGACCGTCTGAGCTCCCACGTTCCAAATATCAAGTATTACTTAGCCTAACGATTTCAGGCTATTCCGATATTCCATCATTTTTGTTTCATCTGCCGTGTCAATGACATATTGCAATTCACTGATTATAGAATCACGTTCTTTTGGCAAGTATGCCGTCACAGGGTAAAAATTTGATTTTGAATCAGCAAACAGATGTGTGCGTATCTGTAAATTCCTTATGAATATTTGTAATTCTTCTAATCGTTCTTTTTCTCCCGCCGGAATAAATTTTCCCTCCTGTGCCATTTGATATAATTCTGTATCCGGAAAAAGAGTCAAAGAATCAACCGAAATAAAACGCGGATTTACTTTACTGAATACTTTCGCGCTGTTAACAGCATTTCGACGGCCATTTCCTTTCCCGGCAAGTCCTGTCATATATACAAAATAGTATTCCATACCCGCTTCATCCAGTTTCCTGCATTGTTCGATCAATTCTTTTGCGGTATATCCTTTATTCGCCAAAAGAAGCGTACGGTCGTCACCCGTTTCTGTCCCAATGCTCAAACCGTTAATGCCTAACGCGTGTAACCTTCTGAGCTGCCATACTTTCTTGTTCTTTATATCGCGAATACTTGAAAACATGGCTATCGTCCGGCATTCTGCAAGATAGTCATGGACTAATAATGCCCGCTCTGCCAATTTTTCGTAATTCATGGCAAATGGGTTTGCGCCAGTCAGAAAAATACGCCGTGCCGTTGGCTGATATCTTGCCAGTTCTTTCAAATCCTCCTCAAATTCTTGTAATGGCGACATACGAAAACATTCATTTTTGTACAAACTACAAAACCTGCATTTATTGTAAGTACAGCCGGACGTAACCTGTACGATAAATGAATTTGCTTCATAGGGCGGCCGCCATGTTCTGCCAGTAAAATGCAAGTTAAAAACCTCCTCTATAAATGTCTGAGATTTTTTCTGTAATGCCGCAGTTCCCGTTCATCAGCACTGCCAATAATCTGCTCTAATACATTTATTACTTTTTTCGTATCTTCCGGCAATGTACCCTGAATGGGAATCGCGTTGGACGCCCCCATAGCTGCAAACCAAACAGGAATATTCAAATTTTCAACAAGAGTTTTTAACTCTTTGTATTTTTCAATCTCCTGTTCTTCTTTCCAGTTTCCTTTTTGAATTTCTTCATACAGTTCAGAATTGGGATAAATGGTCAGCATACTGGCTCCTATGATTTGAGGGCGCAGTTGATTACATACTGCGGCGGTCATCTTTGCCCCGAACTCGCCCCGTCCTGCGCCGGAAACACCTGTAAGATAGAAAAAGTTATAGCGAATCCCCACATCATCTAAACGTTTGCATTGAGTGATAATATCAGCCGAAACATATCCTTTGTTCATAAATATAAGCGCTTCATCATCGCCTGTTTCAATTCCGATTGTTAATCCATCATAGCCTGCTTTATGCAGTTCTGCTAATTCTTTATCTGTTTTAAGTGCAACATCGGTAACTCGCGCAAAGCTGCCTATCGTTTTGCAGGCAGGAATATATTTTTTTATTAGACCTGCAATTTCCAGCAGCTTTTCCGTTTTCAATACAAACGGATTTGCGCCAGTAAGGAATGACCGGCTATATGTCAAGCCACGCCACAATTTTACTGTTTCGGCAGTTTCTTTCAAATCAGCCGCTATGTCCTCAACCGGCGACATTCTGAACTTAAAAGGTAAATCATCATAAAGCGTACAGAATTTACATTTATGATGGGTACAGCCTGCTGTGACTTCCAGCAGTAATGAAGAAGCCTCATATGGCGGACGCCAAATAGTTCCAGTATAGTGCATAAATATGTCTCTCCTTTTCACAGTTTTCTTTTTCCACCATAAAAATACCTTATTGATCCGTCTAATATAAGTACTGTCTTTTTTTAGTAGTAGTATTGTTTTTCATACTAAGAACAGAATATAGTAGTACCTTGATATTTGAGAGATTTTGAAATATACTCTTGTGAAAAGAGAGGGTGTTTATATGTCTGAAAACAAGTTTAGTGATAAGAAAGTGATTGCCCGCTGCGTGCCTATGAGCAAGCTGCAATCTGTGATTGGCGGCAAATGGAAAATATTGATTTTGTGGTATGTTGCTTTCTATAAAGTCCAGCGATTCGGAGAGCTTATGCGGCGCCTTGACGGGATTACCCAATCCACATTAACAAAACAGCTTCGTGAATTAGAAAAGGATGGATTTCTTCACAGGGAAATTTATAAAGAAATTCCTCCGAAAGTAGAGTATTCACTCACTGACTTTGGAGAAAGTTTTATCCCGGTTCTTCAAACCATGATGACATGGAGCGAAACATATTTATGCCCGGATTATATCAGTCCGTATCAACAAAAGTAATAAAGAAAGAGCGAACAAGTTTCAAATTTGTTTCGCTCTTTGAGAGGAATCGTATATCGTTCTGCGCCTTATTTATTGCTCCCCAGTTTCATATGGAGCAGGCTCATTTTTTCCGGGTCGAGCATGGCTCACTAAGCCTCGGCCATTTCCATTGTAATCTGCTTAAAAAATTCCGCACTCCAAATATCGAGGCTGGAGACATCCTGGATAAACGGCTCCACATCTTGTTTTGCCTGCGTGTAATCAATACTGTCAAAGCGAGAGCACAGCATTTCTTTTATCCCACTCAACGAACAATCCGCATCTTCCGAAATATACCCGGAGTCAATCAACCGTGCCCGAAGATGCCGGCTGTTCAACGCCGCCCCTCTGGACAGATAAAAAACATAATCATACAAATCGCGCCCTTTAATTCTGGACTGCCAGGCACGGCATAAAACCGCGTGAACCTTCCCGGCAAACAGGGACGGCATATCATACATGTTCACCTCATAAGGGGCCGGCAACAGCCTGTATTTGTGCTCAAAAACTGCGAAAGCCGGAGGATTGACATCTATTTCAAATTTGATTTTAACAACCTCATTCTTTGGAATACTGTCGGTCAGTTTCTCTCCCGCATAGAACAAGAGTAAATGCTCTTTCGTGTTTCCTTTCAAAAATGCTGACCGGATATTGCTGTCCTTCGTCTTTTGCTTCTCCTGAATCATCACATTTAATCCAAACGCACGGATTTCTTTTTCAAGTACGGGAAAGTAAGCGCCTAGATCAAAATTTAAATCGGGCGTCTCCAAAGAAAAATCCAAATCCTCTGAAAAGCGGTCGAGCCCATAAAAGATCCGCAGAGCCGTACCGCCATAAAATGCAGCCTTCTTAAAGAAGCCAGCGCGGGACAGGCCACACAGGACAATTTCCTGCATGATCTCTTTCATCGCATTTTTCTGCTCGTAGATATTTTGGGGATGATACCTCTTTAACATTTGCTCAATGGCAGCGCTCATTTTTAAATTCTCCTTAAAAGTGTGCTCAGCCGCTTAATATTTGTGGAATGGTAAACATCCGAATATTCCTCAACGGCGTCCTTACTCAGTTTCTGCAATTCCGATTCCTCAATACGCAGGTCTTCCGTAAGAAGACGCAGCAGGGCATTGGCGTTAGGGACTGGCGGGAGTGTATAGAGCTGATCACAGAGAGCTTTCTCCGGTTCGGCAATCCGATAGAAGTAATCGCCGCTCTGTTCCAGGCGGAGGCCGAGTGGGAACGCTTTGGACGGAACATCCCGATAACTGAAAGTTCCGAACATTGTCTCATACCGCTTTTTCTTCTTCTTTTCGAAGGTCGCGCAGGTTACCGTATATACTGCCTCTGGAATCAATCCATAATGACTTAAAGCATATTCAAAAGAAATGTAAGACGGTCCGTAAATGCTGCCCGCCAGCAAATAGGCGGGAACATTCCTGTCGGTTTCGTATAAACCCTTTACAATAGAGTAGTATTCTCCCTGCTCAACCATTCTGGCCAGCTTATCCTTTGGGGAAGCATAATCTTTCAGCTCTTCCAGGAGCATTGCAGTCGTTTTTATCATATTTTCACCTCATACTCTAATTTTATGCGATTATCTAGTGAAAATCAAACATTTTTCATGTTTTTATCCAGGATCTGCTCGTCCGCAACCTTGCGCGGCATCTTTGCTGAATCCGTAAGCGGCATGGTGCCCGCGCTAACTTTCTCCCTCCCCAGCGCCTGACAGCCTACTCATTGTTCCCCAGCTTCATATGGAGCAAGCTCATTTTTTCCGGGTCGAGCATGGCTCCCTGGGCCTTTGCTTCCTTCAAAAGCCGCGATGCTTCCTGAAGCTTTTCCCTGTCATCCGGAAAATGCTCAAGATAGTAATAGCCCAGGCCCGCTTTACCGTGGTAATTGCCAAGAGCCGCGGATTTTTCCAGGTATTCAAGCCTCTGTTTATTACTGTCCAGATACATTCTGTAATAACGCTCGCCCTCGTCCTGTCCAGACGATTTTTTTCTTCCAAAAAGTCCCATTTTTATCCCTCCATGTCTGCGGTGCGCACATGATGCCTCCGGCGGATGCGCCCGGATTTCTTCGGTGAACGCAGTGCCATGCTCGACTTCGCTCCGCTTCGTCTCGCTCACGCTTTATGCACATTGTACCATATCCGTTCCGCGGCCGTCACTTAAAATATGGAAAGTCTTCCTGTTTTATGGTATGATGGTGGAAAATATGTGAAAGAAACATAGGAATCAGAGGGAAAAATTTATGAATACAACTGCTTCAAAGAGAAAGAAACACAAGGTTTCCGGAAACCGGGATCTGTGGAGCTCCAAGTGGGGCTTCATCTTATCCTGCATCGGCTCCGCGGTGGGCATGGGAAATATCTGGCTGTTCCCCAGCCGTGTGGCGGCTTACGGGGGCGCATTCCTGGCCGCGTACCTGTTTTTCGACGTGGTCATCGGGTTTTCCGGGGTGATCGGAGAGATGAGTTTCGGACGAAAAGCCCGTTCCGGCCCCATGGGAGCGTTCGGAGCCGCCTGCGCTTCCAGGGGAGAATCCAAAAGAAAAATCGGCGAGCGCATCGGCGCCATCCCCATGCTGGGCGCCCTGTCGCTGGCCATCGGCTACTCGGTGGTCATGGGCTGGATCTTTAAATACCTGGCCGGGTCCATAACCGGAACCGCCCTGTCCTACGGCTCCGATATCCAGGACGTCTCCGGTTATGTGGATGCTTTCAACAGCACCGCTTCCGCTTTCGGGAACAACGCCTGGCTGCTCATAGCCCTTGTATGCACCTTTGCCGTGATGGCCCTGGGCGTGGCCGCAGGTATTGAAAAAGCCAACAAAATTATGATACCGCTTTTTTACACGCTTTTTATCAGCCTGGTGGTCTACGTGGCTCTGCAGCCGGGCGCACAGGCCGGATATACCCATATTTTCACTGTGCAGACGAAATATTTTAAAGATCCCATGCTCTGGGCCTACGCCCTGGGACAGTCCTTTTTCTCTCTGTCCCTGGCCGGGAACGGTACTGTGATCTACGGGTCTTATCTGTCAGACCAGGAAGATATCGTAAATTCTGCCTGGAAAGTGGCTCTGTTTGACACACTGGCTGCTTTCCTGGCCGCGCTGGTGATCGTCCCTGCCATGGCGGCCTCCGGCATCCAGGATTTCTCCGGAGGTCCCGGCCTGATGTTTATCTATCTGCCCAACCTGTTTGCATCCATGCCAGGAAGCCGGATCATAGCGGTCATCTTCTTCCTTGCGGTGCTTTTCGCCGGTTTTACTTCCCTGGTAAATCTCTTCGAGGCGCCGGTGGCTACCCTGCAGGATCATCTGCATTTCAGCCGCCCCAAAGCCGTGGCGGTAATCGCCGTGATCGGCACCCTGGCAGCGCTCTGTATCCAGGGCATCGTCAGCCAGTGGATGGATTTTGTCTCTATCTATGTGTGCCCTCTGGGAGCCGGCCTTGCCGGGATCATGTTTGCCTGGGTATGGGGCAGGAAGGCGGTGGAGGAGGCCGTCTCCCTGGGGCGGAAACGCCCGGTGGGCAGATGGTTCTACCCGCTGTATAAATACGGCTTCTGTATTCTGACCATGATCGTGCTGGTGGCAGGCGCGGTCTTCGGGGGGATCGGGTAAACGCAGCAGGCCGCCCGGCCCCCATTTTGAAAGCAGAGGATACCATCGTTCAGACCCCGGCCATCCCCATTGTAATCTGCTTGAAAAATTCCGCGCTCCAAATATCAAGACTCGCCGTATCCCGATTCAAAAACCCCGATGCAAGCACAAGGTAATTGTCGCTATGCGGCAAGAGAGGGCAACCTAGGCTGTGTCCTCTTGGATCATTGCTCGCAGAAATAAATTTTATACCAAGAGCCGGGACTTACATAAACCCAACTCTTACTTTGTCAAAAAGGTGCTACCGCACTAAAAAGGAATTTCCCTCCGATCAAAAGTGTCAAGTCCAACTCTGCATAGCAAATTCCTTCCTCATCCCTCGGCACAGAAGACATCACATGTCCCGATGGATCAACTATCATCGTCATGCCGTAGCCCGGGTGCATGATATCCTTCTGTTTCTCCGTACTGCAAAGCATTTCTCTCATCTGCTCTGTATAAATCTGAGAAGAAACCAGGGAGTACACTTGGTTGATGATGGAATATGCTTTTGCGCCCGTCTCAAGCGGATAGTTGGAAAACAAATGCTCCGGCTGCGGGAAGCAGGAAGGCCATGCTTGTACATGAATCTGTTCATTTTTTTTCATCATCGCCATCATATTGGCTGGAACCATATGCTCCCAACATTCCAGTCCTCCAAGACGCCCAATCTCTGTATCGAACACCGGCATCATACTGGCGTCTCCTTCACCCCAGATATAGCGCTCCGCCCCGGACGGTTTCAGCTTCCGATGCTTTCCAATCAAATCGCCGTTTGGATTAAACTACAGCTGTGTTAAATATAGAGATGCACCATCTTTTTCGGTTACAGAAATGCTCACATATACGCCATTTTTCTTTGCTGCTTTCGACAATTTCCAAGTAGCCTCTCCCGGAACAGTTACGGCATTTTTGTAAAGCCGGATAAAAAATGGCATACCCGCGGAAGGTTCATCAAACCAAATCCACCAGGGATATCCGGGAATATATGCTTCTGGAAAAGCGATCAGCTTAGCGCCATTTTTCCCCGCTTCATCAATAATAGCACACGCTTTGTCCACAGTCGCTTCACGATTCAGATAATCCGGCGCAGACTGCACCGCTGCCACTTTCACTATCGGATAAAAGTCACACACACTCAACACCTCCAAAATTTATGTTGTTCATTCAGTCTCTAAATAACGCCCCATTATCACACCCCAAAATTTGGGAACAACATATATGCATAAACCATTGCTAGAATGTAGTAAACAACAGCCATAACCGCAAAAGCCCCTATCGTCCTTTTCAGCACATCTCCTTCCGCATTCTCCAGTTCCAACGTTGCATTCACCGCAATAATGTTGTTGGGACATATCATATTTCCAAGGCAGCCTCCCGCGCTGCTGGCCGTAATTGCCACATATTGGTTGATCCCCAACGTAGACGCCGCTTCCATATGCAGAGCGCAAAAAAGTTTATTGGAACCAAGGCAGGATCCGGTAATAAACGCTCCAATAGCACCAATCAGCACAGAAACAGCCGGGTACAGCCCTCCTGCAATATCGGCAAGAAATCGTGCAATCAAAGAAATCATACCTGACGCGTTCATCAGATTTGCCACGGCATACAGAGAACATAAGGTAACCATCGGTTTAATAAGTTTTAAAAGAGCATTTTTTTCACACAGCAGAAACTGATTGCCACAACCCATTACCACGGAACTTATTAACACCACAATATGGATCACAGCTCCTATCCAGGTGGCATATCCGTACTTCGTCAGCACGTTCAACGGAAAACTGAACCGTACCGCTGGCAATAAGATCAATAATAAAATATAGGGAAGAAATGCCTTTCCGTCGGACTGTGTCGTTTCAAATACCAGATCAGAATCGTTAATATACGTTTCATTCACAGCTACGCTAACCGTTTTCAGGTAGATTATTGATACAACCACTCCCACTACACCTGTCACTAAATCGGTCAATTCTGCTCCCACATAATTGGAAACCAAGAAAAGCGTTATACCCATACTGATACTGACTGACAACAAATATCCCCACATCCCTTTCAAACTCTGTTTTCCAAACAGAGCAACCATATTAAGGGATAAACTTTAATACAAAAACAGCCTTCCGATTTGGAGGGCTGTTTTTGTATCTATACCCGGAAAGCCTGATATTATGGGCTTTCCGGGCTTTTTCAGTTTTCAGCGGGCTTGGTAATATGGCTCGTCAGCGGGCCTGACTTTGGTATGGCGGCATGGTAAGCGTTTGGAAGCCCACTTTTGCACCCCCTCCGGCCTTTATGAATACGGAAAAGAGGAAACGCTAAAAAGTGTCCACTGCCAGCTATCGGCTTCATATCCCATATAGAATAATTTAGCGGGAACCTTTGTAGCTCCTGCTTTTTTATTTTATGCCCGCTCGAAAAGCTCTCCGCAATCCCCGCAGATTACATTGACCTCCCGCGTTGCCCGGATGATGGTGCCGCAGCAGGGGCAGACATATTTAATGCTGCGGTTTTTGGATTTTTTGCTCCCGCCTTTGGTGGTGCCTTCCACCGGTAAGCGGCTGGCGTTGATTTTATCCTCGCCCAAGGTTTCTTTGATCCATGCCTCCGCCTCCAGGGCCAGCGTCGTTACCGTCCATCCGTATTTGTCGTGCTTCTCGATGTGCAGGCCATGGGCCTCGGCGGTGGCTTTGAATTTCAGGTTGTGGTAATAGCCGTTGTTGCTTACGTCTTGGATGCCATGAACCAGATTATAGAGGTGCGTCATTTCATGTAAGAGTGTGGCGACCAGCTCGAAGATAGTTCGGTCAAGGTACTCAGCGCAAAGGTTGATTTCCCTGTATTTCTCACCGCTGGCGTTCCAGATTTCATTGATACTGCACCAACCGTAAGCCCAACGCCCTCCGTCCGGGGATACGGTGATCGCCGGACGAGTCAATTCGTTGTTATAAAAATGCTCGTTGAACAGGTCGAACATTTCCTCGGTTTTCTTTACGATTTCAGATATTTGCAGCATGATTGCGTCCTCCTCAAAGATATGTTTTATTTCTGTGAGTGACAGCTTATACACCACCGGTCAAAAAGCAAGCTCAAAAACCTTAAAACATATCTTTTTTATTTGAGGACAAGAGAAGCCCCGCCGAAACGGGGCTAAGAGATTTACAAACTGGGATTTATAAATCTTTTGCATTAGTTTGCACAATGTTAAAAAACTCGTCTGGTTTTTCTTTTACAGACCAATGTTTACAGCCTTGAAGAATATAAACTTTTGCATTAGGTAAAATTTCTTTTATACCGTCCAAGTGCTTAACAGGAACTAAATTATCACATTCTCCATTTATAAAAATAACAGGCATTTCCAATCTGCTTAACTCATTTTTATAAAAAGGGATAGCGCTATTCTTATCACAAGAGCTTCTTTGATAATCTTGCATGGATTTTCCCGCATTGTCATTCTTACAAGCTTTCCAAACCTCATCTACAATTTTATCAGTAATTTTCTTTTTATCCCCAATTAAAGAATATCCTATAAACCATTTCGCCAGCCCTTTATTTTTAGCAATCCATTTATATTGGGATATTGTAAAATTAGTTTTATGAATATACCAATATGAAAGATGATGAAACGGCAACGCAGGAGAAATCCCCCATGTATCAACAGGAAAAAGTGCTTGTATTTGCTCAGGATAGTTTAAGGCATACCCAATCGCAATTGCCCCTCCCATTGACAAGCCCGCCAAAATAAATGTTGTCAATTTCAACTGCTCTGTAATTTGTTTAATTGACTGAATATGAATATTATAAAAATTTTTTCCACATAAGTCAGTGGGTTTATCACTCTTTCCATACCCCAACAAATCAGGAGCATAGATTGTATATTCGTCATTAAAACCTTTCATAACTTCAAGCCATGAAAGCATTGCGTTGTCACAACCACTGCCATGTAGCAAAATAAGATTTTTATGACCTTTTCCTTTCTTATAAACGTGGATAGTACCATGTGATGTTTTTATATCTAATTCGTTCATTTCATTGCCCCTACAACTTCCAATTTATTTCCCTGATTATAGCACACTAGTCTACAGAAAGAAAATATATTGTATTCCAAGAAAAGCCCCGCCGAAGCGGGGCCTTCCGATTTTATTCTTCGGCTACAAAGCCTTGTCCTTTCAGGCTTTCGATCAGCGCCGGATTTTCCGGGCCGGTCAAGGTTCCTTCTTTGTCGATGTTATAACTTCCTACTGCGAAAGCGTATGTCGGCGCTCTCAGGTATTCAGGTTTTGCGCCAATGAAGTCGCCTACTGCCACCACCAGCTCCTTGCGGCGGATGCCGGTTACATTGTACGCAAGCGGTATAAAGAAAAAAGTGCTTTGATAGAGTGGAAAGAGTGTCAAATCTTCCACTCTATTTTTACATAGTCGCTGGTTGCGCTGATTGAAGAAATCAGGCCGTCAGCGGCTTTTCGTTTGTCCTCGAAGCTGATATTCTCCCAATCGTCCAGATACCCGGACAGCAATTCAATCTGCTGGGAGGACAGCGTTTCAACGGACAGATCGGCTATCGCCTTGGACAGTGTTTTGCGGCGGTTGTCTAAATCCTCAATCTTTTTGTTGGCGTAGGCCAGCAAGGTGGCGTTGGCCCCGGTCAGCGTATCAAGCAGTTTTTCAATCTCGGCCTCCACCCGTGCAAGCTCCACCTGATAGGCGGTGATCTTCGGATTGGCTTTTTCCTCGCCGCTCCGCAGTAGCTTGAACTCCCTGAACTTTTCTCCCATGGCGGTAAAAATGAACTGCTCAAACTCTGTCTTGCCGAGAGTGCCGCACCCCGGACAGCCTTTGTGATTGGCCCGTTTGGAACAGCGGAGATATTCATAGCCAGCGGGATTGTGGGTCGTTTTGAGTGCGTACCCGCATTTCCCGCACTTGATTTTCCCGGCCAGCCAAGTATTTCGGGCTTTGCGCCCGTTCTGGAAGGTGGTGTTTGTCATCAGCTTCTTGCGGCACCTCAGCCAAACTGACAGTAATTTTTCTATTTTTTGCTTATTCTGTGGCCTGATATTATCATCTCTGTTCTTCGGCTGTTTTTTCAGCACAAAATTCCAGCGTACCTGTGAATGTATATTCTAATGACATCAATTCGATTGCGTACCGTTTCGTCCTTTCCGCAGCCGTTTCCATTACCTGCGGATATGTGAGATTGTTCCCTGTTATCACGCCGTTATCATAATTACTTCCCACATAGTAAATGCTTTGTTCTATTTGGAATGTCTGTTCCAGATATTCCTTCCAGCTTGCGTATGCCTGCTTTAATGTTTCAAAGTCCTGTTCTGATAAATACCCCTTTAGTACCTTGAATGTATGCACGATTTCCGCTTCCCACAATTCCTTATATTTGGCTGCCTGCCGGATTCTTCCCTCTGAACCTGTATCCTCCCAGACAAAATCCCGGTCAATGGGATTTTCCGCAATCAGCCGGGCAAATTCTACATCTGCATACACTACAGACCATTCATCTGCGGTTTTAAGCATATTTTCCACAATAGCTTCTTGCGTTTTAGACATTTCCTCTTTCACATATTCATCGGTCTGCACTCCGCACCCTACAAAGCAGAGCAGGAGAAGCACCGCAATACCGGCGGCAGAGATTCCTTTTCGTTTCATTGGTCGGCTCCTTTCCTTCCTGCGCCCTTTTTCAAAAGTATTTCATTCCCGGCCAACGTCAGCCCCACGGCCAGCACAAACCAAAGCAAGGCGGCGGCCCCGTTATCGTTGGTTTTTCTCTCAATTTCCCGTTTAATAATGCCAGCTTTTTAATCTCTCAGTCGCAGCTTCCGGGTCGAAAAAGTAATTCGTGGAATAGTCTATAAACTGGAATACACCATTTTTGTAAACCTGTGCAATTTCTTCATTTATAAAAGTATCGCCGTCCGTTCCCTTGTCACCACCGCCATCTCGTTCATAATAATGCCAGTCCCAAAGATTTGCTAATGCTTCCGCTGTTTGTTCTATCGCTTCCAGATAAGCAGCGGCCTCGTCCTCCGCTTCAGACTGCTGAACATAGTATTCAAGCTCCTCTTTCCATGCGTTTTTATATTCATAAGAGATGGGGCCGCTATATTCATATCCATATTCTGCTAACATTTCTTTGCGCCAGTGGTCAATCGGGTTGGAATGGTAGCTTCCATCAATGGGAATGTCAAAATCATCCGTTTCATCCGTTGCTTTACCTGTTTCCTGTCCTGTTGTCTGTGCTTCACACCCGGTAAAGCAGACCAGAAGAAGCAGTAAGGTACTTATGACAAAGATTTGTTTTTGCTGCATTGATTTGCTCCTTTCCCTTTTGCCGCTTCCTTCTGCCTAAATATCTGGTTTCCGGCCAGCGTCAGCCCCACGGCCAGCACGAACCAAAGCAGGGAGGCGGCCCCGAAGCGGAGCAGAAGCAGGGTGGTGTGGTGTTCCTCCTGCCACTCATTATCAAAAGCATAAAACACGCCGTCCATATCGGCTCCGTATTCCCCGCAGACGGCGGCAACGCGACTCCGGGCGGCGTCCGTCATTCCGGCCTTTTGCCCGATGGGAAGGGTAACGCTTTCGCCCCTTGCGATTGTGTCCGCTTCCGTCTGTGGTATCTGCGCCAGTATATAGGTATGGTCGGGAAGCTCCAAAAGGTAATATGGATTGTAGCTTCCCCAAATATCCAGGCCGGACGTGCTGACCTCGGCCCGGCGGCTGCCGGTCGATGTCCTGCCCTTGTAAGTGCGCGTGTTGTAATGGCTCACCCACGGTTTCAGGCTGTAAACGCCGGTCGGCACAATCCCCACCGGCTCCGCCGTGGCATAGTCCAGGCCGCTTATCATTTCCGAAAAATCCGCCGCGCCGGTCAGCCGTGGAATATCCTCACCGGCTGCGGAGCCGGTAAAATCTTCTGTGCTGCCTTGCTCAATGTCGTTCCTTGTAACCGGCGTTTCCTCCTGCCTGAAAAGGGCCTCCGGGTTCCAGTTCAGGAAAAGCAGGGAGGCGCAGACCAGGGAGAGAAGGACGCTGGCGATGAGGATGATGGTTTTTCGGTTCATGGCGGTGCCTCCTTTCCAGGTGGCGGGAATTTTATCAAAATAGCATAAAGGTATCTTTATCCATGTAATAGTTCAACGCTTTTAACAGTTCTTCATTTGTTGCACTTTTTTTCTGACTAAGTGCATTGATAATCACATCTTGAAGGATTTCCGGCACTACAGAACCGTCCATTCCATTTGCAACAGCAAAATTTGGTATAATTTCTTCATCTGTTTCTTCATCAAAAGTAGGCGGAGCCGTAATGCAACAAGCAGTTGTTAGAAACCATTCACCATCTGCCACATACATGTGCCAATCGTAGTCATTATAGAGGGCTTGTTCGCCCTCTTTTAGATATTTTTCTTTCAATAAATTTATCACATCTTTAATCGTGCAAGTGATATTTTGCTTCATACAATACGCTCCTCTTTATCTCGTCCCATTATCCTTTTTCTGCGACTGCTTCACAACCACCCATCCCGCAAGACATAGCACCAGATAACCGCCGGACAATCCAACCATCCAGAAATACCGCTGCTTTTGCCCTTCCACATAAGTATCAGCCGTCAGCTCCGCTCCCACGGTGATATATTTCCCGGTTTCCTTGATTGACAATACCCGCCGCTCCACGCTTTCCCCAGCGGCCAGAATCCGGTTTGCTTCGCTTTTGCTGCCGGTATCTACTTCCCAGCGATAGCCGGTTCCGTCCAAAGTTTGACAATAAACGACATATACGGTCTTTGTCGGGTTGAGCCGCTTGTCCCGCCCGGTAGAAGTGTTTTCCACCGAAACAGGAAGCACCTGGTAAGGGGAAAAGGTATGTACGCCCATATCCTCATAGCCGGAAGCGGGGCGAACCGTGGCAATTCCCTTCACGCCCACATACAGGAACGCCATAGACAGCACAAGCCCAATCACACCAACCACCCGGACAATTCCCGTCAACTTCTCCTTCCATGCGCCTGTCCTTTTTGGGCTGGAAAAAGAGGGCTGCCCGGTGCTGTCTGTGGAACCGGCGCGGCGTTTCCGTAGCCAGACGCATAGAAAACCAATCCCCACAACCGCCCACACCACACCGAAAACAGCGGTTACAGGCAGGAAAATCAAAATTATGCCCGCATTAAACAAAATCATGGGGAAGCAGACAATCAGAAGAATCCAACTGCACATACCGCCGCCCACATTCATAATGAGCCATAAAAACCAGCGGTTAAGGCCCAGACGGTGAGCAAAGATATTCCCCGCAATCACAAAATAGGTAGCCACAAGCAGGGGCAGGAGATGGGAAAAAAAGCGGATGTCATGCTCTTTTGCGTAAAGGAATGTCAGCATAAACGCGGCTATATAGAATAGGGCTGACAGGATAAGCGCGGCGGCTTTTTTCATGGTGAGGGCCTCCTTTCTGGGTGGATATAATAAAGAGGAATTGTTCATTCTATCGGCTTACTAAGGTTTTCGTCAATCATAGTGTTTCCCATCAGCATATCAATAACATGCTGTCTATCCCATGCGGCAGCAATCTCCAAATCCTTACATTCATCATAAGTACACGGTATAATTTCTCCTTTATAGTATAGGCTCCCTTTCCTTGTGATGGCGTCTACCACGCACATTGGCGGCGGCCATGCTTCTTGTTCGTTCTTAAATGGCCGATTACCTACTATTATCCATGCGCCATCCTGTAAAACATCTTTATAAACACCTATAAACCTATAATATGCGGCATTTTCTGGCACTTCTTCAAAACTATCGTAAAAACCTGTATATATTCCTAAAGTGTACTCTTTAAACAATCTTCCAAAAGCTCTTTTCCCATTTGGTAAAGTTATTTCGTATATATCTCCTAACTTTAATCTTTTTTCCTACCCATAATATTACCTCAAAGTTTGATTTACTGCTTTACATTATCTATAAAACTTTCTTCCCGCTCCAACTCAATTACATCTGAAATATCACACTCCAACGCCCCGCAGATACGCAGCAGCGTTTTCATACTGATATGCTCGCCCTTTCCCATGTTGGCAATCATATTTGTGGTAAGACCGGCGGCCAGCCGCAAGTCCTCCTTCCTCATATTGCGCTCTTTTAGGGTACGCCAAAGCGGCTGATAGCTGATGTTCATTTATCCTCCCGCCTTTCTCCCCGCATAGGGGTTTCTGACCTCATTATAACAAAATTCTTGCGAACTCACAATATCTCTTGACACAACCGCCGGTTCTGTCTGGATTGTGCTTTTCCTTTCTTTTTCTTGATTACATCTACTTAGCCATGAACTGCTTCATTCCCTGTGACTTTGCTAATGTGCGATAAAGAAGTAATAGAAGTGTAAAAAATTTTGCCGTTCCTATCCGGCACTCGCGCGTTGTGTCGGATAGG
>CALWLW010000005.1 GCA_944381625.1 uncultured Lachnoclostridium sp.
CATGAAGAAGATTTTACCGTATTTATAAGATTTGGAAGTTAAGGAGGAAGAAAGATGGCAAGAGTAAAAGGCGGATTAAACGCTAAAAAGAAACATAATAGAGTATTGAAGCTTGCAAAAGGTTACAGAGGAGCCAGAAGCAAGCAGTACAGAATCGCAAAACAGTCTGTAATGAGAGCAATGGCAACCGCTTATGCCGGACGTAAGCAGAGAAAACGTCAGTTCAGACAGCTCTGGATCGCGCGTATCAACGCAGCGGCCCGTATGAACGGACTGTCCTACAGCAAATTCATGTATGGACTGAAGACTGCAGGCGTGGAGATGAACAGAAAGATCCTGGCCGACATGGCAGTCAATGACGCAGCAGCTTTCACTGCGCTGGCAGAAGTTGCAAAGAATGCGGTGAACAAATAAGCATTTAGAATCGTAGCAAGAGCCCTTGGGAACTTCAACCGTGCAGGTAAGATCTCAGGGGCTCTGTTGGCTGTTTTGGTAGCCATATTTTGCGGACAGGCGTCCGAAAGACAGAAAGAAGGAAAGAATATGACAAAAATCGAGATTATCTCCGGCTTCCTGGGAGCCGGGAAGACGACGCTGATCAAGAAACTGTTAAAAGAGGTGTTTGCCGGAGAAAAAGTGGTTCTGATTGAGAATGAATTCGGTGAGATCGGGATCGACGGCGGTTTCCTGAAAGAATCCGGCATACAGATCACGGAGATGAATTCCGGCTGTATCTGCTGTTCGCTGGTGGGTGATTTCGGGACAGCGCTGAAAGAAGTGATTGAGACCTATGCGCCGGACCGGATCCTGATCGAGCCATCGGGCGTGGGCAAGCTTTCCGACGTGACCAAAGCTGTCCGGGGCGTTGCAGCCCATGAACCGGTGGAGCTGAACAGCTCGGTGACTGTGGTGGACGGCCAGAAATGCCGGATGTATATGAAGAACTTCGGAGAGTTTTTCAATAATCAGGTGGAAAACGCGGGAACTATCGTGATCAGCCGCACCCAGAAGATGACAGATGAGAAGGTGGAAGCGTGTGTGAATATGCTTAGGGAGAAGAATCCCACGGCGACGATCATCACGACTCCCTGGGAGGAACTGAAAGGCGAACAGATCATGGCGGCCATGGAGCATCAGGATTTGCTGATGAAAGAAGAACTGGAGGCGGAGCACGTCCATGACGAAGGATGCGGATGCCACCATGATCATGAGCACCATCATGACCACGATCACCATGACCATGAGCACCATCATGACCATGAGCACAGCCACGGCCATGATCACGATCACCACCATCATCATGACCATGACCATCATCATGCGGACGAGGTGTTCACAAGCTGGGGAAAAGAGACGCCCCACAAATACAGCGAGGAACAGCTGCGTGAGATCCTGGAGAAGCTTTCCAGGGACGATGAGTGCGGCATTGTGCTGCGCGCCAAAGGGATCGTGCCCTGTACCGACGGAGGGTGGCTGCATTTTGACATGGTTCCGGAAGAGTTTGAGATCCGCCACGGAGCCGCCGATTATACCGGACGTCTCTGTGTCATCGGTTCTCATCTGAGCGACGGGGAGCTGTCCAGCATATTCGGACTGGCCTGAGAGGTGCGCGTATGACAAAGATACCGGTATTTGTAGTACATGGCTTTCTGGAGAGCGGAAAGACCAGGTTTGTGCAGGAGACGCTGGAGGATGAGTATTTCTCCGGCGGCGAGCGAAACCTGGTAATCGCCTGCGAGGAGGGCATGGAGGAGTATGACGAGGAACTTTTGAAGGCCAGCAACACCACGCTGGTGGTGCTGGAAGACAAAAGCGAACTGAACGAAATGTTCCTGACGGAATGCCAGAAGAAATACAAGCCCACGCAGATCGTACTGGAGTATAACTGTATGTGGGGAATGGACTATCTCAGGGATATGTATATGCCCAAAGGATGGTTCGTGGCCCAGGTGATCACCACGGTGGATGCCTCCACCTTCGACGTCTATCTGAAAAATATGAAGTCCCTGTTCATGGAGATGGCCAAGGATTCGGATCTGATCATCTTTAACCGGAGTACGGACGATACCCCTGCCGCCAGCTACAAGAGGAACATGCGGGCGGTCAATCCCAAGGCGCAGATCGTCTTTGAGAAAGAGGACGGTTCCCAGCTGGAATTTGAGGAGGAGATGCCCTTTGACCTGAATGCGGATGTGATAGATATTGCCGATATAGACTATGGCATCTGGTATATTGACGCCATGGACCATCCGGAAAAATACGACGGCAAGACGGTACGCTTCACGGGAATGGCTTATACGAATAAGCGTCTGCCCCAGGGATATTTTGTGCCCGGGCGCACGGCTATGACCTGCTGCGCAGACGATACGGCATTTATCGGGTTCTTATGCAAATCCGCCTATGTGGACCGTCTGAAGCCCAGGCAGTGGGTGACGGTTACTGCTAAGGTGACTGTGGAGAAGCGTGCGGAATACAGCGGAGAAGAGGGCGTGGTCCTTCACTCCACCAACATCAAAAGCGCGAAGAAACCGGAAGAAGAATTAGTGTATTTTTAATAAGTAGGAGCCGTTGCAGAACGGCTCCTTTTTACGGCATCTTTTCCAGGAGCCGTTCCACTTCTTTTCGTACGGCCAGATATTCAGAGAAGGCGCTGGCGCTTCCTGAGGCCACGGCCGTGCGAAAGGCGTGGGCATAATCCTTTTGTTCCATCCATCCGGCCAGAAAGCCTGCTACCATGGAGTCTCCCGCTCCGACGGCGTTGACCAGCGTTCCATTGGGAGCGGGGAGGCGGTGGATGCCGCCGTTTTCATCGGCCAGCACGGCGCCCTGGCCGCCCATGGAGACCAGCACGTTCCTGGCGCCCATATCCCGCAGCTTTACCGCGAAGGGGACGATTTCCTCCTGGGTGCGAAGTTCGGTATGGAACAGCTCTCCCAGCTCGTGCTGATTGGGTTTTACCAGAAAGGGCCGATACTCCAGTACATTCAGGAGCAGGCTTCCGGTGGCGTCCACTGCGGTCAGGATTCCATGATCCTGGAGCCGGGAAAGGATATCCCGATAAATGGATTCGGGCATGGAGCGGGGGATGCTTCCGGCCAGGACCAGCGCGTCTCCGTCCTCCAGTTTTTCCAGGCGGGCGAGAAGAGCTTTAACTGCGCCGTCAGGGATGGCCGGCCCCTGGCCGTTGATCTCCGTGCCGTCGAAATCCTTCATTTTAATATTGATGCGGGAAAATCCTGTTTCCATGTGGATAAATTCGTGGCGGACGCCCAGAAATGTGAGTTTCTTCTGGATTTCCTGCCCGGTGAAGCCGGCGGTAAATCCAAGTGCCGTGGTCGGGAGCCCCAGATTGTTCAAAACGATGGACACATTGATCCCTTTGCCGCCGGGAAGCATAAGCTCCGATCTTGTGCGGTTGGTCTTTCCCAGCTGGAAATGGTCGACGGATACGATATAATCCAGGGACGGATTGAAGGTTACAGTATAAATCATAAGATCTCCTTTTGCCTGTAAAAGAAAAGGCCCGCGAGGCGTGGGGTACGCGCCGCAGAGCCTTTTGGGTTCAGGCTGTTATTTGTTCGCAAACAGAACTTTGAGCAGGTTGATGGCCAGCGTTTTTTCTTCCGCTGTACGGTCGTGCATCAATTGAATCAGAAGATTGATGCTGTTGTCGTCGGTTGCGACGACGTAATCAGCCAGAAGAAAATCGACGGTGACACCCAGCCGGTTTACCACCTTGATCAGCTTGTCCAGAGTCAGACTGCGTTCGCCTCTCTCGATCTGGCCTATGTAAGCGGTGGAGACGCCGACCTCTTCCGCCAGCTTCTCCTGGGTCAGATTCAGCCTCAAACGTTCTTCGCGGATTCTCTTCCCTAAAGCCCGATAATCCATGTAAACACCTCCCTGTCCATATTATAGTACATTTAGTCTGATTAAATCATACTTTGAAATGTGGTCTGTAGAGAATCTGCTAAATGTATTTTTTTGAATAATTTTATAAAAAATGTTTGACATTCTTCGAAAAATGAGGTATTATAACATCCGTGATGCGGAAGTGTCGGAATTGGCAGACGAGCAAGATTCAGGTTCTTGTGAGCGTTACGCTCGTGAGGGTTCAAGTCCCTTCTTCCGCATGATGAATCCCGAAGGCAGATGCCTTCGGGATTTTTTGTTCCGCAGGAAAGTTCTAAGAACTTTCCTGCGGAACAAAAAGCCCTTCGAACTGAACCGTCCAGCAGCGTTTTATGGAGCAGACAGCAGCAGAAGGCTGAAAGCCATCACGGCCATCCCGGCTACCATGCCGCAGGTGGAGCTGTCCCGGCTGCCGTATTCTCCGGCAGAGGGCAGAAGTTCATCGAAAGAGATGAATACCATAATGCCGGCCACGCCTGCAAACAGGATGCCCAGCGCCGGTCCGGACAGGACGGGGCGAAGCAGCAGCCATCCCAGGAGAGCGCCCAGAGGCTCCGCCAGGCCTGACAGGAGGGAATAGAGGAACGCCTTTGCCCGTGATCCGGTGGCCTGGTAGATGGGGACAGACACCGCGATTCCTTCAGGGATATTGTGGATGGCGATGGCCGCCACTACAGGGACGGCCACGCCCGGCGCCTGGAGAGCGGAGACAAAGGTGGCGATCCCCTCGGGGAAATTATGGACGGCGATGGCCAGGGCTGTGTAAACGCCGGTTTTCATCAGGGCGGCGGATTGAGCGGCATCAGGAGTATGACTGGTTCCAGAAGCCTCCTGTAAAGGCAGAAGACGGTCCAGTGCGGCGATCAGAGCCATGCCCGCGAAAAAAGCCAGTACGGTGAGCATGCACCCTGCCTGACGGCCGTAAATGCTGCAGAGCGTTTCCTGGGCTTTGAAAAATATTTCAATCATGGATACGTAGATCATGACGCCGGCTGAAAAGCCAAGGCTGACAGACAGGAAACGGCGGCTTTCCTGCCTGGCGAAAAAAGCGGCGGCGCTGCCGATCCCGGTGCTCAGGCCTGCCGCCCCGGTAAGGGCAAATGCCCGGAGAATATTGCTGATATAAATCACCCCTTCCCGGTATCCATATATGGTATGCAGAAAGGAGAGGAAGGGTGCCTCTGTGCCGGTCCGCGGGAATGCGCGGAGAGGCGCTTTTGCGCTGACATGCAAAAAATGTCAGAAAAATCTTAAGAAATGTTTAAGAATTTATCGGTATAGAATTAAGTTGACAAAAAATATACACACCTTTATAATATCGACAAATGCAAGAAGGAGGATTGCGTATTTATGGAATACTACATTGGTGCATTTAAAAACTACGCAAACTTTAACGGACGTGCCAGAAGGAAAGAGTATTGGATGTTTGTACTGTTCAATGTGATCGCTACAGTGGTGATCGGCGTGATCGCAGGGATCATCCGTTTCCCGCTGCTGAGCACGATCTATGCGCTGGCAGTGCTCTGCCCGTCTCTGGCAGTGCTGTTCCGCCGCCTGCATGATATCGGAAAGAGCGGTGTGTGGATTCTGATCTGCTTCATCCCGCTGGTCGGTTCCATCTGGCTGCTGGTTCTGCTCTGCAAGGACAGCGAGCCGGGCGCAAATCAGTACGGAGAGAATCCGAAAGGAATGTAATGCTTTATAATATAAACGGAGCTGCCTTCTGGCAGCTCCGTTTATATTGAAGCTTATAAAAGAGAGTCCCTATACCTCGGTATATCCTTTCTGCTTTAAATAGAAACAGATCATACCGGCGGCTTCTTCAATGGTCATGTTCCCGGTGTTCAGGCACAGATCATAATTCTTGGCGTCTTCCCAATCTTTCCCGGTATAATAGTTATAATATTTCCTGCGCTGTTTATCCGTCTCCTGGATGCGTTCCACCGCCGCCTCCCGTTCCAGAGAAAAAGTGCGCATCATACGGCGGATCTTGCTCTCCATATCCCCGCAGAGGAATACGTTTACCACATGGTCGTAATCTCGCAGCACATAATCAGCGCAGCGTCCGATGATCATACAGGACTCGTTTTCTGCCAGTTCCCGGATCAGCTCGGACTGGAAACGGAACAGATTGTCCGGCGAGGCGATATCTTTGCCCAGCGAAGGCTTCCTGTCCTTTGGATACAGATCCTTGATCATTTTATAGAGGAGATTATTCCCCGGGCGTTCGTTGTTGACGTGGAAAAATTCTTCCAGGACGCCGCTTTTGTCGGAAACCATACGGAAGATATCTTTGTCGTAATAGGGGATGCCTAACTTTTGAGACAGGACCTGTGCGATATTTGTCGCGCCTGCACCGCATTCACGCCCCAGTGTAATCGTAAATTTCTTTGACATAAACATCACCCCTTTGTGAAATCATGATAAGTTTTTTTATATTGTACCATATAAAATAGGCAAAAACAACAAAAGAAATGTTGTTTGGAGAAAAAGTGGGTTGCTAGCACTCTCGTTGAATGAGTGCTAAAAAATTCTTGACTTTTTGATGGCAGGGGGGTATATTACAGTATAGAGATTTTGATATCGAAAAGATTAGAAAAGAAAGGCAGTGTATCATAATGAGCGAAAAACATGGCAATCTTTCCATAAACAGCGATAATATTTTCCCGATTATCAAGAAATGGCTGTATTCGGGCCACGATATTTTCATGCGCGAGCTGATTTCCAACGGCTGCGACGCGATCACAAAGCGTAAGAAACTGGATATGGTGGGTGAATGCACGCTTCCGGAGGACTATAAACCGCAGGTTCATGTGGTGGTGAACCCGGAAGAGAAGACGCTGAAATTCATCGATAACGGTCTTGGAATGACGGCGGACGAGGTGGAGGAGTATATCAACCAGATCGCGTTTTCCGGCGCTACGGATTTCCTGGAGAAATACAAGGATAAGGCAAACGAAGACCAGATTATCGGACATTTTGGTCTGGGATTCTATTCCGCGTTTATGGTGGCGGACGAGGTGCACATCGATACCCTTTCCTGTCAGGAGGGGGCGCAGGCTGTGCACTGGGAATGCGACGGCGGCACAGAGTTCCAGATGAGCGACGGAGACCGCACGGAGGTGGGAACGGAGATTACGCTGTTCCTGAACGAAGACTGCACGGAATTTGCCAATGAGTACCGGGCTAGAGAGGTGATCTCCAAATACTGCGCATTTATGCCTGTGGAGATCTTTCTTTCCAGGGCAAATGCCGAGCAGGAATACGAGACCATCGATAAAGACGAGCTGAGAGACGACGACGTGGTTGTGGAGCATATCCACGAAGAGGCGAAGACGGAAGAGATCGAGAAGGAAGACGGGACGAAAGAGGTTCAGGAGATCTCTCCGGCCAGAGACCGGGTGAAGATCAACAAACGCCCTGTTTCCCTGAGCGATATCCATCCTCTCTGGACCAAGCACCCCAACGAGTGTACGGAGGAAGAGTACAAGGAATTCTACCGCAAGGTATTCCAGGATTATAAGGAGCCGCTGTTCTGGATCCACCTGAACATGGATTATCCGTTTAATTTAAAGGGAATTCTGTATTTCCCGAAGATCAACATGGAGTACGAGTCCATTGAGGGTACGATCAAGCTGTACAACAACCAGGTCTTTATCGCGGATAACATCAAGGAAGTGATTCCGGAGTTCCTGCTCCTGCTCAAAGGCGTGATCGACTGCCCGGATCTCCCGCTGAACGTGTCCAGGAGCGCGCTGCAGAACGATGGATTCGTGAAGAAGATCGCGGATTATATCACGAAAAAGGTAGCGGACAAGCTGAGCGGCATGTGCAAGACGGACCGGGAGAATTATGAAAAATACTGGGACGATATCAACCCGTTCATCAAATTCGGATGCATCAAGGATGAGAAGTTCTGCGAACGCATGGGCGACTATGTTCTCTTCAAGGATCTGGATGGAAAATATATGACCCTGAAGGACTATGTGGGCGAAGAGCCGAAGACTGAGGGAGCCCAGGAAGAGGCCAAAACGGAAGACGCACAGGACGGCGGCGCTGAGAAAGAAGAAAAGAAGACCACCGTTTACTATGTGACGGATGAGATTCAGCAGAGCCAGTATATTAATATGTTCCGTGAGCACGGCATGAACGCGGTGATCCTGAAACATAACATCGACGCTCCGTTTATCAGCCATCTGGAAGCCAAGAATGAGCATGTCAAATTTCAGCGCATCGACGCGGATGTGACGGATACTATGAAAGAGGAAGTCTCCGGGGATGAGCTGAAGGAAGAGACAGACGCGCTGACCGCATTGTTCCGTAAGGCTCTGAACAATGAGAAGCTGGAAGTGAAGGTGGAGAAATTAAAGAGCGAAAAAGTCTCCTCCATGATGATCCTTTCTGAGGAGAGCCGCAGGATGCAGGAGATGATGAAGATGTACAACATGTATGGAATGGATCCGTCCATGTTTGGCGCAAGCTCCACGTTGGTGCTGAATGCCAATAACGCGCTGGTGAAATATCTGTTTGAGCATCCGGAAGGAGAACATACGAGCATGATCTGCGAGCAGCTCTATGACCTGGCCATGATCAGCCAGCAGCCGTTGAATCCGGATGAGATGACGAGATTCATCCAGCGGAGCAACGAGATCATGATGCTTCTGGCCAATTAATCAACAGAAAAATCAGACCGTCTGGACTGGAATTGCCTGACGGCGGAAAAATCTTTGGACCATGTCATCCCAGGCATGGTCCAATTCTTTGTCCAGGGTAAAGACAGAGAGGGATGTGCCTGTGGTGCACAGCAGGGAGTGCCCGTCATAGCGGAGATTCAGAAGCAGGGCGCGCACCTGGCCGGCGGAGATGGAACCATGGGTCTGGGAAAGGAATTTTTCTGTATTGCCGCGTGAGAGCTGGAGCGTAAAACGGAAGGAGAGCGGCGTACGCTTTCCCTTGATCAGATCCAGGCAGAAGGGACGGACTTCGCCCCACAGCGCGAGCTGCCGATCTTCCATGTTTTCCTGCTCCTGGGTATAAAAATACTCCGGGTGGAGTCCGCCGTCGATATGGAATGTGGCGAAGGTGGTGACGGTTCCTTCCAAAAGAAGAAAAGAATCAAACGCTTCGCTCAGAAGGAATTGTTTCATAAAGGTCTTAACATCAGCAATCTGCAAAGCAATCATGGCCTGCCTCCTGTACAGAAAATAGTTGTCTCTATTATAATGCAAAAAACGGCGCTTTTCCAGAGAAAACCCCTGTTCCGTCCTATTGCATATTTATGTATATTATGGTAATATAATGTGGTATTGAAAACTACGTCTTGAATGAAATATATTTTAAGGATGGTACGGGATATGAGTTATCGAATTGTGGTAGACAGCTGCGGAGAATTTACGGAGGAGATGAAGAAAGATCCTCATTTTGTACATGCAGCCCTTCATCTGGAGATCGACGGGGAGGAATTTGTGGACGACGACAGCTTCGACCGTCTGGATTTCCTGAAAAAGATGGCGGCCAGTCCCAACTGTCCCAAGTCCAGCTGCCCCTCACCGGAGGTGTACCGGGAAGCTTTCGACTGCGGGGCGGATCACTTATATGCGGTGACGCTTTCCGCGGAGCTGAGCGGCTCCTACAACAGCGCCGTACTGGGGAAGAACCTCTATGAAGAGGAGCACCCGGAGGCGAAGGTTCACGTGTTCAACTCCTGCTCGGCCGCCGTGGGCGAGACAAAGATTGCGCTGAAGATCCAGGAATGCGAAGAAGCTGGGATGAGCTTTGCGGAGACGGTAGAGACCGTGGAACGTTTTACCCTGGAGATGCACACATATTTTGTACTGGAGACGTTGGAAAACCTGAGAAAGAACGGACGGCTCAGCGCAGTCAAAGCATTTGTGGCTTCCGCGCTCAACATCAAGCCGGTCATGGGAGCAACGGACCAGGGCGTGATCATTCAGCTTGGCCAGGCGCGGGGGATGCAGAAGGCTCTGCGCAAGATGGTGGAAGTGATGGCTGAGGAAGTGAAGAATCCGGAGGAGAAGGTTCTGGGTCTGGTACACTGCAATAACCGGGAACGTGCAGAATGGGTGAAGGCAGAGGTCCAGAAGCTGGTGAAGGTAAAAGATATTATCATTGTGGAATCTTCCGGAGTCAGCACACTGTATGCCGCTCAGGGCGGGATTATTATGGTAGTGTAAGGCTCTCCTTCAGATCCACAGCCACGTGTTCTTCAAATCCCTGGCTGAAGTGAAGTTCGCCGTCTTCGGTGATAAAGACGGCATGGATGTCTGGGAGACGGTCGATGAGTTCCATGCCTTTTTCCAGCCCCATGGCGAAACAGGCGGTGCTCAGGCCGTCGCCGTCCAGGGATTTTTCAGAGATAATGGTCACGGACACCAGACCGTTGTCGTAAGGATAGCCCGTCTCCGGATTGAGGATGTGGTGGTACAGCGTACCGTCCTCCTGAAAATACCGTTCATAGATTCCGGACGACACGACAGACTGCCCCGTGATTTCCAGGGAGCCCACGGTCTCGCTGTATCCGGCAAAAGGCTTCTGCAGACCGATCCGGAATGGCGAGCCGTCGGGACGGCTCCCGACGCACAGTACATTCCCGCCCAGATCGATGATGGCACTTTGAACTCCCTGCTTAAGCAGATAATCTTTGATCCGATCCGCGATATAGCCTTTCGCCAAAGCCCCCAGATCCAGTTCCATGCCTTTTTGGGCAAAATGAAGCTGGTTCCCGTCCAGGGTGATATCCTGGATGCTTACCCGTTTCAACGCGTCTTTGATGGCGTCGCTGTCCGGAACTGTCCCTTCCCCGGAAGTGAAGTCCCAGAGGGAGGATACCGGCGCGATGGAAATATCGAAAGCCCCTCCGGACAGCTCTCCATAGTACAATCCTGCCGCCGTCAGATCAGCCAGCGGCTTTGACAGCGTGTAAAAACCGTTTTCTTCCGTCAGTTTGCCGGCGTTCAGACGGTACAGTTCGCTGCCCTCAAGGGTGCGGCTGAAAATTTTCTCATATTGATCGCACAGGTCCAGCGCTCCCTGAAGAATATCCTGATCCTGAGAATCGTAAAGGGTCACGGTCACGACGGTATTCAGCTTGAAAGCTGTGGCTGAGACCGGCTCGCTTTGCCGGGTTTTCGTATAAGTAATGCCAAAGATTCCGAAGACGGAAACAGCCGCGGCGGCTGCCAGCAGAATTTTTATTGTTCGGTCTGTCATAAAGGACTCCTTTGCCAGAAAATCAAATTCCCCGATGCAGGCCATCCGCCGGCCCGCTTACGCTGGAATAAAAATACTCCCTCCCGGAAAGCGGCCTGAAATCCGCCTGTCCAAAAGGGAGACTTTCGTCGGCCCGTCGAGCTTTCGCTTATTCGGTTCCCAGAGACATCATGTAGTCGTCCAGGGCGCTTACATCTGCCGTCACCGGGCGGTTGTTCACGCTGTCCCAATAGCTGTCCACTGCGGAATAACCGATCCAGCATACCAGCGCAAGGGCGATAACGCCCGCGCAGATCTTTCCGATGAAGATTTCTCTTTTCTTCTTTGCCTGGATCGCTTTGCGGTTCTTTTTCTGCTCTTTATAACGGTCTACTTTTTCCTGACTCATATTTTATCCTGCCTTTTCCATAACCTGAATATTCGCAGTGCATTGCTTGATTCTGCTTCCGCACTGCTCATGCCTTACTGCATATTATACCATACTCCCGCGTGATTTCCATACTTTTTTTCGGTGATGCGGAATGGGAATGCAGGCGGCGCGGAGTGGGGAACATTGGCGGTATGGAAACATCCCTCCGCGGAATACTATGCTTTTAGAAATATTTTAGTTGCGTTTGCGGAGGTTTCAGGCTATAATAACCCTGTCATCGGCGCAGAAAGATTATAATCGGGAAAGGAAGCTGTATGAAAGAAAATAAATCCGAAACGTTGACATTTGCACTGCGTGTGTTGCAGGGTATGCTGCTGGGAGTGGGAGCGGTGCTCCCGGGAGTTTCGGGCGGCGTGCTGTGCGTGGCATTCGGAATCTATAAACCGGTGATGGAGATTCTTTCAGATCCGGGGAAATCGTTCAAACGTCATCTGCCGCTGCTGGCACCGGTTTTGGCGGGAGCTGCGGCGGGTTTTTTCGGAGTGGCCAGGATTTTGTCCTTTTTTCTGGAAATGTATCCGAACCAGTCCGTATGCCTGTTTGTGGGGCTGATTGCGGGCATGCTCCCGTCATTGTTTCGGGAGGCGGGGGAAAATGGAAGGCCGAAGGGCTGCATGACGGCGCTTTGTCTATGCTTTGCCGCGATTGTGCTTTTGCTGGTTTCGCTGGAGTTGTTCTCCGTGACAATCATTCCCAGTAAAAGATGGTATATGTTCTGCGGCTTTTGTATGGCGCTCAGCGTCATCGTGCCTGGAATGAGTTTTTCCACGCTTTTAATGCCCATGGGATTGTACGCGCCGTTTGTGGACGGTCTGGGCAGTTTGAACATGGCAATCTTAGTACCGGCAGGGATTGGAGCCGTACTCACGGTGGCTGCTCTGGCGAAGCTGGTGGATTTGATGATGAAAAAGCACTATGCGCTGGTATTTCATGGTATCATTGGTATTGTGATCGGCGCCACGGTGATGACGGTACCCTTTGGCGGATTTGCAGGCTCATTGGGTTCCGCGGCAGTCAATGGGGCGTGTATTGCCGCCGGTTTTGCGGCTGCGCTGGCGCTGGACCGTTTCAACAGCAGTATATCCGCAGTGGATTGACGGCCCGGGCTTTATGCAGAAGAGGAGGTTATTATTATGGAAGGAAAGGAACAGGGACGTCTGGCAAAAGTATTGGCGTTCATTCAGGAACGGGGCTGGAAATATACCGTGACGGAGGAAGACGGATGCGGAAGCATTGACTTCGAGTACCGGGGAGTCCCTTATCATATCTGGGAGTTTCATGACGGCGAATGGGGGGTGGAGACCAACCTGCGCCATGGAGGACGTCAGGAAGAGATTCTTGGGGATTATGAAGCCGAGATGCTGGAGATTATGAAGGACTGGCACTGAGGCTGTGGTGAATTGTATCTGGATACAGACAGAAAAACAGGCAGGCTGTTCTGGAAAACAGGAAAGGTTTTCAGGACAGCCTGCTTTTTGCATCCTATTTTTTGCTGGCATCTGTCCTGTCGAACAGGTCGTCAATGGGGCAGTTCAATACGTCGCTGAGTCTTTCCAGAGTATCGAACCGGATGGATTTTGTTTCGTTGTTTATCAGTTTGGAAAGATTCTGATAGCTCATTACCATTTGCTTATACAGCCAGTATTTTGTGTGATTTTGTTCGTTAAGTATTTCTATGACTTTTAAGCGCAGCATGTCAGGTCCCTTCTCGCCATAATTTGTTTTATTATATCTGATGGGAATTACTTGCATAACTTATTTATAAATTATATAATGTATACAATATCTAATCTATACATCAGATAAGGAGACATAAGATAAAGGGAGAGGGAGAACGAGATGGGGAATACTTTTTTCTATCGCCAGGTCAAGTCCGGGGGCGATGAAATAACCTGGAAGGACATCTTTTCAGAATGCCGCAGGAAGCATACCAGGCAGGAACTGGAGTACGCGCTGTCGGCGGGTACGTCCATGAATCAGGTTTCGGAAGCGGATATGCTGAAAAAATGGCAGAAGCCCTGGGTTTTTTACCCGCTGCTCAAGGGAGGTCTTTTGCTGGTGTTCCTGACGTACCTGATCCTGTTTGCCACGATTTTCATAACAGGAATTGTCACGACGGGACTGGTGGACATGGTGATGATCATACCGCCCATCGTGATTCCTTTTATTCTGTTGATCTTCATATGGGAGTTGAATATTCCCAAAAACATTTCTATTTACGAGCTTCTGGCCTATTTTGTGTTTGGCGGCCTGCTTTCCTTCGCGCTGACCGCGTTTATGTATGTGTTTGTCGGCGACGGGCCGGGAATTTTTGCGGCTTCCACTGCGGCCTTACGTGAAGAGCCGGCTAAACTTTTCGCGGCTGTGATTCTGCTCCTTTTATTTCCCAAGAACAAGAAAATATACGGGCTTACCGGTCTGGTAGTGGGCGCAGCGGTGGGAGCGGGGTTCGGAGGCTTTGAATCCGTGGAGTATGCGTTTATGATCCAGGGAGAAGGCTTTTTGCTGGGGGCGATCTACAACCAGATTATCCGGGGGATCTTTGCCCTGGGCGGCCATGTGCTGTACTGCGCGCCCTATGTGGGAGCGCTGGCCCTGGCGGCGCAGCGGGGAAGGATCGGTCTTCAGTGTTTCCTGGACAGGGATTTCCTGCTTTTGTTTGCGGCATCCACAGGTCTTCATTTTCTGTGGAACGCAGATATGGGAGGTTTCGTCAAATATATTTTGATTATTGTAGTTCTTTGGGTGGAACTGCTGTATGTGGTGAAAAAGTGTCTGTATCAGGTGGTACAGCCCGTCCAGTATAAGAGTTCCGGAGCTCCTGCGGATATACCGGCCGCCGGAGCGCGGGGGACGGCGATACAGATCGCAGGGCTGGCAGGCCCGGTGAAAGGAATGGTATGGAGGGGCGGCACGGGAGATCTGCTCACCATCGGCAGGGGCGAGGGATGCCGGATCCGCGTGCCTCAGGATACGCGGGGAATCAGCAGGAACCACTGTACCATCCGGTTTTCCGCCCAGGGCTGGGTGCTGGTGGACGATAATTCCACCTACGGTACGTTTCTGGGAAATGGATACCGGCTGCTGCCGGGAAAAGAACAAAAGCTCAATTCCGGAGATGTGATCTGCCTGGGAGGGAAGGAGAACGCGTTTCGGATCATCATACTTTAAAGATTTAATCAGGGGGGAAAGAGATGAACAGAAAAAGATGGAAAAAAACCTGCTGCGCAGTCCTGCTGGGAAGTGTCTTATGGGGAATGGCGGCGGAAGCGTATAATGCCGGAGAGATCCTGGGTCTGGTGGGAGGAACAGACGCGGACGAAGAACTGGCTTCCCTGGGAACGGCTGTGGTGCTGGTACAGCAGGACGGAGGAGGCGCGGCGTATACAAGCGCCAGCATTTACGCGGAAGGCAACGACTACAGTCTGATCACCACGCAGGATGTATATACAGTCCAGGTATCGGCCTCGGCCGAAGGATGGGACTTGCTGGAATGGTCCATTGACGGTATGACGGATGATCCGGCGGCGCTGTATGTGGCGAGCCCGGTGCAGGGACAGACTGCCGATCTGGTATATATGGATGGAGAACTGAGTACGCAGACTGCGGAGGTGGTAATCCAGGATGTTTCTTCTTCAAACGGCCTTTTTAACCTGTCTGTAAGCGGTCTGCCAGGATCGGCAGCCGTCTATCCGGCGGTGATCCTGGACGACGGAGGAAACTGCCTGGGGATTGTCACTGCCCAGGACGCCGTGTGGGCGCCTTATGTGGATGAAAACGCCTTTTATGGCGGAACTGCCGGAGGAGGATCCGGAGGGGCGTCCGGAGGTAATTCCGGGGGGGATTCCGGGGGCGGAAGCTCTGAACCGGCCGCGCCTTCCCAGCCGTCGGATTCCGGCGGCGGGATACTGGAGGACGCCATGAGCGGAGCCGTGATCGGCGTGGTGGCAGTCCTGGCGGTGATGCTGATCCGAAAGCTTGGAAAGAAAAAGCAGGGCGTCTCCGGACAGGGAACGTCGGCAGCATCCCCGGAGCCGTATCAGGAGCCCCGGACTCCGGAGGATTTTCGGCCCACAGAACCGTTGCCGGATGTGCCGCTGGAACCGGAAGTATCCGGCGGATTTCGTCTGGTGGCAGTGGGCGGCTATATGGATGGACGGATCTATCCCATAGGTGATTATGAGATTACATTTGGAAGAGATCCATCCTCTACCATCCGTTTCCCCGCGGACGCGAAGGGGGTCAGCAGGGTGCACTGCAAATTGTTCTGGAAAGACGGGACGCTGATGCTCATGGATTGCGGCTCTTCTTACGGTACGTTTATACAGGGAGGGAAGCTGCAGCCCATGCAGCCGGTGCCTATCAAATATGGGGATATCTTTTTTATAGGAGAGAAAAGAAACTGCTTTAAAATTCAATAGAGTCGGGAGGTTTAAAAATGGAAGTAAAGAGATGCGAAAAGGGACATTTTTATGATGGGGAGGTGCACAGCACCTGTCCCCAGTGTGCCGCGGAGAAAGCCGCCGCACAGGGAGCCGCGCCTGCGTTCGGCGCGGGAGATTATGGTCCTACGGAACCGGTAGATGGACTGGGCGGCGGAATGGCAGGGATGGCCGATTTCGGCGTGACGGAGCCCCAGAGCCCGTTTGGGAGAAACGACCCTGGAGAAACGCAGCCGGTGACCGGGGGCAGCGGCTTTACCGGAGGGAATTTTGACATGCCGGGTATGCCGCAGGTGGACGATTACGACAGTGTGACGGAGCCTGTGAATGTGGGAGGAGTGGCGGGCTTTTCCCCTGTGGTGGGATGGCTGGTCTGCATTGAAGGTCCCGCCAGAGGGACGGATTACCGGATCCAGGCAGGATACAACTATATAGGACGGGCGGAGCATATGGATATCTGCGTCCGGGGAGATATGAAAATCGGACGGGAAAAGCACGCGCTGATTGCCTATGACCAGGAAGAAAGGGTATTTTTCTTCGGCCCGGCGGACGGAAAGAGCATCGTCCGGCTTAATGGAAAAATGGTGATGAATCCCCAGGAGATTCATTCCCATGATGTGATCATGGTCGGCTCCACCAAATTGATGTTTGTACCGCTTTGCGGAGAAAGGTTTGACTGGAATGACTGATATTGGCCTGAGGATAGCGAATAGAGAGGGCGCAGGTTCTCCGGCAGGCACGGGAGAATTGCCCGGGACGTCGTCGGACGTGACGGGAGAAAACATGCCTGAGACGCCAGCGAGTGCGCCGGAGGAAAACGCGCCTGAGACATCAACGGACGCGCCGGAGGAAAGCACGCCCGAGACATCAGAGGGTGAGCCGAAGAAGAGCACACCTGAGACATCAACGGACGGATCGGAAGAGACTGCACCGGAAGAAGAGACAGGCACGCAGGGAGACACCGCGCCGGAGGAAGACGCGGACGCCCAGAAGGAAGAGACCCCGGAGATTACGGGAGAAGGTACGCTGCAGGATCCTGAAGGAGAAGCGCAGATCCCGGCTCTGTGGGTGGGCGGCGCGGCGCTGGCAGTGATATTATGTCTGGGCGCGGCAGCCGTTTGTTTCAGACAGTGGAAAAAGCGGAAGGCCGGAGAGGAAGTACCAGAATTTCACACCGAGCGGATGCCGGGGCAGAGCGGGACCGACGGAGGGCAGCCCATGCAGAGGAAAACGGCAGGTATAGGCAAATTGCATCACATCGGCATGAGAAAGCAGCAGCAGGACAGTCTGGGGATCACGGAGACGGCGGACGGTCTCTGCGCCGTTGTGGCGGACGGTATGGGTGGTCTGTCTCAGGGAGACAAGGTCAGCCAGAAGATTGTGATGACCATGCTTCAGGATGCGTCGCGGCTGCCCCGCGCTCTTGGACCGGGCAGCCTGTTCGAGATGGTGGCCCATGCGAATGAAGAGGTAAACCGTATGCTGGGAGTGGAGAACCAGTATAAAAGCGGTTCCACCCTGATCTCCGTACTGGTGCGTCCGGAGGGATTTGAATGGGTGAGCGTGGGCGACAGCCGGATTTATCTCTACCGGAATGAAAAGCTCATCCAGCTGAACCGGGAGCACACCTATGAGGCGGAGCTGTTGGAGCAGGCTGTCAACGGAGAGATTTCTTTTGCCGAGGCGCAGAAGGATCCAAGGAAAAAGGGCCTGACCAGTTTTATCGGTATGGGAAAACTGAAATATATAGATGGAAGCCGCCGGCCAGTGGCTGCGCAGGCGGGCGACCGGCTGCTGCTCATGAGTGACGGCGTGTTTAATACGTTGTCCGAACAGGAGATGTGCGAGATACTGAAAAATTCCGGCAGCCCGGAAGAAGCGGCTCAGTTGTTTGAACAGAGGATTTTGGCATATCAGAGGCCGAAACAGGATAATTTCACAGCGGTGATCCTGGAGCTTTGATACGGGAAAGGATGGGGCGGAGTATGGATTTAAAATCGCTCTGTATAAACTGTATGCTGGAGCAGGTGGTAAACGGAGCCTGCCCTGGCTGCGGGAAAAAAGAAGGCTTTGAGACAGGCCGGAATACGTCCGCCCTCCCGTCCCGCACGCTGCTGTGCGGGCAGTATTATATCGGAAAGGTACTGGGAAACGGCGGTTTCGGAATTACATATCTGGCATATGACTGTAAAAGGAACCGCCGTGTGGCGGTCAAAGAATTGTTTCCGTGCAAGGATGTGGAGCGGGAGCAGAGCGGCACAGCCATCCATATCGTAAAAGGGCAGGAATCCTATTTCCAGCATGTGAAAAAGCGCTTCCTGGAGGAAGCGGAGATCTTGTACCGTTTCCAGCAGATGCCCTCCATTGTGAACGTGTTTCATTACTTTGAAGAGAACAATACGGCGTATTATGTGATGGAATATCTGGAAGGTACAGATTTGAAGCACGAACTGCGCAGAACCGGGAAGATGGACTGGAATCGTATGGCCACGCATCTGAAACCGATTCTGAATGCGCTCTATACGCTGCACTGCCAGAATTTTATCCACAGAGACATCAGCCCTGACAATATTTTCCTGACCAGGGACGGCCGCACGATGCTGATCGATTTTGGTTCGGTGAGGTCTTACACGGACGGACAGGGCTTTACCACGTTCCTGAAGGAATGCTTTGCGCCGTATGAACAGTATCGGGAAAACGGCAGGCAGGGTCCCTGGACGGATATTTATGCATTGAGTGTGACGCTGTATTATGCGCTGGCAGGAGTGCTGCCCCAGAAAGCTCCGGACCGGCTGCTGCAGGATAAGACGAAAGAGCTCAGGTATCTGCGTCCGGAACTTCCCGGACACGTATCCCAGGCCGTGGCGGAAGGGATGAGCGTGCTTCCGGAGAACCGTCCCCAGAATATCCCGGAATTTGCCGGGAAACTGTTCCCCGGAGAACAGGTGACAGGGAGACAGGCACAGGGGCGTGTCGTACGGCAGAGGGAAGAATACGGGAGATCTCAGCAGCCGGTTCCCCGGATGCTGATATGCGTCAAGGGCTATTACCGGGGAAAAAGCTGGAACCTGCGCCCCGGAGCGGCTCTGACCTTTGGGAGAGATCCCAGGTGCGCGGCGCCGTATCCTCTGGAAATGCCGGGGATCAGCAGGCACCAGTGCTCGGTTATGCTGGACAGAATGGGACGGCTGTACGTCCGGGACGACGGTTCCACCTATGGAACGTATCTTAATGGAAGGAAATTGCAGGCATCAGCCTGGTATATTCTGACTCCGGGCAGTTCTCTGAGCTTTGCCCAGGAGATGTTTCAGGCGCGTTAGGAGGAGGTCAGGAGATGTTGGGAGAAGATGCTTACGCATATACAAGCTGCGGAGGAAGAAGGGAGAACCAGGACAGCTACAGACTTGTGCGGTCAGGAGAGAATCTCTGTGCGGCGCTGGCTGACGGGCTGGGAGGGCACAGTGGCGGAAAGCAGGCGGCCGTTATCGCGGTAAGCAGGCTTTCAGAATGCGGCGCACAGGGAAACATGCCGGGGCAGGATGAAATTATAAGCTGTTTTGAAAAAGCCAACCGCGAGATCCTGGATACCCGCGGAGGAAGCAGCCGCATGAAAACGACGGCAGTGTACCTGTGCATCCATGGAGAAGCTGCGGTATGGGCTCATATCGGGGATTCCCGACTGTACCATTTTCGGGACGGAATCCTGTGCGACTGGACGCTGGACCACAGCGTATCTCAGCTGGCGGTGGTGCTGGGCGAGATCCGAAGGGACCAGATTCCAGGACATTGTGAAAGGAGCCGGCTCCTGCGGGTGTTGGGAGATGAGGATATGTGTCCGGAGATCCATCCTCCCATTGTACTGGAAAAGGGGAGACATGCGTTCCTGCTGTGTACGGACGGATTCTGGGAGTCTGTGACAGAGGAGGAAATGGCGCTGGATCTGTATAAATCGGGAACCGCGGAAGAATGGATCTGTTCCCTGCGGCAGCGCCTTCTGCGCAGAATGGAGGAAAAACACGACAATCATACGGCGATCGGCATATTCGCTGTACGATAGGAGGAGGAGTTTATGAAAAAGACGTGGTTGGCCGCAGGAGGCATACTGCTGGCGGCGGTTCTTTCCTGGCCGGCAGGGGCTGTGCACGGGGCCGGAAGCGGAAGATTCCTGGAAGGATACGCGGTGGAAGGCGCGGAATTAAAATTATTCTGCTCCGGTCTGCAGGATGGGGCGGAGGGAGAATCCTACCGGGTATCCCTGAGCGGGCAGGAGCTTCCCGTAACGGGCCGGGAACGGTTTGAAGACGCCTGGGAGCCGGTGACCTATTTCTGCCTGACCGACGTGTCGGGTTCCATGGGCGATGTTCAGATGGAACAGATCAGAGAAATCCTTGCGGAGCTGGGAAACGGGCTGCAGGAGGGCGACAACCTGATCATCGGCACCATGGGGAATCAGGTGGAGACGGGAGATTTCCTGACGGAGCCGGAAGCGGTCAGAGAGGCTGCTTCCGAACTGGAGGCGGGAAGGGAAGATACGAACCTGTACGCGGGAATCGTGGAGAGTATCCGCACCATGCAGGCTTCTTCGGAGGTAAACCGGAGGAAATGCCTGATCATCCTTTCTGATGGTCAGGACGACCAGCAGAGCGGGATCACCAGGGAGGAGGCCAGCGCGGCCGTGGAATCCGGCAGAATACCGGTCTACACGGTGGCGGTGACAAAAGAAGTTCCGGACGATGAGGCCCTGTCTTATGCCAAGCTGCTGGGCAGCTTTGCCAGGAGCTCTGTGGGAGGGGCGCATTATACTCCGGCTCTGGACGGGCAGACCGGCCTCTGGGTGGCCCAGGACATTTCTGACAGGATGGGCGGCGGCGTGGCGTTGACTGCCGACATATCGGGAGTGGAGGCAGAGAGGGATCTTGTGCTGCTGAGAGTTTCCTGCACGGCGGAAGGAGGAAGCTCTTATGAGGACTCCATGGAAATCTACGCGGAGGAGCTGATTCAGGAGACTGCGGATGAGGAGACTGGCGAGGCGGCCGGAGAGGCAGGGGAAACCGGGGAGATTGAAGGAACCGGGGGCGGGCAGCAGGCCGATATACCGGAAGAAGCCGAAGACAGCGGGACGCCTGTCGGAGTGCTCGCGGCTGCAGGGGCTGTGCTGCTGGCCGCCGTGATTGGTGTTTTTGCCGTTGTATGGAGAAAAAAGAAGCAGAAAGCAGCCAACCAGTCTGATCAGGAGGCAGATCCGCAAACGGATGGCCCGGAAACGGCCAGGCCTGGAGAGGAGACCGGAGTTTCTGCAGGGGAACCTGTGCAGGAGGAAATGTCTTATTCAAGAACGGAGAACTGCGAGCTCCGCCTGTATGCGGTGGGATACGGCGGCGTGGTACGGAGCTTCCTCCTGGAAAAAGGCAGGGAGGTCACCATCGGAAGAAATGAGAAAGCGGATCTGGTGCTGGATCAGGAGGACAGAAAACTGTCAGGCGTACAGTGCAGCCTGAAGTGGGAAAACGGAAAATTATATGTACAGGACAAAGGCTCTTTAAACGGGACTTTTGTGAACGGCATTCCCATCCAGGCCATGGGCAGGGTGGCCGTACACGACGGGGAGACAATCCGCATGGGAAGCTATGAATATCGGATTGAGCTGGAGGCGCGTCCGAACGGGACGGAAGAAACGGCGGATAACAGGATTTGAGGTGAGAAGATGGAAGTTAAAAGATGTGCCAACTGCATGGCGGAGGTGGAAGGGCCGGTCTGCGGCCAGTGCGGGTTTAATATGGAAGCGAATACCCAGCCTCTGCACTGCCTGAAATGGGATACGATCCTCAGAGGGCGTTACTGGGTGGGCCGTATGCTGGGTCAGGGAGGCTTCGGCATTACTTATGTGGGACTGGATATGGTTCTGAACCTGAAAGTGGCGATTAAAGAGTATTATCCCATGGGTCAGGTTTCCAGGAACGGCAGTATATCCGGCGGTCTGCGCTGGAATACGTCCCAGGCAGAGAACGGTCAGTGGGAGGCCGGATGCGAGAGCTTTCTGAAGGAAGCGCGGAAGATGGCGAAGCTGAACGATATTCCGGAGATTGTCCGGGTGAGGGATACTTTTTACGAAAATCAGACCGCCTATATTGTGATGGACTACGTGGACGGGGTCACGCTGAAAAAGTGGGTGCTGGAGCATGGCACCATGAGTCTGGATGAATGTATTTCCATGCTGGAGCCGTTGATGAAAGGGCTGGACAAGGTTCACCGGATGGGGCTGATCCACAGGGACATCAGTCCGGACAATATTATGATACGGCCTGACGGAAGTGCCTGCCTTCTGGATCTGGGGGCGGCCAAGGACCTTACCGTCAGCCGGGACGGGACATCCCAGCTGGTAACAAAAAAAGGGTTCAGTCCCATGGAACAGTATGCAGAATCCGGCAGGCTTGGCTCCTGGACGGATGTCTACGCGCTCTGCGCTACGATCTATTACTGTGTTGTCGGCAGGGTAGTTCCGCTGGCGCCTGACCGGGTGATCCAGGACAGTCTGTCTTTTCCGGAGGGTATGAGACATCCTCTGTCCAAAGAACAGGAAAAGGCCCTGCGAAAGGGGCTGGCGGTAAAGCCGGAGGATCGGACACAGACGGTGGAGGAACTGCTGAAGGAGCTGAAGGATGCAGGAGGGAATGCCCCGGAGCCGGTTCCCGGGCCAATTCCGGATGACCCGGTAACAAAAAAGAAAAAATGGATTCCTGCGGTTGCCCTGACTGTTGTGGCGGCAGCGGCGGTTTTGGTGATCTGCGGAATAGCGGCGGCGGATCCGTTCAGGGAGACGGTGGAGGCGCTGGGAAATTCCAATTCCAATATGCTCAACGACGGCGGTTACGCGGCTGTGGGAGACGAGTATGAATATATGCTGGATCACGATCAGAATCTGTATGTGTGCGCGTATGACGAAGAGGAGCATGTATTCTACATAGACCAGGGCGTCATTGCGGCAGAGAACGCCGCATATATCAATCAGGGACAGGATGCGGTCTATTTTGTCCGGACTCCGGAAGAGGAGGGAAACTATCAGATATGCAGGATGGATCCTGACGGCAGTAATGTGGAGATCCTGCTGGAGGGGGAAATCTGTCAGTTTTTACAGTATGCACGGCTGACAAACGGAAAAGAGTACCTGTATTTCCTGCGTATGGACGGTGAAGACAGCACCAGGATTTCCCGTTATGACCTGGAGAGCGGAGAGGTTCAGGATGTGGTCAGCGGAGTGATCTGGTGGTTTAATCTCTATGAAGATGCGATTTATTATACGGATATCAGGGAAGACGAGGCAGTGCTTGCCAAAAGCCGGCTGGACGGCAGGAGGGAGCAGATCCTGGTTCAGGGTGAATTTTACGATGCGGGCTTTGTGGAAGACGGGAATATGTACATGTATTCCTCAAACGAGAAAGCGCTGCTGCAGCTGAGCCTGGAAGGAGAGAAGCTGGATGGTATTTACGGCGCCAGCATGAACGCGGATTATTATACCTTCGCTTACGGAGACGGCTGGATCTATTATGTGAATGACGGGGACAGGTCCATCCACAGGATCAGATCCAACGGAACGGGGGACGAGCTGGTGGCAGAGGATCATTATGCCATCTCCATCTGTTATGAGGACGAGTGGATCTGGTTTTATGAGGGGATGGAAGTGGACGGAGAAATGGACGTGACCCGCGCGTACCTGGCCTACCGGGACGGCAGCAATCTGATGACTGTGGGAGAGGCCACCCTGCGGCAGACAGAGGAAGGGCTTCAGTACCGGCTGGAGGGCGGCAGCGCGATTATCTGCGGGTACGTAGGAGAGGGCCAGGATGTGGCGATCCCGTATACCATTGACGGATATCCGGTATCAGACATTGAGGACAACCTGCCGGCGGATAAAAATTATTTTCTCAACGCCGCGGAGGAGGACCTGCTGTATGAACTGAATGAAGAAGAGGACGGCATTATCATCACCGGTTATACAGGAACGCTGACCAGTTTCGCCGTTCCGTCCCAGGTGGAAGGGCTTCCTGTGGTCCGGATCGGGGATCATGCGTTTTATGAGACCGAGATTGAGGAGGTTGTGCTGCCCCGCACGGTGAAGAGCATTGGGGAATATGCCTTTGGCTTCTGCAGGGATTTGACGTACCTGGGACTGCCGGAAGGCCTGGAGGTGATTGAAGCATACGGTGTGGAGTGTTGTTATTCGCTGGATATGGTTCAGCTTCCTGAGAGCCTGCATACGTTGGAGGATCAGGCGTTCTGGGGATCGGGACAGACACAGATGCATATCCCGGCGGGTCTTCTGGAGATTGGAGAAGGCGCTTTTGGATATGGCGGAGGCTCTTTTGAGGAGATCACGGTCAGCGAGGACAACCCCAATTATAAAGCTGTGGACGGAGTTTTGTTTACGGCGGACGGCACGGTTCTGCTTTGCTATCCCCAGGGCAGGGAAGGTGCGTATACCGTTCCCGACGGCGTGAAAGAGATCGGAACGCTGGCGTTTGCCCGGAACACCGACGTGACGGCTGTGACGCTGGCAGATACGGTGGAGTCCATCAGCGACAGGGCGTTCCTGGGATGTGAGAGCCTGGAAAGCATGGAGATTCCGGACAGCGTCTGGTACATCGCAAATTCTGCCTTTGCAGACTGTGATGCGCTTGAATATCTGATTGTCAGCGAAGAAAATACTCTTTTCTACGAGGGAGACGTGGAGATAGAAAGAAGATGACGGACAGCGCCGGTTTTTTTGTATGAGAAGCTGAAGGAAAGTGAAAATTCACTTTTGTTCACAACGATTATGTGAATTTTCACAAGGACGTTTTTCGTCTATATATTTTAGTCCTCCTGGGTCTTGCTTATTTGCGGGATTTCAGGAGGACTTTTGATGTGGGTGACAATATTTGTTATTTTTTCAAAAATTCAGACGGCGTAATCGCCGGAACGGAGGATCCGGCAAAATCCTTGAGATTCCTTGTGAGGATATAACTTGCGCCGCTCCGTTCCGCTACGGCGTCCACGACGGCGTCTTCAAAGTCCGGCATGGAACGCGAGAGGGCGGCATGAATATCCGAACCCTGTACGTCTGCAAAGGTGACGATCCAGGAAAGCTGTTCGATCCGCTCTTTTGCCTTTTGAGGGGACTGGAACGCCCTGCGGAGCATATAGAAAATATCTGTGGCGGCGGACGCAGAGATCAGACATTCTGTATTGGATTCAATGGCTTTGCGGAGCGCCTGGTAGGAATCTGCGAAAAATGGTTCCCGCTTTTGGATAATATCCAGAATGACGTTGGTATCGATCAGTATTTTCATTGTCTGGACAGCCGCTCCTCCCGTATGGTATTTTTATCCATGGTCTGATCCTGCGGGACAATCCCCACAAGATCATCCAAAAGCTCCAGCTTATTGACAGTGGGATTTGTGAGGCGGGCAATACTTTTTCCGTTCTTGGTAATGAAAATATCCTGTGACATTGCCATTTCCAAATATTTCCCCAGATTGGTTTTAAATTCTGTTGCAGTAATGATCATAAAAATTCCTCCTCAGGACGCACTTTGTATATTGATATTATATACAAATCGAACGAAAATATCAATAAAATGTCGAACGATTTAGAATGGATGATAAGTTTGGGATTATTTGCGACTGGAGAATCAAGAAGTGGGAAGCGGGACGGAAAGAGAGAAAAATCGGGGGGTTTCTTATGGAGCATGAGAATGCTCTATGGAAAAGATGGGTTTTATAGAGCCGGTGAGTAAGTAATATGCCCACCGGCTTTTCAGCTGTCTCTTGTTCAGACTCTTTTCCCCTTTTCCTTCCGCTCCAGATATTCTGCAAATTCCATCAGGGAAAGCTGCCTCTCCGGGGACAGTGCATAAAACATACGGCACAGCCGCCCGGCGTCTTCCGGAAGGGATGCAAAAGGATCGGCTTCTTCGTCTGATTTGCCGAGAATCAGCCAGTCCAGGGAGACGTTGTACAATTCTGCGGTGCGGCAGATCATATCCACGTCAGGACGGCGGACGCCGCGTTCATAGGCAGAATATGTCTGGCGCGCAACATTCAGCTTTTTACTGAATTCATCCTGTGTCAGACCGCTCTGGACACGAAGCTCTTTTAAGGTCTCAGAAATCTTGACTTCCCCCATGCTTCACCCCTCCAATGTCGCCTTATTATAACAATTCACATGATTCTTATGTTAGGATGAAACAAATAAGAGAATTTTATTGCATATAGAGAAAGAAAAAGTATAAAATAAAGAATAAAATGTCAATAAAGAGCGACATATTTACAAGGTGGGAAATATGGGAAAGAGGAAGAAGGCCGTTCTCTTCTGGATACGCATCCGGCTGCGTCTGCTGCGCCTGCGGTTCGTGCGGCTCAAACGGCCGCCGGATGCGAAAACCCCGGAAGAGATGCTGGAAGAAATGAAAAAAAGATCAAAGCTTACTTAGATTGCTGTTGTGGTATCTGGTGGAAGATGTCACGTCTTCCCCGAACCACTCCGGCTTCTGGAAGCGCATGGCTTCCTCCTGGGATGAAAATTCCACTTCGGCCAGGATCAGGTCAGGAAGCGGCGAAGAGAAAAGATCCAGTTCAATGGTATATCCCTGATAGGGAATCCGGTAGCGGCGCTTGGTAATAAGTTTGCCGTCGGCTTTGGATTTCAGATGGGCGTAAGCCTCGGCGGTCAGCGGAAGATTGTATTCTTCCCGAACCATCAATCCTTTGGATTTGTAAGTGAGATAATATTCTTCGTCCTGCCTGCGGATGCGGACCACAGGCTCCGTGCATAAATATCCCTGTTCGATCTCAGAATAAGGGAAAGTCTCCAGGCGCTCCGGAAGGGTTCGGACGAGGAATTTGCGTTCGATTTCGTATGATTTCATGAAAACCTCCTGATGTGCTTGTGTATCATGACACAAAATATATGCGTTCTTGTTCATGAGCCTTATTATAGTGTAGAACGATGAAATGTTCAAATGCGGGTTTCCATTGACAAATACTGGAGCAGGAGATATGATAATAATGGGTGGGATATCCCACTTGCAGCATTGTGGGGGTGAAAAACATGACAACAGTGAAAGATTACACAGTTCATATTGACAGCAAGAAGAGAGTGACGCTCAGGGGCGCATTATATCAGTATTATCATGTCAAAGAATATGATAATGGGTGTATTGTGTTAGAACCAAGAGAACTGACAGTTCCGGACAGTATATCTGTCCGGACTTTAGAAGATATGGACAGAGCAATTAGAAATTTCAAGAAGGGAGAGGTCTCCCCTGTTGTTGATCTGTCTGAGTTTTGAAAGAACTGGCGGAGAATGTGAATGGCATATCGTATACGGATGGGGATTCCTGAAATGGCTGAATTGTGGAACAGACTGCAAACCAGCTATCAAGATGGAACGATAAACAAAAAGGATGCAGAACTTTATAAAAAATGGGGATCCGCACTGAAAAAATTATCACAGGATCCGCATTATCCCAGTCTTCATACGCATGATATCGAGCCTTTGTCAAAAAGATATGGTTTAAAAGTATGGGAATCCTATTTAGAGAACAGGAAGAGCGGAGCCAGAAGGATGTTTAGGGTCTATGGTCCGAATAAGATGGAAATAACGGTTATCGGCCTGGAACCCCATCCGGAGGATGCTAAAAACGGAGCGTATGACAGGATAAATCTGTCAGATTTATATTGAAAGCGAAATATGAAATTTGATCAAAGGTCGATCAGAGAAATCTGGCCGGCCTTTTCCTGTACACATAACCAGAAAATTTTCACCCCAATATTCCCAAAACACTATGGAACACTCCCTCCAAAAATGGTAAACTGTACTCATAAGCACCCGGCAGTGTGGAAGATGGCTCCGGAACAGATGCCATGTCTGCATGTGCGGCGCACTGCGAGACTGAAAAAGGTGCGCAAAAAAGAAGGAGGCGTAAAAGATGAGCCAGGTATGTGTGTTTCTTGCGGATGGATTTGAAGAGATTGAAGGACTGACCGTGGTGGACATCCTGCGCAGGGCAGGCGTGGAGACGGCCATGGTGTCCATAACAGAAAATAAGGCGGTGACAGGGAGCCACGGTATCCGCGTGGAGGCGGATGTGTGCATGAAGGATGTGGATTTTGCGGACGTGAAGACGCTGGTGCTGCCGGGCGGGATGCCGGGGACGCTCCATCTTGGCGCCTGTAAAGAATTGACGGATCTGCTCCTTCAGTTCCATAAAGCGGGAAAAGGAGTCGCGGCCATCTGCGCGGCGCCGAGCATCCTGGGCGACCTGGGGATCCTGAAAGGCAGGGATGCGGTCTGCTATCCGGGATTTGAGGACCGGCTGGAAGGGGCGAATGTGACGCAGGAGAAAGTGGCGGCGGATGGTAATGTGACGACCAGCCGCGGCATGGGTACGGCGATCCCGTTTGCGCTTGCGCTGGTGGAACAGCTTGTATCCAAAGAAAAAGCCATGGAAGTGAAAAAAAGTATTATATACGGACATCAAAACTGATCGTCCGGCAGAAACTTCCAGCATGTTCCCTCCGTTTCCGCAGATAATAGGAGCATGGAGGTGAACAGCATGACGAATCAGAACAGCACCGGAAGCAACAGCATGGCTGTACCGGAAGCAAAAGCTGCCATGAACCGTTTTAAAGAGGAAGTCGCCAGCGAGCTGGGAGTTCCGTTAAAAGACGGTTACAACGGCGATCTGACCAGCAGACAGGCAGGTTCCATCGGCGGAGAGATGGTCAAGAAAATGATCATGAAGCAGGAACAGCAGATGTCTTCCGGTCAGTAAATATGAAGTAAAGAAAAAGATCCCAGGGCTGTCTGGCCTGACCGCATGGAATATGCGGGAAAAGCCTAGACAGCCCTGGTTTTTTATGATATACTTACAAAATGTCTACGAGTATGTAAATAAGGATATACTTATATATAAATACAAGGAGGATATTTTCGAGACAATGAGTGTACAGGTAGAAAAACTGGAAAAGAACATGGCTAAGCTGACGGTGGAAGTACCCGCCGAGAAAGTAGAGAAGGCGATTCAGGCCGCATATCAGAAGAACAGAAAAAGCATCAACATCCCGGGCTTCCGTAAAGGCAAAGCTCCGCGTCAGCTGATCGAGAAGATGTATGGCAAAGAAATTTTCTATAACGATGCCATGGACGCCCTGCTTCCGGAGGCGTATGCCCAGGCTGTGGATGAGTGCGGGGAAGAGATTGTTTCCCGTCCGCAGGTGGAAGTTGTGCAGATGGAGAGCGGAAAACCGTTTATCTTCACCGCTTCCGTAGCGGTAAAACCGGAAGTGGCCCTTGGAGAGTATAAAGGCGTACAGGTGGAGAAAGCTCCGGTGGAAGTGACGGACGAGGAGATCAACGCGAAGATTGACAGAGAAAGAGAAGCAAACTCCAGAACCATCACGGTGGATGACCGTGCGGTGGAAAAGGGAGATATTGTGTCCCTGGATTTTGAAGGATTTGTGGATGGTGTCGCGTTCGAAGGCGGCAAGGGAGAGAACTACGACCTGACCATCGGTTCCGGTACCTTTATCCCGGGATTTGAGGATCAGCTTGTGGGCGCTGAGATCGGCAAGGAACTGGACGTGAACGTAACCTTCCCGGAGGAGTACGGTCAGGCAGACCTGGCAGGCAAAGCCGCTGTATTTAAATGCAAAGTAAACGGCATCAAGGTAAAAGAACTTCCGGAAGTGGACGATGAGTTCGCGCAGGAAGTGTCCGAGTTTGATACGCTGGATGAATACAAGGCTGATATCCGGGCAAAACTTCTGAAGGATAAAGAAGAAGAGGCAAAGAGAGTAAAAGAGGACGCGGTCATCGAGAAGATTATCGAGGGCGCGCAGATGGAGATCCCGGATCCCATGGTGGAGTATCAGGCAGAGCAGCTGGTGGAAGATTTCGCCAACAGACTGCAGGCTCAGGGGATGTCCCTTCAGGTATATTTCCAGTACACCGGCATGACGCAGGAGCAGTACCTGGAGCAGATGAAGCCCAGAGCGCTGAAGAATATCCAGAGCAGGCTGGTGCTGGAGGCAGTGGCTGCCGCAGAAAATATCGAGATTACGGACGAAGACATGGAAGCCGAGATGAACCGTATGGCGGAGGCTTACAAGATGGAAGTGGAGAAGGTAAAAGAGCTTCTTGACGATTATCAGAAAGAGGAGATCAAGAAAGACCTCGCGATCCAAAAGGCGGTTGATCTGGTGACAGAGGCGGCAGTAGAGGCTTAATTCACACAGAGACAGTAATTTGAGGGGCATGGCGGGATGGCTGTGCCCTTTTATTCCTGAGAGGAGGAGAACATACATGGCATTAGTACCTTACGTGATCGAACAGACCAGCAGAGGAGAGAGAAGCTACGATATTTATTCCCGTCTGTTAAAGGAGAGGATCATATTCCTGGGGGAAGAGGTAAATGAGACGACGGCCAGCCTGGTGGTTGCCCAGCTTCTTTTCCTGGAGTCGGAGGACCCGGGTAAGGACATTCACCTCTATATCAACAGCCCCGGCGGCTCCGTGACGGCCGGAATGGCAATCTTTGATACCATGAATTACATTAAGTGCGACGTATCTACGATCTGCATCGGCATGGCGGCCAGCATGGGCGCGTTCCTGCTGGCAGGAGGAGCAAAAGGCAAACGCTTCGCGCTTCCCAATGCAGAGATTATGATCCATCAGCCTCTGGGCGGCGCTCAGGGCCAGGCCACGGAGATCGAGATCGCGGCGAAGCATATCCTGCGTACAAGAGAGAAATTAAACAGCATTCTGGCAGAACGCACCGGACAGCCGCTGGAAGTGATCCAGAAGGATACGGACCGCGACAATTATATGACTGCGGAAGAGGCGATGGCCTACGGACTCATCGACCAGGTGATCGCAGGACATTAAGGGAGAATAGAGAAAAGCATGGCTAGAAATGAAATCAGATGTTCCTTTTGCGGCAAGACAGAGAGCCAGGTCCTGAAATTGCTGAAGGGCCCCAACGGCGTCTATATCTGCGACGAGTGCGTGGAACTGTGTTCCGAGATTATTGAGGAAGAATTGGGCGTGGAGGAAGAAGAGAACGAACCGGAAGAGATCAATCTTCTGAAGCCGGAAGAGATCAAAAATTTCCTGGATGATTATGTGATCGGGCAGGAAAATGCCAAAAAGGTGCTGTCCGTAGCTGTATATAATCATTATAAACGGATTCTGGCAGGCCAGGATCTGGATGTGGAGCTGCAGAAAAGCAATATCCTGCTTCTGGGACCCACTGGTTCGGGCAAGACGCTGCTGGCACAGACGCTGGCAAAGATCCTGAACGTACCGTTCGCCATCGCGGACGCCACCACGCTGACGGAAGCGGGATATGTGGGCGAGGATGTGGAAAATATCCTGCTCAAGATTATCCAGGCGGCAGACTACGACATCGAGCGCGCGCAGAAGGGCATCATTTATATTGACGAGATCGACAAGATCACCCGCAAGTCGGAGAATCCGTCCATTACCAGGGACGTATCGGGAGAAGGCGTCCAGCAGGCTCTTTTGAAGATCCTGGAGGGAACCGTCGCCTCCGTTCCGCCCCAGGGAGGGAGGAAGCATCCCCACCAGGAGCTGCTTCAGATCGATACCACGAACATTCTGTTTATCTGCGGCGGAGCTTTCGAAGGACTGGATAAGATCATCGAGACCCGCATGGACCGCAAATCCATCGGATTCAACGCGGATATCCGGGAGAGACGCAGGGAGAATGTGGGAGAACTGCTCCGTAACGCACTGCCGGAGGACTTTATCAAGTTCGGCATGATCCCGGAGTTCATGGGACGCGTTCCCATCTCCGTGTCCCTGGATCCGCTGAGACAGGAAGATATGGTACGGATCCTGCTGGAACCCAAGAACTCCATTGTGCGCCAGTATCAGAAGCTGTTCGAGCTGGACGGCGTGGATCTGAAGTTTGACAAGGGAGCCGTGGAAGCGGTGGCCGAGAAAACGCTGAAAAGAAAGACTGGGGCCAGAGGGCTCCGCTCCATCATGGAAGAGACAATGATGGATCTGATGTTTACAATTCCATCGGACAACAGTATCCAGAGCTGTACGATCACACGGGAGGCCGTGGAAGGCTCCGGCGCGCCGATGATTACAAGAAAGTAAGAAAAAAGGGGCCCATTGCTGGCTCCTTTTTCAGACAATAGGAGGAAGAATGGAGAAGACAGAACTAAGACTCCCGGCCGTGGCGCTTCGGGGGATGACGATTCTTCCGGAGATGATCACGCATTTTGATGTGAGCCGTTCCCGCTCTGTGAAGGCGGTGGAACAGGCGCTGAAGCAGGGGCAGAAGCTTTTTGTGGTGACCCAGAGGAGCCCGGAGACGGAGAACCCGTCCATCCAGGAGCTGTTCTTGGTGGGGACGGTGGCGTCGGTAAAGCAGATTGTCAAAATGCCCCATAATATTCTTCGGGTGTTGGTGGAGGGAACCGGAAGAGCAAGGCTGTGCGCCCTGGAAGAAGGCGAATATCTGGAAGCGGAAATAGAAACGGTGGAAACAGAGGATTTCGGTCCGCTTCCCACCGAGGGGAAAGAGGCCATGTTCCGCAATCTGAAGGAGATTTTCCAGAGATATTGCGAGAACAGTGGAAAAGTGGGAAAAGACCTGGCCCGCCAGGTTCTGGACGCGCCGGATCTGGAACGCCTGATGACGCAGGTGTCCATACATACCCCGCTTGGCTGGGAACAGCAGCAGAAGCTGCTGGAGATCGTGGATCTGCCCACACATTACGAAGTCCTCTGCATCATGCTGAACAATGAGATCGAGATCGAGCATTTCCGGAAGAGTATCCAGGAAAAGGTGAAAGCCCGCGTGGATAAGCAGCAGAAAGAGTATATCCTGCGGGAACAGATGAAAGTGATCCGGGAGGAACTGGGAGAGGACGGCCCCAGCGCGGAAGCCGCCCAGTTCCGCAAAGCGGTGGAGGAACTGCAGGCGCCCCAGGAGGTGAAGGACCGCATTGAGAAAGAGATCCGGCGGTTCCTGAACGCGGGTATGAACTCTGCCGAGGCCTCGGTGATCCGGGGCTATATCGAGACGCTTCTGGAGCTGCCCTGGGACAAACGGGGAGAAGACTGCCTGGATCTGAAAAAAGCGAAGGAGATCCTGGAATCGGAGCATTATGGCTTGGAGAAAGTAAAAGAACGCGTGCTGGAATTTCTGGCGGTGCGCAAGATGCTGGACCGGGGCGAGAGCCCCATCCTCTGCCTGGTGGGACCGCCGGGAACAGGGAAGACCTCCATCGCGCGGTCCATCGCCCATGCCATGGACAAAAAATATATCCGTATCTGCCTGGGCGGCGTTCACGACGAAGCGGAGATCCGGGGGCACCGGCGCACGTATATCGGCGCCATGCCGGGACGCATCGTGGCGGGCATCCGGCAGGCGGGAGTGAAAAACCCGCTGATGGTGCTGGATGAGATCGACAAGGTCAGCAGCGATCACCGGGGAGACACCTTCTCCGCCCTGCTGGAAGTGCTGGACAGCGAGCAGAATTCCCGCTTCCGGGATCATTATGTGGAACTGCCGGTGGATCTGTCGGAGGTCATGTTCCTGACCACGGCTAACGATATCCAGACCATTCCCCGCCCGCTTCTGGACCGCATGGAAGTGATCGAGATCAGCAGTTATACGGAAAATGAAAAAATGCATATTGCCAAAGACCATCTGCTTCCCAAGCAGAGAAACCGTCACGGACTGGACAAAGACAGCTTCCAGATCAGCGGCCGCGCCATGGAAATGCTCATTCACCAGTATACCAGGGAGGCCGGAGTGCGGAATCTGGAACGCCGGCTTGCGTCCCTGTGCCGGAAAGCGGACCGGGAGATTCTGGAGAAAGGGTGCGAAAAAGTCCGTATCACGGAGCGGAACCTGGGGAAATACCTGGGCAAACCGGTGTACGAATACCAGGAGCGCAATGAGAAGGACGAGATCGGTATCGTGCGTGGACTGGCCTGGACCAGCGTGGGAGGCGATACGCTGGAGATCGAAGTGAACCTGATGCCCGGAAAAGGCAATTTTGAACTGACCGGACAGTTGGGAGATGTGATGCAGGAATCGGCCAAAGCAGGCATCAGCTATATCCGGTCCATCGCGGACCGTTGCGGCCTGGAGAAAGAGTTTTTCCAGGAGCATGATATCCACATTCATATCCCGGAGGGGGCGGTGCCCAAAGACGGTCCTTCCGCCGGGATCACCATGGCGACGGCCATGCTGTCCGCCATGCTGGAGAAACCGGTGCGCGCCGACGTGGCCATGACGGGCGAGGTGACGCTTCGGGGCCGCGTGCTTCCGGTGGGCGGCTTAAAAGAGAAGCTGCTGGCGGCAAAGAATGCCGGCATGAAAAAGGTGATTGTACCTAAGAAGAATAAGAGGGATATTGAGGAACTGTCCAGGGAGATCACAGGCGGCCTGGAACTGGTATATGCGGAAACTATGGATGAAGTGACTGACAACGCGTTTGCAGAGTAAAGGAGCAGCATTATGATCGTGAAAAAAGCAGAACTGGAAACGGTCCTGGGGATCAGCAGCAAGATCCCTGAGACGGCCTGCCCGGAGGTGGCTTTCGCTGGGAAGTCCAATGTGGGGAAATCCTCCCTGATCAACGGCCTTCTGAACCGGAAGGCCCTGGCCAGGACGTCCTCCCAGCCGGGAAAGACCCAGACGATCAATTACTATAATGTGAATGACACCCTGTACCTGGTGGATCTGCCAGGATACGGATACGCTAAGGTCAGCGAACAGGTACGGGAAAAATGGGGAAAGATGATCGAAAGATATCTTCACGGCTCCCGCCAGCTGAAAGCGGTCTTTTTGCTGGTGGATATCCGCCACGCCCCGTCGGAGAACGACCGGACCATGTACCGCTGGATCGTATATCAGGGCTATGAGCCGGTCATCATCGCCACGAAGCTGGACAAGATTAAAAGGAGCCAGGTGGCAAAACAACTGAAAATCCTCAGAGAAGGGCTGGAAGTGGAGCCCGGAACAAAGATCATACCGTTCTCGGCGGAGACGAAGCAGGGGCGGGATGAGATCTGGGATGTGATTGAGAATGCCGCGAAGGAGGCGTAGCGCATGGAAGGGGAACCGCTGAAAAAACCGGAAGAGTCTCCCGGAAGAAAGATCGGCAGAAACCTGCTGAACATCGGCCTCTTCTTTGTGAAAGTATTGATTCTGATTCTGGCGGGGCCGCCGTTGGTGAAATTTTTCTCACCGGTGATCGTGGGCTGGGTTATTGCGCAGATTGCGAATCCCCCGGTTCAGTTCATGGAGAAAAAGCTGCACATTGTACGCAGGCACAGCTCCATGGCGGTTATGGTGGGAACGATCCTGCTCATTGTCCTGGCCTGTTATGGAGCGGTGCGGTGGATGGTCGGGGAAATGGCCGGACTGGTGAAGCGGCTGCCGCTGTACTATCAGGCCATGATGGACGGATTTTCCCAGATCGGGGAAAATCTCCAGGGCTTCGCGGAACATCTACCGCCGCAGATGCAGGAAAGCATCGCGGATTTCACAGAGAACCTGTCGGCATACTCGGGACAGATCGTGGGGAGCCTGGGAGGCGGCACGGTGGAAGCCGCGGGAAACGCGGCGATGAACATTCCGTCGCTCTTGATTTCTTTTATTTTCGTTCTGCTGTTTGCGTATTTCTTTATGGCGGAGCGGGAGCGGGTCCAGAAGATCGGACGGATGTTGATTCCTGTAAAGGACCGGAAGCACCTGGGCATGATATGGAAGAACCTGAAAACCGCAGTGGGCGGATATTTTCGCGCGCAGTTTAAGATTATGGGCGTAGTCTTCGCCCTTTTGGCTGTGGGACTTCTGCTTCTGCAGGTAGACTATGCGGTTCTGCTGGGCCTGGTCATCGCATTTCTGGATTTCCTGCCGGTGCTGGGCACGGGGACCGTGCTGCTTCCATGGGCGCTTTACTGTGCCCTGAGCGGCGGCCTTCCCCGCGCGGCTGGGCTTCTGGTCCTGTACGGCGTGACGCAGTTTACCCATCAGCTGATCCAGCCCAAGATGGTGGGAGACAGCGTGGGGATCGATACGCTGACGACGCTGTTTTTGATCTTCATCGGATACCGCCTGGGCGGCCTTGTGGGCATGATCGTGGCGATCCCTGTGGGACTGATCCTGATCCAGCTCTATGAGGCCGGGGCGTTTGATGAAGTGGCACAGAACGCAAGGGAGCTTCTGGAGACAGTCTCCCAGTGGAGGCAGGACGGACCTTCGTAGGCGAACGTTCGCGGCCGGGATCCGTTTTTATGGACAGGCTATAGGTTTGCCCGCCTGCGCCGCGGTCTGCGGCGTTTACAGCAGGTTCTGCATGATGTAGGCGTAAATCTCCTGGCTCCGTTCCTTCCAGTGGGCGCATACGGCCTGGGCCTGGTCCTCGGAAGGGACGGAGATGGTCAGGTCTATGAGGGTGGAACTGCGCTCCCGCACCTGACAGCGCGCAAGATATCCGCTGTGGGGGGCGGGGAAATAATCGGCGGTGGTGGAGAGAGAATCCTGGATCTCCACCTCCTTTTCTTTCAGATAGGTCTGGATCTCCATACAGATGGTATCGGAGACTTTGTCCCCGAAATATTCCAGCGTATCCCGCCCGGCCGGCGTGATCCGGTAGAGGGAGGTATTATGGCTGGTGGAAACTGTCACCAGGCCGGACTCGTCCAGCTCGGACAGCACCTGCTGGAGCGTGAAATAATTAGTATATTCTTTTTCCAGAATAAATTCAGAGATCTGGGAGTTGGATAGAGGAGTCTCCACTTGATCCAGCATCTTCAGCACAATCAGTTTGTAGAGTGTCAGCGTATCAGCCATGGGCGGCCATCTCCTTTACGAATCTAGATAATATTTACCCTGCCATGTGTCCTGCAGGCGGAATTCCCGGTGAATGCTGTTGAGTACCTGACGTTTCGCGCTGCTCCACAGGGGGGCGATCAAAAGATCCTTCGGACCATCCCCGGTCAGACGGTGGATGACGATATCAGGGCGTAGCCGTTCGATGCAGGCCACGGTCATCTGTACATATCCGTCCATGGTAAAGACGGGGAAAGGCTCTCTCTGGTACAGGTCTGCCAGATCTGTTCCTTTCAGAATATGCAGCAGATGGAGTTTTATGCCCTGGATGTCCAAAGTGTTCAGATAGTCTATGGTTTCCAGCATCCGGGAGGAATCCTCGCCGGGAAGTCCCAGGATGACGTGGACAATGACCTGGATGCCGGCTTCCCGCAGGCGTTTCACCGCGTCCTCAAAGACAGGGAGCCGGTACCCCCGCCGGATCAGCGCCGCCGTGTCCTCGTGCATGGTCTGAAGGCCCAGTTCGATCCATACAGGTTTGCTTCGGTTCAGTTCTTTCAGAAGCTCCAGTACATCGTCGGGCAGGCAGTCCGGGCGGGTGGCCGCAGAGAGGACGACGATCTCCGGAAGACGGATGGCTTCCGTAAATATGGGGCGCAGGTAGGAAACAGGCGCATAGGTACTGGTAAAAGCCTGAAAATAAGCAATAAATTTACGGACAGGGCGTTTCTTTTCCAGCCGCAGCTTTCCCTCGCGGATCTGTTCCTGCACGGAGAGGGCGGGATCTGCCGCGAATTCTCCAGAACCGCCGCCGCTGCAGAAGATACAGCCGCCGCGGCCCACATGTCCGTCCCGGTTGGGGCAGGTGGTGCCGGCGTTCAGCGCCAGGCGGTACACCTTTTCGTCAAACTGCTTTTTTAACTCATAATCCAGCGAATGGTAAGGTTTGTCATTCCAAAATTTCATACTTTCAATCTATCATAGAGAGGACGGAAAATCAAGTTTGCGGTTCTTTTGTAAAAGTTTCGCTTTTCAATTATGGACAAAACGTGTATACTATAGTCAACTCAGAGAGCGTTCTGCCGGGTCCGGCAGAGATTCCCCAACGATCAGACAGGAAAACAGAACAGCAACAGGAGGATGATATGAATAATAATATGAAAGAAAAATATGAATCACTGTCCCTTGCGGTACTGCGCGATATTGCGAAGAGCCGGGGGATCAAAGGGACTTCAGCCATGCGCAAGGAAGCAGTGATCGAAGCCATGCTGGCGGAGGATGCGAAAGCGGCCGCATCGGAAGCGATCAAAGCGCAGGCCAGTGAAAGCGGGAAGAGCGTATCGGATATGGAGCAGCTTGACAGCGGGCAGACGGTGCACGGGATTCTCGAGGTTATGGCGGATGGGTTCGGATTTATCCGCAGCGACAATTATATGCCGGGTGAGAACGACGTGTACGTGTCCCCGTCCCAGATCCGAAGATTTAATATGAAGACCGGCGACATCATCACCGGCAATACCAAAGTGAAAACGGACAAGGAGAAGTTCAGCGCCCTGCTGTACGTGAAAAATATCAATGGACAGCACCCGGAGGCCAATACCCGCAGGCCCAGCTTTGAGGATCTTACTCCGATTTTCCCCAACGAGCGGATACGCCTGGAGCGTCCGGGCGGAAGTATAGCCATGAGGATCGTGGACGAGATCTCGCCCATCGGAAAAGGCCAGAGGGGTATGATCGTGTCGCCGCCCAAAGCCGGAAAGACGACGCTTCTGAAGGACGTGGCCAAGTCCATCACACAGAACCATCCGGATATGTATCTGATCATCCTGCTGATCGACGAACGGCCGGAGGAAGTGACGGATATTAAGGAGGCCATTGAAGGAAGGCATGTGGAGGTGATCTACTCCACCTTTGACGAACTGCCGGAGCATCACAAACGCGTGTCCGAGATGGTGATCGAGCGGGCAAAACGTCTGGTGGAAGGCGGGAAGGACGTGGTGATCCTTCTGGACAGCATCACCCGTCTGGCCAGGGCCTACAACCTGACGGTGCCGCCCAGCGGACGTACCCTTTCCGGCGGCCTGGATCCGGCGGCTCTGCATATGCCCAAGCGGTTTTTTGGAGCGGCAAGAAAGATGCGCGAGGGCGGAAGCCTGACCGTGCTGGCCACCGCCCTGGTGGAGACCGGAAGCAAGATGGACGATGTGATCTTCGAGGAATTTAAGGGCACCGGCAACATGGAGCTGGTTCTGGACCGGAAACTGTCGGAGAAGAGAGTATTCCCGGCTATCGACATTCAGAAATCCAGTACCCGCCGGGACGATCTTCTGCTGAACGCCGAGGAGCAGCAGGCCATGGACAATATCCGCAAGGCCCTGAACGGCATGAAAGCGGACGAGGCGGTGGAAAATATCCTGAATCTGTTTACCAGGACCAGGACCAACGAGGAGTTTGTGCAGAATGTGAAGCGCACAAGGTTCTTTTAAGGTTACAGTTCACACCGAGCCTCCGCCCGCATGCGCACTCGTCGCGCTGACGCGCTCCAGTCCCGCACTACGTGCTAAGACTGCTTATGGGGCGGAGGTTACGAGTTCTACTCGCACTCAGGAACAGGAAAAATGCCTCTTACATGCAAGCATGACGCTGCATTTTTCCTGTTCCTGAGTACGGTGTGAACTGTAACCTTTTAAGCAGGGGATTCTAAAGAATTTGTAAAATAACTTGCATCCCCAACCGCCTTGTGCTATAATCATGAAGCTAACATTGAGACTGGCCCGGACAGCTTCGAAAGACATGTCTGAGCCATAAACTGCAGGGACTTGCAGGGATAGCCCGGGATATCTTGCCGTGGAAACATCGGAGCGGCATTGGCTGGGAATCGGCGGCAGCCGGAAGTTCACAATATATGAGAGAGGTGAATAGAATATGAGAGAAGGAATCCATCCGAATTATTATCAGGCAACTGTGACCTGCAACTGCGGCAACACGTTTGTGACCGGATCTACGAAGCAGGACATCCACGTGGAGATCTGCTCCAAGTGCCATCCGTTCTACACGGGTCAGCAGAAGGTTGCGGCAGCCCGCGGACGTATTGATAAATTCAATCGTAAATACGGTATCAGCAAATAAGCGTGCTAAAAGTAAGGTTGAGGTTAGGTCTAATCTCAACCTATTTTTACAATATGGACGCGCGCTTTGGCGCGCGTCCTTGATCCGAAAGGACGTGATGATGTGAGACCATCAGGTATCGGCGGACAGGCGGTGCTGGAAGGGATTATGATGAAGAACCAGAACCAGTATTCCGTGGCCGTCCGCAGGCCGGACGGGGAGATCGAGGTTCAGGCGGACGAGTACGGCGGGATTGCCGCGGGAAAGGCCTGGGCGAAGCTTCCTCTGATCCGGGGCGTGGTTAATTTTATAGATTCCCTGATCCTAGGTATGCAGACGCTGACATTTTCGGCGGGCTTTTATGACGACGAGGAAGCCCAGGAGCCGGGACGGTTTGAAAAATTTCTGGACAGGACGTTCGGAGAAAAGGCGGAGAAAGTGGTGATGGGCTGTACCGTGGCCTTCTCCATTGTGATGGCGGTGGCGATCTTCATGCTGCTCCCGTATTTTATCTCAGACTTTTTCCGGGCATATCTGCCGTCGGATACGCTGACCGCAGTGGTGGAGGGCGTGATCCGGCTGGCCATCTTTGTGCTCTATGTGGTGCTGATTTCTTCCATGAAGGACATCCGCAGGGTATATATGTACCATGGAGCGGAGCATAAGAGTATCAACTGTATTGAGCATGGACTGGAACTGAACGTGGAGAACGTGAGGAAAAGCTCCCGCTATCATGCCAGATGCGGAACCAGCTTCCTGTTCATCGTCATGATAATCAGTATTATATTTTTTATCTTCATCCGGGTGGAGTCCCCCGTGTGGCGGGTGGTAACCCGCGTGCTGCTGGTGCCGGTGATCGCCGGGGTGTCCTATGAGTTCATCCGTCTGGCCGGCCGCAGCGAGAACCCGCTGGTGAAGCTGTTAAGCCTTCCGGGGAAGGGAATGCAGAAGCTGACCACCCGTGAACCGGACGACGATATGATAGAAGTGGCGATCGCCGCCGTGGAGGCGGTGTTCGACTGGAGGGCGTTCCTGGATGCCGGAGCGGCCCCGGAGTGTGCCGGAGCGGTCTCCCGCGGCAGCAGCATGGCTGCGCATGGTGAGAGAAGATGCCGGACGGATGAAGGAGAACCGGCATGACGCTGGCGGGACTTTTGAAGGAGGGCCGGGAGCGGCTGAAAGCGGAGGGCATCGCCGAATGGGAACTGGACGCCTGGTATCTGCTGGAATATGCGGCCGGCTGTACCAGGAGCGGGTACTTTATGCACCCGGAGCAGGAGGTCTTGCCGGACCGGGAACAGGTTTACCGGGACCTGATTGCCAAAAGGAGTTCCCATATCCCGCTGCAGCATCTGACCGGCAGCCAGGAGTTTATGGGACTTTCCTTTTTTGTAGATGAAAATGTACTGATTCCAAGGCAGGATACGGAGATCCTGGTGGAAGAGGCGCTTGGCGTGCTTGCGCCGGGGATGCGGGTGCTGGATCTTTGCACCGGGTCAGGGTGCATCCTGTTAAGTCTTCTGCGCCTGTGTCCGGGGGTGTCCGGAACCGGGACGGATCTGTCCGAGAAGGCGCTTTCCACGGCCCGCAGGAATGCGGAGCATCTGGGGATCGCCGCGGATTTCTGCCAGGGGGATCTGTTTGAAAATATTTCCGGGACATACGATTGTATTGTTTCCAATCCGCCTTATATCGCCAGCCGGGAGGTGGATGCTCTGATGGAAGAGGTCAGAGACCATGAGCCGCGCATGGCGCTGGACGGAGGCGTTGACGGGCTTTCCTTCTACAGACGGATTGCGGAAGCGTGCCCGGATTATCTGGAGCCTTCGGGACGGATATTCCTGGAGATCGGATATGACCAGGGAAAAGCGGTGGCGGAACTTTTGAGGCCCGCCTTTGAAGAAATCAGAATTGTGCAGGATCTGTCCGGCCTGGACCGGGTGGTGTGCGGAGTCCTGCGTTCATAGCTCAGGAGGAACAACATGTTTGACAGATTGGAAGACCTGGTACACAGGTTTGAGGAGATTACCAATGAACTGACGGAACCTTCGGTCGTCAACGACCAGAAGCGTTTCCGGAATCTGATGAAAGAGCAGTCGGACCTGCAGCCGCTGGTGGATACTTATACAGGATATAAGAAATGCCAGGAGACCGTGGAGGACAGTCTGGCCATGCTGGAAGAAGAGTCCGATGAAGAGATGCGGGAGATGCTGAAGGAAGAGCTGTCCGAGGCCAGGAAAAATATGGCAGAGCTGGAGCAGAAGCTGAAGATCCTGCTGCTGCCCAAGGACCCCAACGACGATAAGAACGTGATTGTGGAGATCCGCGCGGGCGCAGGCGGGGACGAGGCGGCGCTTTTCGCGGCGGAGATCTACCGTATGTATGTACATTTCGCGGAGTCCAGGCGCTGGAAGGTGGAACTGATGGAGGCCGACGAGATCGGGATCGGCGGCATGAAGAGCGTCACGTTCATGATCAGCGGTACGGGCGCTTACTCGGTGATGAAGTACGAGTCCGGCGTGCACCGTGTACAGAGAGTGCCGGAGACAGAGTCCGGCGGACGGATCCACACCTCCACCATCACGGTGGCCGTGATGCCGGAGGCGGAAGAGGTGGATGTGGAGATCGACGAGAAGGATGTCCGGATCGATGTGATGAGGGCGTCGGGAAACGGCGGCCAGTGCGTCAACACCACAGATTCCGCCGTGCGTCTGACCCATTATCCCACCGGTATTGTGGTATACAGTCAGACAGAGAAATCCCAGCTCCAGAACAAGGCGAAAGCATTCGCCCTGCTGAGAGCCAAGCTCTATGACATTGAATGTCAGAAAGCCCACGACGCGGAGGCGGAGGCCAGAAGGAGCCAGATCGGTACAGGAGACCGTTCTGAGAAGATCCGTACCTATAATTTCCCCCAGGGCAGGGTGACGGATCACAGGATCAATCTGACGCTGTATAAGCTGGACAAGATCATGGACGGGGATATCCAGGAGATTATAGACGCCTGTATCGCGGCCGATCAGGCGGCGAAGCTGGCAAAGATGGGGGAAGCCGGTTGAAAAATCCGCATGCCTTGAATATAATGATAGCAGATGCGGAGCAGTCCGTGATGTTGTTAACTATGCATAAAATTGAGAGGAATGGAAAAAATGGGAAAGTATTTTGGAACAGATGGTTTCCGCGGGGAAGCCAATGTGTCGCTGACAGTGGAGCACGCTTATAAAGTAGGACGCTTTCTGGGATGGTACTATGGACAGGACCATAAGGCCCAGGTGGTCATCGGCAAGGACACCAGAAGATCCAGCTATATGTTTGAGTATTCCCTGGTGGCGGGTCTGACCGCGTCGGGAGCGGACGTGTACCTGCTGCATGTGACGACCACCCCCAGCGTGTCCTATGTGGTGCGCACGGAAGGATTTGACTGCGGCATTATGATTTCTGCCAGCCACAACCCGTTCTACGACAACGGCATCAAGGTAATCAACAGCATGGGATACAAGCTGGAAGCCGACGTGGAAGAAAAGATTGAAGCTTATATTGACGGTGAGACGGAGGAACTGCCCATGGCGGTGAGGGAGAATATCGGCCGCACAGTGGACTTCTCCGCAGGCAGGAACCGGTATATCGGTTACCTGATCTCCCTTCCCACCCGCTCCTTCAAAAACATGAGAGTGGGTCTGGACTGCTCCAACGGAAGCGCGTCCGCCATTGCCAAGAGCGTTTTCGACGCTCTGGGAGCAAAGACGTATGTGATCCACAACGAGCCGGACGGCACGAATATCAACCGGGACTGCGGTTCCACCCATATTGAGGCGCTGCAGGCGCTGGTGAAGGAGAAAGGCCTGGACGTGGGTTTTGCCTATGACGGAGACGCGGACCGCTGCATGGCCGTGGATGAGCATGGAAACGTGGTGGACGGGGATCTGATCCTTTATATCTGCGGAAAATATATGAAAGAGCTGGGACAGCTCAAGGACAACATGATCGTGACCACGGTAATGTCCAATATCGGTCTCTATAAAGCCTGTGACCGGGAAGGACTGAGCTATCAGAAGACAAAGGTGGGCGATAAATACGTGTTTGAGAATATGATGGAGAACGGATATCTCCTGGGCGGAGAGCAGTCCGGGCACATCATTTTCAGCAAGCATGCCACCACCGGAGACGGCATTCTGACTTCTCTGAAGATCATGGAGGTACTGCTGGAGAAGAAGACCACGCTGGGCACGCTGGCTTCGGAAGTGACGATCTATCCGCAGCTTCTGGAGAACCTGCGGGTGACGGACAAAAAAGCGGTTCTGGAGCATCCGGCAGTAATGGAAGCGATCCGGGAAGTGGAAGAGGCTCTGGGAACAGACGGACGGATCCTGGTGAGAGAAAGCGGTACGGAGCCGCTGCTTCGGGTCATGGTGGAAGCGACGACCCAGGAGCTTTGCCGGGAATATGTATCTAAAGTGATTCAGACGATGAAAAATGTGATGTAAAAGAGGGATTCAGGAGGAAATCATGAAAAAAACTACGCTGGTCGTGATGGCGGCCGGAATCGGGAGCCGTTTTGGCGGCGGAATTAAGCAGTTGGAGCCGGTAGGACCTTCCGGAGAGATTATCATGGACTATTCGGTACACGACGCCATAGAGGCGGGCTTTGACAAGGTCGTGTTTATTATTCGAAAAGATCTGGAAAAGGATTTCCGGGAGATCATCGGAAACCGCATGGAGAAGATCATTGAGACGGAGTACGCGTTCCAGGAACTCGACGACCTGCCGGCAGGTTTTCAGAAGCCGGAAGGGCGGACGAAGCCGTGGGGTACTGGCCAGGCCATCCTCTGCTGCAGGAACCTGGTTCACGAACCGTTTGCAGTGATCAACGCGGATGACTACTATGGAAAAGAAGCCTTTGGGAAGGTTCACGAGTATCTGGCGCAGGAGCATCCGTCTGAGGATGGGCGTATGGAGTTCTGCATGGCGGGATTTAAGCTTGGCAATACGCTCAGCGAGAACGGCGGCGTGACCCGCGGTATCTGCAGCGTGGACGCGCAGGGCCATCTGACCAAGGTGACGGAGACGAAGAACATCGTAAGGACGCCGGAGGGTGCGGCAGTGCAGGCGGAGGACGGAACCCTTACGCCGGTGGATGCCGGATGTCCGGTATCCATGAATATGTGGGGCTTTACGCCGGAACTGTTCGGCGTGCTGGAGCAGGGCTTCGCCGGGTTCCTGGCCGGACTTCCGGATTCCACCAAGGGCGAGTACCTGATCCCCACCATCGTGGACGGACTGATCCAGGAGAAAAAGGCCAACGTAACGGTGCTGGAATCCAGCGATAAGTGGTTCGGCGTGACTTATAAGGAAGATAAGCCGGCGGTGGTACGCTCGTTCCGCGAGCTGATCGACGCCGGGGTGTATAAAGAGAAGCTATTTGATTAAAAAGTTACTATTCACAGCCGATTCTGAATCAAGACTGTGAATAGTAACAAATAGAAAGAAGAAAGCAGGAAACTATGGAGATTCCATTTAAAAGACCGGGACTGGAGGACCGGGAGGCGATCCTTAAGCACTTTCAGGCCAGAAAGTCCCGGGGCTGCGAAAGAACATTTGCGAACGTCTATCTGTGGGCCAGGTTTTACAATCTTACCTGGGCGGAGATTCTGGATACTGCGGTGTTCCGCAGCGAATTTGACGGAAAATATTCTTACGCTTATCCCATCGGCAGGGGAGACGTAAAAGCGGTGATCGAGATGCTTCTGGAAGACAGCCGGGAAAAGGGCTATCCATTCCGTATGCACGCGGTGAGCGAGGCGGAGTTCGAGGAGCTTTCCGGATTGTTTCCGGGGATGTTCCAGGTGGAATATTCCAGGAACGACGCGGACTATGTGTACGAGACTGAGAAGCTGATCCGCCTGTCCGGGAAAAAGTATCACGGAAAGAAGAATCATCTGAATCAGTTCAAGGCTGCTTATCCGGACTGGTCCTACGAACCGATTACGGATGGAAACGTGGAAGAGTGCTTCCAGATGGCGTTAAGATGGAGAGAGTTCAACGGCTGTGAGGGCGACCCGGAGAAAAATAAAGAGATGTGTGTGGCGCTTAATTCCCTGCGGCTGTTCAAAGAGCTGGAACTGAAGGGCGGCGTGCTGCGGGTGGGCGGCGAGATTGTGGCGTTTACCCTGGGAGAGCCTGTGTGTGACGATACGTTTGTGGTGCATATTGAGAAAGCCTATGCGGACGTACGCGGGGCCTATACGGCCATCAATCAGCAGTTTCTGGAGCATGAGGTATCTGAATACCCGTATGTGAACCGGGAGGAGGATATGGGAGACGAAGGACTGCGTCAGGCGAAGCTGTCTTACCGCCCGGTATTCATGGCGGAAAAAGGGATAGTCACGCTGGCATAACACAGATACGAAGGAGAACAGGAAATGGGAGCATGGGAAGAGAACGTACGGAGAGTGACTCCGTATACACCGGGAGAACAGCCCCGGAGACAGGATGTTATTAAGCTGAATACCAATGAGAACCCCTATCCGCCGGCTCCGGGCGTGCGGCGTATCCTGGAAGGCTTTGACACAGACAGTCTGCGCCTCTATCCGGATCCTGCGGCGGCTTCGCTGAAGGATGCCCTTGCCGAAGCCTGCGGGGTGAAGCCGGAGCAGGTATTTGTGGGCGTGGGGTCGGACGACGTGCTTGCCATGGCGTTCCTGACCTTCTTCAATTCGGAAAAGCCCATTGTCTTCCCGGACATCACGTATTCTTTCTACCCGGTGTGGGCGGAAGAGTTCCGTATCCCCTATGAAGTACGCAGCCTGGACGGTGAGTTCCACGTGGTGAAAGAAGACTACTATGGGGAGAACGGCGGCGTGATTTTTCCCAACCCCAACGCGCCAACAGGACTGGCCATGGATCTTGAGGATGTGGAGGACATTGTCCGCCGCAATCCGGATGTGGTTGTCATTGTAGACGAGGCCTATGTGGATTTCGGGGCGGAGTCGGCGCTGCCGCTGGTGGAAAAGTACGAGAATCTGCTGGTGGTGCAGACCTTTTCCAAATCCCGTTCCATGGCCGGTATGCGCATCGGATATGCCGTTGGTTCCCCGAAGCTGATCCGCTATCTGGAGGACGTGAAGTATTCATTCAACTCCTATACCATGAGCCGCCTGGCTCTGGAGTGCGGGACGGAGGCAGTGAAGGACCGCGCATATTTTGAAGAAACGGTTTCCCGTATCGTTCAGACGCGGGAATCCGCAAAAAAGATTCTGAGAGACATGGGATTCCTCTGTACGGATTCCATGGCGAATTTTCTGTTTGTGACCCATCCGGAACACAGGGCGGAGGAACTGTTCCTGGCTCTGAAGGATGCAGGGATCTTTGTGCGGTATTTCTCCAGTCCAAGGATCGACAATTATCTGAGGATTACGGTGGGGACTGACGCGCAGATGGAGGCCCTGTACCGATTCCTTGAGCGGTACCTGAACCGCGGGAAAAGTGTTTGAACGGCTTACTGTATGTAATAATAACGGCGTATGCCGCCCCCGCGGCGGCGCGGCCACAGAGGAGAGGAAAGGAAAAATATTTATATGGAGAGTTTAGTTACATGGTTTATGGAGGTCCTGGGAGGGAAGATTTCCAGGGAGATGATCGTCTTCCTGATCTCTATGGTACCGATTCTGGAACTGAGGGGCGGGCTTTTGGCGGCTTCCCTTCTGAACATTCCCATTGTCAGGGCCATCTGGTACTGTGTAATCGGCAATATCATACCGGTGCCCTTCATTTTGCTGCTGATCACACCGATTTTCAACCGCCTGAAACAGACGAAGCTGTTCCGCCCCATGGTAGAGAAGCTGGAGGCGCGCGCCATGGGAAAGAGCGAACAGATCGAACGGTATGAGTTCTGGGGACTGGCGTTGTTTGTGGGGATCCCGCTGCCGGGAACCGGCGCGTGGACGGGGGCGCTGATCGCGTCTCTTCTGGGAATCCGTTTCCGCAAAGCGTTCCCGGCCATCATGCTGGGAATCTTTATCGCCACAATCATCATGTCGGTGGTATCCTACGGACTTTTGGGGGCGCTGATTCATTAGTGAAACGAGGTGTTTCGCATGGAACAGACGAAAAGGCTGTTTTTTATCTATAATCCATGTTCCGGAAGAGGGCAGCTTCGGACGAAGCTGTTTGAGATCCTGCAGGTTTTTTCCGAGGCTGGATATGAGATGGGGATACATCCCACGCGGGCCAGCAGGGACGCCGTGGAGCAGATCCGCAGTCTGCCGGACGGATATGACCTGGTGGTCTGCAGCGGCGGCGACGGGACCATGGACGAGGTGGTTCAGGGAATGATGCAGCGGGAACATAAGATTCCCATCGGCTATATCCCTGCCGGAACGGTCAATGATTTTGCACGCAGTCTGAAGATTCCCAGAAATATGGCCAAAGCGGCCCGGACCGCTGTGGAAGGACAGAATTTCCCGGTGGATATCGGAACCTTCAACGACGAATATTTTGTGTATATCGCGGCGTTCGGCGTTTTCACCGACGTCTCCTATTCCACCAGGCAGGATATGAAAAATGCGCTGGGACACATGGCCTATCTGCTGGAGGGCGTGAAACGCCTGACGAACGTGCCGTCCTACCATCTCCGCCTGGAGAGTGAGGAAGTGACGGAGGAAGGGGATTTCATCTTCGGCATGGTGACCAATTCCCGGTCGGTGGGCGGTTTTAAGAATATCATCGGCAGAAGGGTGCATTTTGACGACGGCGTGTTTGAGGTGACGTTCATCCGAAAACCGCAGAACGCGGCGGAACTCCAGGAGATCCTTGCTGCCATCCTGCTGAAAGAAATCAACTTAAAATACATGTGTTCGTTCCGCACCGCCCGCCTGGAGGTCGCGGCTGACGGGCCGGTACCCTGGACGCTGGACGGTGAATATGGCGGCGAATGGCAGAAGGCTATTATACAGAATCATCAAAAAGCGTTGGAAATTCGGGTGAATTCCTGAAAAAATCACGAAAATGATGAAAATGCTTGCATTTTTCCGGATGATCATGTATTTTAGAAACATCAATTGCATATTTACTAAAGAAGAACGAAGGCGTTCCACTGACAGGTGGAGCGCCTTTTTTGTTCGCAGGAAAGTTCTCCGGGCATTTCTGCGGGACAAAAAAGCCGTCTCAGGCGAGACGGCAGACGGGATTCTTTTTAGGGAAAGGATGGAAAAGTTATGAGTGTAAATGTAGCAGAGGTATTCGGACAGGACGTATTCAATGAAGCGGTTATGAAGGAGCGGCTTCCGGAGGTTACTTACAAACAGATGCTGAAGCTGATGGAAGACGGAGGCGAGATCACGCTGGAGCTGGCGGACATCGTAGCGAAGGCGATGAAGGAGTGGGCCATCGAAAAGGGGGCGACCCATTATACCCATATTTTCCAGCCGTACATCGTGAGCATCGGCGCGGAAAAACATGATTCCTTTGCGGATATTCCCCAGGGAGGCAAGATCGAGAACAGCTTTTCCGGAAAAGACCTGATGATGGGCGAGCCGGACGCGTCCTCCTTCCCCTCCGGCGGACTGCGTGCCACCTGCAGCGCGAGAGGCTACACCGCCTGGGACGTGGGATCTCCGGCCTATGTGAAGGACGGTATCCTGTGTATTCCCACCGCATTCTGCGCCTATACGGGCGAGTCTCTGGATACCAAGACTCCGCTGTTGAAATCCGTGGACGCGGTGAGCAAGGCGGGCGTGCGGTTCGTGCGCATGTTCGGAAACGACAAGGCGAAGAAGGTAAGATCCTATGTGGGACCGGAGCAGGAATATTTTATTGTCAGCCGGGAACGGTATCTGGAGCGCCCGGACCTGATCTATGCGGGCCGCACCCTGTTCGGAGCGCCGGCTCCTAAAGGACAGGAAATGGAAGACCAGTATTTCGGCCCGCTGAAAACCAATGTGGCCGATTTCATGGCGGATGTGGATGAACAGCTCTGGAAGCTGGGCATCACGGTAAAGACCCAGCATAACGAGGTGGCTCCGGCCCAGCATGAGATCGCGCCCATCTTTGCTCCGTCCGACGCGGCGCTGGACAGCAACTACCTGGTGATGGACGTACTGAAGAGCACGGCCACCAAGCACGGTCTGGCCTGCCTGCTCAATGAGAAGCCGTTCGCAGGCGTCAACGGCTCCGGTAAGCACAATAACTGGTCCCTGGGAACGGACGACGGCGTGAATCTGTTCAAGCCGGGGAAAGAGCCCAATAAGAATCTGCAGTTCCTCTGCGTGCTGGCCTGCCTGATGGAAGCGGTGAAAAAACATGCCCTGCTCCTGCGCGCCGCGGCGTCCAACGCAGGAAACGACCATCGTCTGGGTGCCAACGAAGCGCCGCCCGCCATTATCTCCATCTATATGGGTGATCAGATCGGCGAGATCGTGGACGCCATCGTAAAGGGCGTGCCGTTTGACGAACTGCCCTGTGCCAAGGTGGAGCCGCTGGATCTGGGTGTGAGCACGCTCCCGGTGATCCCCAAAGACCCCACAGACAGGAACCGTACCTCGCCGTTCGCTTTCACCGGCAACCGGTTTGAATTCCGTATGGTAGCGTCCTCTGTCTCCATTGGCGACGCCAACACGGTGATGAACTCCATGATGGCGGAAGCGTTCAACAAAGCCTGCGACGTGCTGGAAGGCGCGGAAGACTTTGAAAAAGCGGCGGTGGATTACATCTACAAGACCATGAAAGAAAACCAGGATATCGTGTTCAACGGAAACGGATATTCTGACGAGTGGGTAGAAGAGGCGGAAAGAAGGGGCCTTCCCAACGTAAAGAGCGTAGTAGACGCGATCCCGGCCTATGTGAGCGATTCCACGGTGGAAATGTTCGGCAAGCTGGGCGTGATGAATGAAAAAGAGCTGGAGGCCAGAAAAGAGATCAAGCTGGAGGAATACGCAGGGCTGATCAATATCGAGGCCCGCACCATGGTGGACATGGCGGCGAAGCTGTACATCCCGGCAGTTATCTCCTTTGTGAACCGCGTGGCATCCTCCATGAGCATGGTCAAGAGCGCCTGCGTATCTGCGGATACCTCCGCGCAGGAAGCAATTCTGCTGGAATCCAGCGCCCTGCTGGCTCAGACGCAGAAAGCCATGGAAGAGCTGAAAAAGGTTACGGACGAGGCCGAGACCGCAAAAGATTTCCGTGAGAAGGTAATCCCGGCCATGGAGAATTTAAGAGCGCCGGTGGATAAGCTGGAGACCATTGTGGACAGAGATTTCTGGCCGGTACCCACCTACGGCGAGATGATGTTCGAGGTATAAGAACCATACCGTGCGCCGGAGTTGGCCGCAGATCAGGACTGCCGCCAGCTCCGGCGCTCCATGGATCAGGATTGCCGTCTTGAAAGCTGTCGGGACATTTGCTATACTGTAGACAGCTTATAGTGAATCTTTTGGAGGGCAAAGAGATGAAAGTAGGTTTTGGCTGTGACCATACAGCGATCGATCTGAAAAAGGAACTGATGGAGTACATGGAATCCAAGGGATACGAGTGCGTGGATTACGGCGCGTATGACGCCGCAAAACGCGTGGACTATCCGGATCAGGGTCTGAAAGTTGCGGAAGCGATCAAGGCGGGCGAAGTGGAGAAGGGCGTGCTTCTCTGCGGAACCGGCATCGGTATCTCCCTGGCGGCGAACAAGGTGCCGGGCATCCGCGCGGCTGTCTGCAGCGAGCCGTATTCGGCCATGATGACGGCGAAGCACAATGCTTCCCAGATCATCGCCATGGGCGCCCGCGTGGTGGGCAACGAGATGGCGAAGATGATCCTGGATTCTTTCTTCAATACCGAATTCGAGGGCGGCAGACACGCGGAGCGTGTGCAGAAGATCTGCGATATCGAAGCGAAATACAGCAAGACAGAATAAAAAGAAAAAGGAATATCTCCTGAAAGTCAACATGCCGGGGCGTCTGCTCCGGCATGTGCTTCCTTTGAACGAATCAAAGGGGTTATATGATTTAGAAAGGGAGGATGCCGGGTGCTGCCCACCCGGCATTATTATGAAAAAGTTTATTGAAATATAACTGATTGGCTTCTTGATGGTTTTATTATATGGAAAAGATTTGAAGGATTCATGTGCAGTTGGTGAACCTTTTTTGAAAGATACATGAACAAATTATGAACGGCGGACAGAGAGAAGCTTACAGGAAACATTTGAAAAAATACGAAAAAAATTCGGTGAAAGCGGCGGATTCCGTAGATTTTACGGAAATTCTCAAGAGGGTTGACAGCGGCCCGTAAACGAGTATAATAAGGCACATCAGAGAGAACAGCGGTCAACGGGGATGGCGTCCAGGCGGAAGCCATCTTTTTTTTGACATGCGTCTCTGCTGATAGTTTTTCTCTATCCCCTTAGTAGTTACATATATTTCTGCAAAAATCCCCAGGGTGTCCGACCTGGGGATTTTTGCGGACAGCAGAAAAAGCAGGAGAAATGGATGCCTCCCTGATTGAAAAAACAGGAGGGATGGGATATACTTTTGTCAATATGGGGATGTGAAAGGCAGGGAGCAAAAGATGGAAGACTGGCTGGAACTGGCATTTTTTCAGGGGCTTGCCCCGGAGACTTTGAGACTTCTGTCCGCAGGCGCGCGAAGCGTCCGGTACGGACGGGGGGAGATGATCTATCGGGCCAAGGAACGGCCGGAGTATGTCTGTTTTCAGCTGGCGGGAAAGTCTATTCTGTACAACATGACTCACAACGGGAACCGCAAGATCATCTTTATTGCGGGAAGGGGAGAACTGTTGAATGATCACGTGCTGGACCGGCATGTGACCTCCCTGTTCTGCGAGACGATTGAGAAAAGCGAGGTATTGAAGATCCCGTCGGATACATTTCAGAAAGCTATGGAACAGGACTTTTCTCTGACCAGGCGTGTGATTGAGGCACAGGAGAGGAAGATCTGGCGGCTGGGACACCAGCTGAAGAATACCATGGGCAGCATTTATCTGGAACGCAAACTGGCGGCAAAGCTCTGGAAGCTCTCCAGGGACTTCGGGATCAGGACGGAGCAGGGGGTAGAGATTGATATCCGTATGTCCGTGACCTTTCTGGCTGATCTTCTGGGCGCGCCCAGGGAGACTACGTCCCGTGTGTGCGGTACCCTGGCCGCCCGGCGGCTGATCGCCATGGAAAGGAAACGGATCGTGATACTGGATCCGGACCGGCTCTCCCGGTTCTATCGGACCGGCGTTTTGGAAGATTGAGGCAATAAGAAGCTGCTAAGCGGGATTTCGTGAGAAACATCACGGAATCCCGTTTTTCTGTCTGTTAAAATAGTAGCAGCTTTTATAAAGACAAAAGGGATAAAAGAAAGGAGTCGCTATGGGCTATCAACTGACCAAAACACAGATGGATGAGCTGTTCCGGGAGCTTTCCGAAACGTATGACCTGTATGCTCCGGTGCTCATGAAAGGGGAGGGATGTTTTTCCGAGACGGATGTGGTCCGTTATGGGAAGGTCACATCGCCGGATGAGATCGTATGGGACAGGAAGTCAGATTATTCGTACAAAGAGACGCTGCTTCCCATCAACGAGACACTGTTCTATTTTACGGAGGATACGGCGTCGGTTCCTCAGGGGCCGAAGAGGGATCGTCTGGTATTCCTGCGGTCCTGTGACCTGTACGGTGTAAAGCGCCTGGATGAAATTTATCTGAAGAACGGATTTTCGGATTATTACTATGCGCGCATCCGCGAACGCACCAAATTTGTCTTGATGGGGTGCGGGACGCCCTGTAAGTCGGGATTCTGCGTCAGCATGGGAACCAACCGGGCGGAGAATTACGACCTGTACATAAAACCGGACGGTGAGCTGGGATATGCGGATTGCCGATGCGGGGAACTGGAGGAATATTTCCGAAAGGCAGGGGCTGTGGAGGCCAGAGTAGTTCCGGATTACGCGGAGGAGAACCGGGAGCAGGTGACTCTTCCGAAAAAACTTTCCAATGAAAGCTTCACCAGGGAGATCTGGAACGAGTATGGGGCCCGGTGCATCGGCTGCGGGCGCTGCAACTTTGTCTGTCCCACCTGTACCTGTTTTACCATGCAGGATGTATTCTACCGGGACAATGAGAAAGCCGGAGAGCGGCGCAGGGTATGGGCGTCGTGCCAGGTGGACGGATATACGGATATTGCCGGGGGCATCTCCTTCAGGAAAACCCAGGGCGAACGGTTCCGGTTTAAGGTCATGCATAAGATTTACGATTATGAGAAACGGTTCGGCTATCCCATGTGCGTGGGCTGCGGACGCTGTGACGACGTCTGCCCGGAATATATTTCATATTCCAACTGTATCAACCGTCTGGCAAAGGAGGAAGAGGAATGAAGAATGAATATATCCCTCAGGCATCAAAGATCAGGGAAGTGATCCGGCATACGGATCTGGAGTATACGTTCCGCATGACTTATGAAGGGGACGTGAAGCCGGGACAGTTTTTTGAAATCTCTCTTCCCAAATACGGGGAAGCGCCCATCTCCGTCAGCGGGGTCGGAGCCGGCACGGTAGATTTCACCATCCGCAGGGTGGGAAAGGTGACCAATGAGATTTTTGAAAATTATGTGGGAGACTCCCTGCTGATCCGCGGGCCGTATGGCAATGGGTTTGACCTGGAACATTTTAAAGGGAGAGAGATCGTGGTAGTGGCCGGAGGAACCGGCCTGTCGCCGGTACGCGGCGTGGTGGATTATTTTGCCCGTCATATGCAAGAATGCGACAGCTGTACGCTGATCGCGGGATTTAAGACTCTGGGAGACGTACTGTTTAAAGAGGACTTTGCCCTGTGGAAAGAAAAGCTGCAGGTGATCCAGACTGTGGATAACGCGCCGGAGGGATACGAAGGCCCGGTGGGCATGGTGACCAGGTATATTCCTGATCTGAAATTTAAAAATCCTGAAAACGCGGTATTTATCTGCGTGGGTCCTCCGGTCATGATTAAATTCACGGTACAGGAGATCCTGAAACTGGGGATGAAGGAGGAGCAGATCTGGATCTCCAACGAGCGGAAGATGTGCTGTGGACTGGGTAAATGCGGACACTGCAGGATGGGCAGCACCTATATCTGTCTGGACGGCCCGGTATTTAATTATGTAGAAGGGAAGAATCTGATCGATTAGGAGGCGCGGCTATGGGAATGGATATCAATACAAAGAAACTGAAGAAAAATGCGTTCCGTGTGTCGAAGGAGCGCGGAATTGGGGCCGCCCGTATCCGGGTGCCGGGCGGATATCTGGATGCGGAGATCCTGGGGATGGTGCAGGAGATCTCCCAGACCTATGGAAACGGATATGTCCACCTGACCACCAGGCAGGGCTTTGAGATCGAGGGTATCCGGTTTGAGGATATGGAGGCCATCAACAAAAAGCTTCAGCCTATCATTGAGAAACTGGAGATCAACCAGGAGGAGCCCGGAGCCGGATATCCTGCGTCCGGAACCAGGAATATCAGCGCGTGTATCGGGAACAACGTCTGTCCTTTTGCCAATTATAATACGGCCGAACTGGCGAAGAAGATCGAGAAAAAGGTTTTTCCCAACGATCTGCATTTTAAAATTGCCTGTACCGGATGCTCCAACGACTGTGCCAAAGCGAGGATGCATGATTTTGGAATCATCGGCATGACCATGCCCCAGTATGACCCCAGCCGCTGCGTAAGCTGCCAGGCCTGCATCAAGGGGTGCCGTTCTCTGTCTGTGGACGCACTGCGTATGGAGAATTATAAGATCGTGCGTGACACGGAGAAATGCATCGGATGCGGCGTATGCATCACCAAATGTCCCACCCGTGCCTTAACCCGAAGCAAAAAGAAATATTATAAGCTGGCGATTATGGGAAGGACCGGAAAGAGGAATCCCCGTCTGGGAAAGGATTTCCTGGTATGGGCGGATGAGGAAAATATTATTAAGATTATCCTGAACACCTACAGGTTTGTGAAGGAATATATCTCGCCGAACGCACCCGGCGGTAAGGAACATATCGGTTACATTATCGACCGCGTGGGCTTTGAAGAGTATAAAAAATGGGCGCTGGACGGCGTGGAGCTGATGCCTGAGACGATTCTGAACGACTGTATCTACTGGGATGGAATTCATTTTGACAATCAGGGGAAATAAAGAAATTGTATCCGGCTCCGGACAGATCATAAAAGGTCTGTCCGGGGCCTTTTTATATGGAAAGGACAATAAAATGAAAATAATTTCATTTTAATTAGTCATATTGACAAAAATACTTTCATATGATATAAAAATAGTGAAAACATTACCAAAAAAAACAGAAAAAATGTTCCTGGATGAAAATATTACCAAAGGGGCATTTATCCTTCCCGGTGGAAGAGGATCTTTAAGGCATGCTCCCGGTTTTCCCGGCAGGTATCATCCTCCAGGAGCCGGTAGGATACTGCGTCGATCAGGAACATCAGAGGCATCTGTGAATTGATGAACAGCGGATCACCGGTCTGGCTGATATCGCCCGCATAGAGAACCGCATCGGCCATTTGTGTCAGTTCTGTCTGCCGGCGCTGGGTTAACAGGCCGATTTGAGCGCCCACAGATTTGGCAATATGGCAGGCGCTGACGACCTCAGGCGTTTCGCCGGAGTTGGAGACGGCGATCACCAGATCCCGGGGAGAGAAAAGGCTGGTCTGTACGCGCATGAGGAAAGAGTCGGTCATGGCGCTGGAAGTAAAGCCCATCTGGACCAGGCGCATATTAAACTCACTGGCAGTAAGGCCGGAGCCGCCCAGCCCGAAGATGACGATTTTGTTTGCCTGGTGAATACGGCTGACAAAAGCGTCCAGGGATTTGCTATCCGCAAGCTCGCAGCCGGCAGAAAGTACACTGCTGTAATAGAGTGCAATTTTCTGGAGGGTCTGTTCGGGAACATGTTCCGGAATACATTCGGCGGACAGCAGCGTCTGGAATTCAATAAAATTCCGATAGCCCAGTTTCTGGCAGAAACGGGTCAACGTGGAATTGGACGTATCAGTGGACAGGGCCAGTTCACGGCTGCTTGCCTGACATGCCAGCTCGCGGTGTTCGGTAATGTATGCGGCGATTCTCTGCTCGCTCTTGCTCAGGCGGTGGCCGTACGCCTGGAGACGGTTGTGAAAACTGAGATGTTCCATGGGTTCCTCCGTACATAGATAGATTCATCAAACATCATAGTATATGAAAATTAAATTTGCAACTAAAAAACAAATTATAAATAAAGAAAGAAGGCGTTGAAAATGAGTGGACAGATTAAGGCAGGCGTGATCGGATTCGGGCAGATGGGGCAGGTGCATGCGGGAATCTACAATAAACTTCCCGGTGTGGAACTGTACGCAGTGTGCGAGTACAACGATGAGCGCCGCAGACAGGCACAGGAGCAGTATGGATGCAAAGTGTACAAGGACTACAAGGATCTTTTGACGGATCCTGAGATCGAAGCGGTATCCATTGTACTGCCGGACAACATGCACAGGGAGGCAGTGGAGATTGCCGTGGCCAACGGGAAGCATATCCTGCTGGAAAAACCGCTGGCGAAAGAACTGGCGGACGGAAAAGCCATGTATGAGATCCTGAAAGACTATGACAAAGTGTTTACCACAGGATTTCTGCTCCGCTTTGATCCCCGCTTTAATCTGATCAAGCAATCCCTGGATGCGGGAGAACTGGGGGACATCATCCATATGTACTGCCGTCGGAACAGCCCGATTGTAGGCCCGCGCCGGTACATAGGAGCGTCAGATCTGTCTATGCACGTGATGATCCATGACATTGATTATGTGAACTGGTTCATGGGATGCAGGCCGGTGAAGGTATTTGCAAAAGCCCGCAGCGTGCTGCTGAAGGAATATGATATGGACGATGTGATTTACGCGATCGTCACTTATGAAAACGGCGCGGTTGCGTGCCTGGAAGCATGCTGGGTGCTTCCGGAAAATTCGCCCACGATTATTGACGATAAGGTGGAACTGGTGGGAACCAAAGGGGTCGCTTATGTGGACGCCTGCGACAACGGCGTGCGCTTCGTGACCGGCGAGCGGGTGCAGTATCCGGATTCCCGCCACTGGTACCAGGCGAACGGCGCGCCTTCCGGAGATCTTTCGGAAGAGATCCTTGCCTTCATTGGAAATATTGTAAATGGCACAAAATCCATTATTACGCCTGAGGACGCGCTGAATTCACTGCGTGTGGTGGACGCCATCGAGAGATCCATCGCGGAAGGCCGGGAAGTGGAACTGTAAACAGGCTCATATAAAAGTATTTTATAAAAAGGGAGGGTAAAGAATGTCTGTACGTGTAATGATTCAAAAGTTTGGAAGCAAACTGAGCAACATGGTGATTCCCAATCTGGGGGCGTTTATTGCATGGGGGCTTTTGACGGCGGTGGGAATTGCCATAAACAACGACATGCTGAGAGGATTCATCACTCCGATGCTGAATTACCTGCTTCCGTTGCTGATCGCTTTTGCAGGCGGGAAGATGGTCTACGATTACCGCGGGGGCGTGATCGGGACAGTTGCCACCATCGGCGTGATCATCGGTTCCAGTGTGACGATGTTTATTGGCGCTATGATCCTGGGGCCGCTCTCTGCCTGGATCCTGAAAAAATTTGACCAGGTCATCGACGGCAAGGTGCCCATGGGCTTTGAACTTCTGGTAAATAACTATTCCATCGGCATCATAGGGGCTGTACTGGCGGTGTTCGGATGTGTTATACTGGGTCCGGCGATTTCTTCGCTTACGAATGTTTTTGCCGGCGGTGTGGATGTGCTGGTGCAGACGGGGCTTCTGCCTCTGACTGCCATCCTGATCGAGCCCGCAAAGGTGCTTTTCCTGAACAACGCCATCGGCCAGGGAATTCTGACACCTATGGGGACCACGCAGCTGGAAACGCTGGGAAAATCCGTGCTGTTCCTTCTGGAAAGCAATCCGGGGCCCGGCCTTGGGGTACTGCTGGCCTATATGTTTTTCGGCAAAGGAACCTCCCGGTCGTCCGCATGGGGCGCATCGGTGATCCATCTGTTCGGCGGAATTCATGAGATCTATTTCCCATTCGTACTCATGAACCCGGTTCTGATCCTCCCGCTGATCGCAGGAGGTGCGGCAGGCACTTTCCTGTTTAACATGTTCGGCGTGGGCCTGGTGGGCGTTGCTTCTCCGGGAAGCATCATCTCCATCATGATGATGTCCTATCCGGGCGACCGGCTGATGATCTGCCTGTCCATACTGGCGGCGTGCGCTGTTTCTTTCCTCATCTCCATTCCACTGGTGAAGCGAGCTTCCGGAAACGACGAGTCTCTGAGAGAAGCCGCGCAGCAGATGAACGAGCTGAAAGGCAAGAAGAGCCGGATCTCCTCTGTGTTTGAGGCGGAGGAGAAAGCGTTTGATTTCGCTGCGGTTACCCGTATTGCATACGCATGCGACGCAGGTATCGGATCTTCTGCCATGGGAGCTACGATCCTTCAGAAAAAGTGCAAAGCTGCCGGGTTGGATGATATCAAAGTATTCCACATTGCCATAGAGAATCTTCCGACGGACTGCCAGGTAGTGGTGACCCAGGAGCTTCTGCTGGATCGCGCAAAGACCGCCCAAAAAGACGCATACTGTATTGCGGTTACGGATTTTGTCAATGCGCCTCAGTATGATGAGCTGATCGCAAATATCCGCAAAGCGCGCGGACTTTCCTAAATGGAACTTGGCGGCGGCGCTGCCTTTGGGCGGCGCCGCCGTTCGGAAAAGGATGGAGGAAAATGCTGAAAACAATCATTATGGATTTTGACGGACTGATCGTGGATACGGAGAATGTATGGTACCACATCTATGTGAAGTGGTTCCGGGAGCATAAGGCGTATTCGCTCTCTGTACTGGAATTTCTGGAATGCGTCGGATCCAATTCGGAGGACCTGTTCAGAAAGCTGGATCAGAAGGGGATCCATGTGGACAGGGAAGAGTTTTCGTATGATACGAAACAGAGTTTTATAGAGGCAAGCAGTGTTCTCCCAGCGAAAGAAGGGGTGGAAGGATTCCTGAGACAGTCCAAAGAGAGCGGCCTGTCTGTGACGCTGGCAACTTCTTCAGGAAGAAAAAAGCCTACAGTGCATCTGGAGAGGCTGGGACTGATGAAATATTTTGACTTTCTGATCACAGCGGAGGATGTGGAGCGTATTAAACCGGCGCCGGATCTGTTTCTGGAAGCGGCGCGCCGGACGGCGAGCGCACCGGAGGAGTGCCTGGTGGTGGAAGACTCACTGAACGGCCTGCGGGCCGGTATCAATGCCGGTATGCGCGTTCTGGTCGTGCCCAATGAAGTGACCAGGCACTGTGCGTTTGAAGGGCAGTACCGCATGGAAGCCTCTCTTGCAGATGTGGATGTGCCGGGACTGATCAAAGACTTTTAAGCAGGCGGCTTTCTGGTCAGCAGGCCTGCAGAGATATCCATGGCGGCGGAAGGCCGCGCCGGTGACGGCGCGGTTTTTCACTGCTTTTTTTCAGTTGCATAATGTCCTCGTCTGTGCCATGATAGATGGGAAAGGCAGGGAAAGAAAATGCAGAAAAGCAGTAACAGATCTTTGTTTGTCACCTTCCTGAAAATCGGCGCGTTCACGTTCGGCGGAGGATATGCGATGATTCCCCTGATCCAGCGGGAAGCCGTGGAGAAGCAGGGATGGATCAGCGAGGAAGATCTCCTGGAGATTGTGGCGGTAGCTGAATCCACGCCGGGGCCTGTGGCCATTAACGCGGCCACTTTTGTGGGGCAGAAAATCGGAGGCTTTATCGGGGCGCTTTCGGCCACTGTGGGCGTAGTTCTTCCGTCTTTTGCCATCATCTGCGCGGTCTCTTTTGTGCTGGAACAGTTTGAACAATGGAAGGCGGTGCAGTATGCGTTTATGGGTATACGGGCCGGAGTACTGGCGCTGATCCTGCAGGCTCTGGTATCCATGTACCGGCAGTTTCCGAAAGATGGAATTTCCTATGTGATTATGGCGGGCGCTTTTTTTGCTGTGGCGCTGTGGAACGTCAGCGTACTGCTGGTGATCGCATGCTGTGCCGCTGCCGGTATACTGTGGGGAAAACTGAAGGGAAGGAGAGAAAAATGATTTACCTGGAATTATTCTGGACGTTTCTCAAGATTGGAGCTTTTACCTTTGGAGGCGGTTACGCCATGATACCGCTGATCCAGGCGGAGGTGGGAGCCCACGGCTGGATGAGTGCGGAAGAAGTGGTAAATTTTGTGGCGGTCAGCGAGAGCACCCCCGGACCGTTTGCCGTGAATGCGTCCACTTATGTGGGCATGCAGACCGCCGGGTTTGCAGGCGCGTTCTGCGCCACTCTGGGAGTGGTGCTGCCGTCGTTTATCATCATATTGGCAGTGGCCGGATGCCTGGATCGCTTTCGGAAGAGCCGGATTATGTCGGGATGTATGTCGGGGCTGCGTCCTGCAGTCATCGGCCTGATCGGCGCGGCGGCGGTGTCCACAGGACGGACGGTATTTTTCCCGGATGGCATCTCTGTGACAGGCCTGGGAAGCCCGGTCTTTTGGATATCAGCGGTTATATTTCTCGCCGCGCTGGTTCCTGCGCTGAAAAAAGTGCATCCGATCCTGATTATTCTGGTATCGGCGGCTCTGGGAGTGGCGGCAGGGTACTGGTTCCATATTCTTTAAACAATTCTTTCATAAGTTTCACAAAGCATTTCAGCGGTTCATTTTCACTCAGACTTTTATAATACAGCCCATAGCAGACGGGAGGAATCCCGTCTACCGCGATGTGGCAGAGCCTCTTTTCTGACTGTACCGCGGGCGGGAACGGAAGGATGCAGACGCCCATCCCGGCCTGGGCCAGTACAGCGGCAGTGTCTGCTGATTCACAGAAGTATACGCTTTGGGGGGAACGTCCGCTCATCAGCATGCCCTGAATCTGTACCAGGGGTTCCGGGGATCTTAACGGATTGACCATAATCAGTTTCTGGGTTTCCAGATCCGAGAGCGTCAGCCTCCCTTTTTGAGCCAGCGGATTATCTGGAGAGCAGAGGCAGGCCACAGGAAGCCGGCCAAGTTCCAGAAAATTTCCGGGGACTTTCCGGGAATCAGGTTCCTGGAAGCTGATGATTACATCTACCTGTTCGTCTTCCAGCAGACGGTATAAATGCTGGAACGGAACTACCCGCAGCTGAGGATGCAGATTGGGAAATTCTTCAGTCAGCCGACGGAGTATGGGTGGAAGAAGCTGGAGCTGAGAATGGCTCTGGCATCCGATGGGGAACGGCAGGATATCCTGTCCGGAGGGCAGGCGGAAGCGGTTTTTAGCCCGGATGGAGATCTGGAGCATCTGCCTGGCGTCGTCCAGGAAAAGGATGCCCGCGGAGGTGAGGGATACACTGCGGGTGGTGCGGCGAAACAGCTTTGTGTTCAGTTCTTGTTCCAGGGAACGGATCTGATGGGTGACAGCAGGCTGAGTGATGCTGAGCTGTTCCGCTGCCCTGGCAAAGTTCAGATGTTCAGCCACAGAGAGAAAACATTCCAGCTGAAAAGTGTTCATATACAGGCTTCCTTTCTGATAAATAAAAGTTATTTATCAATGATAACTCTTTTTGAATTCACTTTCAAGAGAAAATACGTAAAATAGTTCGTGAGCGGTAGGTTCGAATCCGAACTATCCGCCGGTGGAAAGGAGCGTGCTGAGAATGACGGGAAAAGGCGGATTCAGGATTCTGTGGCTGATGCGAGAAATAAATGTTTCCCTGAAACGGTATGGAAATAGAAAAATATGCCGGAGAGAGGGAAACGTCACATATGCTCAAAGGCTGATTCTGGAGTATCTGATATCGCGGGGGGATGAAAAGATCTGCGCGTCCGATATCCGGGCGGCTCTGGATATGCCCAAAGCGTCGCTTTCAGATAACCTGAGGGCTCTCCGCAAAAAAGGATATCTGTATATGGAGACCAGCCAGGAAGACGAGAGGCGTAAGTGGATCGTCCCTGCCAACGAGACAGGAGAACTGAGGGAATGGGTAGGGGAGAGCCTGGAGGAAGTTCAGGTGCGCCTCTGCCGGGGCATCCCTCAGTCGGACCAGGAGGTTCTGGAGAGATCGCTGGCAAGGATGCTGGAAAATCTCCGGGAAGAAAATAAGAGGAGGACGAATGTATGATAAAGACATTATTCAGACAGATCGGGGAATACAAAAAAGTTTCCCTGCTGACGCCGGTCTTTACGGCGCTGGAGGTGCTGATGGAGATCCTGATTCCATTCATCACTGCCTCCATCATTGATAAAGGGATCGAGGCGGGAGATATCCGCCAGGTCTATTTTTACGGAGGCATCATGCTGGTTATGGCATTTTTAAGCCTGACGTTCGGCGTGCTGGCCGGGCGCTATGCGGCGGCGGCTTCGGCCGGGTTCGCCTGCAATCTGAGAGAAGGAATGTATAAGAATATACAGACCTTTTCCTTTTCCAACATTGATAAATACAGCACAGCGGGGCTGGTTACCCGCATGACCACAGATGTGACAAATCTGCAGAATGCTTATCAGATGATATTAAGGATTGCAGTCCGTTCGCCGCTGATGCTGATCTGCAGTATGGCCATGTGCTTTTTCATCAATGTGAAGCTGAGCCTGATCTTCCTTGTGGCAATTGTGGTGCTGGGATGCGGCCTGTTCTTGATCATGTCCAGAGTTACAAAAGTATTTCGCCAGGTGTTCCGCAAGTATGACGACCTGAACGCCAGCGTACAGGAAAATGTGACCGCCATCCGCGTGGTGAAAGCGTTTGTGAGAGAGGCATATGAAAACGAGAAGTTCCGCAGTGCCGCTGACCGTCTGTATAAGCTGTTTGTAAAAGCGGAAGGGACGCTGGCCTTTAACAGCCCGCTGATGATGCTGGTGATCTACGGATGTATTATCTCTCTGTCCTGGTTTGGCGCTCATTTCGTGGTGGCAGGCAGCCTGACCACCGGGCAGTTGACATCCATGTTTTCTTATATCATGAGCGTGCTCATGTCCTTGATGATGCTGTCCATGATCTTTGTCATGCTGACCATGAGCATGGCCAGCGGGGAACGTATCGCTGAAGTCCTGAACGAGAAAGCGGACCTGACGAATCCGGAAAAACCGGTGATGGAAATTGCTGACGGCAGCATCGATTTCAACCATGTGGGATTTTCCTACAAGCACGGCAGCGGGGAAGAGACCCTGCATGATATTGATCTGCACATCAGATCCGGAGAGACCATAGGAATCATCGGGGGTACAGGATGCGGAAAGTCCAGCCTGGTCAGTCTGGTCAGCCGTCTGTACGACGTGACCTCTGGTTCTGTATCTGTGGGCGGAAAGGACGTGCGCAGCTATGATATGGAGATGCTGAGAAATCAGGTGGCTGTGGTGCTTCAGAAAAACGTACTGTTTTCCGGTACGATTCTTGACAATCTGCGCTGGGGCAAGGAGGACGCCACGGAGGAGGAATGTATGGAAGTCTGCCGTCAGGCATGTGCGGATGAATTTATCGAAAGATTCCCCGACCGTTATGAGACATGGATCGAGCAGGGCGGCAATAACGTGTCCGGCGGGCAGAAGCAGAGGCTCTGTATTGCCAGAGCGCTTCTGAAAAAACCGAAGATCCTGATCCTGGATGATTCCACCAGCGCCGTGGATACGGCGACGGACGCGAAGATCCGGGAAGCGTTTGCGAGGAAAATCCCGGGCACGACCAAGCTGATCATCGCCCAGAGGATTTCCAGCGTGCAGGATGCAGATCGTATCGTAGTGCTGGAAAACGGACGCGTCAACGGCTTTGGAACCCATGAAGAGCTTTTGAAAGGCAATCAGATCTACAGGGAAATCTACGAGGCGCAGAGCAAGGGCGGCGGAGATTTCGATGAGCCGGGAAAGGAAGGGTGACTGTCATGAGAAAAGATGTATTAAAACGAATTCTTGGATATATGCTGAAATATTATAAAGGTTCCTGCCTGGCGGTGCTGGTCTGTATCCTGGGCTCGGCCCTGTCGACTCTGCAGGGAACACTGTTCATGCAGAGTCTGATCGATGATTACATCCTGCCCATGCTGTCGGCGGAGACGCCTGACTATGCGGGGCTGGCGGCTGCGCTTTTGCGTCTGGCGGTTATATTCGCCTTCGGACTTCTGTGTGCGTTTGGCTATAACCGGATCATGGTCAATGTGAGCCAGGGAACGATGAAGAGACTGAGGGCTGATTTGTTTACCCATATGGAATCCCTGCCCATCCGGTATTTTGATACCCATGCTCACGGGGATATCATGTCCGTGTATACGAACGATGTGGATACGCTGCGGCAGCTGATCAGCCAGAGTATTCCCCAGACCCTGAACTCTTCTGTGACACTGGTGACCACATTTGTGAGCATGATTATCCTGAATATTCCGCTGACCATGATTTCTCTTTTGATGGTGGGCGTGATGCTGTTTACCACATCCAGACTGGGCAGCCGTTCCGGAAGATATTTCAGCCGTCAGCAGAAAGACCTGGGCCGTGTGAACGGTTATATCGAAGAGATGATGGAAGGGCAGAAGGTGGTCAAGGTGTTCTGCCATGAGGAACAGACTTTTGAAGATTTCTGCAGAATCAATCAGGAACTGCGGGAAAGCGCGGAGAACGCCAACAAATTCGCCAATATCATGATGCCGGTCAACGCCAATATCGGCAATATCAGCTATGTGCTCTGCGCGGTGATCGGCGCCATCCTGGCGCTGAACGGATTCGGCGGCCTGACCCTGGGCGCGCTGGTATCCTTCATGACTCTGAACAAGAACTTCACCCAGCCGGTAACCCAGATCAGCCAGCAGATGAACAATATCATCATGGCTATGGCGGGCGCGTCCCGTGTGTTCCAGCTGATGGACGAGGAGCCGGAAGCGGATGAAGGATATGTGGAGCTGGTGAACGCGAAGGAAAATCCGGACGGAACCCTGAGCGAGTCTTCGGAGAGGACCGGACTGTGGGCATGGAAGCATCCGCATAAAGCGGACGGTACTGTTACCTATAAGAAGCTGGAGGGCCGCGTCACTTTTGACGACGTGGACTTTGGCTATACGGATGATAAAATCGTCCTGCATAACATCAAAATGTTCGCGGAGCCGGGACAGAAGATCGCGTTTGTGGGAAGCACCGGCGCGGGCAAGACCACGATCACCAACCTGATCAACCGGTTTTACGATATCCAGGACGGCAAGATCCGTTATGACGACATCAATATCAACAAGATTAAAAAAGGCGACCTGCGCCGTTCCCTGGGCATGGTGCTTCAGGATACGCACCTGTTCACCGGTACAGTTATGGACAATATCCGGTACGGGAAGCTGGACGCTACGGATGAGGAGTGCATCGCCGCGGCCAGACTGGCCAATGCGGACGGATTTATCCGACGCCTGCCGGAAGGCTACCAGACCATGCTGACCGGGGACGGAGCTAACCTGAGCCAGGGCCAGCGGCAGCTCCTGGCCATTGCCAGGGCGGCGGTGGCCGACCCGCCGGCGCTGATCCTGGACGAAGCCACATCTTCCATCGATACCAGAACCGAAACGCTGGTGCAGGAGGGCATGGATCGTCTGATGAAAGGCAGGACCACTTTTGTCATTGCCCACAGGCTTTCCACCGTGCGCAACGCGGACTGCATCATGGTCATGGAGCAGGGAAGAATCATCGAGCGCGGCACCCACGATCAGCTGATCGAGGAGAAAGGGCGTTATTATCAGCTCTACACCGGACATGCGGCCGAAGAGAAAAAGGGCGCTTGAAAAATAAAAAGCCATATGCTATAATCGTCGCATGGAGATATAGCTCAGCTGGGAGAGCATCTGCTTGACGTGTAGAGGGTCACAGGTTCGAGTCCTGCTATCTCCATGTGAAAACCCTTTGAGAGATCAGAGGGTTTTTTCATTCTATAGAAAAGTCTTCCGAACTTCCCTGCAGAACAAAAAACCCTCTGGACGTGATCGTGCGGCGGAGGAAAAGAATGGGAAAGGGAGCGGACAAGAGATCAGGAAGGGGACAGATATGGTAAGAAGGCACTTTTTTTTCTATGGACGGGTGCAGGGTGTGGGCTTCCGCTGGCATGCCGTCAGCAAAGCCAGGCTCCTGGGACTGACCGGGTGGGTGAAGAACCTGTCGGATGGAAGCGTGGAGATGGAGGCCCAGGGGACGCGGACGCAGATTGGTGAGCTGCTGGGCTATCTCTATGAGCAGCGGTATATTCGGATTGAGGATATCAAAGCGGAGGACATCGCGCTGGAAGACGAGTCTTCCTTCAACGAACGCTGGTAAGGAACGGTAAGCGCCGGCAGAAAGCGGCGGATGTTGATAAGGAGAGAAGAGTATGAGTGTGAATTATCATGCCTGTCAGAGCAGGGGCGTACTGTTTTCCGAGTATGAAAAGGTGTGCGCCCAGTGGAGGGAGACCTTTGCCGGTCTGGATCCGGAGCGTCTGGCGAAGATCCTGCATCTGAAACGGGACACGGAATATCTGTATATAGAGTATTTTCAGACACTCTACCGCCTGGGACTTGGGGACGGGAGCCTGGAGAAGAAGGGGGAGGACGGTTGGGATTCGGAACTGTACTTTAATGAATCCATGGCGGTTTACCACCTTCTCTATTATACCAAAGACCTTCCGGTTGTTTCCGGGAAATGGGTTTCCAGCCACAGCATAGACGGCGTGGTGTCCAGGAATCCCAATGTGCCGGACCCGCTGCTGGATCCCTTTGCCCGCAGATATACAGGACATACCGGAGAACTGGAGGAAGCGTGCAGGAAACTGGGAGGGGAAAAGATCGCCCAGGGAGATGTGGGGTATGAATTTGAGGCGTTTCCCTGCCTGCATCTGCGCCTGGTATTCTGGGACGCGGACGAAGATTTTCCTGCCCAGGTTCAGATACTGGTGGATCAGAACGTGACGGATTTCCTGCACTACGAGACGGTGGGATGCGTGATTTCCGACCTGCTGGAGAAGTTGGATGCCCGGTGCGCGCTGGCGGAGACGGGAGCAGATGGGGCGGAATAAGGACGGCCAGATGAGAAATATATAGAACAGATATAAAGAAAGCTGCCGGACGGCCCATGGCCGGAAGGCAGCTTTTTGCGGCATATTCAGTTGTCAGGCTGCAGGATAGACCAGGTGTCCACAGAATCCGTGATGACCTGATTGATCCGGGAGTAGTCTCTGGCTTTTATCACATCCAGAATGGATCTGTGCACCTGATAGACGATCTCACCCTTCTGGTTTTTATGGCTGGCGGTGATGGAAGGCTCCATAAAATCTATGACGAAGCTGTAGACCCGCTCCATCAGAGGATTCTTGGTGCAGCTGCCCAGCAGCCGGTGGAACTCCAGGTCATTTTCTTTCAGATCCTGAGGCGAGGCCCCGGTTTTCATCATTTCTTTCAGATTATTCAGATTTTTTTCCAGAGCGGCCCGTTCGGCTTCATTTTCTTCGTAATGTTTCAGAATCATTTCCAGGACGTCGATCTCGAATACATGGCGGAATTCGTACAGGTTTTCCAGATCGGGATTGGATACGAAGAAGCTGAATAAAAGAGAATCCATCAGGGAATTCCCGGGGGTCTCGCAGACGTAGGTGCCGTTACCAATACGGATATCCACCAGGCCGAAGGCGGAGAGGATCTTCATGGCCTCCCGCACAGAGCCCCGGCTCACGTTCATGCCTTCCGAAATCTCCAGTTCGCTGGGAAGACGGTCTCCGGGTTTTAATTTCTTTTCTATCAAGAGCTGTTTGATGTTGTTGACCACAAGATCAACGGCAGATTCCCGCTTATTGGCGCGGAAAAGTTCATTGACTTCCATAAATGTAATCTCTCCACATGATAAGTACAGGCGGCGCTATATGTCCGCAGTGCAGAGTTCGCTTCCGCACTGCTCGCGCTTTTTTGTACATTATGCTATGTCCGCAGTGCAGAGCTCGACTTCGTCTCGCTCACGGGCTTCGCCCTGTGGAATCAGCCAAAACCGCCGCTACTCATGCAAGCATGGTATCTGCGCTTTTGCCCGCTTCCGCACTGCTCATGCTTTCCTGTATATTATACCATGAAAAAGAAAAAGGTCAAATCGTGATTCAGGGATCGCTGCCGGAAAAAGACTGGTTTCTGTGCATTTTTTACAACGACTGCATCAAAAATAGATGCAAAAAGCACAAAAATATATTTTAACAGACAATTTATTTGAAAACTATTTACAAATCAAACGATTTGTGATATACATTAAACATCAGATGTTTAATGTATATGGAAATATAGAAGCAAGGAGGGTATGGTATGAACACGGCGGAACTGAAACAGATGGCGGATCGGCTGCGTATGACGGCGGTGGAGATGGTTTATAAGGGCAAAGACGGGCATCCGGGACCGGCGCTGTCCATCGCTGATATTATGGCGGTGCTCTATTTTGACGAGATGAGGCTGGATCCGTCCAATCCCGCGTGGGAGGACAGGGATCGTTTTATCTTATCAAAAGGACATGCGTGCCCCATCTATTATGCGGCGCTGTCTGAGAGAGGTTATTTCGGGGAAAAGGTGGAGGATTTCAAACTCCGCGCGCTGGGCAGCAAGTTCCAGGGGCATCCCACCATGCAGAAGACGGCGGGGGTGGATATGACGTCCGGCTCCCTGGGGAACGGCATCGCGGTGGCCTGTGGTATGGCGATTGCGGGAAAGTACAGAAAGAAAGATTATTATGTATACACGATCGTGGGCGACGGGGAACTCCAGGAAGGTGTGTGCTGGGAAGGCGTCAATACGGCGGCGGGACATAAGCTGGACAACCTGATCGTATTCGCGGATAAGAACGGCTGGCAGAGCGGGGGAACCGTGGAGGAGACTATCGGAAGCAATAACCTGAAAGAAAGATTCGAGGCTTTCGGGTGGCATGCTCAGGAGATCGACGGACACGACATCGAAGGAATCAAAGCAGCCATTGCCGAGGCAAAGAAGGCGGCGGGAAGACCCAGCGTTATCGTCTGTAACTGTGTGAAAGGGAAAGGGCTCTCTTTCATGGAGAACAATAATGCATGGCACAAAGGCGTGCCAAACGACGAGCAGTACCAGAAAGCGGTAGAAGAGTTAGGAGGTGCGGAATAATGGCAGGTTTTAAAGGAACGAGAGAGGCGTTCGCCCAGGCGCTGCTTGACGCGGCGGCACAGGATGATTCCATCATGTTTGTTTCCCCGGATTCTTTGAAAGCGATGCGGGCGACGAAATTTGCGGAACTGCACCCGGACCAGTATGTGGAAGTGGGAATCGCGGAACAGGGAGCCGTGGATACGGCGGCGGGTCTGGCGGCCTGCGGGCTGAAGCCAGTGGTGGGAACCTACGCGGGATTTATGACCATGCGCGCCTGCGAACAGATGAGAACCTTTGTGGCATATCCAGAGCTGAACGTGAAATTCGTAGGCATCAATTCCGGCCTGCTGGGAGGGGAAAGGGAAGGCGTGACGCACCAGTTTTACGAGGATCTGGGCATCTTGTCCAATATTCCCAACTTTACCATCTTTACTCCGGCGGACGCGGCCCAGACCTACCATGCGGTGAGGAAAGCGCTGGAGATCCAGGGACCGGTCTATGTGCGGGCAGGCAGCGGAAGAGAGCCGGATGTATTTGATCTGGACGTGCCGTTCTCCATGGACGGGATCACGGTTCTGAAAGAATATGGACAGGACACGCTGCTTTTGTCCAGTGGTTTTGTGCTGGACCGTGTGCTGGCCGCAGGGGAGCTTCTGGAAAAAGAAGGCATCCATGTGACGGTGGCCGACGTGAATATTCTGTACGGGAAGAATCCTGAGAAGATTCTGGAGGTCATCTCCGGGTTTGACCAGATTGTGACCGTGGAGGACCACAATGTGAACGGCGGCCTGGGCGCTTATATCAGCAGGCTGGTATGTGAGCACGAACCGAAGAAAGTGACCAGGATCGGGCTTTCTACCTTCGGAGAATCCGGCCCGGCGAAGGAACTGGCGGATTACTATGGATTCTCACCGGAAAACATTTCCAATACAGTGAAAGACGGACTGAAGTAAAATAGAGAAAGAGGCGATTGTAAATGGAAAGAGTAAGAGTGGCGGTAATCGGAGCGGGAGGCAAGATGGGAACCCGCACCAGCAGGAATCTGGCGAAGAACGCGGAAAAATATGATCTGATGCTGGTGGAGAACGCGCCGAAAGGAATTGAGAGTATTCATGAAAGGGGCCTGGAGGTGACTCCGGTGGAGGAAGCGCTGGAAAAGGCGCAGGTGGTGATCTTTGCCGTGCCGGATACGCTGATCCAGAAGCTGTCCGCGATCTATGTTCCCATGTTAAAACCCGGAACGGGTTTCCTGATCCTGGATCCGGCCGCGGCGGTGGCAAAGGAACTGACCCTTCGGGACGACTGCACGTTCGGCGTGGCGCATCCCTGCCATCCCTCCTTCTTCCTGGACCAGGATACAAAGGAAGCGCGTATGGACCGGTTCGGCGGCGACGGCGGAAAGCAGGACATTGTGATGAGTAAGATCAGCGGCGAGGACGGCGTATTTGCCGTGATGCAGGAGACGGCGAGAATCATGTACGCGGCGGAGCATGCTTATGTGATGACCTCCGAGCAGATCGCGTTCCTGGAGCCGACGCTGGTGGAACTGCTGGGAGCCACCTGCCTGTACGCCATGGCGGAGACGGTGGACGAGGCGGAGAGAAGAGGGATCAACCGGGATGCGGCGGTGTCGTTTATGACGGGTCATGTCTATAACCTGTGCGCGAATTTCCTGGGATATATTCCCGGAAAACCTCCGGTGTCCGACGCGTGTAAGGTGGCGATCGGGCTGGGGAACCGGCTGGTGCTCAGGGACGATTGGAAAGAGATCTGGAAGGACGAAGTGCTCCATAAGGTGATCGCCACCATGCTTCATCCGGACAATCCGCAGATCTGAGAGAGCTTGAACGCCCAAAAGGCTTCAAAATAATTATGAAAAGGGGAGAAAATATGAAACTGAGACAAAGAATTCTGGCCCTGATGCTGGCGTCGGCCATGGCGCTGTGCATGACTGCCTGCGGCGGAAGCGCGGGGACGGACACCGGAACGGATGCGGCGGCGGAGGAAGAACAGACGGAAGAAAGTACGGCAGCGGTTCCGGAGGACAGTTCTGCAGAGGAAGCGGCCGGGGAAGAGGCTGACGGGGCAGGCGTAGACGAGATACTCCAGCAGGCGGTGGCAAATGTGGAGGCAAGCACCGGGGCTCAGAGCGAATGGTACGGGCCGAAGGAAGGTCCCGCGGCGGCTGAAAACAAATCCATCGTTGTGATCAACGCCAATTCTGCCAATCCGTCGGAGGCAGCCTGGGGAGAAGCCGTAAAGACAGCATGTGACCGGATCGGCTGGGAATGTACGGTTTTGGACGGTAAAGGTACGACACAGGGGCAGATTGAAGCATTCAGCCAGGCCATTGCCGTGGGAGCCGGCGCAATCGTGACGTCCGCGGATGCGGAGTCCCTCCAGGCGAGCATTGAGGATGCACTGGATGCGGGGATTCCCACTGTGGGAATTCATTCCAGCGCCACAAACGGGCCGGATGAAGATCTGAATTTATACTATAATATCACGACAACCGGGACTCAGATCGGCCATGCGCTGGCTGATTATGCCATAGCGGACAGCAACGGTACAGGAAGAGTGATTATTCTCTATGATTCTCAGTATGCCATTGCCCGCGAAAAAGCGGAGGCCATGGAAGAGAGGATCAGAGAATGCAGCACCATGGAACTTCTTGATGTGGTGAATTCGCCTCTGGCTGAAATATCCACCAATATGCCGTCGCTGGCATCTTCCTGGATCAGCACCTATGGAACGGAGGAACCTATCTATGTTCTGTCTATAGCAGACTGTTATTATGATTATATTGTAACCTCGCTCCGCAGTGCCGGCGTATCTGCGGACGACCTGATCCTTGTGGGCTCGGACGGGGATGCCGCCGCGTATGACAGAATCAGAAACGGAGAATACCAGGCGGCTACGATTCCGGAATCCGCAAGCCTTATCGGGTATATTGCGGTGGATCAGATCAACCGGTTCTTCAACGAAGAAGACCCGTATACCTTTGACATGAACGTCTTTATTGTGACCGCGGACAATATCGAGTCTGAAGGCGGAAACAATAACGAATTTGTTCCCGGCAATCAGTTCGCCGAGGAATATGCAGACATCTGGGGTGTGGAATAACTACTCTTATAAAAGTTGAATGTGGCGTCTGGGGGGCCGATATCCGGCTCCCCAGACGCCGGTAAAAGGAGGAAGCTAGTGACAGCGATGGAGAAAGAAAAAGAACCGATCCTCCGGATTCAGGGGATTTCGAAGTCATTCACTGATACAAAGGCGCTGGACGGCGTGAGCATTGACATCTACAAAGGGGAGATCCACGCTCTTCTGGGGGAGAACGGCGCGGGGAAATCCACGCTGATCAAGATCCTGTGCGGCGTCTATAACTGTACCGACGGGTCTTTTGTCTACAAAGGGGAAAATATCGGGCTGGATACAGGACGCTTATCACTGTCCGTGGTACACCAGGATCTGGGACTGGTGGATGAAATGAGCGTTGCGGAGAATATCGCCCAGGTGATTGGTTACCAGAAAAAGGGCATGTTTATCTCCTGGAAAAAAACCAGGGAAAAAGTATTGGAGGTCCTGAAGAAGATGGAGTGCGGGATCAACCCGGATGTGGAGGTTTCTTCCCTGTCTGCGGCTGAAAAATCCATGGTGGCCATCTCGAGGGCGCTGATCAATGAGACAGATATTCTGATCCTTGACGAACCTACCGCTACCCTGCCGCAGAAGGATGTGGACAAGCTGTTCCAGATGCTCCGGCGGCTGAAGGATCAGGGAATCGCCATTATCTACGTGAGCCACCGCCTGGATGAGATTTTCGAAATATCACAGAAGATTACGGTACTGAGGAACGGAAAGCTGGTGAAGACGGCGTTGACGGAGGAGATGACGCCGGAGCAGCTGGTGTATGACCTTCTGGGAAGAGAAATTGAGACGGCCGTCTCGGAAAAAGCCGGGGCAGTCTCAGAGGAAATACTGCTGGAGCTGCGAAAGGTAAATACGACTTTTGTAGGTCCGGTAGATCTGAAACTGCACAAGGGGGAGATCCTGGCCCTGTTTGGCCTGAGAGGGGCGGGCCATCATGAGGTGGGAAGATGTATCTGGGGTGTGGAACCCAAAGACAGCGGAGAAATCCTGATAAACGGGGAACCGGTTCAGATCCGGGAGCCGGCGGAAGCGATCCGCAAAGGGATCGGATTTGTATCCAGCAAACGCAAGGAAGAAGGGATGGCAGAAGAGCTGACAGTACGTGAAAACCTGTACGCCAACCCTTACGCAGTGCTGAAGGAACGTTTTCCGATTATCCATCTGAAAAAAGAGCAGGAGGCCGGCAGACGGGTCATTGACGCTTTTTCCATAAAAACTCCCGATGAAGAGGCGGCAATCGGGACACTGAGCGGAGGGAACCAGCAGAAGGTGATGGTAGCCCGTTGGTTTGAGGCCAGGAGCGATATTCTGATTCTGGAAGAGCCGACCATAGGCGTGGATATTGGGGCCAAAATGGATATCTATAAATTCATGGGACTCTTGCTCAAGGAAGGCAAGGGGGTTATTTTGATCTCTTCAGATGTGGAAGAAGTGTGCAATATCGCCCACCGGGTCATCCTTTTTGACAGGGGCGGAGTCCTGGGAGAAGTGACGGGCAAAAAGATCAACAGGACTTACCTGAACGGCCTGGCCACAGGGGCTTTGAAGCCGGATGCATAGACAGGAGGAGACAGCATTGAAAAAGAAAGAATTTAACTGGAGCCATTTTTTTAATACATACAATTTACTGATCATCCTGGCAGGGGTGATCCTGTTATTTTCCGTTTTACTGCCGTCGTCGTTTCCCACGTTGTATAATCTCAGATCGATTCTCAATTATCAGGCGATTGTAATTCTTCTGTCGATTGCGGTTACGATTCCCATCGCGGCCGGTCATTTCGATCTGTCGGCGGGGTACAGCTCCTGCCTGCTTCATATTCTGACTGTGGGGTTCATTTGCCGGCAGGGGCTTCCATGGCCGCTGGTCGTGCTGCTGATTTTAGGATGCGGGGCGTTGATCGGATTCATCAACGGCATTCTGATCACCAGGATTGGGATACATTCCTTTATCGCCACGCTGGGCGTGGGGTATGTGGTATACGGCCTGGCATACTGGTATACGGATGGAACGCAGGTGCTGGGATCTTCACTGCCGGAGGCATTTCTGCTCATTAATTCCAATATCGGGATTATTCCGACCACATTCATTATCACAATGGTCATAGCAGTGATTGTGTATATCGGCATGGAATATCTGCCGGTGGGACGCTGTCTGTATTTTCTGGGCTCCAACGAGAAGGCTGCGAATCTGATGGGCATCTCGTCCAAAAAGTACATGCTGCTGGCATTTGTAGCCTCTGGCGTCATCGTAGCGCTGGCATCGGTTATGATGGCATCCGTTTTCCGGGTGGGGCAGACGTCTGTAGGCCCCAATTATCTGATGAATTCTTTCGCAGGGGCGCTGATGAGTTCCGTGGCTTTCAAGTCGGGCAAGTCCAATGTCTGGGGAACCGTCTGCGCGGTTCTGCTCATGGCTGTTGTGGTGTCCGGCCTTCAGCAGATGGGCGCCGCTTATTTTGTAGAACCGCTGCTGCAGGGGCTGATGCTGATTATCGCCGTTTCCTGGGCTGTGGTAACCAAGAGAAGCCGGGCTACGAAGATAAAAAATGAAAAGAACAGAGAGATCAGGAAAGGAAGGGAAGCTGCATGAGGTATGAAATACAGGGGAATCGTGTGATTGATCTGAGTCAGATGCTGGAACCGGGGATTCCGGCGCCGGTGGGATTTCCGGATCCTCAGCTGGAATTTTTTAAGAGGATGGATCAGGGAGATGTGATTAATGTGGAAAAAATCACCTTCTGCCCTCATTCGGGAACGCATATGGACGCTCCGTTCCATTTTGTAAAAGATGGGATCACCGTGGAACAGGCAGATCCGGGAGTGATTGCGGGAAGCGCGGTGGTGGTGGATCTGTGCCATAAAGAGGACGGGGCGCCTATTGAGAAAAAGGATGTTACCGACTGGGAGGAAAGGACAGGCGAGAAGATCAGGGAAGGCGACGCGGTTCTTTTGATGACCGGTTTTTCAAGATACTGGGAGCTGAACGATAAGGAGGAAAAATTCCTGCTGAAAAAATGGCCTTATATCACCAGGAGCGTGGCGGATTATTTTCTGGAGAAGAAAATACGGCTGGTGGGAGTGGAAAGTATGGATCTGGACCTGATTGATCCTTTCGATCTGTCCTCCTCCGAATTTATCGGACACAGGACGTTTCTTCCCAATGGAATTTACATTATTGAGAATCTGACAAATCTGGATCAGATTGGCCAGACCCGCTGCAGTATCATCGCGTCCCCTCTGAAGATCAAAGGGGCGACGGGATCTCCGGTGCGGGTGATTGCCATCGTGTGAGGAGAAAATTATGCAGATAAATCTGGGAGAAAAAATGTTTGGAGATCTGGATTATGATACTTTTCCCAAGATGGCGAAAGTAAGGCAGCTTTTCCAGTGTCCTTCCGTGGCGGATGTGAAAGAAGAGGTTGTCTCACAGCTCGCCAGGCCGGAGATCGGCTCCCTGATAAAGTCGGGGATGAAGATTGCGGTACTGGCCGGGAGCCGGGGAATCGCCGGTATCGATGTGATCATACGCACTTTGATAGACGAACTGAAGAAACAGGGGGCGGATCCGTTTATTGTTCCGGCCATGGCCAGCCATGGCGGAGCTACGGAGAAAGGTCAGAGACTGGTACTGAGTTCCTATGGAATCACAGAGGAGACCATGGGAGTGGAGATCCGGTGCGATATGGAGCCTGAACTTGTGGGTGAGACGGCGTATGGAGTGAAGATCTGGTTTGATCGCAATGCCCTGAAGGCAGACGGCGTTATTCCTGTCAACCGGATCAAATGCCACACGGCGTTCCGGGGAAAAACGGAGAGCGGGCTTATGAAAATGATGGCGATTGGTGCAGGAAAGCAGAAGGGGGCAGAGTCGCTGCATTCCTATGGTGCGGACAGATTTGCCACGCTGCTGCCGGACGCCTATGACGTTATCCGGCAAAAGGTACGCCTGCTGTTCGGCCTTGGAATCGTGGAGAATGCATATGAGCAGACCGCGCTGATCGAGGCTGTCCCAGGGGAGACATTCCGGGAGCGGGAGGCAGAACTTCTGGTGCTGGCAAACAGGTGGATGTCGAAGATTCTGGTCGATCATTTTGACGCCCTTCTGGTTCACAAGACGGGCAAGAATTACAGCGGAGACGGGATGGATCCCAACATCATGGGCAGATTCGCTGTTCCGGGGATGACGGGAGGCCCGGATTACCAGCGCATGGCCTTGCTGGATGTGTCTGAAGAATCCCACGGAAACGCGGTGGGGATCGGGCTTGCGGACGTGATTCCGCAGAAGCTTCTGGCAAAAGCGGATTTCAGCCAGATGTATATGAATGCATTTACGTCCAAAATGGTGACGCCCATTGTGAAGATACCCATGGTGGCGGAGGATGACAGGGAGGCGGTGGGTGTGATGCTCCGTCTTTGCTGCCGGGTACAGAAGGGAAAGGAGAAGGTGGTGGCCATACGGAACACCCTGGATCTGAACGAGATCTGGGTATCGGAAGCGCTGCTGGAGGAAGTGAGGAAAGATCCCAGATTTGAGGTGCTTTCCGAGGCCATGGAAATTCCATTTGACAAGGACGGCAATTGTCTGTTATTTAATTAGAAAGAACTATGGGAAAGGGGCTAAAAACATGAAGATTGTAGTATTGGACGGTTATACGGAGAATCCGGGGGATATCAGCTGGGCGCCTCTTGAAGCGCTGGGGGAGCTGACAGTATATGACAGGACCTCTTATGAAGAATCCCCGCTGATTGCGGAGCGGATCGGGGACGCAGAGATCATCGTGGTAAATAAAACGCCGGTCAGCAGGGAGACCATCGCCAGATGCCCGAACCTGAAGGCCATCGCAGTGCTTGCAACCGGGTACAATGTGATTGACTGCGAGTATGCGAAAAACAGGGGCATCCCGGTCATGAACGTACCCGTGTACGGCACGGACAATGTGAGCCAGTTCGCTGTAAGCCTTCTGATGGAGGTATGCTCCCATATCGGCCATCATGATGCTTCGGTGCACGCAGGGGAATGGGCGTCCAACGCCGACTGGTGCTACTGGCACTATCCCATGATCGAGGTCTCCGGCAAGACGGCGGGGATCATCGGCCTGGGACGCATCGGCGTGAACACGGCGAAGATTTTAAGAGCCATGAACGTACGCATACTGGCCTATGACGCTTATCCCAGCGAGGCGGGCAGGCAGACGGCGGAATATGTGGAGCTGGACGAGCTTCTGGAACAATCCGATTTTATTTTCCTGCACTGCCCGCTGTTCCCATCCACCCGCGGGATCATCAACAAAGACAATATCGCGAAGATGAAGGACGGCGTGATCATCATCAACAACAGCCGCGGGCCGCTGATTGTGGAGCAGGATCTGTATGAGGCGCTGGAAAGTGGGAAGGTGGCTGCGGCCGCCGTGGACGTGGTATCCACAGAACCGATCAAAGAAGACAATGTACTCCTGAAAGCGAAAAACTGCATCATTACCCCGCACATTTCCTGGGCTACAAAGGAGGCCAGGGAGCGGATTATGAAGACGACAGCGGAAAACGTAAAATCCGTCATTGACGGCTGTCCGCAGAATGTGGTAAATCAATAGTAAAAGCAAAGCGGGGGTAAAAAGCATGAAAGTTGTGGCGGCAATCGATTCACTGAAAGGCAGCTTGAGTTCCATGGAGGCCGGGTACGCGATTCGGGAGGGAATTTTAAAAGCGTCTCCGGGAGCGGAGGTTCTGGTAAAACCTTTGGCGGACGGCGGCGAAGGGACCACGGAGGCACTGGCGGAAGGCCTTGGCGGCGAGATGGTCCGGGTAAAGGTCCACGGGCCGCTGGAGGAGCCTGTGACAGCGGAGTACGGACTGCTGGAGGAAAGCGGGACAGCGGTGATGGAGATGGCCGCCGCGGCGGGAATCGTCCTGACCGGGAAGGAAAAACGTCCATTGGACGCCACCACCTACGGGGTGGGAGAGATGATCCGGGACGCGGTGGAAAAAGGCTGTCGCCGCTTTATTGTGGGGATCGGCGGAAGCGCCACCAACGACTGCGGCATTGGTATGCTGACGGCGCTGGGATTCCAGTTCCTGGATGAACAGGGAAAACCTGTGGGCATATCCGCAGGCGCGCTGAAAGATGTGGCGCAGATTTGCACGGACCATGCCATGCCGGAACTGGCGGAATGCAGTTTCCGTGTGGCCTGCGACGTGACCAACCCCCTGTGCGGCCCCAACGGAGCCACGTATATATACGGCCCCCAAAAGGGCGTGACGGACGACATGAAAGAGGAGCTGGATCGAGATCTGCGGCATTTTGCAGACGTGACAAAAGCCGCCCTGGAATGCGACTGCGCCGGAATGGAGGGCGCAGGCGCGGCGGGCGGATTGGGATACGCGTTCCTGGCGTACTTGAAAGCGGATCTGAAACCGGGCATCGAACTGGTGCTGGACGCCGTGGGCATGGATCAGGCCATGAAAGGCGCGGATCTGGTGTTTACGGGAGAAGGACGCCTGGATCATCAGACGGCCATGGGAAAAGCGCCGGTGGGGATCGCGAAGCTGGCGAAAAAGCACGGCGCAAAGGTGGTGGCTCTGGCGGGCGCCATAGCCGACGGGGCGGAAGCCTGCAATGACAATGGGATCGACGCGTTCTTTCCCATCCTCCGCCAGGTGGTGACGCTGGACGAGGCCATGGAGCCGGAGATGGCCCGCCGGAATATGGCAAAGACGGCGGAGCAGGTGATGCGGCTGGTGACGGCAGTGAGAGAATGAATAAAAAAGGTTCCCGCTTTCGCGGGAACCTTAAATTTCGAGGGAGTGGGGGCTTATGGGAGAGCCCCTAAGTGTTATGAATGAAATACGGATATGTCTTCCTTACAGTCTCTATATTAGCAAGTAAATATGTCTAAAATATGTCATTCATCTAAAAGAATTCTAAAATAAATAAAGAAACCCTGAAAGAAAACAAAAGAGAATATCAAAGAGCCTAAAGTACATCCGTAAGTCATATATTAAAAGAGAAGGAGCGGGAGGTCGTCTGGGATGACGCGGGGGAAATGGTACGGTTTATGCGCGGGAACAGGTGTATTTTTGGCGTTTGCGGCATGCATGACAGCAAGGACAGGGCTGTCCGGCGAATTTATAAAAGAAGATAGAGAGAAAGAAGAAATGGAGATAGCTGAAACCGGAAAATATCCGCCCGCGCCGGAAGCGTTTCTTTCGGCTCCGGAACTGCAGGAGCATGAAAAAAAGAAAATTGCGCTGACCTTTGACGACGGACCGCACCCGGTCTATACGGAGCAGGTGCTGGAGGTGCTGGAAACAGAGGGCGCGTCCGCCACATTTTTCATCCTGGGACAGAATGTGGAGGGACACGAAGATCTGGTGAAAGAAATCGACGCCAGAGGGCATCTGATCGGGAACCATACCTTTCACCATGTGCAGATCACCAGCCTGCCGCCGGATCAGGCATATGATGAGATCCAGCAGACCAGCGACCTGATCCGGGAGCTGACCGGGAAGGGGACGGAATATGTGCGTCCGCCGTTTGGAACATGGAACGAGGGACTGGAAGACCGGCTGGATCTGATCCCGGTGATGTGGACCATCGATACCCTGGACTGGACGACCGAAAATGTGGATGAAATTGTCAGGCGGGTGACGGAACATGCGGAGGAGAACGATATTATCCTGATGCATGACGGGTACGAGAGTACGGTGGCCGCGCTGGAACGCTTCATCCCGCTTCTGGAAGCGGACGGATTTGAGTTTGTGACGGTGGACCAGGTGATCATGGACTGAAAATGGTGGAAATGTCTCGGGGGTGTGATATAATGTTCGCGTAAGCAATGAGCAGTGCGGAAGCGGGCGAAAGCGCAGATGCCATGCTTGCATGAGCAGCAGCGGTTTTGACCGATTCCATAGGGCGAAAGCCCGTGAGCGAGACGAAGCGAAGAGGAGTCGAGCTGCACTGCGGAAAACAAAGCAAGAGGCACAGACATGGATTTATTTGATTATATGAGAGACAATACGATGAAATCAGAGTCGCCGCTGGCGTCCAGGATGCGTCCGGCGAAGCTGGAGGAGATCGTAGGACAGCAGCATATTCTGGGGAAAGACAAGCTGCTCTACCGGGCGATCCGGGCGGACAAGCTGCGCTCAGTGATCTTCTACGGGCCGCCGGGTACCGGCAAGACGACCATTGCGAAGGTCATAGCGAACACCACCAGCGCGGAATTTACCCAGATCAACGCCACTGCGGCGGGGAAGAAGGATATGGAAGAGGTGGTGCGCCAGGCGAAGGACATGCTGGGCATGTACGGACGGCGGACCATCCTGTTTGTGGATGAGATCCACCGGTTTAACAAAGGACAGCAGGATTATCTGCTTCCGTTTGTGGAGGACGGGACACTGATTTTGATTGGAGCCACCACGGAGAACCCGTATTTTGAGGTGAACGGGGCGCTCATATCCCGTTCCATCATCTTTGAACTGAAAGCCCTGGAGAAAGAGGATATCAAGACCCTGCTCAGAAGAGCCCTGACTGATGTGGAGAAGGGAATGGGAGCTTATGACGCGGAAGCGGACGAAGAGGCGCTGGAATTTCTGGCGGACATGGCGGGCGGAGACGCGAGAAACGCTTTAAACGCCCTGGAACTGGGAGTGCTGACCACAGACCGGGGAGAAGACGGCCGGATTCATATTACGCTGGATGTGGCCGGTGAATGCATTCAGAAAAAGACGGTTCGCTACGACAAGGGCGGGGACAATCATTATGACACCATATCGGCCTTTATCAAGAGCATGCGCGGTTCTGACCCGGACGCGGCGGTATTTTACCTGGCGAAGATGCTTTACGCGGGGGAAGATATCAAATTTATCGCCCGAAGAATCATGATCTGCGCGTCGGAGGATGTGGGAAACGCGGACCCGCAGGCTTTGTGCGTGGCGGTGGCGGCGGCCCAGGCCGTGGAGCGGGTGGGCATGCCGGAGGCTCAGATCATATTGTCCCAGGCGGTATGCTATGTGGCGTCCGCGCCCAAGAGCAACGCGGCGTGCAGCGCGGTCTTCGAGGCTTCGGAAACTGTGAAACGCACAACCACGACGGTGCCGGTCCATCTGCAGGACAGGCACTATGGAGGCGCCGAGAAGCTGGGCCGGGGAATCGGCTACAAATACGCCCACGATTACCCGGAACATTTTGTGGAACAGCAATACCTGCCGGATGAGATCAGGGGAAGCCGCTTCTACCGTCCCACAGATATGGGAGAGGAGAAGCGGATCTCTGAGTGGCTGTCTCATCTGAAGAACCGGGGGCAGGAGTGAGTTACACGGTTACGATCCATGTGTTGTATCCCATGCGTTTCAGTTCCTGTTCCAGAGCCACGGCATTCTGCAGGTTGTAGAACGCCCCCACCTGTACGCGGTAGAGAGGGCGCGGCGCGCCGGGATCCTGGGAAGAGTTTTCGCTGTCCTCCGAAGCGTCCCCTTCACCGGAAGAGCCGCCGGCGGTATCTCCGGCCGCGGCATCCAGCGTTTCCATGATCCCGTCGGCGATGGCCTGCGCCGTCTCCTGGAAACGGGTATCGAAGAGCTGGTTGTCAACGTCGCTGTTCAGAAAGCCCACTTCCACCAGAAGGGCGGGCATGCGGGTGCGTCTCAGCACGGCCAGGTTGGGGCGGGTCTCCACATTGATGTTCCGGTAGCCCACCTCCTCCAGCTGACGGTTGATATTTTCCGCCATGGGGAGCTTGATCCCGGTGCGGTCGAAGATCAGGGTCTGTACGCCGTTGTACTGCCCCGGATAGGGGGAATCGTTCCGGTGGATGGAGACAAACAGATCCGCGTCCGCATCGTTGGCCAGCTGTGCCTTCTGCTGCACGGTCTGATTGTTGTTTCCAGTCCTGGTATACACCACGTCAAAGCCGTTTCTGGCCAGGATATCTCCCACGGCCAGAGCCATATCCAGATTATCGTCGCTCTCCCTGCGGCCGTTGTATACGGCGCCGGGATCGGAGATTCCGTTGTGCCCGGCGTCTATTACGATTCTTTGTGCCATAATAAATCCCCACACGTTTTTTAAATATGATATGCAGGACGTCTCCCCAGTGTGAAGTGGAACTGGATTTTTCACGTGAGATAGAGTATGATGGAAAAGGTTTACGAGAGGAGAACAGTTGTATGCAAGATAGGAAAGACGGAAAGAAAAAAGGCGTCCTGCTCACTCTTCTGGGAGGGACGCTGTGGGGAGTGTGCGGAAGCTGCGGACAATTTCTGATGCAGTATAAAGGAGTGACCTCCGACTGGCTGGTTCCCTGGCGGCTGACACTGGCGGGAGCAGTGATCCTTTTATTTCTGTTTGCCACGGAAAAGGGAAGGACGCTGGACGTGTGGAAAGAAAGCAGGGGGAGAAGGGATATCCTGATCTTTTCTGTATTTGGAATGATGCTGTGCCAGTATTCTTATTTTACCACGATCCAGTATTCCAACGCGGGTACGGCGACGGTGCTCCAGTACACGGGGCCGGCCATGATCCTGCTTTTCCTGTGCATAAAGAACCGCAGGAGGCCCAGACCCTATGAGATGGCGGCGCTGCTCTGTTCCATGGCGGGAACCTTTGTGCTGGCGACTCATGGGAATCCCACGGAGCTGGCGATCCCGGCAGGGGCTCTGTTCTGGGGGCTGGCGGCGGCAGTGACCGTCGTGATCTATAATCTGCAGCCCGCCTGGCTGATGCAGAGGTATTCCACCCTGCTCACGCTGGGATGGGGAATGCTGATCGGAGGGCTTGTGCTGATGGCGGTGCGCCGTCCGTGGAGGATACATCCGTTGATGGACGCGGAGACACTGCTCGCCATGGGCTTTATCGTACTGTTCGGGACGGTCTGCGGCTTTTATTTTTACCTGTCGGGGGTAAAGCTGGTGGGAGCGGGAAACGCGAGCATGCTGTCCTGTGTGGAGCCGGTGGCCGCTACGATCATGTCGGTGGCATGGCTGAAGGTGGTGTTTCAGCCGGTGGATCTGCTGGGATTTGCCCTGGTGTTGTCCGCGGTATTGATTATATCCATAAACCAGGCGAGAGAAGAACAGGCGGCACAGCCGCAGAAAGGACAGACGGCGCAGCCGCAGGATAAACAGACGGCATAGACGCGGAAAGAAAGGAGGAAACAGCATGGATGAGCAGACAAGATTCCGGGCCGCCCTTGCCGGGCTTCAGGCACTGGCGGAAAAGCAGGGAGGCAGCCTGTCTCTGGAGGATGTTCAGGACTGTCTTTCAGACATGGAACTGGATGGGGAACAGCTGCAGATGGTGCATGCATATCTGGCGGGCAAAGGCATCCGAGTGGAGGGGGCCGTACTCCCGGAAAGAGAGATCCCCCCTTATACGGAAGAGGAGCAGGAGTTCCTAAAGCAGTATCAGAAAGAACTGAAATATCTGCGAAAGCAGCCGGAAGATCTTCTGCCGGACCTGTACGAGCGGGCGGCGGACGGGGATGCGGAAGCCAAAAAGCTTCTGACAGAGCATTACATGGAAAACGTACTGAGACTGGCGGAGGAATACGCCCATGGGAGCCTGCTTTTGCAGGATCTGGTACAGGAGGGAAGTCTGGGGCTGATGACGGGGGTGGATACTCTGGGGCTTCTGGACGGGACGCTTTCTGTGGAGGAGTATCTGGAGGCGGAGATTCGCAGGGCCCTGCAGGAAGCCCTCCGGAATCAGGAGGAGGCCAGGGACACGGGAGCACAGATCACGGAGAAACTGAACCGCCTGGCGGACTCTGTCACAGAACTGACGGAGGATCTGGGCAGGGAAGTGACGCCGGACGAGCTTTCGCTGTATCTGGATATGCCGCTGGAAGAGATCGAGGATCTTCTGCGGATCGCGGGAGAGACTATAGAGACCGCGGAACAGAAAGAAAATTAGGGAATTCGCTGAGGATTGCGGCGCGGCGGCCTTCTAAATATTGGTAAAAGTGTGAAAATAAGAGTCGCTGTGCTGCAATAATTATAAAAAATTCATAAAAGATGTTGACTTGTGTCAAACAGTGAGGTATTATGGTGGTACAAAATCAACTGGTCATGACAACATGACATCCTAACCACTGGTAATACCACCGCACAGAGGGAGGAACCATGCTCGAGGGAAAATTACCAAAATATTATCTTTTGAAAAGAGATATTGTCAACAAAATTGAGTTAGGAGAATATCAGGAAGGAACGCTGATTGAAAGTGAGCGGGAGCTGATGGAAAAATACCAGTTCAGCCGTATCACAGTCAGAAAAGCCATTGACGAGTTGGTGAATGAAGGTTATCTGTACCGGATTCAGGGGAAGGGCACCTATGTGAAGGGTGAAGCGGAAGGCCAGAATCTTTTTTGCCTCAACAGTTGTACAGAGGATGTGAAGCGTCTTGGCCGGACGCCTTCCAAGAAGACGATGAAGGCCGACCGTTTTCCCGCAGATGCAAAGCGCGCAAAGCATCTGAATATTCCCATAGGGGACATGGTGCACATGTTCGGACGTGTGACCTATGCGGACCAGGAACCGCTGAACTACACGGTAACCTATCTGCCGGAAAAGATTTTTCCGGGACTGGAACAGTATGATCTGGAGAAAAGGTCGTTATACGACATTATCGAAAAGGATTATCATGTTCACATTACTAAGGCCAGAAGAACCATAGAAGCGGTTCTTCCGGACCCGGTTATTGCTGGTTACCTGCAGATCAATGCGAATATGCCGGTGATTCTGTTCAACTGTATCACCTATGGGACTGTCTATGGAAAGGAGATGCCGATCGAGACGTTCCGGTGCTACTATCGGACGGATCATTACAAATTCTATATTGATCAGGTGAACCAGCCTCACACCTAAAAGGAGGATGGGTATCATTATGAAAAGAAAGTTAATGGCACTGGTGCTGGCCTGCGCTATGATCGCCGCAACTGTGGCGGGCTGTGGAAGCGGGGGAAACGAGACAACTGCACAGCCTTCGGGGGAAGAAGGAACGCAGGCGGATGCCGGAGAGGGCAGTACCGCCGGAAATGATTTTAAAGTGGCGTTTGTATGCAGTGAAGCCGGACAGAATGACAGCGGCTATAATAAGTCCGCGTGTGATACGATTGCAGAAGTGGCTTCTGAACTGGGCGTAGAGTATAACATCATCGAGCCGACAAATGGAGTCGCGCAGGCTCTTGAGACGTTGGCGGCAGACGGATATAACCTGATCTTCAGCCTGGAATATGATTTTGAAGCACTGATTAACGGCGTTGGCGGAGGCCTGCCTCTTGCAGAACAGTATCCGGACACCTGGTTTGTTGTATTCAACGATAACCCGAACGTGAACGAGGACGGATCCGTAAAATATGACAATGTGATCTCTGTTCTTTTCGATGTTCATGAGGCTTCCTATCTGGCCGGATATGCGTATGTGCTGGTGAACGAAAATCAGGAACAGTTATTCGGTGACGGCTATAACCTTGCGCCGCTGGATACCGCCAGAGCGGCAGGATTTGTAGGAGGAACAAATTCCAACGGAATCCTGGTATATTCCTACGGTTTCATTGAAGGTATTGAAAAAGCCGCTTCCGAGCTGGGCGTAACCTATGACTATTATGCAAAATACGATGCAGGATTCACGGATTCGGCAACGGGCAGCACAGTGGCAGGAACTTATTATGACAATGGCGCAAATATCGTTTTTGCCGACTGCGGTACTGTGGGAGACGGAATCACATCCAGGGCCAATGAGGAAGGCCGCCTGGCGATTCAGGTGGATGCGGATCTTGACAGCACGCAGCCTGGTTATATCCTGACAAGCGTACTGAAGATTACCGGTGTTCCGGTAGAGACGATCACCAGAGCTTATGCAGATGGCACAATCGGCGAGATGGATAATCTTCAGAGCTACGATCTGGAATCCGGAGCCACCGGAATCACGGATATGAGCGTGATTGGCGGGCATGTGCAGGATGCGGATCTCTGGAATGAGATTCTTCAGAAGGTAAACGATGTGGCTGATCAGATTAAGAGCGGAGAAATTGTCGTAACCAACGCACAGGATGGAGAGAGTCTGGATACCTCTGCCATTACACATGTAAACATCAAATAATCATGCCTCTGGAAAAGTGCAGAGAGACGATGGAGGAGCAGGACGGACATGGGAAAAACAAGGGCACACAGCGTATCCATGTTTACTCTGGGAGTAAAAGATGTGGAGAGGTCTGTGCGGTTTTATGAGGCCTTGGGCTGGGAGTATTCTCCGGACTCAGACCCTAAAATGTGCACGTTCATTATCACAGACAACATAGCCATGGGATTGGTAGAATATGATTTCCTGGCGAAAGATGCATTGCTTCCGACGATGCCGCAGAGGCCGTACAATGGATTTACGATGGCGATCAACGGCGCCAGCGCAGAAGAAGTGGACGAGATCTTTCAGCTTGCCATGGATGCGGGAGGGCATTGCCAGCAGAAGCCGCAGTGGAAAGACTGGGGCGGCTATGAAGGGTACTCAGGATATTTTCTGGACCCGGACGGCTATGTATGGGAGGTGGCTTATGCCCCGTTCCTGAGGCTGGACGAGACAAGAAGGCTTCTGCCTAAAAGGAAGGATGAGGAAGAAGCGCCGGAATGACCGACAGCGGATTCCTGCTGAAAGGAAAGCATTATGATCCCCAATAAGAGGGGGAAAGATCACGGAGGGACTGTTCAGGACCGGGGAAAGCCCGCCATGCGCAGTCCCTTCGGTTTAAGGGGAATTTAATATGAATACGATGATACAGACAATTGATCTAACAAAAAGGTTCGGCGATTTTACTGCCAACGACCATATCAGCCTGTCTGTTGCGCCGCAGGAGATCAAATGTATCGTAGGGGAGAACGGAGCGGGGAAGACGACCCTGATGAACATGCTCTACGGCCTTTTGGAGCCTACAGAAGGAAAGATCCTGATCAATGGGGAAGAAGTAAAATTAAAAAGCCCCATAGACGCCATTGCGCATGGAATAGGCATGGTGCATCAGCATTTTAAGCTGGTTCCCAGTCTGACAGTGTATGAGAACATTATGCTGGGGATCGAAGAGACCAGGGGGAAAGGACTGCTGGTGGACAAGAAAAAAGAAATAGAGAAAGTCGGCCAGTTGATCGAAACCTATCATTTCGAGCTGAACCCTATGGATAAGATTGAAGACATATCGGTGGGGAGCCGTCAGAGAGTGGAGATCCTGAAGATGCTTTACCGCAATGTGGATATTCTGATTCTGGATGAACCTACGGCAGTGCTCACTCCGCAGGAGGCCGACGAATTGATTCTAAGCCTGAAGAACTTGAAAAAACAGGGGAAAACAATCATTGTGATCACACACAAGCTCCGGGAAGTCATGGAGGTATCCGACAGTGTGACGGTAATCAAACAGGGGAAAGTGATCGGACACACCAGAACCGCGGATACCAATGAACAGGAGCTGGCTCAGATGATGGTGGGCCGGGACGTGATGATGACGGTGGAGAACGAGCGGATTTCGGCGGGCAGCGGAGAGGTGGTCTATAAGGCAGAAAATATCACAACCACGAATGTCTACGGGAAAGAATGTGTACAGGGAATTTCCTTTGAGGTACACAGCGGGGAGATCCTGGGAATCGCGGGAGTGGAAGGCAACGGACAGAGCGAGCTGACAAAGATCATCTGCGGTCTGATGGAGTCCACCGGAGGCAGGATCACTTACTACGGAAAGGATATCACAAACTGGTGGCCCAGACAGTTGAGGGAGGAAGGGATCGGCATGATCCCGGAAGACCGTTTTGCCCAGGGCCTGTGCGGGACGATGAGTATAGGAGATAACTGTATTGCCGGATACCACGGTAATCCGGACGTGTGCAGGAACGGTATCTTAAACCGTAAGAAAATTAATGAAAAACGGGATCGGGCCATTCAGGAATTCGATATCCGTGTGGGAGATGTGGAGGGAAATGTGGCTTCGCTTTCCGGAGGAAACGCGCAGAAGATCATCGTGGCCAGAGAACTGGAAGCTCAGCCGAAGCTGTTGATTGCCTGCCAGCCCACAAGAGGGATCGATATCGGTTCCATAGAATCCATCCACAAGCAGCTTTTAAACTATCGGAACAGCGGACATGCGGTGATTCTCATATCCAGTGAATTGTCGGAGATTATGAGCCTGTCTGACCGGGTGATTGTGATGTACAAAGGAGAGATTTCCGGAGAAATCGATCCTAAGTCTGTGGATATGATGCGAGTCGGACTTTTGATGGCCGGAATTGGGCAGGAGCAGGAGGTGCAGGGATGACACAGAAGAAAGTAAATAATTTGGCCAGAAGTATACTGAACTGTCTGGTTCCTGTACTGCTGGCATTTCTGGCAGGAGCTGTCGTAATCTGCATCATTGGGGAAAATCCGCTGGAAGCGTACGGGGTTTTACTGCAAAGGTCCTTCTTTACCAGTGTGGGCTTCCAGAATACGCTCCACTATGCGGGCCCCATGATCCTGACGGGACTTGCCATCGCCGTGACGTTCAAAGCGAATATTTATAATATGGGAGTGGAAGGCTCTCTGTTAATCGGAGGTTTTGCCGCGGGAATCATGGGAGCACAGCTGACAGGGATGCCCTCTGTTCCGGTGAAGATTATCTGCTTTTTCACCGCGGTTCTCTTCGGAGTCGCTTTTGCCATGATTGCGGCGGTTTTGAAAGTGAAATTCCGTGCGGACGAGATGGTGGTGACCATGATGATGAACTATGCCCTCAGCAAAGTACTGGAATATCTGGCGACGACCGTATTCCGGGATACGGGAGCGGGCTATGTATGTACGCCTACGGTCAGCGAGCAGGCCATGTTCGTAAGGATCTTCGGAAAGTCCCGGCTGACGGTATTCTTTTTCCTGGTTCTGATTCTGCTGGCGGTTATGTACGTGGTAATGAAAAAGTCCAGGCTTGGATATGAAATCACAGCCATGGGCAAAAATTTTGAATTTGCAGAGGCCACAGGAATGAATGTGGGAAAGAAAATTTTCCTGATCATGGCGGTTTCGGGCGCGCTTGCAGGAATAGCGGGAGCAGGGTGGATGCTGGAGGATCAGTACCACTATACGCTGACCTTTTCCAGCAATCCGGGATTGGGCTGGGACGGCATGCTGATCGCCCTGATGGGAGGACATGATCCTGTGGGAATTCTGGTTGCAGCCATTTTCTATGCCGGCCTGAAGACGGGAGCGGACAGTATCAATATGTACACGAACGTCCCGAAAGAGATCGTCGCGCTGATACAGGGACTGATCGTACTCTTCCTTGCCGTGAAATTTTTCAATGAAAGATTCCAGCTGGTGCGGCGCTTCAAAAAGGCGAAGGAGGCTTAGGTTATGCAGTTATTAATAAGTATTCTTTATGATTGTATCTATCACAGCACACCTATTATCCTCTGTGTGCTGGGCGGTATGTTCGCTTACAAGGCCAATGTGCTGAATATAGCCCTGGAAGGTATGATGCTGAACGGCGCGTTCGTCTCTGTCCTGACATATTTTTATACAGGGAATATAGCACTGGCAGTATTGCTGGCGCTGTTTACCACACTGCTGTACGGTCTGGTGTTCTCGTTCCTTGGTGTTACCATGAATGGTAATGTCATCATAATAGGTTTGGCGATCAATATGATCTCCACGGCGGTGGCGGGGTTCGTACTGGTATTGATGGGATCTTCCAACATCATTCTTCAGGGTTTCGACTTAAACGCGTTAAAGATTCAGATCCCGGTGATAAAAGACATCCCGTTTGTGGGAAATATTATCAGCGGCCATCCGCTGACCACCTACTTAAGCTTCCTTCTGATCTTCCTCATGTATGTATTGATGTACCACACAAAATTCGGTATTTATGTGAGGGTTGTGGGTGAGAGCGAAGAGGCGGCGAAGGCCATCGGACTGCGCACGAATGTTTACAAATACGCGGCAATCCTGATCGGCGCCGCGGGATGCGCGCTGGGCGGCATGAACCTGTCTTTGGAGCGTCTGGGATTATTCACCAATGATATGACGGCGGCCAGAGGATTCATCGCGATTGCGGCTATTTATTGCGGCCAGGGGAAACCGGTTCAGTCGGCAGTCTACGCGATCCTGTTTGGTCTGTCCAGATCCCTGGCGGTAAACTTAAGCGTATACGCGGGCAACGCGGCGGGACTGTTCGACTGTTTCCCGTATCTGCTGATGATCGTGGTGCTGGCGGCGGCCTCCTATATGAAACATAAAAACGTGAAAGTAAGAGGTTTTTAGGTATGAGAAAAACAGCTCTTTTAATCGTGGATATGGTTCGGGATTTCACCGATCCGGAAGGCCTGGTATTCTACCCGCAGAACCGGGAGATCCTGCCGCGGATACGCAGGGTACTGGACAAATGCAGGGAGAAAGACTGCCTGATCGTCTTCCTTCAGCACTGCAACCGGAAAGGAAAAGAGGACCGGAGGATCTCATCCATGCGGCCGAACTGTATGGAAGGAACCATGGGCATTGAGATCGATCCCATGCTCCCGGTGGATGAAGAAAAGGATTATGTGATCCGCAAACGCCGCTACAGCGGATTCTTCGGAACCGACCTGGATCTGGTGCTCAGGGAAAACCATATTGAAAATGTGGTAATCGTGGGGACGAAGACCAACTGCTGTATCCGGGCGACGGTGACGGATGCGTTTTATCTGGACTACAACGGAATCGTCATCAGCGATTGTGTGGCGACCAATTCCGAGGAAGTAAACCGGGTGCATCTGGAAGATATCCGGAAATATCTGGGACAGGTGGTGGACAGCGACACGTTGTTCGAGAAACTGGACGCGGGAGAATGGTAAGGAGGAACGGCATGAAATACGATGTTTTAACCAGCGGATACGTGAGTATGGACCGGATCATCCGTATCGCTACGCCGGCCCGGATCGGTTACACCTCCCTGGTGACCAATGCGGACAATACAAAGATCTATTATGGGGGCTGTTCTGTGAATATTGCAGTGGCGCTGTGCCGGCTGGGGCAGAAGGCCATGCCCGTGCTCCGGGTGGGTGACGACTGGGAGCATAACGGCTTCAAAGGTTTTCTGGAGGAAGCGGGAGTCCCGCTGGAGGGGACGACGGTCATCCCCGGAGAGGCCACATCCACCTGCTATCTGCTTCAGGACAACAATAACGACCACATCACAGTCTATTATGCCGGATCTATGGATAAGAAATATGCCGCACCGATTCCGGATGCGTTTTTTGAGCAGACCAGATATGGGGTGGTGACAGTGGCCAGCAGGCCGGACAACCGGTATTTCGTAGAGCAGTGCAAGAAACACGGCGTGCCCATTGTATTTGGGATGAAGGACGATTTCGACGCGTTCCCGGTGGAGTTTTTGAAAGAATTGCTGCAGGAGAGCAGCATCATCTTTACCAATGAGGTGGAACGGGAGATTATCGAGCGGCTGTACGGCTGCGATACGATCCGGGAACTGTTTGAGATAGGGAAGGTGAATGTGCTGGTGACAACCCTGGGAAAAGGGGGAAGTATCTGCTATGAGCGGACGTCGGAGGGCATCCGCGAGCACCGGATCGGGATCTGCAAGGTGGAGCATGTGGTGGACGCCACCGGCTCCGGCGACGCTTATATATCCGGCTTTCTGTACGGCTATCTGAACGGACGTCCGGTGGAGGAGTGCTGCAGGCTGGGTACTGCGCTGGCTTCCTACGTGATCCAGGCGGTGGGATGCTGTACCAACATTCCCTCTGTTGAAGACCTGGAAAAGACGGCGGCCGCACTGAAAAAATAACTGGAGGTAATAGCATATGAAAACATTATATATGGGAGCTTCACCGGAGACGGTGGCGGATTATGTGATCTTTTCAGGGGATCCCTGGAGAGTGGAGGTGGTCAAACAGTATTTGGACAATCCTCAGAAGGTGGCTTTCCTCAGGGAATTTAATACCTATACCGGAACCTATAAAGGGGTGCCCGTCACCGTGACGTCCACGGGTATCGGCGCGCCCAGCGCCGCTATCGCCATGGAAGAGATGTACGAAGCCGGGATGAAGGCTGCTGTCCGTATGGGGACGGTCATGGCCCTGCAGGACGGTATGCTGGGAAAATTTATTATCCCCATTGCGGCCATGCGCAGGGAGAGCACCAGCGCCACCTACGTGGAAGCATCCTATCCGGCAGTGGCGGACATTGAACTGGTAAATACCATGAACGAAACAGTCCTCCAGATGGGGGCGGAATACGTCAACGGCATCAACTGCACCATGGACGGATTTTACAGCCAGATGCATGATTCCAGATTCTCCCTGGAGTGGGGCAGGGATATGTCAGCTGTCTTCCAGGAGTTGAAAAAACTGCATGTGACCGGCATCGATATGGAGTCGGCGTGCATGCTGACCGTGGGACGGCTCATGGGTGTAAAGACCTGTGTGGTGACCATGACCACGGTGCTGGAGAATCTGAAAGAAGTGCTGGCGGGCCAGGACAGAAAAGACGCGGAGGACCTGCTGTGCCGCACCGCGCTGGAGGGTATCTATAATTATCACAAAAAGATTTCGGAAAAGGAGAACAAATGAGCAGACAGATTTTGACAAAAGGTTCTCAGACGATTATCGGAATGGTGCATTGCCTTCCGCTTCCGGGAACCAGTGGATTTGACGGCGATTATCAGAAAATTCTGGACCGCGCGGTGCAGGACGCGGTGACGCTGGAGCGGGCTGGCGTGGACGCGGTGATTGTGGAAAATATGGGCGATACGCCGTTTGCGGCGCTCCTGGATAAAGCACAACTGGCGGCTCTCACAGCGGCGGCTGTGAGAGTAAGGGAAGCGGTGAAGATTCCTGTGGGCATCGACGCGGCGTTCAACGACTGCGAAGCGTCCCTGTCGATCGCCGGGATCAGCGGGGCGGACTTTATCCGTGTGCCGGTGTTTGTGGATACGGTGCTGTTCACAGACGGCATCATCTATCCCTGTGCCCGCAAGTGCATGAACTTCCGCAAAGAGATGGGGCTGGAGCATGTGAAAATCCTGGCCGACGTGCAGGTAAAGCATGCCACGATGCTGAATTCCCAGATCACAGTGGAGATGAGCGCCAAAGACGCCGCGTCCAACGGAGCGGACGCGATCATTGTCACAGGGGCTGTGATCGGCATGGAGACGCCCATCGACATGCTGAAACGGGTACAGAATGTGGTAAAGATCCCGGTGCTTGCAGGGAGCGGCGTAAACCATAACAATATTCATGAGCAGCTTCAGATTGCCGATGGGTGCATCATCGGTTCCAGCCTGAAAAAGGATGGAATCCTGACGAATCCCATCGACTACGACCTGGTAAGAGAAGTCGTGGAAGCGTTATAGGAGAATAGAAACGGAGGTTTGAGAGATTATGATGAGACCAATGAAGCTGGCGGGAAGCGAGCTGATGTTCGGAGAGGGCTGCCTGGAATACATAAAAACAATGCCGTATAAGAGAGTATCCATTGTGATCGGCGGCTCCAGCATGGTAAAAAGCGGAATGCTGGAAAAGGTAGAGAATTATTTCCATGAGGCGGGAGCAGAGACCATGGTGATCTCCGGTGTGGAGCCGGATCCCCATTTTGCCACCGTTATGCGCGGAGCAGGTGAGATGAAGGCGTTCCAGCCGGATCTGATCGTGGCGCTGGGCGGCGGATCCGCCATGGACGCAGCGAAGACCATGTGGATCTACTATGAGCATCCGGAACTGACGAAGCTGTCCGATGTATTTCCGCCCAACGCGTTTCCCAGGCTGAGGGGAAAGGCCAGATTCTGCTGTATCCCGTCCACCAGCGGTACGGCCAGCGAGGTATCCAGATCTGTAGTGATCACGGATGAGAACGGCGTGAAACAGGGTCTTGGAAATATGGAGATGATGCCGGATATCGCTATCTGTGATCCGGAAGTGACCGCATCCATGCCGCCGCACATCACGGCAGAGACGGGAATGGACGCCCTGACCCACGCACTGGAAGCTCTGGCGTCCAACCGTGCCAACTATGTGAGCAATATCCTGGCAAAGAGCGCGGCGAAGGATATCATCGAGACGCTCCCGAAAGCCTATGAAGACGGACAGGATATGAAAGCCCGAGAGATCATGGTCAACGCTTCCATGGTGGCGGGTATGGCGTTCACCAACGTGTCCCTGGGGATTGTCCATTCCATGGCCCATACGGTGGGAAGTTATTTCCATGTGGCCCACGGCCTGGCGGACGCGATCCTGCTTCCGTACGTGATGGAGTTTAACAGTACGGAGCCTTACGCAAAGAAAGTCTACGAGGATTTTGCAGAATATATCGGAGAAAAAGATCTGATCCAGACCGTGAAAGAACTGAATCAGAAAATGGGCATCCCGACGGCGCTGAAAGACGTGATCCCGGAGGAAGAGGAATACATGGACATGCTGGATGAGATGGCAAAGGTAGCCAAAGCGGACGGCTGTACCAAGACGAACCCGATCATTCCGGAACCGGAGCAGTTTAAAGAACTCTTTGTAAAAGCATACAGAGGATAGGAGCGGCAATATGGATATTATTTTATATTTATCAAACGGATACCCCACGATTGAGGCCAGCATCCAGATGGCGAAGGAATATGCAGACGCGGGCTGCGGCATGATCGAGATCGATTTCCCTTCCCACGATCCGTTTCTGGAGAGCGAGCTGATTAAAGACCGTATGAAAAAAGCGCTGGAAGCCTGCGACGATTACGACGCCTATATGGAGGAGATCGTGCGGGTGAAAAAAGAACTTCCCCAGGTGAAGCTGCTGGTGCTTTCCTATGAAAATACGGTGCGGGAAATCGGAATCGACAAATATATCCGGTTCTGCCTGGATAATGATTTAAAAGACGTACTTCTTGTGGGTGTGACGGACAATGAAGTCAAAGACAGGTTCCTGGAAGCGGGCCTGCGCGTTTCCTGCTATGTGCAGTTCCAGATGCTGGAGGAGGAGATCCAGTCTGCGAAGGATTCCAACGGCTTCGTGTATTTACAGGCAAAGGTGACGCCGGGGCAGGGCTATGTGAATCCCCAGTATCCCACGCTCAAGGACTGCATCCGCTGCCTGAGAGAGCATGGAATCGACCGCCCCATCTACTGCGGCGTGGGCGTGCATGCTCCGGAGGATGTGAAGATGGTGAAAGAAGCGGGCGGAGACGCGGCGTTTGTGGGAAGCACGATCCTGAAACTGCAGGGAGATCTTCCGGCCATGAAAGAAAAAATCAGGGAATTTGCCGCACAGTGCTGACGGGGGGCAGGAAATAGATAGGCAGTTCCATACAGGGGCAGGTGTGATTGTATGCGAGATTACACCTGCCCCTTCTTTAATCATGATAGTGTCCCAAACAGGAAATAATATAAATTATTCCAGCCTGTTCATAGTAAACAATGCGGTTTACTTCATCAATACGGCGGCTCCACCAGCCGCTCAGACTGCCCCGGAGCGGTTCTGGCTTGCCGATTCCCTCATAAGGGCTTCTCTGAATATCTTTTATCAGCATGTTGATCCTTTTCAGGGTCTTTTTATCCTGCGTCTGCCAGTACAGATAATCGTTCCACGCCCGATCCTCCCATAATAGCTTCATTCCTCTACCTCAATTAAGTCATGCTCGGCAAAGTGGGCTTTGTCATCTTTCACATCCTGCATGATGTGTTCCAAATGCCGAAGATTACTTTCTGAATAGAAAGGATCAGCCGAAACCTCAAAAGGTATGCGGTACTCCCTGCCGACCTTTTTTGCGAATATTGTGAAGGCTGCGCTCATGGAAAGTCCCATCTCAGCACAGGCCCGTTCCATTCTTTTTTTCACATCTGCGTCCATTTTAAAATTGACATTGACTGTGTGTGCCATGTACAACACCCCTTTCTTATCCCTAGTATATGCAAAGATAAAGAAAAAAACAAGTATTTTTCTTTGCTTTGAGATAAAAAGACAGCCGTGAGAGTTACAGTTCACACTGTAACCCGTGAGATGAAGATTCATCTTGCGGCTGTCTTTGACGGTTGTCCCTCTTCCGTATCTGCCGTGTTCCAACATTCCAATTACTAAATTTTTATATTCAAGCAGTCCGGAAAGTGGTGGAAAAGACTCTGGGCATGTGCTATACTTTTCACGTTGCCGCCTCCTATACTGGCACAGAAGGGAGGTGCTTACATGGATCATTTATTGTCTTTCATGATCGCCGTTATGGCTGGTGTGGTTTGCCACCTCATCAACAAATGGTTGGACGGCGATGAATAATCGGCAACCAGCCTATGGGTTTAAGCCTTCCCATTGCCTAAAATTAGGAATAGAAAACCCCGGAGGTGACATCTCCGGGGTTTTCATTTGTTGCTTACATGGAGCAACTATTGTCTTTCATTGCCTAATGGCATTATATCATATGCAATTTGGGAATGCAATATTCGTAAAAGTATATTTTGCGCCTGACGGCGACATTTAGAATTGTTCTGCTGCCTGCATCCTGACGCCAGATGTGTTCTATTGATAATAGAAACGGGAAAGCCAGAGACAACGGCCTACCCGGACAATAAGTTTATAGCTATATTACACAGCCTGTATTCCCATTTGGCGAATATCGTGACACCGGGCAAATTTTACTTGTCCGGCGCCAGAGGAAAGTGTATGCTGGAAGTGAAAGTAGGGAGGCGGGCTTATACCATGAGAATAGATGGTCGAACAGGTTTGATATTTTTATTTTGTCTTTTTGTTACAGGATGTACGGACGATGCGGCAGGAACTTTATATGGTGGATGTGTTAAAGAAGATACAACAGAAATAAATGCTTCTTTAGGCGCTAATCAAGAGGATCTGAGCTGCTGGGAGGGGACATACACTTTTTTTGAAAGTGATCAAGTGGATGATGGACCTTATCTGTCTATGGACTATAATTTGTGTGTATATTCTGAGGATGGAAAATATTATGCAGATTTTACAATGGATGGGCATTTGACGGCGAAGCATCTTCGAGCACAAGTTTATGGTGATGAAGAATGGGTCAGTTTCGTTTTCCTGAAAGAATTAGAAGGAAATGCATTTTCCTGGGATGAAAGCAAAGGAAATGCGGTGCTGTTTAGCCTGAGAAGAGAAAATGATGTAATTTATACATATTGGGGAGATATAGTCGCACAGGTGTATAAGGACAATCAAATCTCCGGCAGGGTATATTGGGAAAAAGTGGAAGATTAAAAATATTCAGACAGAATCAGTAATGCACGCCGGAGAGCCCGCACATTTATGGGAGAAGGGCTTGGCAACTTCAGAGATGATCTTGTCCGGCAAAATCGGAAAATGTAGGAAAGTGATCTGTAGAACCAACCCAAGAAGGATTGGATATCACAAATGTCAGAGTGGTTTGAGCGTCGGGGGATTTCTCAATAATTATGGTGAAAAATGAAACACTAGGTTTATATTGCAAGATGAAAATATGGGTCAATGAAGTCCCAGATGAATGTAAAAATGTTGAAAAAGGTGATATATACGTTTACAAGGCTAATAAAGATATCACCTGGTTTTCCGGAACACTTTGCCTGGAACTTAGAATTGCCCCACGTGCCGCTAGTAATTATGCAATGCTAGGCTTCAGATTTGCTCAGGATGATTCTGGATTTTTAAAAATTGTCTATATGTTGAATAAAAAAGATAAAATTGTCACATCTGATATAGCTGCGCCGAGAGATACAGTTAGTAATGATATAGTAAAAAAATATTATGAAATACTAATTAAAATGTTTGATGAATTAAGCATGAAAAATACTTTTCCGAGCGGCACATTGGAAATTTTGGGTGGACGGTGTGGCTCAATAGGTTCAAGCAATATTGCTGTTATTACTGTGGCAAAGATTTTGATTGCTTTGTTTGAATTAGGTGAAAAATTTGAAAAATCAGATATCAACGAGATAATTTTGGAGGGATGTAAAGGCAACCTTTAAATAGTAATGTTCGCTCGTTTTTGACGGACAGGGTGCCGGGGGAAGATGGTGGTGAAGCATTCTTATTACCTACATAATTTGAGGCGAGCAATTGATTGTTATTTGGCTTAGCGGGAGGATAGGTACTTGTGGTATGATATAAAACATGAAGGAGTAGCTAAAATTGAAAAATTAGTGGCAGAATATAATATTTGGGAATTGAATATAATTCCCTGCGGTAAATTTAAAGTAAAAATATATGAAAGTATGGATCATACATATAGCGGATATACCAATATTCTTGTTGCTGATAAAATGGGAGATTTTTATTGCGCTGTAGGATGCGGAAAAACGGAAGAATCCGCTTTAAAAGATACTATTTCTGAATTTTTCAAAATGGTGTCGAGAAAAACTGTATGGGAAGAACAAGATTTTCAATATGCAGATTCCTATGATTTTTAGTATGTTCTTATACGTTTTAGCCGGGCTAGGTCTTAGAAGCAGCGCTAAAAGCGTATGAGAGCAGGGAGGCATTGAGGAATGGACGAATTAAGGCAACTGTTTAAAGAATTGCTTACTATATTAGAACAAAATGGGGATAGTTCTTATGATCCACAAATGAAGATTTTAAAGAGAATAGTAAAAATTATTGATGGAGACGGGAATGATTTAGACAAGTTTGCCCAAGTTGCTTGTGAATATAAAAGTCTTTTCTTTCCCAAAAGCGGGTTATCAGAATTTAATATTTGGAAAAGTGAGTTTGGTGAAAGAAGAAAGATAAATGATAATTTAGATGTAATTAGGGAAAGATTGTGGAAAATTTTGGGATAATCTGTTTGGAGGATACGATATAATTGGAGTTAAAGAAAAAAATTATAATTAGCGCCATATTATTATGCATAATTTCCCCCCTGCTCATTGGTATATTATGCAAGAATGACAATGCCTCGGAGAATCTGCTTAATTACATGAAAAATGGTTTGGAAGATCCGTATATGAGTGTTCATTATAAGGAAGCAATATCCGATGTTGAAGAATTAACAAATGGAACTATAGAGATCTGGTATTATTCTCTTGATCTAAATATGGATAGTAAAGAAGACAGGATTGTTATAATTTCTTCGCCATTGCATTCCGGAAGCAGAGGAGATAAGTTAGAGATTTTATTAAACAATGGATCATCTTACACAGAGATATCACAGGGCTTAACGGTTCGTTTACTAAGGCAGTCTTCCAATTTTATTCCGGTGGGCGGGATATATGTTTTAAAAAGCAGTCATGAAGGGTTTTTCGATATTAAAATTAAATCAGAATCAACATTTTTATTAGTATACCAGGAAGGCATGTACCGGTATAAAAGGCAGCTGTAATATTTGGCTCATGAAAGGAAAGGTTTTAGGATGCAGTATAAAAAATTATTACAGGAGCTAATAGAACCTGTTATGACAGAAAATGGGTATAAATCTGAAATTGAAAATACATCTGGTTTTTTTGAAAAGGAAAATACAATTTCTGGACAGATGCAAAGGATATATTTAGATGATCTTTCGGATTCTATTGTATTTCATATGGAGCTGAGTCCAACGGCAAAATACCGGTTTATAAAGACAAGTGAAGTTTTTGCGTATGATGAGAGTTTGCGCTGGTTGGGAGATTTTGCCTGGAGTTATGAAACCGATATGGAATTACGAAAAATACTGGAGTATGTGGCTGTTTCTATGAAAAATTATGGCTTTGAATATTTAGAGATGGCAGCAAACGACCCTGATGATATTTATGCGACACCAGAAGAACATATGGATTTATACCTTCACCACGAAGAGTATGCCGGGGAATTTTTCCAGAATCATCATCTTGCCAACTGGGATGTTGTGACAACTATAAACATTATAGAAGATGAATTGAAAAGCCTTCCGCAAGTACCTTCTCAAATAGACCGGACGCAATTGATCCGGCTTGCGGCTTCTTATGGTCATATTTATGTAACAAAAGGCGGAAAATGGAAACTGAAAAATGGCTATGTGCGTATTGAACTTGCTAAAATTGGAAGTAAATGGGAACAGGATGTGGAAGGTCCCCTTAATTGGATATATACTTGTGTATCCTGTAATCAAAGAGACAAAGTGAGTATTAGCGTGCTGGAAAACTTAAAAAATTTTGGATATTTATGATTGATTACATATGGGACGCTTTTGAATTTCTATCCCATACCAAGGATTTTCAGGCGAAGATATTCTCGATCATGAAACGGATAGGAGATTTTCACTTGATGAAAAAGTGGGTGATGATTGTAATTTTTTCAGCCCTCACAAATGGATCATTATAAAAATCAAAAAAGCCCCTGCAATCAGCGCGTTTAATGAAGAACTTTCCGAAGAGGATAAGCGTATTGATTTGGACATGATATTTTCAATTGATGAAAATAGAATCCTCGAAGGCCTAAAAAATGAAGAATTTTGTTATGCCTATTGTTTGTCTGAAGACGCTTTGATTATTGCCGTGCCGGTTGCGCATGCAGGGGGCGATTACATGCTGTTGAATGTATCTCGCGAATAAATGCCCTGGGATGAGCAGATATTATTTGCTTGTTTGCTTGATCATAATTTTGACTATTGTTATAATATACTTATATAACTCCATGATTTTCTTTGAAGTATAATGATATAATTAGCGAAAACGCGGAGGTGTTTTTATGGCAATCGTAACCAAGGAACAGGTCATCAAGGTACTGCGGCAGTATAATCCCTGGTGGCGCAGTCCGTCTGCAATTAGAGAGGAAAGCAAGCCTCAGAGACGGCTCGCTTACTATGAGGCCCTCAGGATGATAAAGCATAGGACGATCCGCCGTTTTGCTGTATTGTCGGGAGCAAGGCGTGTCGGCAAGACGACGATCATGTATCAGATGATGGAGACTTTGATGGATGAGGGCGTGTCATCCAAAAATATTTTGTATGTGTCTTTTGATAATCCGATTGTAAAGCTTGTGAGTGTGGAAACGGTACTTTCCATTTATGAGTCGTTGTACCCAATCGGGGGAACAAAGTATATCTTTCTGGATGAAGTTCAGTACACGGATAATTGGGAACTGTGGATGAAGGTGATCTATGACAGCAGGAAGGATATCCGGCTGACAGCAACAGGATCGGCAAGTCCGATATTGGAAAGAGGCGCGGCAGACAGCGGGACAGGGAGATGGAGCGTCTTAAAAATTCCCACACTGTCTTTTTATGAATATTGCCGCCTGCTTCAGCTCGAGGAGCCTGTCCTTCCCGATAAGATGAAACTTACAGAGCTTGTAAACCTGACAGATCCCCAGCTGGGCGACCTGATGGATAGATTTGCCCCTTTGGAGGGGCACTTTAATCGCTATCTGACAATTGGCGGTTTCCCGGAACTGGTATTGTCGGATGACGATGCTTATGCCCAGAGGATGCTGAGAGAAGATGTGGTGGATAAAGTGATTAAGCGGGATGTGCTGACCTTGTTTAACATCCGAAGCCCGCTTTTGATGGAAAAACTGTTTTTATACCTCTGTATGAATTCTACGGAGATTTTCAGCGTGACAACGGCGGCAAAGGAACTGGAGAACACATCGGTCAGTACGATTGAAAGTTATATCAATGCGTTGGAGATGTCCAATCTGATCTATCTGGCAAAACCTGTGGATGTGGGAAGCAAGGGGGCGTTGAAAGGGAAACCGAAAATATTTATTGCTGATGCAGCCATTCGCAATGCTGTCCTGATGATCGACGATGTGCTGTCCGATGAAAAGGAAATGGGGGCTATGGTTGAAACCTGCGTTTATAAGCATATGGTGTCGTTCTATCAGGGCAGTACAGCGCAGCTTGGGTATTTTAGGAAAGCAAAGGATAACCAGAAAGAGGTGGATGTGGTTGTCAAACTGCCCCGCGAGAAAATTCTCTGCGAAGTTAAGTACCGCAACAACTCGCACATTCCTGATGGTGACGCCATTGTGGAACTGTGTAAAGACGAAAAAGAGAAAATTGCCAATGCTTTTCTCATAACGAAGCATTTAACGGATTTTGGTATCACAAGGCACAAAACGAAAGTGCCGATTTTGCGGGTACCCGCCATGGCATTTTTGTATTTAATAGGAAAGGCAGAGGCGGATGGACAAAACGGGAAAATGTAACGGGTTTTGGAGGTTTTTGTACGGAATCTTACTATTCCGATCTCCTTGCATTTACGGAAAAAATCGGGTATCATTTTCCATAAGAGAGCCTGCCAGGGCAGGCTTTAAAACAGCCGGGGCGGCAAGGCTTCCGGCGGACAGTGGGGTATGAGATGGAAGAGAAGATACAATTTGCGGTGCTGATCGATGCGGAGAACGTCAGCTCCAAATATGCGCAGGTGATTTTTGATGAGCTGGAGAAGTACGGTTTCGCATCGTGCCGCAGGATCTACGGGAACTGGTCCAAAGAAAACGGATGGAAGGAAGGGCTTTTGCTGGAGCATTCCATTACGCCGATCCAGCAGTTCTCCTACACATCGGGAAAGAACAGCACGGACATGGCCATGGTGATCGACGCCATGGATCTGCTGTACCAGAACAAGGTGGACGGCTTCTGCCTGGTGACCAGCGACAGCGATTTTACCAGGCTGGCCATGCGATTGAGGGAGGAAAAGAAATATGTGCTGGGGATGGGAGAGTCCAAGACGCCGCTGGCGCTCACCAGGGCTTGCAACCGTTTTATCCACCTGAACTTGATTGGGGAATCCAATAAAGAGGAAAATGCCGGAGCTGTGGTACATGCCAGCCAGGATGAGATCGGCATGGACAACGTGACCAGCATCGAAAATATTGAGACAGCGATCCTCCAGCTGTTCAGCGAGACAGGCGAGGATGTGCTGGATCTGGGCTTTGTGGGGCAGCGTCTGAGCATGCGTTTCCCGGATTTTGACGTGCGTAACTATGGGTATTCCAAACTGAGCGTGCTCTTGTCGGAGGAGATGCCGCATTTTCGCATCGTCCGTTCCAACAACCACTATGGGATCCGCAAGGGACAGGCCGTCACGCGGGAGACGATAGAGAATGAGATCCTGAGCATCATCCGCAGGAACGGCGGCGTGGTGGACAACCTGGCCGTGATCAACGACGAACTGAAGAATAAATACAATGGGTTTGACCTGAAAGACTACGGCTACAGCCGGATCTCCGGATTCCTGCGGAGCATCCAGGGACTGAGCGTGGGCGGCAATATGGTGCGGCTGAAGAACCGCTGAGTGATTTGCCCGTGCGATACAGGTACTGAGTGATGTCAGGACGCAGCTGTTGTGTGATGTGGACATGAAAAAGGACGGATGCATAAATGTGCACCCGCCTTTTTTACTTTAATTATGAAAGGTCTCCGAACCGGACCGCTTATTTTTCCTGGGGATAGACCAGCCCCCAGTCTTCTCTGAGACCGTCCATAATACGAAGCACCCGCAGGGTTTCTTCGTGGGGCATGGACGGGCATTCCCGTTCGCCTTTCTGGATGCACTCGATCAGTTCCCGCACTTCGTATTCATATCCGGTGATCTGCTCCGGCAGGTCGATATGACGGAGCACCCGGTGATCGGGCCCGAAGATGTCGATGGCCAGCGGATTGTTGATATTGTCCACCACCATGTACCCTTTGGAACCGTAGAACACGCCCTGGCGGTCGGATTCTCCGTACATGCCGGCGGTCAGGACGGCGAAACGTCCGTCCGGATAGGTCAGGGTCATGCATTCCTGACCGTCCACGCCTGTTTCCGTCATGAGGACGGTGGAGGAAATATTCTGGAACTCATTTCCAAAGTGCATCAGGGCAAAGTTCAGGGGATAGATCCCCACATCCAGCAGCGCGCCGCCTGCCAGTTCCGGGCGGATCAGGCGTTCGTTCTGGCAGATACGGTAGCAGAGATTGGCAGTCAGTGTGCGGACATCCCCAATCACTCCTTCCGCCAGCAGATCGTTGATGACCTTTCTGGACGGCATATAGCGGGTCCAGATGGCTTCTGTGATCAGAACATTTTTCTTGGCGGCGAGAGCAAATAATTCTTCCGCCTGCCCCGCGTTTATGGTAAACGCTTTTTCGCAGAGTACATGCTTACCGTGCTCAATGCAGAGCTTTGCATGCTCGTAGTGATGGGAATGGGGCGTGGCGATGTATACGATATCCACGTCCGGGTCCTGTACGAGCTCTTCATAAGAGCCGTAGGCTTTCTGAAAACCATATTCCTGTGCAAAATCCGAGGCTTTCTGCAGATCCCTGGAAGCCACGGCGAAGCTGACTGCTTCCGGCATGGGGCCGATGGTCTTTGCCATCATGGAGGCGATATTGCCTGCTCCAATGATACCGATGTTCATGGACATAAGTACATTCCTCCTTACATGATATAAGAAATTCAAACAGGATTACAGATCCGCGGACATGATCTTTCCTGCCGCAGCGCTGGCCGCCGCAGTGGCGGGGGAGGCCAGGAAAATTTCCACCTTGGACGTGCCCATACGTCCCAGGAAATTGCGGTTGTTGGTGGCGACCACGCGCTCGCCATCGGTCAGGATACCTCCCGTGCGTCCGCAGCACAGGCCGCAGCCGGGATGGGTGATGATGGCGCCCGCTTCCGCCAGAGTGGAGATGGTGCCGTCGGCAAGGGCCTCTTCATAGACCTTGCGGCTGGCGGGGGTGACGATCAGTTTCACAAACGGCGCCACTTTTTTCCCTTTCAGGACGGCGGCAGCCGCCTGCAGATCTTCCAGGCGTCCGTTGGTACAGGAACCGATGAAGACCTGGTCGATGGGTGTGCCGGCCAGTTCGCTTACCGGACGGATGTTGTCCACCTGGGACGGGCAGGCCAGAACCGGGACAAAATCTTCCGCACGGTAGTGCAGTGTGCGGATGTATCTGGCGTCCGCGTCTCCTTTCAGGGAGCGCTCCTGATCCGTCAGTTCCATCTGGCAGTATTCTGCCGTTTTCTCATCAGGCGTAAACAGCGCGCATTTGGCGCCGGCTTCGATGGCCATATTGGCCATGGTCATGCGGCTGGCGACGGACATCTGTTCCACGGTGTCTCCGCAGAACTCCAGCGCCTGGTAGGTGGCGCCGTCCGCGCGCAGGTCTCCGATCAGCCGCAGGATGATGTCTTTGGAAGCCACATTGGAAGGCAGAGTTCCTTCGATCTCCACTTTGATGGTCTCCGGAACTTTGATCCACATGGTTCCGGTACCCAGGATACTGGCCATCTCCGTGTAGCCGATGCCGGAGGAGAACGCGCCCACGCAGCCGTAGGTGGTGGTGTGGCTGTCCGTGCCGAAGACGATATCTCCGGGCTTTACATACAGGGCCTCTGTCATGAGCTGATGGCAGATGCCGTCGCTGCGGTGAATGTTTTTCATGCCGTATTTTTCCACAAAGGCGTTGCCTGCGCGGAAGTGGCGGGTGTCGTCCACCTGGCTGGCCGGGACCAGATGGTCGTAGATCAGCACAGCTTTATCGGGATCCCAGATTTTTTTGAATCCCATTTCTTCGAATTTTTCAGCCACGAAGGGAATGAAAATATCATGGATCATGACCCGATCCACATGGACGGTAACGATATCGCCCGGTTTCACGTCGTGACCCACATTGCGGCTGACGATTTTTTCAATGATTGTCTGTCCCATCGTTTAATCCTCCAATCCGTTTAAACGGCGCATGGCTTTGACCAGCCCGTCTGCTTCAATAATGTCCATCAGGTTCTGAGGAAGGGAAGCGATCGGATACGTTTTCCCCTGATGGGTGATCTGCCGGTTCAGTTCCACCTGGATGGTGTCGCCTTCGGATACGGCGCCGCGCAGGTCCGCGTTCTCAATGAGCAGAAGGCCGTTGTTGATGGCGTTGCGGAAAAAGATCCGGGCAAAGGATTTGGCGATGACACAGCGGATGCCCAGAGCTTTGATGATCTCCGGCGCCTGTTCTCTGGAGGAGCCGCAGCCGAAGTTTTTCCCGGCTACGATGATGTCTCCCGGACGGATCAGGGAAGCCAGCTCCGGGCGCAGGGGGGAGAAGGCGTAGGGCGCCATGTCCTGTACGGTTTTTAATGCAAGGTATTCGGTGGGGATGATGATGTCCGTGTCGATATCGTCGTTCAGCAGCCATACCCTGCCGGTAAATGTTTCGTTCATATGTCAGACTCCTTTATGAAAGCGCATCCGGAGCGTTGTGAAGCCCCGGAATGCGCCTGTAATTACAGCATGTCGGCTGTGGCGATCTCACCCTTGATGGCGGATGCGGTTACGGTGGCGGCGCTGGCCAGGTAGACGAAGGAATCCCGGTGGCCTGCGCGCCCTTTAAAGTTGCGGGTGCCGGTGCTGATCAGGGTTTCTCCTTCTCCGATGACGCCCTGGCAGCTTCCCCAGCAGACGCTGCAGTTGGGGTTCATGACGATGGCTCCGGCCTCCATGAAGGTCTGGATCAGCCCCTCTTTGACGGCTTCCTGGTAGACGGACTGGCTGGCCGGAACGACCAGGAAACGCACCAGCGGATGAACCTTGCGGCCTTTCAGGAGTGCGGCGCCCACGCGGAGGTCTTCGATTCTGCCGTTGTTGCAGGAACCCAGGAAAGCCTCGTCGATTTTGACGCCCGCGGATTCCGCGGCCGGGCAGACATTGTCCACGAAGTGGGGCTTTGCCACAATGGGGACGATGGCGCCCAGGTCGATGTCATAGACCTGGGAGAAAACGGCGTCCGCGTCGCTGGTGAAGCATGCCTTGGGCTCCCGGCCATGGGCGTGGAGATAATCCAGCGCGATCTCGTCCACTTCCATCAGCGCGGTCTTGGCTCCGGCTTCCACGCAGAGGTTGCAGATGGAGATGCGGTCGCTCATGGTCAGGGATTTCATGCCCTCTCCGGCAAATTCCATGGCTTTATAGTTGGCGCCGTTGGCGCCGATCTTGCCGATGATGGTCAGGATCAGGTCACGGGCATAGACTCCGTCCGGGAGTTTCCCGGTGAGATTGAAGCGGATCGTCTCCGGAACCAGCACCCAGGATTTCCCGGTGACCATGGCGTAGAGATAGTCGGTGCAGCCCACGCCGGTGCCGAAAGCGCCCAGCGCGCCGTAAGCGCAGGTGTGGCTGTCTGCTCCGAAGATCAGCTCTCCGGGGCATACATGGTTCTCCATCATGATCTGATGGCAGACGCCCTGTCCTTCATAGAAAGTGATGCCGTGTTCTTTGGCGAAATCCCGCATTTTCTTCTGGGACGCGGCGGTTTTGGGGCTGTCGGAGGGGACGTTGTGGTCCACGATCCACACCAGTTTATTCACATCCGCGATGTGGGGATGTTTCAATTTGGTGTTGTACATGTCAATGGTAAGATGGGTGGTTCCGTCGTTGCTCATGAGACGGTCCAGTTCCACGGTGTGGATGTCTCCCGGCTTGACGGCTTCCACGCCGGCCGCGCGGGCGATGATTTTTTCAGCGATGGTCATTCCCATGGTTATGCCTCCTCCTTATTTAATGATGCGATCAGTCCGCCCTGATCCAGAATGTTCTGCATGTAGGCCGGAAGTTTGGTACAGGCATATTCGTTCCCGCCGGACCGGACCACGCCGTCGCTCATGGACAGTTCCATCTCATCGCCGTCGGATACATGATCGTAGAGATCTTTGCATACAATGACGGGAAGGCCGATGTTGATGGCGTTGCGGTAGAAAATCCGGGCAAAGGATTTGGCAATGACCGCCTGGATGCCCAGGGCTTTCAGCACGCTGGGAGCCTGTTCTCTGGAAGAACCGCAGCCGAAATTTTCAGCGGCAACGATAAAATCGCCGGGTTTTGCCTTGGCGGCGAAATCCGGGTCCAGGGATTCAAAGGTATGTACTTTCATTTCTTCAATGGTTGGAAAAAGCAGATATTGGGACGCGATGATCTGGTCTGTGTCCACATCTGTATGGAATTTGAATATTTTTCCCATGGGGAGCCTCCTCTTTTTTGTGATTCCCGCGGCGGCGGGCCGGGCGACCTGCGGCGGGGATTTCGTTTAAAACAGGCAGCCGGGATATTCCGGCTGCCCGTAGTTTGCGCGATATGCCCGGAAAGCGGCTGCCGTGCTTGCACGAGCAGACATTTGCCGGGCAACGGGCAGCGAACAGCTTTGCTGTGAGCGATCTATTTATCTTCCTTGGGGGTGTCCTCGGATTCCGGCGCGGGCAGATAAATGTGAACCTGGCCGATCCGGTTTTTCTCCATGGAATCCACCGCAAGCCGAATGCCGTTTTCCGTGGTGACTTCTTCGCCCGTATGGGGAAGATGATCCAGAAGCTCGATGACGATGCCTCCCACAGAATCGTAATCCTCGGATTCCAAAGCCAGCCCTTTCTCTTCCAGTTCCAGGTTGTCGTTCAGGTCGTCTAGACTCATGGCGCCTGCCACGATGTACTCGGTATCAGAAATCTGCCGGACCAGCTCTTCCTCGTCCTCGTCGTATTCATCCCGGATATCGCCGACGATCTCTTCCAGCAGATCTTCCACGGTGACCAGGCCGGAGGTGACGCCGTATTCATCCAGAACGATGGCGAGATTGGTGGAACTTTTCCGCATCTCCACCAGAAGGTCGGAGGTGCGCTTGTGCTCATGGGTGAAGAGCACGCTTCGGAGAATGTTGCGGGCATCGAAACGGTCTTTGTCCACATAGGTCAGAAGGTCCTTCACGTTGACCATGCCGATCACGTTGTCCGTAGATTCTTCATAGACCGGATAGCGGGTATATTTGTTTTCACTGAACAGGTTCAGGACGTCCTGATAGGATGCGTCCGCTTTCAGGAAACTGATGTCCACCTTGGGAACCATAATGTCCTTGGCCGTGGCGTCGCCGAAATCGAATACATTGTTGATCATCTCGCGTTCTTCCTGCTCGATGATGCCGTCTTCATGGCTCACATCCACGATGGTACGGATCTCTTCCTCCGTATAAGTATCGGATTTTCCGTCGGGATTCACTCTCAGCAGAAAGAGGATACCCCGGGAGAGACTGTTCATAATGAAAATCAGCGGGGTGGCGACGGTCATCCAGGCATATATGAATCTTGCGAAATTCAGGGCAAGTTTTTCTGACTGGATTGTTGCGCAGGTTTTGGGGGTAATCTCTCCGAAGATCAGTATGATCAGCGTCAGCGCGCCGGTAGCGATACCAGGACCGACACTCCCGAACCAGTTGGTCGCCATGACCGTGGCAAGGGAAGATGCGGAAAGATTGACGATGTTGTTTCCGATCAGGAGGGCGCTGAGCATTTTGCCCTGGTCCTCGATGATTTTGGAGAGGATGACTGCGCGGTGATCCCCTTCTTCCACCAGATTTCTGACGCGGATTTTGTTGACAGTTACCATAGCGGTCTCCGATGAAGAAAAGAATGCGGAGAGCGCGATCAGGATCAGCAGGACCAATACCTGTATGGCGTCACTGGAATCCAATGTAGTTCACTCCTTTATGTTTTTAAGTATAGACAGATTTAACTATACGATATTTTTGGGGAAAATGCAAGCTTTGCGGGCATAATCGCCGGGAGAGGACATATAAATAGAAGCAGGAGTACATGTACGGGAGGAGCTGTTTATGAATCGACCAGGGATATCTGTGAACCAGGGAATGAGGATTGTCAAGGCGCTGCTGGCGTCGTATCTGCTGACAGGGGGCCTTTTGCTTTTGCTTGCCGGGCTTTTGTACCGCTTCCGCCTGGATGAAGGCAAGGTGCAGATCGGCATCATCTTAATCTATATACTGTCCTGCTTTGCGGGAGGCTTTCTGGCGGGGAAAATGATGAAGAGCAGGAAATTCCTGTGGGGCGTACTGCTCGGCCTTTTGTATTTTCTGGTGATGACGCTGGTGTCGCTGGCCGTGAACCGCACCCTTCAGGACGGAACCACCAGTTTCCTCACCACCTTCCTCCTCTGCATGGGAGGCGGCATGCTCGGCGGGATGTGCGCGTAACCCCTGAGCCGTGCAGAGACGGAAGAAAGGCTCCCGCCTGCTTGCAGGAAAGGGAGCCTTTCTGAACGGATCTATAGGGCGAAGCCCGCGACCGAGGGGGCGAAGGCCCCGAGGTGCACGGCTCAGGAAAGCCGAAAAGCTTGCTCCGGCCTAAAGCTGCTTGCCTTTCGACAGTTCTTCCGGCATAGAAGTGTGAAAAATCTCTTTCCATGCCCGTCTCAGCTGTTTGGGCTCGACCATATAGGGCTGAACGCCAACATATTTGGGGACGGATTCATTGACAAGGGCTTTGGCCACCACCAGCGCGGCCGCCTGCCCCTGTTCGTAGAAACGCTGAGTGCTGATGCCCTTGACGATTCCGCTTTCCATATACTGTGCGATTTCCGTATCCAGATCTGTTGTGAATACGGCGATATCTTCCCTGTGCATTTCTTTCAGGGCTTTAATAACTCTGAGCGCCGGCTGGTCCCAGCTCACATATAATGCCTGTATCTCCGGATGGACGGCAATCATATCTTTGCATACCTGATAAGCGTTCTCGATCTGACCGAATCCCCGGCCTGTGACAATTTCCACATTGGGGAAACTCTCCAGTGCCTTCTCTGCCGCGGCATCCCGCTCCCTTGTCCCGTAAAAAATAGCTCCATGATTGATAAAACCGACTTTCACATGGCCTTTTCCGCGGAAATATTCGCCCAGCATGCGTCCGGCATTGGCCCCGTTTTCAGCTTCGTTTACGGAGATACAGGAAACGTAGCTGTTCTTTCCGATGTTTTCGGGAAGGTTGCTGATAAAGACCAGCTTGCTGACGGCGGCAAGTTCGCGGAAGCGGTCCGCTGTTCTGGTATCGTCGGCGGGAATGGCGATCACGGCGTCCGGCTTCTGGATGGAGATGCCCTGAAGCTGCATATTCTGCAGATCTGCGTCAAAATGTGCATCCATGACGGAGATGACGTCGATCCCGTACTTCTCCAGTTCATCCCGAATCCCTTTCTCATGAAGCTCTGCCCAGGCAGTCCCCGTGTAATGGAATGAGATGGCCACGCGGTAATGGCCGTTTCGAAGCTGCTTTTTCTCCTCCTGGGACAGTACAATTTCGGAAGGAGATACGGCTTTTTCTCCGTAAGGGCCGTTTTCCAATATTCTGGTGGATTCTCTGACGATCAATTCCACCTGGGCGTACCGTTCCTTGGTTATCACATTTCCGGTGCTGATTTTTTCGAACAGCATGGTTGCGGCCAGATCGCTGAGGCTCTTCACATCCCTTTCCAGTGCGGTTAAAGGGGGATCTACGAGGCCGACCCAGGTCTCGTCCCCGAACCCTATGACGGACAGTTCCTCGGGACATTGAATGCCCATATTCCGTATGGTTTTCAATAAATGCAGAGTCAGACGGTTCCCTCCCGCGATCACGGCGGTGGGCATGACGCGCTGAAGCGATTTCCGTATGGCGTTTTGACAGGCGTCTTCAGAGGCGTGGAGATCCACGTCCGCGAAATTGGCGTCATTAATATTCATATGGTGGGCGCCGAGCGCGTCCAGAAAACCTCTGGTGCGCTCCTCCCGCGTGGTGCTCTGAGAGCTCTCTCTTAAAAATAAGATGTTCTTATGGCCGGATTCCAGCAGGTAGCTGGTGCCTTTGTAAAGGGCCTGACGGTCCTGAAAAGCTACGGAATCCACATTGCCGCCCAGGGTATTCCGTTCCATGCATATAAAAGGAATGCCCGAGCCAATCAGTTTCTGGTAGTTGGAAGCAGTATCGCTGACTGGAATGTGGAGAATCCCCGCAACTTTTTTGTCTGTGATAAGGCTGCTGATCAGCTGCTGTTCATCTTCCAGGCTGTCGTCTGTGATAGCGATCATAAATTGATAGCCTTTTGCGCTGATCTGCCTTTTTAAAATTGCCGCCATGTCCCTGTACACGGTACTCATAAGATTGGGAAAGACGCCCACGATGGTGGAATCCCGCCCGCTTTTCAGCTTTCGTTCCTTCCGGGATATTTTCTCAATGTATCCAGTCTCTTTTACAATGTTCATGACGCGTTCTTCCAGTTCCGGGCTCACATAGCGGGTCCGGTTGATGACATGGGAAACGGTGGCGATGGATACTCCGGCCAGATCGGCGATTTCTTTTATGGTGACTGTTTTCTTGTTCATACTGGTTCCTCTTTAGGTAATGTAGAAATAGTATGGAATTCTCAATACCAATTTACCATGTTTTTCCGTAAAAAACAATTCACATTTTAAAAATTACGTAAAAAAGTAAATTTGGGCATGGAATATGCTAAAAATTGAAAAAACAAATTGTGTGAAGTGACGAAAAAATACAATAAAATTGATTTAATATTGACAAAAATTAGACGATGGAATAAAATTTTCGTAAACAAATAAATGCGAGAGATTGGAAAGGCCTAAATTTACGTAAATTCAATTGATCGGAAGATGTTTGAGAATCAGGAGGTAAGGAAAATGAAAAAGTTAATCGTACTGAGCCTTTGCTTTTGTATGACAGCATCCATGCTGGCCGGCTGCGGTTCCTCCGCAGATACCAGCGATACATCGGCGGAAGCTCTAGCAGATACGTCTGAGCAGGCAGAACCGGCGGAAGAAGCTGCGGGTGGAGATGAAACACAGACGGCCGCTTCAGACCTGTCGTTTGCGTTTTGTACCAATACGCTGAATAATACGTTCCAGAGTTCCATGGACGCCACATTCAGCAGTCTTTGTGAAGAGGCGGGCATCGCTTATACTTGCCTGGACCCGGACTATGACCTGAATACCCAGCTGAGCCAGCTGTCGGATGTGGCCAACAGCGGATATGACGCGGTGTTTATTATCCCGGTGGACTCCGCGGGCATTACTTCCGGGCTGGCTGAGATCCAGGCGGCGGGTATCCCGATCTTCAATGTGGATACGGCGGTCATTGACGAAGATATCGAGACGTTTGTAACGCAGTTTGTAGGAACCAACGCATATATGGCAGGACAGCTGGTGGGTGCTCAGATGGCGGAAGATTATCCTGACGGAGCAGACATTGCAGTTCTTGACTTCCCTTCCAACGAAAGCTGTGTGGACCGTGTGAACGGATTCATGGACGGACTGGGAGACAATGTGGACAAATTCAATATTGTAGCCCAGCAGGACGGCGAGGCGGCGCTGGATACTTCGCTCTCTCTGGCTGAGGATATCATCATTGCAAATCCTGACATGGACGCTTTCTTCTGCATCAACGACCCGTCGGCACTGGGAGCGGCAGCGGCAATCAAAGCGGCAAACCTGACCGGACAGATCGGAGTGTACAGTATCGATGCGTCACCGGATGGCAAACAGGCTCTGCTGGACGGTGAATTCTCCGCAGTGGCAGCCCAGGTCCCGATCCAGATCGCGGAATATGCGTATAATGCTGCTTCTGAGTATTTAAATGGAAATACAGATCTTGGAGAGAAAAAGGTATATCTGGATTCCTTCCTCGTGACGGAAGATATCGCCAAAGAAACGCTGAACGACTGGCAGTAATTGAGTAACAGAATGGATGCGGTGGTTGTTTTGCCACCGCATTTCTTTCGGAGTGGAGGGAACATATGGGACAGACTGTTCTGGAAATGAAAGGAATCAGGAAGAGTTTTTCTGGCTTCTATGCATTGAGCGGAATCGATTTTTCCCTGGAATTGGGAGAAGTACATGCGCTTCTGGGAGAAAACGGGGCAGGGAAGTCTACGCTGATCAAAGTGCTGGGAGGGATTTACCAGCCGGACAGCGGGACAATCCGTATAAATGGAGAGGAAGTAAAGATACGGAATGTGCCGGAAGCGCGGGAAAAAGGCATTGGTATTATCCATCAGGAGATTGTGCTGGTTCCGTATCTGACCGTGGCGCAGAACCTTTTCCTGGGAAGAGAGATCGTCAGGCACGGTATGGTGGACGTCCCGGAGATGAACCGCAGGGCGGCCGAGATGATCGCTTCGCTGGGCGTCAATATAAAGGCGGAAGAGTATGTGGAAAACCTGACCATTGCCCAGCAGCAGATGGTGGAAATTGTAAAAGCGGTCTCTTTTAATGGAAACATTATTGTGATGGATGAGCCGACCTCTTCTCTGTCCAATGAAGAGGTGGAGCAGTTATTTCAGATTATATCCGTGCTGAAAGAGAAAAAGGTCAGCATCGTCTATATTTCGCACAGAATGGAAGAACTCTTCCGTATTTCCGACAGAGTGACCGTGATCAGGGACGGCACATATGTGGGAACACGCAGGACCAGCGAAACAAATCCCAACGAACTGGTTGCCATGATGGTGGGGAGAGATCTGGAAAGCTTCTATGCCAGGGACTTTAAGGATCTGTCCGGCGCGGAAACGGCGTTGGAGGTCAGATCCCTTACCTGTGAAGGAGTATTTAAAAACGTCAGCTTTCAGGTGCACAGAGGGGAAATATTGGGATTTGCCGGCCTGGTGGGTGCGGGCAGAAGCGAGATCATGGAAAGCATCTTCGGGGCGAGACCCTGTCAGTCGGGAGAAATCCTGCTCCACGGCAGGCCGGTCAGCCTTAAGAATCCCATGGAAGCGATTAAAGCAGGAATCGCAATGGTGCCGGAGGACAGAAAGAAACAGGGGCTGGTATTGGGCAACAGCGTCGCATTTAATCTGACGCTTGCCGCGCTTCGTTTTTACATGAGCGGAATTGCCGTCAGTGAGAAAAAGCGCAAGAGAGCAATCAGCGAATATTTTGACAGACTGAGGATTAAAGCCGCGTCGCCGCTGATTGAAGCGGGGAGTCTTTCGGGAGGAAATCAGCAAAAAGTGGTGCTGGCAAAATGGCTGGCGACCAAACCGGATGTGCTGATCCTGGACGAGCCGACCAGAGGCGTGGATGTGAACGCGAAGTATGAAATATACTCTGCCATCAATGAGCTGGCAAAAGAAGGAATCGCAATCATCATGGTTTCCAGCGAACTTCCGGAGATTATCAATATGTGCGACAACGTCTGTGTCGTCCGGGGAGGACGGCTGGTGGGCAAATTGTCCAAGGATGAGTTGAGCCAGGAAGAAATCATGAAGTATGCGGCAGGAGGAGTGGAATCGTATGAATCAGAAGAATAATAAATTGTCTGTTGAGAATCCTTTTGTGGCGATTATAAAAGGAAATATCGGTATTATTGCGGTGCTGGCAATCATGTGCGTCATTGTCTCTCTGGCTACAGACAAATTTTTGACGCCCAATAACCTGATATCTGTTTTGCGCCAGATTTCGATCAATGCCTATATCGCCCTTGCAATGACGCTGATCATTATCCTGGGGCATATCGATCTGTCTGTGGGCGCGATTGTGGCTATGAGCGGTACGCTGACTGTGGGACTGGTGGTAAACCAGGGCCTGCCCGTAATCCCGGCTATTTGTATAGGTATATTGCTGGGTACGGCGGCTGGATTTATAAGCGGGGGGATCGTGGCCGTATTCCGTGTTCCGGCGTTTATTATCACGATGGCCATGATGAATGTCTGCAGCGGCGTGGCTTATGTATATTCGGGAGGCCAGTCCACCCGTATCACGGATGAATTTTTTATAGCCATAGGAACCGGGTATTTGTTTGACGTAATTCCCCTTCCTGTAGTTTACATGGTGATTCTCATTATTGTTTTCAGTTTTCTTCTGGGAAAGACAAAGTTCGGCACTTATGTATATGCCATCGGAGGCAACCGGGAGGCGGCCAGACTTTCCGGCGTTCCTATTAAAAAAGTAGAGGTGATCGTGTTCACTTTGTCAGGACTTTTATCCGCCTTTGCGGGTCTGGTGCTCTGTTCCAGAATGTATTCGGGACAGCCGTCTGTGGGCGACGGATATGAACTGGACGCCATTGCCGCCTGTGTGCTTGGAGGAACTTCCATGTCCGGTGGAAAGGGACATATCAGCGGAACCGTATTCGGCGCAATGGTCATTGGAATCATTTCCAATGGACTGAACCTGATTGGAGTGAGTTCTTATTGGCAGCTGATTGTGAAAGGGCTGATTATCGCCTGCGCGGTGCTTCTGGACGCTCAGAAAGGAAAACTGTCTGCGCTCAGAAAGAAAAAGAAAACGGCCTGATTGGACCTGGAAATGTTTATAAATACGATTATTTAAATGAGAGAGGTAAATGAATATGGAATTATTCCGGAAAATGTCTTTTGCAGATTCGACTGGCGATGCGATTCCTTTTTATCATGATGGGAAATATCATATCTTTTCCCTGACTTCCCCTCCGGGGACAACGGTTTATCCGGCCAGACTGCGTACCAGCTGGAGCCATTGTGTGTCTGACGATCTGGTACACTGGACAGAACTTCCCACGGCGCTTTATCCGGGGGAAGGAGAAGAACCGGATGCATCCGGCGTGTGGACGGGATCGGTGATCTATGGGGAAGGAAAATACCACGCGTTCTATACGGGATATTGTTTGAGCGCGGAGTTTCAGCAGACGATCTGCCACGCGACCAGTGAGGATGGCATTGTCTGGACCAAAGATCCTGCGAATCCGGTCATTACGCCCCTGACGGAGCTTTATGAAAAGCTGGATTGGAGAGATCCGTACATATTTTATAATGAAGAAGACAGGTGCTACTGGCTGTTGCTGTCCGCCAGGGAACTGGATATGCCGGTGACCCGGCGGGGATGCGTGGTGTTGTACAGATCCAAAGACCTGGCTGCATGGGAGCATTATGGCCCTATCTATGCCGCGGGACATACGAACTGTCCGGAATGCCCGGAAATGTATAAAATAGGTGAAAACTGGTATTTGTCTTATTCCAGGTTCTCGGAATTCGGAAACACCATATACCGCATTTCCCGTTCTCCGTTCGGCCCCTGGCGGAAACCGAAAAAGGACGGTATCGGGGGACGGCGCTTCTATGCGGCAAAATCCATGCAGGATGACGCGGGACGCAGATTCTATTTTGCCTGGATTCATGACCGGGCGGAAAACAGCGACAGGGGAGAATGGTACTGGGGAGGAAAATTCTGTATTCCTCATGAAGTGACGGTGGACGCCGACGGGGAACTGGACGTAAAGATGCCGGAAGAATATGTATCCGCTTTTCATGAACCGGTACCGTGGGAATATGTGCCGGTGATGGGTAATGTGAAACGGTATGGGGAAGATGCGTTTGAAATGGATTCCATTGGCGCCTGCAGTTATGGCTTCCTGGATCATAAGGAGGACAGCTTTTTCTTCCAGTGCACAATCATGCCCAGGGAGGTATATGACCATTTTGGCATTCTGCTGAAATCCGACCGGGAGGCCAGCGGCTGCCTTCTTCTGGAATTTGACGTCTCCATGCAGAGAGTTTCTCTTCTGAGCCTTCCCATGGCGGCAGATCCCTTCTGGGTACAGTCCTGCCAGGCGGTGCCGCCGGCCACGGACCCGGGACCGGAAGGCGTCAGAGTAGCGGAGAAGACATTTGCCATTGAACAGGGAAAAACCATCGATATTAAGATCCTGGTGGAGAAGGATATGGTTGAGGTGTTCGCGGGAGAGCAGGCAGCCTTCACCTACCATATCTATAAAAAGCCGGAGTATGAGGTGGGACTTCTGGCCCAGGATGCGCGCGTGGAATTCTACAATATCCGGATTACAAAATAAAAAAACCTTTTCAATTCCTTCCTCTTATGCTATAGTTATAAATAATCTTGTGATTCAGAATTATTATAGGAGGATAAGCAGATGAAACACATCAAGACTTTAAATACGCAGACCCTGCAGAACACCATGAAGAAAGGCGGCTGCGGCGAGTGCCAGACTTCCTGCCAGTCTGCATGCAAGACTTCCTGCACAGTAGGAAATCAGAGCTGCGAAAACAATAAATAAGATAAGTTGAGCTTGACAGGAAAGCAGCGGCGACGTCGCTGCTTTTTTCTGTAGGGAAGTTCCTCGAACTTCCCTACAGAAAAAGCCCTCCGGGCAGGATCGCGCTGCGGCGGAGAGGAAAGATGCCGCAAAAGCGGCTCGCCGCAGGCGTAGAATCCTGCGGGGCAGGATTCTATTTAAACGGGGAAGTTCCTTGAACTTCCCTACAGAAAAAGCCCTCCGGGCAGGATCGCACTGCGGCGGAGAGGAAAGGTGCCGCAAAAGCGGCCCGCCGGAAAAACTATGGGAGAGAGGAAAAAGGATATGGTACACCAGTATAAAAACAACGGATATAATATTCTGCTGGATGTGAACAGCGGATCGGTCCATGTGGTAGACGAACTGGTTTATGATATGGTTCCTTATTATAAGGAAAAAGGACTGGAGGAGACGGTCCGTATTTTGAAGGATAAATACCCGGAAAAGGAGATCCGGGAGGCAGCCGAAGACCTGGAGGAGCTGATTCGGGAGGGAAAGCTGTACACAGAAGACATTTATGAGAATTATATCCAGGAGATCGTGGACGCGAAAAAACCTGTGGTCAAGGCCCTCTGCCTGCACATTGCCCACGACTGCAACCTGGCCTGCCGGTACTGTTTTGCAGAGGAAGGAGAATACCACGGCAGGCGCGCGCTCATGAGCTTTGAAGTGGGGAAAAAGGCGCTGGACTTCCTGATTGCCAATTCCGGGAACCGCAGGAACCTGGAGGTGGATTTTTTCGGCGGCGAACCGCTGATGAACTGGCAGGTGGTGAAGGATCTGGTGGCGTACGGCAGGGAGCAGGAGAAGATCCACAACAAGAATTTCCGTTTTACCCTGACCACCAATGGCGTGCTGCTGAACGACGAGGTACAGGAATTTGTGAACCGGGAGATGGCCAACGTGGTGCTGAGTATCGACGGCCGAAAGGAGGTCCACGACTATATGCGTCCGTTCCGGGGCGGAAAAGGCAGCTACGACCTGGTGCTGCCCAAATTCCAGAAGCTGGCTAAGAGCCGGGGACAGGAGAAATACTACGTCCGCGGTACGTTTACCAGGCACAATAAGGATTTCTCCAAAGACGTCCTGCATCTGGCGGATCTGGGCTTCAAGCAGATCTCCGTGGAGCCGGTGGTGGGCTCTGAGGAGGAAGAGTATGCGCTGCGTCAGGAGGATCTGCCCCAGGTGATGGAGGAATACGACCGCCTGGCCGCGGAGATGGTGAAGCGCCATGGCACGGATCAGGACTTCAATTTCTTCCATTTCATGCTGGATCTGACCGGTGGCCCCTGCGTGGCCAAACGGCTGTCCGGCTGTGGTTCCGGGACGGAATACCTGGCGGTGACGCCCTGGGGCGACCTGTATCCCTGCCATCAGTTTGTGGGAGACGAAAAATACCTGATGGGAAATGTGGACGAGGGGATTAAACGGCCGGATATCCGGGAAGAATTTAAGAACTGCAATGTATATTCTAAGGAAAAATGCAGAAACTGCTTTGCAAAATTCTACTGCAGCGGCGGCTGCGCGGCCAACGCGTGGAAATTCCATGGTTCTATCCACGAAGCCTACGATATCAGCTGCGAGCTGGAGCGGAAGCGGGTGGAATGTGCGATTATGATAAAAGCGGCGGAAGCAGAGGCGGCCGCGGAAGCAGGAACCGGTGCGGACGAAGGCTCCGGTACGGACAGAAGATGAAGGGACAGGACGCATGGCAAAATGGGTAGAGATCAGAAAAGGTGCTGACTTTCAGAAGATCGGGCAGCAGTTTCATATCAGCCCCTTTACTGCGCGCCTGATCCGCAACCGGGAGATCCGGGGAGATGAGGAGATCCGGAAATACCTCTACGGCACGGAAAAGGACCTGTATCCGGCCTGTCTGATGAAGGGCATGGTTGAAACGGTGGAGATCCTGTCCCAAAAGATCCGGGAAGGGGAGCGGATCCGCATCATCGGAGATTATGATATTGACGGAGTCTGCGCTTCCTATATCCTGCTGAAAGGACTTTCCGCTCTGGGAGCGGCGGTGGATACGGATATTCCCGACCGGATCAAGGACGGATACGGGCTGAACCGGGAGCTGGTGGACCGGGCTCTCCTGGCCGGGATCGACACAATCCTGACCTGCGATAACGGGATCGCTGCAATCGCGGAGATCGCCTACGCGAAGGAAAAAGGCATGACCGTGCTGGTGACGGATCATCATGAGATCCAGCAGGAGCTCCCGCCTGCCGACGCGGTGGTGGACCCCAGGCAGGAAGACTGTCCGTACCCGTTCAAAAAACTGTGCGGAGCGGCGGTGGCCTGGAAGCTGGTGGGAGAGCTTTGGCGGGCCTTTGATTTCCGGGAGGAAGCCCTGTACCGGGAATTGATGATGTTCGCGGCTTTTGCCACGGTGGGCGATGTGATGGATCTGGAGGATGAGAACCGGATTCTGGTGCGGGAGGGGCTGAAACTGCTGCGGACCACGGAGCATCCGGGGATGTCGGCGCTGATTGAGGTGAACGAACTGCCCAGAGAAAGGCTGTCCGCGTTCCACATCGGGTTTGTGCTGGGGCCCTGCATCAACGCCAGCGGACGGCTGGATACGGCGAAACGGGCGCTGGAACTTCTGGATACGGAGGATTACAGCCTGGCGCTTCAAAGAGCCGGAGCATTAAAGGCGCTGAACGACGAGCGGAAGGCCATGACGGAGCAGGGAGTGAAAGAGGGACTTTCACAGATTGAGGACGGCCCGTTAAAAGACGACCGTGTGCTGGTGGTGTATCTGCCGGACTGCCATGAAAGCCTGGCGGGCATCATCGCGGGACGCATCCGCGAACGGTATTACCGGCCCGTTTTCGTTCTGACCAGGAGCGAAGAAGGGGTGAAAGGCTCCGGCCGTTCCATCGAGGCTTATTCCATGTTTGAGGAGATGAGCCGGTGCAGGGAGCTGTTTGTGAAATACGGCGGCCACCCCATGGCGGCCGGACTGTCGCTTCAGGAAAAGGATGTGGAAGAGTTCCGCAGGAGAATGAATGAGAACTGTACGCTGACATCGGAGGATCTGACAGAGGTGGAGCGCATCGATATGGTGCTTCCGTTCCGCTGGGTGACGGAGTCGCTGATCGAAGAGCTGGAACTTCTGGAGCCTTTTGGAAAGGGCAACACACGCCCGGTCTTTGCGGTCCGGAACGTGCGGGTGCTGGAAAGCCGGGTGCTGGGAAAAAATCAGAATATGCTGAGGGTTAAGCTGATGGATGAAGAGGGGACGGTCATGGAAGGGCTGTACTTCCGGGAAGAGATGCAGCAGGTACTTTCAGATCTGCAGGGAAAGGACCGGTTCCATTTCCTGTATTATCCGGAAATCAATGAATACCGGGGGAGAAGGCAGCTCCAGGCGCGTATCCTGGATTATTGCTAAAGCATTTGCCTAAGCCCCTGTTTTGTGCTATATTAAAATCAGTGTGGGCATAAAAAGGCCTAAAAGTGCGGAAAAGGAGAGAAATACGGATGAAGAAACTGGAAGATTATGTAATAAGCATTCCGGATTTTCCGGAAGAGGGAGTGATATTCCGCGATGTGACTTCGGTTCTGCAGGATGCGGACGGACTGCATCTGGCGATCGAAGAGATCCAGAATCTGCTGAAAGATGTGGAATTTGACGTGGTGGGAGGAACGGAGTCCAGGGGCTTCATCTTTGGGATGCCCATCGCCTATAACCTGCATAAATCTTTTGTGCCGGTGCGCAAGGCGGGAAAGCTTCCCCGTGAGACGGTCTCCATGGAATACGAGCTGGAGTACGGAACCGGCACGGTGGAGATCCATAAAGACGCCATCCAGCCGGGCCAGAAGGTGGTTCTCATCGACGACCTGATCGCCACGGGTGGAACAATGGAAGCGGCCGCGAAGCTGGTGGAAGAGCTGGGCGGCGAAGTGGTGCGCATCGTCTTCCTGATGGAGCTGGCAGGGCTTAAGGGACGGGAGAAGCTGAAAGGTTACGATGTGAGAAGCGTAATCTGCTATGACGGAAAATAAATTAGTTTCAGATATAGAGCGGTGATCATTTATGACGACGGAAGCGCGTGCAAAAGAAGTGGCAAAGGACGACAGAAGCGTCCGGAAGATGGAGGATTTCACAAGCCCCGACGAGCTCTACCAGGAGCTGATCCGGAGCGTGCTGAAGTACCATCCTTCTGCAGATATTTCCATGATAGAAAAGGCGTACCAGGTGGCCAGCAAGGCCCACGAGGGACAGGTGCGCAAATCGGGTGAACCTTATATCATTCACCCTATTTGTGTTGCGATCATCCTGGCGGATCTGGAGTTGGATAAGGAAAGTATTGCGGCCGGGCTTCTGCACGACGTGGTGGAAGATACGCCCATGACCACGGAGGATCTGGCGAAGCTGTTCGGCGACGAGGTGGCCCTTCTGGTGGACGGGGTCACCAAACTGGGACAGCTCAATTATTCGGCAGACAAGGTGGATGAGCAGGCGGAGAACTTGAGGAAAATGTTCCTGGCCATGGCCAAGGATATCCGCGTGATCCTGATCAAGCTGGCGGACCGGCTGCACAACATGCGCACGCTGAAATATATGAAGCCGGAGAAACAGAAAGAAAAAGCCAGGGAGACCATGGACATCTATGCGCCCATCGCCCAGCGTCTGGGTATCTCCAAGGTGAAGATCGAGCTGGACGACCTGGCGCTGAAATATCTGGAGCCGGAGGTCTACTATGATCTGGTGGCACAGATCTCCGATAAGAAAAGCGTGCGGGAAAAGTTTGTCCGCTCCATTGTGGCGGAGGTCAAACAGCACATGGACAACGCCAATATTGAGGCGGACGTACAGGGGCGCGTGAAGCATTTTTTCAGTATTTATAAAAAGATGGTGAACCAGGATAAGACGCTGGATCAGATCTACGACCTGTTCGCGGTGCGTATCCTAGTGGACTCGGTGAAGGACTGCTATGCAGCGCTGGGCGTGATCCACGAGATGTATAAGCCCATTCCGGGACGGTTCAAGGATTATATCGCCATGCCCAAGCCCAATATGTACCAGTCCCTGCATACCACAGTGATCGGACCCAAGGGGCAGCCCTTCGAGATCCAGATCCGTACCTATGAGATGCACCGGACCGCGGAGTACGGTATCGCGGCCCACTGGAAATACAAAGAGAGCGGCGGCAGCACCCAGCAGAATGTGGAAGGCAAGAACAGCGCCGAGGCGAAGCTGACCTGGCTGCGCCAGATTCTGGAGTGGCAGAGGGACGAGACGGATAACCGGGAGTTCATGAGCCTGTTAAAGAGTGATCTGGACCTGTTCTCGGAGAGCGTCTACTGCTTCACGCCGGGGGGCGACGTGAAGACGCTGCCCAACGGTTCCAATCCCATCGATTTTGCTTACAGCATCCACAGCGCGGTGGGCAACAAGATGATCGGGGCCAGGGTCAACGGCAAGCTGGTGCCCATCGATTATGTGATCAAGAACGGGGACCGCATCGAGATCATCACGTCCCAGAACTCCAAGGGACCCAGCCGGGACTGGCTGAACATGGTCAAGAGCACCCAGGCCAAGAATAAGATCAATCAATGGTTCAAGACGGAATTTAAAGAAGACAATATTATAAAGGGCAAGGATATGATCGCCCAGTACTGCAAGATGAAGGGCATCGTGCTGGCGCAGATCATGAAGCCGGAATACCAGGAGAGCGTCCTGCGCAAATACGGGTTCCGGGACTGGGAGTCCGTCCTTGCGGCAGTGGGGCACGGCGGCCTGAAAGAAGGCCAGGTGGTCAACAAGATGGTGGAGGAGTCCGAGAAGGCGAAGAAGAAAAACGTCACGGACGCCAAGATCATGGAGAACACGGGCGAAGCCAGAGAGCAGAAGATCCGGATCGCAAAAGCCGGAAAAGGGATCGTGGTCAAAGGGATCGACGACGTGGCGGTGCGTTTTTCCAAGTGCTGCAATCCAGTGCCCGGAGACGAGATCGTGGGCTTTGTCACCCGTGGGCGCGGCGTGACGATCCACCGGACCGACTGCGTGAATATGCTGCATCTGGCGGAGTCCGAGCGGGAGCGCCTGATCGAGGCGGAATGGCAGGGAGGCGTGCAGACACCCATCGGAGAGAAATATTCCACGGAGATCAAGATCTACGGGAATAACCGGATGGGGCTTCTGGTGGATATCTCCAGGACATTGACAGAGCGGGGCATCGATGTGACGGCCATGAACGTGCGTACCAGCAAGCAGGGTACGGCGACGATCACCATGAGCTTTGATATCTCCAGCGTGGAGGAACTGAACAAGATCATCGAACGTCTCCGTCAGGTGGAGAGCGTGCTGGATATCCAGCGTTCGGCAAGTTAGGAGGAAAAGCATGGGGAATATCAGTGTGTCTTCCCTGGCCGTGGGAGAATTGGCGGCCAACTGCTGGTTTTTGACAAATGAAGATACGAAGGAGGCGCTGGTCATTGATCCGGGAGACGAAGCGGACCGGATTCAGGCGTATCTGGAGAAAAAGGGATGGACGGTTCCGGCCATCCTGCTGACCCACGGCCATCTGGATCATATGGGAGCGGCGGATGCGTTAAAGGAGCGGATCGGAGCGCCCATTCTGGCGATGAAAGCGGAAGAGCCGCTTCTGTCGGACGGGAAAAAGAATCTGTCGGCTTTCATTATCCACAGGGCGGTGACGGTAAAAGCAGACCGTCTGCTGGAGGACGGAGAGGAACTGGAACTGGCCGGCATCCGTCTGAAAGTGTATCTGACACCGGGACATACGCCGGGAGGAGGTTCCTTTTACTGTGAAGAGGCAGGCTGTGTGTTCACGGGAGACACTCTGTTCTGCGGTTCCGTGGGACGGAGCGATTTTCCGGGAGGCAGTATGAAGGCGCTGGTGCAGTCCATAAAGGAAAAGCTGTTCTCCCTGCCTGACGATACCAGAGTCTGTCCCGGCCATGGCCAGGAGACCACGGTGCAGTATGAAAAGAAATATAATCCGTTTGTGAGATAGGGACGGCGGCGCGCGGCATGAGGAGGTCAGCATGCCGCGCCTTGTTTGTCCCGCAGGAAAAGCGTCCGGCATCCGGCGCACGGATAAGGATGGAAAGGTGACATATGATAGAAGTAATAGTAAACCGGCCCAGTTTTGAATATGATATTCATTCTCTGGTCAAGGCGTTTTTTCCCAGGGAAGATGTGGCGGTGCGGGTGCAGGATACATTCACGGAGGAGACCAGGCTCCGTCTGGCCCTTACGTTTACCGACGGGGACATACGCATTTCGCTTCTGGAAGACGGGGAGGAGAAGCAGTCGGGGGCGGACCAGATCGATTACTCCAACCGGAAAGAGACCAAGGATCACATGAAACGCCTGCTGTACCGGATGCTGCAGGCGTACACAGGACAGTCCCTGCCCTGGGGGACGCTGACAGGGATCCGGCCCACGCGCCTTGCCATGCTGATGCTGGAGGAAGGTATGAGCAATGTGGAGGCCGCCCGGAATATGAGGGAAAATTATCTGGCCAGCAAGGAGAAGGCGGCCTTAAGCGTCATGATCGCCAACCGGGAACGGTACGTGCTTCGGAATATCGATTATCAGCACGGGTACAGCCTGTATGTGGGAATCCCGTTCTGTCCCAGTACGTGCCTGTACTGTTCCTTCACTTCGTATCCCCTGTCCAAATGGGAGAAGCGGGTGGACGAGTATCTGGACGCTCTGTGCAAAGAACTGGACTACCTGGCACAGCGTTTCCGGGGCCGGAAGCTGAATACGGTCTATATCGGCGGCGGGACGCCCACGACTCTGAATCCGGAGCAGATGGACCGTCTCCTTTCCTGGATACAGGAACGGTTCGATACCTCCTGGCTTCAGGAATTTACCGTGGAGGCGGGGCGGCCTGACAGCATCACCAGGGAGAAACTGCAGGTTCTGCTGGATCATCAGATTGACCGCATCTCCATCAATCCCCAGACCATGAACGATCAGACCCTGAAGGTGATCGGCCGGCACCATACGGTGCAGCAGGTGAAGGACGCGTTCCGCCTGGCGAGGGAGATGGGCTTCGGCCATATCAACATGGATCTGATCGTGGGACTTCCGGGAGAGGGGTATGAGGACGTGGCCCATACCATGGAAGAAATCCGCGCCCTGGAGCCGGACAGCGTGACGGTTCATTCCCTGGCCATCAAACGGGCGGCCAGGCTGAATCTCTTCAAAGAGAAATACGAAGAGATGGGCATGGAGAACAACATGCAGATCATGGATATGACGGCGCTGTGCTGCGCCGAGATGGGATTATCTCCGTATTATCTGTACCGCCAGAAGAATATGGCCGGAAATTTTGAAAATGTAGGCTATGCAAAGGTTGACAAAGCGGGGATTTACAATATACTGATTATGGAAGAAAAACAGACGATTCTGGCGGCCGGCGCCGGCGCCATGACCAAGTTCGTGCTGCCCGGCGCGGACGGGGATTTCGGCGGCGTGAAGATCGAGCGGGTGGAGAATGTGAAGGATGTGGGACAGTACATCAGCCGCATCGACGAGATGATTGAGCGCAAAGAGCGTTTCTTCACAGAGCACATGGGCGCGGAAGGCGCAGACCCTGTCTGAGAAAATAAGAGAAAGAGAGAACATCTATGGCATTGAAGAAAAAGCCGGTGACCGGCATGAAGGACATCCTGCCTGCGGAGATGCAACTTCGGGATTATGTGACCGGACTGATTAAAGAAACCTATAAAAGTTTTGGGTTTTCCCCCATCGAGACGCCGTGCGTGGAGCACATCGAGAACCTGTGCAGCAAGCAGGGCGGCGACAATGAAAAGCTGATCTTCAAGATCATGAAGCGTGGGGAGAAACTGAACCTGGAGCAGGCGAAGGAGGAGGCGGATCTGACAGACAGCGGACTCCGTTACGATCTGACGGTTCCCCTCTCCAGATTTTATTCCAATAACGCCAACGATCTGCCCACTCCGTTCAAGGCGCTGCAGATCGGCAGCGTATGGCGGGCGGACCGTCCCCAGAGAGGACGCTTCCGCCAGTTCGTGCAGTGCGATATCGACATCCTGGGCGAAGCCACCTGCCTGGCGGAGATTGAACTGATCCTGGCCACCACCACCCTGCTGGGGAAACTGAATTTCAAGGATTTTAAGGTGCGGATCAATGAGCGCCGTATTCTGAAAGCCATGGCGGCCTACAGCGGATTCTCCGAAGAAGAGTACGACCAGGTGTTCATCATTCTGGACAAAATGGACAAGATCGGCTGGGACGGGGTGAAGGCGGAGCTTCTGGAAGCCGGATACCCGGAAAAGAATGTGGAGACCTATGTATCCATGTTCGGCGACATGGAGAGCGCCAGGGACAGCCTGGCTTATCTGGAGGAAAAGCTCTCCGGCGTCCTGGAGGACGGCGTGATCGAGAATCTGCGCATGATCCGGGAGAGCGTGGAGGACACGGCGGCGGCTCAGTTCCAGCTGGTGTTCGATCCCACGCTGGTGCGCGGCATGTCCTATTATACGGGAACGATCTTCGAGATCGAGATGGCGGAGTTCGGCAGTTCCGTGGCCGGCGGCGGCCGCTATGACAAGATGATCGGGAAATTCACCGGCAAGGATACCCCGGCCTGCGGATTTTCCATCGGCTTCGAGCGGATCGTCACGATCCTCATGGAGCAGGGATTCGAGATTCCGGGAGCGGCAGTGAAGAAGGCGTTCCTGGTGGAGAAAAATATGCCCGCCCAGAAGCTGTGCCAGGTGCTGAAGGACGCGAAGGCAGAGCGGGAGACAGGCGCGCAGGTGCTGGTCGCCCTGATGAACAAGAACAAAAAATTCCAGAAAGAACAGTTGGCGAAGGAAGGATATACCGAATTTAAGGAATATTTCAACCGCTGACCGGCAGGAGGAGCAACGTATATGGCAGAATCAATGAAAGGGCTTCATCGAAGCCATAGATGTACAGAAATAAGCACCGCCAATATCGGCGAGACCGTCACCGTCATGGGATGGGTGCAGAAGAGCAGAAACAAAGGCGGCATCATCTTTGTGGATCTGAGGGATCGTTCCGGTCTCCTGCAGCTGATCTTTGAAGAGGCGGATTGCGGCGGGGAGAATTTCGCCAAGGCAGAAAAACTCAGGAGCGAATTCGTGATCGCGGCCGTGGGCAAAGTGGAGGCCCGTTCCGGCGCGGTGAATGAGAACCTGGCTACCGGAGCCATCGAGATCCGCGTAAAGGATTTAAGAATCCTGTCCGAAGCGCAGACGCCGCCTTTCCCCATCGAGGTAGAGTCCAAGACGAAGGAAGAGATCCGTCTGAAATACCGTTTCCTGGATCTGAGAAGGCCGGATATCCAGAGCAAGCTCATGCTCAGAAGCAAAGTGGCCACCAAGGTGCGGTCCGTGCTGGCGGAGGAAGGCTTCCTGGAGATCGAGACCCCGATCCTGATCAAGAGCACCCCCGAGGGAGCGCGGGATTATCTGGTGCCCAGCCGGGTACACCAGGGCAAGTTTTATGCGCTGCCCCAGTCCCCGCAGCTGTTCAAACAGCTTTTGATGTGCTCCGGCTATGACCGTTATTTCCAGATCGCGAAATGCTTCCGGGATGAGGATCTGCGGGCGGACCGCCAGCCGGAATTTACCCAGATCGACATGGAGATGTCGTTTGTGGATGTGGACGATGTGATCCAGGTGAATGAAAAGCTGCTGGCGGAAGTATTCAAAGACGCCATCGGCGTGGACGTGCCTCTGCCGATTCCGCGCATGACCTGGCAGGAGGCCATGGATCGTTTCGGTTCCGACAAGCCCGATACCCGTTTCGGCATGGAGCTGAAGGATGTGTCCCGGATCGTGAAGGACTGCGGCTTCGGTGTGTTTACCGGCGCGCTGGAGAACGGCGGCAGTGTACGCGGCATCAATGCCGAGGGCCAGGGCCAGATGCCCAGAAAAAAGATCGACGCCCTGGTGGAATTTGCCAAAGGCTTCGGCGCCAAAGGGCTGGCATACCTGTCCATTAACGAGGACGGTACCTATAAATCTTCGTTTGCAAAATTCATGACCGAAGAGCAGTTAAAAGCGCTGGTGGACGCCATGGGCGGCAAGCCGGGCGACCTGCTCCTCTTCGCGGCAGATAAGAATAAAGTGGTGTGGGATGTGCTGGGCAACCTCCGACTGGAGCTGGCACGGAACCTGGGACTCCTGAAAAAAGACCAGTTCAACTTCCTGTGGGTGACGGAGTTCCCGCTGCTGGAATGGTCGGAGGAGCAGAACCGCTTCGTGGCCATGCATCATCCGTTTACCATGCCCATGGATGAAGATCTGGACAAGATCGACACCGATCCGGGCGCGGTGCGGGCGAAAGCGTACGATATCGTGCTGAACGGAACGGAGCTGGGAGGCGGAAGCGTGCGTATCTTCCAGGCGGATATCCAGGAGAAGATGTTCGAGGTGCTGGGCTTTACGAAGGAGCAGGCTCAGGAGCGCTTCGGCTTCCTTCTGGACGCGTTCAAATACGGCGTGCCGCCCCACGCAGGGCTGGCTTACGGCTTTGACCGCCTGATGATGCTGATGACCGGCGCGGACAGCATCCGCGAAGTCATCGCGTTCCCGAAGGTAAAGGATGCTTCGGACCTGATGACCAACGCTCCCGACGTGGTAGATCCGGTTCAGCTGGACGAGCTGGGGATCGCCGTTGTGGAGACGGAGGAAGAGGCCGGAGAAGAGATCAAAGAATCATAGTGAATGAGAGGGCTGCCGCGGAGGCAGCCCTTTTTGTGTTCTGGTCAGCAGTGCCTGCGGGAATTCACTTCTTTCAGCGTGTCCATAATGGACCTGTGATTTTCATACAGCTTTTTGATGATGCAGATGCTGTCGGCAATGGGCTGCGTCAGATGTTTCTGCTTATGGTACAGGAGCACCGTCTGTCTGGTTCCCTGAAAACCTTTCACTGGAAATTCGTTCAGATTTTGAAAACAGGAGCCCTGCGTTGCGTAAAGATATTTTAAAATCATGGGGGTACTGAAAAATATCCCGTATCCCTGGGCGCACAGAGACACCAGGGAGCTGGTCAGAGAGGTCTTGATCCTCATAAAAGGAGGAGTCCCGTTCAGGGCAAGTTTCCCCGCAATCTCATCGTGGAGGCGGCTAGAGGAAGGGTGCAGGAACATGGGAATCTGTGAAAAGTCTTCCAGAGCCACGCCTTTCTGGAACTCCTGCCTGCAGGCTGGGAATCGGTCCGGGAAATGTTTTTCCAGCAGCGAGTCGGCGATGATGAGATAGAGATTTTCTGTCTCCAGAGGAACTGCTTCCAGAAAATCTTCATTGATCTTCTCTGAATACTGCGAGATCAGAGGAAGAGCCAGATCAATCTCGTTGCGTTTCACTGCCAGGGAAAGAGTAGGAGAAGTCTTCTCTGCCAGACGCACGGTCATATTGGGATACTGGCGGGAAAACAGAGGGATGAATTCGCATACGAAAGCTGTGGAACGGTTGGGCGGCAGGCCAATGGAGATCTCTCCGGTAAAATTATCACGGGAAGTGGTAAGCTGATCCAGCAGTTCGTTTTCCCGGTTAATGATATCGTGGGCCGCCTTAAGGAGCAGTTCGCCGGAATGGGTGAGTTTCAATGCGGGCCGTCGTTCAAACAGTTTTACATTGTAGGCGGTTTCCAGATGCTTGATGTGAAGGCTGACCGCCTGCTGAGAGATATAGAGGGCTTCTGCCGCTTTAGAAAAACTCATAAGTTCCGTCACTTTAATAAAACACTGAATGTCTGTCATATTCATGAACTTTTCCCCTTTCTTCATACAAGTATTATATTGTTAAAATGACAAATAAAAACAAGTTTTTCTTTTTATTATAAATAAACTATAATAAAAATACAACCTGAAAGAAAAAAATATGGAAGGAGAGTGTGCAATGACAGTTGGTTTTATCGGGTTTGGAGAAGCCGCATCTTCCATCGCGCTGGGACTCCACGAAGAAGGCGTCACAGATATTCTCTGCTATGACGCCATGCAGGAAGACAGCCGGTACCGTGACAGGATTGAGGAAAAAATCCATGCCTGCGGCGGCACAAAAGAAGAAAATCCTGGAGATGTCTGCCGGAAAGCGGAGGTGGTGATCTCAGCAGTGCCGTCAGACCGTGCTGTTTCGGCCGCGGAAGCAGCTGCGGAAGGGATACGGGAAGGCCTGCTTTTTCTGGATGTATCCACCGCGTCACCGGCGGAGAAACGGACAATCGGGGCAATGGTGGAAGAGAAGGGAGCTCTTTTTATTGACGGCGCCATGCTGGGAGCCCTGCTCAGGGATAAGCATCGTGTTCCCATGCTTCTGAGCGGGAAAGGCGCGCAGGCTCTCAAAGAAAAAATGGATCCTTATCATATGAAGCTGGAGATTGTGGAGGGAGAACCCGGAACGGCCACCAGCATCAAATTTATCCGCAGTATAACGGCAAAGGGTTTGAGCTGTCTTCTGATCGAATCCCTTCGGGCCGCGCAGAAGTTCGGTGTGGAGCAATTGATCGTGGATTCTTTTCTGGACAGTTATGGAGCAGATTTCATCCGGATCATAGACGGATATGTGTCGGGAGCCATTCTTCATGCGGAGCGCAGGGAACATGAGATGCAGAATGTGGTGGATTTCCTGAAAAGCGAATCGCTCCCCTGCACGATGGCGGAAGCGGCCAGACAGGAGCTGGAACGGCTGAGAGATGAGCGTGTGAAGGACCGTTTTGAGGGCGGAGTGCCCAGAGAGTGGCGGAAAGTCCTGGACGAATGGAACTTATAAGAAAATCAGATCCGGTAAAAATGTCAGGAATGGAAGGGAGTGATTGTTTGAAAAAGATAAATGTTCCGTGCAGGGATGAAGCGCTGGACCTCAAAGCCGGAGACATGGTGGAATTGACAGGGAAGATCTACTGCGGGCGCGATGCAGTGCTGCCGCATGTGGTGAAGATGGCGGAGGAAGGAACACTGGAAGAGGCAGGGATTCATATGGAAGGGGCCGTTATATTTCATACGGCAGTCAGCTGTGCGGGAATCGCACCAACGACCACCAGCAAGCCGGAGATCGAAGGATCTATCGTTCCCCTGTCCAGAAAAGGGGCGAAATTCCATCTGGGAAAGGGACTGATCTCCGGGGGAACCGTACAGGGGCTGAAAGAGAATCATGCGTATTTCCTGGTTACGCCTCCTGTGGCGGCGCTGCTGACCGCGGCCATGAGCAGCTGCAGAGCGGTACTCTTCCCGGAATTTGGGATGGAGGCATTCTATGAAATTACGGTGAAGGATTTCCCGGCGATTGTAGCCGTGGCAGACGGGGAAACAATATTTCCGAATCAGGAGGAGACATGATTGGATTAGATGGTGTAAGAAAGGATACGGCCAGAGCGGTAGTGGAAGCAAGTTCCCATTGGAGGGAGGATCAGCTGGCATGCTGGAAAAATGCCTGTGAGAAAGAAACGCTTCCCCGGGCAAAGTGGGCGATGGAAAATTTTATAAAGAATGCTGAGGCGGCTGACCGGAATCATTCGGCGTTGTGTGACGATACGGGGACTCCCCATCCTTTTTTGGAGATCGGCGATGAAGCTGTGATACCGCCGGGGCTTCTGGCAGCTATAGAAGAGGGGATCCGTGACGGGCTGAATGATCTTCCTGCACGGCCCATGGGAGTGAAGGGAAATGAGCTGGAGCGCATCTCCCAGTGCAGGGGGATGTATGAGGAACCGGGCATGCTGATGCCTGCCCCCACACAGATCCGCCGGATACCAGGTTCCAAAATCCGCCTGACGGTTCTGATGCTGGGAGGCGGTCCTGAGATCCGAAGCAAAACACAGCCGATCTTCCATATGCATTCACTGGATCATGTGATAGATGAGATGATCAAATGGGCTGTACCTCAGGTGGCGAAACTGGGCTGTCAGCCGTGCACCCTTTCTTTTGGCCTGGGAAGGACCGCGTGCGAAGCATCGTCCCTTTCCCTGGAAGCTATGAAGGACGGGCGGTATGATGTGCAGAGTGAGATCGAGCAGAGAATTACGGATGCGGTAAACAGTTCCGGGATCGGCCCCATCGGTCTGGGAGGCCGAAGCTCCGTGCTGGCAACTTTTATAAAGATTGGAAATATGCGTGCCAGTGGGTTCCGTGTGGTCTCCATGCGTCCTAACTGCTGTATGGAGATCCGGAAAGGAAGCTGTGAATGGGAGACAAAAGAAGGGGGAGCCGTATGAAAGAACTGATCAGGGGCGCATATGATCTTCATGTGCATCCTGCGCCGGATGTACTGCCCCGAAAACTGGATGATCTGGAGCTGGCCAGACGGATCACTGCCAGCGGCATGAGCGGTTTTGCTTCCAAATCCCATTATTTCTGCACAGCGGAGCGCGCATGGCTGACGAGGAAGCTGTGCCCGGAGTGTGATACGGTCGGAACGATTACACTGAACGGTTCTGTGGGAGGGATCAATCCGGCGGCGGTGGAGATGGCCGCGAGAGCGGGGACCAAACTGGTGTGGTTCCCCACCTGTGATTCGGAGCATGAGCAGAGCCATACGCTGACTGGAGATCCCGGAAAAAAACTGCCCTATTGGGCACAGGTGGTATTGTCCATGAGGGAAGAAGGCATTGACTGCCCGGTGATCCGGATTACTGACGATAACGGGAAGCTGACGAAAGCGGTTCATCAGGTGCTGGACATCATTGCACATTATCAGATGATCCTGGCCACGTCCCATGTCTCGCATCAGGAAGCGTTCGCCCTGGTCAGGGCGGCGAAAGAGCATGGAGTGGAACATATCATCATCACCCATGTGGATTTTCCCACTACATTTTATACTGTGGAGGAGCAAAAAGAATTTTTGAAATATGGGGCATACATGGAGCATTGTTACACCACCTACGCAACCGGGAAGGTGGATTTCCAGGTGACGCTGGAGCAGATACAAAAGATTGGGGCGGATCATGTGATCCTTTCCACCGATCTTGGCCAGGCGTCGGGAATCTATCCGGACGAGGGGCTGGAACGTTTTGCCGACAGTCTGTATGAAAATGGGATCAGTGAGAAAGATATTCAGAAGATGACAAATCAAAATCCCAGAATCTTATTGGGGAAATTTTCTTAAAACACGAAGTCAGGGGGTATTCGTATGAAAAAAATGTGGAGTATTTTGATGGTGCTGATTATGGCGGCCAGTTTGTCGGCGTGCGGGGACACTGCCGGTTCATCGGAGAACACCGGAGGAGGCGGGACGGAAAGCAGCGGGACTGCTGAAAATCATTATGACCTGACGATGGGGACTGCCGGGACCACGGGAACTTATTATGTGGTGGGAGCGGCTATTGCCAATGAAGTCAACAATTCTGTGCCCAACCTGACAGTGGTGGCTCAGGCCACAAACGGAGGCGTGGAAAATATCAATCTGTGCATGTCGGGAGAAATGGAACTGGGATTTACCAATGCGGATGCGGCATACTGGTCCTCTTACGGAGGAGGAAGCGGTTATTATGCTGCCTATGAACAGGCGGGAGACATCAAAGGCGTTATGCGTCTGTATAAAAGCGAAGGCCATATGATTACCATGGCAAATTCAGACATTGAGACCTATGAGGATCTGCGCGGCAAAACCGTCTGCCTGGGGCCGCCCAGTTCTACAATTCCGGCCATGTCCATAGCGATTCTGGAAGCTTACGGCCTGGATGTGGAGCAGGATTTGAATGCAGTTTACTATAGCATTGACGAGGGACTGGAAAAACTCACCGATGGAGTGATCGACGCCACATTCTTCGTGGCTTCAGCGCCCACTTCAGGACTGACCAGTGCAGCCGCTACGTCCGATCTGAAATTTGTGGATGTGGATGAGGAGATCATAGAAAAGGTTTGCGAGAAATATCCTTACTATTCTGGTACTCGGACAAAAGAAGGAGCATATCCGGAACTGGATTCGGTCAATACACTGCAGCTTTACACGGAGATTATCGCTTCGGGAAGCGTTCCCGAAGAGGCGGTATATGAGTTTGTGAAAGCGGCCATCGAAGGACAGCCGGATTATGTGGATGCCCATGTGGCCTGCCAGGAGATTGTGGCTGAGACCGCTTACCAGGCGTCCGCCGAACTGCATCCGGGAGCGGCCCGGTACTATAGAGAAATTGGGCTGATTGAATAAAAGGGGGAACCTCATGTCAGAAGGAATCAATAAGAAGCAAAGCCTGAAAGTCATCGACGCCATTGCTCTTGCAATGGCTGTGGCTCTGGGGCTGTTCCAGATGCTTTCCGCGTCTTATGGAACCTGGACCTCCTATGTCCTTTCCGCAGTGCACTGGGGATTTGTCGGAAGCTATATTGTACTTAGAAAACCATCGAAAGGGCATATCGCCGGACGCATTTACGATATTGTGATCATTCTGCTCACCGTGTACGTCTGCTTTTATCAGGTGCAAATGCAGGAGCGCCTGATTATGTCGGCCGGATTCTATACGACCCAGGATTATATTGTCAGCGCGCTCGCAATTCTGGTGGTCCTGGAAGTGGGGAGAAGAATTGTGGGGAATATCCTGCCAGTGATCGGCATCCTGTTTCTTCTGTACTGTAAATTTGGATATCTGGTGCCGGGGCTTCTGAAAACAACGGAATTTACAGTCAGGAGGATTTCCATCTTCCTGTATACGTCCAGCGACGGTCTGTTTGGACAGACTCTGTACGTGAGCGCGAAATATATTTACTTGTTTATTCTGTTCGGAAGTATCCTGGAGCTGACCGGTGCGGGAGAGTTTTTTGTGGAGCTGGCCACAGCCCTTGTGGGCAAAGCCAGGGGAGGGCCTGCGCAGGCTGCGGTTTATTCCAGTATGCTGATGGGAACCATCAACGGTTCGGGAGCTGCGAATGTGGTGACAACCGGGACGTTTACCATCCCTCTGATGAAAAAGATCGGTATAAAGCCCAGTATTGCAGGAGCAGTGGAGGCGGTGGCCTCATCGGGTGGACAGATCATGCCGCCTGTGATGGGTGCTGTGGCGTTTCTCATGGCTGAGATGACAGGGATTGAATATGCAGATATCGCCCTGGCGGCGCTGGTTCCGGCTGTCCTTTACTATGCGACCCTTTCCATATCGGTATATTTCATCGCGCGCAGAGATAATATTGCGGCCAGCAATCCGGAGGATGTGAAAAATTTCTGGACGGTGCTGAAAGAAGGATGGCTGTTCCTGGTGCCGCTGGCGGCCTTGATCATTCTGATTGTATCAGGTATGAGCGTACAGCTGTCTGCGTTCTGGAGTATCCTGGTTACGCTTGCCGTGGGATTTGTGAAAAACAGGGCAAATATGACGCCTGGGAAAATCTGCGGAGCATTTGAAAGCGCGCTGAAAAGCATAGCGCCGGTGGCGGGAGCCTGTATCTTGGCGGGTATTATCATGGGTTCCATGAGCCTGACGGGATTTGGCCTGAAAATATCCAGCCTGATTGAAAGCCTCTCCGGAGGGAACCTGCTTTTTGCACTGTGCCTGTCCATGGTGGCCAGCCTGCTGCTGGGAATGGGACTCCCCACATCGGCCGCATACATGGTGCTGGCGATTCTGGTAGCTCCGGCGCTGATCGATATGGGAGTGAGCCAGATGGCCGCGCATCTTTTCCTGCTGTATTTCGGCGCACTGTCTACGATCACTCCTCCTGTGGCCCTGTCTGCATTTGCCGCGGCCGGCATATCGGGAGCGGGGGTGTGGGAGACCGGATGGGACGCGGTGAAGCTGGCATCTACCGGTTTTATTATCCCGTTTGTCTTCTGCTTTGACAACAGCCTGCTTCTGATGGGGGATCCGGTGAATATTGCAGTGGCTGTCCTGACGGCGGCGCTGGGATGTGCGGTTCTGGCCATGGCGGTAACCGGCTGGATGCTCCATAGACTGCATCCTGTGACTAGGATTCTGCTGCTGGCAGCCGGCGTATGCCTGCTGATTTCAGATCCCATCTGGGTGAGCGTGCTTGGCCTTGCCATGGCGGCCATTGTGATTCTGGTATCTGTACGGCTGAATAAACGAACGGCGGCGCTGCCGGGAAAACAAATAAATAAAAGGGGATTTTAAGAATGAGCCAATATCGAGAACTTCCTCCGCTGATTCCGGAGGAATTGATTGAAAAAGCATCCGGGTTCAGCACCGCCAATATCTGTGACGGGATGAACAAACTGGGACTGCTGGCGGGGCATTGTATGGATAAAACCATTAAGCCGGTGTCAGATAAGATGCGGGTGATAGGAACCGCCTGTACCGTAGATACGAAGGACGGAGATAATTTTCCGCTCCACCTGGCGATTTACAGCTGTAAGCCCGGCTATGTGATTGTGGTAGGCGGAAAAGCGTATGAAGAGCGGGCGTATATGGGCGACCTGATGGGAGGCGCGGCTGATGCCATAGGGATCAGCGGAATTGTTGTGGACGGCTATGTCCGGGATAAAGATGGACTGGATAGGATTGGCATGCCGGTGTTCAGCAGGGGATTCAAACCTGCAAGCCCGGTGAAAAAAGGGCCCGGAGGGCTGAATGTTCCGGTGTTGTGCGGTGCGGTGGAGGTGCAGCCCGGCGATCTGATCATGGGTGATTACGACGGTGTTGTGGCGGTGCCCAGAGACAGGATTGAGGAGGTGCTGGCAGCCGCGGCAGAAAAAGTTGCCTATGAAGGAAATCGGGTGGACGCCATCGAAGAATACCGCAGATGCAGCCGTACAGGCGAGCCGCTCCCGGATCTGACGCCCGGATGGGTGAAAGAGATGATGGAAAAAAAGGAGGAGATCTGAGTGCCGCGGATACAGATACAGATGCTTAAAGGCAGGACGACAGAGCAAAAACGGCGTCTGGCCAGAAACGTGGTGGACGGCGCGGTGGAAGCGCTGGGTATACCCAAAGAACGGTTTACCGTAATCATATTTGAGGTGGATGAGGATCAGCTTGCTCCCGCAGGAGAGCTGTGGTGTGATAAAGAAGTGAAGCCTCCCATCTGAGCAGCCGGATATGGGCAGCGTTCCATAAAAACACAGGTCTGACACATACATAAAATACCCTTTTCTGTAAAGCCGGAGAAGGGTATTTTTTGCGTGTACACTGTAAAAGTTTTGGAGGCTTTTTTCCGTTTCGGGGAATTCCCGGAGAATTTTACAGATTTTTAAAGCGGTATTCCACCCGGACGTCCATCCCGAACGGCTGTCCTCCCTGATCTCCAGCCTGCTGGGGATGCCGGTAAAGGTAAAAGCAATCCTGCCCTCGGAGGACCGCCTGATGGACGGGGACTCTCTGCTGATCATGGACGTGCTGGTGGAGCTGGAGGACGGCTCCCTGACCAACGTGGAGATCCAGAAGGTTCCCTACGCGTTCCCGGCGGAGCGGATGAGCTGTTACTCCGCAGACCTGGTCATGCGCCAGTATGCCAGGGTAAGAGGGGAACGGGGGAAGTATTTCTCCTACCGGGACATGAAAAAAGTCTATACAATCATTATCTTTGAGCAGAGTGAGCGGATTTTCGGTCAGATCCCGGAGTGTTATATCCACCGGGGATGCACCAGATTTGACAGCGGCCTGGAGCTGCCGCTTCTGCAGGAATACTGCCTGGTATGCCTTGACGTATTCCGAAAATTCCCTTATCCTAAAGAAAAGAACGAACAGACGGCATGGCTGAGCTTCCTGCTGACCGAGAGCATGGAGGATGCCGAAAGGCTGGCAGAAGAATACCCGTGGCTGGAGGAGATCTACCGGGAGCTTGCCATGCTTCGCCAAAGACCGGAGGAGGTGCTGGGGATGTTTTCGGACGCATTGAGGATCATGGACCAGAATACGGTGAAATACATGATTGAAGAACAGCAGAAGGTCATGGATGACCAGCGCAGAGAGCTTGAAGAACAAAGGAGGATTCTTCTGGAAAAAGACCGGGAGTATCAGACATTGAAAACAGAGAGTGACCAGAGGCTGAAAGAGAGAGATCAGAGGCTTCAGGAAAGTGACCGGAGACTGCAGGAACAGGAAGCCAGGATTCGGGAACTGGAGGCGTTGCTGGAAGAGAAACAGGGATAAAAAAGCGAAAATAAATCAATGGGGGCGTGTCTGTCTGTGCTGCAAAGCGGATGGGTACGTTCCTTTTTTGTATCTGAACATTAGAATAGGAACTCTAAGACCATAGCAGTCGAAATCTTAAGATAACTTAAGAAACTTTTTTTCGTGAAATATGGTATACTGACTCTATAAGTATGCGTATTTTACATTGCTGCAAAGGCAGTTGAATGTTGTCCTGTATGGGGGATAAGAACAGAATAACAAGGGAGGATTTTGTTGAATATGGCAAGAGAGCCGGTCATTCAGGTGAAAAACCTCTATAAGATATTTCGTGTGGGAAACACAAAGGTGCGGGCACTCAATGGAGTGGATCTGACCATTTACCGGGGAGAGTTCTGCGCCATCGTGGGTACATCCGGATCGGGTAAATCCACCATGCTGAACATGCTGGCAGGGCTGGAGAAGCCTACCAAGGGAGAGGTTGTGGTGGCAGGCGAGCATCTGGAGCATATGACGGAAAACCAGCTGGTGAGGTTCCGGCGGGAAAAAGTGGGATTTATCTTTCAGTCCTTTAACCTGCTGGGGACCATGAACGCAGTGGAAAATGTGGCGCTGCCGCTCACGTTCCGTGGTGTGGACAAGAAGGTACGCGAAGAAAAAGCATCCAGGATGCTGGATATGGTGGGGCTTTCCAAGCACAAAAAGCACCGGCCCAACGAGATGTCAGGCGGACAGCAGCAGCGAGTGGGCGTGGCCAGGGCATTGGTGCTGGACCCGGAGATTATCTTTGCGGACGAGCCTACGGGAAATCTGGATTCCCACACTTCGGAGGAAGTGCTGAAGCTGATGCGCAGAGTGGTGGAGGAGAAAAACCAGACCTTGGTGATGGTAACCCATGATAACCATCTGGCCGGATTTGCGGACCGGATATTTCATATTATTGACGGAAAAATCGTGAAGATAGAAGATCGCAGGGATTACAAGGAGGAGGAACAATGAGGAAGCGTGTGATGAGTGGAGTGCTGGCGGTGGTATGCGCCGCTATGATTCTTGGAACAGGGGTGGCGGCAGTTCCCATGCAGGAGGTGCAGGCGTCACAGACCAGCAGTACCCAGGAGCAGGATAAAGATACCGGGGGAAGCACAGCGGAGACAGATCCGGCAAAGGAGCTGCAGGATGCGAAGAACAGTGCAATGGGGACGCTGCAGGATTATCAGCGGCTCATTGATCCAAATGGGAAGAAAGCAGCTAAGCTGAATGAAGCCATAACAAAAGCAATGGATCAGATCAACGCCATGACGACAGTCAGCGGCGTTACAGATTATGTCGCAAAGACAAAGTCCGAGATGGATCGGATCGTTAACCCTCCCGCCGACGACAGCGACGAGGAAGAGGAAGAAGAGGTACCTGTTAACGCGGATCATTTCCTCATGGTGGGCGGCAACTGGGTGACGCCGGTGGCCAACGCGGGACAGACGGTGAGCATTGTGCTGCCGGTGGTCAACATGGGCAAGACCATGGTGACGGACGCTGTGGTGACGCCGGTGCTGAGCACGGACAGCGCCGTATGGCCGTTTGAGATTACCAGTTCCAGCTATTCCCAGACGATTGAGGATCTGCCGGGAACTGATACCGGGGTTTCCGATATGGACCGGCGCCGGGAACTGACATGGAATCTTCAGACCAGAAGTGACGTGGGCACAGGCTACCAGAAGATCTCCTTTGACGTTCGCTACCGGGATTCCCAGGGGAACAGCCAGAGCGCGACTCTGGATACTTATATTCAGGTAAACGGAACCGCAGGTGTGGGTGCGGACGGGCAGGCGTCGGTTCCCCGAGTCATCGTGACCGGATTTGATACCAACCCGGAAGAAGTGCATGCGGGCGAGAGCTTCACGCTGACGCTCCATCTGAAAAATACGTCCACGGCTACCAGCGTCAACAACATGATCTGCGAGATCGTGGCGGCTGTGGAAGGTGACGACGAGGACACCACCTATGCGGCTTTCCTGCCCACGGCAGGATCCAGCACGATCTTCATAGACCGGATCGAGAAGGACGGGACGAAAGATATTTCCCTGGAGCTGGAGGCCAAGGCAGATCTTTCCCAGAAGCCTTATGCGGTGGATGTGAACATGAGCTATGAGGATGAGAAGGTCAATTCCTACACCAGCAAGACCAGCGTGTCCATCCCGGTAAAACAGGAAGCCCGTGTGGAAGTGAGCGAGCCGGAGGTCATGCCGTCCAGCATTGAGGTGGGCGGAGAGGCCAATGTGATGTTCAACATCTACAACATGGGCAAAACCAAACTGTACAATGTGCAGGTGAAGACAGACAGTGAATATTTAAGCGGCGGAGATTCGTTTATCGGCAACCTGGACCCGGGCGCCACAGGATCAGTGGATATCTATCTGGTGGGACAGGCGGCGACGATGGACGACGGCACGGTGAAGCTTTTAATCTCCTATGAGGACGAGACAGGGGAAGCGACCACAATGGAGAAGGAGATCAGCCTGTTTGTGTCGGAACCGTATTTTGACGATATGATGATGGACGAGGGAATGATGCCTGAAAATGCGGAACAGGGCGGCGGAGGAGGCACGTTGCGCACAGCGTTGATTGTAATTGGCATCCTGCTCCTGATCGTACTGGCCGCGGTGATTATCATTCTGCGCCGCAAAAAGAAGAAAGAACAGAAGAGCCTGGAAAATGATATCTATGATATCCTGGATTTAGACCGGGAAGGAGAAAATAAGGACGATGAAATTTTCTGATTTACTCCGTATGAGCAGCACGAACCTGCTGCGGCGGAAGCTCCGGACGGTCCTGACGGTCCTGGGCGTGGTAATCGGCACGGCGTCCATCGTGGTCATGGTTTCTCTGGGCCTGGGTCTGCGCAAGATTTCCCTGGAGCAGATTGAACAGTTCGGAGGGCTTACGACGATAAATGTCTACTATTATGAATATGCCATGAACAGTTCGGGAAGCTCCGAGGAGCAGACGCAGAGAATCAACGACGAGGTTGTGGAGCAGATGGCCCAGATCCCCCATGTGGAGATCGCCTCTCCTATCCTGAACTGTTATGCGATGGCGAAACAGGGAGCGTATGAGGGAAGTTTTTCCATCCGCGGTATGACTACGGAGGCGTTGGCAAGCCTGGATCTTGACACGGCGGAGGGAACGGTGCCGCTGGATGAAAGCACGCTGCAGCTTTTTTACGGCAACCAGGTGCTGACGAATTTCTATAATGCCAGGACCAACCAGTCTTACTGGGAAACCATGGAACTGCCGGATGTGGATCTGATAAACGATCCGGTGTTTGTGATTTTCGATACGGACGCTTACTATCAGTCCCAGGGAGGCGGGACAGATGCCAATGGGCAGAAGATATCCCCTCCCAAAAAATACATTGTGCCGACGGCCGGCGTTCTGGCCGGGACGCTGGAAGATTACAGTGATTACAGCTATAACGTGCTGGCAAATATTGACGCGCTGAAGGCCCAGCTGAAGAAGGTGTTCAAGAACAAGGCAATCCCCGGACAGCCTACGACCAGCTCGGGGAAACCCTATAAAGAGTTTTACTATGAAGAAGTATACATCCGTGTGGACAGCATGGATTATGTGAGCGAGGTACAGCAGGCCATCCGGGATATGGGCTATGAGACCTACAGCAACGCAGACTGGATGAAGCAGACCCAGGATCAGATGGCCATGATCCAGCTGGTGCTGGGAGGAATCGGCGCGGTCTCCCTGTTCGTAGCCGCGATCGGCATCGCCAATACCATGATGATGTCCATCTATGAAAGGACAAAAGAGATCGGCATCATAAAGGTACTGGGATGCGGGTTGGGAAATATCCGCACCATGTTCCTGATGGAAGCCGGATTCATAGGATTTTTCGGCGGATTGATCGGATTGATCCTGAGTTATATCATCTCAGGGATTATAAATCTTGTGGCGGGGGAATACTATCAGGGAATCTCCTATATTCCGCTGTGGCTGGTACTGGTTTCCATGGTATTTGCAGTACTGGTGGGGATGGTGGCAGGATTCTTCCCGGCCCTCCGGGCGATGAAGCTGAGTCCGCTGGCCGCGATTCGGAACGAATAAAAGAAAGGGTATGTATCGCGGGAGGATACATACCCTTTTGTGAAATACCGAAGCCGGTTCACAGCCCTCTTTGCTTCAAATCGGCAACCAGTTGGACATAAAATTCCCGCACGTCAAAGCCGGGGATATTTTCCCGGTTCAGATCTACCATATCCCCATGGGAGATGCCGCGTTTTCCGTCTACGGTCAGGAACTGATACCGTTCACCCCAGTGAAAAGACGGTTCCGCCACCAGGCCGTCGTTGGGGCCGTCGAAATATTTCACCAGAGGATAGGTGAAATTCAGGGGGAATTTCCCGCAGAAAGCGTGGTTCAGTTGGGAACCTGCACTCTGGCAGAAGATACCGTCCAGAGGCACGCTGTCCATGTCCAGGGACAGTTCCTGGCACCGGCTGGCAGTCAGGTCGCGCACGGCGGCCATAAAATCCGGACATTCGTCTCCCAGCTTGCGCAGCGCGGCATTGTAGGTGGAGGCCAGCCGTTCCTGGACGGCCGAAGGGATTTTCTCCAGCAGATAATCGGCAAATCCACACCCTTGATGGGGCGTGTTGATGGTGGTGATGGAAGCGATCAGCGGCGCCGCGCCGCCCAGCGCGGCTGCATAGCGGCAGTCCAGACCGCCTTTGGAATGGGCGATGATATTTACTTTTTCACAGCCAGTCTCCTGGATGATCTGACGGATCCTCATAGTCAGCTCCGCGGCGCTGTCGGCGATGGACGCGGCGGACTGATGATTGCCGTAATAAATCACAGCACCGTTCCGTTCCAGTTCTTTCGGAATTCTTCCCCAGTAATTGATCAGGGAAGAATCGCGGAAGAAGACACCGTGGACCAGCAGAAGAGGATATCTGGTGCGGCAGATCTGCCGGGAGGCGCGGGATTGGTTCAAACGGTCCTTTTCCGTTTCAAAGGCGACCTCATCAGAGACTGTGCGGATGATGGTACGGAGGGCGAACAGGTTGGCCACAGGGATCATGCCGCAGGCGGCGCCGATGGCGCGGGTGCGGATGCCCAGCTGGACGGAGGCTGCGTATACCCGGAGCATGCCGGCCCAGAAGAGGACTGCATCCGCGAGAAAGCAGATCAGCGCGCTGCAGATCCAGAGCTGCCATTGTTCCGGGAGCATGTTTACAGCCAGAACGATGTGGACAAGGATGGAAAAGAGCGAGGATGCCAGAAATACTTTCAGGCAGGAAGCGCCCCGGCAGCAGATGCGCAGCCTTTTGCCAGGCACATCCGGACGGGGCAGCCCGGGGAACAGCAGGACAAACAGGAAACCGGCAATGAGCAGGGGGAGCAGCCAGAGGCTTATCCCCCGGCGAAGGGGGATAAGGCAGCAGGCAAGCATGGTTGCAATCAGGATATCCAGCAGAAAAAACAGGATCTCCCATATCTTATGTAAAGATGTTTTCATAATGTCAGAAGCCCAGTTCTTCGTTGACGAGAATGACTTTGATACGTCCCGGAATGCCGCTGCGCCGGGTGATCACGATCTGGCTGCAGATGCAGTCCGGAGAATAGCAGTCGCCGCACATGCCGGTTTTGGCGCAGGGGGTATTTTTATTCAGGCGCACCGTGTTGGGCGGCGCCGCTTTGGTACGGATGCGGTCGATGCCGTCCTGCACGTTCAGGACGACCTTGTTCATGCCGGCGATGACGATGACATGCTCCGGGCCGGCGCACAGACAGGCAACGCGGTTGCAGAAACCGTCGATGTTGACCAGTTCTCCGTCCATGGTAATGGCGTTGGTGCTCATGAGATAGTAGTCGGCCATGACGGTTTTTGCATAGATTTCCCGTTTCTCCTGGGGCGTCTTTGCCGTCATGCGGTCGATCAGAGTATAATCCTTCTCCTGGATGGCGTCCATCAGGCCGCATTCGCTGATGCTCATGGAACCGCCCCAGGAGATGACAGAGCCTTCCGGCATCAGGCTTAACGCCTTCTCTACCGCTTCCTTTGAGGTCTCGCAGAAATAACCTTCCATGTTCCGTTTCTGCAGCCGGCTGATGATGGAGGCGGCCGCGTTGGCATTGGACTGTTTTACAAATGACATAGACGATTCTCCTTTGCTTTTTTTTCAGTATAGCAGAGAAAACGGCAAAACACTACATTGACTTCTGAAAAGTTTGCGCTACAATAAGGAAGAAATGAGAGACAGAGAGGGATAGATTTATATGGCAGAACAGAGAGTAAAGAAAAGAGAAGAAGCAGATCCGGCCTATACCTGGGCCATAGAAGATTTATATAAAAATGAGGAAGACTGGGAAGCAGACTATGCCCGCCTGGGCAGGGAGATCCCGGAACTGGAACATTTCCGGGGACGGCTGGGAGAGAGCGCTCAGACGCTGCTGGATCTGCGCCGCACCTGTGACCGGCTGAACATGCTGGCGGAAAAGGTATATGTCTATGCTAACCAGAGACTGCACGAGAATACGGATAACGGACATTACCAGAATCTGGCCAGTATGGCTCAGGAACTTCTGGTGCGGCTGGAGGAAGCGGCGTCCTATGTGGAGCCTGAACTCTTAGCCCTGCCGGATGGGACGCTGGAGCGTTTCATGGAAGAAAATCAGGAGCTTCAGGTATACCGCCAGTATTTTGAAAATATGATAAGACAAAGAGAGCATATCCTGAGCCCGGAACTGGAAGGGCTGATGGCTTCCATGGGGGAACTCTCAGAAGGGCCGAAAGATATTTTCTCCATGTTTAACAACGCGGACCTGCGTTTTCCTGAGATTGAGGGAGAGGACGGGGAGAAAACAGAGGTGACCCACGGCCGGTTTATCACGCTTCTGCAGAGCCGGGACAGAAGGGTGCGAAAAGACGCGTTCCAGTCCCTGTACGGGATGTACGGCAGGTACCGCAATACGCTGGCGGCGGTGTACCGGGCCAACGTGAAGCATGAGGCGTTCCAGGCCCGGGCCAGGAAGTATGGTTCCGACCTGGAGGCGGCTCTGGACAGAAGCTGCATCCCGGTGCCGGTATATGACAACCTGATCGGGGCGGTCCATGAGGCTCTGCCGCTGATGCACCGGTATGTGCGCCTGCGCCGCAGGCTCCTGGGCGTGGACGAACTGCATATGTACGACCTGTATGTTCCCATGGTTGCGGACGCGGGAGACAAGATTCCTTTTGAAGAAGCTAAAAAGATGGTTCTGGAAGGCCTGAAGCCCATGGGGGAGGAGTATACGTCTCTTCTGAAAGAAGGATTTGACCGCCGGTGGATCGATGTCTATGAGAACCAGGGCAAAAGAAGCGGAGCCTATTCGTGGGGGGCTTACGGGACGCATCCGTATGTGCTCATGAATTATCAGGAAGACCTGAACAGCGTCTTCACCCTGGCCCATGAGATGGGGCATGCGCTCCACTCCTGGTACTCTGATGAGAACCAGCCTTATATTTATGCGGGCTACCGGATCTTCGTGGCTGAGGTGGCTTCCACCTGCAACGAGGCCCTGCTGATTCATCATCTGATCGAGACCACAGAGGACCGGAAGAAGAAAGCGTATCTGATCAATTATTTTCTGGAGCAGTTCCGAACCACGCTGTACCGTCAGACCATGTTCGCGGAATTTGAAAAAATCACGCATGGCATGCAGGAGCGGGGAGAAACTTTGACTGCGGACCGGCTCTGCCAGGTTTATTATGACCTGAACCGGGAATACTTTGGTGAGGACATCTGCATCGACCGGGAGATTGAGATGGAATGGGCGCGTATTCCGCATTTTTATACGCCGTTTTATGTATATCAATATGCGACAGGGTTTTCTGCCGCCATCGCGCTGTCCCGCAGAATCCTGGAACTGGGGGCTCCCGCGGTGGAGGATTACAAGCGCTTTCTGAAAGGGGGAAGCTCCGCATATCCTCTGGAGCTTCTGCGTATGGCGGGCGTGGATATGGAGCAGAAACAGCCGGTGGCCGATGCGCTGCAGGTATTTGAAGAGTATTTAAGCGAGATGGAAGGATTGGTTGAGTATGACGCGCTATGAGGCGATTTTCAGAAGAAAATCCGTTCGGAAATACAGATGGGAGGAGCTGGACCCACGGCTGCTGGATGCGGTTGAGCATTTTGGCGGGGACGAGACATGCATCTGTCCGGATATAGCTGTAAGATGGAAAATATTCCGGTATTCCGACCGGAATATGAAAGGGCCTTTCCAGGTGAAGGCGCCTTATTATGTGGCGCTGTATTCTGAGGTGAAGGAAAATTATCTGGTAAATGCGGGATGCCTCATGGAACAGCTTTCTCTGTATCTGCATACGAAGGGGATCGGAAGCTGTTACCAGGGAGGCGCCTCCCTCCGGCGCAGCGAAGAGACGGAGCTGGTTCCGGTGATGATCATGGCTTTTGGCCGTCCTGCGGAGCCGCTGGAAAGGAACCGGGAAGATTTTCGGCGGTTGGAATTGAAAAAGCTGGTGAAAATCCACGGAACTTTTGGAAAGATACAGAGGAAACTTCTGGAAGCCGCAAGACTGGCGCCCTCTGCCATAAATCTGCAGCCATGGCGTTTTGTGGTTACGGAGAACCGGATTCATATATTTGCGAGCAAACCGGCGCATATCGGCTATCAGTTCCGAAAGACTATGAATCTGTTCGGAGCCGGGATCGTGCTGTCTCATATGTTGATTACGGCGGAAGAACTGTGGTTTGATGTGGAGTACCAAAAGCTGGACAGCATCCTGGAAAAAGACTTCCAGAACTATTTTTATGTGGGAAGCCTTCTGATTTTGGATGAAAGCGAAAAAGTTTAAAAAACCTGTTGACAAATGATGCGTTCTCCTGTACAATACTTATTGTCTCTGATAGAGAGACGCACATGCACGAGTGGCTCAGTGGTGGAGTATCGCCTTGCCAAGGCGAGGGTCGCGGGTTCGAATCCCGTCTCGTGCTCTCTCAAAAATATAAGAAAAGCCTGAGAATAAGGGCTTTTCTTTTTTTGTGTCACGGAAATATGGATGGCAGCATTAAAAATGCAGATGTTTTCCTCATTTATTTGACATTTTCAGTATATTTGCTATAATATGCTTAACAGGATAGCCGGTGGGTGAATGCACCTCACCCGTCCCGGTGAAAATCACTTACAAAATAGCTCGTCGACTTTCTCAGGGTCAGGACGGGCTATTTTTTATGCGTATAGTTCAGAATGGCGACGATCAACAGAGCGATGCTCACGATGAGACTCAATTCTTCATATGTACTCATAATTACCACCCCTTTCGCAGGAATCTCGAAACGGGCGGGAGCACGTCCCCGGCTACCCGGTTAAGGATATTATATTTTCAGGGGAAGCCCTTTTCTTTGGGAAAATATGGAAGCTGGTTTTTGGCAGCTTTGGCGATTTTACCCCGGCGGCTGGAAGATCCCCAGGGCAGGCGGCGCGTAGGTAAATACAAAGAAGCAGGCGGCCAGCATCACCGCGGCCATCACCGGCCAGAGCGGCCGTTCATCGTCGGGACAGGAGCGGGCCTGGCGGTATGCGGTACAGAATCCAGTCAGCACGCTGACGAGGAAGGTGAGAAGATCCAGGATGAGCGTGTGAAAGCCCAGAACGCCAGTGTAGATGTAAAAAACAGCGGGGATAGAAAAGGTTCCGGCCAGGGTGCCGGAGAGCATGGATAAGAATACACAGCCATCGTCGGACCGGTACCTGATCCCCATATAGCACGAATAGAGAAGCATGGGGAAAAAACAGAGCTTCATATGCTCCCAGGTGGATTCGCTGACCGGAAAGAAAAAGCCGGCCGCCGCGCTGTACCCGGACCATTCATAGACAAAATGCCCCAGGGACCCGGCAGCCAGAACAAACAGGATACCTGTATATAGATCACGTTTGAGTCTGTTCATAGATTATCACCATGAACAGCATATGCAGGAATTTACTGTTTATTCAAAAGCAGACGGATTTTAGACTGTACCACATCGAAAGCCACATCGTTCATGCCGCTGTTGATCACGATGTCTGCCAGGGCACGGGTGGGCTCCACGTACAGATAGTGCATGGGCTTGACGGTGGTCAGGTACTGATCCACAATATTATCCAGGTCGCGTCCGCGTTCTTTTACGTCGCGGACAATCCGGCGCAGGATACGCTCGTCCGCGTCAGCTTCCACGTAGATCTTTATATCGATCATACTGCGGATGCGCGGATCAGAGAGGAGCAGGATGCCCTCCGCCAGGATAATCTTCTTCGGTTCAATATGGAGAATCTTGTCGGAACGGTTGTGCTGGGAATAGTCATAAACGGGACAGTCAATGGCGTGCCCGGATTTCAGAAGCTCCAGATGGCGGAGCATCAGATCGGTCTCCAGCGAATCCGGATGGTCATAATTGACCTTTTTGCGGTCTTCAAAGGGAACGTCGTCCTGCCTCTTGTAATAGTTATCGTGGTAGATGACAGCCACGTCATCTTTGAACGCTTCTTTCAAACGATTGGTAAAGGTGGACTTCCCGGAACCGGTGCCCCCGGCGATGCCGATGATGATAGAACTCATGGATACTCCTTCTTTTGTGGTCTGATTTTTCTTCTATTTTACACTTTTTTCATATGGATTTCTACTGAATTTTTCCGAAAGATCAAAAGAGCCAGAAATATGGCGGGGAAACGTGCAAAGAATGCCGGCGAAGAGCCGGGTTTTCCGGGAAATCCCCGGAAAACCTAGACTTCGTCGTCTGCCAGATGGTTCATGGCATAACGGCAACACTGGATAACCAATTGATTGAAGGGAATCCCCTTCCGCTGACTTAAGTGCTCCATCTCGGAAAACAGTCCTGATGGAACACGGATGGTCTTGCTCACATACTCGTTCTTCTCTACCCTGAATTTTTCCATGAGCTCCTCCCAAATATTAACTATGTTCAGTTTACCATAGCTGTTAGCTTTAAGCAAGAAGAAACAGGGAGATCAGTGATGATCAGGTGTCGCTCTCGTCCAGATTATTCAGAGAGTAGCGGCAGCACTGGATGACCAACTGATTTAGAGAGACGTTTTTCTGTTGGGCAAGTACACTCAGCTCGGTAACCAGGTCTTTGGGCAGCCGAAATGTTTTGTTTACATATTCAGTTTTCTCTACCCGAAACTGTTCCACTGTACATCACCTCTCGGTTGTATTATAATTGCAATTAATTAAAGAAAATATACGTCAAATTTGCCTGATTGAAATGCACTTATTATACCCTGTGCCTGAAGGAAAGGAAAATGAAAAATGACTGAAAAAGAATTAAGGGAACGGATTTGCCAGGAACTTATGGAGATGGCGGACGAACGGGAGGCGGAACTGGAAAGGTGGTCGAAGGAGCATCCGGAGGAGATTCAGGAACTGATGCGCCTGCATCCGCCTTATTTTAACAGAGGGGGGCTGGCGGACAGGGGAAAAGTGTGTTATGATAAACGCAGGAAAAAAGTCCGAAGGAGGAAGAAATGATGTATGCGGAATTTGACGAAAGTCTGGTGACTGGAAACGAGATGATTGACGGACAGCACAAGGAACTGATCGATAAGATCAACAAGCTGGTGGCCTGCTGCGAACAGGGCGGCGGCAAGCTGGAAGCGATCAAGATGCTGGATTACCTGTCCGATTATACAGAGTTCCATTTTGGCGCGGAGGAAAAGCTGCAGGAAGAGATCTCTTATCCCGGTATTGAGGAGCATAAAAAGCAGCACGGAGATTTCAAGCAGGCGGTGTCTGAGCTGCATGAGATGCTGGAAGAGGAAGAGGGTCCTTCCGACGCGTTTGTGGCCGCTGTAAACAAGAACGTGATCGACTGGCTGTACCGCCACATCAAAGGCTTCGACCGCTCCGTGGCGGAGTATAAAAATATGAACGCGCAGGCGGACAGGCTGTAAGTCCGGGGCATAAGCGTGGCATGAACATGAAAGAAAGGACGTTTTACCGGTGTGTAGGGCGTCCTTTTAAACATAAATTCGTGCAGGCGCGGCATCTGGCCGACGGGCGAACAGTTGATATAAGTTAAACTAATAAAATAATTTATATATATTAAATTTACTTATCATTTTGAATATGCTATGATAAAAGCAAAATCAGGAAATTTTCCGACATTTTATGCGGCGGGAAGCCGGCGCGCGAAATTTTGAATGGAGGTAAGCAGCATGGTAAGACGCGTTTTTGTTGAGAAAAAAGAGGCGTATGCAGTCAAGGCGAAGGAATTGCAGGAAGAGATCCAGAGTTATCTGGGGATTCAGACTGTGACGGGGGTCAGAGTATTGATCCGCTATGATGTGGAGCATATTTCTGACGAGACTTTTGAGAAAGCCTGCCATACGGTATTCAGTGAGCCGCCGGTGGACGTCCTTTATCTGGAAGAATTTCCGGTGAAGGAAGGGGACGCGGTGTTCGGTGTGGAGTATCTGCCGGGACAGTTTGACCAGAGGGCGGATTCCGCGGTACAGTGCGTGCAGTTTCTGAATTCTTCCGAGGAGCCGGTGATCCGCACGGCCACCGTGTACGTGATCGAGGGCGGCGCGTCCGAGGAGGAACTGGCGGCGGTCAAGGCGTTCTGTATCAACCCGGTGGACTCCCGTGAGACGGATATGGAGAAACCGGATACCCTGGAGACGGTGTTCCAGGAGCCGGAGGATGTGAAGATTTTCGACGGATTCTGCGGGATGGCCCAGGAAGATCTGAAGGAACTGTACGGCTCCCTGAACCTGGCCATGACGTTCAAGGATTTCCTGCATATTCAGAATTATTTCCGGGACGAGGAGAGACGCGATCCGTCCATGACGGAGATCCGTGTGCTGGATACCTACTGGTCCGATCACTGCCGCCACACCACCTTTAGCACGGAGCTGACGGATGTGGCCTTTGGAGACGGCTATTACCGCGATCCCATTGAGGGCACCTACAAGCAGTATCTGGCTGACCGGGAGGATGTCTATCAGGGCAGGAAGGACAAGTTCCCGTGCCTGATGGATCTGGCGCTGATGGCCATGAAGAAACTGAAAAAAGAAGGCAAACTCCAGGATCAGGAGGAGTCGGACGAGATCAACGCCTGCTCCATCGTGGTGCCTGTGGAGATCGACGGAGAAGTGGAAGAGTGGCTGGTGAACTTTAAGAACGAGACCCACAACCATCCCACGGAGATCGAGCCGTTCGGCGGCGCGGCCACCTGTCTGGGCGGAGCCATCCGCGATCCGCTGTCGGGCCGCACCTATGTATATCAGGCCATGCGTGTGACCGGCGCCGCAGATCCCACGGTGTCCGCATCCGAGACGCTGAAGGGCAAGCTGCCCCAGAAGAAGCTGGTGAGGGGCGCGGCCAGCGGCTACAGTTCCTACGGTAACCAGATCGGTCTTGCCACCGGATATGTAAAAGAGATCTATCATCCGGACTATGTGGCGAAACGTATGGAGATCGGCGCGGTCATGGGCGCGGCTCCGAGAAAAGATGTGATCCGCGAGACCTCCGATCCCGGCAACATCATCATCCTGCTGGGAGGACGCACGGGACGCGACGGCTGCGGCGGGGCCACCGGTTCCTCCAAAGTACATACGGAAGCCTCCATCGAGACCTGCGGCGCGGAGGTACAGAAAGGAAACGCACCCACGGAGCGGAAGATCCAGAGACTGTTCCGCCGTCCGGAGGTGACGCGCCTGATCCGCAAATGCAACGATTTCGGTGCAGGCGGCGTGTCAGTGGCCATCGGAGAACTGGCGGACGGCCTGGTGGTGGATCTGGATAAAGTACCGAAGAAATACGCGGGACTGGACGGGACGGAGATCGCCATCTCCGAGTCTCAGGAGCGTATGGCTGTGGTGGTGGACGCTGCGGATGTGGACGAGTTCATGCAGTATGCCGCGGAAGAGAACCTGGAGGCCGTATGCGTGGCAGAGGTGACCGAGTCCCCCAGGCTGGTGCTGAAATGGAGAGGAAAAGAGATCGTCAATATCTCCCGCGCGTTCCTGAATACCAACGGAGCCCATCAGGAGACGGCTGTGGCGGTGGATATGCCCTCTGAGACGGAGAAATATTTTGAGAGAAGAGAAGTGGGCGACGTGAGGGAGGCGTGGCTGAACACGCTGAAAGACCTGAACGTATGCTCCCAGAAGGGCCTGGTGGAGATGTTCGACGGCTCCATCGGCGCGGGCAGTGTATTCATGCCCTATGGCGGGAAATATCAGCTCACCGAGACCCAGACCATGGTGGCGAAGCTGCCTGTGCTGAAAGGAAAGACTGATACCGTGACCATGATGAGCTACGGGTTCGATCCGTACCTGTCCAGCTGGTCCCCGTACCACGGCGCGGTCTACGCGGTGCTGGAATCTGTGGCCAGAATCGTGGCTTCCGGAGGCGATTACCGGAAGATCCGCTTCACGTTCCAGGAGTACTTCCGCAGGATGACGGAAGATCCGCACCGCTGGAGCCAGCCCTTCGCGGCTCTGCTGGGGGCGTACAGCGCGCAGCTGGGATTCGGCCTGCCGTCCATCGGCGGTAAGGACAGTATGTCCGGTACCTTCAACGATATCGATGTACCGCCCACGCTGGTGTCCTTCGCGGTGGATGTGGCCAGCGATAAGACGATCATCACGCCGGAATTGAAAAAAGCAGGCAATAAACTGATCCTTCTGAGAATCGACAAGGATGCGTACGATCTGCCGGATTATGCCCAGGCAAAGGATCTGTACGGCAAATTCTTTGAAGATATCAAGGCGGGACGGATCATATCCGCGTACGCGCTGGACGGCAAGGGCATCGTGGCCGCCGTCAGCAAGATGGCCTTCGGCAACAGGCTGGGCGTGAAACTGGAGCACAACCTGGATCCCAGGGACGCGTTCGCGCCGGGCTTCGGATGCATCGTGGCAGAGGTGCCGGACGGAAAGGTGGGAGAGCTTTCCATCACTTATACCCTGATCGGGGAAGTGACCGAGAGCGGCTTCTCTTATGGAAACGCGTCTCTGTCCATGGACGAGGCGCTGGAAGCATGGACCGGCACGCTGGAGAAGGTCTTCCCCACTGTGGCAGTCAAAGGAAAAGAAAAACTGGATACGCCGGTCTACAAAGCGGACAGTATCTATGTGTGCAAACATAAAGTGGCAAGACCCACGGTGTTTATCCCGGTATTCCCGGGAACCAACTGCGAGTATGACAGCGCGAAGGCATTTGAGCGGGCCGGAGCCGACGTGGTGACGAAGATTTTCCGGAACTTAAGCGAGAGCGATATCCGCGAATCCGTGGACGAATTCGCGAAGGTGATTGGACAGTCGCAGATCATCATGTTCCCGGGCGGATTTTCCGCGGGCGACGAGCCGGACGGATCGGCCAAGTTTTTCGCTACCGCTTTCCAGAATGAGAAGATCAAAGAAGCGGTGATGAAGCTTCTGAACCAGCGGGACGGCCTGGCTCTGGGTATCTGCAACGGTTTCCAGGCGCTGATCAAACTGGGGCTGGTGCCTTACGGAGAGATCGTGGGCCAGAAAGAAGATTCCCCGACCCTGACCTTCAATACCATCGGACGCCATATCTCCAGGATGGTATACACGAAAGTGGTGACCAACAAATCCCCGTGGCTTGCAGGCGCTGAGCTGGGCGGAGTATATACCAACCCGGCGTCCCACGGCGAAGGCCGTTTTGTGGCTCCGAAGGAATGGATCGACCGTCTCTTTGCCAACGGGCAGGTGGCGACCCAGTACGTGGATCTGGACGGCAATCCCACCATGGACGAGGAGTGGAACGTGAACGGCTCCTATGCCTCCATCGAAGGTATCACCAGCCCGGACGGAAGGGTGCTGGGCAAGATGGCGCATTCCGAACGCCGGGGCGATTCGGTGGCGGTGAACATCTACGGCGAGCAGGACATGAAGATCTTCGGGTCCGGCGTGGCGTATTTCAAATAAAGAAGTTGGAAAAATATGGATTGTTTCCTGTGGCCGCATATTTTCTTCTGTAAATCCGGATACTAATCATGTAAAACCGGAAGGAGGAAGAAACTATGACGAAATTAGACTGTTCAGTGGTAAACTGCACATTTAACAAGGACAATTCCTGCTGCAAGGACAGTATCCATGTGGGCGGACATGAGGCAAAAGTGACAGATCAGACCTGCTGTGAGAGTTTCCAGGAACGCAAGAATGACAGCATGAGCAGCAGCTGCGGTACACCCCACAAACCCACGGAGGTGTCCTGCGACGCTACCACCTGTACCTACAACCAGTCCTGCAAATGCCATGCAGAACAGATCCAGGTGAGCGGCTCCAATGCCTGTCAGTGCGAGCAGACGGAATGCTCCACGTTCCGCTGCAACTGCTAAAGACAGAAAAGAAAGAACAGAAAAATGCGATGTAAGAGGAAAAAGACGGTTGAGAACAGCCGTCTTTTTCCTCTTTTAGTCGCCCTTTTTACCATGGATGAAGTGAACCCCTTTTGTTAGACAAAACAGAAGTCTAATGAAAGGGGTTATTTCATGTCGTCAGGAAAAAAGATG
>CALWLW010000006.1 GCA_944381625.1 uncultured Lachnoclostridium sp.
TTGATACTGAGCCCATCGTCATGGACGGGATCAAGACAAAGAAGCTGGTGGAAAATGCGGAAATGGATTTTGCCGAGATGATGTTTCAAATGTATGCGGAACCGGGCAACTCCTACGGCGATATAACCCGGTACTTTGTCAAACACTCCATCAAGGTTTATGACAAGGCTCTCCAGCGGGCGTTTATCTCCAAACTGCTGAGAAACCCCGTTTATGTCCAGGCTGATATGGACATCTACGAATACTTCAAGGCCCAGGGCGTAAAAATCGAAAGTCCCCCGGAAATGTTCACAGGGGACAATAGCTGTTATCTCTATCAAGGGCGCGAGGGCGAGGAGCCGATCCTCGTGATTGCTCCCCACCAGGGGCGCATCCCCTCCCAGCTCTGGCTGACCGTTCAGCGCAAGCTCTCACAAAACACCACATTCCAGAATGGCCGGAAATGCCATAACACATGGCTGGCCGGGAAAATCAAGTGTGGGCGTTGTGGTTATGCGCTAACTGCCTTGAGAGCTCAAAACGGCGTTGTTTACCTACGATGCAAACAGCGGGCGGACAATGGGAGCTGCGAGGGTGCCGGTACGCTGACCGCGCAAAACATGGAGGCGTTTGTCTACGGCGAGATGGTTAAGAAGATGCGGAAATTCCACACGCTGAAAGGCGGTAAGGAACAAAGCTACAATCCGAAGCTGACCGCCGCCCGCGTTGCCCTGGCAAAGACGGAAAGCGAGATCGAGAAACTTCTGGACACTTTGTCCGGCGCTAATCCGCTTCTCCTGCAATACGCAAATACACGCATTGAGGAACTGGATGCGGAACGGCAGAAACAGCTCCGGCTGGTCGCAGACCTCACCGCTAATTCTGTTTCCGCTTCACAGATTGATAGCATTACGGGCTATCTTGATGATTGGGAGTCCGTGAGCTTTGACGATAAGCGCAAGGTGGTTGATATACTCATATCACAGATTGACGCTACCAGTGAGAGTGTTACAATCCACTGGAAAATCTAAAACCTTTTCACTTGGCATTATGCCCTTGTAAAAAATAGTTTATGGAACTGGATGATAATCATCAGGCCATCAATACGCAGATGAAAGACATTCCCACTGGTGTGGTAATGAACGGCCTGTCTTCGGGAGTCCCGTCTGCGCGGCTGGGAGATTCTTACAGAACAGGTTTTGGAACGAAATATGTGGATGTTGATTCTGCCTTGATTGACCTGGCGGCCAAATACAATGCATTGAACGCTGCCATGAACGGCGGTTCATACAGAAGAGGGTCCTGTGAAGCATTAAAGATGAATTCCCAGAAAGAACACATGCTGGATAAAGTGTATGATGCAGGCAACTGGGTGACGTTTATCAATCCCAAAGTAGATCTTAGCTATTTTAAATCGGATCCTGATGCCAGGGATCTTCTTATTATCCATTACACGGATCAGTTTAACCAGACGTCGAGCGGATATGATGCGATCACAGTCACAAAAAAGTCAAAACAGTATCAGGATGCGGTATCCAGATATTTGCTGAAAAACGGTGTGGAAGATGCACAGAGCCATGCCAGACGGATCATTAATATGTTCAATGCATTAAATGGAGACTGGCTGGTACGCATGCTTTCGTATAAATCACAGTTTCCCATTGAGAAGCTGAGCATTTTATCTGCGGTGAAGCTTGCAGTGAAACGGTATGCTGCTGACGGCGTGATCTGGGTGCCCATATCCCTGGAAGAGATATTCAGAGTATCGGGTGCAGCGGGACTGTCCAGCAAAGAATCTGTTTTTTCTGCCAGAAATCTTGGCTTTGAGGGAATGACGAGCGATGACCTGCTCCTGGTCGGAATAAAGAATGCGGAGCCGGTACAGGTGACGTTTTACCCCATAGAAGTTAAGATCGGGCAGGTGGAAACGGTCAGTCTTGAGAAAGGCCTGCGGCAGGTTTTAAAGACGCGGGAGATATTTGATGAGATCCTTGGGAACGGGATCTGTAAAGACAAAGATATCAGGACCCGTCTGTACCGGAATTTTTTTATGCAGCAGGTGATAGTGAATGCAGGCAAGCTGCTTCTCTATGAGGTGGGAGACGGTAGGCAGGGCTGGGATCTTATTACGGATTCGGAACTGCGCAGGATGCTGCTGTCAGAAGAGTATGAAGTGGTAGAATCGCTGATTCCCGAGATGGGAAAAGCAGGGCTGTTTGCTTTCAAAGACGGCAGTGTGAAGGAAAAAGAGTATCGGGTCAAAGATGTTTTGTTTGTGGAGAAGCCCAGGAGAGAAGGGATTAATCTCCTTGCCCGAAGTTTTGACGAGATAGATACTGTGCAGTGGAATCTGGTGGAGGAAGTTCAGAATCTTGGAGAGATCGCCGACGGCGATGACGGGGAGGACCAGCTTTGCCCGGATGTCCGGAAGGATCCGGAGCCGCCGGCAGATGTACCTTCATCGGATGCCGGACAAAGCAATGACGGGATCAGAGTGCTCATAGGCAGGGATAAATACGGGCAGGACGTATATTGGGAATTTGGAAGCAAAGCGCTGGCGAACAGGCATCTGTTGATCACCGGTATTTCGGGCCAGGGAAAAACGTACAGTATCCAGGCCATGCTGTATGAACTGGAAGCAAGGAATATTTCCTCTGTGATATTTGACTATACGGAAGGATTCATGCAGCAGCATCTGGAGCCGCCGTTCAAAGATGCGCTGAAAGACCGGCTGAGCCAGAATATTGTCTATAACTCCGGCGTGCCGATCAATCCTTTCAGACGCCATGAGGTGGAACTGGCAGGCACAAAGATTCTGGAGAAAGAATCAGATGTTGCGGCCAGACTGGCCAATATTTTTGAACATGTGTACAATTTTGGCGCGCAGCAGAGTTCCGCGGTCTTTGAAGCCATATTTAACGGTCTCAGAGAACACGGAGACCGGATGAATATGAGATATTTCCAGCAGGAGCTGGAAGAAGTTGCCGAGAGCAATAAAGCGGCCAGATCTGTAATCTCAAAGATGCTTCCTTTTTTCCGGACGGTGGATTTCACTGAAGACCCTGACTTTGACTGGGGAAATATCCTGTATGCAAAGGAGGCCGGCGTTCATATTGTTCAGCTGACCATGTTTTCCCGGGATATGCAGGTGATTATTACAGAGATGATGCTGTGGGACGCCTGGTATTATACGAAAAAATATGGATCAAAGGATAAACCTTTCGTGGTTGTGCTGGATGAAGCCCATAATCTGTCTCTGGCCATGAAATCACCGGGAGCGACAATTCTTACCGAAGGGCGTAAATTTGGATGGTCGGCATGGTTTGCGACACAGTCTTTGAAAGTGCTCAGAGAAGAAGAAGTGGTCTATCTGCGCCAGGCGGCGTTCAAGCTTTATTTTAAGCCGACGGATGATGAGATGGTAAAGATCGCAAAACAAATCGACGCTGCAGGAGAGGGGAACTGGCTGACTGAGATTCAGAATCTGAAAAAGAGCCAGTGCATTGTGACGGGAGACCGGAGAAAGGCAGATGGAAAGGTTGGGCCATCTGCGCCGGTGGTCACGGATGTGGCGGCGATTGAAGAGCGGAACCTTTCTGAACCATAAAATGGAAGTAAAATTAAGATTTCCAAATCTTGAAATTTACACATCCCTTATATATAATAGATACGACATCGCCATGGTATATGGTCATATGCCATGGCATTTACTTTGAAAACGCAGGAAATGGGGAGAACGATGAAGAGAAAGGCAGTGCTGAGATTTTTGGCATGCGCGCTGGCGTGTGTGATGCTTTTTGAGACGCCGCTGCAGGCCGCAGAGTTAACCGACAATACAGGATCAACAGATGTTACATATACGTCAACTGAAGGTGAGGGAGAGGAACCGCAGGATCCGAATGATAATCCGGATGAGAAAACGCCAGACGGGGAGACGTTGCCAGATGGAGAGAAAGCACCAGACGGAGAGACGCCATCAGATGGGGAGAAAACGCCGGCTGGAGAGACATCTCCTGATGGAAGTCAGACACCGGCTGGAGAAACGTCTCCTGATGGGGGGCAAACATCCGCCGGAACAGGCGGGGAATCTCAGACGCCTTCTGTTGGAGCAGGTGGGAGCACGGCAGCAGGAGGCCAGGAGAGCTCTGACGGGTCAGGCAGCAGTGGCCCGTCCATGGACAATCCGCCCATTTCGGGGAATGAACCGGCCGGAGATCCCCCGGCAAACGGAGAACCGACGACAGAACAGACCCCGACAGAACAGAAGGGGACATTTAAACTGTCGTTTGAACTGGTAGTGTCAGAAGCTTCGGAAGAAGCCTTTGATCCCGGTACATATGAAGAAGAACTTAAGGTTCTGGAGGAGACGCTGGGAGAACGTGCTGAGCATGTGGATTTGGCGGATAAGCAGCTGACGCTAGAGACGGTTCAGGAACTGCTGACATATATCATACAGCAGGGAGAGACGGACACATCCTGCCTGCGTCCGGAAGTTTCCTATACATATATTCTGGCATCAGAAGAAGATACAGAGCTGCAGATGATACAGTCGCTGGATTTCAGCTATCTGATCCTGGAGGCACCGGAGGCAGCGGTCGAGGTGCATGACTTTACCGGCGTACAACTGGAATGGAACAGTGTGGAGGGCGCTTCCGCCTATGAAGTCTACCGTATTGAGGTACAGGGAGACGAAGCTGCGGAGGCAGAACTCTTATATACGACGGAAGAAAACAGCGGCGAGACGTCGTACAAAGATGAGAATGTATTTTATGGAGAGACCTATATTTATCAGGTGAAAGCGCTCTGCACGGAGGACGGCCGCGCCTATCGGAGCGATCTTTCCAACGAAGCCAGGGTTCTGGCAGAGGCAGATGCCCCGGAAGGACTGAGCGCGTCTGCCGGCGGGAATATGGTGGAACTGTCCTGGGAAGCAGTGGAGGGAGCCACCGGTTATGAGATAGAGGTCATGGATGCCGCGGGAGCATATGTCTCTCTGGAAAGCGTTGCGGGCGAGACTTCATACACGCACGAAGGGCTGGAATATGACGCAGTATATACCTACCGGGTGCGCGCTGTTCGCCAAAACCGAAAACAGAGAGCCGCGGCAGTGTATTCCGACTATTCTGGCGCGGTGGAGGCAAAGACGGAGACGCCTGTGCTGGAAGCGGTGTCTTTGGCGGCGTCTGCTGGAGCATGGAATCAGGTACAGCTTACCTGGCAGGGCGCGGATGCATCCGCGGGATATGAACTGGAGAGGAAAGCTGACAGCGGAGAATATACCAGGATCGCGGATATTCAGGCTGGGTCAGCCGCGTATACGGATACCTCAGTGGAGCCGGGCGTACAGTATACATACCGAATCCGCCCGGTGAAACAGCTGGGAAGCCAGACCTTCTATGGAGAGTATTCCGGTGAGCAGCAGGTACAGACAGTTCTGGGGGCTCCGGCGTCCGGCAGTGTGAACACATCTGATGCACAGTCCCTGACCGTGTCCTGGGGAGCTGTGGATGGTGCCGACGGCTATGAACTGTACCGCTCTGCTTCTTCGGGAAGCGGGTACAGCCTGGCGGCCACGGTGACGGCAGGAAAAACAGAGTACCGTGATACGGGGCTGGCAATAGGGAGTACCTATTTCTACCAGGTGCGCGCATATCATACGGTGAACGGAAAGAACGTGTATTCTGACTATTCACCGGAAATGAGCGGGATGGTGAAGCTGAGTACTGTGGCCGGGCTCCGCGTGCAGATGACAAAATACAATACGCTGCAGCTGAACTGGAATGCCGTGGGGGACGCAAGAACCTATGAGGTTTATTACTCCACGTCTCCGAACAGCGGTTACAAACGGGCCACATCCACCAAGAAGACAACGTACAAGTTTTCCAAAGCAAAATGCGGGGAGACCTATTATTTTAAAATCCGTACTTATGAAAAAATCGGAAAGGTGAAATATTACAGCGATTATTGTGCGGAAGTGTCAGGAATGACAGTTTTGACCGGCACGCCGATGGTGTATGTTTCCAAAACAAAATACAACAGTGTGACGATCAAGTGGAGCAAGGTTCCGTCAACGAAAAAGTACGAGATCTATTATTCCACGTCACCGGATGGGCCATATACACTGCTGAAATCCCAGGGAGGAACCAGCTATACCCACAAGAAATTGACCACAGGCGCTACCTATTATTATAAGGTTCGCCCCATGCGGGATTATTTCTACGGTGAATTTTCCAATGTGACTTCGGCGCGGCCGGTGTTGGGAGAACTGAAGAACCTGAAAGTAAAAACCGGGACAAATCAGCTGAAGATTTCCTGGAAGAGCGTCAGCGGCGCGTCAGCGTATGTACTGATGCGTTCAGACAGCCAGAATGGCGATTATGTGGAGATCAGCAGGGCGAAGAAGACGTCCTACACGGATAAAGGGTTGCCGGCGGGAACCACGTATTATTATAAAGTGTACGCGGTTGCTGGCGTCTACCAGACCAATACGCTGGGACCGGTGGGCGAAGCGACAAAGCCGCCCAAACAGACGGTTACAACTCCTTCCAAACCTTCGGTGGAGAAACACATGTACTATGGTGTGGATGTGTCCAGTTATCAGGGAAAGATCGACTGGGAGGATGTGGCGGACGACGGCATTGATTTCGCCATGATCCGGATCCTGACCGGAAAACGGACGTCCAATCTGACGAAAGATACTTATTTTGAGTATAATTATCAACATGCCAGGGAGGAAGGAATCAAGGTGGGCGTATATCGTTACACCTACGCCACCACGAAATCCGGAGCCCGCCAGGAAGCCACGGAGATTGTGGACGCACTGAATGGACGGTATCTGGAGTACCCCGTGGTGCTGGATCTGGAGGATTCCATGATCTTGAACCAGACAACAAGGGAAAAGCGTACGGAGATCATACAGGAGTACAAAAAGATCGTAGAACGCGCAGGCTATAAATTCGCTCTGTACGCCAACAAGAACTGGCTGGATAATTACATCGAGCCGGAAGCCCTGGAGGGCGTGGACATCTGGCTGGCCAGATGGAGAAGTCTGGATCAGGGACCGGGTTACAACGGCCCGGGCAATCTGACCATGTGGCAGTATACCAGCACAGGGCGAGTAAATGGGATCTCTGGGAATGTGGATCGGAATGTGAGCTATAAAAACTATAAATAAAAAAGAAATTAAAAGGGCAGAGTGTTGCGTTTGCCAGGAAGTTTGTCTATAATATGAATAGTGTCGCCATGGTGTACAGCGGTGCGCCATGGCGATTTTCACGTGATGAAAGAAGATAAACAGGAGTAGCAGCGAATTGGGAAAAAGATTAGAAGTAATTCGAAAAATCAGGATGAAGACAGCGGATATCCTGGAGATTCTGTATTTGGTGATACTCGCATTTCTGACAGGATACAATACCTTGCGCGCAACACAGATTGAAGCGGCCTGGGATACCTTTTTCGTCGAACAACCAGTTTTGCACGAACTATATCGAATTATTTTTATGGAACCACAGCAGATTTTGCTGGGATTGGTAGTGCTCAGATTCCTGATCAGTAAAAAGTACGACTGGAGAGAATGGGCGGTAGCAGCAGTGCTTTATCTATGTGCGGAGCATGCGGTTGGTATCAATGGATACGACAATATTCTTTTTATGGTGTTGATGATCCTTGGAGCCAGGGGCATATCATTTCGAAAAATTATTAAAGTGTATTTCTCTGTCTCCCTGCTTGCGACTGCAGGGGTGGTACTGGGATCTCAGGTTGGCTGGATAGAAAATCTTGTATATCAGCAGCCAGGACGCAACATACGGATTGCGTTTGGATTTGGGTATCCCACGTCTTTCGCGGCTCACGTTTATTTCCTTGTTTTGTGCTACTGGTATCTGAGATCCAGACGGCTCACGGTGGTGGAACCGGTGATTCCTGCCTTTTTTGGCGTTTTTGTATATGTGTTTTGTGAAGCGAGATTTACCAGTATATTGCTGCTTTTGATGGCGCTTGTCATGTGCTGCCATGTGCTGCTGGAGATGTATGCGAAAAGGAAAGGCCGTATCTATCGGATGCATCCGGTCTGGTCTGGTGTTTTGGCCTTGTCGCCTGTCTTTTGTGCGGGAGGAATTAATATTCTGTCCGTACTTTATTCAAAACAAAACAGTCTGCTGGATTATCTGAATCGGTTAATTTCTTCCCGGCTTTCGCTTGCGGAAAAGGGGATTGAATTGTTTGGCTTTTCCTTTTGGGGTACGGATATCCGCATGATCGGGAATGGAGGTACAACGGCGCGCCAGTCCCAGTATTTTTTCCTGGACAGTGCATATATGCAGTTTTCCCTGCAGTACGGCCTGGTAATACTGTTCTTGATTCTGATGATGATGATTCTTCTCTGCTGCAGGGCAAGGGCACAGAAACAATGGGAGTTTTTGTGGGTGCTGGTGTTTGTCGCGATTAACGGCGTGATTGAGGCCAATATTTTTCAGCTGATCTACTGTCCGTTTTTACTTGCGTTTTTTGCGGAAACGGGGGAAAAGTTAAAGAGCAGGAGGAAACTGAATGAGAAGAATTGACTGGGTAGCCTGGACAGGTATTACGCTGGCGGCGTTGCTGGCTGCTTTTTTGTGGTGGTATCAGGCGACTGCGGTGGTACCGAAGGGATTAGCTCCTGCTTACAGTATGGATACAGCCCGGGAACAGACCCTGGAAGGATACGAGGAACCGGCGGATGTGGTCGCGTATGTGCTTCGCCACATACAAGAAGGAGATTATGATCTGGCCGTGCGGGGGTGCGCAGTGGAGGAGGTGGCAGAATATTTTTCGCTGATTGCGTATTTGGAGACAACAGATGAATTTGCTTACGCGGACATGATTCCTTCTGCAGATTATGATGATGAGACGTATATTGATATTACAAAAGCCAGGATGGCGGCGGAATATATTGGACTTCTGGAGCAGCTTGCGGGGCAGATAGCAGATGGGCATGAATTGGTGCTTTTCGATATCGTGGAGAATGTGCCGGAAAATCCGGATGGAATGTATTATCAGATCAGAACCCGGATCTGCGAGATCTTGGGATGTAGAAATGTGGCAGAGATGATCGCGTATGTGACTGTCGACGGAACACCAAAGGAGATACATTTCTCACTTGCCCAGTACAAACGCTTCTGGAAAATAATCCTTTTCACAGATTTGGAACAATATGAAAAAAAAGGACCGGATATAAGAGAAACGGATTGGGTGGAGGGCGAAAACCTGCCCCCGGAATATGGGGAAGAGAAGGACATTCTGCCTGCCAATTGTTACGTTGTGGGTGATGATTCGGAGAATTCGCCGGAGCAACTGGTACATGATTTTGCATTGTATCTGCAGAGGGGTGATCTTTTGTCGGCGATGTCATATTTTGATCTTTATGATTCCATTGATCCCGGCATGCTGCATAATGAGACGGTGAAGCTGCAGGGGGAGACGGCGAAGCTGATCCAGAAATTTTATTATGATGTATACTTGCATGATGAAAATGAACTGGCCTGGATATATCGGCATTTGTCGGATGAGCCGGATTATCTTTTGTCAGAACTGCGAATGTCCAATATGATTTTTGCGGATTTTGGGTATCCGGTTTTGGTGGGAGAAGAAAGCGGGAAGAGCAATTTTTCCATTGATTGCAGTTATGATGGAAGTCATTTTACGATAAACCTGGCTCTGGTACAAGAAGAAGGATGGAAAATCGAGAGTATGAATTGGTTAAAAAATTGGTAATTGTATGATTAGTGTTATAGTTCCGGTATATAATGCAGAGGCGCATCTGAAAGCATGCGTAGATTCTCTGCTTGCACAGAGCTGTCTTTCCCTGGAGATTATATTGATCGATGATGGATCGACGGATGGGAGCGGTCAAATTTGCGAAGCTTATGCTAAAAAAGATGGCAGAGTAAGAGTGATTCATCAAAAAAACAGAGGGGTTTCCGCGGCGAGAAATGCAGGGATAGACGCTGCCGCAGGCGAATATCTGATTTTTGTGGATTCTGACGATTTTGTACACCAAAATTTGCTGGAATTCTATTTAGAACATCTACAGAAAGATTATGTGCCAGTCTGCCGTATTCAGGAAGTTGCCGATGGGAGGACAGATTTACAGAGCATGGGCGCCAGGGAGACGGTTTACAGTCTTGCACATTTTATGGAGTTCTTTTGCGATGGTCATGTAAATTCTCCGTGTAACAAAGTATATAATCTGGATATACTCAGGAGTCATCAGATCTATTTTCCGGAAGATATGAGTCTGGGAGAAGATTTGGTCTTTAATTTGAGGTATTTAAAATATGCGCCGAAAACTTATCGGGTATCTGCTGAAGAATTATACTGTTACCGTCAGGGAAGCCAGGAAAGTTTAAGCAGCCGTTTCCGTGCAGAATTGTTTGAACTGCAGCTATATATGTTTGAACAGCTTCGTATTTTCTTGCAGGATGCGGATGTGTGGACTCAGGAAAACAGAGGGGCGTATTACAGGCTTTTTTGGAACCGACTGTATCTGACCCTTACGATATATATGGAGCAGCAGCGGAAAGTTCGTACTTCGGAACTTCAAGAGTACATTCGCGCGGCTTTAAACAATCCCATCTGGACGGAAGTTTGGTCAGCGTGCAGGAGAGAAGGCGTCGTTACGGGAAAGATGAGAATAAAAAAGGCGCATGTGGAGCTTTTAAAAGGGAGCAAAGGAAAGTAGTTTTATGATAGAACAGATCCGGATATCAGTGATTGTGCCGGTATATAATGTGGAAAATTATTTAGAAACATGTGTAGAGTCTATAGCGCTGCAAAGAGACCGTCTTGCAGAGATCCTGTTAGTGGATGACGGCAGCACAGATGGCAGCAGCCGGATTTGTGATGAACTGGTCCGAAAATATGAGGGCATCAGGGTGATTCATAAAGAAAATGGAGGGCTTTCATCAGCCAGAAATGCAGGGCTGGAAGAGGCAAAGGGGACATATGTCCTGTTCGTGGATTCGGATGATTATCTGGAACCGGGGACCTGCCGTATACTTTTGGATCATGCGAAGGATCATGAAGGGCTGGACACGCTGGTGTTTAACGGTATCGAAGATTTTGGCCATAAAAAAGAACCCATGAGACAGAAGGCGAATCTTGACGGATCGCCGGTGAGCGGCAGGGATTATCTTGTAAAATGTTACAGGAACAGAAATCTGAATGTGGAAGCCTGCCTGTATATGTATAGGAGGGCGTTTCTGGAGGAGAACCGTCTGCGTTTTAAAGAAGGCATTTTACATGAGGATGTGGAGTTTACGCCCAGGGCATTGCTTGCGGCGAAAAAAGTACTGGAGATACAGGATTGTCTGTATCATTACATGATACGGGAAGGTTCTATCAGTACATCCAGGAACAAAGAAAAAAATATCAGGGATCTGTTTCAGACTTTGCGGGAATTGAGCGAACTGGCAGAACAACAGGATGAAGAACTTTGCAGGTGGATGAAGAATGCGGTGGTAAACAGCTGCCTGAATATGGTATATGAAGCCCGGATGTATCGGAAAGAATATAGAAAGCTTTTGGATAAGAGATTTTTGCTGGGGAAGGCGGCCACCAGATATAACCAGTTCAGGGTGTGTCTCTGCTTTCTGAATGTGCACCTATATTGTTTGGTAAATGATATGTCAAAATGGTTTTCCGGAAAAAAGTGACGGGAGGATAATCAATGAGTTTATATATTGCGGGAGAGATTCTTCTCACACTGTATTTATATTTTGTCAGCTATTTTTATACACAGACTCCTCCGCTGACCTGGACAGCGCCGCTGCGGCTGCTTTTTTTTGGCGCGGCAGTGCATATCATCTGCAGATGGCTGTCTGGCAGGTCTTTGGATATCCGTTGTAAGGCGGGAAAAATGAACTGGAGATTCGGAATTCTGTTGTTTGGGGTTACATTTGCAGTTCTGGGACTCTATTATCTGGCTTATTATCCGGGTGGTTTAATAATAGACACGTTTAATCAATGGTATCAGGTAGACAAAGGATTTCTGGTTGACTGGCATCCGGCGATACACACGCTGCTTTTCTTGTGGCTTCCCTCATTGATATGCGACAGCCTGGCATTTGTGAATTTTGTGCAAATAATTTGGATCAGCCTGGCGATCGCGTATCTGGGACTGGTACTGGAAAGCTGGGGGATCAAAAAGAAGTGGTGCTTTCTGGCCTGTTTCCTGGGTATTGCAGTACCCTCTTCCTCTATTGTTCTTTCTTTCTGCTGGAAAGATACTGCACTGACAATTTTCGCGATTGTGCTGGCAGGATATGTGCTCCAAATTGTGTTTTCAGAGGGAGAATGGCTGAAGAAATGGTATAATGTGGTGTGTGTTGCTGCATTTGGAGCGCTTGCCGCTTTAATGCGGCATAACGCGATCCTTCTGATTGGCCCGCTTATGCTGCTGATTGCAGCTGTGTATTGGAAAAAAGTAAAATACTATGGTTTAGCTGCGGGCGTTTTAACAATAGTTATTATGGGGGGGATCAAAGGGCCGGTGTACCGGCTGCTCAGTGTACAGCCTCACGCGCAGGTAAGCGCGGAGATGCTGGGACTGCCTATGACAATACTGGCTAATGTTCTGGTTAACGAACCGGATAAATTGAGTTCGGATGCCAGGGATTTTCTGTACCGGATCGGGGATCAGGAACTCTGGGAAGAAAATTATAGGGAAGGGAGCTGGAACAGTGCAAAATGGATGGGCGACGATATTTCCAATGATGTAATGGAAGAAGAAGGAGCGGCAAATATTCTGAGCTATACCTGGGATACAGTAAAAAATGCTCCGTATTATGCGTATCGTGCAGTTGTCAAACTGACAGAAGTGGTGTGGAAACCTTTGGGAAACCATGTGGAATGGGGATACGAGGTGTCTGTGAATGAGGGGAATTCATATGGATACGAGACAGAGGGTATCCCTGTTTTTAAGACGATATTGGATTTTGTCAGGAATGTATCTCTGAATGGAACATTTGTACTTACCTGGTGCTGGCATATAGGATTTTATATTCTGCTGCTTCTGTTTGCTGGGATCAGTAAATTAAAAGAAGGGCTTCAGAAATCTGTTATATGGGTTCCGGTTATGTGTTACAATTTTGGAACGGCATTGCTGCTGTGCGGCCCTGATTTCCGTTTCTTTTCATTCAATACAGTCATTACGTTCGCTTTGGTTTTGGGTATGTTTTGCAAAAAGAAAGGAGAGACAGATGCGCAGTGTGGTTAGGATGTCGGCCATACTTTTAGCTGGCGTGATTGGAGGAGCATTCTGTCTATGGGCAGTATATCTGATCCCAGTGGAAAACATGCAGAGGAATGTGGAAAAATCAATGGACATATTTATGGAGGAAGGGGAAAATCCATTTGTATTAAATGGGTATAAGGGAAGTTCCCTGGATAATTATACAGATGCGATCATGCTCGGCAGTGCGGTATATGGAGAAGGCGATGAGCCTGCGGCAGTACGGGCGATGCGGGTATCCCGTGCTTCCGGGGCTGCTGATGCACCAATGGAGTCGCTGGCTATGTATTTAGAAAGCAGGGGCACGGAAGGAGAGCATACGGACTATGCAAGGTATTGGCATGGATACCTGGTGTTTCTGAAACCGTTGCTATGTTTTCTTGATTATGTGCAGATTCGGATCCTAAATGGAATATTATTGATTGGCATGCTGTCCTGGATTGTCCTGGAATTTTTAAAGAAAAAGATGTGGAGGGGTGCGGCGGCTTATTTATTGTCTGTCTGCAGCGTGTTTCCCATGGCGATTCCATTTTCATTGCAGTTTTCTACTATATTTTATATAGGGAATATTGCGCTTCTTCTTGTACTCAAAGGAAATTCTATTTGGAAAGAAAAAGACAGATATCTTTTGTTTTTTGAAATTGTCGGGATGTGTACCAGTTATCTGGACTTTTTGACTTATCCCCTTTTTACGTTCGGCATGCCGATGGTAATGTGCCTGACCTTGAACAAAGAATACAGCCTGAAAGATAAGCTCTGTTTTTTCCTGAAAAATGGGATTGCATGGGGAATGGGATATACGCTTATGTGGGCAGGAAAATGGCTGGTTGGCTCGTTGATCACGGGAGAAAATCTGCTTTCTTCAGCGCTGGGAGTCGTTTCTTTTCGCATGTCCGGACAAGCCTACGATGAAAGCCTGAACCGGATTATGGCAATACTGAGAAATGGATATATTTATTTCAATCTGGCGGGAGTCATCCTAGCGGCAGCAGTTCTGATCTGGATATTTGTTTCTGTATGGAAAAAGCGGGACGCTTTGAATGTGGCAGAGCTTTTGCCGCTTGGAATGGCGACATGTATGCCGGTGCTCTGGTATTTTGTGATGGCCAACCATTCCTACATTCACTATTGGTATACATTCCGTGCCCTGGCAGTCAGCGTATTTGCTTTGGCGATGATACCGGAGTGCATTGGCTCAAGGACGATGGAAATGAAACGCGCGGGAAAAGGAATATAGTATGGAAAAGAAAAAGGGTATAATAGCAATCATTGTTGTGGGATACAACCGTTCGGATTCTCTGAGAAGGATTTTGCGGTCGCTTGCGGATGCAGTCTACGAGTATACAGATATTCCGCTGCGGATCAGCATAGACCACAGCGGCAATGAGGAAGTGGTCAGAGTCGCGGAAGCGTTTGAGTGGGAGCATGGGGATAAAACCGTAGTATATCATCCTGAAAGGCTGGGTCTGCGAAGACACATTATATCCTGCGGGGATCTGACGGAAGAGTACGGGGCGGTGATGATCCTGGAGGACGATCTCTATGTTTCTCCGGATTTTTATCATTACGCTTCCATGGCGCTGGAACGGTACGGAGATCATCCAAAGATCGCTGGAATCTCCCTGAATACGAGGAAAGAGCTTCTGGAGAGCCCGTATCCTTTCTATCCGCTTCATACAGGAGACGATGTGTTTTTCCAGCAGTTTGCATCTTCCTGGGGACAGGTTTGGAACCGGAGGATGTGGAAATCATTCAGGAGCTGGTACGAGCGGAATCAGACGCTGCCCCAGAGCGTCCATGTTCCCGAGACGATTCTCCACTATCCGGAGACTTCCTGGGCAAAATACTACCAGACCTATGTGGTGGAGGAAGATAAATATTATGTGTTCAGCTATGACTCTTTGACGACCAATTTCGGAGACGCCGGGGAACATTTTAACCATAACTCTTCCGCATTTCAGTCGGTTCTATTCTATGGGACGAAAGAATATCGTATGCCCGATTTTGAAAAGGGTGTAAAATATGATATCTATGGGGAACCAGTGGGGCTGGAACAATACCTGGGCCTGCCGGAAGGAGAACTGACCTGTGATTTTTGGGGGAGAAAGCAGCAGGCCTCTTACAAGAGATATTTGCTGACATGCTGCAGGAGGCCGTATCAGGCGGTCCGGCGGTACTCCATGTGTATGAAACCGTTGGAACTGAATATTCTGAATCAGATAAATGGAGAAGACATCACCCTTTATGATACAAGCAAAGAAGATCCCGGATACGGTCCTGATAAAAAGGAAAAAATCCGGTTCCTGGAATATGGATATGGAGTGATCAATGGGCGGGATCTGCTGAAATGGGCGCTGGAGCGCCTGACACACAAGATGGGGAAAGGAAGATAGGATGAAGATTGGCTTTATAACGCCGTCTTTGTCGGCATGCGGGGGGCTCCAGCGGGTGCAGGCTTTATTGGCAAACTGCCTGGCTCAGCGGCATGAGGTTGCAATCATTGCGCTGGAGGATGGAAAAACGCCTCCTTATTATGCGTTGGACCAGAGAATCCAGGTGATTTATGAAGACATTTTTATGCGGAGAAGGAACCGGTTTCCGTGGGGGCCGGTAAGGGCTGTGGCAAGAGAGCACAGCCTGGCGCTTCCTGCGTGGGTCGCACGGCGTGCCTACTATCCTGCAGGAACTGTGAGAGAGTTTCGCCGCAGGCTGGAAGAAGGCGGTTATGACTGCCTGGTTGCGTCAACCGCGTTTTGTTCTGTTCTTCTGGGACTTATGGTGGAGGACCTGCGCGGCGTGCGTATCATTGGATGGCATCATAATTCTTATTCCGTATATTTTCAGACGCCGGGGAAAGGTGCATATATTCAGCAGAAGCTTGCCCGGAAAGCTTTAAAAAAGCTGGATGCGCTGGTGACTTTGACCAGACAGGATAGAGAAGCCTATAAACGGTGGATGGACATAGACGGAAAGTACATCTATAATCCACTGAGCTTTTCCTGCGAGAAGAAATCGGAAGTGTCAGAGAAGGTGCTGCTGTTTGTGGGACGTCTGGAAATTCAGCAAAAAGGACTGGATTATCTGGTGAGGATTGCAGACATATTGTTTCGTCAGCGCGGATACACAGACTGGAAACTGGAAATCGTGGGCGGTGGGAGCGGGAAAGACGAAATTGTCCATATGATTGCTGAATATGGTCTGGAAAACCAGATTGTTCTGATGGGGGAAAAAAAAGATGTGAAAGAATATTATACCCAGGCGTCCGTATTTTTATGTACGTCGCGCTGGGAAGGATTTGGCCTGGTGGTGACGGAGGCGATGGAATGCGGCCTGCCGGTGGTCTCTTTCAGGACGGATGGTCCGTCAGAGATCGTTCAGAGTGGAAAATCCGGGTATCTGATAGAGAATTATAATTTGGAGAAATTCGCAGACGCGGTGGAGCGTCTGATGTGCGACGCCGGACTGCGTCGGAAGATGTCAGAACAGGCGGCGGCGAGAGCAGAACATTTTTCGCTTGTGAGAGTGGGGGAAGAGTGGGAAAAACTGCTCCAGGATCCGGAAAATTATCAAAGCGTTTCACTGTGAGGGAAGATTTGATGAGGATTTTGTATCTAAATACGACTTACACAGGCGGCGGAGCAGAGCGTGTAACCAGACAGATTTATGAAGGTATGAAAAAAAGAGGGCATGAAGTGTATGAGATTGTCTGTTACAACCGAAAGAGGAAGATCACGGATCCTCATGTCCATGTGCTCTATGCGGGCGTGTTTGGGAAAGTTCTCCAGAGAATCCAGACCAGGAACCGGTGCAATGAGAACTTGACAATTCCATATTCGTTATTTTATATTCTTAGATTCATAAAGAAGAACCGGATTGATGTGGTGCATCTGAATAATCCACATGACAGTTTTCTGGGGATTCATGATATTCGGACAATTGCCGAACAGTGCCCTATGGTGTGGACGCTGCATGATCTGTGGGCTTTGACCGGGCACTGCGCCGTGCCGCTGGCGTGCGGCGATAAATGGAAAGAGGGCTGCAGGCCGTGCCGCTGGCTGGACAGCTATCCGCGGCTGAGAAGGGACGTGAGCGGCAGGCTGTATCAGGAGAAAAAGCGCGCGTTTACCAAAGCCGGCATTCACTTTGTTACTCCATCCCACTGGATGCGGGAGCAGGTGAGGAACTCTTATTTAAAAGAAGAAACATGTGACTGTATTTATAATTCCATCGATCCGGAAATCTGGCGGCCGTTGGAGAAGGACAGGGTCAGGGAACGATATGGCGTGCATACGGATAAGCTGATCCTGGGATTTGTGGCGGCGGATCTGAAGAATCCCACAAAGGGAATGACGCATCTGCTGGAGGCATTACAGAAGTTGGATCCTGAAAAGTGGTTTCTGGTCATCGCAGGAGTGGCGGATGCCCAAGCGGATGAGTGTATCCGGCGGTTTGAGCATAGGGAATTTGGATATATTCTGGATCAGGAGAAAATGAATGAGTTTTATGCCCTGGCAGATGTGGTGGTGAATCCTTCTCTGTATGAGACTTTTGGGCTTGTGAATCTGGAGGCGCTGGCGTCTGGGACGCCGACGGTGGCGTTTCAAATCTGCGCCGCGCCTGAGATTGTGGACCGTAAGGTCGGCTGGTGCATTGAAGAGATCAGCGGGGAAGCGATCAGGAAAACATTGGAGAATATAGACAGAAATTCTGAGAAATTGCATCAAAAAAGCAGACGCTGCCATGATTTTGTGAGCCAAAAATTTAATGAAAAAGAGATGCTGGACAAATATGAGCAGTTGTACCGGGAAATACAGCGTCCCTGAAGGGACGCTGTATTTCTGTTCCGACACTTGTAAAATAAAGGCAAAGGTGATACACTATTACAGAATATGGACAAAACTGTGTAGGAGCGCTGCATGTTTAAGAATAAAAGCAAAAAGATGATCTACCGGATCATTCTGCTGATCCTGATGGACGTTCTGATCATTACTCTGTCAGGGCCGTTGGCGATCTATATCCGTTATAATCTGCTCTTTGAGAGCCGGGCGGTGGAATTTATTGAAAATATTTTCCGGTATCTGCCCATTAACCTGGTGATCACCATAGGGGCGTTCTATGCGTTCCGTCTGTACCAGGGGATCTGGAAATACGCAAGCGCGTCGGATCTGGTCAATATCCTGCTGGCCTGTCTGGTGTCGACGGTGACTCAGGCGGCGGGCATGTGGCTGATGCGTCTGGATTATCCCAGAAGCTATCCGTTTATGTATTTCTTTATCCTGGCTTTCGGGATCTCTGTTTTCCGCTTTATGTACCGGATTCTAGGATTTATACAGCAGAAAAAAGGGGATCTGATACGCACCGGCAAGAAGAACACCATGATCGTGGGTGCTGGGGAGGCCGGCAATACGCTTCTGAAAGAGCTTCAAAACAGCCGGTTCAGCGAGCAGTATGTGTGCTGTCTGGTGGACGACGATCCGGGAAAACAGGGAAAATATCTGAGGGGCGTTCCCGTGGAGGGAACCAGGAAGGATATCTGCCGTCTGGCGGAGGAATATGATATAGATGAAATCATGATCGCGATTCCGTCGGCGTCCCACAGCGAGATACAGGAGCTTCTGGATATCTGCAGCCAGACGAGCTGCAAGCTGAAAGTACTGCCGGGACTGTATCAGCTGGCAAATGGGGAAGTCAGCGTCTCAAAGCTGCGGAATGTGGAGATTGAGGATCTGCTGGGAAGGGAACCCATCAATACCAAGATTGACAGCATTATGGGATATGTGTCGGGGAAAACCGTGCTGGTCACAGGCGGAGGCGGTTCCATCGGGAGCGAGCTTTGCCGGCAGATCGCGCGGCATGAACCGAAACGGCTGATTATCTTCGATATTTATGAAAATAATGCGTACGATATTCAGCAGGAGCTGAAGCACGATTACCCGGAACTGGACCTTGTGGTGCTGATCGGGTCAGTGAGGAACACGCACCGGATCAACGGCGTGTTTGAAAAATACCGCCCGGAGATTGTGTATCACGCGGCGGCGCACAAGCATGTGCCGCTGATGGAGGACAGTCCCAATGAGGCGATTAAAAATAACGTGTTTGGGACATATAAGACGGCCCAGGCGGCGGACAAGTATGGGACGTCCCGGTTTGTGCTGATTTCTACGGATAAAGCGGTAAATCCCACCAATATCATGGGCGCGTCCAAACGTCTGTGCGAGATGGTGATTCAGATGATGAATGGCCGTTCGAAGACAGAATTTGTTGCTGTGCGGTTCGGAAATGTGCTGGGAAGCAACGGCAGCGTGATTCCTTTATTTAAAAAGCAGATTGAAGAGGGCGGGCCGGTGACTGTAACGGATCCTGATATCATACGGTATTTCATGACGATACCGGAGGCGGTTTCTCTGGTGCTGCAGGCGGGTGCGTTTGCGAAAGGCGGGGAGATCTTTGTCCTGGATATGGGAAAACCGGTGAAAATCCTGGATCTGGCGCTGAACCTGATCCGTCTGTCCGGGTACAGGCCCTATGAGGACATCGATATCCAGTTTACCGGGCTTCGGCCGGGGGAAAAGCTGTATGAAGAGCTTTTGATGGACGAAGAAGGGCTCCAGAGTACGGCGAATAAGCTGATTCATATAGGGAAACCCATCGAATTTGACGAGGAATTGTTCCTGCATCAGTTGGAGGAACTGGACAGGCTTTCAAGAGAGGACAGTCCGCTGATCAAGAAAAAAGTGATGGAAGTTGTCCCGACATACCACATAAATGTGAATTGATTGGAAAAGAGGCATGGATATGGCGCATATTTTTCTGGCGTCCCCGCATATGAGCGAGGAAGGATTTGAACAGGAGTATATCAAGGAAGCGTTTGACACCAACTGGATTGCTCCGTTGGGGAAAAACGTAAATGAGTTCGAGAAGGAGCTGGCGTCCTATGTGGGCGCTGTGGACGCGGCGGCGCTTTCTTCTGGCACGTCGGCGATCCACTTGGCGCTGAAAGCGGCCGGCGTGGGGCAGGGAGACGTGGTGATCTGCCAGGATCTGACCTTTTCGGCCACGGTAAATCCGGTGGCCTATGAGAAAGCCATTCCGGTATTTGTGGACAGCGACTATGAGACCTGGAATATGTCGCCGGAAGCGCTGGAAGAAGCCCTGAAAAAATATCCAGGCGCAAAGGCGGTCATACCGGTACACCTGTACGGCAATCCCGCTAATATGGATGAGATTATGAAGATCTGTCAGGCCCACGGTGTGACTGTGATCGAAGACGCGGCGGAGAGCCTGGGAACCGTTTATCACGGGAAATATACGGGAACCTTTGGGGAATATGGGGCTTTTTCTTTCAATGGAAACAAGATCATTACCACCTCCGGCGGAGGTATGCTGGTCTGCAATGCGGAGGAAGAAAAGGCGAAAGAGCGGATGGCAAAGGTGCGTTTCTGGGCCACTCAGGCCAGAGAGCCGGCGCGCCATTATGAGCATAAAGAAATCGGTTATAATTATCGTATGAGCAATATCCTGGCGGGAATTGGCCGCGGCCAGATGAAGGTACTGGAGCAGAGAGTGGAAAAGAAGCGCAGTATTTTCGCCTATTATCAGGAACATCTGGGAGCTCTGGAGGGGATTTTTTTCATGCCGGTGCATGAAGATGAGAGGGCCAACTGCTGGCTTTCTGTGATGTTGATCGCGGAAGACTGTCCGGTGAAGCCTCTGGACGTGATGCTGGCGCTGGAGCAGGGGGATATAGAGAGCCGTCCTGTGTGGAAGCCCATGCATTTACAGCCGGTTTTTGCCGGATGCGATTACATCGATCATGGCGGTGTGGCGGAGGATTTATTTAACAGGGGCGTATGTCTGCCCAGCGATACCAAGATGACGGAAGCGGATCTGGAAAGAGTCTGCGGGATCGTCAGAAGTTTATGGGAGAAGTGAAGCTGTATCATTGAGAATGAATGGAATATAGGGTGAAGGTTAATGGAGAAAGGGACAAAATGAGAACGCCTTACTATTTAATTCATGAAAATATACTTGATGACGGAATCAAGAGTTTGAAAGAAGCTTTGGGTGAATATTGGCCGAATGCTGTAGTGGGATATTCATTTAAAACAAATTCTCTTCCCTGGATTCTTTCACATATGAAGGAGCAGGGGTTCTGGGCAGAAGTGGTGTCTGAAGATGAATATGAACTGGCAGAGTGTCTGGGATATTCGCATATTATTTACAATGGTCCAGTAAAAGGGAAAGACAGTTTTTTACGGGCATGCAAAGCGGGGCATATTGTGAACTTGGATTCAGCGAGAGAGTTGGTATGGCTGAGGGAAGCGGCGGTTGAGAAGGAGGTTCACGTTGGAATCCGGGTAAATTTTGACCTGGAAGCCATGTGCCCGGGTGAGGCATCAGAAGGGGAAGAGGGCGGCCGGTTCGGATTCAGCTACGAAAATGGAAGTTTCCAAGAAGCATTGGATGAATTAAAAAGAATCCCCCATGTACGGCTCGCAGGAATCCATCTTCATTGCAGTTCAAAGACGAGAAGTCTCAATATATACAGGGCCATTGCGCAGATGGCCTGTAGGATACACCGAGAATGCGGCCTGAAACTGGATTATATTGATGTGGGCGGAGGATTTTTCGGCGGTCTGCCGGATAAGCCTCAGTACAAAGATTATTTTAAAGTCATCTCTGAAGTTTTATCAGAGGAATTTTCTCCCAGGGATACATGTCTGATTGTAGAACCAGGAACTTCTCTGGTCAGTGCGCCGATAGATTATGTGACTACAGTAATCGATGTCAAAGCCACAAACCGCAATCAGTTTATCGTGACGGATGGAAGCCGTATCCATGTGGATCCTCGTATGAGGAAAGAACATTATTTCTATCATGTCCACAGAGCGAATGGAAGCAGACAGGAATCTGAGGAGCACAGGCAGATCATATCCGGATTTACATGCATGGAGGATGACCGGCTGTTCTGCCTGGAGGACGAGCCGCTATTGGCGTGCGGAGATCAGATTGTATATGAGAAGGTGGGCGCGTATACCATGTGCCTGTCGCCTTTATTTATAGAATACTTCCCTGCTGTGTACCTGAAACGCGGAGATGAGACGATCTGTGTCCGCGAGAGGTGGACAGCCCATGAATATATGCAAGGAACTAGTAACAGATCAGAGGGATGAAGATGAATATATTGATTCTCAGCTGCGGAACCCGCAACAAAATCATACAGTACATGAAGAAAGAACTGGCCGGGACCGGCCGGGTAATAGCCACGGATATGAGTCCCAATGCGCCGGCGCTCTATGAAGCGGATCAATATTACCTGGTGCCCCGTATGACGGAACCGGGATATCTGGAAGTGATTCTGGACATATGCCGGAAGGAGAAGGTGGACGGGGTCTTTTCGCTGATTGATCCGGAGCTTTCTCTTCTGGCGGAGCATGAGGAGGAGTTCAGAGCGCTGGGAGTCAGGGTGATCGGATCTTCTTACGAACTGTGCGAAAGGACGCTGGATAAATGGCAGATGTACTGCTGGCTGTCTGAGCATGGCTACCGCTGTGCCAGGAGCTATATTGAACCCCAGGCGTTTTTCAGGGATGTGGAGCAGGGGACCATCGGTTATCCGGTCTTTGTGAAGCCTGTACGCGGCAGTGCGAGCATCGCGATCTCAAAGGTATACGACCGGGAGACGGTGGAGCTCTTGTTTGCCCGTTCAGAGGGGCTGATGATTCAGGAATATCTTAAGGGGCAGGAGATTGGAGCGGATTGCTACATTGATCTGGTCAGCAGAGAACTGATCTCTGTTTTCACGAAGAAGAAGCTGGTGATGCGGGCGGGAGAGACGGACAAGGGACTTTCCTTTAAAGATCCGGAGCTTTTTGATCTGATCAGCCGTTTTGTGGAAGAATGCGGATTCACTGGACAGATAGACATCGATATCTTCGATTGCGGCGGGAAATACTATATATCAGAGGTAAATCCCCGTTTTGGAGGCGGCTACCCCCATGCGTATGAGTGCGGAGTGAACCATATGGCATATATCGTGCGGAACCTCCGCGGAGAAAAGAATATTCCTCAGATTGGCAAATATGAGGAAGGCTGGGTCATGATGAAATATAATGAAGTCATGATGCGGAAAGAGGAGACGGCGCGGTGAAAAAAGGAATATACGCCAGATATGGGAAAAGGGTATTGGATGTGGTGCTTTCCGGCGGCGCACTGGCAGTATTGAGCCCTGTGCTGGCTGTGACAGCGGTTCTGGTAAGAGTCAGGCTTGGAAAGCCGGTCATATTCTGCCAGGAAAGACCCGGGAAAAATGAAAGAATTTTCAAGATGTACAAGTTTCGGACCATGACGAATGCCTGTGATAAGAAAGGGAATCTGCTGCCGGATGAAAAAAGGCTGACTCCGTTTGGCAGCGCCCTGAGGAAAACCAGCCTGGATGAACTGCCGGAGCTGTTTAATATTTTCAAAGGCGACATGAGCATTGTGGGGCCCAGACCACTTCTTTGCAGCTATCTTCCTTACTATACGGAGAGGGAAAAACTGCGCCACAGCGTGATGCCGGGGCTGACAGGCCTGGCTCAGGTGAACGGAAGGAATATGCTTGCCTGGGACGAGCGTCTGGAGCTGGATGCCCGGTACGCGGAGCATATTACATTCCTGGGGGATCTGCACATCATACTGCAGACCGTGGCCAAAGTGTTTGCCAGGGAAGGTATTGCGGTGGACACTGCGGCGGTGGAGCCCAATCTGGCGGAAGAGCGAGAGGCCAAAAAGCAGAGAGAGCAGAGGACGCCATGAAAAAACTTTGGATATTAAATCATCACTCCGGACTGGACGGAGACCGCCACTTTGAGCTGGCGAAAGAATTGGTAAAACAGGGGTTGGAAGTCGTCGTGTTTATGTCCGGCTACAGCCACCGGGGAGAGACCTATTTGTATGAAAAGGAAGCGGCAGTCCGAAAGGTGGCGGAAGGCGTTCACTATGTCTGGCTCCATACCTCCCCTGCCTACCATGGAAACGGAGCCGCCAGAATCCTGAATATGATGGATTACAGCCGCCTGATGAAAAAATACGAGAAGAAATTTTATGAACGATTCGGGCGTCCGGATGCGGTGATCGGTTCCTCAGTCCATCCCTTCGCCTGGGAAAGCGCGTATGGGATCGCCAGGAAATGCGGCGTCCCGTTTATCTGTGAGATCCGGGACTTCTGGCCGCTGTCTTTCATAGAGATCTATGGATGGTCAAAATATCATCCCATCTGCCTTTTGTTTTCCGCCCTGGAGCGCAGGGCTTACCGGAGAGCGGACGCGGTGGTGACGACGATGGAATTTGGCTATCAGTATCTGGAGCAGTTCCCATATGTGAACAGGGAGCGCGTTTTCTGGATTCCCAACGGGTACCATACGGATCAGATCGATCAGGTACTTAAGGAAGGGAAGACAAAACTTCCGGAGGAACTGGAGCAATATCTGTCGGAACACTGGTGCGCGGTCTATGCCGGAAGCTTTGTGGACTCTGAACGTCCGCTGGATATGATCGACGCCGCGGCGTATCTGAAAAAGCAGGGGATGGATCAGATCCGTTTTGCCTTCATCGGCGACGGCCATCTGCGGGCGCAGATGGAGGAAAAGGTGAAAAAAGAGAAGCTGGACAATGTGCGGATCTTTGGACGGATCGAGTCTGACCAGGTGGCGGCGGCGCTGGCCAGGGCGGGAGCGTGTATGGCGGCGCTGAAGGACGACCGGGTACTGAACGACCTGGGTCTCAGCCTGAATAAGCTGAACGACTATCTGTATTCGGGAACGCCCACGGTATTTGCCTGCAACTCCGTCAATGTGGTGGGAGAGTCCGGCGGCGGTATCGTGACGCCGTGCAGCGATCCCACAGCGTTTGCGGAAGCGATTCTGCGGATATACCGGATGACGGAGGAAGAGCGCAGGGAAATGGGAGAAAAAGGCCGCAGAGAGATTCGCGAAAAATACAATTATGCGCTGCTGGCGAAACAGTATCTGGAGATTCTGAATACCTGTGCGGACGGGAAAGGACGATAGAGCAATGGATATGAAACACTTACTTTTAGATAAAATCGAAAAAAAGGAGATCGTCGTGGGCGTGATCGGCCTTGGATATGTGGGTCTGCCGCTGGCGGTGGAAAAGGCAAAGGCCGGGTTCCGGACCATCGGCTTTGATGAGCAGCCCCATAAGGTGGCGCTGGTCAACGAGGGACATAATTACATCGGCGACGTGGTGGACAAGGATCTGAAACGGCTGGTGGAGGAAGGAATGCTGTCCGCTACCTCGGATTTCAGCTTTATCAAGGACGTGGACTTCATCGCCATCTGCGTTCCCACGCCCCTGGATATTCATCAGGAGCCGGATCTGAGCTGTGTGAGAAATTCCACGGCGGATATCGCCAAATATCTGACGAAAAATACTATGGTGGTGCTGGAATCCACCACATATCCGGGTACGACGGAGGAACTGGTAAAGCCGATCCTGGAGGAAGGCTCCGGCCTGAAATGCGGTGAGGACTTTTATCTGGGCTTTTCCCCGGAGCGGGTGGACCCGGGCAACCTGATCTATAAGACGAAGAATACGCCCAAAGTGATCGGAGGCGTGGGAAAGGACGCCACCCAGGTGATCGCAGCCATGTACCGGGCGGTGTTGGAGAGCGATGTGAAGGAAGTGTCCTCCCCGGCCATTGCGGAGATGGAAAAGATCCTGGAAAATACTTACCGGAATATTAATATTGGTTTGATCAACGAGCTGGCGATCCTCTGCAATGAGATGGGGATCAGTATATGGGAAGTGATCGACGCGGCCAGCACCAAGCCTTACGGATTCCAGCCGTTCTATCCGGGGCCAGGCCTGGGCGGGCACTGCATCCCGCTGGATCCTTACTATCTGTCCTGGAAGGCCAGGGAGTACGGGTTCCACACCTCCATGATCGAAAGTTCCATGATGATCAACGACAAGATGCCCGCGTACTGTGTGGAGCGGGCAGGCAAGATCCTGAACCGGTTTAAGAAGTCTTTAAACGGATCGAAAGTGCTGGTGCTGGGTGTGGCCTATAAGCAGGACATCGACGATTACCGGGAGAGTCCGGCGCTGCGCGTCATCGAAGAACTGGAGAAGACCGGAGCAGAGATCGTGTATTATGACCCCTGGGTGAGACAATATAAGTTCAAAGGCACGGAGAGGAAAAGCGAGCCGGAGCTGACGGCGGAGCTGATTGAGAGCGCGGACCTGGTCATGGTTACGGCGGCTCATACCAATGTGGACTATGAACTGGTACAGCGTCATGCCAAAGCGATATTTGACACCAAAAATGTCATGAAGCAGATAGAAAACAGAGAGAATATTGAGGTGCTGTGATGAAATATGCATTGATTGGATGCGGCCGTATCGCCACGAACCATGTGACGGCGGTGCTGAATAATGGCCTGGAGTTCGCGGCGGTCTGCGATGTGGAGCCCCGGCAGATGGAAGCGCTTCTGGAAAAACATGGTCTGGAGAAGGAAGCGTCGATTCTGAGGTATACAGACTATCGGAAGATGGTGGAGGAAGTGAAGCCGGAGCTGGTGGGAATCGCCACAGAGAGCGGCGCGCATGCCAAGATAGCCCTGTTCTGCATAGACCATGGCGTGAACTGTATCATTGAAAAACCCATCGCCATGAGCATGGAGGACGCGGATGAGATTGTGCGCCGGTCGGAGGAGAAGGGTGTGAAGGTCTCTGCCTGCCATCAGAACCGGTTTAACATTGCCGTACAGGAGACCAGGAAAGCGCTGGAGGCCGGACGGTTCGGCAGGCTGTCCCACGGATCCATCCATGTGCGCTGGAACCGGAACAAAAATTATTACGACCAGGCGCCATGGAGAGGCAGATGGGCTTCCGACGGCGGCGCGTTGATGAACCAGTGCATCCATGGGATCGACCTGCTTCGCTGGATGTTCGGGGACGAGGTGGAAGAGGTCTATGGCCAGACGCGCCGGCAGTTCCACGATTACCTGGAAGCGGAAGACGTGGGCATGGCGGTGGTGAAGTTCCGAAACGGGGCGATTGCCACTGTGGAGGGAACCACCAATGTGTATCCGCAGAACCTGGAGGAAACTCTGTACCTGTTTGGGGAAAAGGGGACGGTCAAGATCGGCGGGAAATCCACCAACAATATAGACGTATGGGATTTTTCCGACGAAGGGGCGCAGGACGATGCCAATAAGCATCTGAAGGAGGCCACCAGCAATGTATATGGGAACGGGCACACCAGCCTTTATGCGGATGTGATAGACGCCGTGACCCATGACCGGAAGCCGTATGTGGACGCGGCGGCAGGGAGAAACGCGCTGGAACTGGTGCTTGCCATCTACAAGAGCCAAAAAGAAGGCGTGCCGGTGAAACTGCCGCTGAAAGATTTTGGAAGTACGGATATGGCGGGAGAATTCGATGTTTAAGATATGTGAGATTGCGATCCGGGATCTCCTGGAGGGATTCCCGGAGTGGAAAAATATGGACGGACAGATCTACGGAGTGTCCGACCCGGAAGATCCGGAGGATCATTCCATTGTTTATGTGAAAAGTACGGCGGCGGAATCTGTCGGGGAGAGAAAAGAGTGTATCTTTGTTACGGGAAAAGACATGGAGCTCTCCCTGGATCCGTCCAGCGTTCAGCTGAAATGCTCTTATCCCAAAAATCTGTACGGGGAACTTCTGGAACGTCTGAAAACGCTCATGCCCCATGTGGGACAGCGTATGGCCGCAGGGTGCTGCGCCAGCGAGGATGTACAGATCGGAGAGGATGTGCAGATCGGCCCCTTCTGCACCATTGGACGGGATGTGGTGATCGGTGACGGCTGTCGCATCGGCGCGGGAACTGTGATCGGCGACCATGTACGGATCGGCAACGATGTACAGATCCGGGAGAAATGTCTCGTGGGCGTGGAGGATGCGGATATTTACCGGACAGAGGACGGCGCCTGCAGGACGCTGCCCCACCTGGCGGGAACGGTGATTGAAGACGGATGCCTTCTGCTGGCGGGATCGGTGCTGGCGGCGGGGGATACGCGGACCACGGTACTGGGCAGGGGCTCCATGATCGGCCTGCTGGGAGACGTGGGACACAACTGCCGCGTCGGGGAAGAGACGCTGATCAGCGGCAAGGCCAGCATCTCCGGCCACTGCCGGGTGGGGGACCATGTCTATGTGGCGCCCATGGCGGTGACGACGAACCGGATGCAGGTGGGAGACCACGCGTATCTGGGGATTGGAGCAGTGGCCATCAAAGATGTGCCCGAGAGTGAGAAGCAGTTCGGCAATCCGGCCAGAAAGGTGCTGGAGAGCAGGAAGAAATAGACGAGAAGACAGGAGAATAGCTATGGTTCAGAATATCCTGGATTACCTGGAGACGAGCGCGGCGGAGTGTCCGGACAAGGCCGCGTTTGAGGATCTGGAAGCGAGTTATACTTATGCGCAGGTTGTGGAATATGGGAAGCGGATCGGCAGCGCCCTGGCGGAACTGCTTCCTCAGAATGCGCCGGTTCCCGTCCTGATGGAAAAGGAAGCGTGGACGCTGAATGTCTTTATGGGAGCAGTCTATGCAGGCTGCTTTTATTCATTGGTGGAACCGGAACAGCCGGCGGAGCGGATCCTGACGATCCTTTCCACCCTGGAGGCGGAGCTTCTGGTGACCAGCAGGAAGCTGGAAGAGAAAGTGAGGGAGTTGGGATTTTCCGGGAAGATCCTGCTGGCGGAAGAACTGGCGGAGCAGGAGATCCGGGAAGAGGCGCTGAAAGCCAGAAGAGAGGCTTTCTGCGATGTGGACCCGCTGTATACCAATTTCACCTCCGGTTCCACAGGGACGCCCAAAGGCGTGGTGGTCTCCCACCGTTCGGTCATTGATTTCACCGAGCATTTTGTGCGTTTATTTGGGATCGGCAGGGACGATGTGATCGCCAACCAGGCTCCGTTTGATTTTGACGTATCTGTGAAAGATATCTTCCCGGCGCTGAAGACCGGAGCCACTATAGAAGTGATTCCAAAGAAATTCTTTTCTGTTCCAAAGAAACTTCTGGATTTTCTGGATGACAGAAAAGTGACCAATCTGACCTGGGCGGTGTCGGCGCTTTGCATTATTTCCATGCTGAAAGGTTTCCGCTATAAAGTGCCGGGGACCATCCGCCGGGTGATGTTCAGCGGGGAAGTGATGCCGGTGAAACATCTGAATTACTGGAGAAGCTATCTGCCGGACGCCCTTTATGTGAATCTGTATGGCCCCACGGAGATTACCTGCAATTGTACTTATTATATCGTGGACCGGGAATTTGCCGAGGACGAGCTTCTTCCTGTGGGCAGGGCGTTCCCCAACGAGCGGGTATTTTTGCTGGATGAGGAAGACCGTTTGTTGACGGAGCCGGGGAAGCTGGGCGAGATCTGTGTGTCCGGGACGGCTCTGGCGCTGGGCTACTACCGGAACTGGGAGAAGACGGAAGAGGTATTTATCCAGAATCCTCTGAACCGCCGGTATCTGGAGCCGGTCTACCGTACCGGAGATCTGGGGCGGTATGATGAACACGGGGAACTCTATTATGTGACACGGAAGGATTTCCAGATCAAGCATATGGGACACCGGATCGAGCTGGGCGAGATCGAAGCGGCCTTTCAGGCGCTGGACGGGGTATCCAGAGCCTGCTGTATCTATGACGAGCCCAATACAAAGATCATCGGATTTTACGTGGGAACGCCGGAGGCCAAAGAAATCATCGACGGGCTGGCGGAGAAGCTGCCCCGTTTTATGATTCCCAATGTATTCTGTAAAGTGGAACAAATGCCCATCACGAAAAACGGGAAGATCGACCGGAAAGCGCTGATGGCGGAGTATGGAAAGTGAGGCTGACATGAACGAAGCGAAGCTGCAGGAGCTGGCGCTGTCCCTGGGCACGCCGTCCTTTGTGTTTGATACAGATATCCTGACGGAGCGGGCAAGGTGGATTGCCGGTACGATCCGCCCGGCGAAACTGTGTTTCGCCATGAAAGCGAACCCGTTTCTGGTCAAAACGCTGGAGGGGTATGTGGAACGGTACGAAGTCTGCTCGCCCGGCGAATTTCACATTTGCGTGCAGAGCGGGCTGGATATGGAAAAAATCGTCCTGTCCGGTGTGAACAAGGAATATGAAGACGTGCGTTATGCCATGTCCCAGGGAGTTAGGCACTATACGGCGGAGTCTGTGAGCCAGTTTTACCTGGTGGAACGATGCGCGGAAGAACTTGGAAAACAGGTGGAGATCCTGCTGCGGGTGACCAGCGGGAATCAGTTCGGCATGAGCGAAGAAGACGTGCTGGGGCTGATCCGGACGCGGGAAAATTATTCCCATGTGGAGATCCGGGGCCTGCAGTATTTTACCGGTACCCAGAAAAAAGTGATCAAGAAGATCGCGGCGGAAGTGGCGTATATTGAAGAACTGATCCGCCGTCTGGAAGAGGAAGAGGGATTTGTGTCCAGGGAGCTGGAATTCGGTCCGGGCCTGGGCGTGCCCTATTTTACCAAAGATGATTTCCGGGAGGACCGGGCCCTGCTGGAAGCGTTCATGGAACTGTTCCGGGAGGAGCGGCCTTATGAAGTGACTTTCGAGATGGGGCGTTATCTGACGGCTTCCTGCGGATATTATATGACGAAGATTATGGATCAGAAGCGCAATGATGCGGTCAATGTGTGCATCGTGGACGGCGGCATCCATCATGTGAACTATTACGGCCAGAATATGGCCATGAAGACTCCGATCCTTTCTTATTTTCCCCAGCATCCCATAGAGGAGGAAAAAGAAGAGGAATGGACGGTCTACGGGTCTTTGTGTACGGTGGCGGATATTCTGCTGAAAAAGCTGCCGTTAAAAGACGCGCGGGTGGGAGACTATCTGGTTTTCCACAACATCGGGGCCTATTCGGTGACGGAGGGGATCTATCTGTTCCTGAGCCGCCGGATGCCGGAGGTTTATCTGTACGGCGAGAAAGACGGCGCCCGACTGGTGCGCGGCGCGCTGGAGACATGGAAATGGAATACAGAAGAATAAAAGAATGCGCATTCCTGGCCGGGAGTGCGCATTCTTCTATAATAAATCAAAGTTCCAGATCTTCCGAAGAAAGAAAATCTGTATACAGTCCATGTACGCCCCTGCGGAGCTCTTCATTGGCCTGGTCGGGGCGGTTCACGGTGTGCTCATAGATGATAATGTTCTTTGACCGATAGAGATCGATGGTTTCCTGATCCCAGTCTCCATATGGAACAGTCACGATGTAGATGTTTTCATCATAGCATATGTTCATGATTTTGTTTGGGAATCTGGAGCCAAATTTATAAGCGGTAAATAGAAAATTGCTGTCCGAAAACGAATAAAGCTGTAAAATCTCCGCTTTGGCACCAGAATCGTAAATCTGAATAATAAATCGATCTGTGATGGAAGGATTAAAAAAACTCAACTCTACAAGATCGCGGATGACGTTTACATAGTCAGATTCCTTTGTGTCAATAATTATATAAAGATCAGAGTATTGATCCATATACTGAATAAGATCAGAAGCAGTCATAGGACTGTATTTGCCATAAATATTTCCTGAAATAAATTCCTGCAGTGTGGGAGGCGTTTCAGATCCCCATTGTTCTGCCCATTTATGCATACAGACTAAATGGTGGTCAGATGTATACATAAAATCAATTTCAATGTACCTTTCTCCGCCAGACAAAGTATTTTCCAAGGCTTCCCGGGAATTAGAGTAATCCAGGCCATCAATGCCGCCGCCGGCATGATGAATCAGTTGAGCCTGGTTAATCCACAGGTTCTCTTCAGGTTCAAAAGCGGGATAGTCAGAAAAATCAACATTAGTGTCCACTGTGTCAGAAATTTGAAACTGATAATAGATGTCTGCTTTGATTTGAGTGACTTCTTCTGCATATTTGAAAATAAATATGAGAACTGCGATCAGAAGAAGGATATGGTAAAATACGACGAGAAGGATTTTCTTTGCAGTAATTTTTGTCATTTTTTTACCTCATATGTATTCCTTATGTATTCAGGTAAGTATAAAAAAATTAGTTCAAAAAGTCAAGAAAGAACAAGGAGCATTTATCTCAGGCGTTTATTACCGCGAAGGGAAATCCCTTGCCATAAGCAAGGGATCGTGTTAGAATGACTTGGAAAATAGTGATAAAATCTAAAATTTTACAAAGAATGGACGATCGTATTTATGGAAGAATTAATGGAACTTCTCCAGGCGTTAAAGCCGGAGATTGATTTTGAAACAGAAAAAGAACTGATCGACGACGGTCTCTTGGAGTCTTTCGATGTGATCACTTTGGTCGCGGAGATTGAAGACCGGTTCGGCGTGGAGATCCCGGCGGAGGAGATTGTGCCGGAAAACCTGAATTCCGCGGAAGGGATCTGGGACTTGATCCAGCGGATCGGAGAGGAAGCATAAGATGGAATTTCGTGATCTGAAAAAGCAGTACCAGGTGCTGAAGCCTGAGATGGATGCCGCGATTGGCCAGGTGCTGGAAAGTACCGGTTTCATCGGGGGCAGGCCTGTGACGGAGCTGGAAGCGGAACTGGCAGAATATGTGGGTGTGAAGCACTGTATCACCTGCGGGAACGGCACGGACGCGCTGACGCTGGCATTGATGGCCTGGGGAATCGGCGAAGGGGACGCGGTATTTGTGCCGGACTTCACCTTTTTCTCTTCTGCGGAAACGGTGTCCTACGAGGGGGCGACACCGGTATTTACCGATATTCTGGCGTATACCTTTAATATGGACCCGGACAGTCTGGAACGGGCGGTGCAGGCCGTGCTGGCAGAGGGAAAACTGACACCGAAGGCGGTGGTGACGGTGGATCTCTTTGGACTTCCGGCAGACTATGAGAAGATCCGGAAGATTGCGGACCGTTATGGTATGTATATCCTGGAGGATGCGGCTCAGGGCTTTGGAGGGAATATCCATGGAAAACGGGCGGGCAGCTTCGGAGATATCGCCACAACCTCGTTCTTCCCGGCCAAGCCCCTGGGATGTTATGGGGACGGGGGCGCTGTGTTTACGGATAATGACGATTGGGCGGAACTGATCCGGTCCCTGCGCATCCATGGGAAAGGGACGGACAAGTACGACAATGTCCGGATCGGTATGAATTCCCGGTTGGACACCCTGCAGGCCGCGGTTCTGCAGGTAAAGCTGAAAGCGTTCCGGGAATATGAGCTGGAAGACACGGATCGGATCGCATCGGAATATGCAAAAGGGCTGGCAGGCTGTGTGGATACGCCCAGGATTCCTGAGGGTTATGGCTCCGGCTGGGCGCAGTACAGTATCCTTTTAAAAGATGAGGAAGAACGCAGAGCGGTTCAAGAGTATTTGAAGGCCCAGGGTGTGCCCACCAATATCTATTATCCCAGAGGGATGCACCAGCAGACGGCGTTTGCCGGATGCGGAACGTATGGGGAAACATTTCCGGTGACGGAGGATATATGCAGACGGGTGCTGGCGCTTCCCCTTTCTCCGTATCTGGCGAAGGAGGATCAGGAGAAGGTGATCCGCCTGATCCGTGAGAAGACAGGAGCGGATATATGAAGATTTTGTTGATTTCCTATGATTACTGGAAATATGACGGACGGCTCCGTGAGCTGATCAAGGTGTCAAAGGAACTGGGGGACGTATGGTATATTACCCGGTGTTCTGACGGGGAAGAACCCCAGGAAGAGAGCCATATTTTATATACGGATCATGGCTACCTGGACTTCCTTCGCTTCTGCTGTGCGCAGGCGCGAAAGCTTGGCGCTATGGATCTGATCTTCATTGATAACCGGAAGGGCATCCTGCCAGGGTATCTGGCTAAACGCATCTGCCATGCCTCATATGTGGTGCAGGACTGCAGGGAACTGTATGACATGAAGAGCGCGGCGGGGATACCCGGCAAGATTGGATGTGTCATGGAGAAAGTGTTTACTAGGCACTCCGATGTGGTGATCGCGGCCAATCCATTCCGGGCCAGGATCATGGTGAAGATGTTCGGGCTTAAAAAGACTCCGTTGAATTATGAGAATATCCGTAGGCTGGAGTATACGGACGAAGAGAAGAAACAGCAGGCGGAGGATGCGTGCAAAGACTTTTTTCAGGAGCAGAAATTCCGGATTATTTCTACGGCCGGGTGCGATATGAGCCGTACCACCGGTAAGCTTTTGGAAGCCATGAAGGAGCTGGGAAGCGGCTATGAGCTGCTGCTGGTGGGAGAGAACGACGAGGAAGACGAGATACTGGCGGAGGCCACGATCCGTGAGCTGGGCCTTGACAATGTGAAGATTCTTCCCCGGATGGATCAGAATCACCTGAAATATTTCATTAAGAATTGCCAGGTGGGATTTGTCGCTTACCATCAAAGAGACCTGAACAATAAATATTGTGCCAGCGGAAAGATATTCGAATATCTGTATGAAGGAAAACCGGTGCTTACGTCAACCAACCCTCCCCTTAGGGAATTCTGTGATAAATACGGCGTGGGCATCGCTTCGGACGCGTATGGCCCGGCGCTGCGCAGGCTGGCGGAAGACTATGAGGCGTTTGAAAAGCAAGTGGAACATTTTATTGCCAGAGTACATGTGGAGAAAAATAATCATAAACTTGCGGAGAAAATCAGCCAGGAGCTGAAGGAAGGGTAGTATGAAAAAAGTAATGCTGGTATTCGGGACCAGGCCGGAGGCCATCAAGATGTGCCCGCTGGTCAATGAATTAAAAGGAAGAAAAGGGATCGAGACCACTGTCTGTGTAACGGGGCAGCACAGGCAGATGCTGGATCAGGTGCTGGAAGCATTTTCGGTCAAACCGGATTATGACCTTTCTATTATGAAAGATCGGCAGACACTGTTTGATGTGACGGCCAATATTCTGAACCGGATACGGGAAGTGCTGGAAGAAGTGCGTCCCGATGTTGTCCTGGTACATGGAGATACGTCCACCACGTTTGTCACGGCGCTGGCCTGCTATTATCTGCAGATTCCGGTGGGACATGTGGAAGCGGGGCTTCGTACTTATAATATCTATTCTCCTTATCCGGAGGAGTTTAACCGGCAGGCGGTGGGAATTATTGCTGCTTATCATTTTGCGCCCACAGAGCTGTCCAGGGAAAATCTGGTGAAGGAGGGAAAGGATCCCACTTCCATCTATGTGACCGGCAACACGGCCATCGACGCTTTGAAAACGACGGTGAGGGAGGATTATAGCCATCCGGAGCTGGAGTGGGCAAAGGGGAGCAGGCTGATCATGATCACGGCCCACCGCAGGGAAAACCTGGGAGAGCCCATGAAGCATATGTTCCGGGCCATCCGCCGGGTCTGCGATGAGCATCCTGACATCAAAGCGATCTATCCGATTCATATGAATCCGGTGGTGAGGGAAACAGCCAGAGAGATTTTGGGTGATGATGAACGGATCCGGATCATCGAGCCATTGGACGTATTGGATTTTCACAATTTCCTGGCCAGGAGTTATCTGATCCTGACGGACAGCGGAGGGATTCAGGAAGAAGCGCCGTCCCTTGGAAAGCCGGTTCTGGTCATGCGGGATACCACGGAGCGGCCGGAGGGAATCGCCGCCGGTACCTTGAAGCTGGTGGGGACGGAGGAGGCTGTGATCTACGAAAACTTTAAGCTTCTTCTGGAAAATCAGGAGGAATATGAAAAGATGAGTACGGCAAGCAACCCGTACGGCGACGGTTTCGCGTCTCAGAGAATCGCGGATATCTTGGAAGGAAACGCATGAATTTATATTTGCTTGTATTTTTAATCCTGGCGGCGGGGGCGGTATGGGAATGGTTCCGGCCGCAATATGGAAAATATATTTACTGGGGCTGCTGGGGGCTGGCGGCTGCCTGTCTCTGCCTGCGCTTTGGCCAGGGAACGGATTATGTGACCTATCATGCTATTTATGAAACGATCCCAGCCCATATCGATTTGGCACAGGGATATATCTGCGGATTTTATCCGGAAATCGGATGGCGTCTGATATCGGCGCTGTTCAAACTGTTCCATGCTCCGTTCTGGGTCTTTACATTTGTGCTTGGCCTGGCGGATATGCTGCTTTTGCACCGGTTTTTGAATAAATATGTCCCGTTGCGGACGGCAGGGCTTTTTTTGTCTTACCCGGTGCTGTATATCGTTTATCTGGTGTCGGGACTCCGGCAGGGGCTGGCGATCTGTTTCTTCCTGGGAGTCGCGATTCCGTTTTATGTGGAAAAGAAATGGGGAGGCTATGTGGCTGCTGTGGTGATCGCGGCCTCCTTTCACCGGGTGGGATACGCATGGCTGATATTGCCGGTGGTGTATTATCTGCCTCTGGGCGTCATGCTGGCGCTGCTGGGCCTTTCCATCGCAGGCGGGCTGATCCTTCAGATCGGGGCAGTGGAGCAGTGGCTGACAGGACTTTTACCTTCTTATCATGTGAAGCAGTTTCTGCTGGAAGGAAATCTGAGTCTTTTTGCAGTGGGAGAACGGTTGGCCAGTACGGCTGCGGTTTTGCTGCTCTATTTCTGGAAGCAGAAGAAAGAAGAAGGAGCAGGGCAGAGAACAACGCTTTTTCTAAAGGCATATTTGTGCGGGACCTGCTTCTATATGCTGTTATGCGGAAGTTCTTATTATGCCAGCCGGTATTGCGTGATTTTCAAAGTATTGGAATGTGCGTTGATCGTGTGGCTGATAACTGGAAAAAGTGCAGTGACAAGATGTGGAGCTTTGTTCTTTTTCTCACTGACATTGCTTATGGGTGTAAAAAATTTGAATGCGATGGTATCAGAAGCTTCTTATTATGGAGAAAAAGGAGTAACGGTTTTAAGCCTTCCATATATATCCATATGGGATCGGGACAAAATCAATCTATATTTTGATTATGAGGGAAGGCTGCACACAATATATGAAAGTAACGTGGAAGATCAGGAACTTTGGAGAATAGGAACTCAGTATTAAGGAGAGATTATGCGTCTGGAGATTTTGGCGACGGCACTGCTGTATTTCGGCGGTACCTTTTTGACCGGATACACGCTGCGGCATCTGTTAAAATTGAAAAATGAAGGCTTTCTGTTTTCCATAGTGTCAGGAACCATGCTCTGGTGGGCGGTGATGGAATTGATCCTGGTTCCTATGACCATGATGCTTGCATCGTTCAGCCATTTTGTCATTTTGTATACCGTTGTTGTACTGATATTGACAGCTGCCGGCCTTTTTTTCTGGAAGGATATTGTGGAAGATGGAAAATATTTGATCAGAAATATAAAGGAGTATCTGACATTCGGTCACTTGATTGCGCTGTTATTGATCTGTTATCAATTGTATTTTATTCACCATCACATGTACCTGGAATGGGATGATACGTATTATGTAAATTTGGCCAATGAAGCGGTATATTCTGATCAAATTTACTGGATTTATCCAGAAACAGGGGCTTTCCCTGATTTTGACAAAAGATATGTATTGTCTTTATGGCCGATTTTTTATGCGTGGCTGTCGAAATTGATTGGGGTAATGCCGACCATTATGGCACATACGATCCTGCCCTGGCTGATTATTCCATTGGCATATATGGTGTATGCACTAGTTGGAAGACGTTTGTTCCCGGAAGATCATGAGACCCAGGGGATGTTTTTGGCAATGGCTGTTCTTCTGCATTTGTTTATGAGCGGTCAGCATACTTCCGGGCTGACGTTTTTGAGCATTACGCCATGGGTAGGAAAAGGAGTGCTTGCTGCTGTATTGATCCCTATGCTGTTTTACCTGGTTTTCAGGGCTCTGCGGGACAGAAAGGCATGTGACTGGGTGCTTTTGGGAATTACCGGATTGGGAGGCTGTCTGTTATCTTCCATGGCTATTATGCTGACTCCGGTGTTTATAGGAGTATCTGTATTTCTGTATGCGATCTGTCATAAAAAACCTGTAGACATAATATATGGAGTTGCTTCCTGTATTCCTTGCCTGATTTTGGGGATCTATTATATTTATTTGATTAGCTAGGAGAAAAGAGTATTTATGCTGGAGTTTTTGGAAATAGCAAAAACTGATTTTTGGGAAACCTTTGGGGGGGCATGGATCTTCCCTGTTTTGATAATTTCTATTGTGTGGATACTGGCAGGAGAAAAAGGGTGGGGAAGAAAGATACTTTTGGGAATTTTACCGCTGGCATTTCTTTTTCTTTACTGGTGCCCCATATCGGGTATGCTATTTATTAAACTGTTGGGGGATGAAGTATATTGGAGGATTCTCTGGCTGATTCCACTGGCGATTGTAATTCCATATGCGGGATGTATTTTGCTGAAAAAACTGGACGGGATTAAGAAATGGACTGTTTTTATGGTTTTGCTGCTGGTGCTGGCAGTATGCGGCAAACCAGTGCTGTCAACAGAATGGTTTGAACCGTCTGTAAATGCATATAAAATTCCCCAGTATGTGATTGAAGTATGTGATCTGCTTCCCAGCAATATACATGCCATGGTGTCCAACCGTTTAATGCCTTATATCAGACAATGCGATCCGACAATTACTTTGGAATATGGGAGAAATGCATTAAATTATAATGGAATAACAGAGACGGATTCCAAAGAACAGTTATTATATTTGGAAGCGCAGAAGTCAGAGGTAGATTTAAGCGTGCTGCTGCCCCTGGCCAGAGAGGCGGATATTGCTTTTTTGGTTTTTTCCAATAACAGGACTTATATCGGAAACTGGGAAGATTATGGATATAGGGAATACGGCACTACAGATGAATTTTGTATTTTTGTGGATGTGAATTATGAAGGTACGCAGGAGGAAGCCTGATGAAAAAATCCATGATTAAAGAGAATATGGCCGGCATCATTTTTATCGCACTCGTAATGATGATTATGATATTTTGGTGTGTGCGTAAGTCGGATTTTTTTATTGATGAGATTTATACATACGGACTTTCAAATTCTTATTATGCTCCATTTTTAGGAGATATATTAAAGGACGGCAGCCAGATTTTGACCAGAGATGACTTATATGATTACTTAACTGTGTCGGGAGATGATGCGTTTCAATTTGGATCGGTTTATTATAATCAAACACAGGATACGCAGCCTCCTCTTCATTACTTTTTCATGCATTTCTTTTCTTCTATTGTCAAAGGGAGCTATTCTAAATGGATAGGGCTGTCAATCAATATTGTTCTATATTTTTTGACTCTTTTGGTTCTGTATAATATGGGAATCTGCATTTTGAAAAGTAAGAAAGCATCCGCACTGGCGCTTCTTTTTTATGGCCTGAGTTACGGAGGGTTATCTACGGCTCTGATGATACGCATGTATCTGCTTATGACGTTTTTAACCGTATGTTTTGCGTATATTGTTTTAAAACTCATGCTGGGGGAGGAACGAAAACGATATTTTATTGGCGCGGCAGTTCTGCTATTCTTAGGATTAATGACACAGTACTTTTTTGTTGTGTTTGCGTTCTTTTTCAGCGCGTTTTTTTGCCTTCGGGAACTTAAGCTGGGCCATATGAAAAGGGTGCTGCTTTATGCGGTATGCTCTTTCAGCGCAATTTTTCTTTTTTATGCGGCATATCCCAGTGTCGTAACACACTTATTTGCGGATAAACTTGTCTCTGGACGTACTGCGGTGGCCAATATGACGGATGCGTCAGGCATGGGACTTAGCATATATTCCTTTGTCATGCAGACCCTTTCCAGTTATAAAACCTTGTTGTTGGCAGTGGGAGTTGTATGCCTGATAGGTATTCTCAGGATAAAAAGGATAGTGAAAGAGTATCTCAAAAATTACAGTGAAACTGACACAGTTCTGATTTTGCTGGCTGTTTCTACAGTTTTAACTCTGATTTTGATTGCTGTGATTTCTCCTGTAACAGCACTGAGATATGTATATAATATACTGCCATTTATCGCAATTGTGGGGGTGGGAATTGTGCAAAACGTATGGAGCCATGGGTGGATAAACCGCAGTTCTAATATATTTCTGCTGCTTAGCGCAGTACTGTGCATCTGTATAGGACTTGCTGTACAGCCTATGTATGTGGAAAATCTTTCAAAAGAAGATTTCCAGATTATAGGAAAGTACACCAATTTGCCTTGCGTTTTTTTTGATAAGACGTATGATACTTATAGGTCACGGCCTGCAATTTCGCAAGTTGTTATGGAACTGATAGGTTTCGAAGAAGTGTTTGTAACAGATGACTTCACAGGAAAGCAGGCAGAAAAATATCTCGAAAATAAAAATCTTGAGGATGGAATTGTTTTGTATGTGGGTACATATGATGGGCTGGGTGAGGACGATTGTGAAAATGTTTTAGATACAATCTCAGAAAACATGGGATTTACCTATGAATTTTTGACAAGTTCAGGATATTCAAAAATATATAGGTTGTATTAAAAGAAAATGAAGGGGGAAATCTCCCCCCTCAGCCAGTCGTACTATTTATTTGCAAAACAGTCTCAGGCGCAGTGCTGTGATCAGACTATCTTTTGTGGTTTTTAAAATGCGCATTTTACTTTCGCCGACTTTGCTGTCATAGTAGAGTTCAAATGGAACTTCAGCAAAAACACATCCTGAGCGGTGGAGCTTGTAGAGCAGTTCCATCATACAGGAAAATGAACGCATGGTGATAAGACTTTTTTGATATTTATTGTGGGCCCTTTTTAGTGCGTTATATGTGTATACACGGAATCCGCAGGTGTAGTCCTTTACATTTGGGACATGCAGAACGATGGAATAGTAAAGTTTGGCTCCATCGCTGAGAAACAGACGGTTAGATGGTACTCCATGAATGGACGCGCCAGGCTGGTACCGGGATGCAATTACACACCCGGCGCCGGAATTTATTTTATCAATCATGCTGTGTACAAAACGTGGTTTGTGAGTATTGTCGCCATCCATAAAACATAATAAGTCGTTGGAATTACTGTCCGCATGTTTCAAAAAATCTTTGACAGCCGTGGACAAGGCGCCGCCTAAATTCCTGTTTTGCTTATGTGCGATGACACGAACTTCCTGATAGGAGTTTTCCAGACGGCGAATAATTTCCAGCGTATTATCTGTACTTTTGTCATCAATAGGTACAATTACAAGTTCATAATTTTGGGCGAGAAGACTGTCTTTCTCTTTCAGCCATTCATGAATCAGGCTTTCAATATTTCCGGATTCGTTGTAGCAGGGAAGGTAAGCAAATAATTTATTCATGGTTCGTATTCCTTTCTAACAAAATATATAAATACTTACGGATAAAATACATGACAAAAAAGGGTACTAAGACAGATACGCCTTTTCCAAACAAGAAAGCGAGCCAGACGGGGGCGTATTTAACTGCAAATGAATATGTATTTGCTATTAAAAAGTTTGCAAAAAGCAGTCCCACTCCGGACGTCCCAAGATAAATGATAAAGGAATAAAGATTGTACTGAGTATGGAAAACGGTTTTCGCGGAAAGAAAATAGTGTAAGAAAAATCCGGATATGATGCCAATGGTATTGGCGATGGTCAGATCAATACCTAAGATCTGGAAAAAAATCCATACAACCATGGTATCCAAAATGGTTGATAAAACCGAAAAAAACAGGTATGTTAAAATTTTTTCAAATTTGCGGTACAGTGTAACTATCATTTGCAGCATTTCGACATAATCCTCACTTTCGACATACAGTTTAAAACATAACAGATTTAAAAGCAATACTGGATTTTAATTTACGCTCCGATTATAATGACAAATAATCGAAAATGAAGTAAAATGGAACTATCTCTTTCAGGAAGGAACAAATGTATCATGAATCAAGTGAGAAAACTCAAAGTGTTTGTAAAAACATTTTTTATTTTGATTGCCGTTTTCTTTGTCTCTATGGCGTTGGTGTACTGCATCCCCACGTCCTGGATCCAGGGAAATGTGGAAAAATCGGTGGAAGTGATGGAAGGGGAGGGAGAATATCCCATGTACTTTTTCTACCGCCACAGCGCAATCATCGATGTGCATACGGACAAGCTGATGTATGAGAGCCTGATTCAGAACCGCGATTATTATAATCCGATTCAGGCGTCCGTAAGCATCAATCAGTATCCCCGCTACTGGCACGGCTACCAGGTAATCCTGCGGCCGCTGACCGTGATTTTTCAGGTGCAGGAAGTACGGTATCTGGGGATGCTGACGTTTCATCTTTTATTTTTCTGGAGCGCATGGCTGATGGCGAAGAAGACAAAGCCTCTTTACGCCATGCTCTATGTGTTGACAGTGGCCAGTGGTTACATTGTATTTCTGCCGGTCTGCCTTCAGTTTTTGACCACATTTCTGGTGCTGTTTGTATCTTTGATTGTCTTATTAAGCAGGTATGACAGGGAGAAACCTATACCGGCAGTGAAATGGATGTTGTATTTCTTCGTTGTGGGGATGGTGGAGAACTTTTTCGATTTCCTGACTTATCCGATTCTTACCTTGGGAATTCCGTTGATTCTGCTGCTCTGGCTGAGAGTGCGGGATGAGCAGGCGGATTTTAAGCAGAATTTTTGGTTTATGTTCAAGGCTTCCTTATCCTGGTTCCTGGGGTATGCGCTCACATGGATCAGTAAATGGCTGATTGCCACCGTGGTACTGGGCGTGAGGTATTTCTGGAGAACCATGAGCGTGGTACAGTACCGGCTGGAAGGCAGCGAGGAGGAACCGTTGGACCGCATCGGTACAATCCAGAGAAATCTAAAAGCATGGCTGAATGTCCAGGACGGCGGCGTGATCTCATGGAGTAAAATAGCATTGCTGGTTTTGATCGCGGCAGTCGTGCTGATGATCTGGAGGAAGCTCAAGGACTGGAAGACGGTGGGAGCGTATCTGCCGATCCTGATTGTGGCATTATATCCGTATATCTGGTATCTGGTGATGTCCAATCATTCACAGATCCACTATTGGTATACTTATCGGGCGCAGCTGGTGGCGTTGTTTGGCGGCTTGGTGTTTCTGGCGGCGATTCTTAGGGAAAGAAAGCCGGATAAAGCAATACAAGGAGAGATGGAAGGATGAAAAAAGTAGTAATCATCGGAGCGGGCCCGGCAGGACTGACGGCTGCCTTTGAATTAAAGAAAAAAGCTTCCCAGGATTTTGATGTGACGATCCTGGAAGAGAGCGGGGAGATCGGCGGCATTTCCAGGACCGTTAAGTATAAGAATAACCGGATGGACATTGGCGGCCACCGCTTTTTCTCGAAAGATCCCAGCGTGATGAAATGGTGGAAGGATCTGATGCCCATGCAGGGCGCTCCGGCATATGACGACAAAAAGCTGAAAAGGGAAAAAACGCTTGCGAAAGGCGGCCCGGATCCGGAAAAGGAAGACCGGGTGATGCTGGTACGCCAGAGGGTGTCCCGTATTTATTATAAAAAGAAATTTTTTGATTATCCGGTTTCCATGAAGCCTCAGACATTTATCAACATGGGCTTTGCCCAGACGGTAAAAGCCGGATTCAGTTATCTGGGGTCCTGCGTGCATAAGCTGCCGGAGAATTCTCTGGAAAATTTCTATGTGAACCGGTTTGGACGCGTCCTTTATGGCATGTTTTTTGAAGGTTATACAGAGAAGCTGTGGGGACGCCATCCCAGGGAAATCTCCGCGGACTGGGGAGCTCAGAGGGTAAAAGGACTGTCCATTATGGCGGTGGTAAAGGACATGTTCGGGAAACTGGCTCCGGGCAAAAAAGGACGCAAAGTAGAGACTTCCCTGATCGAAGAATTTATTTATCCCAAATACGGCCCAGGGCAGCTCTGGGAGACGGCGGCGGCGGAAATCGAAGCAATGGGAGGCCGTATCCAGAAGAACAGTAAGGTTGTGGGAATAAAAACAGGGGGCGGCAGAGTGACGGCTCTGGAGATACAGGAACCGGACGGGAAGATCAGTGTGGTGGAAGGAGACATTTTTATTTCCTCCATGCCGTTAAAGGATCTTGTGGAAGGAATGGGAGCGTCTGTGCCGCAGGAAATCCAAACGATTGCCAAGGGACTTCCCTACCGGGACTTTGTGACGGTGGGGCTTCTGGTAGATCATCTGAATTTGAAAAACCTGACCAAGATCCGGACCTTGAATAATATTGTCCCGGATTGTTGGATTTACGTGCAGGATACAGGCGTAAAGCTGGGCCGCATACAGATATTTAACAACTGGTCTCCGTATTTGGTAGAGGATGTAGATCACAAGGTCTGGATTGGATTGGAGTATTTCTGTAACGAAGGCGATGCGTTCTGGAATCTATCGGATGATAAATGTGTGCGCCTGGCAGTGGAAGAACTGGTTCGCATGGGAGTGATCAATAGGAAAGAAGATGTGCTGGATTCCCACAGGGAGAAGGTAAAGAAGGCATATCCGGCATATTTTGATACGTATGGACAGATTGACCAGTTGATTGAGTACCTGAACGGATTTGAGAATCTGTACTGCGTGGGACGCAACGGACAGCATCGCTACAACAATATGGATCATTCCATGGTAACTGCTTTTGAAACGGTGAAAAATATTATCTCCGGTGAAAGATCCAGGGATAATATCTGGAATGTGAACACAGAAAAAGAATATCATGAAGAGAAAGCATAAAAAGACGCCTGCCTCAGTGCAGGCGCTTTTTTCGTACCCGATCCGTCAGTTTCTGCCCGAAAAGGCGCTTGACGCCTTCTTTCATGTAAAACTTTACTTCCCGAAGCATCCACGCGGGAGTGAGATGGAAGATCCCCAGCTCTTTCTGCATCCTTTTTTTCTCCTGGTGGGAGATCCATTTGTTCTGATCCGAATACCCGGCGATCTCATAGATACTGACCGGCATGGGCCGGTAGTCAAAGGTGACGCCCTGTAAATACATGGAGAGAAAGAAATGGTGGTCGGCGCAGACCCGGTAGGTGATATCGTAAGGATGCTCCGTCAGAAGCTGACGCTCAACAAACACGGACTGGTGGCAGAAGGCCATTTCCCACCGGAGATGATCCAGCGGAAGCGCGGGATAGAGCTTCTGTCTGCCCTGGTAAATGCAGAGCGTATCTCCATAGATGATCTGCCCATGGGCCGGAACGGAGAAGATGTTTTCCAGTACATCCGGCGCAGCCAGGAGATCTCCGGCGTTCAGAAAGAGGAGCCATTGTCCCCGGGCCATGCGGACGCCTTTATTCATGGCGTCATAAATACCCTGATCCGGTTCCGATGTGAAACGGAAAGGAATGTTTTTCTGAAGAAAAGAGGAGCGGGCTTCTTCCAGAAGCCGACAGGTTCCGTCGGTGGAAGCTCCGTCTATGACCAGATATTCAAACTCCGTCCAGGTCTGCGAAAGCAGGCTGTCTATGGTGGGGGAAAGTACGCTGGAGGAATTATAACAAACGGTAATCACGGATAGAACAGGGGCAGACATAAAAGCGTCTCCTTTCGTATATGATGGAATATTATAGGGTAAAATCGCCCGGAGGGCAAGCCCTCTCCGCCGGAGGCAGACATAGACAAATGGCGCCGGGTAGGGTAGAATAGAAGAATCTAGTAAAGCAGGAAGGCAAGTATATGAAATCTTTGAAAACGGATCTTTGGATTGCGCTGGCGTGCGCGTGCGTGTATATGATCGCCCTTTGGAACCTGATTCCGCTTGTCTACGGTATTATCGACGACCGGTCCATGATGGAGATCGTATCGGGGCAGTACCTGGGTACGCCCGATCCGCATACGATTTTTATGGGATACTGGTATTCTTTGTTTTTGGCGGGACTGTATACCCTGCTTCCCAACGTGGACTGGTACGCGCTCTGTTATATGGTGATGCAGGCGGCGTGCATGTGCCTGATCCTTTTCCGGCTTTTGGAGAACAGAGAGGGGAAAGGGAAAAAAGCGGCGTGCGCTGTGCTGTTTCTTCTGGCCTGCGCGTCCTTCGGTATGCAGGCGGCGGTACAGCTGTCTTTTACAACGACGGCCGCGGTGCTGGGAGTAACCGTTGTATTCTGGTATGTGTTTTCGGAAGAACTCCGGCCCAGGGATGCTGCGCTTATCTTTCTTCTGCTTTTTTTGACCAGCCAGGTCAGGTTCGATGTGTTCTGTATGGCGGCACCGGTGTGCGCGGTACTCTGGGTTTTCCGTGTGGCTGTGCAGAAGCAGCGCTCTTGGGCGCAGTTTTCCCTGCCGGTTTTGACGCTGCTTGTACTGTTGCTGGCCGTATTGGGAAATTTTGCGGGGTACGGAAGCCCCGAATGGCAGGAGTACAAGGCGTATGATAAAAGCCGCACGACGATCTATGATTTTCCAGACTATACATTCCCGGAATATGAAGGATCAGAAGAGCTGTACATTAGCGTGGGGATCGAGACCAAAAGCCGTGCCCGAACGCTGATCAATTATAATTACACGGCGGACGAACAGATTACGCCGGGATTTTTTGGGGAATATATCGAAGCGTACCAGGAACTGTATCCCCCGGAACAGGGATTCATGCAAAAGCTGGCGCAGAGCCTGAAAGATTATCTGAAGGGCGTCAGGGATAACCGGTTCTATATCCAGCACCTTTTGGGTCTTCTGATGTATGCCGGACTGATCGTGTGGACAGTGTCTGGGAAAAAATGGACGCTGCTGGGGAAAACGCTCTGTACCGGCGGCATCCAGGGGGCTATGTGGATTTACCTGCTTTACGAGGGACGGATTCCCGACCGGGTGATCTACAGTATGAACCTTATGCTGCTGATGACGGCGTTCCTTCTGTGGCGGGAAACCTTTACAGGCATTTCCGTACCTGCGGCGGCCAGAAAGGCGGGGACAGCGGCAGGCCTGTTCCTGCTCTGTTTCCTGGCAGGGGGGCAGGCAGCCAGGTTCCGGGAGAAAAATCAGGAACTGAGCCGCTGGAACAAAAATATAGAGTCGCTGAAAGAATACTGTATGGAGCATGCGGAAAACTTCTATTTTAACGATGTGACTTCTCTGGCGTTCACTACCTATAACGTCAGGCTGTGGAGAGACCGGCCGTATGTGATGAACTATATGTCCCTGGGGGACTGGATGAGCTTCAGCCCTGTGTGGAAAGCCAAACTGGAGATGGAAGGCATCGAGTCTGTGAAAGAAGCCCTGTATGGATGGGACCATGTTTATCTGATCTGCAGTTTTGACAAAGGGCTGGAATATCTGGTCAGTCTTTACCCGGACGTGGAGTGTACGGAAGCGGACGATATTCCGGGATTTGAGATTTACAGCCTGGAATCCTTGTAAACCGGGAGAGAAAGTGGTAGAATACTAAAGATTATAAGAAAATGAGGTACTGTGCCCATGGACAGCTTTAATCAATACAAACGTTTGATCCGTACCGGAGTCGTCGGTCTGGAGATCCTGATCGAGACGCTGTTTTTCGGATATATCTGGACTGAAATATACAATGTCCGGAAAGTAGTCCCTTTTGAAAACAAGGGCCATTGGCTGATGATTGGCTTTTATGTGCTGTATTTGGTCGTGTTTGTATATCTGTACGGCGGCACCAAATATGCCTACCATCGGAAAGGACAGTTGATCCTGTCCCAGACACTGGGAACCCTGATCGCGAATGCCGTGATGTACGTGCAGATTATTATGGTGTTCGGTGTTTTCCCGTTTCCCATCGTCTGGCCCATGCTGCTGGCGTGCGTGTTGGACTTCCTGGTGATTGTAATCCTGAACCAGATTTCAGACCGGATGTTCCGGCGGCTGTTTCCGCCCAAAAAACTGCTGCTGATCTGTGACTTCAATAATAAAGAAAATCTGCTGCGCAAGATCGCGGGAAGAAAAGATTTATATGAAGTATCCAAGTGCATTTCCGCGGAGGAGCCGCTGGAGAGCCTGAAAAAAGAAGTACAGGACTGCGACGCCATGATGCTTTACGGTGTGGAGGAGATGAAGCGCAACGACCTGGTGAAATATTGCTTTGAAAAATCCATCCGTATCTATGTGGCTCCGGAGATCTCCGATATTTTGCTGAGAGGGGCGGACCGCCTGCATTCGTTTGACACGCCGTTTCTGCTGCTGCGCAATTATGGACTGTCTTTTGAGCAGAAGCTGATCAAACGGCTTATGGATCTTGTAATCTCCGCGCTCATGCTGGTGGTGGCTTCGCCCTTTATGCTGGTGACGGCCCTGGCCATCAAGCTGGAGGATCATGGACCGGCGCTTTACAAACAGGAGCGCGTGACCCTGAACGGGAAAAAGTTCTGGATCTATAAATTCCGCAGCATGGTGGTGGACGCGGAGAAGCAGGGGGCCAGGTTCTCGTCCAAGAACGACGACCGCATCACGAAGGTGGGACGGGTGATCCGGGCTCTGAGGCTGGACGAACTGCCCCAGTTGTTTAATATTCTGAAAGGGGATATGAGCATCGTCGGGCCGCGGCCGGAGAGACAGAACTATATCGACGAATTTTGCAAGGAGACGCCGGAATTTATCTACCGGCTGAAGGTAAAAGCCGGGCTCACCGGCTATGCCCAGATCTATGGAAAATACAATACCACGCCGCAGGACAAACTGAAGATGGATCTGATGTACATCGAGAGCTATTCCATCCTGCAGGATATCCGGCTGATCTTCCTGACGCTGAAGATCATGTTTACGAAAGAAAGTACGGAAGGCGTAGAGGAAGGGCAGAATCATGCGTAGATTTTGGATATTTAACCATTACGCAACGACCCCGAAGACGGGGCCGCTGCTGAGACATTTCTATTTTGCGGAATATTTAAAAGAAAAAGGGATCGAAACGACCGTTTTCGCAGCCAATGAGCTGCATCAGACCGGTACGTCGGTGGACACGATGGGAAAGCCCTATCTTCGCACAGAAGAGGAGGGGGTTCCCTTTGTGTTTGTTAAGACAAGTAAATATCAGGGAAACGGGATCTCCCGTGTGAGAAATATGCTGTCGTTTTTCTTTGGACTCCTGCGCATTTCGAAAAAATATGCCAGGCAGTATGGAAGACCGGATCTGATCATGGGCTCCAGCGCGCACCCGCTGACCAGTATCGCGGGAATCCTCGCGGCCCGCAGATTCCATGTCCCGGTGATTGTAGAAGTGAGGGACCTGTGGCCGGAAGCTATTTTTTCTTTTGGCAAAGTGAAGATGAACAGTCTGATCGGCAGGGCGCTGAGCGCCGGGGAAAAGTGGATGTATGTCCACGCGGACGCCATCGTGTTCACGAAGGAAGGGGATGTGGACCATATCAAGGAGATGGGCTGGGATACGGCCCACAGAGGAAAGATCGATCTGGGGAAATGTTATTATGTGAATAACGGCGTGAAGCTGGACGATTATTACCGGAGCATCCGGGAGGATATTCTGGAAGACCCGGATCTGGAGGATGATACCACTTTCAAGGTGGTTTATACGGGGACGCTGCGGCCGGTCAACAACGTGGACAACCTGCTGGATACGGCGAAGCTGCTCCAGGAGCATAAGGATATCCGGTTCCTGATCTTCGGGAGTGGGAACCAGCTGGAACGCCTGCAGGAGCGGGTCAGGGAAGAACATCTGGATCAGGTGAAGCTGAAGGGGTTTGTGGAGAAAAAATATATTCCGTATATCCTCAGCCGTTCCTCAGTCAACGTGATGAATTATTCTCAGTCCCACTACAACTGGTCGAGAGGGAACAGTTCCAACAAACTGTTTGAATATATGGCCAGCGGGAAACCCATCATATCCACCGTGAAAATGGGGTACTGTATCCTGGATCACTATCAATGCGGGCTTTCGCTGGAAGAGTGCACGCCCCAGGCGCTGGCGGATATGATTTTAAAAATTCACGATATGCCAGAAAACACTTATGCCCAGATGGCGGAAAACGCCAGACAGGGCGCGAAGGATTTTGACTTTTCCGTGCTGACGGAACGGCTGTATCAGGTGATAGAACGTGTTTGGAAAAATTGATCGATATTATTGCACATTAAAATATCTGAAAAAAAGCCAGATCAAATATTTGATAAGGAACCGTCTGACCGGCAGGAAACGGGCGGTCACAGAGGCGCAGGCCCTTGCCCATGGAGCATTGACGCTCTGGATGCCCAGGCTGGAACAGCACCCGGATTACCGGAAACGGTTCTCCGTGGAGGAACTGCTGGAGGGCAGGGTCACGCTGCTCCATGAGAGCGGTACGCCCGGCGGCCCGGGCTGGGCGGCACCAGAAAAATCCCACTTGTGGAATTTTAACCTGCATTATCTGGAATTTCTGATTCCTCTGGCCGCCGCCTGGCAGGAAGAACGGGATGTGCGCTATTATGAGTGCTTCCGGGACTACTGCCGCAAATGGATCGCGGATAACCGGGAGGGAACGGGGGATGGCTGGCATCCCTACACCATCTCGCTGCGCCTGACCAATCTCTGGATCTGCCTGGACGGTTTTGGGGAGACGGTAAGGGAAGATGAGGAATTTTTCCGGGAGCTGAACGACAGTATGTATGCCCAGTATCTTCATCTGCAGAAACGCCTGGAGCTGCACCTGTTGGGGAACCATTACTTTGAAAACCTGAAGGCGGTGGTGCTGGGGGCGCTGTATTTCAAAGAGCCGGGGGTGTACGACGCGTATAAACTCCGCCTGAGCGATGAAATCGTAGAACAGATCCTGCCGGACGGGGTACACTATGAAAGAAGCCTGATGTACCACAAGCTGATCCTGGAGGATCTGATGCGGACGGCGAAAGCCGTAAAGCCGGCGGATCGGCTCTGGTATCAGGAACTGCTGGAGACGATCCAGAAGATGGCGGACGCCATGTATTCGCTGGAGGAAGGGATGGGCCGGACACCCCTGTTCAACGACGCGGGCGACAATGTGGCCCGGAGCATGACGAGCCTGCTGGCGGCGCTGAGGGAAGAGTTCCTGATCACGCCGTCACTGCGAAGGGCATTTCCCGATGCAGGATACTATTGCCTGAGAGACCGGGAACTGAAAGTGATTCTGGATGCGGGAGCTATTGCGCCGGACTATATGCCGGGGCATGGGCACTGCGATGGCCTGAGTTTTGAACTGGCATGGAAGGGACGGCCCTTGTTCGTCAATTCCGGGACGGGCATGTACCAGGGGGACTTACGGCCATATTTCCGAAGCACGGCCGCTCATAACACCGTGGTGATCGACGGGGAAGAGCAGTCGGAGTGCTGGGGAGAGCACCGGGTGGCCGGGCGGATCTCCCAGGCGGCGGGTGAAGCCAGGGAGGATTCTGTGCGGGGAAAACTGCTGACCTGCAAAGGGAAGCCCCAGGGACGCGCTGTTGAGGTGAAAAATGGAAACGTGGAGATCTGGGATCAGGTTCACGGAGCCGCCCGCGCCTGTTTTCATCTGGCTCCGGGATTCCGCTATGAAGAACAGCACAAGAACGTGCGGGTGATGGATCAGGATGGAGGCGTGATCTGTACGGTGCAGGGGATGCCCGGCGATGAATGCCGTGTCTTCCGGGAAGGAACCATCTGTTCCTATGCTCCGGAGTTTGGACGCATAGAGCGGTCAGAGGTGTTGGAAATCTCCTGGCAGGGAGACGGTTCGGAACACATGGTACAGTTGAATTTTACGGAAACGAGGAATAAAGGATGATTAACGTTGTAGGATTGGGATATATCGGGCTGCCCACCGCGCTGATGTTTGCGGCGCATGGAGTGGAAGTGGTGGGCACCGACTATAATAAGGACCTGGTGGATACACTGATGAAGGGAAAGACCACGTTTGAAGAGGACGGTCTGGACGAACTGTTCCAGGAAGCGGTCCGGGGCGGAATCCGGTTTTCCCATGAGTATCAGAAGACGGATATGTATATTGTGGCGGTGCCCACGCCTTACGATAAAGACAGCAAGAAAGTGGACGCCAGCTATGTGGCCGGCGCGGTGAAGAACGTCATGGAGGTATGCCCGAAGGGAGCTACCGTGGTGATCGAGTCCACGGTGTCGCCGGGGACGATTGACCGGTATGTGCGCCCGGTGGTGGAGGAAAAAGGCTTTGTGATCGGCAGGGATATCCATCTTGCCCATGCGCCGGAGCGTATCATTCCGGGGAATATGGTCTATGAGCTGAAGCACAATTCCCGCACCATTGGGGCTGACAGCCGGGAGATCGGGGAGAAGATCCGGGCGCTGTACGCTTCCTTCTGCCAGGGCGAGATCGTGGTAACGGATATCCGCACGGCGGAGATGACGAAGGTGGTGGAGAACACCTTCCGCGACATCAACATCGCATTTGCCAACGAACTGGCCAAAATCTGCCGTTCTGACAACATGGATGTATATGAGATCATCCGGATTGCCAACAAGCATCCCCGTGTGAATATCTTAAGCCCCGGGCCGGGAGTGGGCGGGCACTGTATCTCCGTCGATCCGTGGTTCCTGGTGGGGGATTATCCGGGACTTGCCAACATTATTCTGGCCGCCCGGAAGATCAACGATTCCATGCCGGACTTCGTGCTGGAGCGGATCCACAATATCATGAAGGAAAGAGGCATGACGGACGTGAGCCGCGTGGGGCTCTACGGCCTGACCTACAAAGAAAATGTGGACGACATGAGGGAAAGCCCTACCCTGCAGATGCTGGAGAGTATGGAACGGCACCTGTGCGGAGGCCAGATTAAGGTATACGACCCTTATGTGACGAAAGACGTGGTTCCCAATCAGTATCACGATCTGGATGCCTTCCTGACGGATGTGGACTTTGTGGTTCTGCTGGTGGGACACGACGAGATAAAGGAGAATATGGAGAAGCTGAAAGGGAAAGTGGTGCTGGATACCCGGCATATCTGTTTCCTGGACGGGGTGTACCGGCTGTAAAGGACAGAAAAAGAGGATAGATTTATGAAACAGTTATTTTTGAACGTAAAAGACGGGAGCATGAAGCTGCTGGACCAGCCCATGCCCACGGTAAAAGAAAATATGGCTCTGGTGGAGAGTCTGTACACGGTGGTCAGCGCTGGAACGGAACGGGGACTGACTTCGTTCGGCGGCAAAAATCTGATCCAGAAAGCGCTGGAACGGCCGGATCAGGTGAAAAAGGTGATGGAGAAGCTGTCCACAGACGGTATTGTCACCACGCTGGAAAGCGCGTTTAATAAGCTGGCAGAGCCCATGCCCATGGGATATTCCGGTGTGGGACGCGTGATTGCCTGCGGAAAAGGCGTGACGGAGGTACAGGCCGGAGATCTGGTGGCTATGGTGGGAACCGCCTATCACTGCGAGATCAACCGGGTCAGCCGCACCATGATGACCAAAGTGCCGGCGGAGCTGGAGGATTACCGGCAGGCGGCTTTCTGCGCCCTGGGGGGCATCGCCCTGGAGGGCATCCATCAGGCGGAGGTGGCGCCGGGAGAGACGGTTGCTGTGATAGGCCTGGGGCTGGTGGGACATATTCTCTGCCGAATCCTGAACGCTTACGGCTGTGATGTGATTGCCTACGATGTGGTGGACAAGAGTATGCCGGGAACGCGCCTGAAAGCATTTATCAATTCCAACGACGACAACGCGGCGGATATGACAAAGGCGCTGACCCACGGGCGGGGCGCGGACAAAGTGATCATTACAGCGGCGGCCAATACCAATGCGCCCATGGACCTGGCGGCGGCGATTGCCAGGGACAGAGGTATCATCTGTATGATCGGCGTGACGCAGATGAACATCGATCGTAGGCCGTACTATGAAAGAGAGCTGTCCTTCCGTATTGCCCGTTCCTACGGGGCGGGACGCTATGACAGCACCTATGAGCAGAAGGGAATCGATTATCCCATCGGGTATGTGCGGTTTACAGAAGGACGGAATATTGAGGAATTCGTCCGTCTGATCGCCCAGAAACGGGCAGATTTCGCGGATCTGATCACCCATGAGATCCCGTTTGAGAAAGCGGCGGACGCGTACGAGATGATCACCAAAAATCCCAATCATGAGCGGTATATTGGAGTCTTGCTCAAATACGGCGACAACCAGGAAAAATGGCGGGAGACGGTGGAAAACCCGAAAGCGGCGAAGGCGGCAGGGGGAGACCGTATCCGCCTGGGGCTGATCGGCGCGGGCAATTTTGTGCGCAGCACCATGTTGCCGATTATGAAAGAAACCGGCAGATTTGAGTTCCGGGGGCTTGCCACCACAGGCGGCGTGGGGGGAGCCCAGGCCAATGACGGCAATGCGTTCGCGTACACGACCAATGATTACAGGAAGCTTCTGGAAGATCCGGAGATTGATCTGATCGCCGTCTCCACCCAGCATAACAGCCATGGAAAATTTGTGGTGGAGGCCCTGAAAGCGAATAAGAACGTCTATTGTGAGAAACCGCTGTGCCTGACGCTGGAAGAACTGGAAGAGATCAGGCAGGCGTACGCGGAATCGGAGGGCGAACTGTTCTGCGGACTGAACCGCCGCCATGCCCCGCTGATCCGGCAGTTGAAAAAAGAACTGAAGACCGATCAGATCCCGGCAGTTTATGATTTTATTGCCAATGCCGGGTTTATTCCTAATGACCATTGGGTGCATGACGAGGGGGCGGGCGGAGGCCGCATCCTGGGAGAAGCATGCCATTTTGTGGATCTGCTTCAGTATCTGGATGGGAGCGAACTGCAGGAACTGCGGGTGACTGCCGCAGAGAACAATGCGTATCCCATGAACGACAATGTGTTGATAACCCTTCGTTTTGCCTCCGGCGCTGTGGGAAACATTATCTATTCCTCCATGGGTTCCAAGAAATACCCCAAGGAACAGCTTCGGGTATTGTCCAACGGTTCCGTGTATGAGATGGATAATTTCATCCGCCTGCGCAAATATGGCAGCAGCAGGACTGTGAAGCAGAAGCTGAAACAGGACAAGGGAATCAAAGCGGAATATGAGTATATATACAAAGTCCTGAAGGGAGAAGCAAAGAACGATACGATTATAGACGCGTTCCGGGGGCAGGAGCTGCTGATCAAAGCGATGCAGACGGTGAAGGAACGATGAGAATCCTGGTCTATGACGTGGCGGCGGACAGCGGCGGAGCGGCCACGGTTCTGAAAAGCTTTTACGAAGAATTTTTAAAAGATACAGAGAACGAGTATATTTTCGTCCTGAGTGTGTTTGAACTTTCGGAGACGGATCATATCCGGGTGCTGAATTTTCCATGGGTGAAGAAAAGCCCGCTGCATCGGATGTATTTCGACCACTGTGTGGCGCGCCGCCTGGTGAAACAGTACAAAGTGGACAGGGTATTGTCCCTTCAGAACATAGAACTGCCCCATGCAGGCGTGCCCCAGACGGTCTATGAACACAATGCGTTGCCGTTTTCCGAATATAGATTCAAACCCTGGGAGGCGCTGCGTCCGTGGGTGACACAGCAGATCCTGGGACGGATGATGAAAAGCTCCATCAGGAGGGCGGACAGAGTCCTGGTGCAGACCAACTGGATGAAGCAGGAGATCGTGCGCCAGTGCGGCGTGTCCGTTGACAAAGTGGAAGTGAAATTTCCGCCGGTGGAGATGCTGGAGACGGAACCGTATCATCTGGATGAGAACTGTCCGGTGTTCTTCTATCCAGCCAATGCGTCGGCGTATAAGAACCACCGGACGTTTCTGGAGGCGTGCAGGCTGCTTCAAAAGCAGGGATATGAGAATTATGAAGTGATCTGGACGGTAACCGGAGAAGAGAATGACGGAATCCGCGCCATCCGAAAAGAGGCGGAGGAACTGGGACTGCCCATCCGCTTCCGGGGGCCTATGCCGAGACGGGAGCTTTTCGATCTTTATGCCCGGTCGGTGCTGGTATTCCCGTCTTACATTGAAACGATTGGCTTGCCGCTTTTGGAGGCCCGCTGGGCAGGAGCATGGATCATTGCCGCAGACTGCCTGTACGCCAGAGACGGGGTGGGGGATTACGACAGGGCGGAGTTTTTTTCGGCCAGAGATTCAAAGAAGCTGGCACGGATAATGTCAGGATTTTTGAAGGGTAGATGAGTCCTTATTGATTGCACGGGAAATTGCCTTAAATATATTGCAGTGGAGAGGAAAGAAATATGGAAAATAATAACAGAAGATGGATTCCTGTCATATTGGGGACGATGCTGATTCTTGTGTTTTTAGTTGCAAATGCAGGAGTTACCTGGCTGAATTATTTTAATTTTATTGATTCGGATGACGCTTCTGAGTTGATTCTGGCGAAGCTTCTGGCTCAGGAGGGAGGGATCATGTCTCCCAACTGGTATTATTCTACAGAGATCCGGGTATTAAATACGCAGTTGATTTATTCGGTTCTTTTTCATTTCTTTTCTGACTTTAAGACGGTGCGCATCATTGGACAGATTGTATTATCTACCTTGATGCTGGCTTCCTATTATTTTTGTCTCCGTTCAGTGGATGCAGAGAAAGCGAGGAACAGATTTTTTCTGACAGGATTTTTATTGCTGATCCCTATGAGCGACGCCTGGACTTTCCTGAATATGAAAAGCTATTATGTACCGCATATCATGATCAGCTTTTTCGCATTCGGACTTTATTTTCGAGTAAAAAACGCAGAGGGAATAAAGAAGAGCGTTTTCTTTTGCACGCTGGGGATTTTGCTGGGCTTTGGAGCAGGACTGGGAGGAATCCGTTCCCTTCAGTTAACATATATCCCGATGGGATTGTATCTCTGCCTGGAGGTATGGGGGTACTTGGAGCGCCAGGGCTGGGAAAAAGTATTTGAGGATAAACATTTCTGGACTGTCTGGATTGAGAATATGAGCTGCGCGGCAGCGGCGCTGGCAGGGTTTTTGGCGAATACTTTTGTGCTTTCTGGTCTGTATAATTTTAAATCTTACTCTAATATGAAATACAGATATTTCTCTGCTGGAAACGTATTTAATGTTTGGAATGATTTGGTTCAGGCAATCGGATATGTGGAAGAATCTTATATTTTTACTTTGGATGGGATTTGTAATACAATGGCATTGGTACTGACGGCAGTACTGTTGTATAATTGTTTTGCCGTTGTAAAAAAACATGTAAATAGAATGCTAAAATATGAATTTATCAAAAATTATCAGAAAATAGGGGGGGGGGTATTTGTGATCTAACATTTATATCAGTTTTGAGTTTTATTTTTAATATGTTTTTATTTGTAGCAACAGGTTATGTTACGCCGAGGTATGTCATGGCCTGTTTTCCAATTATGATTGTGCTTCTTTTTTTGGGGGAAAAATGGCAGAAAAGCAAACGTAGAGTTGTTTACATAGCATTTTGCATGTCATGTATCCTTCTGGGAGCCAGGGAATACAACAATATTTTGGGGATGGAAGATAATGAAGCGAAAAGAGGGCTTGTTAACTTTATAGAAGAGAATACCTATTCCATTGGGATTGCTACTTTTTGGAATGGGAATATTATATCAGAACTTACGAATGAAAAAATTCAATTTTTAAATTTGGAACTTGATGAGGATACAGGAGAGCTTTCGGAATTTCATTGGCTATGCCGGGCAGAAATTTCTGAAGAAATACAAAGTTCCATTCTGCTTATCTTTACAAGAGAGGAAGATGATCTGGTGATACTGCCTGAAAGAAAGGACTTCCCAGTTGTATTTGAAGACGAAAACTATGTGGCGTATGAAGTTCCGGCGTTGGAAAAGCTGGGGTTTTGGGAATAGGATTTCCAGGGCAGACTGACTGATAACGGAGAAAAAGACATCATGAGAAAAAAACAGATTTGCTTTAAAGAAATTTTGAAATATATAGGGTTAATATTGTGTTTTGTGGCGGTGGAGACTTATTTTCGCGTGCAGCCGCAGATGCAGTCTTTGTATGTACCTGTGCTGGATGAGGTTCCGATTTTGTTTGATCTACTCTATGGAACTATCTTTGCGACTTTGATTACGTGGATCCCGGATTCCCGATGTTTTTTAAAAAAGCTCGTATATACCGTAATATATGGATTTTGGGTAATTTTCTTATTTTCCGAATATTTGTACTGCCGAATATTTGGACGGGTGTATGGGATCAAGACGCTTCAGTATGCTGGAGAGGGAAATGATTTTATTAATATCATATTTTCTTATTTTGACAGTGCTACGTTTTTACTGATCGGTTTCTTTCTTCTGGTTGGGGTATTGGGGTGGTTTTTGGTGCCGAACTATCCTCTGAAAACAGGAAAAACTATCAAACGTTGCCTGGGAGGCGGGATATTCGCTGTTTGTGTGGCAGTAATTGTGCTGACGCCCGCTATGTTTAAAGAGGTGTCTTCTGATTCGGGAACGGCAACGTACTATATGAAGAAAGTGATTTATGACAAATGGATTGATAATAAACGTGCAGTAAGCATGTTTGGGGCATATGAATTTCTGTCCAGAGACATTTATTTATCGTTTCTTCCCAAAGAGGTATCGGAAGAAGATGTGAGTGCAGTCAATGAATATTTTTCAGAAGATGAAATAACAGTGAATGATATGACGGGGATTTTTGCCGGGAAGAATGTTATTTTTGTATTGATGGAAAGTATGGACGATTGGCTGATTAATGAGGAAAATACTCCAACATTAGCAAAAATGATGGATGAAGCGATTACTTTCAGCAATATGTATACTCCAATTTATGGAAGCGCGGCAACGTTAAATACTGAATTTTGCAGCTATACAGGATTGCTTGCTCCGGCAGACGGAAATCCGATTGTAAATTATACAAATAATTTTTACCCGTACAGCCTGCCCCATTTGTTTTCGGAGGAAGGCTACTCTGCCAGATCTTTTCATTATAATTCGCCTCAGTATTATAACCGTCAGAATATTCATAATGCAGTAGGTTTTCAGGAATATGTGTCATACCTGGATTATGAAGATGTGGATACGGCTGCAATGGATGCAACTTTAACAGAGAATGATGAGATTTATGAAAAACTGATACAAGATACACCGTTTTTTGCATATGTGATCACATATAGTGCACATTGTACTTCAGGAGGTAAAAATTATTCCCATGAAGACCGTGCTCTGGAAATTTACCCGGAGTATTTAAATAAATATGAATCGGAGGAGATGGATTCCATCAGTGCCAAAGCCCGGCTTACGGACGACATGTTCGCCGGACTGCTGGAACGTCTGAAAGAGGATGGGCTTTTGGAAAATACCGTCATTATTGGCGTAACAGATCATTATGATTATACGATTTCCGATCAGGATTATTTGAAAGAATTATCACAGAGTGAAAATGTATACGAACTGTCTAAAACCCCATTTTTCATCTGGGCAGAAAATATTTCGCCGCAGACAGTGGAAAAAGTGGCGAATACTACAGATATTTATCCTACGATATGTAATTTATTTGGACTGGATAATCATGGATATTATATCGGAAACGATATATTTGATGACGGCTATGAAGGATATGCTTATTGGCAGGATGGCTCCTGGATCAGTTCAGATGGCGCATTTTACAGCGATACGGGAGAGGGTATCGGAAAGTTCAGTGAAGATCAGGATCTCCAGATGCACAACCTGATTTCGGAGAAGTTAGAAGTAAATCAGTTAATACTGGATACGGATTATTTTGCGCAGCTGGAAGAAAATGATTGAAAAAAATAGAAATATACGGTATAGTAAGCATTAGTTTGTTTTGATATTCGCTGAAGAGGATGAAAGGAAGGACAAAGATGGCATTATTAAAAGACTGGCAGAAGATTGCATACGATGAGACAAAGGATAAAGGAACTTTACAGAGGTTTTGGGCAAAATACTTTGATCTGGAAAAAGGTGTTTATGAAAAACTCCTGGAGGACCCGGATACAGAAGTAAAAGGGACTGTGAAAGAACTGGCGGAGAAGTATGGCCTCAGTGTCATGGAGATGACTGGATTTCTGGATGGAATCAATGACAGCCTGGCAGAACCGAATCCCATTGAAGAAATGGAAGAAGACACTGTTGTCAGCCTGAGATTTGATAAAGAGAAGCTTTATAAGAATATGGTAGATGCGAAAGCGGACTGGCTGTATAATCTGCCCCAATGGGAAAAGATATTTGATGAAGAAAAGAGAAAGGAACTCTATCTGGAACAGAAAAAATCCGGCACTATTGTGAAGGGGGCAAAGATAGGGCGGAATGATCCCTGTCCGTGCGGTAGCGGGAAAAAATATAAACACTGCTGCGGAAAAAAGAATGCATAAAATAAAAGAGGGTGAAACAGCCCTCTTTTTGTATCGGAGAAAACAGATATGCAGATAAATCAAAAGAAGGCGGGGGTACTGCTCTCCTATCTGGCACAGGTGATTCATATTCTGTCCGGAATTTTGTACACCCCAATTATGCTTCGGCTTTTGGGACAGAGCGAATATGGTTTATACCAGCTGGTCGCTTCCGTTGTGTCATATTTAAATGTACTCAGTCTCGGATTTGGAAGTTCCTATATGCGCTTCTATTCCAGAATAAAAAAGCATGAAGACGAGGAAAAGGTAGCTGAATTTAATGGAATGTATCTAACAATTTTCTTGATTATTGCGGCTGTCTGTCTTTTGTGCGGCGTTGTTCTGGTTGGGAATATTGAGCTGGTGTTTGGAGATGGATTGACGGCGGCAGAATATCCTAAAGCCAGGATTCTTCTGGCGCTTATGGTATTCAACCTGGCATTGACTTTTCCGGGCGGAGCGATCGATTCCTTTATAACGGCTCATGAGCGGTTTATATTCCAGAGAGCTATTCGGGTTTTGCAGTATTTATTTAATCCCTTTCTAACCTTGCCGTTGCTCCTTTTGGGGTATGGATCAATTGCAATGGTTTTGGTGACCACATTTCTGACAATTGCAAAGATCGGTTCCAGCATATGGTTTTGCAGAGAACGTCTGAAAATTAAAATCCGGTTTCGGGGATTTCGACTTTCATTATTAAAAGAAATGTGGATCTTTACTTTTTTTATCTGCATAAATATGATAGCCGATCAAATTAACTGGAATGTGGACAAGGTACTGTTGGGGCGATTCAGCGGAACGGTGGCAGTGGCAATTTATGGGATTGGCAGTCAGCTGAATACAATGTATATGCAGCTGTCAACGATTATTTCCAATGTGTTTATTCCTCAGGTAAACCGTATTGTTGCGGACAGCAATGATAATCAGTTGTTAACGGAACTGCTGACCAAAGTCGGAAGAGTTCAATTTTTGCTTTTATCTCTGATAAGCTGTGGATTTGTGTTTCTTGGCAGAACGTTTATCTCACTTTGGGCTGGGGAAGGTTATGACCAGTCCTATGTAATTACGTTATTACTAATACTTCCAGCGACGATTCCGCTGGCTCAGAATGTCACGCTGGAGATTATGAGAGCTAAAAATATGCATAAAGTACGCTCGATCATGTATTTTGCCATGGCAATTGTAAATGTTCTGATCAGTATTCCGTGTATCTGGTCATGGGGAGCAGAAGGCGCGGCTTTAGGAACGGCAGTCACGCTGATTCTTGGAGACTGTATTGGGATGAATATTTATTATCATAAGAGAGTTGGATTAAATATGCTGTATTATTGGAAACAGATTTTACAGCTTTGCCCGGCATTCTTGGTAATTATAGTGCTGGAATTGGGAATTACACATTATCTAAGCATGGACGGGCTTTTGATGTTTTTGGTTCATGGAATCTTGTATATGCTGATTTTTGGCATCTGTATGTGGCTGTTCGGAATGAATCAAACGGAAAAAGATTTGATAAGAGGTCCTTTGCAAAAATTGGCAAATATTTTTGGCAGATAAAAAAATGGAAAAAACAGTTGACAATCGGCTTCTGTTTTGGTATTATAACGAAGTCGGTTGAAAAACCAGACAGAAAATGGGATCTTAGCTCAGCTGGGAGAGCATCTGCCTTACAAGCAGAGGGTCATAGGTTCGAGCCCTATAGGTCCCATTGAAATCAATATGGCGAAGTAGCTCAGCTGGCTAGAGCACACGGTTCATACCCGTGGTGTCGAGGGTTCGAGTCCCCCCTTCGCTACTTTGGCTTCCTAGTATTTTATTAGGAAGCTTTTTTTTGCAAATAATATATTGGATCATTGGGTATGAACCAGAGAAGGCATATTTGTGAGTTATGGATTAAGAGGATGAGGAGGCAGTGCCATGAGAGTTGGTATTGGATATGATGTGCATCGTTTAGTGGAAGACCGGAAGCTGATCATTGGCGGGGTGGAGATCCCATATGAGAAAGGACTGCTGGGACATTCGGACGCGGACGTCCTTTTGCACGCGATTATGGACGCGTTGCTGGGAGCGGCGGCTCTGGGCGATATTGGAAAACATTTTCCGGACACAGATCCCCAATATAAGGGTGCGTCCAGCTTAAAACTGCTGGAGCATGTGGGGAGGATACTGGAAGAAAAAAACTATCAGATTGTAAATATTGACGCGACGATTATCGCCCAGAGGCCGAAGATGGCGTCTCATATTCCGCAGATGATTCAAAATGTGGCCGGAATTTTAAAAATAGATACGGAACAGGTGAATATCAAAGCTACCACGGAAGAGGGGCTGGGCTTTACCGGTTCCGGTGAGGGGATTTCTGCCCAGGCAATCTGTTCTCTGCTGCCCATTACCGCTTATCTGGACGCGGATCTGGAAATGCCCCGGAGAGCCTGCGGAGGATGTGAAGGATGCCCGAAGGAAATGTGATGGATCAGATGCCGGAACCGTTTTATCTGCCTTCGGAGAAAAAGAAATGTTCCAGGGCGCTCTATGAAGAGGTATTTGCCGAAGACAGCGGCAGGTTTGTGGACTTCTACTATACGTACAAGACCAGGGAGAACCAGATCCTGGCGCTGGAACAGGACGGAATGCTGGTATCCATGCTGCACCTGAATCCATACAGGATGATTGTAAACGGGTATGAGACGCCGGCGAACTATATTGTCGCAGTAGCGACAAAGAAGGAATACCGTCATCAGGGATATATGCGTCTGCTGATGGAAAAGGCTCTGAAGGATATGGGGGAGCAGGGAATACCGTTTACGTTCCTGATGCCGGCCAGTGAGAAAATCTATGCTCCATTTGATTTTGTCTGGATCTGTTCTTATACCAGTCTGCCGCCCAGGGTGGAGCGGATGGATGCGGATGGGCAGAACCGCTATCTGGCCTCCCGTTATCAGGTGTTCTGCAAGCGGGACAGAACCTACATGGAAAACCTGGCGGCGGAGAGGAAAGCGGAAGAAGGGGAAGCGGCGCCGGAGAAGATGCCGCCCTTTATGGCGCGCATTACGGACGTCTGCCAGATGCTGCGGATGGCCAACACCCGCCAGACGCAAAGCCTGTATCTGCGTATTCACGATCCGATCATTTCCCAGAACGACGGATGGTTTTTCTGGGATGCGTCGCCAGAATACAGCAGGGCGGAAAAACTTTTATATCAGCCGGAAAAAACAGATCTGGATCTGACGGTGGGGGAATTGACGTCTTTGATCTTTGGCAGTTTCAGGATTTGTCTGTCGGAAGTTGTGTAAGGTACTTGACAAAAACGGTCGAATTTCATATTCTATAGCATATAGCGAAATGCGTCGAACGGATAGAGTAATTTTCTGTAAACCAACAGAGAGGAACCGTCATCGGCTGGAAGCGGTTCCGGGCGGAGGAAGATGAAAGTGCATCCGGGAGCAGACAGGAGGAAAGAGATCGAGTATTCCTGTACGGAGACACACGTTACGTGTTTGAGCCTCGCGGCGTTCGCCAGATGGATGCACAAGCGCATCCCCTGGTCCACTGCCCGCGGGAATTAGAGTGGAACCACGGATACCTTCGTCTCTAAATTCAGAGACGGAGGTTTTTTGTTGAAGGAGAGAAAATTATGGGACTGGTCAGCTATGTAAAAGAAGAGATTGCGGTGATACGCGAACGGGATCCGGCGATCAAGTCGAATATGGAAGTGTTCCTTTATCCTACTTTCCATGCGATCCTGCGCTACCGCCTGGCACATAAGTTATATAAAAAGGGCCATTATTTCTGGGCCAGATGGATATCACAGAAAACGGCCAGAAAGACGGGCATAGAAATCCATCCGGGGGCAACGATCGGCAAGGGGCTTTTTATTGACCATGGGACCGGCGTTGTGATCGGCGAGACGGCGATTCTGGGAGACAATGTGACGCTGTATCAGGGAGTGACGCTGGGAGGAACCGGGAAAGAGCATGGAAAACGCCATCCCACACTGGAAGACAATGTGATGGTCAGCGCCGGGGCAAAGATTCTGGGGTCTTTTACCATTGGCGAGAACACCAAGATCGGAGCCGGAAGCGTGGTGTTAGGGCCGGTACCGGCCAACTGCACGGTAGTGGGCGTGCCGGGCCGTATTGTGAAAAAGGACAATGTACGAATCCCGCGCAGTGATCTGGACCAGGTGAATCTGCCTGACCCGGTATTGGACGCGATCCAGGAACTGAGAGAGGAAAACCGGAGGCTTCAGGAAGAACTGAAGGCGTTGAAAGAGGTAATGAAGCAAAAATGACTGGGCGGAAAAAGATTTTCTCATTTATTGCTGTGATGGTTATAGTTTTTGCCGGTGTGTGTGCCTTGAATTTTTTGACACATTATGCTTCGGATGACTATCGGTATCATTTCTTTTACAGCTCATCACAGGACAATATAAGATGGCTGTCGGGAATTGGGGATATTCCCCTTTCCATGTGGAATCATTACAATCTGTGGGGAGGAAGGATCGTAGCGCACAGCATTGTGCAGTTTTTTGCATTATTTGATAAAAGCGTATTTAATATTTTCAATTCCTTGATCTATGTTGTGCTGGGCCTTATCCTGTATTTGCATATAGACCGCGATGTGAAAAAGTGGAAGCCGTTATTTTTAATATTGATCTACGCTTTGATGTGGTTGTGGATTCCCCAGTTTGGAACATCTGTTTTATGGATGTCAGGATCCTGTAATTATTTATGGATGTCTGTGTTGTTATTACTTTTTCTGCTGCCATATCGCTCGCACGCGGAGCGGCAGAACAAGGGGAAATGGAACGGTATTTTGACTGTAGTTATGATTCCTTTGGGGCTGCTCTCTGGCTGCACAAACGAAAATGGTGGGGGAGCCGTCATTTTTCTGGGGATTTTGTTTATTGGAATATGGGTATGGAAGAAAATTAAAATCCCGTTCTGGAGTATTGCGGGAATATTGACGGCATGCCTGGGATTCCTTTTCCTGATTGCCGCACCGGGTAATGGGAAAAGGGAGAGTATAGGTATGATTGAATTTGGGGAGCTATTGCGCAGACTCAGAGAACTGGCAGGGTTTTCTTATCATGCGGTATTCATTCCCGGAGTGATATTTATCTTATTGTTTTGTTATATAAAAGCAAGAAAAAAGATTACTTTTTGGCAGTGCGTCCGGGAATGTGCTGTCCCGATTTCTTACGTGTTGGCAGGAGCGGCCAGTGTGGCGGTGTTAGTCATGTCTCCAATTATCGCGGCCAGATCCTGGATGTTTGCGGTGTGTTTTTTGATAATTGCAGATGGAATTCTGTTTTTGGACATTTTGCAGAATTTTGAATGGAGCATGACTACAGTAAAGAGAGGTACAGCATGTGTCGTAATTGTTTGCTTTGGAATATATGGCGCGGCTTTTTTGGACATACGTGATACCTACAGGCAGATTAACCGGGAAATACGGGAGATTGAAGAACAGAAAGAGGCTGGGATCTCTGATATTACCGTCACAAAGTTTGAGGCTACGGAAAATCCGTATAATGCATTCAGCAAGACCAGAGATCTCTCATGGGACAGGGAAGATACATTTAATGTATGGATGGCAAGGTTCTATGATGTGGATACTATTGGCATTTATGCAGAAGATAATGAGGAGTAACAATGATTGTTCGGAGACTGGTTTCTTTGGTGATTCCTTGCTATAATGAGCAGGAGGCTCTGCCATATTTATATGATGAGCTAAAAAATGTGACGAAAGAAATATCGGAGTATGATTTCGAATTTTTGTTTGTGGATGACGGTTCCTGGGATCATACGAAGGATATGATTTTGGAATATGCGAAAGAGGATAAAAGAGTCCGGTATTTTGGATTTTCCAGGAATTTTGGCAAAGAAGCGGCGATGTATGCGGGCTTCTGCAACGTAAGGGGCCAATATGTAGCGGTTATGGACGCGGACATGCAGGATCCGCCGGGGTTGCTGCCGGAAATGCTGGATATCCTGTTGGGGCAGAAATATGACAGTGTTGCTACCAGGCGTGTGGATCGGGAGGGTGAGCCTCCGGTGCGTTCCTGGTTCGCCAGGTTGTTTTACAAGATTATCAATCGAATCTCAGATGCAAATATTATGGATGGGGCAAGAGACTTTCGGTTAATGAAAAGGGAGATGGTAGATGCTATTCTTGCCATGTGTGAATATAATCGATTTTCGAAAGGGATCTTTGGATGGATAGGATTCCGGACCTATTGGCTCCCATATGAAAATCAAAATCGCATTGCTGGAGAGACGAAGTGGAGTTTCTGGGGATTGTTCAAGTACAGCATAGATGGAATTATCAATTTTTCACAGGTCCCGCTGTCGATTTCTTCCTGGTGTGGGATCGGTTTGACCTTTGTTTCCTTTTTGATGATTTTGTTCATTATTGTGCGTAAAATTATGTTTGGAGATCCGGTGGCAGGCTGGGCGTCATTGGTCTGCATCATTACTTTTATCGGCGGGATACAGCTTTTCTGTATGGGAATAATGGGACAATATCTTGCCAAAACCTATATGGAAGTAAAGAAAAGACCGCACTTTATTATAGCGGAAACGAATGTGGAAGATGCAGTTAAAATAAAATAATATGATTTAGAAGGAGAATTGAGGAAATGATTCGTATTTACAACACTTTATCAAAGAAGAAAGAAGATTTTATCCCCCTGGAGGAAGGAAAGGTACGCATGTATGTCTGCGGACCGACTGTCTATAATTTTATTCATATCGGCAACGCCCGCCCCATGATCGTATTTGACACAGTGCGCCGGTATCTGGAGCATAAGGGATATGAAGTGAATTTTGTGTCCAATTTTACGGATGTGGACGACAAAATTATTAAAAAAGCCAATGAAGAGGGCGTGAGCGCGGAGGAAATCTCCCAGAGGTATATTGCGGAATGCAAAAAGGACATGGATGGCATGAATATCAAGCCGGCCACGACGCACCCGCTGGCAACTCAGGAGATCGACGGGATGATCGCAATGATTTCGGATCTGATTGAAAAAGGGTATGCTTACGCGGTCAATGGAACCGTATATTTCCGTACCCGTAAATTCAAAGACTACGGAAAGCTTTCCCACAAAAATCTGGACGACCTGCAGGCGGGCAACCGCTCCCTGCTGGTATCCGGCGAGGACGAAAAGGAAGATTCTCTGGATTTTGTACTGTGGAAGCCGAAGAAAGAGGGAGAACCGTACTGGACGTCACCGTGGGGAGACGGCCGTCCGGGCTGGCATATTGAGTGCTCGGTGATGTCGAAAAAATATCTGGGAGAAGAGATCGATATCCACGGCGGCGGGGAGGATCTGATCTTCCCGCATCATGAGAACGAGATTGCCCAGAGCGAAGCCTGCTGCGGGCATGTATTTTCCAGATACTGGATGCACAACGCGTTTTTGAATATTGATAACCGGAAAATGTCCAAATCTCTGGGGAACTTCTTTACTGTCCGGGAGATCAGCGAGAAATATGACCTGCAGGTGCTTCGGTTCTTTATGCTGAACGCTCATTACCGCAGCCCGCTGAATTTCAGCGCTGAACTGATGGAAGCGTCGAAAAATGCATTGGAGAGGATCCAGACGGCGGTTGATAATCTGAAGTTCTTGGCGGAGCATGCATCTTCCCAGGAAATGACGGAGGAAGAGGCGGCCAGAGCAGAGGAAGCGGCTAAATATGAAGCGGCATTTGACAGCGCCATGGATGACGATTTCAATACGGCAGACGCGCTGGCGGCGATCTTCGATCTGGTGAAATTTGCCAATACCACGGCCGGGGAAAACAGCAGCAAGGCCTATGTCCTTGCTCTGAGAACCAGGATCCAGGGTCTGTGCGATATCATGGGACTGATCACAGAAAAGAAAGAAGAGCTGCTGGACGCGGAGATTGAACAGTTGATCGGAGAGCGCCAGGCGGCCAGAAAGGCAAAAGACTTTGCCAGTGCGGACGAGATCCGCGCGCAGCTTCTGGAAAAGGGAATCATCCTGGAGGATACCCGTGAGGGAGTAAAATGGAAGAGAGCTTAATCTATCTGAAAGAACAGTTTGAACTGGGAGAGCTGGACATCCGTACCTGCTCTCCCGTGGTATTGGCGTATATTGGGGACGCGGCCTATGAGCTGGTGATCCGTACCGTCCTGGTATGCAGGGGCGGCAGGCAGGCGAACACGCTGCATAAAAGGGCCAGCAGTTATGTGAAGGCTTCCGCTCAGGCGGCTATGATCGAGGAACTGCAGGAAGATCTGACTGAAGAAGAACTACAGGTATATAAACGGGGCCGCAATGCGAAGACGGTCAGCATGGCCAAACATGCCACCATGCATGATTACCGTCATGCCACAGGATTTGAGGCGCTGATGGGCTATCTGTATTTGACGGGACAGATGGCCAGGATGATCGATTTGATAAAATTGGGGATAGAAAAAACAGGAGGTACGCTGTGAGGTACGAAGAACTTACCATAGAAGGACGCAATGCCGTGCTGGAAGCTTTCCGGTCGGGGAAAACCATTGACAGGCTCTTTGTCCTGAAGGGATGCCAGGACGGGCCTGTGAACAGTATCCTGCGGGAAGCAAGGAAACGGGATACTGTAATCAGCTATGTGCCCAAAGAGAGGCTGGATCATATGAGCGAAACGGGGAAGCACCAGGGGGTGATCGCTTATGCGGCTGCGTATGAGTACGCGCAGGTGGAAGACATGCTCCGGCGGGCGGAAGAAAAAGGCGAGGCGCCGTTTCTCATTCTGCTGGACAATATTGAAGATCCCCATAACCTGGGGGCGATTATCCGTACCGCCAATTTGGCGGGAGCCCATGGGGTGATCATACCGAAGCGCCGCGCGGCGGGGCTTACCGCGACTGTGGCCAAAGCCTCTGCGGGAGCGTTGAACTATACGCCGGTGGCCAAGGTGACGAATCTGGGAACGGCCATAGAGGAATTAAAAAAACAGGGGATCTGGTTCGTGTGCGCGGATATGAACGGGACGGTCATGTATGACGCGGATCTGAAAGGTCCCATTGGACTGGTGATCGGCAATGAGGGCGAAGGTGTGAGCCGGCTGATCAGGGAGAAATGCGACTATCAGGTGGCAGTGCCCATGAAGGGAGATATTGATTCTCTGAATGCTTCCGTGGCGGCGGGAGTGCTGGCTTATGAGATTGTGAGACAGAGGAGAGGATAACTGGCCAGAACGGGACAGAGACCTGAGTTGAAAAGCGATGGGGAAAATCCACTGAAAATCTGTCGAAAAAGTTTAAAAAGGTGTTGACAGAGAGACAAGCCTGTGATAATATAATCAAGTCGCGAGCGAAAGCGACACGGTAAGCTGCTGTGGCTCAGTCGGTAGAGCGTCGCATTGGTAGTGCGGAGGTCACGGGTCCGATTCCCGTCAGCAGCTTTGATGAGCGGAGATTCGATGGAATTTCCGCTTTTTTAATATATCAGAACATGAAGAAAGGTTAGAGGGTAATGTTTTTAGGAGATTATATAAAAAGAGGAATCCATACAATTCAAAATGCGTCTGTTCAGGTAAAAGCATCCATGGCTTTTATGGCAGTGAATTTTATGCAAAAGGGTATCTCGTTTTTAACGGCTCCGATATTTACAAGACTTCTGACAACAAATGAATACGGTGTTATAACGATTTATTCTTCATGGTTGGATGTGATAGGCATTTTTGCCATGTTTGGACTTTACAACAATGTTTACTGCAGGGGGATTCTAGAATTTAAAGAGGATCAAAAAAATTTTACCTTTTCACTCTTATCTCTTTCAAATATAATTACTTTACTGACATTCGCGGTTGTTTGGATGGTAAATAAATATTTGTTTACTTTTTTAGAAGTACCAGATACTTTGATTTTTTTCATGTTCTTTTCTTTCCTTTTGGAGCCGGCTTTTGAGTTTTGGAAAACGGACCAACGATTTGATTATAAATACAAATTGTTGTGCGTGTTTATGCTATTGGTCATGTTTTTTTCGCCTCTTTTATCAATTGCCGGTATTTTTTTGTTTCCGGGACATAAAGTTGAGGCTCGCATTATTGGCGCCCAGGTGGTTACGCTGCTGATTAGTTTGGGATGCTATTTCTATGAGACTACTGCAGCGCGTGGATTGCCCAAGATAAAATACTGGAAATATGCACTGAGTTATAATATTCCCTTGATTCCTTATTTTTTATCATCATATGTGTTAAGCAGCAGCGACCGCTTGATGATCGGGTATTTTTGGGGAGAAGATAAAGCGGGAATTTATGGGATTGCATATACGATGTCTGCTGTCGCTAACATAGTTTGGACATCTATAAATGCGACGTTGGTTCCTACTATTTACAAAAGATGTGATGATGGAAGACGGGGGACACTTTCTAATCTGATTATTCCTATTATTGCTGGATATGGTGCTGTTTGTGTTTTGATTATGCTTTTATCGCCGGAGATTATTCGCTTCCTGGCTCCGTCCAGTTATGGTGAGGGAATGTATATTATACCGGTAATTGTGGGCGGTGTGTTTTATATGTCCATATTCAGCGTTTTTTCTAATTTGATATATTATGAGAAGAAACCAAAGTACGTAATGGGAGCGGGAGTTGCTGCTGCAGTTGTAAATATAATCCTCAATTTTATTTTTATTCCTTTATGTGGTTATTTTGCTGCAGGATATACCACATTAGCTGCTTATCTGCTGCAGGTGGCATGGAGTTATATTGCTGTACGGAAGGTAACAGGCGAGTCTGTGTACGATATGAAAAAGATGAGTCTTATAGGCGGGATTGTACTATTTATGTCTGTGTTTTCTCAATTTTTGTATCCATATACATGGATCAGATGGGGATTATTACTGGTGATTGGTTGTTTGGTGTGGAAAAACAGAAAAATTTTGTTGGAGGGTGTATTTGGTGCTAAAGTTCAGGTGGATAAAGAATAAATTTTTATATCTGGGCAAAGTGTTGGGCCGGGAAATTTCTGGATTTAGAAATACACGGCGAGGGAATACTGAAGAGAAGCATATTTTACTTTATTGTCAAAGTAAGACTATGGAAGAACATTTGCTGAATTTTATAGAACAGATAGAGGATAATTCCAAATATAAAATATATTTATACTTTGGATATGTGTTTCCTGCTGACTTATACGGCACATTGTTCCGCGGTAAAAACGTGACGGCAATCGGAGATGAATGGAAATTATATTTGATGAAATGGGATTTAATTGTCTGTCCGGATATGGATTATCCTTTCTGGCTAAAGAGGGGAACAATTCCGGTGCTCTATATTGGTCATGGTTCGGGGGGAATCAGCTATGATGGAGGAGAGCACTCCTATGATTATAGTGCTGCGAGCCTGGACGAAAAAGGACGTCCTTTATTCGATATTATGCTGGAACCTAATAAGGAAACAGCAAGGAGGATGAAGAAAGACCCTATATATGGGGAGATTATAAGGTCGTCCGGGTATCGTTTTGCAGCGAAAATAAAAGACGCATCTTTAGATAAATATCAATATCAAAAGCAGTTGGGCATCCAGTCCGGAAGTAAAGTGGTGAGTATTTGGGGATCCTGGAATAAAGACAGTTTGTTCCATGTTTTTGGTACAGAACTTTTTTCTGTCTGTAAAAGCTTGCAGGAAAAAGGATATGTCTTTATTTTATCGATACACCCCAGAGAATATGAACAATATGATGAAAATATAACTCCTTTAGGCGCAGTGGTGGAAAGACAGAGAGAAGAAGGATTTTTGGTGAGGTCTCCGGGAGAGGATTGGCTGCCATACATGATGGCAAGTGATGTCATTTTGGTGGATTATTCTGCAATGCTGTCTCTGGCAATTCTTTCGGGGAAAAAAGTAATACTCAGTAATTTCCCGGATGAAAGGATCTGGAGGAAGTCTATGTATTACGAGGCCAAGCATATTTTTCCTGTAATTAAAAGTCCATATGAACTGGAACATGCTTTGGATATGGTGGAACATGACAGTTCATATGATGATGCTGTACGTGAGTTTCAAGATCAGTTATATGTATCGCGGGAAGATTATAAAAAGTTCATCCAAAATGTAGTTGAAGAACTTACAGGAAATCAGAGCGAATGTAGATAAGGAGTTCAAAGAAAATGAATATTGCTGTAATATTTGCTGGAGGAACAGGAACTCGTATGCATACAAAAGATGTACCAAAACAGTTCCTGAGCATGCACGGAAAGCCGATTATTATTCATACAATCGAACAATTTGAAATGCATGAGAAAATAGATAAAATTGTGGTTGCATGTATTAAAGATTGGATTCATTATCTGGAAAATCTAGTGGAAAAATATAATATTAAAAAAGTGGCTAAAATCGTTCCGGGAGGGAGCAATGGTCAGGGTTCCATTTATTCGGGTCTGTGTGCGGCAAAAGAAATCGCTGATGCAGAGAGAAATATTGTCTTGATTCATGACGGTGTACGTCCTATGATAAACAGAAGACTTATAGATGAAAGTATAGATTCTGTAGAAAAATATGGATCGGCAATAGCGTCAGTAAAAGTTAAAGAGACAGTTCTGCTTGTGGATAAACAGAATCAGATTATGGAGATACCTGAAAGAGAAGATTCACGACTGGCACGGGCACCTCAGAGTTTTTGGCTGGAAGATATTTTAGAGGCACATAATCATGCTATCCAGGAAGGAAAGACCGATTTTATTGATTCCTGTTCTTTAATGCGGTATTATGGGAAAAAGTTGTTTTTGGTAGAGTCTCCGGAACAAAATATAAAAATTACAACACCGGAGGATTTTTATATTATGAGAGCAATGTTGGACGCGCAGGAAGATATGCAAATTTACAGAGCGGAGGATAGATGATTGTATAAAAGGGAATTAGAGGATATGGAGATTCTTGCTGCCAGTGACCTTCCGTTTGATCAGTACAGAGACAAAACATTCATGATCACAGGAGCAACAGGGCTTGTAGGCTCTTTGCTGGCTAAAAATTTGCTGTTTTTTAACCGTTGTCATGGACTCAATTTGAGAGTAGTGGCTGTGGTGAGAAATATTGAAAAGGCAAAGACGATTTTACAAGATTTTTTACAAGATGAAGCCCTTTCTTTCGTGGTTTGTGATTTGGCGAAAGATGAAATTAATTACAAGGGCAGTCTGGATTATATTATTCATGCAGCGGCAATTACGCAGTCTAAGATGATGATAGAAAATCCTGTTGAGACGATACAGCTTTCTGTATATGGCACAGATTGCCTTTTGCGTTTGGCAAAGGAAAAATCAGTGAAATGTTTTATATATATTTCTTCTATGGAAGTATATGGAAATATTGCTGGAAATAGAAAAGCCGGGGAAAAAATGCTGGGGTATATTGATTTGGAATCCGCAAGGAGCAGTTATCCGGAGGGAAAGAGAATGAGCGAGCTTCTTTGCAATTCCTATTCAATAGAATATGGCGTACCGGTAAAAATTGCGAGATTGGCGCAAACTTTTGGAGCGGGCATATTAAGATCGGAAAACAGAGTTTTTGCTCAGTTTGCAAGAAGTGTGCTGAGGGGGGAAAATATTGTACTTCATACACAAGGAAAATCAGAGGGAAACTATGTTTATACAAGAGATGCAATAAAGGCAATCTTGCTGTTGCTTTCACTAGATGAAAGAAGCGGAACTTTTAACATTTCTAATGAAAGCAGCCATACAACGGTTGCAAAGTTAGCTGAATTGGTGGCAAATGAAGTGGCTCAAAAACATATTGAGGTGGTGTATGATATCCCTGAGCAGGCTGACGTCTATGGATATGCACCTGATACAAAGCTGTTTTTGGATTCCGAGAAAATAAGAAAACTCGGATGGTATCCGGAAGTGGGATTAAAAGAGTCTTTTGAGCGAATGATAGATGATATGATGGACATGGAGAAAAAAGGGAAGGAAGATTGACAGGCATGTCCTTGCATTTCCCATTTCACCTATGCTATGATATACCATAATTTACATGAACGAAATACCAACAAACCCGAGGAGGACCCTGTTATGGAGAATACGACTGTTTCCAAGAATTTCATTGAGATAGAGATCGAAAAAGACTTGTCCGAAGGCGTCTACGACACCGTGCATACCCGCTTTCCGCCGGAGCCCAACGGCTATCTGCACATCGGGCACGCCAAATCCATCCTGCTGAACTATGGGCTGGCAAAGAAATACAACGGCAAGTTCAATATGCGTTTTGACGATACCAACCCCACCAAGGAGAAAGTGGAGTTTGTGGAGGCGATCAAGAAGGATATCCAGTGGTTGGGCGCGGACTGGGAGGACAGGCTGTTCTTCGCGTCCGATTATTTCCAGCAGATGTATGAGGCCGCTGTGAAGCTGATCAAAAAAGGAAAGGCCTATGTGTGCGACCTGACGCCGGAGCAGATGAGAGAGTACCGCGGCACGCTCACCGAACCGGGCAAGGACAGCCCGTACCGGAACCGCAGCGTGGAGGAGAACCTGGAGCTGTTTGAAAATATGAAGAACGGCGTGTATCGGGACGGAGAGAAGGTGCTCCGGGCGAAGATCGACATGGCTTCCCCCAACATGAACATGCGCGACCCGGTGATCTACCGTGTGGCCCATATGAGCCATCACAACACGGGCGATCAGTGGTGCATCTATCCCATGTATGATTTCGCCCATCCCATCGAGGACGCCATCGAAGGCATCACCCATTCCATCTGTACGCTGGAGTTTGAGGATCACCGGCCGCTGTACGACTGGGTGGTGCGGGAATTGGAATATCCCCATCCGCCCCGTCAGATCGAGTTTGCGAAACTGTATCTGACCAACGTGGTTACCGGGAAACGGTATATCAAGAAGCTGGTGGAAGACGGCACGGTGGATGGCTGGGATGATCCCCGCCTGGTATCCATCGCGGCGCTCAGACGCCGGGGATTCACGCCGGAGTCCATCCAGATGTTCGTGGATCTGTGCGGCGTGTCCAAGAGCCAGAGCTCCGTGGACTATGCCATGCTGGAATACTGCATCCGGGAAGACCTGAAGATGAAGAAATCCCGTATGATGGCCGTGCTGGATCCGGTGAAGCTGATCATTGACAACTATCCAGAAGGCCAGGTGGAGTATCTGGACGCGGCCAACAACCTGGAAAACGAGGCGCTGGGCTCCCGGCAGATCCCGTTCTGCAGGGAACTGTATATTGAGCGGGAAGATTTTATGGAAGAGCCGCCGAAGAAATATTTCCGCCTGTTCCCCGGCAATGAGGTGCGTCTGATGCACGCCTACTTTGTGAAATGCGAGAGCTTTGTGAAAGATGAGAACGGAAAGATCGTGGAGATCCACTGCACCTATGATCCGGAGACGAAAGCGGGAAGCGGATTTACGGGCCGCAAGGTGAAAGGGACGATCCACTGGGTTCCGGCTCCGTACGCAGTGGACGCGGAGGCGCGCCTGTATGAGAACCTGATCGACGAGGAGAAGGGCGTATATAACGAGGACGGGACCATGAATATCAATCCCAACTCCCTGACGGTGATGCAGGCGAAGGTGGAGCCGGCTCTGGCAGGAGCGGAGGCCTATGACAGTTTCCAGTTTGTGAGAAACGGTTTCTTCTGCGTGGACGCAAAAGATTCCAGGCCGGACGCGCTGGTGTTCAACCGGATTGTGTCGCTGAAGAGCTCCTTTAAACTGCCGAAGCAGGCGTAGGAGATGTATGAGATTGCGTTGCACCTGGACGCCCACGGGGAAAAGACCCTGTATGAACAAATCTATGAATATCTGAAGGCTGAAATCCAAAAAGGAGCCATCCGGGGCGGAGAACGGCTTCCGTCCACCCGTATGCTGGCCTCCCGGCTGGAGGTCAGCCGCAGTACGGTACTGCTGGCTTATGAACAGCTTCTGTCCGAGGGGTATGTGGAAACGGCTCCGTACAGAGGCTATTTTGTGTGCCAGGTGGGAGAACTGTACCGTCTGGAGCCGGCCGGGCTGGAAGAACCGGAGCAGGGCCGGGGAACCGGAAGGGCGTACAAATATGATTTCTCGCCCAACGGAGTGGATCTGGAGCATTTTCCTTACGCGGTCTGGCGGAAACTGAACCGGGAAGTGCTGCAGGAGAGCGAAAAGGAACTGCTGCGGCTGGGAGACGCCAGGGGAGAAGCAGCGCTGAGAAACGCCATCGGAAATTATCTCCATCAGGCCAGGGGCGTGCAGGTGCATCCGTCCCGCATTGTCATCGGGGCGGGCAACGATTATCTCCTTATGCTTCTGTCCCGGCTTCTGGGATCGGAACATCGGATTGCCATGGAGAGCCCCACGTACCGGCATGCGTATGAAGTGTTCCGGGGCCTGGGTTACGCATGTGTCACAGTGCCCATGGACCGCCAGGGGATGGATGTGCGGGCACTGGGGGAGAGCGGGGCGGACGTGGCCTACGTGATGCCTTCCCATCAGTTCCCGCTGGGGACGGTCATGCCCATCCGCCGCCGGCAGGAGCTGCTGGAGTGGGCCAAAGAGCGGTCGGAGCGGTATATCATCGAAGATGATTATGACAGCGAGTTCCGGTATGTGGGAAAGCCGGTGCCCGCCCTGCAGGGGATCGACGGCAGCCAGAAGGTCATTTACATGGGGACATTTTCCAAATCCATTGCTCCCGCCATCCGCATCAGCTACCTGGTGCTGCCGCCCATGCTGGCGGAACAGTATGAGCGGGTGGGAAGGAATTTTTCCTGCACGGTGTCCCGCACAGACCAGAAGATGCTTCAGCTTTTTATGGAACGGGGGTATTTTGAGCGCCACCTCAACCGGATGCGGGCGCTGTACAAAAGCCGGCACGATGTGCTGCTGGCGAAACTGAAAGCGGTCCAGGGCGTTCGCCGGGTACTGGGAGAGCGGGCCGGGGTACATCTTTTGCTGGAATTTTCTCCGGACAGGACGGAGGAGGAGCTGGTGGAGCAGGCGGCATGCCAGGGCGTGCGCGTCTATCCTCTCTCGGAATACTGCATCGGGGAAAAACCTCATGCGCCCACGGTATTGCTGGGCTACGCGGATATGGGTGAAGAGCAGATCGGGGACGCGGCGGAGCTGCTTGTTCGGGCATGGAACTGAGCCGGGCATCTGTGCCGCCCACCGGAGGGCATGAAAAACGGCAGGTCAGCGTGCCGCTGCCTGCCGGTCTTCCAACCATATGCACTTTTAGGCCTTATTCGTCTTCGTCGTCCTCTTCCTCTTTCAGAACGGAGTTGGGGGCAGAGGAAGGAATGGGATCTTCCGCTTCCTGTACCGGAATATCCTCGTCTTCAAAGATTTCCTCTTCAGTGTCGAAAGCGCTGACGTCGTCGTCCTCTTCCTCGTCCACGGAGTTATCCTCATCGAAGGCTTCGTCCAGCTCTTCGTCTTTTGCGAAAAATCTGCGGTAAACGTACAGACCGCCGACAACAGCGAGAGCCGCTGCAGAGAGAGTCATAAGCGTTTTCAAAAATTTTTTCATTTTGAACACTCCTTTTCATCGTGTCATTTGATTCCCTTATATTCTACACAAAATATTGCCGGTTGGAAAGATAAAAATCATTAAATTTTAAGAAAATATACGTTGAGGTTTGGACCGTTTTCTATTAAACTATAAAGAGCGCCGTAAAAATTCGGGATCTGCCGGACGGAGGCGCTGTATGATTGCAGAGATGAAGGTAGAAAAATGATTCGATTAGTTGTCAGTGATATAGACGGCACCCTGGTGCCGGAGGGATGTACCGCCCTGAACCCGGAATATTTTGAGGTGATCCGCGCCCTTGCGGATCATGGCGTGCGCTTCGCGGCGGCCAGCGGCCGGCAGAAGACCAGCGTGGACGCCGTGTTCCACGAGCTGAGCCACATGATCTATTATGTGTCGGATAACGGCGGTTATATACAGAAAAATGGAATTCCCATGAAAGAAATCTATCTGGAGCGGAACGACCTGGAAGAATTTCTGAAAGAAGCCCGGGAGCTGGACGGATGCCGTGTGCTTTTGTCGACCCTGGAGGGATACTATACGGACGACCAGGACGAGGCGTTTCATAAGCTGGTATTTGAACAGTATAAAGGCAGCGGAGGCGTGACGGATGACCTGTCCCTGTATACGGACCGGTGTATCAAGGTAAGCCTTTACGGGGATTATGGTTCCGGGAAACTGAAGGAACAGCTGTACAGCCGCTGGAAAGACCGTTTCGCCATCAACATTTCCGGCGAGAGATGGCTGGATGTGAACAGCCTGGACGCCAACAAGGGCGCCGCGGTGGAGTATATTCAGAAAGAACTGGGGATCACACCGGCGGAGACCATGGTGTTCGGCGATAATTTCAATGATATTTCCATGCTGAAATGCGGAGACAGAAGTTACGCCCCGGCGTCATCGGCTCCTGAAGTCAGGGCGGCCGCCGGATACGAGGTGGCGCCCTATGAGGAAGACGGCGTGCTTCAGGTGTTAAAACAGTTGTTGGAGGAGATCAGAGATGAAAAATAGATATAGATGCGCGGCGGCAGCGCTGGCAGCGGTGCTGGGCGTTTCCCTGAGCGGATGCGGGAATACGCAGATTGTGCTGACGACGGGCCTGGCCCCTGACGAGCTTTTTCGGATCGGGAAGGTGTCCTGCCGTATTTCCGAGGCGCTGGTATACCTGAATAACCAGAAAAACCAGTATGAAAATGTCTATGGCGTGGAAGTGTGGGATCATGATTTCGGAGGGATCACGCTGGAAGAATATCTGAAGAACCAGGTGATCTCCCAGCTGGCCCAGGTGAAGAGCATGGTGCTGCTGGCGGAGGAGCAGGAGATTGTCTTGTCGGAGGAAGAGCTTTCCATGGCAGAACAGGCCGCGGCGGAATACTATGGGTCGCTGAGCGAAGAAGAGATATCGCTTTTGAAGGCGGATCAGGAAGAACTGACGAAGATGTATGAAGATTACTGCCTTTCTGAGAAGGCATATGATCAGATCATGGAAGCGGTCAGTGTGGAGATCAGCGACGACGAGGCCAGGATTATCCAGATCCAGCAGATTCTGGTTCCGGAAGAGCGGCTGGCGGGGGAACTGAAGTCCCGGCTGGATGAGGGCGAAGAATTTGAGACTCTGGCGGCCAACTATTCCAAAGCGCCCCAGATCACCGTGGCGATCGCGCGGGGGGATATGGACGAAGCCTATGAAGAGACGGCGTTCAACCTGGACAATGACGAGGTCAGCGATGTGTTTGCCGGCGATAACGGGTATTATATTCTGAAATGCACCAACACCTATATGGAAGAGGAATCGGAGGAAAACAAGAGACAGCTGGAGCAGGCGCGCAAGGAAGAGGGCTTCCGGGAAGCCTATGACGAGCTGATGGCCGATACCCTGTCGGAGTATCAGGAAAGGCTGTGGAAAAAAGTCAGCCTGGCGGATTATGAAGCGGTGGAGACGGACTCCTTTTTTGAAATTTATCGGGAGTATTTTCCGGAATAAAAGCACCTTGACCTGTACAAAATGATAATATATAATAAAAGTACGCAAAAACGTACGTATTTATATGAGAAAAGGAGGCAAAAATATGATTGCGACGAAACCACTGGATCTAAGAAGCAATTTAAGAAAATATATGGACTTTGCCTTCAAAGGTGAGCCTGTTATCATTGCCAGACCCAAAAATGAAAATGTAGTGATGGTATCTGAAAAAGATTATAATGAACTTATGAGGTTAAGGCAGAACGCTGAATATTTGGCGCGCCTTGACAGCAGCTATGAGCAGCTGGAGAAAAAACAGACGATCACTTTTTCCCTGGACGAATTGAGGGACATGGAATCAGACGACTGGGAACCCACACAGAAGACGAAAGATTTTGTGGAGCGGATAAAGGATGAATGATTTTACTTTTACGGGACAGGGATTTGCTGATTATCTGTATTGGCAGACACAGGATAAGAAAACGCTGAAAAAGATAAATGCTTTATTGGCAGACATACAGCGTAACGGGGCTATGCAGGGGCTGGGCAAGCCGGAACCGCTGAAGTACAGACCGGGGTATAGCCGTCGGATAGACGAAAAGAACAGGCTTGTGTATGAGATAGATAAGTTGCAGAATATTGTGATTCTGAGCTGCAGAGGACATTATGAGGACTGAAAAGGTCCTGAATTGTCTGCACCGAATTTTTTCTGGCCGTCAACTATTGCAGTAGTTGGCGGCCAGCTGTGTTACCTGCCTACCCCAATATCTCCTTCAGACATTCCAGCAGTTCCGTATTTTTCTCCGGCATCATGAAGCAGAACCGGAAGAAGGATTCGTCCTCCAGGCCGGGGAAGGTGGAGCAGTCACGGAGCATCAGTCCCTGTCGGATGGCGTGGAGGAAGACGTCGTAGGCGGTGACGCCTTCTTTCAGGATGCGCACCAGGATGAAATTGGCCCAGGGGCGGTAGACCTTCACATATTTCCAGGTGGAAAGCTCCCGGTAGATGCGTTCCCGCTCCGAGGAGATCAGCTCCTGCGTGCGTTCAATGTATTCCCGGTCCGTGAACATCAGGCTGCCCGCCACGTCAGCCAGGCTGTTGAGCGTCCAGGGGTTCTTCCGCTCCCGGATCAATGCAAGCAGTTCCAGATTGCTGGTCATGGCATAGCCCAGACGCAGGCCGGGGGCGGCGAAAAATTTGGACACGCCCCGCAGGATGGCGAAATTATGAAACTCTTTTAAAAGTTCCACGGCGGAGACGCTGGTCCTGGCCGGGGCGAACTCTGCGTAAGTCTCGTCGATCATGACGAAAATGTTCTGCTTCTGGCAGCACTCCAGGATCTTCCGCATTCCGTCCGGCAGGACGGCGGTGGAGGTGGGATTGTTGGGATTGCAGATGACGCAGAGGTCCGGGGCCTGCCCGGTAAGCTCGCGGCAGAAGTCTTCGATATTCAGCTGAAAATCATCGGTTTCCCGCAGTGCATAATACTGGACGATTCCTCCGGAAAGGGTGACCTCCCGTTCGTATTCGGAGTAAGTGGGAGATACAATCAGGGCTTTCTTCGGCCTGTGAATCTGAATGAACAGGGAAATCAGCTCTGTGCATCCGTTTCCCACCAGGATCTCCTCCGGGCGGCAGCCGGCGTAGCCGGCGATATGGCCGCGCAGTTCGGTATAGTCCGGATCCGGGTAAGTGGTAATGGCGTCGATATGCCGGGCCAGTCCCTGGCGCAGGCAGGGAGAGATGCCCAAAGGATTGACATTGGCCCCGAAAGCGGTGATCTGTTCTTTGGGGATGCCAAAATATTTCTCGATTTTTTCCAGATCGCTTCCGTGAAAATGCTCTTTGGCTTCCAGAAGCCTGTTCTTATCTGTATTCATATGGATTCCTCACTTGTCTTATCTTATGCGCCGCAGTTGCGCGGCGCGCCGTGTCAGTGGTATAATGATCTAGTATAATCCGTAATCGTCAAAATAACAATAGCGAAAACAGTATGGTATGAAAGAGAAAATCATCGATTTTTCAAATGGAAAGTTTATATATGAGCAGCCGGGAGTGATCCTGGAACCATCGGAACTGGAGATGGAACTGGGTCTGGAGGACGAGGCCAGGGGCAGCATCCGCATCGCGTCCGCGAACGAGCGGAGGATCAAAGGGGCCGCGGAGACGGAGATACCGGGATTTACGCTCTATGGAGGCAGTTTCTTTGCCCGGGCCGCCCGGCTGGAATTTTCTTATACGCCCAGGTGGCTGCGGCCGGGGGAATCGCTGGAGGGCAGGGTGCTTCTGAAGACCAGCGCCGGGGAATATGAGATCCCGGTGAGGATCCGGATCAAAGAAGCGGCTCCCGGTGAGGAAAAGGAAGAGATCCCCCTTCCGCCTATTCAGGAGGAGAAGCAGGAGGAGCGTCCCGTCCCCAGGGGCCGGGGCAGGAGCCCGGAATGGAAGGCGTCGCGGGAACGGCAGTCGGCCCTCATGGAGATCCAGCGGGTGCTGGAGCGGGAACGGCGGGGCGCGTGCAGCCGGAAGGAGGCCGTAAAAAGCCTCAGGGAACTGACGGACCGCCTCCGGGAAGCAGATGCGGAGTCCGCTTTTTATCTGCTTTTGGACGCCTGGGTCATGCTTAGGGAGGACCGCAGGGAGGAAGCCGGCTGGATTCTCCGCAAATACGAGCGGACCCGGCTTTTCCAGCAGCGGGAAGTCCCAGTGAGGGCGCTGTTCCTGTATGTGAACAGCCTGTACCGGGGCGGGGATAAAAATGACTCCAGCGTGGCGCAGCTTCAGAAGCTCTACCAGAAATACCCGGAAAACTGGCTGGTGACGTGGTTTCTTCTGGAACTGGACCCGAAGCTTTCCCGGAATACACGGACCCGGTATATGGTGCTGGAGCGGCAGTTCCGCATGGGTACGCACAACCGCCTGCTCTATCAGGAGGCATGGAGGCTGCTCTGCCAGGATCCGGCCCTGTTTGAGAAGCTGGACGGATTCACCATGCACACCCTGTACTGGGCGGCGTCCAGGGGACTTCTGACGGCCGAAGCGGCCCAGGCCGCGGCCCGCCAGGCTTCCAGGCTGAAAAGCTGGTCCTGGCTGTCCGCCCGGCTTTTAAAGGCCTGCTATCAGGTCCATCCCTGCAAAGAGACGGCGGGGGCGGTCTGCGCCATCTATATCCGGGGAAACCGGACGGATTCCGACGCGTTTGTGTGGTACCAGAAGGGCGTGGAACTGGACGCCAGGATTACGAATTTATACGAGTATTTCATGTACGCCCTGCCGGAAGACTATGCCCGGCTGCTGCCCAGACAGGTGCTGCTGTATTTCAGCTATCACAATACGCTGGACGTCCGCCGGAAGACCATGTTTTACTGCAACCTGGCAAGGTACGGCTCCAGGGAGGACCCGGCGTGCGAGGCCCATCAGAGGCCGCTGCAGGAATTCCTGATGGAGCAGCTGGGAAAGAGGCGTGTGAATGAGGAACTGGCATGGCTGTACGAACGGTGCCTGCGGGTGGATACCCTGGAGAAACATCTGCTGGAGGTACTGGCGGACGTGCTGTTTATGCGGAAACTCACCTGCGGGGAGAAGAGAATCCGCCAGGCGGAGGTGCGCTACGAACAGCTGAAGGAACACATCCGTGTCCCGCTGGTGTCGGGCACGGCTTATGTGCCGGTCTATACGCCGGGGGCGCAGATTGTGCTGCTGGATGAGGAGGGCAGAGAATACCGGAAGACGGTGCCCTACGACCTGAAGAGAATTCTCATCGAGCCGCGCTTTATGCAGGCCTGCACCGCCGGCCTCAAAGATCATACGGGGCTGAACCTGTATCTGCTGGACGGGAAGGGAAAACACCGGCTGAACAGTGAAAATGTGGAGACTGCTTACCGTCTGCTGGACGACGGGCAGGTGGATGAGGACTGGCGCAGGGGCCTTAAAATAGAATTACTGACCTATGAACGGAAACACCGGCGTATGGACGGGCTGGACGAACGGCTCAGCCTGCAGGATGGGGAGCTGGGGAAGCTGGATGCTTCCTGGCGGGCGTCGTATCTGGAAAGCCTGATTCTCTATGGGGACAGGCAAAAGGCGTTTGCCCTGCTGGAGCGGTACGGCGGGGAGGGCATGAATGCCAGAAGCCTGCTGCGCCTGATTCTGTGGTGTCTGGACGAAGGGATGGACCGGAAAAAGCTCTGGCCGTTCGCGTCCCAGGTGTTCCAGGCCGGCGTGTATACCGAGGAGATCGTATCCTTGCTGGCGGAGCGTTGCCAGGGCGGTGTGGAAGACCTGCTGGAGATCTGGAAGGCTTCGGAGCGGTTCGGCCTGTGCTTCCCGGCGCTGGAGGAGCAGATCGTGGGGCAGGCGTTATTTACAGAATCCCATGTCTGCGACGTGTTCCCGGTCTTTGATGCCATGGACGACCGTGGGGGCGACCGCGTGCTCTGCACGGCGTACCTGAATTATCTGGGATGGCTGGATTTTGTGAAGGGCAGGGAGGTGCCGGAGGGACTGTTCGCTTCTCTGGAGCATCATCTCATATGGGAGGACCGGCTTTCGGAGGAGGCGGGCTTATCCTATTTGAAACAGCTCTCTGTACTGCTTCTGCTGACAGAGGCGCAGAAGCGGCTGGTGCGGCGCATGATGAAAGAACTGGGGGAAAAACGCCGGTATTTTGCTTTCATGAAAAAGCTGGCGCCATACCTGGAGGAGCAGGTGATCCCCGACGGACTGGAAGTGGCAGAGTACCGGTGCGATCCGTCCCATCGGGTGGTGCTTCACTATGTGCTGGAATATCACGGGAAAAAGACCTTTGATTATATTACGGAACGGGTTTACCCGATGTGCGGGGGCGTGTTCTGCAAAGGCTTTATCCTGTTTTACGGGGAGCGGCTGACCTGGTTCTTCACGGAGGAACAGGAAGACGGGACCACCCTGTCCACCGAGTGCCGCAGCCTGGAGAACCGGGAGGAGCCGATTCAGGGGGATGGCCGCTACCAGAGGCTCTGCCGGATGCAGAGGGCGCTGGATTACCATCAGGACCGGAGCCTGAAGAAAATGATGGCGGAATACGAGGAACTGGCGGAATTGTCCCAGACCCGGTTCCTTCGGAAATAGAGGGAGTGGATCAGCATGAAACTAACAGATGGAAGCGGATGGCTGCTGGCAGGCGTGGACTTCCGGGAGGAAACGCCCAACGTGTGTTATCAGACGGAACAGATGAAGGAGCCGGAACGCCTCCCGCTGGATTTTGGCGCATGCAAAGGGAGGCAGGGAGTCTTCCGCAAGATTCTGTCGGCATTGAAAAAATTCGCGCCGAAGGAACAACTCCGGGCGGCGGTGGTGCTGCCGGATACGGAGGAGGAGACGATCCGCCTGTATCTGAAAGAGGCGTGTGAGGCGGGATTTGACAAAGAACAGCTTCAGGTACTGGGAGAGACGGAAAGCCTGGTGCATTTTACCATGCATCAGCCGCCGGATATCTGGCAGCAGGAGGTATGCTTCCTGGAGTTCGGGCCGGAAGAGATCAGGGCCATGTTCCTGAAGATCAACCGCCGGACCGCGCCCATGCTGGTGGAAGCGGTGGAACCGGAATACTGGCATGTGGGAAATCTTCTGGATGGAAGCAGGGATGAACGTCTGGCGGAAGCGGTAAAGGAGCGGTTCGGGAAGCAGCACCCTGTGTCCGCCGTATTTTTGACGGGGACGGACTTGAACGCCGCGGACTACCGGAAGAGCCGGGAGGAACTCTGCTTCCACCGGAGAGTATTTCTGGCGGAGCAGATATATGCCAGAGGAGCCTGCATGCTGGCGGGGGACGGGGACAAGAACCGGTCCTATCTCTTCCTGAATGAGCAGACGCTGCATTACAACGTGAATATCCGCAGCGTCCGGGCAGGCAGGGAACAGCTGTATACGCTGATCAGCGCCGGATGTAGCTGGTATGAGGCGAAAGCGTCCTGCGAGATGCTTCTGATGGATGAGCCTGTACTGGAGTTTGTATTTTCTCCCATGACGGGCGGGGAGCCCGTCCGGGAGGGGCTTTTGCTGACGGATATACCTGGAAGGCCCGCCGGGGCGTCCAGGGTCCTGGTGGAACTGTGGTTTTCGGGCGTCCGCCAGTGCGAGGTGAAGGTGTCGGATCTGGGATTCGGAGAACTGTATCCGGCTTCCGACCTGTACTGGAGGGAGACGTTCTGGCTGGAAGAGGAGGGCGCGTATGGGCTTGGTGACGATCTGCAAATATAATCGGACCTCCGCGCCGTTTTATATCCGGCAGGCAGGGATCAATCTGTACAGTCTGGAAGAACTGGCCTGGTTTTTGTACCACAACATCTGCCTGGCAGACCGGCAGCTGTTTGACGACCGCCTGTGCCGCTGGCTGTCCGAGGAGGCGGGGTGTAAGGATCTGGCCCGGCGCATCCAGAACGGTGTCGCGGCAGGCGTAAGTTTCCAGAACCTGGTGCTTTCCGTGGTGGGAGCCGCGGATATGTATGACAGCAGAGAACTTTCGGAGCTGGGAGAGCGGCTGAAAAGCCTGGGTTCCCTGCAGGAGCAGGAGCGCTTAAAGATGCGGGCGGACGAGCTTCTGGACAACCGCAGCGAATGGGCGGCCATGGAGGAATACCGCCATATTCTGCGCATGCACCAGAACAACCGGCTGGGCATGGCGTTCTACGGAGCGGTGTGGAATAACCTGGGAGTCTGCTATGCCAGGCAGTTCCTGTTCCGGGAGGCGGCGGACTGCTTCGAGACCTCCTGCGAATACGCGCCGGACGAGGAGGTGGAGCGTCAGGCGGAGCTGGCCAGACAGCTGGCGGAGGGCGAACGTCCGCCTTCGGAGAAAAAGCCTGCCGACGACGTCCTTCCCCAGAAGAAGCTCCTGCGCTGGGAAAAGGAATACCGGATGTCGTTTTAAAGGAGCGGGTGAACAGTAACGCGCTGTTTTTGTGCTTGACATCCGCCCCTCTGTCTGGTATGATTTTGGCGTCATCAAAGCACTTTACTGTGCTAATGTGATACCAAAGGAAATAAGAGGAGGAACCTGAGTATGAAAAAGTGGATTGCAGTTATGCTGGCAGGCATGATGACTGTGGGCGCGCTGACCGGATGCGGAAGCTCCCAGACGGTAGTGACAGAAAATCCGGCTGAGACAGAGGAGGAAGCCGGAACGGACGAGGAGGCGCAGGCAGAGGACGCTGCGGCTGTGGAAGAAGTCGCGGCGGAAGAGAGCGATATGGCTTACGTGCAGGGCAAAGGCACGCTGGTAGTGGGAATCACGGATTTCGCTCCCATGGATTATAAGGATGAAAACGGCGAGTGGATTGGATTTGACGCGGATATGGCCAAAGCGTTTGCGGAGAGCCTGGGCGTGGAAGCCGAGTTTGTGGAGATCAACTGGGACAACAAGGTTCTGGAGCTGGACGGCAAGACCATCGACTGCGTATGGAACGGCATGACGCTGACGGAGGAAGTGTTAAGCGCCATGGAATGCTCCAGTGCTTACTGCAACAACGCGCAGGTTGTGATCGTTCCTGCGGACGTGGCGGATCAGTATCAGGATACGGACAGCCTTTCCGATCTGACCTTCGCGGTGGAGGCAGGCAGCGCCGGTGAGGAGCAGGTGGCAGCGCTTGGACTGAATTATACGCCGGTGACCGCGCAGTCCGACGCCCTGATGGAAGTGGCGGCAGGGACCTCTGACGCGGCTGTGATCGATTCCCTGATGGCGGCGGCCATGGTGGGTGAAGGCACCGGATATGAGGATCTGACCTACACCATCGGCCTGAACAGCGAGGAATACGGCGTGGGCTTCAGGAAAGGCTCCGACCTGGCGGCGGCTCTGAACGAGTTCTTCGCGGCCAGCTACGCGGATGGCAGCATGCAGACTGTGGCTGAGACCTACAGCGTGCAGGCGGCTCTGATCGAGCAGTAAAGCGGCTGTACGGACACCGCCTGGGATTTGATACGGCGGTAAATTTTACAGGCGTCGGCGGACCAGGGGACGTGAAAACCCCCGGTCCGCTGTTTTGACGGAATACGGAAGAAGGAACAGGAGATAGCTATGGAAGTGATAATGGAGCAGATGCCGATCGTCATCCGGTCGTTGAATATCGGTTTTCTACAGACCTTGAAGCTGTTTTTCGTGACCCTGGCCGGCGCGCTCCCGCTGGGCCTGGTCATCGCGTTTGGATCAATGTCGCGTTTCCGGCCGGTCAGCTGGCTGACGCGGATTGTGGTGTGGATCGTAAGAGGCACGCCGCTGATGATTCAGCTTCTGATCATCTATTATTTCCCGGGCCTGGTGCTGGGGAATCCCATCTGGGGCAGCGGGGAAAGCGGCCGTTTTGTGGCGGCGTCTGTGGCGTTTGTTTTTAACTATGCCTGCTACTTCTCCGAGATCTACCGGGGAGGCATCCAGAGCGTTCCGGTGGGACAGGAGGAAGCCGGTCTGGTGCTGGGCATGACCAGGAGCCAGATCTTTTTCAAGGTCACGCTTCTGCAGATGATCAAGCGGATCGTGCCTCCCATGTCCAACGAGATCATTACGCTGGTCAAGGACACGTCCCTGGCCAGGATTATCGCGCTGCAGGAGATCATCTGGGCCGGGCAGGCGTTCCTGAAGGGTTCCCAGGGAATTTCGGGAGAGATCTGGCCCCTGTTCTTCACCGCGCTTTATTATCTGGTGTTCAGCGGCGTCCTGACGGTGCTTCTGGGCAAGCTGGAGCAGAAGTTAAATTATTTCAGGTAGAGGAGGGGAGAGCATGCCTATCTTGGAAGTGGAACATCTTTGCAAAACATTTGAACGGACAGAAGTGCTGAAGGATATCAGCTTTTCCCTGGAGCAGGGCCAGGTGGTCTCCATCATCGGTTCCTCCGGAAGCGGGAAAACCACGCTTCTGCGCTGCCTGAATTTCCTGGAGCGCCCGGACAGCGGCGTGATCCGGGTGAATGGGGAAGTGCTTCTGGACGCCGGGAACCCCAGTCCCGAGCAGGAGGCCCAGATCCGCAGGAAGCGGCTACACTTCGGGCTGGTGTTCCAGTCCTTTAATCTGTTTCCCCAGTATACGGCGCTGGAGAACGTCATGCTGGCCAAGGAGCTGCTGGCCAAAGAGCAGCCGGACTATAAGGCCAGGAAGAACGAGATCCATGAGGAGATCCGTGTGCTGGCGGAGGAGCTTCTGCGGCAGATGGGGCTGGAGAACCGGATGGGCAATTATCCGCACCAGCTTTCGGGAGGCCAGTGCCAGCGCGTGGCCATTGCCCGGGCTCTGGCGCTGAAGCCGGATATTCTCTGCTTTGACGAGCCCACCTCCGCCCTGGATCCGGAGCTGACCGGCGAGGTGCTCAGGGTAATCAAAGAGCTGGCGGACCAGCAGACGACGATGATCATCGTCACCCATGAGATGGCGTTTGCCAGAGATGTGGCGCATCATGTGATCTTCATGGACGACGGGTACATTCTGGAGCAAGGCACGCCGGAGCAGGTGTTCGGAAATACAAAAGAAGAGCGTACCAGACAGTTTTTGTCCCGGTTCAACCAGGGACAGTAATTTCATCCGGAAGCGGAGGGGATACCGCTTCCCACCATATAGAGAAAGGGCAGGATCAGATGATTATGACAGCGCAGGATCTGTATGGGGAGGAGAAAAACGGTTTGCATGAGGAATGCGGAGTATTCGGCATTTACGATTTTGACGGCGGGGATGTGGCGCAGACCATCTACTATGGCCTGCTGGCGCTGCAGCACCGCGGACAGGAGAGCTGCGGGATCGCGGTGGGGGATACGGACGGCCCCCGCAAGGTGATCAATTACAAGGACATGGGGCTGGTCAACGAGGTCTTCACACCGGAGATCCTGGGAAACATGCATGGGGATATCGGTATCGGACATACCCGGTATTCCACGGCGGGGAGCAGCACCCGCGAGAACGCCCAGCCGCTGGTTCTCAACTATGTGAAGGGTACGCTGGGGGTGGCGCACAACGGCAATCTGATCAATGCGCCGGAACTCCGCCATGAGCTGGAGTACAGCGGGGCCATTTTCCAGACGACCATCGATTCCGAGGTAATCGCCTATCACATCGCCAGGGAGCGGGTAAAATCCGCCACGGTGGAAGAAGCGGTATCCAAAGCCATGGACAAGATCCAGGGGGCGTATTCTCTGGTGGTCATGTCTCCCCGGAAGCTGATCGGGGCGCGGGATCCGTTCGGCTTCCGTCCGCTGTGTATCGGCAGGAGGGACAATACCTATATTCTGGCGTCGGAGACCTGCGCGCTGCACACCATCGGCGCGGAATTCGTCCGGGACGTGGAGCCGGGAGAGATCGTCAGCATCTCCCCCAAACACGGGATTGTATCGGACAGGAGCCATTGCCTGCCCAGGGAAAAGGAAGCCAGGTGTATCTTCGAGTATATCTATTTTTCCAGGGCGGACAGCTATATGGACGGGGTCAGCGTCTATCAGTCCCGCATCCAGGCGGGCAGATACCTGGCCATGGACAGCCCGGTGGACGCGGACCTGGTGGTGGGCGTGCCGGAGTCCGGCAACGCGGCGGCCCTGGGATATTCCCTGCAGTCGGGGATCCCGTATGGATCGGCGTTTGTGAAGAACAGCTATATTGGAAGGACTTTTATCAAGCCGAAGCAGAGCAGCAGGGAATCCAGCGTCAGCGTGAAGCTGAGTGTGCTGAAGGAAGCTGTGGCAGGAAAACGGGTGATCATGATCGACGATTCCATCGTCCGCGGCACCACCAGCGGCCAGATCGTCCGCATGCTGCGGGAGGCAGGGGCGAAGGAGGTGCATATGCGCATCAGCTCGCCGCCGTTTCTGTATCCCTGCTATTTTGGCACGGACGTGCCGGCCAGAGAGCAGCTGATCGCCTACAACCGTTCCGTGGAAGAGATCCGGGAACTGATCGGGGCCGATACGCTGGCCTATCTGGGACTGGAGCGGCTGAACGGCATTGTGGAGGGACTGCCCCACTGCCAGGGCTGCTTTACCGGCAGATATCCCATGGAACCGCCCAGGGAGGATATCCGCGGGAGCTATGAACCGTAGTCAGGACGCCGGCGCTTTGCCGGACCGTCTTAGCAACTTAAAAAGTACAAGAGGAAAGGGAAACGAAATATGAGTACAGACAGATACAACAGTCCGTTGTCAGAGCGTTATGCCAGCAGGGAGATGCAGTATATCTTTTCTCCGGACATGAAGTTCCGTACCTGGAGAAAGCTGTGGATCGCCCTGGCTGAGACCGAGAAGGAACTGGGGCTTCCCATCACCCAGGAGCAGATCGACGAACTGAAAGCCCATGCCGAGGACATCAATTATGATGTGGCCAGGGCAAGGGAGAAGGAAGTGCGCCACGATGTTATGTCCCATGTGTACGCCTACGGGGTGCAGTGCCCGAAAGCCAAAGGGATCATCCATCTGGGAGCCACCTCCTGCTATGTGGGAGACAACACGGATATCATCGTGATGACGGAGGCGCTGAAGCTGGTCCGCAGGAAGCTGGTCAACGTAATCGCGGAACTGGCGAAGTTCGCGGACCAGTACAAGGGGCTGCCTACGCTGGCGTTTACCCACTTCCAGCCGGCCCAGCCTACCACCGTGGGAAAACGGGCGTCCCTGTGGCTGCAGGAATTCTGCATGGATCTGGAGGATCTGGACTATGTGCTGGGCACCATGAAGCTTCTGGGTTCCAAGGGAACCACAGGGACTCAGGCCAGCTTTCTGGAGCTTTTTGACGGGGATCATGAGAAGATCGACCGCATCGATCCCATGATTGCGGAAAAGATGGGCTTTGAAAGCTGCGTGCCGGTATCTGGCCAGACCTATTCCCGCAAGACGGATACCAGGGTCCTGAACGTGCTGGCGGGGATCGCGGCCAGCGCTCACAAGATGTCCAACGACATCCGCCTGCTGCAGCATTTAAAAGAGGTGGAGGAGCCCTTTGAGAAATCCCAGATCGGGTCTTCCGCCATGGCTTACAAGAGAAATCCCATGAGAAGCGAGCGTATTGCTTCCCTTTCCAGATATGTGATGATCGACGCGCTGAATCCGGCGGTTACCTCCGCCACCCAGTGGTTCGAGCGCACGCTGGACGATTCCGCCAACAAGCGTCTGTCCGTGCCGGAGGGCTTCCTGGCCGTGGACGGCATCCTGGATCTGTGCCTGAACGTGGTGGACGGCCTTGTGGTCTATCCGAAGGTGATCGAGAAACATTTAAGAAGCGAGCTTCCGTTCATGGCCACGGAGAACATCATGATGGATGCGGTGAAGGCGGGCGGCGACCGTCAGGAGCTGCATGAGAAGATCCGTACTCTCTCCATGGAGGCCGGAAAGACCGTGAAGGAGGAGGGCAGGGAGAACAACCTGCTGGAGCTGATCGCGGCGGATCCGTCCTTCAACATGACGCTGGAGGAACTGGAAGCCTGCATGGAGCCTTCCCGTTATACGGGGCGTTCCGAGCGTCAGGTGACCGTGTTCCTGCGGGATGTGGTGAACCCCATCCTGGAGGCCAACAAAGAGGCGCTGGGGATGAAGGCGGAGATCAATGTATAAGCTGTAGAATAGCAGCCAGACGCGCAGCCTGATAAAAAGAAGCTCCATCGAAGACACAGGGACGTGTACATTCGATGGAGCTTTTGTATGCCCGGCAGAGCTTTTGCCGGCATGGATTCATGAACGGCGTCTTACGGCGCTTTGCCGGTACGCGGAACGGATTTATAAAGTCTTGCCGGTGAGCAGCTGGTATGCCTGAAGGTATTTGCCGATGGTTTTTTCCACAATCTCGTCCGGCAGGGTCCAGTCGTTGTCCGGGTTGGCCTTGAGCCAGTCGCGGGCAAACTGTTTGTCGAAGGACGGCTGGGAGTGGCCCGGCTCATAGCCCTCTGCCGGCCAGAAACGGGAACTGTCGGGAGTCAGCATCTCGTCTCCCAGGACGATATTGCCGTTCTCGTCCAGACCGAACTCGAACTTGGTGTCGGCGATGATGATGCCTTTGCTCAGGGCATAATCCGCGCATTTTTTGTAAAGGGCGATGGTGTAGTCTCTCAGCTTGGAAGCGTATTCCTCTCCTTTGCCCGGGAAACATTTTTCCAGATGGGCGATGCTCTGCTCATAGGAGATGTTCTCGTCGTGATCCCCGATCTCAGCCTTGGTGGAAGGCGTGTAGATGGGTTCCGGCAGCTTGTCGGATTCCTTCAGGCCTTCCGGAAGGCGGATACCGCAGACGGTGCCGTCTTTCTGATAGCTGGCCCAGCCGCTGCCGGTGATGTAGCCGCGGACGATGCACTCCACCGGGAGCATGTTCAGCTTCCGGCACATCATGCTGTTGCCGTCGAATTTCTCCTGGCGGAAAAACTCCGGCATATCGTTCACATCCGTGGATATCATGTGGTTGGGCAGAATGTCGGAGGTCAGGTCGAACCAGAAGCGGGACATCTGGGTCAGTACGGTGCCTTTTTTGCGGATGATATTTTTCAGGATCACGTCAAAGCAGCTGATCCGGTCGGTTGCAACCATGATTAGGCTGTCGCCGTTGTCATAAATTTCGCGGACTTTTCCTTCTTTGATGGGTTTCAAAGTCGTTTCACTCATGAAATGTACCTCTCTTACTGTGTTTACTATAAAAGCCAGTCTCGGTGGACAGACAACAGGGCGCACCTGTGCGGCCTGTTGTCTGTCCACCAATCCGTGGCCTTTATGCATGAAAATTTATTGTGCTTTTTCTAGCATAGTAGATTTTTTGGGAAAAATCAAGAATAATTGACGAAAAGGGGTTTTTGTGGCATTATGGAGGTTACAGTTTATGAGCAAAGGGAGCTGCGAAGCAGCGGGAAGCGCGAAAGCGCGGCTTTGCGAATGGCGCGGGTGAACTGTAATTTGGAGAACTGCTGCTTTCATGGGTTTTATGGAGGACCATCATGTATACATACCATTTTTTTGAGTGGCTTTCATTTTTCTATTTTTACTGCATATTCGGCTGGTGTTTTGAATCGGCTTATGTATCCCTGCTTAACCGGCATCCGGTGAACCGGGGGTTTTTAAGAGGGCCGTGGCTTCCGTTGTACGGCACGGGAGCAGTGACAGTGCTGTGGCTGACGCTGCCGTTTCGGTCCTGGCCCGTCCTGGTCTATATCGCCGGCGCCCTGGGAGCCACGGTGCTGGAATACGTCACCGGGGAGGCCATGACCCGGCTGTTCAAAGTGAGGTACTGGGACTACAGCAATCAGCGGTTTCAATATAAAGGGCACATCTGCCTGAGTTCGTCCATAGCATGGGGGTTTTTAAGCCTGCTGATGGTCTATGCGGTACATGAACGGGTGGAGGCGCTGGTGCTGCAGATTCCCGAAAGTATACTGCAGGTGGTTGTTTTCGGCGTGACAGTCTGTATGGCGTGTGATACGGGCTCCGCATTCCGGCGGGCCATGGATCTGCGGGAGCTTCTGGTGCAGGCGGAGCAGGTGCGCGCGGAACTGGAACGCAGGGCGGCCGGAAAGAAGCGGCTGTTGGATGCGGCGGCTACTTTCACCAAAGCGGCTGTGGAGGAGTCCATCGAGTCCGGAAAAGAGGCGTTTCTGCAGTCGAGGGACCGCCTGGCGGACCGGACGGCGGCCGTACTGGATACTTCCCAGCTGGAGGAACGGCTGGAACAGCTCCGGGAACGGATGGTGCGCATGGCGGAGCGCCCGCTCTCACAGAATTCCCATGCCAGGTTTGCCGTACTGTTTGATGAGACGGCTGAGATCCGGGAACGGATCCGGAAGAGAAGGAAGAAAAAGAAGGACTGAGATCCTTTTTTCAGGAGGAGTTATGTTATGAATCACATGAAAAATAATGCAATGCTGCTTTTGACAGCCCTGATCTGGGGATGTGCCTTTGTGGCCCAGAGCGTGGGTATGGACTATGTGGGGCCGTTTACGTTCAACGCGGTCAGGAGTCTGATCGGCGCCGTAGTGCTGCTGCCGGTGATTGCCCTGATGGACCGCCTGGAAGGAAAAGATAAGAAAAAGGCGGTGAAGAAAGGAGATACCCGCACACTGATCCTGGGCGGCGTCTGCTGCGGTATCGCGCTGGGCGTGGCCAGCAGCCTTCAGCAGATCGGGATCCAGTATACGACGGTGGGGAAAGCCGGTTTTATCACGGCCATGTACATCGTCATTGTGCCGCTGATGGGAGTATTCGTGGGCAGGAAGGTGCGGCCCGTGATCGGGCTGTGCGTAGTCATCGCCGTGGCGGGGTTGTATTTCCTCTGCATGAAGGGCGGATTTTCCCTGGGCGGAGGGGATCTTCTGGTGCTGATCTGTGCGGTGGCGTTCTCCGTGCATATTCTGGTGATCGACTATTTTTCCCCGCTGGTGGACGGGGTGCGCATGTCGGCCATCCAGTTCCTGGTGGCGGGGCTGATGTGTTCGGTGCCCATGTTCCTGTGGGAACAGCCCCAGCCGGCGGTGATCCTGTCCGCCTGGGCGCCGATCCTGTATGCGGGAGTCCTTTCCTGCGGCGTGGCTTACACGCTTCAAATCCTGGGACAGAAGGGGGCGGATCCGGTGGTGGCTTCCCTGCTTCTGAGCCTGGAGTCGGTGTTCTCTGTCCTGGCCGGCTGGGTGATCCTGGGACAGGCGCTGAGCGCCCGGGAACTGTTCGGGTGCGCGCTCATGTTCGGGGCGATTATCCTGGCCCAGCTCCCGGAGCGGAAGCCTGCGGAAAAACCGGGGATGGAGCCGGGGAGAACCTGAAAACAGGGTGGATTACCGGGGGGAAGATGTGTATAATGACAATATAGCATGAATACTGGCCCGCGGAAGCGGTCCGCGGCCTGGTCGGACATAATATGGATGGATCAACAGAAGGAGATTGAGATGGAAAAATTACTGGACCTGCTGACGCAGGAAATGGCAAAAGCCTTTGCGGAGGCAGGATATGATGAAAAGTACGCGCGGGTCAGCCTGTCCAACAGGCCGGATCTGTGCGAATATCAGTGCAACGGAGCCATGGCGGCGGCCAAGGAGTACCACAAAGCCCCGATCATGATCGCGGAGGCCGTGGCAAAGGCCCTGGGCGGATCGGACATGCTGGAGGAGGTGCAGGCGGTAAAACCGGGCTTCATCAACATGAAGCTTTCGCCGGCGTTCCTGTGCTCCTACTTAAACGGCATGGACGGTGACGAGAGGCTGGGCTGCAGTCAGGCGGAACATCCGGAGACGATCCTGATCGATTACGGCGGGCCCAACGTGGCCAAGCCCCTGCATGTGGGGCATCTGCGTTCAGCGATCATCGGGGAGAGCATCAAGCGCCTGGGACGCTTTATGGGCCATCATATGATCGGCGACGTGCATCTGGGAGACTGGGGTCTGCAGATGGGCCTGATCATCGTGGAACTGAAAAAACGCCAGCCGGAGCTGGTGTACTTTGACGAGGCCTATGAGGGGGACTACCCGGAGGAGGCGCCGTTCACCATCGCGGAACTGGAGGAGATCTACCCCACGGCCAGCGCCAGATCCAAGGAGGACGAGGCGTACAAAGAGGAGGCCATGCAGGCCACCTACGAACTGCAGCACGGACGCAGGGGCTATCAGGCGCTGCTGGGACACATCCTCCATGTGTCTGTGACAGACCTGAAGCGGAATTACGCCAACCTGAACGTGGAATTCGAACTGTGGAAAGGAGAATCCGACGCGCAGCCCTACATTCCGGCCATGGTGCAGGAACTGAAGGACAAAGGCTACGCCTATGAGAGCGAGGGCGCGCTGGTGGTGGACGTGAAGGAGGATTCGGACACCAAGGAAGTTCCGCCCTGCATTATCCTGAAATCCGACGGCGCTTCTCTGTATACTACCACGGATCTGGCCACGCTGGTGGAGCGGCGGAAACTCTATGATCCGGACGAAGTGATCTATGTGGTGGACAAGCGCCAGGAGATGCATTTTGTCCAGGTATTCCGGTGCGCCAAGAAATGCGGAATCGTCAAAGAGGAGACGAAGCTGCGTTTCCTGGGCTTCGGCACCATGAACGGAAAGGACGGAAAACCCTTTAAGACCCGGGAGGGCGGCGTAATGCGCCTGGAGTATCTGATCCAGGATATCAACGACGAGATGTACCGGAAGATCCAGGAGAGCCGTCCCATGGACCGGGAGGAGGCGGAGAAGACCGCGAAGATTGTGGGACTGTCCGCTTTGAAGTACGGGGATCTGTCCAACCAGGCTTCCAAGGATTATATTTTTGACGTGGACCGTTTCACGTCTTCCGAGGGCAACACCGGGCCTTATATCCTGTACACCATTGTCCGGATCAAATCCATCCTGAAAAAATATCAGGAGGAGGGCGGAAACGCCGACGGCGCGAAGATCCAGCCCTGTGAAAATGAGAGCGAGAAAGCGCTGATGCTGGAGCTGACCAAATTTAACGGCGTGATGGAAAATGCTTTTGAGGAGATCGCGCCCCACAAGGTCTGCGCGTATATCTACGACCTGGCCAACGCCTTCAATAAGTTTTATCATGAGACGAAGATCCTAGGGACGGAAGACGAAGCGGCGAAGAAGAGCCGTATCCGTCTGCTGGGCCTGACCAGAAAGGTGCTGGAGACCTGCATCGACGTGCTGGGATTTGAAGCGCCGGAGAGAATGTAGGATGAAACAGCGTCCAAAGACCGTGGCTGTGGGAAATCTGCTGCACGTCTGCGCGCCGCTGGCCCTGTATTATCTGCTCAGCTCCCTGGCGGCTTCCATTTACATGCAGTTTCTGATGTTTGAAGCCGGTTTTGCCGTGCTGGGATCGGAGAGCGCGGACGTCCAGGAGTATATCCTGCGGGAGTATCCTGGCAGGGTACTGCAGATGGTTCTTCTGACGGCGTTGATAGCGGTTCCTGTTTTCGGATGGATGTATTGCAAAGACCTGAAAGAGCGGAAAGGCTTTTCCTTCCGCCATATGGTGATTGTGCTGGAGCTGCGCCCGGTTTCCTGGGCCGCGCTGGGCAGTATGGCTCTGGCGCTGGCGCTGAACCTGATCTTCCTGTCTTCACCGCTTCCTGGCTGGTCGGCGGGCTTCCGTCAGGCGCAGGAGGCCATGTATCAGGGGAGTATCTGGATGGAGCTGGCGGCGTCAGGCGCGGCGGCCGCGGTGATGGAGGAGCTTTTATTCCGGGGGCTTCTGTACGGACGGATGCGGGAGCTTCTGGGCGCGGGAAGCGCAGTTCTGTGGAGCGCCCTTGCCTTTGGCGTCTGCCATGGGAATCTGGTTCAGGGTGTCTACGGTTTTTTGATGGGATGTTTTCTGGCATACCTGATGGAACGCTTCGGCACCGTGCTGATTCCCATACTGGCTCATATGTCAGCCAATGTGTTCCTGATTTTCCTCACGGAAGGGGGAGGGCTTGACGGCCTGCTTCAAAAGCCTCTGGTATGGGCGGGGACAGCCGCGGCCTGCATGGTTCTTTTCGCTTTCTCCATGGCGCTCATCTGGGCTTCCGGGAAGGCAATATCCGGGGAAAAACAGGAAGAAAATTGACGAGATAATTAAGAAAATTTATATGGAGTCCCATTTCCGGAGAGAATACGAAGAAGTATTTTTCTGGAAAATGGGATTTTTTTATGCCCGAATTGCCCGAGAAAGATAAGAAACTGAAAAATTTTTGGAATTCAGACCGATGAAATCGGGAAATGAAAATGAATTATCAGATAATCTGACAATTATAAAGGAAAATGGGATTTACAAATGAAGAAAACAGGAGTAAACTTAAAAGCATCAAAAGCAAACGAACAAGCGAAGGAGAGGTTGCCGCTTATGAAAGATCTAAAAAAGATGGAATGTCCTGCACAGGGCATGTACGACCCCAGTTTTGAACATGACAACTGTGGTATCGGAGCGGTCGTCAATATTAAGGGAATCAAATCCCATCAGACCGTGGCGGATGCCCTGAGCATCGTGGAGAACCTGGAGCACCGCGCCGGCAAGGACGCGGAGGGCAAGACCGGAGACGGCGTGGGCATCATGGTTCAGATTTCCCATAAATTCTTTTCAAAAGAGTGCGAAAAGCTGGGCATCCGGCTGGGCGGAGAACGGGAATACGGCATCGGCATGTTTTTCTTTCCCCAGGATGAACTGATGCGCAATCAGGCGAAGAAGATGTTCGAGATCATCGTGGAAAAGGAAGGAATGGAGTTCCTGGGCTGGAGAGAAGTGGCCACCAATCCCAAAGTGCTGGGTTCCAAGGCGCTGGAGAAGATGCCCGCCATCCTTCAGGCGTTTATCGCCAAACCCGACGATGTGGCATGCGGACTGGATTTTGACCGGAAGCTCTATATTGCCCGCCGGGTGTTCGAGCAGTCCAACGACAATACCTATGTGGTATCCTGTTCCAGCAGGACGCTGATCTATAAAGGCATGTTCCTGGTGGGGCAGCTCCGGCAGTTTTTCCTGGATCTTATGAGCCCGGATTACGAGAGCGCCATCGCGCTGGTACACTCCCGCTTTTCCACCAACACCCTGCCAAGCTGGGAGCGGGCGCATCCGTACCGCTTTCTGGTACATAACGGGGAGATCAATACGATCAAGGGAAATGCGGACAAAATGCTGGCCCGTGAGGAGACGGTGGAATCCGAGTGCCTGAAGGGAGAGTTTCACAAGGTTCTGCCGGCCATCAGCGCGTCCGGCTCCGATTCGGCCATGCTGGACAACACACTGGAATTTATGGTGATGAGCGGCATGGATCTGGCCCTGGCGGTCATGATCATGATTCCGGAGCCGTGGCTCAATAACCGGACCATGTCCCAGAAGAAGAAAGATTTTTACCAGTATTACGCCACGATGATGGAGCCGTGGGACGGCCCCGCGTCGATCCTGTTCACCGACGGCGACGTGATGGGGGCGGTGCTGGACCGCAACGGACTGCGTCCCTCCAGATATTACGTGACCACCGACGACCAGCTGATCCTGTCCTCCGAGGTGGGCGTGCTGGATATCGATCCGTCGAAGATCGTCATGAAAGAGCGGCTTCATCCGGGGAAAATGCTCCTGGTGGATACGAAACAGGGCAGGATCATCGACGACGACGAGCTGAAGGAATATTATGCGGACCGTCAGCCCTACGGGGAATGGCTGGATCACAATCTTGTCAGCCTGTCCGAACTGAAGATTCCCAACCAGAGGATCGAAGAATACACGCCGGAGGAGCGGGAACGCCTCCAGAAAGCCTTCGGTTACCGGTATGAGGATGTGCGCAATTCCATCATGAGCATGGCGGCCAACGGATCGGAGGCCACCTCCGCCATGGGTATCGACGTGCCTCTGGCGGCGCTGTCCGATCACCATCAGCCTTTGTTCAATTATTTCAAGCAGCTGTTCGCTCAGGTGACCAACCCGCCCATCGACGCGATCCGGGAAAAGATCGTCACCTCCACCACCGTCTATGTGGGTAAGGACGGCAATCTGCTGGAAGAGAAGCCGGAGAACTGCTGCGTGCTGCGGATCAACAATCCGATCCTGACCAACACGGATCTTCTGAAGATCAAAAACATGAAGCACGAAGGCTTCAAAGTGGAAGTGCTTCCGATTACTTATTATAAAAATACCAGCCTGGAACGGGCCATCGACCGGCTCTTCGTGGAGGCGGACCGGGCGTACCGGGACGGCGTGAACATCCTGATCCTGTCCGACCGGGGCGTGGATGAGAACCATGTGGCGATCCCGTCCCTGCTGGCGGTCTCGGCCCTGCAGCAGCATCTGGTACGGACCAAGAAACGCACGGCGGTTTCCATCATCCTGGAATCGGGCGAACCCAGGGAAGTGCATCATTTCGCGGCGCTTCTGGGCTACGGCGCCTGCGCCATCAACCCGTATCTGGCCCAGGAGAGCATCAAGGAGCTGATCGACAAAGGCATCCTGAACAAAGATTATTACGCGGCGGTGAACGATTACAACCAGGCCGTGATCAGCGGCATTGTCAAGACCGCATCCAAGATGGGCATTTCCACCATCCAGTCCTATCTGGGCTCCAAGATCTTTGAAGCCATCGGCATCAACAAGGACGTGGTGGACCGGTACTTTACCAACACGGTCAGCCGTATCGGCGGCATCGGCCTGAAAGAGATCGAGGAGGAAGTGGAAGCCCTGCACACCGCAGCCTTTGACCCGCTGGGGCTGGAGACCAGCCTGGTGCTGGACAGCCTGGGACTGCACAAGGAGAGAAGCGCGGGAGAGGAACACCTGTACAACCCGCAGACCATCCATCTGCTGCAGAAATCCACCCGGGAAGGCAGTTACGACCTGTTTAAGCAGTACACGGCGCTGATCAACGGGGAGAACAACCACGGACAGATCCGTACCCTCCTGGATTTTAAATATCCGAAAAAGGGCGTGCCGCTGGAAGAGGTGGAGAGCGTGGATTCCATCGTGACCCGCTTCAAGACGGGCGCCATGTCCTACGGTTCCATCTCTCAGGAAGCCCATGAATGTCTGGCGGTGGCGATGAACACGCTTCACGGCAAATCCAATACCGGCGAGGGCGGCGAGAGCATCGAGCGTCTCACCATCGGTCCGGACGGGCTGAACAAATGCTCGGCCATCAAGCAGGTGGCCAGTGGGCGTTTTGGCGTGACTTCCAGATATCTGGTCAGCGCTCAGGAGATCCAGATCAAGATGGCCCAGGGCGCGAAGCCGGGCGAGGGCGGGCATCTGCCGGGCGGCAAGGTCTATCCCTGGATCGCGAAGACCAGGATGTCCACGCCGGGCGTAAGCCTGATCTCCCCGCCGCCGCACCATGACATCTATTCCATCGAGGATCTGGCGCAGCTGATCTACGACCTGAAAAACTCCAACCCGAAAGCCAGGATTTCCGTGAAGCTGGTGTCCGAGGCAGGCGTGGGAACCGTGGCCGCGGGCGTGGCGAAAGCGGGCGCTCAGGTGATCCTGATCTCCGGATACGACGGAGGCACCGGGGCCGCGCCGGCCAGCTCCATCCACAACGCGGGACTTCCCTGGGAGCTGGGGCTGACGGAGACGCACCAGACGCTTCTGAAAAACGGTCTGAGAAATAAAGTGCGCATCGAGACTGACGGCAAGCTGATGAGCGGCCGGGACGTGGCCATCGCGGCCATGCTGGGCGCGGAGGAATTTGGTTTTGCCACCGCGCCGCTGGTCACCATGGGCTGTGTGATGATGCGTGTGTGCAACCTGGATACCTGCCCGGTGGGCGTGGCTACCCAGAACCCGGAGCTTCGGAAACGTTTCCGCGGCAAACCGGAATATGTGATCAACTTCATGAGATTTATCGCTCAGGAGATGCGGGAGTACATGGCGAAGCTGGGAATCCGTACCGTGGACGAACTGGTGGGACGTTCGGATCTGCTCATGGTGAAAGAGAACCGTGTGGGCCGCGCGGCCACCATCGACCTGACCCGGATTCTGGAAAATCCCTACGCGGGCAAGGGCCAGAAGGTCATCTTCGATCCGAAGCAGGTATATAATTTTGAACTGGAAAAGACGCTGGATGAGCGGGTGCTGATGAAAGAACTCCGGGGAGCCCTGGAGAAGAAGCAGAAGAGAAGCATCGAGCTGGATGTGGGGAACACGAACCGTGCTTTCGGCACCATGTTCGGATCCGAGATTACCAGCCGCTATCCGGAGGGTCTGGAGGAAGACACCTTCACGGTGAAATGTACCGGAGCCGGCGGACAGAGCTTCGGCGCGTTCATCCCCAAAGGACTGACGCTGGAGCTGGAGGGCGATTCCAACGATTACTTCGGAAAAGGACTTTCCGGCGGAAAACTGATCGTCTATCCGCCCAAGGGAACTACGTTTAAGCAGGATGAAAATATCATCATCGGAAACGTGGCGTTCTATGGAGCCACCAGCGGTAAAGCCTATATCAACGGCGTGGCCGGCGAGCGGTTCTGTGTCCGCAACTCCGGCGTGCGCGCGGTGGTGGAAGGCACCGGCGACCATGGCTGCGAGTACATGACCGGAGGCTGCGCGGTGATCCTGGGGAACGTGGGCAAGAACTTCGCGGCCGGCATGAGCGGCGGCGTGGCCTACGTGCTGGATGAGACCCGCGATCTGTACACCAAGATCAACAAAGGCATGGTGACGTTGGAGCAGGTGACGGATAAATACGACGTCCAGGAACTGAAAGATATGATCAAGGAGCATGTGGCTTACACCAATTCCGTAAAAGGAAAACAGATCCTCGACGATTTTGAGCACTATCTGCCCAAATTTAAGAAGATCATCCCCAACGACTACAAACGGATGCTGAGCCTGATCGTTCAGATGGAGGAAAAAGGGATGAACACGGAGCAGGCGCAGATCGAAGCTTTTTACACCATGAAGAGAGGATAGGAGGCATGAAGCGATGGGAAAACCGACCGGCTTTTTAGAATATGAGCGGAAAAATGCGAGAGCGGAAGCTCCTTTGGAAAGAATCAAGCACTTTAATGAATTCCATGTGCCGCTGACAAAAGCGGAGCAGGAAAAGCAGGGCGCCAGATGTATGGACTGCGGCGTTCCCTTCTGCCAGGCGGGAGCCATGATCTCAGGGATGATGTCCGGCTGCCCCCTGCAGAATATGATCCCGGAGTGGAACGACCTTCTGTACCTGGGCAACTGGGAAGAGGCGTATTACCGTCTGGCCAAGACCAGCAATTTCCCGGAATTTACCGGAAGGGTATGTCCAGGTCTCTGTGAGATCGCCTGCACCTGCAATCTGAACGGCGACCCGGTGGGAGGCAAGAGCAACGAGTTGGCGATCATTGAGAACGCCTATCGTATGGGATACGCCCATGCCAGACCGCCCAAGGTGCGCACCGGCAAAAAGGTGGCGGTCGTCGGCTCCGGCCCGGCCGGACTGGCGGCGGCCGACCAGCTGAACCGCAGAGGACATTCGGTGACGGTCTATGAGCGGGACGACCGGGTGGGAGGCCTTCTGATGTACGGCATCCCCAACATGAAGCTGGAGAAACAGTATATCGACCGGAAGATCAATATTATGAAGGAAGAGGGCGTCCAGTTCATTACCAACTGCAATGTGGGCGTGGATGTGAAAGCGGATCAGCTCCTGAAAGAGTACGATAAGGTGATTCTCTGCGGCGGCGCGAAGAATCCGAGAGATATCAAGGTGCCGGGAAGGGACGCGAAAGGGATCTATTTTGCGGTGGACTTCCTGAAAGCGACCACGAAGAGCCTGCTGGATTCTGATTTTAAGGACGGCAAATTCATTTCGGCAAAAGGAAAGAACGTGCTGGTCATCGGCGGCGGCGACACCGGCAACGACTGTGTGGGTACGTCCATCCGCCTGGGAGCGGCTTCCGTGACCCAGCTGGAGATGATGCCCAAGGCGCCCGACGACAGGCTTCCGTCCAATCCCTGGCCGGAGTGGCCCAGGGTCTGCAAGACCGACTACGGCCAGGAAGAGGCAATCGCCAAGTTCGGCCACGACCCGCGGATCTACCAGACCACGGTGCAGGAGTTCATCAAGGATAAAAACGGCTGTGTGAAGCAGGCAAGGATCGTCCGCCTGGAGAGCAAGAAGGACGAGAAGACCGGGCGCATGGCGATGGTTCCGGTGGAAGGCAGCGAGTTTGTTGTGGACGTGGAGCTGGTGCTGATCGCGGCAGGCTTCCTGGGAAGCCAGGACTATGTGACGAAAGCCTTCGGCGTAAACGTGGACGGCAGGACCAACGTGGCCACGGAGCCCGGAAAACATCTGACCAACATCCCCAATGTATTCACAGCCGGGGATATGCACAGCGGCCAGTCCCTGGTGGTGCGCGCGATCCGCGACGGACGCGACGCGGCCAGAGAGGTGGACGAGGCGCTGATGGGGTATACGAATCTGTAAAAAGAAGAGCATAGAATGGACCGCGGAAAGCGGCCGGTTCTGAACAGGGGCGGGAGTGAAACGTACGAATCACTCCCGCCCCTGTATTATTCCCGCGGGGATTAAATGTTCCAATGCTTGTATTAGGGTATTTGGGTTGTTGCTTTTTTGTCTGCTGTATGTTATTATTTCTCTATAAAGATCAAAACCATCTGACCGCTTCGGTCTGATTACCCCAAAGGATTAGGCCGCGGGCGCGGCCAGGTGAAAATTGAAGAAGAAAAAGCAGAGAGACAAAAGTTCCGGCGTAACCAGGGTAAGGAATGCCCCAGGGTCCGGTTCTGGTTACCGGCAGTGGCATTTGCCGTTCCAGAATGCGCTGTGCGTGACGCTGGAGGCTGATGACGGCCATTATTCCATCAGCCCGGAGCGAGAACTGACACGCAAACCGCTTCGGATCGACTTTCTCATTTTGAAGAAAGACGGCGGCTGGCATATGAAAAGCAGACTGGGAAGGCTTTTGAAAAATCACACAATATTGGAATACAAAGGAGCCACTGACCGGTTGGGCATAGACGATATTTATAAGGGCATGGCGTATATTTCCCTGTATCTATCTTCCGGAACGGGGGACTCGGAACAGTCCAAAAAGATTCCGGATGCCGAAGAAGTCCTGCTGATGTTTGTGTGCAGTGTTTATCCCAGGAAAGTGATGAAATACCTGGGAGATGTGTTCAGGGGAGAGACAGAACCAGGAATTTATCGCTTTCGGATCTGGAAAACAGATATCGTGATCATGGTACAGTCCCGTCTGGAGGGAGAGGATTTTCTCTGGCTGAGAAATCTTTCTCTCTGTGTAGATGCTGTGGAGTTTGACCGGATGGCGAGGCAGGCGCTGGAGAGACTGGAGGATAAAAGAAGGGACGAACTGATCCAGTTCATCGGAGAAGTGAATCCGTATCTTTGGGAGGAGAGTGAGAATATGTGTAAGATTTTTGAAGAAGTGGAACGAAGAGGAGAAAGGAGGGGAGAAGAAAGAGGAAAGCAGATGGGTATTGCGTTGGGAGAAGAGAGAGGGAGGCAGGCTGGGATCGCAGCCGGGAAATTACAGGGAGAGTCGCGGCTGTCCGGTCTGATCCAGATCCTTTTACAAGAGGGAAGAATTGATGAGATCTCCGCAGTGACCAGCGATGCGGATGAGAGAACAAAGTTGTACAATCGATACGGGATTTGATGATGATATAAAGAAGACCATGGAAATGGGAGCTGCCAGATTGGTATGCTCCTTTTTTTATGGTCTTATTCTTCAAAAAATTATCACAGGCTATTGAAATTCATAACATTCCGTGCTAAATTATACATAATTAAAATTATGATATAAATTATGAGAGATATGAAAAATACAGCAGAAAAGATATGGAACGGCATCACAACATTTCTGGTGATTCTGGCGGTTCTCCTGGCGATTCTATTGGTTGGCGTCAGGGTCGTGGGCCTGCAGGCTTATGTGGTCATGAGCGGCAGTATGGAACCGGTATACCCCACGGGTTCCCTGCTCTATGTGCAGGATGCGGAGCCAGAGGAAATAGAGACAGGTGATGCGATTACTTTTGTACTAAATGAAGAATTGACAGTGGCAACGCACCGGGTAATCGAGATTGATGAAGAAAACCGGTGTTTTTATACGAAGGGAGACGCCAATGAAGCGGCGGACGGAGCCCCTGTTTATTATGAGAATTTACTGGGGCGGCCCGTTTTCTGCATTCCGCATCTGGGATATATTGCGGCATTTATCCAGCATCCGCCGGGTACATACATCGCAGCTGCATGCGGGGCGGCAATCCTGTTGATGCTTTTTCTTCCGGATCTTCTTCGTGAGGAAGAACCAGAAGGAAAAAAACGTCCCAGACAGCGGAAACGCAGGACAGGACGAAAAAAGTAAGGTACAGCCGCAAGGCTGCCTTAAATACATTTTATTTTTTTATTTAAGGAGGTTTTCAGGATGAAAACAAAGAAACTTGTTGCAGCAGCGGCGGTAGCGGCAACGCTGTGCGTAACCATTGGAGGTACTCTGGCATGGTTGACGGATACGGAGACTGTGACCAATACTCTTACTGTGGGCGATGTTGAGATCACGCTTGACGAGGCAAAGGTAGACGTCAATGGACAGGAAATTACCGGTGAAGGGAGAGTTCAGGCAAATACGTATAAGCTTTTCCCCGGTAAAGAATATGACAAAGATCCTACCGTTACTGTGGCTGAGGGAAGCGAAGACTGTTATGTGTTCGTAACGGTGGACAATGGACTGGCAGAAATTGAAGGCGATACAACGATTGAAGCACAGATGACAGCGAATGGCTGGGTAAGAGTGGATACCTATGAGGGCCTGGATGTCTATGCAAAAGCAGCAGCTCAGTCGGCAGGAGCAGAGTTAGTTGTATTCGAGCATTTTACTGTCAGCGGAACAGTAACAGGAGAGGCGCTTGCGGATTATGCAGAAGAGACGATTGTAGTGAATGCTTATGCGGTTCAGGCGGAAGGATTTGAAAGTGCAGAGGCAGCATGGGACGCATCCTTTGGTGCTTAATTTAGTTAGATAAAGATTATCGCGCCTGTCCTTTGGGACAGGCCGTAAGAAAGTCCGTCCGTACTTATGGACGGATTCTCTTACGGCCTGTGCGGCGGAGCATGGCGCCAAAAACAGTGGACGGCAGGGAAAGCTGTCCGGGAAGGAGTTAAGGATGAAAAAATGGAAAGTAATGGCGGGTGCCCTGTCGGTATGCTGTGCGGCAACGCTGACGGCAGGAACGCTGGCTTATTTTACGGCGGAGGATCGCGCGCATAATGTGATCACCACAGGAAACGTGGAAGTGGAACTGCAGGAACTGACGGATCAGTTGGATGATCAGGGGAATCCGGTTCCGTTTGAAAAGGTAGACGATGTGATGCCGGGTGCGGAGGTTTCCAAGATTGCTCAGGTGAAAAATACCGGATCTAATCCGGCCTGGGTGCGTGTTGAAGTAGACAAAGCGATTGTACTGGCAGAGGGAGTGGACGGAGAGCCGGATGCGGAACTGGTAGTCCTGGATTATAACACCAGCAATTGGACGGAAAGTGAAGGTTATTACTACTATAATGATGCTCTGGAACCGGGTGAGACCACAGAACCGTTATTTACTACGGTTACATTCTCCGGAGATATGGACAATCTTTATAAAGACAGTACAGTGGAAATCGACGTGCAGGTGAGCGCAGTTCAGTCTGAGAATAACGGCACCAGTGTGCTGCAGGCGGCAGGATGGCCGGAGACAGAGTAGCGTAACCGGGCTAGACAAGGAGGAATGCGCATATGCTGAAAAAATTGACGGCCGCTCTCCTGGTGTCGTGTATGCTGCTTCAGGCTCCGGTGGAACTGGCGTTTGCGAGCAATGGAACAGATGTGCAGTCTGTGGAGGCGGAGACGGAAGATGCTGCGGCGGAGGCGGAGCCGATCGAAGAGGAGCCTTCTGATCAGGCAGAGCAAGTCTCTGATACGGCGTCTTCCGCATTGAATCAGGTAAATACCGGAACGGAAGAAGATGATACGCTGGTATCTGAAAATGTGGACGGCAGTATGAGCGGAAACGACGATACGGTTATATCCGGGGATATAGAGAACAATACAGAGGAATCTGAAGAAACAGAGGAGCCTGTAGAGGAAAATCCGCAGATGCCGGATATGGACGGGACGCTGATTCAGAATGAAATAAATGAAAAGACAGAATCGGAAACACAAGATATAACCAATACAGAGCATGAAAAATTGGATAGTGAAGTAAACAGCGAGACATCCGCCGATACACCTTTGCCGGAAGAAAATGCAACAAACGACAGTGTGGCGGGAAAATTTGACGCAGGAACCGCATGGGAGAATCTGCTGTCCATGGAGTCTGTGGACGAGGTGGATGCGTATCTGTCAGGATTGGCGGAAGAAGAACTGGAAGCTTTGCTCGCTGTGGCTGATGAAGAAGAGCTTTTGGAATTTGCAGAGAAACTGGGTGTAGAGACAGAAGAAGTAACTGAGACGCCGGCTAAAAATTATACGGAAGTAGGTCCGCTGCTTCCGCCGGTCAAAACCTCTTTAGCCAGGATGCGAATGAGTCTTCTGAGGGAAGAGGAACCGGAAAATGGGTTGATCCTTTCCAAGACCGCGGAGTATCAGGAAGAAAGTGGAACTGCGGTAATCACGCTGGAAGCGTATACAACCGGAACTGTGATCAGTTCTGCGGAATCTGTTCCAACCGATATTGTATTAGTTCTGGATGAAAGCGGCAGTATGGCAGACAATATGTACGGATACACGCCTGTCTATGATCTGGATAATAACCAGAATTATTACATTAAAAGGAATGATACGTATATTCGAGTGTCTTATTGCCAAGGAGGACTATTTGGCAGTCATGATCCAGGCTGGTATACGGGAGGACATTTCATTTTGCACTGGGGAATGCATTATGAACCTATGACATCCGCGGCTGATACGGATTCGGGACATGTGCAGTTTTATACAAGAAATGAAGTTACAGTAAGCAAAAGTGAAGCGCTGAAGGCGGCTGCATTAGAATTTGCAAAAAATGTTTACGATGATGCATCAAAGAATCAGGTGGATCATAGAATTTCTGTCATTGGATTTTCAGATAATGATGATGCGGTGACAAAGATTGGGCTGGTAGACGATATCCGCGATAATTATAATGAGGTTGTGGATGCGATCAACGGCTTAAAAACGAATGGTGGAACTTATATTGAGGATGGATTGGCAAAGGCGGAAAGCGCTTTTCAAAATGCCTCGCAAACATCTTCCAGCGAGAGGAATCGAGTTGTTGTCATTTTTACAGACGGAATACCGGGAAACGGAACCTGGAACAACACGACAATCAGTGGATCTGCCAACCCGGCAATAAATTCAGCCTACAGATTGAAAAATACTTACGGCGCAACGGTATATACAATCGGAATGCTGGATGGGGCAGATCCTGAGCTGGCCATCTCAGAGGAGAGTAATGATGCGGCACGTACTAACAAGTTCCTCCATTATCTTTCCAGTAATTATCCTCAGGCACAGAGCATGAGTAACGGAGGTTCCGGAAGCAACCAGGGCTATTATCTGGCAGCGAGCGACGCGGCGTCTTTAACTGCCATCTTTGAGAAGATTTCGGAGGAAGTAGGAGCTCCATCCATTTCTCTGGGCAGTGATACAGTAATTAAGGACGTAATTTCTCCATATTTTGAAGGACCCTCCGCAGGGGCGGTCAGCGCGGCAGTTTACGATTGTATCAGCTACAATGAAGAGACGGGAGAAGCTGCATGGAGTACTTCAGGAACAGCATTTAATGGAATTAGCGTTGACGGAGGCACAATACAGGTGACCGGATTTGATTTTAACGAGAATTTTGTATCCCAAGATCAAAAACCGGAAACCAAAGATCATGGGAAGAAATTGGTGATTCAGATTACAGTACAGCCCAAAGAAGGTTTTCTCGGCGGAAATGGTGTGCCTACCAATGATAGTTCTTCTGGAGTGTATACATCTGAGGGCTCTTTAGTGGAAGCCTTTGAACAACCCACCGTAGATGTCCCGATAAAAGACATCACAGTGACGGCAGAAGATAAACATGTTTACCTTATGGCGGACTTAAGTGCTGAGGATCTTAAGAGTGGTTCCAGCATTACTGCAGGAGACAGTATCGAAATTGATCCGTCCGAAGAAAATTTTGGTCTGGAGAGTTGGCAGAATGCTTTTGTGGATATCAGTGTGAGCGCTGATCCTGCGGCTGGCTATGAGGATCTGACAGCAGATCAGACTTATGAGGTATCCTGTACGATCGCCCCGAAGTCTTCGGGATCGGAAAATGTGAAAAACGAAAGTAAAGTGGGAAATATCCTTGTCTACAAACCCACGGTTACTTTCCAGGACAGCGAAGTCTGGTACGGAGATGATGCCCCGCTGAACCCGGATGATTATACCGAGGCAAATTATGCTGATACAGCGTGGAAACATAATACAGAGACTGCAGATGCTGAAAAGATGACAGGGACAGAGCCCCAGTTGATTTTTGACTACAGCTTGCCTGAGGATGCATTTACCAATGGAAAAGTAAGTACAAAAGAAGATATTCCAGTAAACGTAACAGCAAAACTGGACAATACCAATATCTATCAGTATACCAGCTTTGCACATGGTGCCTGTGCGGAATCTGACTGTGGATTTAATGCGGAGAATGAGGAATTCCTTCTCCATGTTAATACCTGTACACTGACAATCGAAAAGGCGGGAACTGATATATCGGACGACCCGTATGTATTCACAATCCTGAAAGATGAAGCAGTTTATACATCCGCCAGCATCACAGGCACAGGCAGTATTATGATCAGCGAACTCCCGGTGGGAACTTATACAGTAGTAGAGGACGAGGGATGGTCCTGGCGGTATGAGTCATCAATGAGTCTTTCAGGTTCCGTAGTGCTGGGAAGCACAAATCCAGATGCTGGGGTGGTTTGTACCAATACCAGGGATAATGACCAGTGGCTGAACGATTATTCTGCAGTCGCTGAGAATGTTTACGGAATTTCTCATGAGAGTGCTTCGGAAGGAGGAAACAACTGACATGATGAACACAAAAAGAAATAAAAAGACAGTTCGTTTCTCCTTAAAGAAAAAACGGCTCCTGGTCTTCGGATGCGCGGCCGTACTGCTCTGCGGTACGGTCGGCGCCACCGTCGCCTGGCTGATGAAGGATACCGGTCCGGTGGTGAACACCTTTACTGTCGCGGATGTGACGACAGAGGTGGAAGAGGAATTTGACGGGTATGTGAAGAAAAATGTGACGGCAAAAAATACCGGCGATATTGACGCCTATATCCGGATCAAACTGATCAGTTACCGTGTGAACGAGAGTGGAGACCAGATCGGAGGAACCGCGGAAATCGCGGATTTTACGCCTGGAACAGGCTGGGAAGAATATAATGGATATTACTATTATACGCTTCCGGTAGAGCCGGGAGAAAGTCCGTTACATTATCTGTTGGATGAGATTGAATTAGCTGAGTATAACGATGCTGACGGCGGAAAACAGGTGATCGAAGTCATGGCGGAAGCGATCCAGAGCGAACCGTCACAGGCGGTGGGAGAAGCATGGGGCGTGACGATTACGGAAAATCATGTCAGGCCCTACAGCCCGGCAGGGCAGTCATAGGAAAGGGGGCGCGTAAGGAATGAAAAGAAAGATATTAAAAGCTTTGTCCTCCCTGTTTATGGCTGCGGTGCTGATGACCGGTCCGGTGGTTCCGGCACAGGCCGGAGATACCTCTGTCCGTTATGACGGGGGCGCGGAGAAGTTCGTATTTCTGCCCGGGAATGACAGCTCCTCCACGGATCTGTTCGATAATTTTAAAAATGTGATGCCCGGAGATGTGGTAACGCAGCAGATAACAGTTACAAACAACAAGGAAAAAGTCAGCAAGGTGAAAATATATCTGCGGGCAGAGACGCATACGGACGATGAGAGCGCTCTTGGACAGGATGTGCAGAATGCTTTACCAGACAGTGTTTCCATGAAAGACTTCCTGAGCAGGCTGTCTTTGAAAGTGAAAAATGGCGATACGGTGATCTATGAGGCTTCCGCCGACCAGCTGGGAGGCCTGCAGGAAAATGTTCTGCTGGGTACGTTCCGTCAGGGTGAAGGGACGACGCTGACCGTGGAACTGAGCGTTCCTGCAGATCTGGGCAATGAATATGCGAACCGGATTGGTGAAGTGGACTGGGTATTCACTGCAGAAGAGATCAAGAGTTCCGGGCACAGTTCCGGCGGAGGGGATGATGAGGACTCCGGTTCTTCGCAGCCGGTATCTTCACAGTCGGCTGTCCAGTCCCCGAAGACGGGCGACAACGCGAATATTGTGCTTTGGATCGGCGTTGCCGCAGCTGCGGCGCTGGCGATTGTGCTGGTATTTGTATTCCATAAAAGACGCAGCAGCCAAGGAAAATAGATCTGATAAAAAGGCCCTGGAAGTATAAACTTCCGGGTCTTTTAATTTTTCGGCAAAAACAGATTCTTTTCGAGTTTAATTGACACATAATATATATTGTGATATAAATAGTGAGTAGACGGGCGAGGAGATGAAAAAGATGTTATGAAAATATGTCTGGTTGCTTCGAGGGGCGGTCATCTGGATGAGCTGCAGTTTGTGAAATATATGGATTTGGAGTGTGAGTATTTTTTGATTACAGAGCGCCTGCCCGGAGAACACAGAAGCCGAAACAGAGGCAGGGTGTATTATGTGGATCCTGTGAACAGGAAAGAGCCGCTGGTATTCTTTAAAATTATAAAACTTTTTTACATCGGCCGTAAGATTTTGAGGAAAGAAAAACCAGACTACTTCATTTCCACCGGCGCACTGATCTCCATACCGGTGCTGCTTCTGGGAAAATTATATGGTAAAAAAATTATTTTCATTGAAACGTTCGCACGGGTGGAGAGCGGTTCTCTGTCAGGGAGGATAGCTTATCTGTTTGCGGATGTTTTTATTGTGTACTGGAAAAATCTCCTGAAATATTATCCCAATGCGGTCTATATTGACCCGTTTGAGGAGGATAAATATGATACTGGTTACAGTAGGAACTCAGAAATTCCCATTTAACCGGCTATTGAAAAAAGTGGATGATTTGATTGATCAAAGAGTGATTACGGATACAGTGATGGGGCAGACGGGGCATTCAGATTATCGGCTACAGAACTATTCGGGCAGGGAGTTCTTTGGAGAAGAAGAATTTTATTCATTGATCAACCAATGTGAAATCCTGATCACGCATGGGGGTATTGGAACGATCACGAAAGGTCTTTTGCTGAAGAAAAAGGTGATCATTGTTCCCCGGAGAAAGGAGTACGGGGAACACATTGACAATCACCAAAGAGAAATTGGCGAACGGTTTTCGGAAATGGGATACGCAGTGCTTTGCGAAAGCCCGGACAGGCTGGAGGCTGCACTGGAGGAAATCCATAAGATGGAAAGGAAAGATTTCAGGCTTTCCTGGTTTCATTCCGCCGGGTTTGTAAGAAAGTATCTCAGCGCCGCGGAGGCTGAACGTTTATGAAAATCTCTTTGATTATACCCGTGTATAATGTGGAGCAGTATCTTGAAAAATGTCTGGACTCCGCACTGAGCCAGACATGGAAAGAGTGTGAAATTATTATTGTGGATGATGGATCGACAGACAGAAGTGCTTCTATTTGTCAGGAATACCATTGCCGGGATTCACGGATCCGTCTGATCCGTCAGGAGAATAGAGGACTCTTTGAGGCCTGGGTAAGAGGATTCCGGGAAGCAACGGGGGAGTATACAGCGTTTTTAGACGGCGACGACTGGGTAGAGCCGGATTATCTGGAGAGAATGGCTGAAGAAGCGGGCGGAGCAGATGTGGTCTGTTGTGCTTTGGTAAGAGAATACCCGAATGGACAGGTACTGCAGAGAGAAGAGATACCGCCAGGAAGTTATGAAAGGCAGGAACTTCAAAAGGAGGTATTTCCCAGACTGCTTAACGATGGAAATTACCTGGGAAGAGGAATTACGCCCCATCGGTGGGGAAAATTGTTCCGCAGAGAATTGATAGAAGCTAATCTGAATCAATGTGATTTGAATCTGGTCTTCGGTGAGGATTTGAATATTTTTTTCCCGGTCATGCTGGACTGCAGAAAACTGAAAGTTTTGGATGACTTAAGAGGCCTTTATCATTACAGGCAGAATCAGGGATCTATCCTGAGAAGCTATAAAACGGATATGTTCGCTCAGATAAGGAGGCTGTACCGTATATTATGGAGGATTAACAAGGAGAAATCTTCCTGCGATTTCACGGATCAGATTGTCAGAGATGCCTTTTGCCTTTTCCTGGAATATGTAAAAAATGAGGCAGGAAGGATTGGGAAGGAACGTGATTCGGCAGAAAAGATTCTGCAAAATTACGAAAAAATGAAAAGTGATTTTACAGGAGTGGTACGGGAACCGATTCGTATGAAAGCATCAGATCGAATTTTGGAGTTTTATCTGGAACGACGGTCTGTGCCAGGGGTAGAAATGTGGCTCTACAGTTATTTTGCGGCGAAATATCTGACTGGGGGAATTGACTGGAAATACAGGAGGAAGGACAAAAACCGGACGCCTCTGAAAATAGTAATGACAGGCCCGGATTTGTCCGTGTGCGGTGGAATTCGGACGGTAGCGGGTCAATGCTTAATGTGGAACAGATGGGATAAGGCTCAAATCAGGTACATACCAGTTTATATAGAAAAAGATATTTTTTCTAAAGTATGTTTTTTCCTTAAAGGTTTTATCCGCATTTGGGCAATATGTCTGACGGGAAACGCAGACATTGTCCATCTTCATGTGGCGGAAAAAGGGAGTTTTTACAGGAAAGCAATTATCGTTCTTGTCTGCCGGCATCCCGGTATGAAAATTATACTGCATCACCACGGGGCTGAGTTTTTGAAATTTTATGACTGTTCCAGCGGAATACAGCGAGCATGGATATCCTGGACGCTGCGGCATGTGAATGTAAATCTGGTGCTGGGAAATAGTCTGGAGACACAGATGAAAAAACGTTTTCCGGATGCCTGTTTTCGTGTTCTTTATAATACAGTAAAGGCGGTTCCGGTTAATCCTTATTGCGCCGACGCGGAAGGAATTCTTTTCGTGGGCCGGCTTGGGAAACGGAAAGGTGTGTATGATTTACTGCAGGCAGTAGCTGCCTGTGAAAGTCGTCTGAGTCAGGGCATAAAAATATATTTATGCGGGGACGGGGAGACGGAAAAAGTAAAAGAGGCTGCGGCATGCCTTGGAATCGCGGACAGGATTGTACATATAGGATGGGTTCCTTCTGGGAAAATGGAGAGTATGTACCGGAAGGCCATGATGTTTGTCCTGCCTTCTTATCATGAAGGCATGCCTATGGCTCTCCTGGAAGCCATGGCCCATGGGATTCCATGTATCGCTGGAAATGTAGATGCAGTTCCGGAAGTATTGGAAGACGGAGGAGGAATCTTGATAGAGCCGGGAGATGTTTCGTCTCTTAAAAGGGCCATACTGCTTCTTGCAGAAAATCCGGAATACCGGCATATAATGGGAGATTGCGGTTATCGGAAAATTATAGAAAAATTTGATGCGGAAAAAGGTATGAGGGAGCTGGAAAGAATTTGGACAGAAGTAAAAAGAAAAGGCTCAGGCTGACGCTGGCAGTCTTAAGCGCTTTTTTGACTGTTGTGTTGGCAAATACTCTGCTCCGGGCACAGTTTCGAAAGTCGGAGGATCTCCGGGTGGAAATAACAGCGCTGGCAGAAAAACGTGATGAGTCTTGCGGAACGGATGTCCGGATCAAATATCTGGAAGCCGACGGGACTAATCTGAGACTGACAGAACTGGACTATTCGGAGGCATGGGTATGGGATGCAGGAGGCGAATTCCTTGAGGTTAGAAACCCGGTACAGCCGGTGTCTGTTTCCATAGATCTGGTAAATGTCAGAGAACTTCATATTGGATTTCTCCAAAACATTGGCAGCGGTAAAGCGGAGGTTGCCATAAACCGGGAATCCGTCGGAATAATTGATATTTACGGAAATGAATATGGGACGATAAAAGACTTTTATTTTGCCAATCATGGAATATCTCTTGCAGAACATCCTGCAATGACGGGATCTGTTTTTCTGCTGTTGTACGCCGCGGGACTTTTTCTTCTGGAAAGTGTGTCTGAGTATCAGCGAAGCGGTGAAAAGATCAGAAAAGAAATCTTTTCCAGAGTCAGGACTGACAGTGTCCGCCTGATAGTCCCGCTGTCAGCGGGTGTTATAATTTCATGTCTGTTGATTTATGGAGAAGGGTCTGACGATCTTTACTACAAATGTATATTTGTTATTGGGCTGCTCCTGATGGATATCGTATTGGTATTGGTGGATCTGGGGATACGCTTTCTTTCAGTAAAATATCCGAAAACCGGATTGGCAGGGCGGAGCTTTGGAAAATGGATACTCTTCTTAGGCGTGCCGGCATCAACATTTATTTTGCTGGAAAAAATGCAGGGGCATGACTGGACGAAATTTGATTTCTCTGCATTTGGTGGGAATCTCCTCGTGTACTTGTGTGTCTATCTGCTGCTGTTTTTGATCGTAAGAAACAGCAGATGGTCAGGCTGCGCTTATGTATTTTTATTTATGGCCGCGTCCATGGCAAACTATTTTGTGCTGAAGTATCGGGGAAGCGTAATTCTTCCAGCAGATATTTTTGCTGCAGACACGGCGGTAAGAGTTGCAGGGGCATATGAACTGCTGGCAGATGCTAAGGTTACAACCAGCCTTTGGCTGTCACTGGTGTTGTATGGAATCATAATGCTTGTTCCTCCGCTGCGGCTTACATGGAGGCTGCGGGATGTGGGAGGATGTACAGCGGTTGTCCTGGGACTAATTTTTACGATTCTGTACCGGGTAGATGGAGAGGTTGGCTACTGGGATACAGAAAGCATTTATGCGGAACAGGGAACTGTGCTTTCTTTTACATTAGAACTTAAGCATATGATGGTGGAGCCGCCGGAGGGGTACAGCGCAGAAGAAGTGTATCAGCTGGCGGAGAAAACGTCAGGGCGGGACGGAGACTTTAAACCAAATCTGATTGTCATTATGGATGAGGCGCTTGCTGATCTGGAACTGGAAGGAATGTCGGAAGATGTTCTTGGGTTTATACATGGATTGAAAGAAAATGTGGTGAAGGGAGATCTGTATGTTTCTACGATTGGCGGAGGAACATCGAATACAGAATATGAATTTTTGACCAATAATACGATGGCATTTTTTCCATGGGGAAGTATTCCTTATGTTCAATTTAAAAGCAGGATTACATCTTCTCTTGCGAGCCAGCTTGCAGACCAGGGATACAAAACAGCGGCGATTCATCCTTTTGACGGGGGAGGTTATTCCCGGGACCAGGTTTATCCTCAAATGGGATTCCAACAGATCTATTTTGAAGAGGATTTTACGGATGCAGAATACATCAGAGGATATATCAGCGACCATTCTTCTTTTGAAAAAGTCATAGAAATATATGAGGAAAATAAAACGCCGTCTTTTATCTTTAACGTGACGATGCAGAATCATTCTTCTTATGGAAGAGAGGGCTTCGCTTCAGAAATATCATTTGATGGGAGCAGAGATTATCCGGATGCGGAAGAATATCTGACTCTGGTCAAAGAGACGGATATGGCATATTCGGAACTGATTCAATATTTTGCAGAAGAACCGGATCCTACAGCGGTGGTTATTTTTGGTGATCACAGACCTGCGCTTTCCGAAGAACTGTATGAGAGCCTGGAAAGTCAATACATAGAGAAAGAGGGAGAATTCGGGGCTCGTCAAAAGGCCAGGATGAGAGTTCCGTTTTTAATATGGACGAATTTTGATATCGAGGAAAGAGATCATGTACAGATCAGCGCAAATTATCTGTCGGCCTTTTTGCTCCAGATACTGGGGATGGAGATGACAGGGTATCAGGAATATCTGATGGATTTGTATGGAATGGTTCCTGCCATAACCCGCTCGGGGCATCTGGAAAGCGATGGGATTTGGTATGAATATTTCGAAGATACGGATGTCACGGAGAAAATCAATGAATATGAGCGGATTCAATACAATAATGTATTTGGGAAACAGTATCGGATAAACGAATTTTTTGAATGAGGATATTTGACATGCCAGAAGACATAGTGATCGAGATGAGTCATGTTTCCATGATGTTTAATAAGAGTTCGGAAAAAATTGATAATCTGAAAGAGTATTTAATTAAATTCTGTAAAGGGAATCTGAGATTTGAAGAATTTTGGGCGTTAAAAGATATTACACTGTCAATACAAAAAGGGGAATCCCTGGGGATTGTAGGATTGAATGGCTCGGGTAAAAGTACGCTTCTAAAACTGGTGGCAGGCGTGCTGAGTCCCGCGTCAGGCACGCTTCAGGTAAAAGGAAATATTGCTCCCCTGATTGAATTAGGAGCCGGCTTCGACGTGGATTTGACAGCCAGAGAAAATGTATATCTGAACGGAGCTGTGCTGGGGTATTCGCACAGGGAAATGATAGAGAAATTTGAGAGCATTATCGACTTTGCGGAACTTTGGGAATTTGTGGACATGCCTATTAAAAATTATTCCTCGGGAATGGTATCGCGGCTTGGATTTTCCATTGCGACTGCAAATCTTCCGGACATTCTGATTGTGGACGAAGTGCTGGGGGTAGGAGATTATAAATTCAGGGAAAAATGCAGAGAACGTATGGAACAGATCATAAACAGAGGCGCCACAGTACTGTTTGTGTCTCATGATCAGAAACAGGTTGAGGAAGTGTGCAGCCGGGTAATCTGGCTGGAAAAGGGGCGGATACGAATGGATGGGACATGCAGTGATGTGTGCAGAGCGTATTTCGAAGCCTGACCGGAAGATGAGGGGTAGACAGTGTTCCAGAATATGAAAGAATTTTGCAGCAGCCTGAGAGAAAAATACAGATCCAGAGCGGTGTTCTGGTATTGTGAGGGAGACAGGCAGGTAGAAATTACATACAACCGTTTTTTGAACGATGTGGGGCAGGTGCAGAGACATTTCGAAAACCTTGGAATATATGGGAAAAAGGTATGCCTCAGAGAAAAAAATTCTTATATGTGGCTGGTCAGTTTTTTTGCGGTCGTTCTGTCTGGCAATATTGCGGTACTGGTGGATGAGGGACTGAAAGAGGATGAGGCTGAAGCCAGACTGAGAACAGTGCAGTGCGGATATCTTATGAGGCTGCAGAAAAGAGAAGACCAACTTGAATCGTTTATGACCCAATTTGATAAAAATGATCCGGGATATGAAAGCCCAAAAGGTGAACAGGCTTCGGTTATTATATTTACATCCGGGACGACGGGAGAGTTCAAGGCAGTCGTCCTGAGTCAGAAAAATCTGGCAAATGCGGTAATCAACGAAATGAACGAATGCAGATACCAAAGATGGATGCTTCTTTTACCCTTGCACCATTCTCTGGCGCTGAATGCATTGATTACAACACTGACGGCAGGCGGAACCCTGGGACTCAATCTTAATCTGAAATATCTTTATCGAGATATTCTCTGTTTTTGTCCGGAATTGGTATTTACAGTTCCGTCATACCTGAAAAGTTTTCTGCACAGGATGAACAAAACGCCGATGCGGAAAATACAGGAGCTCCTGGGATGCAGGATTCAGGCGGTTTTAAGCGGCGGGGGACAACTGGATGAAGAGACGGCAAAAGAGATTCAGGCTCAGGGATTACAGATATATTCCAGCTATGGTTCAACAGAGACTTTTTGTATTGCAGGCGGACGTATAAGCGGAAAAGCAGGGGATGTTGGCAAAGTGTGCAGTCACATGAAAACCCGAACAGTGGACGGGGAGATCATGGTTCGGGGAATAACCGTAGCTTTGGGGTATTATGGCATGAAATCAGACGCGTTTTATGATGGATGGTATCATACTGGTGATCTGGGCTATGTTGCAGGGGATGGGAGGCTGTATCTGACAGGGAGAAAAAAGAACCTGATTATTCTAAGCAATGGAAAAAATATTTCTCCGGAACTGTTGGAAAGGCGGCTGTGTCAAATTGCCGGTGTTAAGGAAGTGTTGGTATATGGGGAAGACGACCGGATCTGCGCAGAGATTTATACTGGATTAGGGAATAGTGAAAATGAAGCAGTGAGAGCAAAAATTAAAGAGATGAACCGGTCTTTGCAGACTTTTTATCAGATACGCCGCATTGTTTTTCGGGGTACGGAATTTCAGAAGACGGCGTTGGGAAAAATCCGGAGAGGACAGGATATGGAAGCATGATTACAATTCTGCTGGAAGACAATGGAGATTATATAAAAAAGAAAAGGACACTTCAGAGCCTGGAGAAACAGCAAAAAGGAGATTTCTTAATTAAAGTATATCCCAAAAGCTGCCGGGAGAGTTTTATAAGAAAAATTTCCGAAGAAGGAGAAGGATATTGTCTGTTCCTGTGTTCGGGCAGTGAGTTGATTTTGGAAACGGACAAAATTGATGCATGGCTGAAAAAATATAAAGCAGACTGGTATTACGGGGATGAGAAAATCCGTGGTATGGGGGAGACTCAAAAAGACAGTCCCAAACCGGATTTTGGAATCTTTGGCTTTGTATCTTATTTATTCACAGGGCAAGGGTTGATTTTTTCCCGCAGACTTCTGAAAGAAATTGTGAGAATAGATCCTGAAGATGATTTTCCTGCATTTATGCTGAAATTGTCTGTGGAAGCAGCCGTTTACAGCGACGGCGTACATATAGCGGAACCGCTTATTTTAAGAGCGGCGGATGCAGGATCATATCGTATGGATCAAAGAGATCTGGAGCGGAGATTAAACCGTCTGCTTCGATCCAGAAATCTGGCATTTACAGCTGTGACGGATACAGAATGGAAGACCACTTATTTGTATGGGAAAAGGGGGAAAAATTATTCAACTACGTTGATTGTGGTATTTCATAATGCAGAAGAGGAGGCGTATTGGAGGGCCGTATACGAACCGACGTTGGGAGTGCAGCAGGTGGTTCTGCAGCTTTACGATAAAAATTGGGGATATACCTGGAATGAAGGCGCACGCCGGGCAGATGGAGAGGTGCTTTTTTTCGTAAAAGCCGGGTGGCAGTTCCCGGAAGAATTTAAGAGCGCCGAATTGAAGGAGTATGCCGGGATTTCTCATGTGGGAGCAGTATCTCCTGGATTATACAGTTGTTCCGGTGAAAAAATCTATACAGGAGCAGCGAGAGTCGGAAGAGGATTCTGTGCCGCTGTGTCATATGAGGATGGAACCGGTCATGATTACAGAGAAGGCGTAAGGGAGATATCTGTACCTGCTTGGCAGTTTTTTGTTGTGCGTCGTACGTTATGGGAGCAGGCAGGAGGATTTGCGGAGGAGGAAATTTCAGCGGACTTTTGTGCTGCAGATTTTTCCATGCGTCTGGAAAAGCTGGGATATACAGGTCTTTACTGTGGACAGATCCATGTGTTTGCCCTGGAAAAAACAGAAGAACACAGGCAAAAAGGTTTTTTGCATATGCTGGATCATTGGGGAGAAGATTGGGGGAAGGATCCATATTGTACCAGATCCATGTGCAGAAATATGCTGGAGGAGTGTGGAGGGAATACAGTTCTTTACGTTCCGGAAAACTATAAATTTAATTCGGAAAACGGAAAAAAGCTTCTGGTTTTGAGCCATGAACTGTCGATGACCGGGGCTCCAATCGTTCTGATGTATGCGGTACGGATACTAAAAGAGAACGGCTTTGATGTGGTACTTCTGTCTCCCAAAGATGGAGTGCTGAAAAAGAATATACTGGAAGAACACATCCCGGTCTTGATCGACGAGGAAATTTATAACAGCGGCCGGTGGCTGACTTATGCAGAAGAATTCGACCTGATACTGGTAAATACGGTGGTGCCATTTTTTTGTATTGATCACCTTAAAAAATCTTCTCTTCCGGTTATATGGTGGATTCATGATGCCAGAGAAGGGTATGACATATATCTGAGACATGTTTTGCCGGAGAGCCTCGGAAAAAATATTGATACCTATTGTGTCAGCGGCTACGCGAAGGAAGCAGTCATGAAATACCGTGCCGGGTATGCGCCGGGTATTCTGCCATATGGTCTTCCTGACCTTGCGCATAATTACCTGGAAATTCCTCAATGGGAACATTCCGAAAACCGACTTGTATTTTTAATTGTAGGTACTTTGGAGCCTCGGAAAGGCCAGGACATACTGCTGGAATCGCTGAAGTATCTCAGGAAAACAGATCGTGACAGAAGTATATTTTATTTTATTGGAGCTGAAAAATCAGCGGAAATCACAAAAGAATTAAAGACAGCGATAAAAAGAGATCCCGATATGATTCGGTGGATTCCTTTTCTGAGCCGTGATGAGATATTTGAGGCATATGCGGGAGCGGCAGCAGTAATCTGCTGCTCCAGGGATGACCCTCTGCCTACGGTTATGGCAGAAACGATGATGATGTCAGGCATCTGTATCTGCTCAGAGAATACCGGGACAGCAGAATTACTGGAAACGGGGAAAAACGGGTTTCTTTATCATGATAATTCACCGGAAGAATTGGCCGAGTGCATCACTTATGTTATAAACCATTGTGCGGAGCTTGCTTCTGTCCGCAGGAAAGCGAGGGAAACATATGAGAAAGTGTTTTCCATGCAGGCTTTTAAAAACCGTTTGCTGAAAATTGTGGATCAGAATTTGAAAAAGAGGCAGAAAAATGGAAATGATTGCGAAAAGCGAATATCAAGCATTGATAGCAGCATATGAAAGGCTGCAGGAAGACTATGAGGATTTAGAACAGGAAAAACATCTGGCAGAGTGGAGAGAAAGATGCAGGAGTCTGGAAATACAGTCCGTTGAATGGGGAAAAGAAAGAGCAGGGCTGGAAGAGAAGCTTTGCCAGGAAGAGGAGAAAAATCGAATTCTAAGCCGCAGTGTAATAGAAAGGGAACAGCACATGGAACAGCTGGAAATCCGGCTGGCGGAATATATGAGTAAAAGTGAAGCCTGCGAATCAGTGATAAAAGAGGAAAAGGAGCAGGCAGAGAAGTATTTGGCGCGCATCCGCGAACTGGATCAATGGTGTGGACATCTGCAGTCTCTGTATGATGAGAGCCGGGAACGGGTCTGCGAACTGGAACAATGGAGTGGGCAGTTACAATCTTTGTGCGATGAGCGCCTGATCCGGATCAGACAGCTGGAATCTTATGTACATCACCCGTTGAAGGCTGCAAAAAAAGTAATGCGGAGGATTGCAGAAAAGGAAAGGTAAATGGCGGAAAATAAATTGGTAAGTGTGATTATTCCCATATATAATATGGAGAATTTTCTTGTAAAATGTCTGGATTCTGTGCGCTGCCAGAGCTATCAAAATCTGGAGATTATTCTGGTTGACGACGGTTCTACAGACAAAAGTGCTTTATTATGCGATTGTTTTGCAGAAATTGATTCCAGGATTCATGTGATTCATAAAGAAAATGGAGGGCTGGGGTCGGCTAGAAATGCCGGCTTGGAGAAAGCATCTGGAGAGTATATTTATTTTCTGGACAGCGACGATTATATTGAACAGGTGTTGATTGAGAGGGCAGTGGAGGCTCTGGAAAGGACAGAAAGCGATTGGTGCGGATTCTGGGCGGTGAGAGAGGATCAGAAAGGAAGAGTGCTGTATAGAATCTCTTCTGAAGAGCAGGAGTGGGAGGTATCTGACCCGCAGGAAAGATTTGCTTTTTTGCTGGAGAGATTTTTAAATTATCACATTGGCTGGGAAGCATGGATTCATGTATTCCGCAGGGACAATATTGTGGAGGCAGGGCTGCGGTTCGCTGATGAACGGGTTGTTTACGCAGAAGATCTGTTATTTTCTTTTGGCTATTTATTAAGGGCCAGAAAGGGAGTTGGCCTGCAGGATATTCTTTATCATTATGTGGAGAGAGAAAATTCTCTAATAGAAAAAAACAAAGACAGAAATGTTCTTCCAAAAATTCATCGGCTGGCTGAAGAAATGTACCTGCAGATTTGCAATTCACAGAATTCTTATATAAAAGAACGGTTTCACCTGCTGTATTTGTCATTGATGGAATGGCATGCCCGGCCATACATAGAAAAAAGGGGAGTGAAATGGGTCAGATCACAGATGGAAGAGATGCGCTGGAAGGAATTTTTTCCGACAGAGTATTTTTCCAGCCAGTTTGCAAAAGACATAAAAGAATACGGAGCACGATGTGGGGTTATCAGCATTTTAATTTTTATGGGAGGGAGAGAAGAAGAAAAAGTCAGGAGACTTTTGGATAATATTCTGCAGCAGAGTATTCAGAGACTGGAAGTGGTAATCATCTGGGAAAAAGAAGTGCGCCTGGAGAATGAAGACTGCCGCGTCAGGAATATCGTAATAGAAAATATAGACAAAGCGGACATTTTTTACTCAGGATTTAAGGCCGCACACGGCGAGTATGTTTATTTCCCGGATATGGGGGAGGAAATACCGGATGCGGCCTTTTTACAATATGTAAGCGATTCAATGAAGTATAACCTGTGCGATGTTGGTATTTTATGCAGAGATGTTGAGTATACGGAGGTATATGAAACAGGAACAGTAATGGAGAGAAAGAAAGTGCGTACGCTTTTAGAAAGGATGGAACTGACTGCAGACAGAGTGCTGTTTCGAAAAGATCTGCTTTGGAAAAGCGGTTTGAAAGATATAGAAGGAATCGGCAAATACATGAAAAATCTGATTTTATCCGGAAAAGTCATTTTTTTGAAAGAGGATAAAAAAGATGAGATATAAGAAAAAAGTGATCACTATTGGAGCGTTTGATCTGGCGAAAGGTATGGGGATGTTTTGCATTGTGGCGGGGCATACCATATTCAATTATGATGTTCCGTTTACGGCTGTAAGTACAGGACTCAAAATTTTTGGAACAGGATTGATGCCCATGTTCTTTTTGATCAGCGGTTTTGGATGTAAAGGAACAGAAGAAAAGAAGTATTTGAAAAAAACGGTGAAGGAGCTTTTGATTCCGTATTTTTTTGTAACGGCTGCAGCGGCGGTTCTGTTTCCGGTCCTGCATTTTCTTATGTTCCGTTGGTGGCCAGGGACCTGGGATGAAACAAAAAAAATCGTTTTGGCATATTTAACGGGCTGTTCAAAGTCAGGAAGAGTATTTCTGGGATCAGAACTTTATGAATGCAGCGTGGTTTGGTTCCTTCTGGCTCTGTTCTGGTCATCGAACATTTTAAATCTGATCCTGAAGAGAATTTCAGGAAGGGTTCAGATCATTGCAGTGCTGGTATGCGTGGCCGCGGGGGCAGGATGTCTGGCGGGAGATATATGGATGTTCTGTATCCCGCAGGGACTTTTATCTGTGGGTTATTTATACTTGGGATACCTGATGAAAAAGACCGGTTGGCTGGAAAAGAAACTGCCGGTCTGGCAGAAGCTGCTTTTGTCTGGAATTTCGGGAGCCGAAGTAGTATGGGGAGGCATTAATCTGGCATATGGAATTTTTCGCTGGGGAGCGTTGGATTATTTTGGGGCAGGCTTGGCCGGTATACTGATGATACGTGTTACGTTATGGTTCAACAGATATGATGGAGTCTTTCTGGAGAAAATCCGTAAAGTCGGAAGATATTCTTATTATGCCATGTGTGTTCATTCTGTTGAAATGAACTGTATTCCGTGGTACTTATTTGCCTCTTGCTTTGCACGGTTTCCATATGCCGGGTATTTTTTCCAGATTCTTGTTAGGGGAACGATTATATGGGCAGGATGCATGGTTTTAAATAAAATTTCAGCAAGGAAGAGAAGAACATTGCAGCCAGGTGGTGGAAGCTGTTGAGCAGACGAAAGAAAACAATATCAATAGGTACATTTGATCTTCTGAAAGGTCTTGGTATGACAGGCATCGTTGCCGGACACATTTGCCGGAAATATTCCGTAGATTTTTTGCCGTTTCAAATATATTTGATGATGTTCGGGCCTGGTTTGATACCTATGTTTTTCCTGTTGAGCGGCTTGGGAGGGAAAAAGCGTGAAATAAAGGATGCATGGAAGAAAAATGCAAAAGAACTTCTTTTTCCATATTTTTTGACGACGGCTGTTGTCGCTGCAGTATTTCCCTTGTGCCATTACATGGCATTCAGGTGGTGGCCAGGGGCAATGACGGAAACGCTGCGGACAGTATCCGCTTTTTTGACCGGGTGCCCAAGAGGCGGGAATACGGTCTTTGGGTTTCGGATTTATGAGTGTACGCCGCTATGGTATTTGCTGGCTTTGTTTTGGGCGGCAAATCTTACAAATATATTTTTGAAAATTCCATCGGCAGGCTGGAGAAACGCTGTGATTTGCCTGTGCGTGCTGTCAGGGTATCTGGGGAGCTCTGTAAATTTCTGGTATGGCTGTATCCCGCAGGGGTTAATGGCGGTGGGATTTTATTACGCCGGGTATCTGATCAAAAAGAATAAATTGCTGGAGAAGAATTGGAGCAGCTGGATCTATGTGGTTTTAGGCATAGTATCGGCGGTGGAATTAATATTTGGGGAGATGCAGTATTCTTATGGAATTTTTAAGCTGGGCTTACTGGATTACGTCGGATGCGGATGCATAGGAATACTGCTGCTGCGTCTGGGTATCTGGCTTAATCGGTTTAATGGAACCATATCTGAATGGATCCGACGGCTCGGCAGATACACCTACTGGGCAATATGTGTCCACGGCGTAGAACAAAACTGTATTCCATGGTATTTACTGTCGGATAGTATGAGCAGTTATCCGAATGTGGGTTTCCTGACAGAATTGTTTTTGAGAGGGATTTTGATTGTGTCGGGGTGCCTGATCATCCGCAGGTGGTCTGTATTCGCACATAGAAAAAAGTGGAATCAATACAGGAGATAAAATTATGAATACTCATAAACGGAACAGGATGACGCTTGGCATGTTCAATTTTATCAAAGGTATTGGCATGATAGGAATTGTAATGGGACATGTTCAAAGCAACTATGTTCTTACGTTGCCAATTCTGCTGATTATACTGGCAGTTTTCAGCAGAGGGCTGATGCCGATGTTCTTTATGATCAGTGGAATTGGTTTTCGAAACTCGAGAAATTTTAGACATATAAAAAAAGACGTAAGGGATATGTTGGTTCCGTATCTGATAACGATGGCCGCAGTGGCAGTTCTCTTTCCTTTGGTGCATTATATGGTGTTCCGATGGTGGCCTGGAACTGCAGAAGAAACATTCCGTATTTTTTTGACATTTTTATTTGGATGTCCTCATTCAGGAAAATGCATATGGGGAGTTCCTTTGTATGAATGCACGCCGATGTGGTATTTATTATCTCTATTTTGGGCGTCAACACTTTTAACTCTGTTTTATAAATTTTTAGGGAATAAAAAGAGAAATCTGGCTGTGATGATATGCGTTATACTGGGCTGGTTTTTCGCTGTTACGGACATATTCTGGTATTGGTGTGTTCCTCAGGGAATGATGGCAGTCGGTTTTCTTCAAATAGGATACGTAATTAAGGAACGCTGGTGGATGGCAGGGAAATTAGAAAAAAAAATAATTCTATTAGTCGTTGTACTTGCGGCAGCTGAATTGTTCCTGGGGAATTTTAATATGGCTCATGCTGATTTCGCCTGGGGAGTTCTGGATTATGCAGGAGCGGGATGTATTGGATTCTTACTGATTCTTTTTGGAAAAAGAGCGGATCGGATTGGTGGGTTTGTATTTGAAGCAATACGAAAAATAGGACGGTACACCTATTGGATTATGTGTTTTCATGCAGTGGAAACAAACTGTATTCCATGGTACCTTTGGGCGCAAAGATTTGAAGATCATCCCCAAACAGGATTTTTTTTGGAATTGTTTATCAGAATGGCATTATTAGGGGGCTGCTGTATGGCAGCAGACAGATTGTACAGGGCTATGAGAAAAGGGAAGGAGATGGGGCAGAATGTACAGAAAAGAATACCTGAAAAGGGTATTGGATCGGTTTCAAAATGAATTTTATGAAAAAGAAGCTTTCTCTGTCTATGACGGTATACATGTGCGCAGGATATCTTTTGGAAAATTCAGAATGGATATTTTAAAAGCGGCAGCGTATTTCCAGAGTCATAATATAGTACAGGAACATATCGCTCTGGCGGCTGAAAACAGTTATGAGTGGTATGTAGCATTTTTTGCGGTTTTGGCAAGCGGGAATATTGCGGTGCTGATAAATCCTGATCTTCCGGAAAATGAGATTTTGGATCAATGTGAATTTGCTGAGGTAAGTATTGTCTTTTGTGGCAAAAGGAAATGGCAAAATAAAGGAAAGATGAAAGCATTAAACTGGCAGGAACTGACGGAAAGGTCTCAAATGGAAATGAAAATGGTGTATGAGCCGGATAAAGATGCCTTGTCCTGTTTATTATTTACATCCGGAACACTGGGGAGCAATAAGGCTGTGATGCTGTCTGCCGGAAATCTGGAAGTTTGTATGAGTGATGTTATGGATAAATTCCATGTGCAACGGACAATTTTAGTATTGCCCTTATATCATATCAGCGGGATCGGTGGGACGCTTTATCTGTTGGCAAACGGGAAATGTGTATGTATTGGAAGAGGCGTCAAATATATTTTTCAGGATCTTCCGATTCTGAATCCGGATCATATGTCTATGGTGCCTGGAATTATGGAAAGTTTCATTAAAATTTTAAAAAGGTGTGCGGATTCCCGGGAAAGGGAAAAACATATAGGGACGGCTTTAAAACACTTGGGTGTAGGAGGCGCTGCTGCGGGTGAAGAATCCTGCCGCTATCTGATAAAACAGGGGTTTGAGCTGGGAACAGGATATGGCCTCAGTGAGACGGCTGGATATGGAACTGCAGGGATGCTGACAGAAAGCAGGCTGAAAAGTATAGGAAAACCGCTGAGTGGAATGCAGTGCCGCATTGAGAATGGAGAGATCCTCTTGTCAGGCTCCGCATTGATGCTGGGATATTATAAAGATCAGGAAGCTACTCAAACGGCTGTTAAAAACGGCTGGCTTTATACGGGAGACCTGGGATATCAGGACAGCGACGGTTGGTATTATCTGACAGGAAGGAAGAAAAATGTGATTATTCTCTCCAATGGAGAAAACGTGAGCCCAGAACAGCTGGAAGAAATATTGGGCAGATGTGAAGATATTCTGGAGTGCCTGGTATACAGCGTCCCTAAAGGAATCTGTGCGGATATCTATACAAAGGATAGGCCGGCTGCTGCCGCTTATATAAAGAATTATAATCATAGTGTTCCCACGTACCGGCAAATTTTCCGTATCAACTATTCTGATGCCCCTTTGGAAAAAACGGGAAGCGGGAAAATAAAAAGAAAGGAGAATCAATATGAGTGAAAAGGAAGTATTGGAAAAAGTCATTGATATTTTTTCCAGGGTAACGGAGGCTGAAGAAATTACAGAGGACAGTGAATTGATCGAAGATCTGGAACTGAGTTCCATAGACGTGTTTACACTGCTGGCTGATCTGGAAGCTGTATTTGATATAATAATTCCAGAGAGGCTGGTGAGGGAGATGGGGACGATAGAGGATGTAAAAGAGATCATTATGGAACTGTTGGAAAATTGAGGTGCGGTGCCATGTTTGATTTTAGCAGGGAACCGGGGAAAAAATCAGAGAAAGGAACTGCGTGCCGAAAAAACGGTATCAGGCCGCTCGTTACAATCGTAACACCATTTTATAACGCGGGGAAATATTTCCATCAGACATATAGATGTGTCATTAATCAAACATTTCCCTGGTTTGAGTGGCTGATCGTGGACGACGGAAGTACGGAAGAGGATCAGGTACAATTATTACGTCAGTTATGCGCGACAGACGCGAGGCTGATTTTGATACAAAAAGAAAATGGAGGGATTGCATCTGCAAGAAATGCCGGGATTGAACGGGCATCAACGGAACTTATTGTGACGCTTGACGCTGATGATCTGATTGTTCCTACATATCTGGAAGTATTGTACTGGATGATGCATAAGAATCCTGAATATACGTGGGGATATACGAATACAGTGGGATTTCAGGAGCAGGAGTACCTGTGGGATCAACCTTTTGATTCCGAGCGGCTGAAAACGTATAATTTTTTGACTTATAGTGGGATAATCCGTAAAAGTGCTCTTCAGGAAATCGGGGGATATGACTCATCGGAAAAACATTATTATGAAGACTGGCATTTATGGCTCCGCCTGCTGGCGGCAGGGAAAAAACCGGTAAAATCCAGCTTGTATGGTTTTTGGTACCGCAGGCACGATACTGGGGTTTTGGGAAAAATCAATAATGACGAGAAACTTCGGAATAAAGCTCTTTCCATGATCCGGCAGGCAGCAGACAGCATTACTGAAGATGTATGCGCAAAAGAGTTTCCGCATGCGCCAAAGGCGAATGGTTTCTGCCGGCCTTCAAAATGCAGTTGGGAATGCCAGCTGCCTGAAAAAGATGGAGTTTACTCAGTTTTATTGATTATTCCATGGATGCGGATGGGCGGATCGGAGGTATTCGAACTTGAAATTCTCAAAAATATCAACAAAAAAAAGTTCAGCATTTCCATTGTTACGACCGTGGATGCCCCTCTGGAATGGCGACAAAAATTTGAACAGTACACCGACAATATATTTGAACTCCCTTCATTTTTGGAGATGGAAGACTATCCGGAATTTATTTCGTATCTGGTTCAAAGCAGAAGAATACAACTTGCTTTCATTACAAATTCATATTATGGCTACTGCCTGGTTCCATGGCTGAGGATGAAGTTTCCCAGATTAGCAATACTTGATTATGTACACATGGAGGAATGGTATTGGCGAAGTGGGGGATATGCACGGATTTCGTCTTCGATGCAGGAAATTACAGAGCATACGTTTGTTTGTAATGAACATACAAGAGACGTTATGATTAAGAAATTTGGCCGGGAACCGAAAGCTGTAACGACCCTCTATGTTGGAGCTGATCCTGGATGGTATGATCCGGATTGGGTAGAATCAGGACATTGTTACAAAGAACTGAATATACCCAAAGAAAAGCATATTATTTTATTCCCCTGCAGAATGGACGCTCAGAAAAGACCATTTCTTATGCTGGAGATTGCAAGAGAGATAAAGAAAAGAAATCTTCCTATGGTGTTTGTGGCTGCCGGGGAAGGGAGTCTTTTAAAACGGATGAAAGAATTTTGTGCTGAAAATGAACTGGAGAGTATGGTGTATTTTACCGGACAGGTGGAAGATATGCGGCCGTATTATAAAGACGCGGCGGTTACGCTGAACTGTTCTATAAGAGAAGGGCTTGCACTGACATCGTATGAATCTTTCGCCATGGGCGTGCCTGTGATCAGTGTGGATGCAGGTGGTCAAGGTGAACTGGTTGATGAGGAAACAGGAAAACTCCTTCCGCTTCTCCAGAATGAGATACTTGACTTTGGAAAAACAGATTATACGTTTCAGGAAATAAGTCAATATGCAGATGCTCTGGAAGAAATTTTAAAGGATGCAGAGCGGTATATGTGCTTATGCAAAGCATGCAGAGAGAGAATATTGGAGAAATATTCGACGGATCATATGACGCATAAGCTGGAACAGGCCTTTTTATATTATATAAATGATCCAGAGCTGATTCTGGCCAGGCAGGAGAAAGCGGATGCGCTGAGAAAGTTCCCTTCCGTTGTGGAAGAACTGGCGGTTTTATATCATGAAATTGAAGGCAGAGACGCAATGTACCAGACAAGTATACCGGCGGAAAGTAAGGAAGAACTGCTGCGTATTGCTGAAAGTAAATGGGGAAGGCGGCTGATAAAATTATTTTTTCGCCTGAGGCTGAACCGATTATGGAGGTAAAGCATTGAAAGAGAAATGGATGGAATTAAAAAAATATATGCCGCTTCTTGGAGAATTGGTGATCAGAGATATAAAAGTAAGATACCGGAGGTCTGCTCTGGGAATTTTATGGACAGTGCTGACTCCGCTTCTGACGATGATGGTAATGACACTGCTTTTTTCAAAGCTCTTTATCAATGATATTCAGAACTTTGCAGTATACTATTTTACCGGGTATATTTTGTATAGTTTTTGCAACGAGTCTACCATGACAGCGCTGAGGTCAGTAATTGATAACCAGAATTTGATAAAAAAAGTTTATATACCTACATATCTGTTCCCTTTGTCCAAGATTGCATCTGCGTTAATGAACCTGTTATTTTCTTTTATAGCACTTTTGATTGTCATGCTGTTTACGGGAGCGGTTTTTCACCCTGCTATTTTCCTGTCGGTCATAGTTGTGTTTTTTCTGGCAGTATTTTGTCTGGGCCTGGGAATGATTTTATGCACAATGTTTGTTTTCTTTCGTGATATCGGTCATTTTTATGGAGTTGTCACTTTACTCTGGATGTATCTCACGCCGATTTTTTATCCGGCATCATTGTTGGAGAGTACAGCGCCGCTGCTTTTAAAGTGTAATCCTTTATATTATTATATAGGCGCATTTCGAAGTCTGATTATGGATGGGAAGATGCCGTCTTTGCAAATATGTCTTTTGGGAATAGCAGCTGCAGCGGCGATGCTGGCAGCAGGAGCATATGTGTTTGAGAAACGCAAAAAGGAATTTATATTATATATTTAACCGGGCATTCTGCATCTCTTATGCCTTCCACCCAACCGTCTGCTCCTCTTTTTCCAGAAGCTGGTCATATTGCCGTCGGATCAGCTCCTGGAGCCCTTCCAGGATACGGGCCTGCGTACTCTGATACAGCTTCCGCAGGCAAAGGGGATTCGCTTTTTTTTCCGATACCTGTGCATCGTGGCAGAGCTTGCGGATGCTGGAATAGACGTTATTCCGTTCCAGGGGGCGCCCGTTTCTGGTCACAAAGACGGGACCGGAAGTGATGTTCTGCCGGCGGGCATAGTCCAGAAGCTCATCCCTCAGGAAGACCGGCATGCGGGACAGGGCGCTGTCCATGTTGGAAGCCGCCTGCCGGCGCAGGGCTTCCACCGTGATGTCCGGCAGATCCTGGAGGAGAGAGCCGGTGACACAGAGGGTCTTGATCAAAAGATACAGACGTTCGTTTTCGTGAAGTTTAGCAGTCTGCAGAAGACGCAGATATTCCTCCCGTGTCAGCTCTTCCGGTTCTTCGGACGTATGATTCCGAAAGGGAAGGAGCCTCAGATCATTCCGCCCATAGAATGAGGCATAACTGTTGACGGCGGCAATCCGGACGTTTTTTGTCTGAATCGAGCAGTCTTCTTTTTCCAATGCCTCCCGCCAGGAAGCGAGAGAATCAGAATCAAGTATCCCCGGATCTGGGAAATTATGGCATAATTTTTCTAAAACCCGGCGATAACTGTCGAGGGTGCTGGCACCGCGGCCCTTTTTCCGGAAATGTTCCAGAAACATATCGATTTTTTCCTGATTAATGGTAAATGGATTAGCGTGAGTTGTCTGCTGCAAGCAGGGACTCCTTCCCGGTCCGGCGTCTTTTTGTCATAAAGTATAACACTTCATGACAGGCTTATTGGACGTTTCTGACCTTTTTTATGCCAACATTTTACCTTTACAGAAGATAAAAGTCAACGGAGTATGACTTTGCATAATCTGAAAGCCGCAAATATGAGCCTGGAACTAAGAAGGAAGGTACCTGATTTCAGGATTAATGGTCAAAGAGAGGGTCGGAACAGCAGGACAGAGAAAGGAGTGGCGGAAGATGGCAAGGCATGGAGAAAATATCAGAAAAAGAAAGGATGGGCGATGGGAAGCCAGGTATATATGCGGATATCAGGAAAACGGCAGGGCAAAATATAAATCTATTTATGGGAAGACTTATCTGGAAGTCAGGAACGCAAAAAGAGCGATGGATGCGGAACAAATATTGCCCGGTCCCATAATTAAAAGCACAGAAATCACTTATGGAACGTTGCTGGAAGACTGGCTGGAGACAATACGGATTGAAGTAAAAGAATCCACATATTCCCGTTATGTTTTTTTGATAGACAGGCATATTAAACCGGAACTTGGGAAGATCCGGCTGGCAAAACTGACGGCTGCGGAGATTGAATATTTCATATATCAAAAATTGCAGGATGGCCGGTTGGACGGAAAAGGAGGCCTATCTCCCAAAACAGTGAGCGGCCTGGTGTCTGTGATCCGCCTGTCATTAATTTTCGCAGAAAACCGGAATTATGGATGTATGAAGACTGCTTCAGTTAAAAATCCGCGACAGACGCCTTCCCGGATGCAGATTTTATCTGAAGAAGAACAGAAAAAGCTGGAATCCTGTATCATGGAAAGGTTTGATACCATCCATATGGGAATATTGGTTTCTCTGTACACAGGGCTGAGAATAGGTGAAATATGTGCGCTGCGCTGGGGAGATATAGATGAAGAGGGAGGGACACTTACCGTGCAGAGAACGTTGATGCGGATACAAAATACAGATGAGATAAAATTTGCAAAAACAAAGCTGATTATGGATACGCCAAAAACCGAATGCTCCAGCCGGATGATTCCTATTCCCTCTTTTTTGTCGAAGGTGCTGGAAATGAACAGAAAAAGAGACTCGGCCTACATTCTGACAGGTTCTGAACGTTACCTGGAACCAAGAAGATATTATTCAAAATACAAAAAAATTTTAGAAGAATGCGGCCTGCAGCGTTTTACGTACCATACGCTTCGTCATACATTTGCCACTCGCTGCATTGAAAATGGATTTGACCTGAAATCTTTGTCAGAAATACTCGGCCATGCCAATGTATCCACCACCCTGCAGCGGTATGTACACCCTTCTATGAACCTGAAACGCAGACACATGGAACAGTTGGAAAAGATCAGTATTTGTGGTCATAAATCTGGTCACCCGGAGCGCTGAAAACCGGATTATGCATAAAAACACAGATCCTGTCATGAAGTGTTATACTTTATGACAGAATGCCGCCGCAGCGAACACGCTCTGTATATTCTATTTTATTCCCCCATTTTACAATTTTATACAAAAGAATTAAGAAATTGAATGATGTAAGGGAAGATAGATTTGTCGATTTTTCAGCCGGTTCGTATGATATTTATTGAAAAACCATATATGATTTGCTATACTTTAATAAATAACATAATAATAATTATGAAATAAATACGAGAGAGAAAGTGATGAGAGGATGTCAAGGAAGAGGAATGATCTGACGGGGAAACGTTTTGGGAAACTGGAGGTTATCGGATTTGCCGGATATGGAAAGAGCGGAAGGCAGCAGGCTTCCATGTGGAAATGCAGATGTGACTGCGGCAATGAGTGCGTTGTGTATGGATATCTGCTTCAAAGCGGAAGAAGAAAAAGTTGTGGATGTATCCGCTCTACAGCAGAGCAAATGCGGGGGAAAAGATTTGGAAAACTGACCGTGACAGGGGAAGATCCGGACAATAAAACTACACTCCAGAAGGTAATCTGCCGCTGCGACTGCGGAAGGGAGAAAAGTGTCGCGACCCGTGATCTGAAAAACGGAAAAGTAACAAGCTGCGGCTGTGATAAGATGAGGGGGAGACGGGGATCCGATTTCCGGGAACGTCAGTATAACGCCGGAATGGAAGAAAAGAGATCCGCGTTTCAAAAAGGGGATTTTTCCGGCATCCATGATTTAAATGACTGGGTATATATTTGGCTGAGGGACATTCTGCCCAATGTGGTGAAGGCGACGACGATTCAGATGTACGGGGAGACAATGGAACATCATATACTGCCTGTACTGGGAAAAGAATATCTGGAAGAAATAACGGAGAAAAAAGTAAATGAATGGGTCAGGCTGCTGCAGAACACAGAGATACCAGGCACTCAGAATGGAAAAATGACGGAGGGAACCGTCCGGAATACACTGTCTGTGCTGAGCGGCTGTCTAAGAGATGCGCAGAAATACGGTCTCACGGACAGGAATCCCTGCCAGGAAGCAGCATGGACATTGAAAAGTAAAAATGTGGGGGAAGAAAAGATCTGGCTGGATGAAACGCAGGTCGCGCGTCTGGATTCCGTACTGGCAGGATACTGCGATGAAGAAGGGTATCCTCTGGGGATCGGATTCCGGCTGGTGCTTTACGGAGGAATCTCTCTGAGCGAGGCGGCGGCGCTTAGATGGATGGACGTGGATTTTGATCGGAAATGTCTTCATATCCGCAACTTTATTTCTGTGAAACGGGACGCATCAAAGGACGGAGTATCGAGGGAATATGAGATTGAAAAACTGACCGGCAGAAAGCACAGAGATGTACCGGTGCCGGATTTCCTGTTGAGACAGCTGGAAGAGATCCGGGGAAGTTATAAGCCTGAAGAAGAGATGTTTGTGCTTTGCCAGTCGAAGACTTCGCCGATTCGGATAGACCGTATGAGAGCGGCGCTTATGAGGAAGGCCCGCTCCTGCGGCATGGGGACGGTGACTCCGAGGATGCTCAGAGATACCTATGCAATGAGGGCCGTACAGGCAGGAGCGCCCTCCGACATGATTGCGGAATTGATGGGGTATGCTTCATCACAGCAGGTAATCCGCAGATATATGCCTCTTTCTGCGTTGGGCAAACAGGATCTGGTCAACCAGATGTTTGCAGCTTCAAACTAAAATCACCGATTTCGACATCTGCCGGATTTGTGATGAGATAATACGTAAAAAACCACCGACCGGGAACTGTCAGGACTGGACAGTTCCCGGTCAGTGGCTTTGGAAATAATTCAAATAATTCTTGCATACGGCATATGAGTATGCTACAATAAGTCCATCAATTATTTCGGAAACATTCCGGCGGGATCCCGCCAGTATTTCCCAGACAATTTTGCAAAACAGAATGAAATATCCCGGCAGAGGTATACGGAGCGATATGGATTTTAAGATCAGTGTACATACGGACAGAGGAATCCGAAAAGAAACGAATGAGGATTCTCTTATGGTAAAGGTGGCTCGGACAGCATATGGAAAAGCCCTGTTTGCCGCTGTGTGCGACGGTATGGGAGGGCTTGCGAAGGGCGAGCTTGCCAGCGCGGAAATGATTCGCATGCTATCCAGGTGGTTTGAAGAGGAATTCCCGGGGCTTTTATATGGAGGATGGAGCAGGAACGCACTGCAGGCGAGCCTGGAAGCGCTGATTTACAGGGCGAGTGACAGGATTGCCGGCTGCGGGCGTGGGATACATGCAGATATGGGGACCACCGTGGTGGCGCTGCTGGCTGTGGGAGACTCTTATTATATAGGAAATGTGGGGGATTCCCGGGCTTATATTTTGAAAGACAGGCTGCGTCAGATTACAAAGGACCATACGTGGATTCAAAAAGAGATAGAGGAAGGACGCCTGTCCAGGGAGGATGCAGGGAAAGATGCCAGGAGGAATATCCTGCTGCAGTGCGTGGGGGCGTCGCCTGTCATGACGCCGGATTTTTATATGGGAAGAATGGAGGCGGACAGTATGTTCCTGCTGTGCAGCGACGGCTTCCGGCATGAGGTTTCAGAGGAGGAACTGTACAAGTATCTGAATCCGTACAGATTGAGAGATGAGGAGGCCATGGAAGAAAGCCTGGCTTATGTAACGGAACTGGATAAGCACAGAGGGGAGACAGACAATATATCGGCCATATTGATAAGGACAGATTTGGATGCGGGGGATAAGAGATGCTGAAAACGGGGGATTTGATAGACGGAAAGTACCGGATACTGCGGAAGGTGGGTCAGGGAGGGATGAGCGTCGTCTATATGGCGGTGAATGAGCGGGCCAATAAGACCTGGGCGGTGAAAGAGGTCCGTAAAGACGGTACGCAGAATTTTGAGGTGGTAAAACGGGGATTGATTGTGGAGACGGATCTTCTGAAAAAGCTCCACCATCCCAACCTTCCCAGTATTATCGATGTGATTGATGGGAACGGGGCTTTTTTCGTTGTGATGGATTATATTGAGGGGAGAACGCTGGAATCTGTTCTGGAAGAATATGGAGCGCTGTCCCAGGAGCATGTGATTGACTGGGGGAAACAGTTGTGCAGTGTGCTTGGTTATCTGCATTCCAGAAAACCGCCGATCATATACAGGGATATGAAACCGTCCAATGTGATGCTGAAACCGGACGGGAATGTGGTTCTGGTGGATTTTGGGACGGCGAGAGAGTATAAGTCAGCCGTTATAGAGGATACCGTCTGCCTTGGAACCAGAGGATATGCGGCGCCGGAGCAGTACGGCGGCAGGGGACAGACCGACGCGCGTACAGATATTTACTGTCTGGGGGCGACCATGTACCATCTTTTGACAGGTCATAATCCCAGCCAGCCGCCGTATGAACTGTATCCGGTCCGCCGGTGGAATCCCGGACTGTCGGTTGGGGTGGAGGCGATTATTCAAAAATGCACCCAGCAAAATCCGGAAGACCGGTACCAGACCTGCGCGGAACTGATGTACGCGCTGGAAAATCCATTTTTAGAGGACGTCAAATACCGAAAGGAGCAGAGATCAAAATTTTTTCTGTTTGCCGTGCCGGCGGTTCTGGCTGTTGTCCTGGGAGGATGCGCCGGGGGTTTTTACGGCCTGGAAACCTCGGCGGCACGAAGCAGCTATGAGGCGTGTATTGCGGCCGCAAAAAATTCTGTGGAAAAAGAGGAGGAAATAGAAAATTACAAAAGAGCCATCTGCCTGAGACCGTCTAAGAGCGAGGGGTATCTGAGATTATTACAGGATGGTTTTCTGGATGACGGAATATTTACCGCGGAAGAAAGTGAACAGCTGCGTTCCGCCCTGATTGCCTATGGCAATGGCAGGGATACCAATGAAACGGTTTTCCGGCAGAACAGAAGGGGATATGACGAATTTTCTTATGAAGCCGGGATTGCTTACTATTACTTCTTTGAAGAAAAAGAAAACAAAAGAAACGCGAAAAATTATTTTGAGACGGCCGCCGCTTCCGAATATCTGGAAGTTAACCAGATTGAAAGAGCAAAACGGCTGTATACCATTTCTGATTATTATAGCAGGATCGGGATTGTGGATGAGACTGGAGATGCCGCCGTCAGCTTTGGCGATTACTGGGGTGATCTGACAGCCCTTTCTCAGGGGAATCTGGTGGAAATGGATAATGAAAGAACGGCACTTATCGTATACAGAGAGCTGGCCGCGCAGATTGTGTCCCATGCGGCTGATTTTAAACGTGACGGTGTGACAGAAGAAGAGATGATGAGGGAACTGGCAAACGCAAAAGCGCATCTGAAGACAGATTTTCAGGAGTATGATACAGGCAGCCGGGAATTTATACGGGAAGAGATTACAGCGCTGGAGAAAATGTTCATGCAGGCAGAGCATATGGTCCGGTCTGCGTTCGGAAAGGAGGAACAGGGATAAATGGAAGCGGCTGCTGACAGGATCGCGGCATATCACAATTTATTTACAGGCTGTATGGCTGCGGCGCTGTTTTTCCTGATCCTGGCCGCGGTGTTGTTTTTTCTGCTGAATATCAGAAATGTACTGGGGTATCTGACGGGAAGCAGCAGGAAGAAAAAAATCAAAGAACTGGAAAAGGCCAGCGCAGCGGAACGGCATCGGGTAAGCGAGCCATATTGTCTGAGCTTTCAGGAAGAAGCCGGCGCAACTGTGCGTTTGAAGAAATCTGCCGGTGCAGGACAGTTTCTGATAGAGAGGGAAATCATCTGTATCCATACGGATGAGAAAATAGAAGGAGGCAATGGGGATGAAACGCAAAAAATTTGCAAGAAAGACAAAACGGTTTCTGATTTTGGCGGTTATGGCGATGCTGTTTATGGGAGGATGGCCGAGATGTAAGCTTTCCGTCCTGGCGGAGCAAGGCAGCATTATCCCGGAACTGGTGCTGGAGTCTGTAAAAAATGACGCAGGATTGACTGCAAGGGACGAGGATGGGAGCTGTTATTTTGCAGACAGCCTGTCTGTGAGCTTTTTGGTCGCGGAGCCGGATCAGGGGGAAGCATGCCCGCAGATACTGCTGAAACGCAGTGACGGAACCGAAACGACGGCGATGGATGTTTCGCCGGGGGTATTTACAGATACCCTGACAGAAGAGGGAGTCTATACATATTTCATTGAGGATGAAGCGGGAAATGCAAGTGCAGATTCTGTGGAAATAACGGCGGTAAAGGCAGAAAATGTGCCGGCCATGTCCATAGCCTACCCGGATATGGCGGTATCGTCGGAACAGATGACGTATTTCAGAGAAGAGCCGGATCTGAATGGATATGTGGAAGACAGCCTGGGGATTGCGAGGATTGAGTATGCCAGAGACGGCGGAGAATTTGAAACACTGAAAGATTTTGTGGAAGCGGACGGCTCTTATATACCGGGAAACTGTGTCTATGAGGGAAGCCTGAAACTGGATCCGCTGACGGCAGAGCTGACAGACGCGACGGATGGCGTTTACCGGTATACCTTTAAAGTGGTCAATATTGTGGGGAAGGCAGCGGAAGCAGATGCAGTATTTACGGTGGATCAGACAGAGCCGGATTCTCAGGTGTTTATTTCCTATAGAACGGATGGGGACAACCCGGATCAGCCGAATAATATGGGAGTTGTGGATTTTGTCGGTGACCAGCTGAAAAAAGTGTTCGGGAAAGAAAGGATTTCTTTTGATCTGTACGTTAAGGATGGGACGCCGCCAAACGGAGATATAACAGAGGCTTCCGGTATCAATGTAAAAGATCTGCTGGAACAGATTACGTTTGAAAATGGGGAATTAAAGTCCGTTCAGGAAGCGCAGGATGGGCTGGCGGCTTTTGAAGCAGGAGGCGTAACTTATTCTGGATATACACATATTACCGGCGAGATTACATCGGATGGTTCCGGCAGGAAGGATCGTCTGAAGATTGGAAGACTGGCGGACAATGCAGGCAATGTGCTGGGGGGAATGGAGCCCGGAGATATTACGGGAACCACAGTTATGTATCTGGACAATGTTTCGCCCGTTTTGGAAGCGGACTATGGCGGCGGTATCGCCGGAAACGACGGGCGCATTTATTATCGTTCCACGGCGCAGATAGAGCTGTTTTTAAAGGAGAATGCTTACGAGGAACAGTTGGATGGGGACGGCAGTCCGGTGCAGCCGGAGATTGTGTTTGCAGGGGACGGCAAAGACGCCTGTACAGCAACCGCGTGGTCTGTATCTGATGGGGAAGAGTGGATGCTGGAATCAGCCATTGCATTGCCCTGGGAAAAAGGTAGGGAGATGGAGTATGAGTTTTCGGTCCAATACCAGGATGGTTCAGGAAACTGTCTTACAGCCGGGGAGACGGCAAAGGGAAGCACAGACGGAGATATTTTTACCAATTACAGGGTGGTCGTGGATGATAAAGCGCCGAAGCTTTTAAGTTTTCATATGGACGGAGATATAGGCGGAACAGCAGGCGGGATCCCTGTATATAAGAACAGGACAGATGGAGGAGATGTGAGGATCTCCTTTGCAATAGAAGACAATGCCGCGTATTGGGAAGCAGGAAACGTGCTGCTGAAAGTGATCAATAAAGACAGACAGGAGACCGTGGCAGAGGTGGAGGGAAATCATCTGGACTGGTCGGATCATGGAGACATCCATGAAGCTGTTTTTGAATTTGACGGTGAGGACAAGGATGGAAACAGGATCACGGAGAACGCCTATCAGATACAGATATTTTATGTGGATCGGGCGCAGAATCCCATGGGAGACGGCAGGGAACCAGCCTTGGAGGAAACTGTGCAGGGGGAGATTTCGGAAGACGGTCTGTTCACCAGCGGAACGTTTATTCTGGATCATGTACCGCCGAAGGTCAGCATTTTTTATAATTCCGCCTATCAGACAGTGAGGGAGACAGGGGAAACCGAAGGAAAGAATGTGCCTCCGTCGGAAGGATGTACGGCTTATTATGGAAGAAAAAACAGCGACGGGACGGATAATGGGAAGATTACAGTGACGGTTCAGGTGGAAGAACATTATCTGACGTTTGATAAAGACGGAGACATAGAAAACTTTGATTTCCTGTTATCAAAATCCGGCAGCCCGGAGATGAGAAAGATCCGCCCGGATGGATGGAAGATGGAAGGAGAGGTCTGTACAGGCAGCTATACCATCGAAGAGGACGGAGATTATATCATATCCGTCTCTTACTGTGACATGGCGGGTAACCGGATGGAGAAAAAAGACCGGGTGGATGGTGGAAAGATTACAGAGACTGGTTATACCAGCCCTACCCTGATACTGGACACGGCCGCCCCGGTGCTGACCAGGAATTATACGGCGGAACCGGTGGACCAATATGGGGAGAGAAGCTATTATAATCAGCCGGTTCATCTGCGCATCAAGGTGGAAGACCAGAATATCCGCTGCAGGGAACTGCTGGATGAACTCCGGGGAATGACTGCCGTGGATGCGGAAGGGACAGATATAACAGAAGATACGGAGGCATGGAGAAATATTTCCGGTATGGACGGAAACCGCATCGTCAGAGGCTGCTGGGAACCGGAGCTTCGCCTGGTTACGGAGGCAAATTATACAGTTCCCGTTGCTTTTACAGATCTGGCAGGGAATACAGCGGTTTTCCGAACGTGGGATCAGGTGACTGTGGACACGACGGCCCCGGAAGATGTGCAGTTTGACTATGAGGTGGCGGAACCGGTAAATTATGGCCCGTTTGGCTGGCTGTTTTCCCGGGGAAAGATGAAAATCACCGCATGGGCAAAGGACGGCACGGCAGGGCTTCGGATGATAAGTTTTACGGTTACAGATGAGCATGGAAGGGAAACGGTAAGGACAGGCACGTTTGCCCTGTCCGCGGAAGGGACCTGTTCGGTGGAGCTTCCTTTGAGGAATGCCGACTTTAAGGGAACAGTAAAAACGGAAGTATATGACTATGCGGGCAACTGCGCGGAACGAATACGCAGTCATGTGGTGGAGAGCGACGAGAAGCACAGCGGCACAGCCATGGCGAGGATCACCACCAGCACGCCTCCCGGACGGTCTGTGGGAGGGGAGGATTTTTATAATACGGATGTAACCTTCAATCTGACCATAGAGGACTCCTATTCCGGGCTGCGAAAATACTCCTATGCAGGCGGGAATACGCTGAGCGGAAGCAGGAATTATGGAAAAGAGGCGGACGCAGGGCTGAACGGGGAAGCGGCACAGGACATAACATATAAATTTTCCAGGGATATGACACTGGAAGCGGCTCTGAACAACGAGAATGATGTGAGGGTCTGGGCAGAGTTTGAGGATAATGCGGGACATACCGGCCGGGTGGAAAAGCTGTATCACATTGATGTTACCGCGCCGGTGATTACGGTGGAGTGGGATCTGGATGAACCTGAAGACGGACATTACTTCCGCCAGGCACGAACGGCTACCGTCACAGTCCGTGAAAGAAATTTTCATGCGGATGATGTGGAGTTCTCCATCACAAATACAGACGGAGCCATGCCGGTTTTCAGCGGGTGGAGCAGCACGGGAAGCGGAGATGATACAAAGCATGTGTGTGAAGTTACATTTGAACAGGACGGCGACTACACATTTACGCTGAGTTTTCAGGATATGGCGGGAAATGAGGCAGTCTATGACCGGGTGGATTCCTTCACCATCGACAGGACGCCGCCGGAACTTACGGTAAAATGGGACAATCAGGACAGCCGGAACGGAAATTATTATGCGGCGGATCGGACGGCTGTAATCGATATCCTGGAGCATAATTTTGAGGCGTCTCTGATGGATGTACTTGTGACCGTGGACGGCGAGCCGGTATCCATTGTTTCTGGATGGAGCCGGAATGGGGACCATAACCTGGCCACCGTCTTATTCCATACGGATGGGGAATACAGATTCCGCGTGGAGGGGATGGACCTGGCAGGAAATCTTCTGGACGGGTATGAACAGGAATCATTCATTATGGATCAGACCCCTCCGGATCTGGAGATCTTTGGGATCGTGCATGAATCAGCCAATAACGGGCCTGTGATGCCGGGAATCCGCTGCTTCGATGCCAACTATGATCCGAACAGCATGGTGGCCGCACTGTCCGGATACCGCAGCGGCCAGGCGGAAGGAGACAATATCAGAAAAACGGTGGAAAATGGTGTGGAAATTGTATGGAATGATTTTGCATATACACAGGAAACAGACGACATGTATTTGATGGAGGCGTCTGTCAGTGACCTGGCGGGCAACAAAAGCGAGGCTGCCGTGCGCTTTTCGGTAAACCGTTTTGGATCTGTCTACACGTTTGATAATTGGACCAATGCGCTGGCGGGAGACCAGGGGGAGTATTATACGGACAGAGTGCAGGATCTTGTGGTTACAGAGACGAATGTGGATACGCTGGAGCATCGGGAAGCAGTCCTTGCGTGGAACGGGACGCTGAGCGTTCTTACAGAAGGTGAGGATTATCAGGTGGAGGAAAGCGGGACAGAGACAAGCTGGAAACAATATACGTACACATTTCCAAAGGATAATTTTAAAGAGGAAGGAACCTACACGCTTACAATTTACTCGGAAGACAGGGCGTCCAATGTTTCGGATAACAACTCCAAAGGAAAGAAAATAGAATTTGCCGTGGACAGGACGAAACCCAGCATTTTGATCTCCGGAGTGGAAGACGGCGGGCGTTATAAAATGAACAGCCGTCCCGTAACGCTGGATGTACAGGACAATCTTCGTTTAAAGGAGGTGGAGGTGCAGATAGATGGTAACAGAACCGTCTATACGGAGAAAGAAATAGAAGAGGCGGAAGGCCGGCTGACGCTGACAGTGGGAAGTGCCGGCCGCTGGCAGGAGATGCGCGTAACGGCGCGCGACGCGGCAGGAAATGAGGAATCAGCCGGCCCGGTTCGCTTTCTGGTGACCTCCAATATTTTATACCAGCTCTTTTGGAACCCGTCTTTGCTGTGCGGAGCACTGGCAGTGCCGGTGATTCTGTCAACAGGCGCCCGGTGTCTGTATAAAAAGAAATCCGGGAAAACCAGAGAAAATTAAATATTTGCCTAACCCGTCCGGACATGCTATAATGAGCGAAGTGTACCTCGCGTCATTCCTGCGGGCAGCAAGCCCCACGGACATGCCTGCATAGGCATTTGATTTTGGACGCGCGTCAGAAGTTAGAATAAGGGGATATGTGATGATGGAACTGACAACCATACGTGAATTATACAGGAATACAGACGAGTTCCTGGACAAAGAAGTGACTGTGGGCGGCTGGGTACGCAGCGTCCGCGATTCCAAAAGCTTTGGCTTTCTGGTACTGCATGACGGCAGCTTTTTCGAGACGCTGCAGATTGTCTATCATGATACCATGGAGAATTTTGCCCAGATCAGCAAACTGAACGTGGGCGCCGCAGTGACAGTGCGGGGCACGCTGGTGGCGACGCCGCAGGCCAAGCAGCCGTTTGAGATCCAGGCGGCGGAGGTGGTTGTGGAAGGCGCTTCCACGCCAGATTATCCGCTGCAGAAAAAACGCCATACCCTGGAATATCTGCGTACGATGGCCCATCTGCGGCCCCGCACCAACACTTTCCAGGCGGTATTCCGCGTTCGTTCTCTGACAGCTTATGCCATTCACCAGTTTTTTCAGGAGAGAGGCTTTGTGTATGTACACACGCCGCTGATCACCGGAAGCGACTGTGAGGGCGCGGGAGAGATGTTCCAGGTGACGACGCTGGATCTAGCCAACCCGCCGAAGACGCCGGACGGTAAGGTGGATTACTCCAAAGACTTTTTTGGAAAAGAGACGAACCTCACGGTCAGCGGACAGCTTAATGTGGAGACTTTCGCCATGGCCTTCCGCGATGTCTATACCTTTGGTCCCACCTTCCGGGCGGAGAATTCCAACACCACCCGCCACGCGGCGGAGTTCTGGATGATCGAGCCGGAGATGGCGTTCGCAGATCTGAACGACGACATGAGAGTGGCGGAGGATATGCTGAAATATGTGATCCGCTATGTACTGGAGCATGCTCCGGAAGAGATGAATTTCTTCAATTCGTTTGTGGACAAAGGACTGCTGGACCGTCTGAACCACGTGCTGAACTCTGAATTCGGCCATGTGACATATACGGAGGCAATCGAGATTCTGGAGAAGAACAACGATAAATTCGATTATAAAGTATCCTGGGGATGCGACCTGCAGACGGAACATGAGCGTTACCTGACGGAGCAGGTGTATAAGAAACCGGTATTTGTGACCGATTATCCCAAGGAGATCAAGGCTTTCTACATGAAGCAGAACGAGGATGGAAAGACCGTGGCGGCCATGGACTGTCTGGTGCCGGGCATTGGGGAGATCATCGGCGGAAGTCAGCGTGAGGATGATTATGAGAAGCTGGCCGCCAGGATGGAAGAACTGGGTCTGGACCAGGACGATTATGATTTTTACCTGGATCTGCGTAAATACGGCTCCGTGTACCATTCCGGCTTCGGACTGGGCTTTGAGCGCTGTATCATGTACCTGACCGGAATGGGTAATATCCGCGATGTGGTTCCCTTCCCGCGGACGGTCAAGAACTGTGATCTGTAAGAGAGGGTGATTCCAGTGGCAGAAGAAAGACACACGCATACGGCTCCGGACGGCACGGTATATGAACACACTCATGAGCACGGGCATACCCATGAGCATGGACACACTCATACGCATGCCAACACCAAGGCGGTGCTGAACCGCCTGTCCCGGGCGATCGGACACCTGGAGTCTATCCGCCGTATGGTGGAAGACGGCAGAGACTGCAGTGAAGTGCTGGTTCAGCTCTCAGCGGTGAAGTCTGCCATCAACAATACCGGAAAAGTGATCCTGAAGGATCATATCGAGCATTGCCTGGTGGATGCGGTGGAGTGCGGCGATATGGAGTCTATAAAAGACCTGACAGAAGCCATCGACCGGTTCATGAAGTGACGGCAAAATCTATGGAAGATGCCAGGGCTGTCAGAAACAGGCAGCCCTGGAAAAACCTGTTGTTTTTTTGCATGCTATATGTTATTATTCTATCATAAAGATCAAAACTATCTGACCGTCTCGGTCTGATTACCCCAAAGAATTCGGCAGCGCCCGCGTATACCGATACATGGCGGCGGCCACGTAAACAGCAGTGACCAGCTCCGTGACCGGCATGGCGAGCCACAGAGACTCTGCCGGAAAGACAACGGGCAGCAGAAGAATCAGGGCGCCGCTGATCACAAATCCCCTGGAGACAGACACGATGAATGCCGCGGCCGGTTTCATGATGGCCTGAAAATAATAGGTAGAAAAAATATTTAACGGCAGCAGTAGAAAAGAAAGCCCATAAACGCGGATGATGCCAGGGGCGATGGCGAGGATATCCGCAGTGGGTTCCATGAAGATCCGTACAAAAAGGATCGGGAAAAACAGGGCCAGTCCGGTCCAGAGCAGGGCGAAGAACGCCACTGTACCCAGGGAATAGCGGAGCGTCTCTTTGATCCGCCGGCCCAGATGGGCTCCGAAGTTGACGGAGATGATGGGCTGCGCGGCCTGTCCCACACTGTAGGCACAGCACTGGACAAAGGTACTGATATTGATGATGATACCGTAGACGGACAGCGCACTGGTTCCCAGGCAGGTTACGATTTGGCGGTTAAACAGGATGGTCAGGATTCCCATGGCCACGTCAATAAAGAAGGTGGAGAATCCGGTCACGGTGATTTTCCGAAGCTTTCTTGCAAGTCTGGAGGGACGTACCAGCTTCAGGGTATTTTTCCTGGAGAAAAAATGGGTAAGCTGGATGATCAGGCTGACGCAGGAGCCGATGGCGGTGGCAAGGCCGGCGCCGTAGATCCCCATGTCCATGGGAAACACAAAGACATAGTCCCCTATGATATTGAAAATGCCGCCTGCCAGTACGCCTGCGGTGGCCAGCCCCGGATTCCCATCGTTGCGCAGGAACGCTGCCAGCATCTGATTGAACAGGAAGACGGGCAGTACGACCCGGATGGGTTTTAAGTAATTTTGAGCCAGAGGCAGCAGTTCTTCCGTGGCGCCAAAGAAGACCAGCAGCTCCCGTTCAAAGAGCAGGACAGCGGCCCATGCTGTCGCGGCCAGGAAGACGGAGGCTATAAATGATGCGGTAAAATACTCGTTCTCTTTCCCGGAGGCAGTTTCCGAACTGCCCCTGGCAGTGCTGAAGAGGACGGAGCCGCCGATGCCGGTCAGAAGCCCCAGACTGTAGATAATATTCCAGACCGGGGCGACGACTGCCAGAGCCGCAGTGCCGTCCGGCCCCTGATACTGCCCCACCATGGCCATGTCCACGATGGAATAGACAGAGGTGATCAGCGCGCTTCCGAACGCGGCCGCCAGATACCGTAAGTAGAGCGGTTTAATGCTGCTTTTCAAAAAATCCATAAGTACACTCCTTACATGATACAAGCCGGATAAGGACGGGCATTTCAGCCTGCGCCTTATCCGGCTCTCTGATAGTCGAATAATCTGTTCAGTTCCGCGGGAAGTAAGCCGGACGGACATTTGCTGAACAGGCGATATCTATTATAGCAGGAGCCTGGGAAGTGTCAAGCATTTTCGGGGGGGGGTATGAAAGGGCGTGCCCGCTGTTATTTTCAGTGCCGCTTCGATTTTCGGCATGACTCTGGAAAAATACAAAAACATGTGTTATATTAGACGGGTATGCGAAAAATTTTGAGATATTATATAGAAGGAGCAGGAGACAATGGCGAAAAACAACACTTATGATGCGGACAGCATTTCTGTCCTGGAGGGACTGGAGGCAGTACGGAAAAGACCCGGAATGTACATCGGAAGTGTTTCTACGAAGGGGCTCAACCATTTGATCTATGAGATCGTGGATAACTCCGTGGATGAGCATCTGGCAGGCTATTGCAGCCAGATTGAAGTGTATCTGGAAAAGGACGGCTCCTGTACGGTCAGCGATAACGGGCGCGGCATTCCGGTGGGGATGCACGCCAAAGGAATGTCGGCGGAGCGGCTGGTCTTTACCACTCTGCACGCCGGAGGCAAGTTTGACGATTCCGTATATAAGACCAGCGGGGGCCTGCACGGAGTGGGATCTTCGGTGGTTAACGCGCTGTCCGTCTATCTGGATATCGAGGTGTCCAGGGACGGGTATATCCACCACGACCATTATGAGAGGGGAAATCCCACCATCGAGCTGGAGAACGGGCTTCTGCCGGTGATCGGCAAGACCAGGAAGACGGGGACAAAGATCAATTTCCTGCCGGACCCGGAGATCTTTGAAAAGACCCGTTTCAAGGCGGAAGAGGTCAAGAGCCGCATGCATGAGACGGCCTATTTGAACCCGGAACTGACAATTATCTTTGAAGACCGCCGCAAAGGGGAGGCGGAACGGGTGGTGTTCCATGAGCCGGATGGTCTGGCAGGATTTGTAAAGGATCTGAACCATTCTCAGGAGCCGGTGCACGACGTGGTGTATTTCAAAGGCGAAAGCGAAGGAATCACGGTGGAGTGCGCGTTTCAGTATATCAATGAATTTCACGAAAATGTGCTGGGCTTCTGCAACAATATTTATAATGCAGAGGGCGGCGCTCATATTACCGGATTTAAAACCATATTTACCACGGTGATCAATTCCTATGCCAGAGAGCTGGGTATCCTGAAAGAGAAGGATGCCAATTTCACCGGAGCGGATGTGCGCAACGGCATGACGGCAGTGGTCTCCGTGAAACATCCGGCGCCCCGCTTTGAAGGGCAGACCAAGACCAAGCTGGACAATCAGGACGCGGCCAGAGCCACGTCCAAGGTGACCGGAGATGAGATCCAGCGGTATTTTGACCGGAATCTGGAGACGTTAAAAGCCGTGATCGGCTGCGCGGAGAAGGCGGCAAAGATCCGCCGGACGGAAGAGCGGGCCAAGACGAATCTTCTCACCAGGCAGAAATTTTCCTTCGACACCAACGGGAAGCTGGCCAACTGCGAGAGCAGGGACGCGTCCAGATGTGAGATCTTCATCGTGGAGGGAGATTCTGCAGGCGGTTCAGCCAAGACAGCCAGGGACAGGAACTACCAGGCGATCCTTCCCATCCGGGGAAAGATCCTGAACGTGGAAAAGGCCAGCATCGACAAGGTGCTGGGGAACGCCGAGATCAAGACCATGATCAACGCTTTTGGATGCGGCTTTTCCGAGGGTTATGGAAATGATTTTGACATTACGAAGCTGCGCTATGAGAAGATCATCATCATGGCCGATGCGGATGTGGACGGCGCCCATATCAGTACGCTTCTTCTGACCTTATTTTACCGTTTCATGCCGGAACTGATCTATGAGGGGCATGTGTATATCGCCATGCCGCCGCTGTATAAGGCGATCCCGTCCAGAGGGAAGGAAGAATATCTCTATGACGACAAGGCGCTGGAAAAATACCGGAAAAAGAATACCGGCCCGTTTACGCTGCAGCGCTATAAGGGTCTGGGAGAGATGGACGCCGGACAGCTCTGGGAGACGACGATGAATCCGGAGACCCGGCGGCTCAGACTGGTGGAGATCGAGGACGCCAGGATGGCTTCGTCGGTGACGGAGCTTCTGATGGGCAGCGAGGTGCCGCCCAGAAGACAGTTTATCTATGAAAACGCCGTAGAGGCGCAGCTGGATATATAGGAGGGCAGGCATGAGCGGTACAACCGGACAGAATCAGGAAATGATCATAAAAACAGAATATTCGGATATCATGCAGAAATCTTATATCGACTACGCCATGAGCGTCATCGTGGCCCGCGCCCTGCCGGACGTGCGGGACGGGCTGAAGCCGGTACAGAGAAGGACCCTGTATGATATGCATGAGCTTGGCATCCGCCACGACCGGCCTTACCGGAAATGCGCCCGTATCGTGGGAGACACCATGGGTAAATACCATCCCCATGGGGACAGTTCCATCTATGACGCGCTGGTGGTCATGAGCCAGGATTTTAAAAAGGGACTTCCGCTGGTGGACGGCCACGGAAACTTCGGTTCCATTGAAGGCGACGGGGCGGCGGCCATGCGCTACACGGAGGCCCGTCTGCAGAAGGTGAGCGAGGAAGCCCTGCTGGCTGATCTGGATAAAAATGTAGTGGATTTTGTGCCTAACTTTGACGAGACGGAGAAAGAACCGGGAGTGCTTCCAGCCCGTATTCCCCATCTGCTGATCAACGGGGCGGAGGGAATCGCGGTGGGGATGTCCACCAGCATCCCGCCCCACAACCTGGGCGAGACCATCGACGCCATGGCCGCGTATATGAAGCGGCCGGACATGACCGTGGAGGAATTGCTGGAGATCATGCCGGGACCGGATTTTCCCACCGGCGGCGTCGTCACCAACAAGGACGAGCTGGTACAGATCTATAAGACCGGCTCCGGCAAGATTAAGATCCGGGGCAAGGTGGAAGTGGAGAAAGTCAAAGGCGGAAAAGAACAGATCGTCATCACGGAGATCCCTTATCCCATGATCGGGGCCAACATCGGAAAATTCCTCAACGATATCGGTACGCTGGTGGAGACGAAAAAGACCACTGATATTGTGGATATTACGAACCAGTCGTCCAAGGAAGGTATTCGGATTGTGCTGGAGCTTAAAAAAGGCGCGGATACCCAGCAGCTCATCCACTTACTTTATAAAAAGACGCGCCTGGAGGACACCTTCGGCGTCAACATGCTGGCGGTGGCGGACGGACGGCCGGAGACCCTGAGTTTAAAGCAGATCTTTGACCACGTGATCGATTTTCAGTTTGAGCTGAATACCAGGAAATACAAGACGCTTCTGAACCGGGAGCTGGATAAGAAGGAGATTCAGGAGGGTCTGATCAAAGCCTGCGACGTGATCGACCTGATCATCGAGATCCTCAGGGGAAGCCGGGACGTGAAGACGGCCAAAAGCTGTCTGATGAGCGGACAGACGGAGGGCATCCGCTTCAAGTCGGAGGCATCCAGGAAACAGGCGGAGAAGCTGCGTTTTACCGAACGCCAGGCTACGGCCATCCTGGAGATGCGCCTGTACCGTCTGATCGGCCTGGAGATCGAGGCGCTGATGAAAGAGCATGAGGCGACGATGAAAAATATCGCCCGGTACTCGGAGATCCTGAACAACTACGACCAAATGGCTGATGTGATTATTACGGAACTGGAACAGTTCAAAAAATCCTATGCAGTTCTCAGGAAGACCGTGATCGAGAACGCGGAAGAAATCGTGCTGGTGGAGAAAAAGCTGGAGGAGATGCCGGTGGTCTTCCTTATGGACCGCTTCGGATACTGCCGGACGGTGGACGTGCCCACCTATGAGAGAAATAAGGAGGCGGCGGACACGGAGAGCCGCTGTGTGATCCAGTGCCTGAACACAGACCGGATCTGCCTGTTTACAGACACTGGGAAAATGCATACGATCAAAGTGCCGGATCTGCCTTATGGGAAATTCCGGGATAAAGCATTCCCCGTGGACAATTATTCTAATTATGACAGTTCCACGGAGCAGGCGGTATTCCTGTGCAGTATGGAAGAACTGCTGAAGAGAGAACTGCTCCTTGTGACAAAATACGGCATGGCCAAGCGGGTGAACGGCGCGGAGTACGATGTGAGGACGAAGACCAGCGCCGCCACGAAGCTGAACGAAGAGGATCAGGTAATCTTTGCCGGACTGACGGACGAAGGCTGTCAGACGGTGCTCCAGTCCCAGGAGGGATACTTCCTGCGCTTCAGGACGGACGAGATTCCGGAGAAAAAGAAAGCGGCCATCGGCGTGCGCGCCATGAAGCTGGGATTAAAAGACAGCCTGGAAGCTGTATACCTGATTCGGGACGGAGAAGAAAAAACGATTCTGTATAAGGAGAATGAGCTTTCACTCCTGAAACTGAAAGTGGCGGGACGCGACCAGAAGGGGACAAAGATCCGCGTATAACAAAGATTTATAAACACTACTACATCATACATGAGGAGGAATCCATGGACTACCATTACGCGATATTTGATATGGATGGAACGCTTCTGGACTCCATCCCCTGGTGGAACCGGCTGGCGCTGGACTACCTGGCAGAGAAAGGAATCCGCGGGCCGGAGGATCTGAACAGGCAGATTATGGCGCTGTCGCTTTCTCAGGCGTCGGAATACCTGATAGAACATTTCGGGCTGAATGAGCCGGCGGAGGAGATCACCCGGGCTTTGGAGGCCAGGGTGGCGGTTCGTTACCGGGAAGAGATCGGCCTCTGTCCAGGCGCCGCCGACCTGCTGGAACGGATGAAAAATCAGGGCATTCCCATGTGCGTGGCCACGGCCACGCCGCTGGAGCTGGCAAAACCGGCGCTGGAGCGCAACGGGATTCTCCGGTATTTTGATTTCCTGCTGGACTGCCGCATGGCGGGGGCGGAGAAGACCAGTCCGGATATTTATCTGATGGCGGCGGAGCGTTTCCGGGCCAAACCGGGAGACTGTGCCGTGATCGAAGATTCTGCATATGCGGTCCGCACGGCCAGGAACGCCGGGTTCTGGACCATCGGCGTGTATGAGCCGGAGATGCAGGACCGGGAACTGGTGCGCAGTCTGAGCCATCAGTTTGTGAACAGCCTGGGAGAGATGCGTCCCGGGTATTTGGAAATATAGATACATAAAGGTACAAAAGCGGGAGCGGCCGGCGTTGCAGACGGGCCGCTTCCGTATTTTTTCTTAAATGTATGAAACATTTTATCCCTTCCGGGGGTCTAATAAGTGAAAGAACAAAAGCAGGAAGGAGGAGAACAGGATGAAATCTTCAGAGAAGGAAGCTCTGATACACGAGCATCTGACCAGATACTATGAGAAATATTATCGGATCGCGTACAGTTATACGTTCAATGAGCAGGATGCCATGGACGTGGTGCAGGAGGGAGCCTACCGGGCCATCCTCAAAAGCGCGTCTTTGAAACAGCCGGAGTATGCGGATACCTGGATCTGCAGGATTATGATCAATGAGGCGGTTCGTTTCCTGAACAAAAACCGCGGGAGAACCGTGGATATCTCAGAACTGCCGGAGGAGGGCAGGCCGGATCAGATCGCTGACCCGGATCTTAAGGATGCGCTGTCGTTCCTGGGGGATCAGGACCGGGCCATTGTGGTGCTCCGGTATTTTGAAGAGGAGAAATTGGAGACGATCGGGCAGATGCTGGATCTGAATGTGAACACGGTAAAAAGCCGCCTGTACCGGGCGATGGACAAACTGAAAAGATATATGGAGACAGGAGGGGCAAATTATGGAAAAATGGAAAAAGGAGTATGAGGAGATTCAGGTGCCGGAGATGTTGAAAGAAAGAATTGAAATGTCCGTATACCGGGCGAAAAAGGATAAAAGAAGACAGCAGAAGCGATTCATCCGGGCCATTGGGAGCATGGCGGCGGTATTGGCCGTGGCGCTGATCCTTCCCAATACCAGCCAGGAGGTGTCGGCGGCCATGCAGCAGATCCCGGTTCTTGGTAATTTCTTTAAGGTTGTTACGGTGAGGGAATTCCAGGTGGAGGAGGATCATTATACCGCGGATGTAAAGGTGCCGGAAGTAGTGTCCGAAACTCAGGATGGCAGTTCGGAGGAAGCGGTGCAGGAAGCGCGGCAGAGCGCGGAAGCGGTCAATTTTGACATCCAGAAAGTGACGGATGAACTGATTCGGCAGTTTCAGGAGGAGATGGAGTCCTCAGAGGAAGGTTATCAGACCCTGCAGATCGACAGCACCGTGCTGACGGATAATGACCGGTGGTTCTCCCTGGAACTGGTCATGTTCGAGGCTTCCGGCAGCGGATATGAGCGGCACCGTCATTACACCATCGATAAGACCACTGGAAAACAGCCGGCGCTGGCAGATTTCTATGGATCGGATTATGCGGACAAGATCAGCGAAGAGGTAAAAACCCAGATGAGGTCGCAGATGGCAGAGGACGAAAATGTGATTTACTGGCTGGACGACCCGTATATGGGGGATGAGAATTTCAGCAGGATCGACGAAAATCAGGATTTTTACATCAACGCCGACGGCCATGTGGTAATCTGCTTTGACGAGTATGAGGTGGCGCCGGGCTATATGGGATGCGTGGAGTTTGTATTGCAGGATGCAGTAGAATAAAGATGACGCCGGGGGCAAAACCTGTTTCTGCACCCGGCGTCGTGGATATTTATACGGACAACTCCGATTATCTCAAAAAAGCCCGTAAAACCGGGCAAATCACGGGATAGGGGAACCGAATTTACTACCAAATTACTACTTTTGGATTGAGCCGGACACGCTTACTACCCCCACCGTGAAGCGCCCACCAGACAAGCACATCAGAGCAAAATAAAATATGACACCGCACGAGCGGCGTTCTTTTTCCCTGCGGGGAGAACAGGACGCCGCTTTTTTTGCGCCCAAATTCAGAAAGGAGGCGGACACCTATGTACTTCACTTCCGGCACCGACCGGGCCTTTGAACAGCTCATGCAGGAAAGGCCGGGCGCAGATCACTTTGACAGCGGCGAGGCGGTCACGCCGGAGGATTGCGGCACCTGCCGCTTTTACCGCCCGCGCTGGAAATATCAGTTTTGTGTTTTTGAGGAATGTCCCTACCAGCCGGGCAAGCTCACCGCCCTGGACGCGGTTTCATTCCAAGTGAAAGGAGTTGACGACGAGATGGCAGTTTTTCGCGTAGAGAAAAACCGGGGCTACACGGTGATGTCCAACCACCACCTGCGGAACAAGGACTTGTCGCTGAAAGCCAAGGAGATCGCAACGATGGACGGAGGCAAGTGTATTTTGCAGGTGCGCGGGGTAAGGCCGTTTTTCAGTGAGAAATACGA
>CALWLW010000007.1 GCA_944381625.1 uncultured Lachnoclostridium sp.
CGGGAATAAGTACGTTTTTTTACTAATTTTTGAACAAACTATGAACAAAAGTTGGTTTTTTTCCGAAGAAAGTTTATATTTTTACGGCGGGTATGACAACCTTCGTCTCCGTCCACTCTCCGTACCGGCTGTCGATCTCCAGTCCGTACTCCGCCCCGTAATTCAGCTGAAGGCGCTGCCACACGTTGAACAGACCGAAGCCGGAAGACTGGTCCTTGGACTGCACCTCGCCCCGGATCATGCGCCGCACCAGCTCCAGCCGTTCCGGGCTCATACCCATGCCGTCGTCCCAGACCCGGAACACCAGGCATTCTCCCCGGGCCTGGCCGGTGACCCGGATATGCCCCAGCCCCCGTTTGTTCTTGATCCCATGGTACAGGGCGTTCTCCACCAGCGGCTGCAGGGTGAGCTTCAGGATCTGAAAGCCGTAGAGTTCTTCCGGAATCTGGATCTCATATTCCAGAATATCCCGGTAGCGGAACTGCTGGATCTCCAGATAGCTTCGGATGTGGGATTCCTCCTCCTCCACGGAAATATAGTCCCGGCCTTTGCTGAGGGTGGTTCGGAAGAAGTTGGAGAGTGAGGACACCATCCACACCACCTCTTCCTTTTTCCCGGCCTCTGCCAGCCATACGATGGTGTCCAGCGTATTGTACAGGAAATGCGGATTGATCTGCGCCTGCAGAAGCTTCAGCTCCGTGGCCCTCAGGTTCAGCTGTTCCACCCGGATATCCTCCACCAGCTTGCCGATCTCCTCCACCATCTGGTTGAAGCTGGAGCCCAGCACGGCCAGCTCATTGTTGCTGTCCTCGCTGGCACGCACCGCGAAATCTCCTTTCCCGGCCTGTTTCGTCACCTCGCAGAGCCGCTGGATCGGCTGGGTGATGTCCAGAGTGATTTTGCGGCTGATCAGAAGCGCCCCTGTCAGGATGAAGGCATATACCACCACGCTCATCTGGAGCACGTTCACCACATCCTTACGGATCTCTTCCCGCAGCGCCTGCAGGTTCGTCGCTTCATAATAGATATACCTCTGGATCTGCTCCTGGATCAGTTCCGTCAGGATACGGATGTTCATGTCCAGCCGTTCCATATTTGTATCGTAGGAACCGCTGACCAGCGCGTCCGTCTCGATCTCCTCCACCCGATCTTCCAGCGAGTTCAGGCTCTTCAGGATACCGTTCAGGCAGTTTCTGGCATAATCCGCGTCCGCAGATTCGTACAGTTCCCGGAAATCCTCCCTGGCTTCCTCGATCATCAGGTATGGCTGCTCTGTATCCACCAGTTCTTCCGCCCGCTCCGAATTGACCACGATGATATACATCAGGTAATCCATCTCTTCCTTGAAGGTCAGATTATAAGCGTTGGCCCTGGTGATATTGGACACGATGCCGTCATACCGGGCGGAGAAACGGTTCATCAAAAAGAGCAGATAGACGATCATCACCGTCAGCGGGATCAGGCACACCAGCAGGAGCATGTTCAGACGCTGTTTTAAGTAAGACTTGTTTCGTCCCATTTCTCCCTCCTATGCCCCGGCTCGGAACTCCCTGGGCGTACATTCCTGGGTCTTTTTGAACAGATAGCTGAAATAGTGCGGGTCCTTGTAACCCACGGCGTAGGAGATCTCCGCCGTCTTCATGGTGGTGCTCCGGAGCAGTTCCTTGGCCTTTTCCATGCGCACGGAGGTCAGGTACTCGATGAAGGTCTGCCCCATCTCCTGGCTGAAGATGGTACTGAAATGGTTGGGGCTTAAGTTTACGCTGGCCGCCACGCTGTTCAGCGAGATATCTTCATTATCATAATGTTCTCCAATATAAGCCCTGGCGTCCTGGAGCAGGGAACGGTATTTCCTGCTGGAAGCTTTCTCCCTCAGGTCGATGGCCGTCTCGAATATTTTCTTCACATATTCCTTCGCCTGTTCCACCGTGGACAGCTCGGCGGTCATCTTCTGGAAATCTCCGCACCGGCTGACCAGCTCCTCCGTGCCGTACCCCATCTGCTCCAGCACAGACACAGTGGCGAAATACATGTCCATGGTCACATACTGGCGGAACAGCAGCGACTGCACGTTCCGTTCTCCCAGGCTGGCCAGATATTCGTCGATAAAATGGACGGCCTCACTCTTCAGGCCCGTCTTCAGGAAGTTCTCCACCACCCTGCGGTCCAGCTTTTCCACGTTCAGCGAACGCAGGGTCAGTTCCTCGTCCTCCGAGCCTTCCTCCGAGGCGCTGGCGCTGAAGATGATCTGGTTGCGCTTCTTCAGGTACCGGTACGCGAACGCACGGCTGGCCTCCTCAAAGCATCTGCCCAGTTCGCTTAACCGTCCCACCGGCTGGCCGGCGCCGCCGAAATATTCGATGCCCGTATGTCCCTGGAAAATGTTCTGGATCCGTTCCAGGAACTCCGTCTGGATCTGTTCCAGATCCTTCTCTTCTGTTTCCTTCAGGATAAACGCCCAGCCTTCCATACCCAGCTCAATCATCAGGATCTCGCCGGAACGCTCCGTCATCTCCTCGATCACTGCCGTGACCGCATTCTGCTCTTCGGAATAGCCTTCCACCTTCCCTTCCATAAATACCTGGAACAGGACGATGTTATACCGTTTGGCAGCCAGATCCATGCCCACGTCCCGCCCTTCTTTGAGCAGTTCCGACACGGGGCGTTTTCCGGAGATCAGGCCCCGGAAGAATTTCTGCCGGGCAAGCTGGGCGTTCTCCATGCGCTCTTTTTCAAAGGTATACAGAAAGTCCCTCTGCTGCCGCTCTTCCAGGATCAGCTTCTCCACCTTCTTCACGGCCGCCAGAAGCTGCGCGCCGGAGACCGGTTTTACCAGGTAATCCGTGATCCCGATGTTGATCGCTTCCTTCGCGTATTCAAATTCATCGTAGCCGCTCAGGATGATGATCTTGATGTCCGGCATCTCCTGCCGGATCAGACGGCTCAGTTCCAGCCCGTCCATAAACGGCATCTTAATATCCGTGAGCAGGATATCCGGCCTGACCTTCTGGATCATGGGATATGCCAGTTCTCCGTCGCTGGCTTCCCCCGCAAACTCGAAGCCCTCCTCCGACCAGTTGATATTATTCTTAATGCCCTCCCGCATTACGATTTCATCTTCTACCAAAAATACTTTCAGCATGCTAACTCCTGAACCTTTTCTTATTTTGTATCCCCGCCCGGAGAACTTTTATCCTGTGGGAAGGTTCTTTGAATCTTCCCACAGGACAAAAGGGACTGCCTCGGCAGCCCCTTCTCCTCCATCTTATCTGAATTTGTATACCGTTGTCGTATGATACGGCTGGCCTGCGTCAAATACCGGCTGGCGGAATTCCGGGGTATTGATACTGTTGGGGAAATACTGCGTCTCCAGGCACAGGGCATGGCGCTTACCGTAGGCGGCCCCGCCTTTTCCCGTCTGGGGCGTGATGCAGTTGCCGGCGTAGAACTGTACGCCCGGAAGATCCGTATAGACGTCCATGATCCTGCCCGCCTTCTCGTCTTCCACCTGGGCGATCTTCTCCACCTTGCCGAACTCCGTATCCAGCGCCCAGTTGTGGTCGTAGCCCTGCACCATGGTCAGCTGGTCCCAGTCCGCGTCGATCTCATCGCCGATACGCTTCGCCGTCCTGAAATCCATGGGCGTCCCTTCTACAGGAAGGATTTTTCCTGTGGGGATCGCGCCCGGAAGGATCTCGGCAAAACCGCTGGCGTTGATCGTCATCTTCTCGTCCTCGATGCTGCCCGCATCGTGTCCCGCTAGGTTGAAATATGTATGGTTCGTCACGTTGATCAGTGTCTTTTTATCGCTGACACCGTCGTAAGTGATCTGAATCCCGTTGTCCGGCAGCAGGGTATAGGTCACGGACATCTGAAGCGTCCCGGGAAAACCGTTCTCTCCGTCCGGGCTTACATAGGACAGCTTCAGCGCGTTGGCAGCCTCGTCCGGCTCCGCCTGCCACATCACCTTGTGGAATCCGTGATCAAAATCCGTGTGCAGGTTATTGCCATTCTCATTGGCCGCCAGGCTGTAGGTCTCTTTGTCCAGAGTGAAGGCCGCGCCGCCGATGCGGTTGGCGCTCCGTCCGATGACTGCCCCGAAGAAGCACCCGTTTTCCTCATAGTCTTCCAGGCGGTCGTAGCCCAGCACCACGTCGGTCTTGCTTCCGTCCGCTTCCGGAAGCAGGAGACTTACCAGGATCGCGCCGTAATCCGTGATCACAGCCTCCATGCCGTTTTCATTGGTCAGGGTGTACAGATGTGCCTGCGCGCCGTTTTTTGTTACGCCAAATTCTTTTTTTGTAATCATCATCTCTTAAGCTCCTTTACAGCTCCACGCGGCCTTCCAGCGCGCGGAGCAGCGTTACTTCGTCAATATATTCCAGGTCTCCGCCCACCGGCACCCCGCTGGCGATCCTCGTCACCTTGATCCCGGTGGGCTTCACCAGCTTGCTGATATACATGGCCGTGGTCTCCCCCTCCAGGCTGGAGTTGGTGGCGATGATCACCTCGTCCACGTCCTTTTCCAGACGGTGCATCAGCTCTTTGAGCCGGATGTCCGCCGGGCCGATGCCCAGCATGGGCGAAATAGCCCCATGAAGCACATGATAGACTCCCTCATATTTCCCGGTCTTTTCATAAGCGGTCATATCTCTGGGGTTCTCCACAACCATAATTACTTTCTGGTTGCGTTTGGGATTGCCGCACACCGGGCAGAGCTCCCGATCCGTCAGGGTCAGGCACTGACGGCAGTAGCGGATCGTGCTCCTGGCCTTGACCATGGTGTCCGCCAGCTTTTCCACCCGCTCTTTGGGCATGTCGATAATATGGAAAGCCAGCCTCTGCGCCGTCTTCGCCCCGATCCCCGGGAGCGACGACAGCTGTTCGATGAGCTGGCTGATCTGACTGCTGTAATATTCCATCAGAACGGGAAGCCTCCGCCCAGACCGCCGGTGAGCTTCGCCATGCTGGCCGCGGACGCTTCATCCGCCTTGCGGAGCGCCTCGTTCACCGCCGCCATGACCAGGTCTTCCAGCATCTCCACGTCGTCCGGATCCACCGCTTCCGGATCCAGCTTCACCTTCGTCACTTCTTTTTTACCGGTCACTGTCACTTCCACTGCTCCGCCTCCTGCGGCCGCCGTGAACTCTGCGGCTTCCAGCTCCTTCTGGTTCTCCTCCATCTGGCGCTGCATCCTCTGCGCCTGCTTCATCAGATTGTTCATGTTTCCAGGCATGCCGCCTCCCGGAAAGCCTCCTCTTTTTGCCATATGTTACATCCTCCTGTCATCCTTCAATCTCTATGTCCATATCTATGGAATCTCTCAGTTCGCCCATGTCAATCCATGGTTCCTTTGAGTCGGTATCCGTCTGGGGCGTGCGCACCTGCACCCGGATCTTCATCTGAAATTCCTCCGCAGCCGTCTGCTGGATCTCTTCAGCCAGCGCCTGCTCATCCACCGCGTAATCTCTGCACAGGATGATCTGCACCCCGCTGTGATCTGGCAGCTCCCGGTAACCGGCGTTCTTCAGTACCTGTCTGGCCCAGGAGCCGGTCTTTTTACGGATCTCCTGGAAGCGGTCCAGGAACATCCTGGTATCCGCCGGAAGCAGCCCGGCTGAGATCTTCTGCCCTTCCGGCTGAGGCGCTTCTCTTTTTTCCTCCTGTCCGCCTCCCTCCGAGGGGGCCGGAACAGGGATTCCCTGCTCCATCCGCTTCTCCAGTTCGGACAGCCTCTGCAGGATGGAATCATAATTAGGCTCCATGGCCGGACGGCACAGTTTCACCAGCGCCATCTCCACCATCACCCGCTTCTGGGTGGCATAACGGATCTGTCCGGATAATTCGGAAAAAATCCGGATATAACGCATCAGTTCCTGGGGCTTCACCAGACGGGCTTCCTCTCTCATCCGCTCCAGATTTTCATCCGACGCGTCGATGACCGCTTCCATCTCCCGTCCGTTTTCCAGCATCAGAAGGTTCCGCAGGTACCAGATAAAGTCCGTCACAAACTGGGACAGTTCCCTTCCCTGCAGAATGATCTGATCCAGCTCCTGAATCACCGCCTTCAGATCCCTGGCGCAGACCTTCCGGAAGAAGCCGCTGAACACATCCATGTCCACGGCGCCCAGCACGTCCAGCACATGGTCATAGGTCAGCCGCTGTCCCAGATAGAACGCGATGCACTGGTCCAGAAGGCTCAGGGCGTCGCGCATGGAGCCGTCCGCCGCCTTCGCCACATATTCCAGCGCCCGGTCTTCCACCTCCACCTGTTCTTTCGCCATCAGATCCCGCAGGCGTCCGGCGATGGTCTCCACCGTGATCCGGCGGAAATCGTACCGCTGGCAGCGGGACAGGATCGTGATGGGGATCTTGTTCGCCTCCGTGGTGGCCAGGATAAAGATTACATAGGACGGAGGCTCTTCCAGGGTTTTCAGAAGCGCATTGAAGGCCCCGATGGAAAGCATATGAACCTCGTCGATAATATAGACCTTGTACCGTCCTTCTGTGGGCGAATATGCCACCTCATCCCGGATCTCCCGGATATTGTCCACGCCGTTGTTGGAGGCCGCGTCGATCTCGATCACATTCATGGACGTACCCGCGGCGATGGATCGGCAGGACGCACACTCCCCGCAGGGATTGCCGTCCACCGGATGCTCGCAGTTCACCGCCTTGGCAAAGATCTTCGCGATCGTCGTCTTTCCGGTACCCCTGGTTCCGCAGAACAGATAGGCATGCCCGATGCGGTCAGCCCGGATCTGGTTCTTCAATGTTGTCACAATATGGTCCTGACCCTTTACATCCGAAAATTCCGCAGGGCGGAATTTTCGGTACAATGCAGTATAGGACATGTCTGTCTGACCTCTTTCTAACGCAAAATTCTAAATCAGTCGCCGAAGCTGATGCCCACGCGCTTCGCTTCTTTGATGATGCCCGCGTTGGGATCTACCATCTTCAGTTTTCCTGCCACGTCGCCCAGCGGCACCTTGCAGGTCTCGCCGTTGACGATGCCCACCATGTAGCCGTATTTGCCGTTGATGATCAGCTCTGCGGCCTTGGAGCCCAGCCTGGTGGAAAGTACGCGGTCATACGGGTTGGGGGAACCGCCCCTCTGCATATGTCCCGGTACGGTCACGCGCACGTCTGCGCCGGTGCGTTTCTGGATCTCGTCCGCCAGCTCATAGGATACGGACGGATATTCATAGTTGGCCAGCTTCGCCTTGTACTCTTTCTTGGACAGTTTGGCGTCTTCCTTGGAGATCGCGCCCTCGGCCACAGCCAGGATCGTGAAGCCTTTTCTGCCGCGGTTCCTCTTGGCAATGGCTTCGCATACTTTATCGATATCGTAGGGAATCTCAGGGATCAGCACGATGTCCGCTCCGCCGGCGATGCCTGCGTGCAGCGTAAGCCACCCCACCTTATGTCCCATAACCTCCACGATGAACACGCGTCCGTGGGATGCCGCCGTGGTATGGATACAGTCGATACAGTTGGTCGCCAGGTCCACCGCGCTCTGGAATCCGAAGGTCATGTCCGTGCCCCAGATATCGTTGTCAATGGTCTTGGGCAGATGGATCACGTTGAGTCCTTCCTCACGCAGCAGGTTCGCGGTCTTCTGGGTGCCGTTGCCGCCCAGGATCACCAGGCAGTCCAGCTCCAGACGGCGGTAGTTCTGCTTCATGGCCGCAACCTTGTCCAGCCCGTTCTCGTCCGGATTCCTCATGTTTTTAAAAGATTCCCTGGAGCTTCCCAGGATCGTCCCGCCCTTGGTCAGGATGCCGGAAAAATCGCTGTAGGACATACGGCGGTACTCATTGTAGATAAGTCCACGGTAACCCTCCTCAAAACCGTAGATCTCCACTTCGGAACCCAGAGCGTTGTACAGTCCTTTTGCCACGCCTCTCATGGTGGCGTTCAATGCCTGGCAGTCTCCTCCGCTCGTTAAAAACCCTACTCTTTTCATAACTACATCTCCTTTGCCTTTTATCATTTCCCCACACCCCGGGGGAGCATCGGCGCGGCCCCTGCGCGGCCGATATTTCTATTTATTATACCCTATACAGAAGGTTTTCACAAGTGCGGAACAAGGTTTTCAAACCGTTTTGAAGGGCGCGAAAACAGAATCCGCGCGAAGCCGGCCGGCCCCGCGCGGATTCTGTTTTATGAGGATCTTTCTGTCAGTAGAGAAAACAGGTCAGTCTACAATCGTTTTCTCTGTCACATTGTCAAAAATATGGATCTTGCTGGTATCCATGGCCAGACGGATCTTATCTCCTACCGCCGCTTTGGCAGACGCGTTCAGGGAAGCGACCCAGCTGGTATCGTCAATATCAAAGTACACCAGCGCTTCCGCGCCCAGCATCTCGTACACGCGCACCTCTGCGTCGAAACAGGATTTGCTGTATTTCTGCAGGCTGTCCGCATCGCCGTGAATATCGGAGGGACGGATGCCCAGCACAACCTTGCCTCCCACATAGCCGCCTTTTCTCAGCGCGTCCGCCCGGTCAGCATTCAGGGTGATCTTCTGCCCGGCGAATCTTAAGGAGACCTCGCCCTCTTCCTCCACCGCGTCCGCAGTGATCATATTCATCTGCGGCGAGCCGATGAAGCCGGCCACAAATTTATTGCAGGGATGCTCGTACAGGTTCTGGGGCGTATCGATCTGCTGAACCACACCGTCTTTCATTACTACGATCCTGGTGCCCAGCGTCATTGCCTCCGTCTGATCGTGGGTCACATAGATGATCGTACTGCCCAGGCGCTGATGGAGCTTGGAGATCTCCACACGCATCTGGCCCCTGAGCTTGGCGTCCAGGTTGGACAGCGGTTCGTCCATGAGAAATACTTTGGGATTACGCACAATCGCGCGCCCCATGGCGACACGCTGCCGCTGGCCGCCGGAGAGGGCTCTGGGCTTGCGGTCCAGCAGTTTCTCCAGATCCAGGATACGCGCCGCTTCCCGGACGGCCTTGTCGATCTCGTCCTTGGGAGTCTTTCTCAGCTTCAGGGAAAACGCCATATTGTCATACACGGTCATATGCGGATACAAAGCGTAACTCTGGAATACCATAGCGATATCCCTGTCCTTCGGTTCCACATCGTTTACCACTTTTCCGTCGATGATCAGTTCCCCGGAGGTGATGTCCTCCAGTCCCGCCACCATACGCAGGGTGGTGGATTTTCCGCAGCCGGACGGGCCTACGAAAATGATAAATTCTTTGTCCTGGATATCCAGGTTAAAATCTTTTACCGCCTCATATCCGTTGGGATATTTTTTACATACATTTTTCAGCTGAACACTTGCCATAATTTCCTCCTATATTGATGCGCCCGTACGGCGCCGCCGTTATTTCTTATTCATTATAAAGCATCCACCGTACGCCGTATGGCGGCATGGGGACGTTTCTGCCTTCCAGGGTCTCCCCCGATAAAAGATCCGTGCAGCTGCCCGGTTCGTCGATCCAGGCGGTCTTCCTCTCTCCCGAAAAGTTAAACACGGCTGTCAGCTTCTGTCCATCCAGTTCTCTGACCAGGCATAACAGCGCCGGGTCATGGGTATCGGACGTCCGCACGGCTGCGGCGTTTAAAAACACCCGATATGTTTTACGCAGTTCTTCCAGGAAAGAGATCCCATGAAACAGCCGGTACTGCGCCGTACCCTTCCTTCCGCGGTTTGCCGCCGTGCGCCAGCGGAACTGACCGCGGTGTACATAACGGGAATCGGCCGCCTTTGCCGGATTTTCTTTGTAGCTGTAATCATTTAGCTGACCGATCTCATCTCCGCTGTACAGCATGGGGATACCGGACAGCGTCATCATACAGGCATGGAGCATCAGATCGCAGTCCACCGCCCGGTCCGCCGCAGCTTTGTCCTGCTGGTCCAGCGCTCCCTCCAATCCGCACAGGGAGGCGGTAGTACCGCACAGACGCGCGTCTCCGGAAGCGGGATCGTCGTTGTACAATTCTCCCCGTGCCATAGACCCCGGCCAGTTCCCTGTAAAATACGCGTTCAGGAATTTTTTATGGGGAACCTCCTCAATATTTTCCTGTTTCAGCCACGCGTACTCCAGTCCCCAGCCGATGTCGTCATGGCAGCGCAGATAGTTGAGGAACACATACTCTCTGGGCAGGCTGTTGATCACATCCATCTGATGGCGGAGCAGGGAGACGTTCCCTGTGGCCACCGTGTGCCAGATGGAGGCCATCGTGGTCACATTGTAGAGCATATGGCATTCCGGCTTCTCCACCGTCCCGAAATAGGGCACGACCTTGGCCGGTTCCATCACCACTTCGCCCAGCAGCAGGATGCCCGGGCATACAACTTCGCAGATCATACGGAGCATGCGCACAATGCTGTGCACCTGGGGCAGGTTACGGCAGCTGGTACCCAGTTCTTTCCAGATATAAGGCACCGCGTCGATCCTCAGGATATCCACCCCGTGATTGGCCAGATTGAGCAGATTGTCCGCCATCAGGTTGAACACCCGCGGATTGCGGTAATTCAGGTCCCACTGATATGGATAAAATGTGGTCATCACATACTGCTGCGCGTCTTCCAGCCAGGTAAAATTGCCGGGAGCTGTGGTGGGGAACACCTGCGGGCAGGTCTTCTCATACTGGGAAGGGATATCCCAGTTATCGAAGAAAAAGTACCTGTCCCTGTATTCCTGCTCCCCTGCCCTGGCCCGCACCGCCCACTCATGTTCCTGGGAGGTATGGTTCATGACAAAATCCAGGCACACGCTGATATCTCTGCGGTGGCATTCGTCCGCCAGGTCTTTCAGATCCTCCATGGTTCCCAGACTTTTCTTAACTCTGGTAAAATCCGACACCGCATATCCGCCGTCGTTATCCACCTCCGGGGAATCCAGAAGCGGCATCAGATGCAGGCAGCGGACGCCGCATTCTTCAATATAATCCAGCTTCTTTTTGACTCCCTTCAGGTTCCCGGCAAAGGCGTCCGTGTACATCATCATGCCCACCATGTCGTTTCCTTTGTACCACTCCGGGTTCTCTTCTCTTTTTTTATCCAGCCTTTTCAGCTTCGCGTCCCGTTCCCGGCCGCGCTGCTCCATAATCCGGCATAATTCCTCAAAATATTCCGCTCCGCCCTCATACAGCTCGCAGTACAGCCACTTCAGCTCGTCGCGATGCCGGTTCAGCCTCCGGTTAAATACTGTTTCTCTCGCCATTTTATTCACCTGTCCGTAATGGGATAATATTTTTTCATCTCACTGATAAAGCCTTCCTCTGCTTCTATGCAGATCAGCCCGCCTCTGGTTCGGATGGTATACACCGGTTTATCCGGAAGCCCGGATGTAAAATCCCTGACCGGCGTCCCCCCGGGAGCCGCCCTCCCGGGGATCAGTTCCTCAAAATCCGTGCGGTCCATATGGCAGACGTCTTTCCGCCTGGATTTATGCAGGATCTTGGATATGGTAAAATCACCGTTTACATATACATATTCATATTCGTAGTTCCATCTTCGCGACAGGATAAAACCTGCCAGCGCCAGCGCTGCCGCCGGAAACAGCATGGCCGCCATGAACAATACCGCGTCTATGAAAAACACGGCCGCCGCCGACACCGTCAGCGCCTTGACAAGTCTTTCCTTCTTGCTGAGTACGTGGGGTACATACCACTCAAATACCACATCCCGCATCCTTTTTTCCGCCTCTCATATCATCTTCAGCCCCAGCTGGATTCCTTCATACTCGCCCAGTTCAAACGGCACCGGAATTCCCGCGTTCATCAGGATCTTTCCGGAATACTTTCCCCTCCAGCCCTCGATCCGATAGAACGCGTCCTCTTTCAGCCCTCTCAGCTTCAGGAACCTCTGTGCGTCATTTCCCTCTTTGTCAGTGACCACGATACTTACCAGTGACTTTTTCTGATCCTGGGACACATGCTGCCAGGCTGTAAAATACTGGTTCTCGTAGGGGCTTGACAAACGGTAGTAGTCTCCGTCCATGATGGTCTTATAATATTTCTTATAGAAGCGGATCTGCTCCCTGCACATTTCTTTCTCTTCCGGCGTCAGTTTCGTGGGATCCAGCTCGTAGCCAAACATCCCGTCCATAGCTGTGATCCCCCTGGTGGAGAACGGTACGGACCGCCCGGTGATATGATTGGGGCAGACAGATACATGGGCTTCCATGGAACTGATGGGATAGGCGAAGGACGTGCCGTACTGGATCTTCAGCCGGTTGACCGCATCCGTATTGTCGCTGCACCAGATCTGCGGCTGATAATACAGCATGGCCGGGTCGAACCGCCCGCCTCCGCCGCTGCACCCGCAGAAGATAATCTCCGGATGTTTCAGGATAACCTGATCCATCACGTAATACAGTCCCAGCATGTACCGGTGAAGTACCTCGCCCTGTCGTTTTTCATCCAGCAGAGCGGACCAGGCTTCTGCAATACTGCGGTTCATATCCCATTTTACATATTCAATCTCCGCTTTTTCCAGCAGGCCATTCATAGTGCTGATCAGGTAATCGCATACATCCCGCCTGGACAGGTCCAGCACCAGCTGATAACGTCCGCGGACTGCGGGGCGGCCCGGCTCGCGCAGGCACCAGTCCGGGTGGCGGCGGTAAAGTTCACTGTCTTCCGACACCATCTCCGGCTCGATCCAAAGACCGAACTGCATGCCCATTTCATGGATCTTCCGGGACATCCTGCCGATACCGATCTTGATCTTGTCCCTGTTCACCGTCCAGTCTCCCAGCCCGGCGCTGTCGTTATCCCGCTTGCCGAACCAGCCGTCGTCCAGTACAAACAGTTCCACGCCCATATCGGCCGCTTCGCTGGCAATGTGCAGGATCTTCTCATCATCGAAATCAAAATACGCGGCTTCCCAGCTGTTGAGCAGTATGGGGCGCGATTTCTTCCTGTACGGGGATCTGCACAGATTTTCCCGGAAGATCCGGTGATATATATGGCTCAGACCCGTCAGGCCCGTTCCCGACCAGGCAAGCACCGCCTGGGGCGCCTGAAACTCTTCTCCCGGCTCCAACAGGAACGAAAAGTTCTGAGGATTGATCCCCGCATGGACCCGGAGCTGCTTGTACTGGTCTTTTTCCGCCTCGATGATAAAATTGCCGCTGTAGACCAGTGAAAATCCCCAGCACTCTCCCTGATCTTCCCCGCATTCTTTCTCGCAGATAATGGCGAACGGATTGTACTGATGGGAGGACGCCCCCCTTCCGCTTCCTATGGAGTGAACGCCGTCCCACACCGGGATACGGCGAAGCTCCCGTTCCATGGCATGTCTTCCTGTAAAATAGATCAGATCATAATCGGAAGTACGAAAATCCACGGTGGCCGACATCAGCCGTTCCAGGCGCAGCTCTTTCTGTCCACGGTTGACCAGTTTTACCGAGCGGGCAATCACATCTTTCTCTTCGAACACCACATAAGCCAGCTTAACTTCCGCCTGACTCACAGGATCCTCCAGCGTGATCTCCAGCGTATCGACCTTCTCCCCGGATGCAGCCCACAGGGCCGGCATGCCGTCGATCCGTTCCGCGCCCGGCCGGACCTCATATCCGGCCACCCGGCCGGAGAACGCCGCGCCCCCTTCGCCCCAGATCAGCTCCACGCTGGGATTACGGTAATCGCCGTTCCTGCTTGTGGAGAATTCCTGGGGCAGGAAGTCCAGGGAAAAGGTTCTGTCATTCCCCGCCTCGTTGGGATTGGGGGAGAAGCCCCGGTCCTGAAACGTAAGGAGATAATCCAGATCCGTATCAGGAATCCGGGCTCCATAGTACATATGCAGCAGATTGCCGTACCTGCTGACCGCCATCACATAGGAACTGTGTTTTGTCTCCAGTATGAAGGTTTTTGTTTCCGCAACATATCTTACTGCCATAGATTCTTTTCCCGCCTGTCTTATTTAAGTATTATTTTCCTCCCGTCATGGCGACGCCTTCAATAAACTGCTTCTGGAAGAACAGGTACAGAACCACCATGGGGATCATCGCCAGCAGGGAGCCGGCCATCATCACCGGGAAGTTGGTGCTGAACTGTCCTCTTAAGGTAGCCAGCCCGGATGAGAGTGTCATCATATTCAAATCTGTGTTTACAATCAAAGGCCACATCAGGTCGCCGTATGCGAACACGGCGGTAAACACGGCCAGAGCGGCCATACTGGCTTTGGTCAGCGGCGCCATCACCTTCACAAAGGTCTGCCACTGGTTGCAGCCGTCCAGATAAGCCGCCTCCGCGATCTCATCCGGGATCCCCATATACGCCTGCCTCAGGAAAAAGGTTCCAAAGGCGCTGACGATGCCGGGGAATACCAGAGCAAAGATCGTGTTGGTCAGTCCCAGCTTGGCCAGCATCTGATACTGGGGCGTGATAAAGATCTGGGACGGAAGCATCATCTGCACCAGCACCAGGGAGAACAAAAGGTTCTTTCCTTTGAATTTCAGCTTTGCAAACGCGTATCCTGCCATAGAGGAAAATACCACCGCGCAGACCACCCGCCAGAATACCATCAGCGCCGTATTTTTATAAAGCGACAGAAACGGCAGCGAAGCCATAGCGTCTTTAAAATTGTCGAACTGCCAGCTGGCCGGGAGGATGCTGGGCGGAATCGCCATACTCTCCTCTACCGTCTTGAAGCTGGTGAGGAACATCCACACAAACGGGAATATCATAATAATGCTGCCGGCGATAAAAAACGCATAGATGCCGGCCGTACGTATCCGCCTGGATCTCTCTAATGATGAATTCATATGCTCCTCCTTCTATACCTCGTAATTAACCCATTTCTTCTGTCCCCAGAACTGAACCGCCGTCACCAGGCCAATCAGGGCCACTGTCCAGATTACCACCGAGGAACCCAGGCCGCGGTTGCCGGTCACGAAGGATTCCCGGTAGAACAGGTACATGAGCGACTGGGCTTTGCTCAGCGCGGGGTTGGCTTCTTCCACCAGCATATAGATCAGGTCATACACCTTCAGCGATGACATCAGTCTCATGATCATGACCACGAAGAGCGTGGGGGAGACCATGGGCAGCGTGATGTAGAAAAACTGCTGGAGCTTTGTCGCCCCGTCCAAGCTGGCCGCTTCATAATAGGATTTGGAAATATTCTGCAGGCCGGACAGCAGAAGCACCGCGTCGTAGCCGATGGCGGACCAGATCGCCACAATCGCACAGGTTACCATTACGATATTGGGATCCGTGATCCAGTTCACCTTATTCATCAGGATCGTATTGATAATTCCATATTCGGTGTTGAACATCCATTTCCACACCATGGCCACGGCCGCAGGCGCCACCACCATAGGGAGGAAAAAGATGGCGCGGAAAGCGGTTTGGCCTTTGATCTTCGCGTTCAGCATCACTGCCACGATCAGGGACAGGAACAGCCCCAGCGGCACAGTCAGAACGCAGAAATACAGCGTATTCAGGTTCGCCCTCCAAAATTCCGGACTGGTGAACATCTCTATGTAGTTTTCCAGCCCTCTGAGCTCATACAGACCGAACGGCAGAGTTTTGGAAAAACTCAGTTTAATGGTATCCAGGAACGGATAAATATTCAGTACCAGCAGTCCGATCACGGTGGGCGCCACCATCAGGTAAGCCCAGCGGCTTTCAGATCTTGCATGCTTGCTGGCTTTTACAGCCACGTTTGACATGATACCCCTCCTTTTAATCTTCTTCTGCGGCGGCCTTCAAAGCGTTCTGCATGCCCGCCATGCCGTCTTCGAAGCTCATCTCGCCAGAATAAATTTTCAACAGTATCTCGCTTACATCCGGTTTCCACACGGAACGGTATTTGTTGTTGACAGACTGTACGCTGTAGTCGAACATATCCACGAAACACTCCACGTTCAACCGGTAATCAAACTGGTCGAACACGTCGATCCAGGTCTGTTCCAGCCCCTCATAAGCCGGGATTGCCGCGCCGGATTCTCCCTGAATCCTCTGTCCTTCCTCCGATCCGAAGAAGCGCAGGACGTCCTTGACGATATCCAGATTCTTATTGGCCGGCGACGTCGCGTAGCACAGACCATTGGAGATGGTCGCTCTTCCTTCGCCGGAAGCGGGATCCGGGCACATGGGCAGGACTGCCACGTCCCATTTTCCTTCCATATTCGGATAGTTGTTCATCTCGGCCAGGATGTTCCAGTTCCCTTCCAGGAACATGGCGCCCTGCTCGGAGAAGAATGCCGTACCCGGGGAAGTCTCCGCAAAATAATTCTGGTCGGGACACCAGTCTTCTTTCTGAAGATCGATATAGAACCTCATGGCGTCCTGGGTCGCCTGCTCGTCGAAGCCGCCGGTTACTCCGTCCTCTTTCAGGATGCAGCCCCCATTCTGGTATACAAAATTCCAGTATCCCAGCTGGTCGTCGCCGTATGCCATATAGCCGTATTTGCCGGTGGCGTCATAGATTTTCTGAGACGCCTCGCACAGGTCGTCCCATGTCCAGGTCTCGTCGGGATAAGCGACTCCCGCGGCGTCGAACATTTCCTTGTTGTACACAAGTCCTACCGTGTCCTTGTCCTTGGGCACCCCATAGTAGCGCCCGTCGCTTCCCTGGACATTCATCAGCGATACTTCCGAGAAATGCTCCTCATAATATCCCGGATCCGTCTCATCGTACAGATCCGTCAGATCGGCAATCTTGCCGTAATCTGCATATTTAAGGATCTCGTTGGTATGCATCCAGAAAATATCCGGCATCTGATTGGAGATCGCCGCAGCCTCCAGCTTGGTCCAATATTCGCTCCAGCTGGTTACCTGGACCTCTATCTCCACATCCGGATGTTCCGCCGTATAGGCGTCGCACATCATCTGCATGCCGTCTCTCTGGGCCACGTCCCAGATCTGGAATGTGAGATGGGTTTTCCCGTCCGCCGAACCGGTTCCACAGCCCCCCAGCGCAAGGGCAGCGGCGCACACCGCCGGCAGCACAGCCACTTTTTTCAGTTTCTTCACGCCTTTCCCTCCTTTTTGTGAACTTGATACAGAAACTAAAATCAAATGTGTATACGAATTATACCAATTCACCAATACAAGGTGATATGAACAAGAGAAATATTTATATACCAAAATGCAATATCTGTACAAATTTTGTATGATATGCTATCATTTTGGTATATCAGGAGGATCTTATGGAAAAGAACTTTAAATTCGGAGTATTTCAGAATGACAAAAACATCGACCTGACCATCTTCCAGTACGGCTGGGAAAAATGCGTGCCTCTGCATTCATACGGCCCGGCCCGGAGAAACCACTACCTGTTCCACTTTATCTTCTCAGGAAAGGGCTATTTAAGCTCCAATGATTCCTCCGGCAATACACATCTGCACCGCCTGGAAGCCTGTCAGGGTTTCCTGATCTGTCCCAATCAGGTGAATACCTATTATGCAGACGAGAATCTGCCATGGGAATACGCCTGGGTGGAGTTTGACGGAGTAAAAGCAATGGAATTCATGGAAATGGCGGGACTGGATTACGACAATCCTGTATACCGGACGAAAAAGCGGGAGTTCGCGTCCCTGATCCGGGATGAACTGATGTATATTGTGGATAATCCGGGGCAGTCCCCCATCTATCAGATCGGCCATCTGTACCTGCTGTTTGACCGTCTGATCCAGTGTTCTTCTTCCGCCAAGGTAAATCCTGCCGGCAAGATGAAAGATTTCTATGTGAAAGAAGCCATCTCTTTTGTGGAACAGAACTACAGCCGCTCCATCACCGTGGAGGATATCGCCGCTTTCTGCAATTTAAACCGCAATTATCTGGGCAAACTGTTCCGGGAGGGCACCAACCAGACACTGCAGCATTTTCTGATGCACTACCGAATGAACCGGGCCGCCGAACTTTTAAAGTTCTCAGACATGAGCGTAAACGAAGTGGGAAAGATGTGCGGGTATCCCAATCAGCTGCATTTTTCCAGGGCCTTCAAAACAATCTACGGCATCTCTCCCAATCACTGGAGAGAGGAAAACGGAACCCTGCCCAAATCCGGCAGACGCAGCAAAAAAAGTTTTTCGCAGGATGGTCATGAGGGTACACCCTGACCGATGCAGAAAGGAGTTTTCATGGTCCCAGAATATTCTCAGGCTCGAAAACTGGCGCAGAAAGCATACCGCCAGGATATGTACGCCAAACGCAACCCATACCTTCAGGTTCTGGATGAACTCCTCCCCCTGGTCAGGACTGCCGGGGAGATGGATCTGGGACTGGTGGAAATCCCCCTGTCACGCATCGCGGGCACAAAGACTTCCGGCCGCACCCGGGCTTTTGCCGGCAATTTCATGCCTCTGCTTCCGGAGGAATCTGAGTTCGCCGACAAATGGTGTTCTCTCTATCTGTCCCACCTGGAAGAAGGCATCCGGGAACCGGTCATCGCCTGCGAATTTATGAATTATTATTACATTATAGAAGGAAATAAGAGGGTCAGCGTGTTAAAGTTTGCTGGCGCAGTCAGTGTGCCTGCTTACGTGACGCGCATCATACCCGCGCCGGGCGACACGCCGGAGCTTAAGATCTATTATGAATATATGGATTTTTACCGGGCGTCCGGCGTCAATACCATATATTTTACCAGAGAGGGGAGTTTTTCCCGGCTTTGCGGGTTTATGGGCAAAGATATCCACACCCCCTGGACCCGGGACGACCGGATGCTCTTTACTTCTGCCTTTTTTCGTTTCTCCCAAATCTACAGAGAAAAAGGCGGCGAAAAGCTGGCCCTCCAGCCGGGGGACGGATTCCTTCTGTACCTGAGCGTCTACGGGTGGGAAGGAATGCTGGATAAATCCATGGATCAGCTCCGCCGGGAGATCGTCCTGCTGTGGCCGGACCTGGAATCCATGGCGTCAGGAGGAGCCGTGCGCCTGATCACACAGCCGGCAAAGCCAAAGGAAAAATCCTTCATTAAAAAACTGATCCCCGCGTCCCGGCCCCGGCTGACCGTCGGCTTCATCCATTACGGCACAATCCATACCTCCGGCTGGACCTATGCCCACGACCTGGGCCGGCTCTATCTGGAGGATGTGATGGGAGACCAGATCACCACCCGCGTGTACGACGATATACAGGGAGATAAGGACGGGGGAGCCGCCATCGAGCAGGCCGTCGCAGACGGCTGTCAGGTGGTATTTACCACATCGGTGCGTTTTCTGGACGCCAGTATCCGCGCTTCCATCCGGCACCCGGAAATCCGGATCCTGAATTGTTCCCTGAATACCTACACCGGGCATCTGCGCACTTATTACGGGCGGCTCTACGAAGCCAAGTTCCTGGTGGGCATGCTGGCGGGCATCCTCTCGGACTGCGGAAGGATCGGCTACATCGCGGAGACGCCTCTGGGAGGGACAGCCGCCGCCGTCAACGCTTTTGCCCTGGGCGTGCAGACCGTATTCCCCGGGGCAAAAGTGGTGCTGGAGTGGTCTTCCGCGAGAGACGGGGATGCGGAGCAAAAACTGAAGGACGCGGGCGTCGGCCTGATCTCCGGTCCGGAGATGCTGGCTCCGTCCCATTCCCCCCGCCCTTACGGACTGTACCGTCCTGAGGGCAGCGGAGGCGTCAGTCTGGCCTCGTCCATATGGCACTGGGGAAAATTTTATCACCAGATCATGCAGACAATCCTCAACGGCAACTGGGGACGGGACGGACAGGGGATGGACGGGGATTCCATCAACTACTGGTGGGGAATCTCTTCCGGCATTATCGACGTGATTTTTTCCAAAAATGTCCCCCGCCGCTCCATACAGTTGGTGGAGCTGATGAAGCGGCAGATTGTCAACGGAAATTTCCAGATTTTCTCCGGCGGCGTCCGCAGCCAGGACGGAACGCTGCAGGTTCCCGACGGGACGCCCCTTACGCCGCCTCAGATCGTCCGCATGGACTGGCTGGCGGAGAATGTGGAGGGCAGGATTCCCTCCCCGGACGAGCTGAACGAGGAGGCCTCGCGCATGATGAAAAACCAGGGAATCTTCCCGGGAAAGGACGGAATTTTATGAAGATCATGGCAATCTCGGATGTGGAATCGCCCGCGCTGTGGGATTATTTCCAGCCGGAACGGCTGAAGGATATTGATGTGATTCTCTCCTGCGGGGATCTGGATCCACGGTACCTGTCATTTCTGGCCACCTTCTTCTCCGGTCCGGTTCTTTATGTCCACGGCAATCACGACAGCTGCTACGGAACCACGCCGCCGGAGGGCTGTATCTCCATTGAAGACCGGATCTACGAATACAAAGGCGTGCGGTTCCTGGGGCTGGGCGGTTCCATGCGCTACAAACCCGGCCCTTTCCAGTACACCCAGTTCGAGATGAACCTTCGAGTCTTAAAACTCTGGTTCCAGCTGAAGCGCCGGAAGGGCTTCGACGTACTGGTTACACATGCCCCGGCCTACGGGCTGGGAGACGGCAAAAACCTCACCCACACAGGGTTTAAGGCGTTCCTGACGCTGATGGAACGATATCATCCGCCGTTCTTCATCCATGGCCATATTCACCTGTCTTACAACCCCACGGCCAGGAGAATGAACCAGTACGAACACACAACCGTGATCAACGCATATGAAAAATACGTCTTTGAGATCTGAACAGACGCAAAAACGGGCCCGCTGACGCGGACCCGCATATTTTTTTATAATTCCGTGCATCCTGCTTTGAACAGCCGGCGCGGAACGTTACCTGCGCAGCCAGCTCAGCCCAGGCGCCCTCACGGCACACAGGAGCTCCCGCTTAGTGCTGCTTTGTTCCCAACCTGACACGGTTCACAGGTTCCTGTTGCGTAAGACCCGGACATCGGCGCCGCTTACACAGGGCAGCTTCCGACCGGACAGCCCGAGGCAGGATATCACCCCTACTATGGCGGATTGTAGGTACAGGGCTCCGCCGCTTCCCCGGCTGCACGGAAATCTTATGACAATATAAAAATAAATGCCTGTACAGTATAGCCTCTTTTCACGGATTTGTCAAATTATAAGTTTGGCGCGCCGCCGGCAGTCCTTTCGGGAGCCGCGGTTTACCATTTCAGCGACTTGATCCAGAAATCCAGCACCCCCAGGGGACTTTTGGGATTCAGGTAGGTCAGACCGGCAAAGGTGTATCCTGCCGTCTCCACTTTTCCGTCGTCCCGGAGGCCGAAGGAAGCCAGCTCGCCGGCCAGGACGGAGGTCACATGGCTCCAGTCCCCGGTTTCCAGCTCTTTTACACTATTCGCGCCCGCGGCCACTACGGTTCCGTCGCTCTTCAGGCCCAGCACGTGTCCGTTGGACACGGACACATCCACGATATCCGTCCAGGCGCTCACGCTGCCACTTACGCCAGGATTATTGCCGGCGCAGGCCACCGTACCGTCTGTACGGATCCCCAGTGTCACCAGATTATAAGCAGTATCCACCTTGACGATCTGGCTCCAGTCCCAGTCCTCCGTCTGGGTGACCTGACCCATGGTGTTGGCTCCCATGACCAGAAACGTGCCGTCTTTTAACTTTACCGCATAGGTGCCGGAACGCCCCGTCACGCTTTCGGCCTGGTATTTGCCCTCAGGGCCGAACTGTTCCTCCAGCGCGTCGCTGATGGCTTTCCAGTTCCACACGTCTCCGCTGCCGGCCAGGCAGGCCCTGCCGTCGGCGCAGACGCCGTACACCAGTTCCGAGTCCTCGCTGCCGTCGGGGTGACTGGTAGCCAGGATCTGCACCACGTCCGTCCAGCCGTCCACGCCGTAGCCTTCGTCCATGGGCGTGCCTGCCGCCGCCACCGTGCCGTCTTCTCTCAGTCCTACGATCCGGTGAGCCGATACGCTGATGGCTTTTATACCGGTCCACTCCGCCGCTTCCTGCACGGCCGCATCCTCTTTCGCGGCCACCAGGACCCTGCCGTCGGCGGTAAGGCCCGCGCTGAACTCCATGCCTGTGCCCACATCGATCACGTTTTCCCAATCCGATACGTTGCACTGGCCGCCCTGGTTCCTGCCGTTGGCTTTCACGGTCCCATCCTCACGAAGTCCCAGCACATGATAATAGCTGTTGGCCACTTTTGTGATATGGTTCCATCCAGAGGCGTAGAGCATATTGTTCAGGCAGGTGACCGCCACTGTCATCACGGCCAGGAACCCCACGGCCTGAAGAAAGTAGGTCAGCGGGGGAATCAGCCGCTTTTCCGCCTGGATCCCTTTGTAATGGGCGGAATGGCTGACCTGATAAGACGGGATCTCCGGCCTGGGAAGTTTATATTTTCCGCAGACGGCGTCCATGGCCTTCCGGTAGGCGTCTCCCAGCCTTATTTCCATATTTATGACGGCGTCCGCCGCCTCCCGTTTGTGCCTGATGGCCTCGGCAGCATTCCTGGCCCGCACCATCATCATGGCCCGGTCCACGAAGAGCAGCGCCGCAGGAAGCAGAAGCAGCACCAGCTGGGAACTGCGGATCTGAATCCTGGTAATTTTATAGAGTACCACCGCGCCGATCAGGCCCCCAATCAGCACATAGCTGTTGGGAACCAGGCAATACACCCAGAGTACAATCAGAGCCAGCGATACTCCGAAGAAGATTCGGGAAATATTATAGTAGCCGCTGGTGTAATTCGTGCTGTACGCAATGTTGGTCAGCAGGAACTGAAAGGACAGCAGCATGGCCGTCAAGGACAGCCCCAGCAGAATCGCCCGCAGGCGGGAACCGCCCCGGTCCACCGGCTGGGCCAGCTCCGTGTGCTCGTAGGCATACTCCAGTTTTTCCTGCTCCGCAAACAGCGGCTCCGCCGCCGTATCCCGCCGCTCATAGGCCGCGCGCACCGCGTCCAGCTCCTGCTGGCGGCGGATGCCCGTATGCCAGTCGTCCAGTTTCTGGAAACGGTCGTCAAAAGCGGGCAGATAGAGTTTCACCCGCTCCTCGGCCTGCTCCACGTCCGCGTTCTCCCCGACATGATAATCTGTGAGATTTTTCGTGGCGCGCAAAAGAGCGTCCCATGCCGCGTCCCCGCAGAGCGCCGTCATGGTCCGGGTGTACGCCTCCGCCTGGCCTTTATCCGCGTGCTGGAGGGCCTGACGGTAGTGGTGGTCGACCTCCTCTGAAAGCGCCGGTTTTTTCAGGTTCTCCGTCATGGCGCATACCATACCCCAGTGGGCCCGGTATTCCTGACCGTCGCTTAGGACGGCTTTTTCGAACATCTTTTTCGCCTTGTTCCAGTCTCCCTTTTCCAGCGCCTCAGAGCCCTGGCGCAGAAGCTCCAGATTCTTTTTCACCAGCGCCGCCGAGCGGTTCTGCCGACCGAACATCCGGTTGATCTCTTCGGTCACCCGGTTCTGGAAATCGCTGCCCTCGCAGGGAATGGACTGGAGCGTCTGCAGCTCCAGCGGCAGATCCTCCGGCCGTATGCCCCGGAACACGGACAGCATCTTACGGCCCGCGTCCTGTCTGCGGTAGGCCAGGAATCGCCGCCAGACCGCCTGGAACCGGGCGTCCTCCCATCTGGTGCCGGGAGCCGCCGTCACGATCATGGCCTCGGCCTTCTCCGCCGCCGCCATCTCATAGAGGTTCAGATCCTGGCGGGGAACGCCGGAGAGCATGCCCGGATGGAAGATCCGGTAACCCATGTCCTCCAGGGCTTTGCCCACCTGCACGGACAGCAGGAAATCCTCCGTCCCCTGAGACGCGGTGCAGTCGATATAAATATCCGGGGCCGTGAGAGTCCTGGAGATGGCCATGAGCTTCTGATGCTGGGCGTCGATCCTCCGGGCCATCCCTTCATAATAGCAGCGGGACGCCTGGGGCACATAGGACATCATCTTTTCATAGGCCGGGTCCTTCACAAAGGAGCCGTGCTCCACCCGGTGGAAGATCACGCCGCCGTAATCCAGGGCGTTCTCGGACAGTTCCACGCCATATTTGCTCAAAAGATAGCCCCAGTTGGCCTCCGGCTCCGCGCCGTCCACCTTCAGGATCCGACTGTAGTAATTCAGCGCCACGTCGTAGTTTCCCGCGTGCCTTGCGTCGGAAGCCAGCAGATAGAGGTTTTCCTTCTGGGCAAACTGATTGGGCAGCACGAACAGGGCCTGGCAGGCGGGGCAGGTGCTCACCTTCACTCCCTCCGCCGCCTCGATCCGCGCTCCGCACTGGGTGCATCTGTATATGCTCATGGTTTATTCCTCCTCCGTCTCATAGGGATAGGGCATGCCCACATCTTCCATATCTTTCATGGCGTTGCGCATACCAATGTCCGAATCGGTGGTTCCATAGTCTCCCCGGTCAGATGGGCCCCTCTCTCACTTTTAACATAGACCGTTTCCTCATCCGTAGCGGCTATGGCCGCAAAGTAGAAATAGTCGGCGTCGATGCTCACCGTGGCTATCTTTCCGCACCCCCGGTAAACGGCCAGCACACCAGTGTCTCCAAGTCCTGACTCCACGCCGCTTTCCAGAAGCCGCCCATCCGAGGTCACGGCCAGCACGCCGTTGCCAGTCTCTCCCCTGCGCCATTTCGCGGCCAGGATCTTCTCCTCGTCCGTCCACATCAGCTCCGGCAGCTTCGACAGTTCCTCCCTGCTTTTGGCCGGCGGCACCAGAATCGCGTAGGCAATGTCGCTCCAGTCTCCGGGAATCTCCACCGAAGCGTCCGTGCAATAAATACTGCCGTCGCTTCGCACGGCAATCACATCGCCGCCGCACACATCGAACACGGACACGTCGGAAGCCACCTGGCCCCGGCCCGTCACATACAGGCCGCCGTCCGCCGTAAGTCCCGCCGCGATCTGGTCGCTCACATGGATAGACACCAGGTTGCTCCATCCATCCACGCCGCCGAAGTCTCTGGCTCTGCCCAGCAGATAGGCCGTCCCGTCCCGGCGCACCACGCCTCCGGAGGCGCCGCTGTCAGACAGGGACACGGAAAGTACCTTGCCCTCTTCCAGCCCGAAGCTCTCGTCCATGCCGTAGCTGAGCAGATCGCCGTCCTCATTAACTGCAAGGAGTTTATTGGGCGCGCCGCAGAGGTAGCCCCGGTTAAAGGCCTGCCTCCACGCCTTCAAAAACGCCTCTTTATCGCCGCGTTCGTCGCTGCTGTACATGTTCCTCAGAGTCTCCCAGGCTTCATAGAGCCTGCCTTCCTCCAGGTACTGCACGCCTTCCTCTTCCAGATCCTCCAGCTTGCCCTGGGCCTCCGCCACATAGGCGGTCGTTCCCCGGATATCGGACACCGCATCCGCCCGCAGCCTCATATCGTCCAAAGCTGCCACCGCATTGCTGTAAGTAATCTGCTTCATAATCGCCTTACACTGTTCCGCCATCTGGGCGCTGTCCTTGTAGTCCTCCAGATCCCTGTACAGATCGTAAGCCTCCTGCCATTGGCTGTGGTTGAAGGCCGTGGTGGCTTCCTTGTACTGCTTCGCCGCCACGCCCGCCGGAGATTTGGTATAAGAAATATAGGCGATCAGCCCGGCCACGGCGATCACCGGAACGGCGATGAGAAAAGCCCGGATACGCATGGCCCGCTTTCTTTTTCTCCACTCCTCCATCTGCCGCTTCTGCTCCTCGGCCTTCAGAACCTCCTCTTCTTTCCGCCTCCGCTCTTCTTCCTGCTCGGCCTCCAGACGCTGACGCTCCTTTTCCTGCTCGGCATAGACGGACGCCATCTCCCGCACCCGCTCCGCCACGTCCCGGTAGGTCTGCTGCTCCCGCTCGCTGGCGAAGGCCAGGGCGCTGCGGTAATTCCCTTCTTCCGTGATCTCCCGGCCGCTTTCGATCAGCGCCTCCTCCGAAGGGCACTCCCGTTCACAGAGCAGGAGTCCCCAGTAGGCCTGGCTCTCGGTGGGGTTCTTCAGCAGAATCTCCTCGTATTCCCCGGCCGCCGCCTTAAAGTCCCTTTTCTCCAGAGTCTGTCTGGCTTTCAGGAGCAGGTTGGCATAGGTGAAGCTGCCGTGGGTCCCCGCCTGCTCCTTCAGCGCGCCCCGGTAGTCGGCCAGGGCGTCCTCCACTGCCGTGCGCAGATCCGCTGCAAAGGAGGGCAGAGCCATATTCAGCCTCCGGTCGATACCGTCGAAATAGCTGTCGGGAATATCCTCGTATTCATCCAGGTTTTCAAAGGCAGTCACCAGAGACGGGATCTGTCCCTTCGCCGCCCGGACGGCTTTCTCCTTCCGGTACAGGAAACGCTCCGCGTTAAAATTCACCTCGTCCGTAAACGCCGAAGGCTCCGACGCCGCCAGCACCATCAGCTTCGCCGTGGAATACGCCCGGTAAAGAGCGATCTCCTGGGCTTCCCCTTGCGGCAGTTCCGGCTCCAGCGCCTGGCAGAACACCGACAGGTTCATGGATTCCAGGAGCTGACGGATCTGGACGGCGCGGTTCAGGGAGACCAGGCTGTCCCCGGACACCTCCAGCCATACATCCACAGGGGGATGGGATTTAGCGTAGGCAATGACCTGCTCCTGGAGCCGGTGGATCCGCTGCGCCTCCGCCTGGTATTTCTCTTTCTGGGGGTCCTCCGCCAGAGACAACGCCTTCTTCACATCCGCATACTGCAGGAAATCTCCCTTCTCCGCCTGGTGGCAGATCAGGCGGTAGGTACCGTCCTCCAGCTTTTCATATTCCACTTCATAGACCGCCATGGCGCGCCGGAACCAGGCGTCCGCGCGGTCCGGGTGCGCCTTGACAATGTCTCCGTAGGCCTGGGCCGCGCCGGCGAAATCCCGCCTCTGCACCGCCTCCGCCGCAAAAAGATAACCACTTTCCAGCTCTGTATAGCCCTGGGGCACCGTCACCACCTTTCCGCAGTTTTTACAGACGGCTTCCCGCTGGCCGTCCCCCAGCTCCAAAAGTCCGTTGCAGACCGGACAATCAATACGCAGCATTTATATCCTCCCCCTCTCGCACGCTTCCAGCTCTGCCTCCAGCTCGTTTATGGCTCCCGCCACCTTTTCTTCCGCGGCCTTGTACCATACTTCCTGCTGTTTTCCAAAATCCGGGTAATACCGTCTGTACGGCTCCGCCGCCTGGTCAATGCCTGTTTTCAGCCCGGCCAGCAGGTCTTCTGACAGGGCGGGAAGGCTTCTTCTCTGGGCAGCCGCCCAGCCCCTGGTCCCGGAGAGCTTTTTCATCGCTCCGCCTTCCTTCGCGAAGCTGACTGCCCAGAAGACAACCGTCACAATCAGCGCCACAATCCCCGCAAGCTTCGCGTCCCCGCTCTCCAGGACGGTGATCAGCAGGGAATACCCCAGCATCATGAGGAACAGACGGATACCGTAGGTGACGCAGCCGGTATCCAGAATCATCAGATCATTCATGATCAGCCACAGAAGGACAAAGAATGCCAGTGTGGAAACCATATTGACGATCCCCATCTCATACAGGAACCCTTCCACCAGAAGGGGAAGCGCCACGCCCAGGGTGAGGAAAAGCCCTATTTTCAGCAGAAGGTCTTTTCCCTGGGCTGATTCCCTGGTATCCATCCGGAGCACATTGTACTCCTGAGACTGCTTTAAGAGCTGCTGGTAATTTCCCGCCGCCGCCGAACTGCCCAGCGTTTTCAGGACGCCTTCCACCTTCCGGCCGCACTCGTCGCGCCTGGTCCTGCTTTCCGCCTCCCAGTCCTGATTCTCCCGGCAGGTTTTCGCGGTCTTATGTAAATCTTTCTTTTGCTCCTCCGACGCGCAGGCCAGCGCTTTCTTAAAATTCTCATCCTCCTCGATGGGAGACGCATACCGGGCCAGCGCTTCTCTGCCGGGGATTTCCCGCGCGCACATCAGAAGGCCCAGATAATTCTCCGGGTCGTTTTTACCTCCCGACTGGGTCAACGCCCGCCGGAACAGCTTCTCCGCTTCTTTGTACTCCCCGTTTACCAGGCGCACCGTGGCCAGAATCCGCGTCTTCTCCGCGCTCTCCTTTAAATCTCCTTCCGAAGAGATCTCCCCGCGCGCCTGCCTTCCGCTCTCCCTCACCTGTCTGGTAATATGGGATACGTCTTCCGTCCCGCCGCTGGCAAAATGGCCGGCCACCAGATTTAAAAGCTCGCTCCTGGCGTTGGCGGAGGTATCCATCTCCACATACGCGTCCATCTGCCGCAGAGCCTCCGGCAGATCCTCATGCCCCATATGCTGGTACACCGGTATCAGGAGACGCTGTGTGCTTCCCTTTTCTTTCCTGTCCTGGGCGATCAGATCCGCGTAGCGGCTCCACTCGTTGCGCACCCAGACCGCGTCGTAATACTCTTTCCGGGAGGCGAAGGCCAGCATGACCCTGGCGCTCTGCAGCGCCGCGAAAATACGGGGCTCGTATTCTTCGCCCACTGTCAGGGATTCCTCCGCGAAGAACACCTGATAGCCCCGGCGGGTCAGCTCCCGGTAATAATCCGCCGCCATACGGCTGTCCGCCGTCCGCTTCTCTCCTTCCGCCGTCCGCTTGTAGCAGATGAACACATCCACCGGGACCTCCTGCCCGGAGATGGACAGGCTCTTGGACTGGATATCGTCAATATATGAACTCTGTCTCAGATAGAACTCCCGGTCCAGGGAATTCCAGGCCAGATCAATGGCTTTTTTCACGTACAGGTATTCGCTGAATTTCTGTGTGGACAGGCGGTGCAGAGTGGGAAGCAGGTCGGCCGTGGCCGGGTCTTCCACATATTCGATGCCGTAAACGCTCAGCGCCATCCCCCAGCATACCGCCGCGTCCGACGGATTCTCGATCAGCAGTTCCTGGAATAATTCTATGGCCTCGTCAAACCGGCTCTCCCGCAGGAGCCCGGACGCTTTCTCATAAACGCCGCCCTGGACTTCCTCCCTGGGCATGGGGTTTTCCGCCATACAGCGGGTGCAGATCCCGATGCTTCCGCCCGGTTCCGCCAGTACCTCGCCTCCGCAGTGGATACATCTTACCATCTCTCTTCCCCCTCGCTCTCCCTGTTATTTTTCTGTCCGGCACGCCGCTTTCCTTCCCGATCCAGCTCCGTCATCCGAAGAGCCGCGGAGCCGGCGGCGATGGCGAAGACCGCGGCCAGCGCCAGAATCAGGATCTCCAGAAAGGCAACCATCCTCCAGCTGCTCCCCGGCAGGAAGCTCCCGATGATCCCGACCCCGATGGTCAGCACCGGATAGAGCCACAGCGGATACATGGTATCCTCAAAATTGGCCGCTGTCTGGAGACTGTCCGCTCTGGCCACGCCGAACCAGAGCCCGCCTCCCGTAAGCACCAGGGACAGCACCGAAAATCCGAATCCAATCCAGGAACCGGCCTTTTCCATATCCACGAACAGGAAAAATGCCGCCAGATACACTGCCAGCAGGATTCCCGCAATCACCAGCACACGAATTCCATAAGAACTTTGCTTCTTCATAACCTATTCCTCCCCTCTCTTTTTGCCGCATCCGCCGCAGAACAGGGAATCCGCCGGATTCTCCCGTCCGCAGGCACAGGTCCAGGGGCCTTCCGGCTCCGGCCGTTTGCTGCCGCAGCCTCCGCAGAACCGCGCGTCTTCCGGGTTCACCCGCCCGCAGGCGCAGGTCCAGCCGGCCGGCGCGGCAGGCGCCTGCGGGGCTTCCTGGGCGGGCGCACCCTGGGACGAGGCCTGCGCGGACGCACCCTGGGGCGCCGCCCCGTAGGGATTGTTCATACCCGCGTAAGGATTCGGTATCTCCCCTGATCCGGGCGGCACAACCGCTCCGCCGGGAGCCTGCGCTCCCATGTTCATGGCTCCTGCCATATTGGAGCCCGCCGCGCCCGCGCTGTTCATGGTATCTTTCATGATACCGCCCATATTTTTCATCATTTCCAGGCCGATGCCCATCTTCATCACGTCGCCGAAAAAGCCTGTCATGTCTCCCATGCCGCCTCCCGCGCCGCCGGAACTGCCTTCTGCCTGGCCGCCTCCCAGCGCGCCGGCATCCACCATCCGATTCATGGTGTCGAACTGATGCTCCTGTACCGAGGTGATGCCTTCCAGGGAACGTCTGACAGCCTCGCCCTGGGCGCCCATCACCGTCGTCCGGGCCGCCACATCGGCTTCCACCAGCTTCTTCTCCCCTTCCAGCCGGGCAAGCTGAGCCTCCTGCTCCGCCTGCTTCCTGCGCAGCTCGTACTCCAGATCCAGCTTACCGTGCTGGATATAACGGCCTTCAGCCAGAAGCCGCGCTTCCTGAAAGGCGTGGTTGTCTTCCGGCAGCGCGAACGCGTCCACGTAGAACTCCCGAAGCTGGATCCCGTACTGCAGGAACTCCGGCTTCAGCACCTCCAGCAGTCCCTGGCTGATATCGTTCAGGTGCTGATCCAGCGTAAACGCGTTCATGCTGCACTGCTGGATCACCCTTGCCAGATAGGTCTTGATCTTGGTATTGAGCATGCTGTTAAACATATCCCGCATGCTCATGGCAGTCAGTTCCTGCCCTGTTCCCAGCAGCCAGCACAGCATCTCCTTCACCTGGTTCGGGTCAGGCTGTACGTTCATGGTGCCGCTGGCGCCCACGTTCAAGGGCATGGCTTTCCCCGGCTCCACCTCCAGCATCATGTTGACCCTCTCCCTGGTCCCCCAGGGAATGGACATCTGTACGGCTAAATTTACAAAATAGACTTCACAGTGGAAATATCTCCCGAATCGGAGTTTTGTGAAAAATCGAAGAAAAGGGTAATTCCGGGTCTCCAGGACATGCATGCCCGGCCCCAGCACTTCCACGGCCTGCCCGTCACGGAAAAAGACCGCGGCCTGAGACTCATGCACCACAAGCCTCGCGCCGAACTCAAAATCCTCTGTGGCGCACTTCCACGCCATCACATCAGTCCTTCCCTCATCTACCATCATGCTTCCTAACGCCATAGCTTTTATCCCCCTGCGTTTAAATATTAAGAATCATGATGCCCCTTTTATTCATATTTTGTCAATGATGTGAACTTTAACATTTTCCAGAACTGTCCCGCTTCCGGCGTACCTGTCCCAAAAGAAACGGCGCCGCAAACAGCAGGGCTTTGCAGATATTATCCGCGATCATGCAGTACCACACGGCGCGCAGTCCCAGCCCCCAGACCCGCACGCAGAGGAACGTGGACAGGATGCGCACGCCCCACATCCCCGCCGTCTCCACGCCGAACGCATAGCGTGTCCGCCCCAGGCCGTAGAAAACGCCTTCCAGCACGATCATCAGGCCAAAAAACGGCTCGGACAGAGCCACGATGCGGAGCATCTCCCCGCCCAGCCGCACCACCTCCCCGCTGGTGGTAAACAGTCTCATAAGCGGGTATGCCCCCGCGTACAGGACCGCGCCGCTGGCAAACATGACGGCCAGGGTCAGAAAGACGCTCAGCTTCCCCACTGCCCGGATCTTTTCTCCGTCCTGTTCTCCCCTGGCCGTCCCAATCAGAGCCGAGGTTGCCGTCCGCAGGCCGTAGCCCGGCACATAGAAAATGGTCTCTGCCGTCACCGCGATAGAATGAGCCGCGAATACCGTCGTGCCCATGCCGGAGACCAGGCTGGCAAACACCACGTATCCCAGGCAGGAGACCACGCTGGTGCCCAGCACCGGGAGCCCGGCGTCCGCGCATTCCTCCAGCAGTCCCCGGTCTGCGGAGAAATCCTTCCATTCCCAGGCAAGCTCCCGTTTCCGCCGGTACGCGGCGTACATGAGGATTCCCGAAAGGGCATAAGATACGGCGGACGCCGCTGCCGCCCCGCTGACCCCCATCCCCAGGGCATAGATCAGAACATAGTTGAGCACAATATTCAGCACGTTGGCCGCCACGCTGATCAGCATGGGCGTCTTCGTATCCTGCACTGCCCGCAGGGCGTCGCCCAGCACGGAGCCGGCCGTGCGGAACACCATGGGCAGACTGACGATCAGGAAATACCGGGACGCTTCGGCACGGATGCCGGGATCTGCGCCCATCCATCCGGGAATGTACGGGCTCAGCACGACTGAAAAGCCGCCCAGCGCCAGGCCGGACAGCACAGACAGCAGCAGAGCCTGCTGCGACAGCTTTTTCACTTGTTTCTGGTCGCCTGCTCCGGCGGCTCTTGAGATCAAAATCAGCATGGCGGTGCCGATGGCCCCCGGAACGCTGTTGACCAGCCAGGTCACGGTGGTGGTCGTACTCACCGCCGCCGTGGCCTCCTCGCCCAGCCGCCCCACCATGGCCGTATCCACATACTGGAGCAGTGTGGCCAGGATCTCCTCTATGACCGTCGGAAGCGACAGCATCAGAAGCCTGGCCGCGTATTTTCTCATGACGCCTCCGGACAGCGCAGGATAATCTCCCCTCCGGCCCGTTCGTCATCCCGGATAATCTCGCCCACGGACGGTACATAAATATGTCCTGCACAGGGGTTCTTGATGCTCAGTACCGGCGCGGTCAGCTCCGCCTCCACCTCGGACTTTTCGAAGGCCAGATCTGTATCGACCATCTCACAGTTTATCAGCTTCAGACCCTTGCAGTAACACAGAGGCTGCGTACCGATGATCTTACAGTTATCAAAGGTCACATCCTCGCAGTACCAGGCCAGATATTCACCTTTCACCACGCTGTTTTTCACCAGCACATGCTTCGCGTGCCAGAACGCATCCTTGGTATCGAACTCGCAGTTTTCAAAAACAGAATTCTCAATATACTGGAAAGAGTATTTTCCTTTCATATGTACATTCTCAAAGTTCAGGTGTTCTGAACGCATCATGAAGTATTCGCTCTCCACCGTGCAGTCCTTCATGCGGACGCCGCTCACGGACCAGCCGAACTCCGGCGATATAATATCACATCTTTCCAGGGACGCGTCCCTGCACTCTCTCAGCGCCTTGATCCCATGCAGCTTCGTATCCATAATCTGGATCTGCTCCGAATACCACAGCGCCGCCCGGCACAGTTCGGTCATCTGGGAATCCTTCACTTTCAGCCCCTGCACATGCCAGAACGGGTACCTCAGGTTGAAAAAACAGTGTTCCGCCTGAATATCCCCGCATTCCTTAAACGCGCTTTCTCCATCCGCAGGCCCGTCAAAGGAACAGTCCTTTACCAGCAGCTCCCTGCTCCCATACAGCGCCCTTTCCTCGTCAAACGTCTGATTCTCTATGATTTTCAATGTCAACGCCTCCATTTCTGCATGAAAAAAGTATAGATCTTCTCTGTGAAAATGGCAAATACCTGTTCTCAATGGCGCTGTATAGAAAAAACGTATGGGAGGGGCAGCTGTTATGCGTTCCTGCACTTCTCCAGTATCCGCACCACTTCCAGCGTGTTTTTCAGATTCTTATAACAAGTCTCATAATCTTCCTCCTGCACCAGGCGGGCCAGTTCCTGAACTTCATAGAACCACTGATCCTCCTCCAGATGTACGCTCTGGGTCTCTCCGCCTTTCTGCACCAGGCACACATCCTTCAGCTGATTGCTGGTGGGAGTTACCCGGATATAGCCCTGATCCCCCATGATCTGTACGTTATTTTCACACCAGGTATCTTTCGCGCCGGTACACTGGCAGATCACATCTTTATATCTCATAAGGAGGACTCCGTGAATATCCACGTCGTTCTCATGGCGCCCCGCAAAGTATGCCGTCTCGTCGGGCGCGCCCAAAAGCCCCACCACAAAATGAAGGTTATATACGTTGATATCCATCAGCGACCCGCCGGCAAATTCCGGATTGAAAATATTGGTAACCTCTCCGTCCTTCAAAAGATCGTACCGGCTGGAATACTGGCAGAAAGTACAGGAGATCATTTTCAGGTCTCCGATATCTGTCATATGTTCCCGAACCCAGGAATAATGCGGATGGTATAAGGTAGTAACGCCTTCAAACAAAAACAGATGCCTGTCCTTCGCCATGCGGATCAGTTCCTCCGCCTCCGCGGCGGTGGGCGTAAACGGCTTTTCACAGATGACATTTTTCCCATATTCCAGCGCCTTTTTCACCTGTCCATAGTGAAGGCTGTTGGGCGACGCCACATAGATAAAATTCAGCTCCTCATCCTGGCACATGGCGTCCAGATCTGTATAGACCTTTTCCACCCCGAACTCATCCGCCAGTTTCCTGCCCGTCTCTTCCTTTCTGGAATAAACGGCTTTGCAGGTAATCCCCTCCGTACGTTCTACCCCCTTCAGAATGTGCCGGACGATGACGCCGCTTCCGATGGTTCCCATTCTTATCTCCATATCCCTGTTCCTCCCTGGTTCTGCATTTTTACCGAATCCCCGGCGGGTGACCTGCCGGCCTCCGGTTTCTTCTTATTGTACACCATTACAACTCATTCGTCAGTTTAAACCTGACGATTACCGTTCACTTGTCAGCCTGAACCTAACATCCTGTCATTGTGAAAACCCCTTAAATATGTTATGGTAAAAGCACAGAGAGGTGCAAGCCTATGATCATGGAAAAGCTGAAAGAGCAAAAAGATTTCACAAGCCACGAAAGAGATGTGGCCCGCTATATACTGGAGCATCCGGAGCAGGTGCCCGTCATGTCCGCGGGCGAGCTGGCGCAGGCGTCTTTTACCAGCAAGGCCACCGTCGTGCGGCTCATCCAGAAGCTGGGGATGGGAGGCTATCAGGAATTCAAGCTGAAGCTGGTGGAGGAAAACATCCAGAAACGCCGCCTGGATCAGCTCCTGGCCAACGAACCCATCACCGGGGACAGTTCCTGCTCGGACATTATCAACACGCTCCCGGTCCTCTACGACAGGGCCATCACCAATACGCGGCTTGCTCTGGACAAAAATGTCCTGAACCGCATCAACAACGTGCTTCAGAAGGCAGAATGCATCGATTTCTACGGAACCGGCATCAGCTATGTCCTGGCCCAGTCCGCCGCCTTCAAGTTCGGCACCCTGGGTGTGGAATGTTCCGCCTACGAGAGCATCAACGCCTACTATCTGGCGGCACGCAACCGCAAGAAGACCGTGGCGTTCCTGATCAGCTTCACCGGGGCGAACCATGCCGTAACCCGCATGGCCCGGTATTTAAGAGAAGCCACCAAAAACTATGTGGTGGGGATCGTTGGCCCGCATAATGAAGCCATCCGGGAATGGTGCCATGAGATCGTGGAAGTGGCCAACCGTGATTCCCTGCTCAGCCTGGACGTCATCACCTCTTTTACCGGCACCACCTACGTGATGGATATCTTCTTCTCCCTGCTTCTGGTGGGCCGCTACGACGAGCATGCCCAGTCGTCTCTGGACATTCTGAATCATATGCACCTTCTGTGGGATGAATCCTATCACAAGACCTGAGAATCTTCCTGAACCGCTGTTGCAGAAACGGCGGTTTTTTTCTGTCTTTTTTGAAACGGTGAAACAATCCCCCTGGATTCCATTGTATCCGGACGGTTCCCCATGATAAGATCCTTTACAGAAATCCGGAGGCACGCCGCGGGAACAAGCCGCCGGATACGGCACAGATGACGTGCCTGCCGCCATTAACCGGCGGAGTTGATACTGATCAAGGAGGGAAAGAAAAATGGGGAAATACCATGAGCTCGCAAAAGAAATCGTTAAAAATGTGGGCGGAAAAGAAAATGTAACCGGGCTGGTCCATTGTATTACAAGGCTTCGATTTACCCTGAAGGACGAAAGCCGGGCAAACGACGAAGTACTGAAACATATGGAAGGCGTAGTGACAGTCATGAAAAGCGGGGGCCAGTATCAGGTGGTGATCGGCAACCATGTACCGGAGGTTTTTGAAGACGTCATGCCGCTGCTGGATCTGAAGGAGGACGCTGCGCCGGAGGAGAAGAAATCCGGCAAACTGCTGGACCGGGCCGTGGATGTGGTCTCAGGAATCTTCCAGCCGATCCTGGGCATCATGGCCGCCTGCGGTATGCTCAAAGGACTTAACACCCTGTTCGTGACGCTGGAACTTTACACGTCCACCTGCGGCGGCTATATGATCATCAACGCGGCCGGCGACGCGCTGTTCACCTTTCTGCCGCTGTTCCTGGGATACACGGCCGCCAAGAAGTTCGGTTTAAAACCCATGCTGGGCCTGGCGGTGGGCGCCGCCATGTGCTATCCGGGAATCCAGCTGAGCAGTGTTTCGGCAGGCGCGGAGCCTTTGTACAACGTGCTTGGCTCCACCATGTTCAGCTCCCCGGTCTACATAGACTTCTTTGGAATTCCCATCATCTCCGTGGACTATACGGGGACGGTAATTCCGGTGATCCTGGCCGTGTGGTTCGCTTCCAAATGTGAAAAGCTGTTTAATCGGTTCATCCCGGATCTGGTGAAATTTTTCTTCGTGCCCATGCTGACGCTGGCCGTTACCTTGCCAGTATCCGTGCTGTTCCTGGGACCGGTGGCCACCTTCGGTTCCACTCTGATCTCTGAGTTCACGCTGGCGATCCGCGGCTTCAGTCCGCTTCTGGCAGGCGCCGTGGTGGGACTGACCTGGCAGATCCTGGTGATCTTCGGAATGCACTGGGGCTTCATCCCGGTCTACATCAACAATGTGATGACGCTGGGCTACGACAATGTGATGATGCCGTTCTTTGCCTGCACCTTCGCCACCTCCGCAGTGGTCATGGCTATTTTCTTCAAGACAAAGGACCGCAAATTAAAAGAGATGGCTATCCCCAACTTTATTTCCGGCATCTTCGGGGTGACGGAGCCGGCGATCTACGGTATCCTGCTGCCGCTCAAGAAACCTTTTATCATCAGCTGTATTGCCGGAGGCATCGGCGGAGCGTTCTACGGCCATTTTAACTTCCGCAAATTCATACTGGGCGGCATGGGCATCTTCGAACTTCCCAACATGATGAACCCGGACGGAAGCATGGGAAATATTCTGGTGGCCTTTGCGGGCATCGCCATCTCCATGGCGGCAGGCTTCCTGCTTACCATGATCTTCTACCATGAGGACGAGAAGCCGGCTATCGCGGGGCCGGAAGAGGACCGCACCGTTTACAGCCCGCTGAAAGGAAAAGTGATTCCGCTCTCCGAGATCAAGGACGAGGCTTTTTCCTCCGGCCTGCTGGGTCTGGGCGCAGCCATCCAGCCGGAAGAAGGCGTTCTCTACGCGCCGGCTGACGGTACCATATCCTCCTTCTTCCCCACCGGGCACGCTGTGGGCATCACCACCGACGACGGCATGGAGCTTCTCATCCATGTGGGGATGGATACGGTGCAGCTGGAAGGAAAAGGATTTTATCCGCTGGTGCAGACCGGCGACCGGGTCAGAAAAGGACAGAAACTCCTGGAATTCGATCTTGCCGCCATCCAGGAAGCGGGGTATTCCACCGTCACGCCGGTACTGGTGGTAAACCATGACGAGTTCGGCGGCGTTGAAGTCGCCGGGACGGGCAGTGTGCAGGCCCAGGATCCGGTGTTAACTGTGACAGGAAAGGATGAGGCATAATGAGAGAAGATTTTTTGTGGGGAGGCGCGACTGCCGCCAACCAGTCGGAAGGCGGCTGGCAGGACAACGGACGGGGTATGGCCATCGTGGATGTCCTTCCTCATGGGAAAAACCGGATGCCTGTCATGGAAGGGATCATGGATTACCGGTCTCTCCCGCAGGACACCTTTTACCCCGGCCGGGACGCGGTGGACGCCCATGGACATTTTAAAGAGGATATTTCACTTTTTGCCAGAATGGGATTCCGGTGCTACCGGTTCTCCCTCTCCTGGTCCAGAATCTTTCCCACCGGAGAGGAAACAGAGCCCAATGAGGCCGGCCTGAAATATTATGAAACCTTTATCGACGAACTTCTGAGCCATGGAATCCAGCCGGTCGTGACCTTGTGCCATTTTGATATCCCGCTGGCCCTGGTGGAGAAATACGGCTCCTGGAGGAGCCGCCGGGTGATCGACTGCTACCTTCACTACTGCAAAACGGTGTTTGAACGCTTCCGCGGTAAAGTGCGCTACTGGATCACCTTCAATGAGATCAATATGCTGATGCATCTGCCCTTTATGGGCGCGGGCATCCGGTTTGAACAGGGGGAGCAGCCTCTTCATGTGAAATATCAGGCCGCCCACAACGAACTTACCGCTTCCGCCATGGCCACCCGCCTGGCCCACGAGATCTGCCCGGATTACCTGGTGGGCTGCATGCTGGCGGCAGGCAGCGTATATCCATACAGCTGCCGTCCGGAAGACGTATGGGCAAGCCTGAAAAAAGACCGGGAAAATTACTTTTTCACGGACGTACAGGCCCGGGGCGAATATCCTGCCTACACCAGAAAGATGTTGGAGCAGGAAGGTATCCGCCTGGAAACCGAACCGGAGGATTTCAGGATACTGAAAGAAAACACAGCGGATTTTATCGCTCTTTCCTATTACAACAGCCGCTGTGTCCGCGCAGACGGGCAGGGCGAAGCCTCCGGCGGCAATGTGTTCGCCTCGGCCAAAAATCCTTATCTGGAATGCAGCCAGTGGGGCTGGCCCATCGATCCGCTGGGACTGAGAATCACCCTGAACGACCTGTACGACCGTTATCAGAAGCCCCTGTTTATCGTGGAAAACGGGCTTGGCGCAGTGGACCGTCTGGAGACGGACGGCACCGTCAATGACGATTATCGGATCAGCTATTTAAGCTCCCATATCCAGGCCATGATGGACGCCATAGAGGAAGACGGCGTGGATCTGCTGGGCTATACCGTCTGGGGCTGTGTGGATCTGATCAGCGCCACCACCGGCGAAATGTCCAAACGCTACGGCCTGGTCTACGTGGACCGGGACGACGCCGGAAACGGGTCGCTGCGGAGGATTCCCAAAAAGTCCTTTGAATGGTACAGGGAGGTCATCGCTACTAATGGGGCGTGCCTTCGGAAATGAACGGAAGATGAATCATAGAAAAGAAAAGTCCCGGCGGGGTTGAAAACCGCCGGGGCTTAAAATTCTATTTTAATAAAACAATTTGGGATAATCCGTCTGTGTATCAGCTATATGATAAACATATACAATATCTTCAATCAATCGGTATACCGCCACATGTCTTTTGCAAATCACCATACGGTATCCCAGTTTATTTAACCATGGATCAGGCGTGATAGAACCAGAATCTGGAAAACTTTCCAGTCTGGAGATTGTATTCAGGATGGAATCTCCCACTTTCAATGCTGTTTCAGCTCCAAATTTCAGCAAATACCAGTCCTGTATTGCCTTCAGATCTTCCCATGCCGTTGGAAGGATCTCGACCTTATAGCTCATAGATCCGCTCCCTCAACTTTTTCTGTGCCTCAGAAATACTCATTGTTTTATCGCCGCGCAACCGTTCCTCCTCCGCTTGAAGAATTTTAGAACGCAATTCTAGTACCTGTTCGCGCCGTTCAAATGCGTCAATATCCATCACAACCAGATCGCCTTCCCCATTTTTTGTAATATAGATGGGTTCTTTGGTGTCTTTCGCCATGGTGGATATGCTTGCATAGTCATTTCTTAATGTTGCAGAATTTTTTATAATCATAAAATCACCCTCATATCTATTTTATGATATAATTATATCATTATTATATTATTCCGCAAAGAACCATTTTTATAAAATTTTCTTAATCTCCTGCAGATTCCGAATCTCATAATCGATCTTCTCCGGCGTAGCACATGGGAGCCCTTCCGGATTATACCAGCAGGTTTTGATCCCTGCCCGGAAGCCCCCTTCCATATCGCTGGTGAGGGAATCGCCCACGATCAGCACCCGGTTTTTATCCGGAGCCTGAATCTCCTGAAAAACCTGATCGAAAAATTCTATGGCCGGTTTCTCATATCCCAGTTCCTCCGACAGAAAGACGCCGTCCATCAGCTGATCGAAGCCGGAACGGCGAAGTTTCTTCGTCTGTGCCGTCACCGTCCCGTTGGACACCACATACTGCCTGACCTTTCCCCGCAGGGACTCCACCAGAGCCTTGCTGTCGTCGCAAAATACAATGGTATCTCCCAGGCGCACCTGGTAAGCCGCATTGAACGCTTCTCCCAACAAGACGTCCAATCCTTCCTCCCGGAAAAAATCCTCAAACCGCTTTACCAGGATCTGCTGTTTGGACATCTCTCCCCGCTCCAGCTTCCTCCAGTATTCTCTGTTGATTTCCGAATAACGGGCCAGCATTCCATCCGTACACCTGCCCAGTCCAAATTCTTGAAACAGGCTTTGAATCGCCGCCTTTTCCGCCGCCAGGAAATCCAGCAGCGTCCCGTCCACGTCCCATAACACGACGTCAAATCGATCCATCTTCTTTCTCCTCCAGGTTCTTTTGTTTTTCTTTCTTTTTCTCCCGCAGTTCCCGGAAAAAATTCGTCAGCATGACGGAGCATTCCTCCTCCAGCACGCCCTCCCGAATCTCCACCTGATGGTTAAACGCCGGTACCTGCAAAAGATTCAGCACGGAGCCCGCACAGCCCGCCTTGGGATTGCGGCTGCCGATCACCAGCCGGGGAATCCTGGCCTGCACGATAGCTCCTGCGCACATCTGGCACGGTTCCAGCGTCACGTAAATCGTGCAGTCCTCCAGCCGCCAGTCTCCGGCAATCCGGCTGGCCCGGCGGATCGCCTGCAGCTCCGCATGCGCCAGGGTATTCTTGTCTGTATTCCTCCGGTTATAACCCCTGGCTATGATCCGGCCATCCCTTACAATCACACATCCGATGGGCACCTCCCCCAGCTTCCAGGCTTTATGTGCCTGCCGGATGGCTTCCTTCATATACTTTTCCTCTTCCGTCAGCGGCATGCTCCATGCTCCTCTCACAATTTCCAAACCACGGGCAGCGGATACATTTCTTTCCGCCGCTGGGAAACAGCAGAAACCGCCTCACATCCACCAGATCATCCTCCCAGCCCGCCACATAGTCCCGGTATCCCGGCCTGCGGAGCCAGATCCCCCTGGTCTCTGCAAACGAGATCCCTTTGTCCAGGATGTTCTCCGCGTCTATGGTTCCCTGCCATTCCAAAGCGCCGTTACGGCTCTCAAGTTCGCCCAGGCAGATCCCCACCGGATATCTGTCGTGATAAAAATAGATATAAACGCTCCCGGCCTCCTCGCCGGGAGGGCAATCGCTTTTCAGATGAATATCAATCCGGCAGACGCCGCCGCGTTCTTCCACTTTCACAAATCCCGCGCTCCGCAGCTGCTCCCCATCCTCATATTCATGAAGATATGCAATCCTTCTCCTGTATCCCTGCATAGAATCCCCTCCTGTCCTTCCGGTTCATTCTATGCCTCTCTGATATCTCTTATGACTTCGCCCGCAATACCGCCGCCCGGTTGGCAAAATCCGCGAACTGCTCCAGCGTCAGGGCTTCCCCCCGCACGGAAACCGGCAGACCCATAGCTTCCAGGATCTGCGCCGTCATCTCCTTGGAGATTCCCAGCTCCGGCACATGGCCGAGCCCATTCTGGAGCGTCTTGCGCCTCTGGTTAAAGGACGCGCGGATAATGGCAAAGAGCAGTTTTTCATCCACGGCTTTCACCGGAGGTTCTTTGTAAACCGACAGGCGGATCACCGCAGAGCCCACATTGGGACGGGGCATAAAGCAGTTGGGCGGCACATTGGCCATAATCTCCGGCCTGGCATAATACTGGACCGCCAGGGAAAGCGCCCCGTAATCCTTTGTCCCCGGCCCCACCTGCATCCGGTCCGCCACTTCCTTCTGCACCATCACCGTGATGCTCTCCGCCGGGACATGATTTTCAAACAGCCCCATGATAATCGGCGTAGTGATGTAATAGGGAAGATTTGCCACCACCTTCACCGGCCGGCCCCCGTTCATCTCCTCTGCCAGCTTCTTCAGATCCACCTTCATCACGTCTTCGTTGATCACTGTCACATTGTCATATCCGCTGAGCGTATCCTTCAGAATGGGGATCAGCGCCCGGTCGATCTCAATGGCGGCCACCCCCCTGGCCGCGGCCGCAAGGTACTGGGTCATGGTTCCGATGCCGGGGCCGATCTCCACCACAAAATCATCCTGGGTGATTCCGGCGGCACGGATGATCTTTTCCAGCACATGGGGATCAATCAGAAAATTCTGTCCGAATTTTTTCTGAAATACAAATTTATACTTATTCAGAATCTCTATGGTATTCTGGGGATTTCCCAGATCAGGTACCGGACGGCTCATCGTTCTTCCTCCTGTCTCAGCCGGAAAAATCTTCTGGCATTTTCTTCTGTAATCCGGATCACCTCCTGGGCGGAAATCCCTTTGATTCTGCCCAGTTCTTCCGCCACCAGCATCAGTTTCCCGGAATCGTTGCGCTTTCCCCGGTACGGCACCGGCGCCAGATACGGACAGTCCGTCTCCAAAAGGAGCCGTTCCATGGGCGCCTCCGCCACCGTTTCTTTCAGCTTCTTCCCATTTTTAAAGGTCAGTACACCGCCGATGCCCAGATAAAAGCCCATCTTCAGATACTCTTTCGCCATCTCCGGGGAATACGAATAACAGTGCATCACCGCCGGACACCCCGGATCCCTCTCCCGTTTCAGTATCTCCAGGGTATCCGCCGCAGCCTCCCGGCTGTGGATAATCACCGGAAGCTTCAGCTCCTCCGCCATATGGAGCTGGCGCACGAACCATTCCTTCTGCATGGAACGGTCCTCTTTATCCCAATAATAATCCAGGCCGATCTCGCCCACCGCCACGATCTTCTCCCGGCGGCACTGGTCCTTCAGCCACTGAAAATTTTCTTCATTCAGCGCGCCCACCTCATCCGGGTGCACGCCTGCCGCCCCGTATACAAACGGATACGCTTCCGTCAGTTCCACCGTCCGGCGGACACCCTCCAGGCTGGCCCCCACGTTGACCACTGTCCCCACGCCCGCATCCACAAGCCCGTTCAGCAGTTCTTCTCTATCCTCATCAAACGCCGCATCGTCGTAATGCGCATGGCTGTCAAATATCACACGTTTCACTCCTGTTCTGCATATTGATTCCAGTATAACGGATCAAGATAGCTTGCGCAACATCCACTGAACGGATTTAGGCAAAAACCATTTACGCAAAAATGGAATGACCCCCGCTTTTATGTAGTTTCACATAAATGTCGGATTTCATTCCATTCTTACTAGAGTCGTACAGAATCAGCGAAGCACCTGCTGTCCGCTCGCCGTATAGATCTCATACCATTCATAGTGCTCCAGCTTCACGTCCAGCGCGCGAAGAGCCAGATCCAGCCTGTCCAGTTTATTGCTGCCGGAAATGGGCGCGGCTCCTACCGGATGGTATTTCAGCCAGGCGTATATAATTGTCGATGGGTCTTCCCCGTGCCGCCTGGCCACCTCATGAATCTTTTCCATCGCCTTCCGGCACTGCTCGTCTTCTCCTTTAAAGAGACGCCCTCCTGCCAGCGGGGACCAGATCATGGGATGAATCTTGTGTACCATAAGGTAATCCATCATACCGGTATTGAAATGTTCAAAGCAAACCGGATTCCACTCAATCTGATTCGTTACCAGAGTTCCATCCATAGCTGTGTTTATGGCATCAAATTTAAACGGATCAAAATTCGATACGCCGGCTTCCCGTATCAGCCCCTCTTTTTTCAAGTCTTTCAGCGCCCTTGCGGTCTCCCATGGATCAAAACACGGATCTTCCCGATGAATCAGATACAAGTCCAGATGATCTGTATGCAGCCTCTGAAGACTTTCTTTACAGGAAGCCACCACACGGTCATATGTTGTGTTGTAATACCCAAAAGAATCTTTTTTAAAAATTCCCGTCTTGGAAACCAACTGAATCCGATCACGAATTGTGGGATCTGCGGCAAACGCCTTCCCCATCATCTCTTCGCAGAGCGTATCAGAATAGATCTCCGCCGTATCAAACGTCGTAACGCCTTTTTCGATACAGGCATTCATAAAAGCCGCCAGCTCTTTCTCATTCCATTTCCAATCTTCCAATCTCCAAAATCCCTGAACGATTGGAGAAAGGGAAAGCGTTTCCGAAAGCTTTATTCTGTTCTTATCCATAACTGTTTCCTTTCGTGCATTATTTTCCTTCATTTCATTAGGCGTTCTTTCTCATATCCAGAGCTACCGCAATACAGATGATTAAACCTTTAATAATGAGCTGCCAGTTGGCATTGACTCCGATGAACGCCAGGCCGTAGCTTATGATGGTAAAGATGATCACTCCGATCACCGCTCCTGAGACTTTGCCTACGCCTCCGCTTAACGACACACCGCCTACCACACAGGAAGAAATAGCATCAAATTCGTATGCGTTTCCATAAGAGCTGTTTGCTCCTCCGGTTCTGGCAACCTCCATGATACCGGCAAGACCCACGAGGCAGCTCTCGATGATAAACACAGCGATAATCACTTTATGTACATTGATGCCGGATACCTTCGCTGCCTCCGTACTGCCTCCCACAATATAAATATTCTTTCCGAATACCGTCTTATTTAAAACGAACCATACAATGACCACCGCCACAACCGCGATTACCACGAGCAGGCTGATCTGGCCAAACAGCTTATAACTGCTGAGAAATTTTAAATCTTCCCGTATACCGCCGATGGGCTGAGAGTTATTGGGCTCCTTTGAGAAATACAGACAGTTAATTCCATACACAATCGTTGACATACCATAGGTGGCAATGAACGGAAGCATCTTCAGCTTTGCGATCATAAAACCGTTTACAGCGCCGATCACCGCCACAACTGCCAATGTAATCAAAATGGGAACAATAATCGGCAAATAGGGAAGGTTCGGCCAGAACCGGTTGGAATAGTCCATCATCTGGGACATGGATGCTACCAGTACTGCGGCAAGGCCTACCTGGCGGCCGCCCGACAAATCGGTTCCTCCCAGCAGAAGCGGAAACATCAGTCCTAAAGCGCAGATCATCTTTACCGCGGACTGTGTCAGAATATCAGTAAATACTCTCCACTGCAGAAAGGAAGGTTCAATAATAATCATACCCACGATCATGAGAAGCAAAACGATGATCAGGGATTTGTCAATGAGCAGTTTTTTCAAATTCGCAGTTTTCATTGGGATATCACCTCTTTCGCTTTATTGGAGAACTTCGTTGCAAATTTCATAACTTCTTCCTGCGTCACTTCCTCCCTGTTCAGGACTCCGGAAAGACGGCCTTCACACATAACCATAACCCGGTCGGACATTCCCAGAAGCTCCGGCATCTCAGAAGAAACCATGATAATTGCTTTCCCGTTTCTCGCAAGATCTCTCATGATTTTATATATTTCATATTTGGCTCCCACGTCCACGCCGCGGGTGGGCTCGTCCAGAATCAGGATGTCGCAGTCTGACAGCAGCCACCTTCCCACCAGCACCTTTTGCTGATTTCCTCCGGACAGGTTTTTAATCAGTGTATCCATGCTTGCAGTGCGGACATCCAGGTCTTTACAGACAGTTTCCACAGGGGCTCCAAGTTTTTTCTTATCTATAAATCCGATGAAATTATCGGCAAGTTTTCCATAGGCGACTGCCAGGATATTATCCCACACAGATAACATGGGGATAATGCCGGTAGCCCGGCGTTCTTCTGTGAGAAGGGCAAATTTATTGCGGATCGCATCCTGAGGCGTATGATTGTGAATCTCATTGCCATTCAGGAAAAGCCGGCCGCTGGAAATTTTCCTGAGACCGAATACCGCTTCCATCAGTTCAGTTCTCTGAGCCCCTACCAGGCCTCCCACGCCCAGAATTTCTCCTTTATGCAGTTCAAAACTCACATGCTGAAAAGAATGTTCATCCCCACTAGTAAAATCTTCCACCTTCAGGATTACATCTTTCGTGACAACATTTTCCGCAGGAGGGAATCGTTCTTCCATGTCCCGCCCCACCATCTGATGAATCAGTTCATCAATAGTAATATCTGATATGGCCCACTTTCCCACATACTGTCCGTCCCGCATAACCGTGATTTCATCCGCCACTTCAAAAATCTCTTCCAGCTTATGGGAAATGTAAATGATAGACCGTCCTTCTTCTCTCAGTCTTTTTATAATTTGGAAAAGATGCTGCGTCTCCGCCACAGTCAGGGAAGAGGTCGGCTCGTCCATAATAATCACTCGGGCATTGTAGGACACCGCTTTGGCGATCTCCACCGCCTGAAGCTGAGACACGGACAAATCTTTTGCCAGCACATCCGGCGAAATATCAAAATCCAGATCCTTTAATAATGCCTCCGTCTTGGAGCGCATTTTCGCTTCATCCACAATGATTCCTTTTTTCTCAAATCTTCCCACCCAAATATTGTCCGTAATATTCCTGTATGGAATCGGATTCAATTCCTGATGGATCATGGATATTCCTAATTTGAGCGCCGTGTGGGGATTATCGATCTCCACCTGCTCTCCATCCAGCTCAATCGTTCCTTCATCCGCATGATAAAGTCCGAACAGGCATTTCATCAGCGTGGATTTCCCTGCCCCGTTTTCTCCAATCAGCGCATGGACAGATCCCGGCCGAACCTCCAGTTTCACCTTGTCAAGCGCTTTTACGCCAGGGAAGGATTTGGATATATTACTTACTTTTAATCTGTATTGTTCCAAAGTAATACTCCCCCTCTCTTTCTATTATGCGGCGCCTGTGTACACAGACGCCGCATGGCTGTAAAGATATCAGTTTTTCTTTTCTTATTACTCAGACAGTGCGCTCATCTGTTCCAGGGTCGCGTCCAGATTGCTGTCGTCTACGATAACATACGGTACCCAGATATATTTTCCGTCCACAGTACAGTCAACTCCTACCGTTTCCTCTGTAATTTCCTGTCCCGCATTCACGGCTTTGATCACATTGATGATGGCAATGGACTGATTCTGACGGTCATTCAAAACGGTGCCCAGCAGAGATCCGGCCTTCATGGCTTCCAGAGCGTCAATATTGGCGTCAATACCCACGATGGGAACAAATTTCTCCGGATCGCCGGAATTATAACCGTTGTTGATACATGCCTGCACTGCTCCCATGGCCATACTGTCGTTGTTGCACAGCACGCCTTCAATACCGTCAATGCCGTATGCGGTGATCCATGCGTTCATCTTATCCAGCGCCTGGGCCTGATCCCAGTTTGCTGTATCCATCGCCAGGATCTCATACTCGATCCCCTGCGCTTTCAGCGTATCTTCATACGCCTGGGTCCTAAGCTGCACATCCTGCTGTCCAATCTCACCCTGAAGGACTACAAGCTGAAGAACGCCGTCGCCGTTTTTATCCGCAATTTCCGTATTCTCATTCCAGTAATTGATCAGCGCCTGCGCGCACATCTCGCCGGACTGTGCCGCCTCTGCTCCCACATACCAGATGTTTTCATAGCTCTCCATCGTGGATTCCATGGGCTCCATATTGAAGAAAACAGCCGGCACTCCATCTGTATCGCATTTCTGTGCCATCGTCTCCGTGCTTTCCCTGTCCGGTGCACAGATTGCAACCACATCCGTTCCTTTCGTCAGCGCAGCATCCAGCTTATTGTTAGCTGTGGACACGTCATTCGCCGCATCCTGCATATCCAGGGCAATACCGCCCAGTTCTCCTGCCTGTCCTTCCATAATAATACGGAAGCCGCTCTGGAACTGATCGTCGAAAGCTCTCCAGATCACAGTTGCACTGACGTCCTCACCTGCGCCCGCTTCCGCCGTCTCATCCGCAGTCTCTTCCACCGCATCGGAAGCTGCATCTTCCGTCTCATTAGTCGAAGCTTCTGAATCCGCCGGTTCCGTCGCCGCCGTATCAGAAGAGCCACATGCTGCCAAAGAGAATACCATGGCAGTCGCCAACAGGGTGCTGATAACTTTCCTTTTCATACCTTTCATCCTCCAGTTTGTATATATATTTACCGGTTACCCGGGCGGCGCTCATTGATCTAAGATGTCTTAACTTTCAAGCAGCCATGAGCGCCGGTCGAGTCAAATCACTCGTTTTCAAATCTGAAATCTTTCATCTTGCCTTTAATAAATTCTTTTGCAGTGTTCTTAGAGTTGATGAACATAGCCGTATTGTATTTGAAACCGGGCTGCTTTTTCAGCGTCTCAAAGGAATCGGCCACTGCCGTCAGCACATCGGTAGCCACGTTGATCTTGCGGATACCGCAGCGGATTGCTTCCTGCACCTGATCCAGTGGCGTACCGGATCCCCCGTGCAGCACCAGCGGCACATCCACCACTTCTTTGATCGCTTTCAGCCTTTCAATATTCAAATGCGGCGCCGCCACATAATGCCCATGCTGGGTACCAATGCTGACCGCCAGGCAGTCCACTCCCGTACGCTCCACAAATTCTTTCGCCTCCTGCGGATCGGTCTGCGCCGCTTCCGGTCCTTTCACAATGAGATCGCCTTCTTCTCCCACCAGTTTCCCCAGTTCACCTTCTACAGTAATTCCAAGCGTATGCGCATAATCTACTACTTTTTTGGTAAGGGCTACATTTTCTTCAAACGGCAGAGAAGAACCGTCAATCATTACAGACGAGTATCCTGCCTGAATTGCCTGCACACACTCTTCATAAGTACGGCAATGATCCAGATGCAGCGCAACGGGCACGGTCGCGTGAGCCATAGCTCTTTTTACTGTCTCTACCGTTCCTTTAAATCCTCCCATCAGATCGCAGCAATCGGTTCCCGTGATGAAAATAACCGGACAATCGATCTCGCTTCCCGCCTCGATAGCCGCCAGAGCCGTCTCATAAGATACCGTTACAAAAGCTCCATAAGCAATTTTTCGCTCCTCGGCCAGTTCCAGAATCTCTTTCATTGGTGCAAATCTCATAATAATTCTTCCTTTCTCTATAGGGGCTTTTACCCTCTCATGTATTTATGCAAACAGCAAGCTATAAGAAATCCTTCCATTTCTCATAGAACTGCTCTGCTTCTGTAAAATCAGGGATGCCGGATGTGCCTCCCACCGCTCCCACATTCAGGGTCGCCACACAGGATGCAAAGCGGACTGCGGAGAATGTAGCCCAGCCTCTCAGCAGGGCACAGGTAAGTCCTGCCATAAAAGAATCTCCTGCTCCTGTAGTGTCCACTACAGGCATGCCCGAAGGGCATCCTATATAATGTTCTTCCTTAAAGTTTGTGGCGAAACATCCATTTCCTCCCAATTTAATTCCAAAAAGTTTCATCGGGAAACGTTTAAAATATCCGGCAATCTTCTCTGGTTCTGTCTCTCCTGTCAGCTTGGACGCCTCCCCCAGACTGGGAAAAAACACATCCGTCTCTTCAAAAGCGGGAGCCAGCAGAGTCATCCAGTCTTTTTCCGGGTCTTCCATATTGACCGCCGCGTCCATAACCGTAAGCTTTCCCAGGCGATGCGCCCTCGCAAACACATCCTTGATCCCGCCTTCATCCATTTTTTGAAGCGCCATAGCCGAGCCTATATAAACAGCGTCGGCCGCCTCTATTGCGGCGTCGCGTACATCATCTCCCGATATTCTGTAAAAAACCGATTTCTCCGTCAAAAAGTGCCGCTCACCCTTTTTATCAATCAATGCATAGGAAGCCGCAGTTCCGCACTGGTCGTCATGTATGACGCCTGAAGTATCCACACCGGATCTCCGGCACTCTTCCAGGATAAACTTTCCATTGGAATCCTCCCCGATCCGTCCTACAATGGATACTGTCCCTCCCAACTTTGATACACCCAGAGCCACATTTAAAGCGTCGCCTCCGCAGCATACCCGCGGTCTTTCAATCCTGACACTGTCCAATTCTAAAATATCCTCAGGAACGGGAGAAATTAAGGTATCGCATACCATCATTCCTACACAAAGTACTTTCATGACCCATCATCCTTATTAACATCGTTGCTTTTCCAAATGTTTTATTATATAGTTCGTTTGTTCCTTTGTTCGTACATATGTATAATTGCATAATAAACAATAAAAGTCAACACCTTTTTGTAAAAAATATCAAAAAAGCATATTTCTACACCTTAAAAGATGTTTTTTCTGTGTATTTTTACTCCAATTAGAGAATTGACAAATATAACAGATTGAACTCCAACTTTTTTCCACTGATTAAGAGGAAAATTATAGTTGCTTTTTCCTTCTTTATAGCATATGATAAGTATATATTTGTTTTATTGTCCGTACATTATGATTCATAATGTTTCAATATGACAAAAACAACGCAGGGAGAAAAAGAATGCAGTTATTTCAAAAAGGACTTGACAGAAGCACACCGATTCCATTGTATTTTCAGTTAAAAACAATCATTCTGGACGATATTAAAAACAACGTTTTCACAGAAGGAGACGCTATACCTACAGAAAATGAGCTGGTTGACCATTATCAGATCAGCCGTTCTACTGTCCGCCAGGCCATCTCGGCACTAGTTCAGGAGGGATGGCTCACCAGAAAAGCCAGCAAGGGAACTTTTGTCACACATCCGAAGCAAGAATCAGGCTTTATACGCTCTTTTGAGCCGTTCTATCAGCAGATCGAAAAGCAAGGGAAAGTTCCGCGGACAGAGCTGATCGATCTTAACGTTATTACGCCTACACCCGAAATATCCAAAGCGCTGAATCTGGAGCCGGAACAAAAGGTAATCTCTATGTTCCGCCGCCGTTTTGCCGATGAGGTTCCTCTTGTCACTCTTCAAAATTATATTCCATATGATCTCTGTTCTTTTATTCTGAGTTACGATTTCCGGGTTCATTCTTTATATGAACTCCTGATGTCCAATCCCAGCACTCAGATTTCCAGTACAAAGACGATCGTATCCGCACGGAATGCCACTTCCGAAGACCGGGAACTGATGAATGTAAAGGTCAATACCCCTATGCTGTGTTTTCACACCATGTCCACCACCTCCGAGGGAAGAATTATTGATTATGCGTTCTCCCATTACCGGGGCGATCTAAACCAATTTGAGTTTGACGAAAGTCCTAAGATTCGTTAGATATTCATAAGCTTGAAGGGACAGCCTCCATTGGGTTGTCCCTCTATTTGGGCATAACATTTTTGTTATCTTAAAATTCCTCCCCCGCCTAGAACTGCGCCTCATACTCCGCCCCTGCAAACAGGATCCTGCTGCCGTTTTTCAGCGGACACAGCTCATAAGGGTTCAGCTGCACCTGATCCACCCATGTCCCGTTGGTGGAGTTCAGATCCTCCACATGATAGACAGCCCCGTCAAAGGTGATACGGGCATGGAGCCTGCTGACTGTGGGAGACGCGATACATCCGTCAGCCCCCTCCTTGTTTTTCCCAATAATGAAAGTATCCGAGCCCACGGCAAAATCCGGATATTCCGGGTTCAGGCTGCGCAGTACCAGCCCCTCCTTCTTATCTTCTCCCAGGTACGCGGTCTCTTTGGACGGCTGTTCCCGAAGAAACAGCATCGATCCGCTGTTCAGTTGTTCCGCCTCCGCCACATAGTCCTCTATCTGAGGCCTCCTGTTTTTCTTCCGGAAGAAGTCTTTCCAGCCTCCGTTCTTCTCCGAGGGCTCCTCCTGTATCTCTTCCGGTTCTTTCCGCATATATAAAGGTTCTGATTCTTTCTCCTCCGTATGCCTGCGGAGGATTTCCATCAGGCTGAAGTTTGGCTCCAGCGCGCTCTGATACAGTTCATAGCCGAAGGCAATCCCATCCGAATCGCTCTTATCCAGTTTTCCCAGCAGATATTCCGCCCAGTCCAGAAAAGCTTCCCGCATATCGCCTTCATACGCCGGATCAAAACAAAGGAACAGCTTTTCTGTCCTGGTATGCAGATACATATATTCCGGTTTCAGTAAAAAATGATCAGGGTTCAGCAGGTATTCCCCGGCTGCTTCCAGGATTTTTTCCAGATCTTTCAGAAGGCTTTTCAACTGCCTGCAGTTCAGCTTCCGGCGTTCATACATCAGGTTCATGCTCTGTTTGCCCGTTATTTCATAATAGTATTCCGTGCAGCCTTCCCGTTTCTGACAGACACAGGGAAGAAACCCGCCGATCCGGTTTTCTGTAACCATCCGCACCTCATAGTTCTCCTCCTCCTGCCCCCTCTCCGTCAGGATCATATAATTGCTGTTCAAATCTCTTTTGTATCTCACATCCACGATAACACTCCCCCTATTCTCTCAGCCATCTGCTCCTGCGTATCGTCTCGCACGGAGCAATCCTGTATATTGTCCTTTCTACGTCGATCTCCTCCTCCGGAAAAAAATATCCGCCGCCGGCCACACGGATCTTCACACGCAGGGGATTTACCTGTACCTCTATTTCCTCGCCGCCCATCCACAGAAGCCGGGAGGCAAGCTTTCGCTCCAGATCCGCCCTGATATTCTCCTCTATGTTCCGGTCTCCGGTTCCATCCCGGTAGATCCCTTTCACCCCGGCTTCCATCACCGCATGAGCACAGACCGCATAGTCATGGGCATATAACGTGAAAAACACAGCATACACCAGCAGCAGACAGATTCCCGGCACAAGCAGAGCCGCCTCTACCACAAATCTTCCCCGTCTCTTCCATTTCATTGCAATGACGCCATCCTCTCAATTCCAGCCCCTCAATACATATGCCGCAGTCAAAAACGGGACCAGCGGCATCTCTTTTCTCCTCATCAGGAACGCCGCCCCTGCCGCATACAGGATACCTGTCCCCACCATGCCCAGCAGTTCCGGCATACTCATCCAGGTTCCCAGCGACAAAACCAGGAAGCCGTCCCCATACCCGATCCTTTCTCCGCTCAGATAACCTATGGCCAGAAGTCCAAGTCCGGGCAGCGCGTTTATCGTTCTACCCGCCAGAAGAGCCGACACGGTACCGCTGACACCCAGCGTTCCTATCAGGCACACAGACACGAATCCACTGTACAGGTCTTCCGCGCTGAGCGCCGTCAGATGCAGCAGTACCCAGCACCAGCCTATTCTCCCCCACATTTTGAGCACGCACGCCTTCCCGCCGCTTCCCTGAGCGGAACCATCATCACGGTTCTTTTCAGACCGCTGCAGGATCTTCGATTGTGATACCGGTCCCCGTAATCGGTTACATAGACGCTGCCGCCCGGCGCCTCGTTCTTCACGCAGGTTTCACAGGGATCATATCTGCTTCCCGACAGGTTTCTCGCCGTTTCCAGGCCTCCCGCCGGAATGCTCCGGATACTCAGTCTCAAGTATGTGCAGTCTGCACTTTTATGGTATACGGTACCCTCCGGCGTAATATACACAAAGGTCTCTGCCCTGCCAAAATCTTCTTCTCCGGCGTATCCTATCCAGGCCCGCACCACCGCCTTCTGCACGGTACTCTGGGATCCAAAACCCAGCATCCCGTAGGGAAGGGACAGGCCGCTGTAATCATATAATTTTATATAGGGATCTGACTGAGAAGCGCCCACAGTAACGGCCAGAGTCTGCGCACGTTCCATCAGGGCCCGGGCTTTTCTGCCCTGGACTGCGGTCATGGAAAAGATACTCAGCAGCGCAGCCACTGCGCAGAGTAAAAACGGGAGCGCCAGCGCCGTTTCCAGCGTCAGGCTTCCCCGGCAGGAGGCATGCGGGGAACCCCTTCTTTCCGCATTACATCTGACATTGTGGGGTGTCTGGAGATTTTTATTTATTGGCGGAAAGCATCCATCAGGCTCCCCCGCATACCCCCTGCCGGTTTTATTCATATCCATACGTCCTTTCTAAAAAAACCCCCTCAAACCACACCTGAGCCGTCAACCGGTCCACACAATGATCCAGGTGGATACGTCCGCATCCCTCCATGTGCTGCAGTTCCCCTTCTATCACATCCAGCGTCCGCATGGCCAGCGTCTCCGGCGGCAGAAGGGTCAAAAACATCCTCAGATAGTCCTCATAATCCGCTCCTTTTTGTTCTCCTCCCTGGCCGTCATACTTTCCGGGATTTTCAATCAGAGCCAGAAGACCGGACAGCGGTACCTGCCAGTCCTCCTCTGTTTTCCAGAGTGCCAGTTCATGCCCCGCCAAAAGCTGCCTGAGTTCTGCCACGCTCTCCCCATAGGCCCAGCTTAGAAGGATCAACTGTTCCAATGCGTGTATCACCTCCGCGTTTCCTGTGAGCACGCCCAACAGAGATGCCAGAATCTGAGCCTGGTTCGACAAAGCAGGATGGGTGAGAAGAAACACATAATTTACTCCTTCCCTCAAAAGCAGTATTCTCAAAATCACCTGATCCAGATTTTCCTGATCAGACGCTTTCCCGCACAGCACATACTCCATCTGATAATCCAGCCATCCCTCCCGTTCCTCGGCCGCAAGCCCTTCCTGGGCCTGCCGCAGATATTCGCAAAGATAGCTGATAAACCACTGCTTTTCCATCAGGTTTCCCTCTGTCCCCTCTGTCTGTCCGCTTCCCACGGACAATTCCCGGACAGACGGCGCCTGAGACAGATCTACCGTCTTGCCGGATATCTCCTGATGTCCCGGAACCGCCATGGAACACAGGAAACTTTTGCGCAGGCCATCCCACTGTAGCGCCTCCTCTTCCAGTTCCCCGTCTTCTCCGTCTTCGTATTCCCGCACAATCCCTTCATATTTTTCACAATCCTCCTCATAACGCTGCGCGTTATTTTCTGCTTCTTTCAGGAACTCCTGCTGCATGAGCCAGTCCTGCGCCAGAGAGACTCCGCTTCTTTCCTTCATAATCCTGACCGCCTGCCGGTAGAATACCGCCCCCTGGCCGTCCGTCAGCCGCTCGCAGTCCTGAACCTGCACCCCCTGCAGATCCAGTCCTGCCGGAAGGCTGCCTCCCACATCTTCCAGCTGCATGGTCAAATATTTCCAAAGATGGGCACATGCCCTGTCCTCCCTCTGTACGCCGCTTCCATACGAAAGATCCAGGCAAAACAGATCGTACTCTTCCAGAAGATGCGTTTCATATTCTGAAAAAACGGAAAACATTCCCGCTTCCACCGCCTGTTCCGCTCTTTGCCTGAGATACTGCTTCTGGACAGACTGCAGGCAGACGAGATACAGAGTCAGAAATACCAGGAAGCAAAGAGAAAGCCACACCGTAACCTGCCCGGACTCCTCAGATACTGCCGCTCTGCGAAACGATTTTATCGAAAATATCATTCACCACCCCTGTAATCTGATTTTTAAATATAATAACCAGGCCAATCAGGACGACGATAATCAGGATCACCTCCACAACGCCCATACCGTTCTCATTTTTCCAAAAAACATTCCAAAAATTTCTCATTCTGTTCTTCATTCTATCTCTCCCTTTTTCTCCGGCCGCCCCTAGAATTGAAAGGACACGGCAGCCGGATACATTACCATTGCCAAAATCGTGACCAACAGCAGCAGCATGGGAAACAACAGCTTGCTCTCGCATTCCTCCCCCAGCTTCTTCGCCAGCGCCTTCCGATCCTCGAACGCTTCCCTCGCCTCCTCCTCCAACAGACGGGGCAGGTCCTTATTCCCTTTCCGCAGATTCTGTCCCAGCAAAGTTCCCAACTTCAGATAAGAAGGAATCCGGCATCTGATCCCAAACCGCTCATAGGCGTTTGTCTCAGGAACGCCGCTCTGCATCTCATGCAGTGTGGTGAGCATCTCTTCATAGGCTGGCCTGCTGCCTTTGCGCCGGCGTTTTTCATAGCCGTCCGCAATCCGCTCCCAGGCGCTTCGCGTACTCATGCCCGCATTCATATACAGACTCAGTCGGCTGATAATATCCGGATAATCCATCTGCATACTCCGCTCCCGCTCCTTTTCCTTCTGTTCCTCCTCCCGGCGCCTGCCCACAATCAGGAAACATACTGCCGCTGCTGTCAGCATCCCCATATACATCCATCTGTCATCCATCTGCGCATACCAGGACACCGGTTCCCCGTATACCGCATCCGGCAGCGCCAGCGTCCCGGACGCTTCCTCCTGCGCCTCCTGCACCTGATACTGAAGCATCCGAATCTTTTGCTCCGGCGAAGGAGACGTCACCGGACAGACAATCATCTCCCGTTCCCACTCCAGAGTCTCCCCCTGCAGGCTTAAGACCGCCTGAACCCGCACCGGCGTTTCTTCCTTTATCCGTTCTCCCTGAACGGTCCCGTCCGGCTTAATCAGCTCCCAGGAATCCAGATACCACTGAATCTGGACGGATGTCCCCGGAAATTCTGAAGGCAGATAAAGATCTGTCTGTATATGTTGTAAATCTTTATTTCCGTTCAGCATCGTTTCTTCCAGAAGCTTAGCCGCCTCCGAGAGCTGTTTTGAAACTTCCTCGCTCTCCATGGGTGTTTCTGTTAAGAGCAGCCGCACTGTATAGTCCTTCTCTCCCATACGCACCTGCAGTCTTTGTTCCAGGTCTCCTTCCCCATACTGAGGACGTTCCATCTCCCACAGCTGCTCCCGTCCGGCAAAACTGAATGCCCCGAAGGCCAGGGTCAGCAGCGCCCCAACCGATGCTATGCAAATGACTTTTGTTCTATATTTCAATATCCACCAGCCTCTTTCCCAATATATATGCCGCAAGATAAACCGCCAGGCAGGCCGTCATCACCGCAGCTCCGGGCAGACAGTGGTACAGGCCTTCCAGAAACTCTGCGGACCCCACGCGCAGATACAATAGGATCGCGGCCGGCATAATCGACATGATCTTCTGTTCATACGCCCTGGCAGACAGCAGGGTCTCGATCTCTCTGCGGGTATCCAGTATCTCCGTCATCTGCCCGGCAGTACTGCGTATCACTGAATTTAAACCGCCGCCGCTTCTTTTTGCCGTGCAGAATACCTCCACAAAGCTCTGAATCTCCGGCAGCGGATACGCAGCCGCAAACTCTTTAAGCATCTCCTCCGCGCCCTGGTTATTCTCTGACCTGGCCAGCATATCCTTCAGCGCGTCCAGCATCGGTCCCCCGGACGGGAACATCAGCTGCAGTTCCCGGTAAGACTGACGAAAAGCGTTCTCCACAGAATATCCCGCGGAAAGCGAGCCTGCCAATAACAGAATCCATTCCCGGAACATCTTTCTTAACCGCGCCTGCTCCTTCTTCCTCCTGGACTCCCGCCGCTCCCTGTGCCACAGCCAGGCCAGGGGGCTCATGGGAATTGCCGCCAGCAGCGTATCGTAAAACAAAAGCGCCCCGGCCGCGGTAAGAAGCAGCCCCTGAAGGATATCCGCGGCCAGTTCTTTTCTATCCGGCCTCCATACCGGCACGCAGAAATTTTTCCGTATGTTTCATCTCCCCCATCCTCTCCTGTACTCCGACAATCCTGCCGGACACTTCCCCGGTTTCCCGGAAGGAAAACAGCGGATTAAACGCCACCTGTTCTCCCTCCATACCGGTCACTTCCGTGATTTCCAGAAGCCTGCGGCTCTTATCCCGCAGCCTCCCCAGATAAACGATTACATCAATTCCGGACGCAATCTGCCTCCGGATCGCCTGCAAAGGCAGTTCCATACCCATCAGGACCATGGTCTCCAGCCGGGTGACCGTATCCCTGGTGCTGTTGGCGTGACAGGTGCAAATGCCCCCGTCATGCCCCGTATTCAGGCAGGTCAGCAGTTCGAAAGCTTCGGCTCCGCGTACTTCTCCTACGATGATCCTGGAGGGTCTCATACGCAGGGAGGCCCGGATCAGATCCCGGATCGTAATCTCCCGGCTGTCCTCCATAACGGCGGATCTCGTCTCCAGACGCACCAGATTCTCCACGCTTCGGATCTGCAGTTCTGCCGTATCCTCAATGACGATGACTCTCTCATCCGAAGGGATATACTCCGAAAGCGCATTTAAGAATGTGGTCTTTCCGGAGCCTGTCCCACCGGCCACCAGGATGGAATAACCGGCACGTACCGTTTTCTCCAAGAAAGAGGCTTCCTCCTCCGATATGCTCTCCAGCTCCATCAGGCGCTTCATCGTCATGGGCTCTTTAGGGAATCTTCGTATTGTGATAATCGGCCCATTAACCGCCACCGGCGGAAGTACCACATGCAGCCGGTCTCCATTCTCCAGCCTGGCGTCCACAATGGGCTGTGATTCATTCACTGTCCGGTTGCAGGCCGCCGTCATCTGTCGGACAATGTCCTGAATCCGGTCTGCGGAACGAAAACGCTTTTCACTGCGGGTAAGCCGCCCGTTTTTCTCCACGAAAATACCGTCCATGCCGTTTACCATGATCTCCGTCACATCCGGCTCATCCAGCAGCTCCTGCAGCACATCCAGGCGCCGCAGCGCATGAAACAGTTCTTTTCTCAGCCGGCACCGCTCATCCAGCGGAATATGCCGCTCGCTTTTACATGCAAGGATCACCTGGTCGATGAGATCCTGTATCTCTTCATCTGGGACTTCCCTGCTCAGATCAATCCGCTCCAGTATCTGTTCCTTCAGACGGATAAAAACCTCCGCTTCTTCCTGCACATAATCCATGCTTCCTCCTACTCCTTCAGCAGTCCCCGGATATAAGTCCCCAGCCCCTGCCATGGCAGCGCGGACAGTTCCTCCACGCTGCCGACTCTTCCTTCGGCAGCGGGCAGCTCCAATACCTGCAGTTTTTCCAATACATCCACTCCGTCTAAGATCTGAATGTATTTCTGCCACTGGGCAAGCTTTGCCTGGGAGATCAGATCTGTCCCTGCCGGCACATAGATGCCGTCGCATTGACGGAGCAGATCCGGCTCGTGCCCTGCCATATTCCCCATGTCCAGGATCACCGCCTGGTAATCGCTCTGGACACGGATCAGATGCAGAAGCTTCTGCCACTCTTCCACAGTGATCTGCCGAAAGTCCATATAAGAGTCACAGGCCGGGACATAGTCTAACCGGTCCCATTTGCGGACCATACTGTTCAGCCGATAGAGAAATGACGATTTTTTTTGTCTGAAAAAATAGATCAAGTCGGAAAGATTCCAGCTGTTGTTCCCGGAAAGCTCTGACAGCCCGGAACATTCTTCCAGATTTAGATATAAAACATTCTTGCTTTCCGCGAGAATCTGCCCCAATGTAAGGGCAAACACCGTTTTCCCGCTTCCACCGACCGGCGAATATACTCCGATCACCCGGTTGTCCCTGCGGATGCCAGTCAGGCAGATGTCTTCTTCACACTGCTCTGAATAATAGTAGAGAACTTCCCTGAGAATATTTTCTGCGGACTGGTACTTGTACACGGCTGGATACATGCGCAGTTCTGACGGCAGACTGCCTTCGGACAGAAAGATCACACACTCTCCTTTGATCCGGTCCTTGCACACCGGATACCACTCTGCTGTTATCAGCAATATTTCGATCTCTTCTCCGGCAAACGCCTGCAGCAGCTGCTCCTTCTCCGTGCACATCCTTACCTGAAACAATCGGTCTTCTTTCAGATTCGCATATTCCATAAAAGCCTTTGCAAAGGCCTCCTGTGAATCTGCAATCCATAATCCTGTGCTTTTCACAATAACCTCCTGCAACACAAAGCTTTTCTCCACGCTGCAATAAAATAATGGAATTTGGCTCAGAAAATATCGTTGAGCCTGTGGCGAATGCCACATCTGGATAAACGTTTATCTTGATTTTATTATAATGAATCTTGTCCCCCAAGTCTATGCACTTTACAGTTTGTTTACAATTTTAGGAAATACTCACAAAAAATGAAAAGCTGTTACCGCATAAAGCAGAGAAACCCCGTTAAAACCAAGGGTTCCGGACATCAAAAGACTTAAGGGATTGATCCCCACCTCCCATGTGATCCCCATGGATTTCAGCGCCATATTCACACCGCAGATGGCGATTCCCCCCATCACTGCCCGCAGGCAGAAATTCAGGATAAATTCTGCCTTATTTTTCACCGCCACCAAAAAAAGCACCAGCAGGCACGCGCCCGCAATCACGATCATTCCCGCTTCTTTTTCCATGCCGTTCCTCAAGAGTCCTTTTGCTTCAATATATGAGGACATCCTGAAAATATTCCTTCCTGCTGTATAAATATGGAATCCCGAGACTATACTTTTAGTAACCCGATTTTCCCAGAACAGGAAGGAAGATGCAGATGAAACGTTCGGAACAGAAAGAAAATATGGATTCACGTAAAAAACAGCTCCTGGAAGACATCCGAAAAACAAAGTACGCGCTGGACTGCGCCTACTCCAATTTTGAAAACGTGGTTGACCCGGACCTGATCGACTGTTCCATCTACGAACTGCAGGCCGTACAGATGCGTTATCGTTTTCTTCTGAGACAGGCGGAGCTTCTGGACTCCATCTCCGGCTGAAAGATTTTACTCCCCTTTACCGTTTTTTCGAATCATTTTACATGCATTTTACCTGGCTTTTCTCCCTTTTTACACCCGCTGGAAACCTTTGTTTAATGTACACAATCATGAGCAAAAATCTTTGTGGTTATAGCGAATTGAAATTGGCCGTTATATATGCTAGTATGAAATCAACAGAAGTTCTAGCGTATGGGTAAGGACAAGATGTTACTGGGGTAGCATTTTGTCCTTTTTTTTCGGACATAAAGCCCATGCCAGACTCTGCACCACACATTCTAAGGAGGAAAAAGTTTATGAAGTTCAAGAAAATGTTATCTGTGCTCCTGATTACCGCTGCGGCTGTAAGCCTTACCGCCTGCGGCGGGGGATCAGATTCCGCCGGGAGTTCTTCCGATACGGCGGAAGGCGAAGACGGCGAAGTGGTCATCCACCTGATGATGAGCAATTCCCAGGAACTGGGCGTCAGCGCCGCAGTAGAAGCCTTCAACGAGGCTTATGCGGGAAAGATCCGCTGCGAGGCAGACTATGTAGCCTTCGACAACGTATTTGAAAACCTGGAGGTGCTGATGAGCAACCAGTCCACCGAATACGATATATTTGCCGCTGACGGCCCCAACGTATCCGCTTATGTGCACCGCGGTTATCTGGAACCTCTGAACACATGGTTCAGCGACGACGAGATCGCCATGTTCACGGATTCTATGATCACCGAAGGTACGGTCAACGACCAGTTCTATGGAGCTCCCATGGGCGACTCTTCACTGGTTCTGTATTATAACACGGCCCTTTTGGAGCAGGCCGGCCTGAATATTGATTTTGCGTCCATTACCCCGGACAACCGTCTGACCTGGGAACAGCTTCTGGACTATGCCCGGCAGGCGCTGGACGTGCTGGACCCGGACGGCTCCAATGGTATCTACGGCGTTGAGTTCCAGCAGGTGGGACGGGTATATCAGATGAACGTCCTTCCCAACTCCCTGGGCGGAGCTCAGATCAGCGAGGACGGCCTGAGTGTGGACGGCGTTATCAATACCGATCCGTGGTATGAAGCACTGCAGTTCTATCAGGATAACGTGAACGCAGGCCTGTTCACCAGAGGCATCTCCGCTACCGAGACCAGCAGCTACTTCCAGTCCGGACAGATCCTTTTCTATCTGGGAACCACCGCGCTTCCGGCCACTTTTGAGTCCAACGGGTTCACCGATTACGGATACACCTACGTTCCCTGCTTCGAAGGCCATGAGGACGACGTCAGGACCTCCTGCGGAAGCTGGACTATCGGAATGAACGTCTACTCCGACAAAAAGGATGCGGCGGCAGAATTTATCAAATATCTGACTCTGTATGAAGGCGCCGACGTATATATTAACGCTTCCGGTATGGTACCGGCCCTGACCCGCCAGTTCACCGACGAACTGATCGCAGAGAAACCTTTTATGGAAATGGCCCAGTATGAAGTTATGAATACCTCCCTGGTCCGTGCCATCACCCCGGCATACAACGAGTATTCCACCACTATGGACGCCATGTGGGACAACGTGCGCAACGGCGCAGATATTCAGGAGTCTGTGGACAACTGTATCGCAGATCTGAAGACAGCGTTTGCAGAATATCAGTAATCATATCCGCGGCGGGGCTGCGCAGTCCGCGCAGCCCTCGCCCTGCGGCGATTTTATGAATATCCATACGACTAAGGAGGGAGAAAGTGACTGACCAACCGACAAAGACCCTGCGAGGCAAGTTTTCCGTCCCCCGGAAACTCCTGCCATATTTGATGCTCTCACCGGCGCTGATTATTATCTTCATATTTAAAATCTATCCGATTATATCCGTCATCGTGACGTCTTTCATCCGCGACGGACATTTTACTTTCCGTACATACGAGATCCTTCTGGGAGACCGGACCTTCTGGATGTCCCTGTGGACGACCCTTAAAATGAATCTGGTTATGATACCGCTCCAGATCGTACTGTCCCTGATCCTGGCCCTTCTGGTCAATTCCACGGTGAAAGGCATCGGGATTTTCCGGAGCGTCTATTACCTTCCCGTAACCATGGCCATCTCCGTGGCGGCCATCACCTGGGAACTCATGGCCAACTACAACAACGGCGTTTTCAACAGCCTCTTCAGTTTTCTGGGCATCGGCCGCCAGGGGCTTTTTACTGACTCCAAACAGGCGCTCTGGTGTATTGTAATCATGGCCACCTGGAAAGGCTGCGGCATGTGGATGATGTATCTCCTTGCCGGTCTCAAGGGCGTGGATACCTCTATCTATGAATCCGCCCGTCTGGATGGCGCGGGCTATTTCCGCACTCTGTTCAGCATCACGCTTCCATTGATCAAAAGGACTCTGCTGTTTGTTATTGTGGCCAACACTTCGGCAAACATGCTTTTATTTGCTCCCATGCAGCTGATCACCGAAGGCGGCCCCCAGAACAGCACAAACGTGCTCATGTACGAGGTCTACAAATCCGCGTTCCAGAACGGAAACGCGTCCCGCGCAGGCGCCCTGACCGCTATCCTTTTGATCATTGTCCTGACCGTGGTCATCCTGCAGTTCCGGATGTTAAATGAAAAAGAAGAGTAGGGAGAAGAACGATGCAGAAACATAAGACGTTAAAAAACATACTATTATATCTTGTACTTGTCTGTATTGCCGTCGTCGCCATTTTCCCGCTTTTTTACATTGTGATGGCGTCCTTTCGGACCAATATAGAGATATTTGACTACGCGCTTCCCTTTACCTGGAAAACGCTCATTCCCCAGGAATGGACGATCAGCAATTACATCGCTATTTTCGAAGAGTTTCATTTTGGACTGGCCATCCGCAACACCCTGATCGTGGTTGCAGTTCTGGTCCCCCTGTCCTTAAGCATCTCAGCTTTGGGCGGATTTGTATTCGCTTTCTTTGATTTCAAAGGGAAAAATGTGCTTTTCGCCCTGTGCCTGATCTCCTTCATGGTTCCTGTAGACGCGATTGTACTGCCCTTGTACAATCTGATCTCCAAAATGGGCCTTGTGAACTCCTACGCGTCCCTGATCCTGCCCAGCGCGGCCAGCGGACTTGCCATGTTCCTGTTCACCCAGTTTTTCAAGGAGATTCCCAAAAGCCTGCTGGAAGCGGCGCGCATCGACGGAGCCAACTGGCTGCAGGTATTTGTAAAGATTGTACTGCCCCTGTCCGTTCCGGTGACCATCACCGCGGGCCTGATGGTATTTGTCAATGAGTGGAACAATTTCTTCTGGCCCCTGCTGGTGGCAAGGACGGAGGAGTTCCGGACCATTCAGGTGGCGCTCTCTTACTTCCAGGATGAAAATGCCGTTTATTTCAGCTATATTTTCGCAGGCTCCGCCATATCGGCCATTGTTCCTGTGCTCCTGTTCCTGCCACTGCAGAAATATTTTGTTCAGGGCATCACCAGCAGCGGAGTGAAAGGTTAAGCAACGTACCAACGATCCATTTTCATCAGGAGAACAAACCCATGAAAGCAACTGACACGACTTATCTCAGACGCCTTGAAAAACCCGGGCAGCCTGTCGATGTAGTGATCGATACAGACGCTTACAATCAGGTGGACGATCTGTACGCCATCGCCTATCTGCTCTTATCCCAGGACAAACTGAACCTGCAGGCTATCCTGGCGGCTCCGTTCTACAGCCCGCCCAGCCTTGGGCGGCTGCGTCAGAATACCAGCGCCAAAGAAGGCATGGAGCAAAGCTACCAGGCCATCCAGGATCTGCTTCATATTATGGGGAAGGACAGCTTCTCTTCCAGAGTATTCCGCGGTTCTGAAGCCAGCCTGCCGGATGAGCATACACCCGTTGATTCCCCTGCTGTGCAGGAATTGATCCGGCTGGCCAGGGAGCACAGCCCGGAACGCCCCCTTTACATCATATCCATCGCGGTGCTCACCAATGTGGCCTCCGCGATTCTGGCCGCTCCGGATATTGTCGACCGCATCGTCATCATCTGGCTGGGCGGGCACAGCCTGGACTGGGGCACCTGCGACGATTTTAACGCGTTTCAGGATATCGCCGCCGCCCGTGTGGTGTTTGGCTGCCGTGCCGCCGTGATACAGCTCCCCTGCAACGGGGTTGTATCGGAATTCCGTATCTCCGGCATCGAACTGCAGTATTGGCTGGAGGGCAAAAATCCGCTCTGCAGCTACCTCCTGAAGCAGACACTGGACCTTATGGGGCCAAAGGCCACTTTCCCCGGCTGGTCCAAGCCGCTGTGGGACGTGGTGGCCGTAGCCTGGCTCCTGAACCCTGCGTTTACAGACGACCGCTATGAGCACAGCCCCATCTTCGAATACGACCTGCGGTATGCGCAGGACCATACCCGCCACCTGATCAGCTATGTATATCATATAGACCGGGACAGGATCTATGAGGATCTGTTCCAAAAACTGACTTCTTCCAACTAGGCCGCCCCGGATCCAACGCCGGGCATAAAGGAACTATAATGTGAGGATACGACCATGAAATCAGACTTGAAAAACATCATCCAGCAAAATCCAATTATTGCAGCGCTCTGCCGGGAGGCGGACCTGGAGGACCTCTGTCTCTCCAACGTGAAGATTGCCTTTATTCTGTACGGCGATCTTCAGTCGCTTCCCGCCATTGCTGCGCGGATCAGGAAAGCCAATATCCTTCCCTTTATCCATCTTGATTTTATCGACGGTCTCTCCGCAAAAGAGGCCGCCGTCGACTTTATCAAATACTACACCTGCGCGGCCGGAATTGTGACCACCAAAAATGCGCAGGTCAAACGGGCCAGGACTTTGGATCTCTACTGCATCCAGCGCTTTTTTGTGTTTGATGCCATTTCCCAGAACAATATCCGCACACAGCTCACAGCCTGCAACGCAGATGCTGTGGAAATCCTGCCCGGCGTGATTCCCAGCGTCATCAGCGATCTTTCGGCCGGCTGCAGGCTTCCTTTCATTACCGGCGGTTTTATCAATACGCAAAAGGAAGTGGCTGCCGCGCTGAACCACGGCGCGGACGCGATTACCACCTCCATTCCAAACCTGTGGTTCACCTAGGTTTATTGACTTCTCCTATCTCCTGTGCTAATCTGTTAATAATGATTTACAGGTGCAGAATTCTAAGGAAATAGAGGTAAGCAAATGGAAAAAAAGAAATTTTATATGACTACCGCGATTGCCTATACATCCGGGAAGCCGCATATCGGCAACACTTATGAGATCGTATTGGCAGACAGCATCGCCCGCTATAAACGGTTCCAGGGATACGACGTATTCTTCCAGACCGGCACCGACGAGCATGGGCAGAAGATTGAGTTAAAGGCGGCGGACGCCGGCGTCACTCCGAAAGAATTTGTGGATCAGGTGGCAGGCCAGATCAAAACCATCTGGGACCTGATGGACACCTCCTACGACAAATTTATCCGCACGACGGATGAGGATCATGAGAAGCAGGTTCAGAAGATCTTCAAGTATCTCTATGACAAAGGAGATATTTACAAAGGATATTATGAAGGCATGTATTGTACGCCCTGCGAATCCTTCTTCACCGAATCCCAGCTGGTGGACGGCAAATGCCCGGACTGCGGCCGGGAGGTACAGCCGGCTAAGGAAGAGGCATATTTCTTCCGCATGAGCAAATACGCGGACAGGCTGATCGAGCATATCAATACTCACCCGGAATTTATCCAGCCCGTTTCCAGGAAAAATGAGATGATGAATAACTTCCTGCTGCCGGGGCTTCAGGATCTGTGCGTTTCCAGGACTTCTTTCAAATGGGGCATTCCCGTCACCTTTGATCCCAGGCACGTGATCTATGTGTGGCTGGACGCGCTGACCAACTATATCACCGGCATCGGCTACGACTGCGGCGGCGAGAACAGCCAGCTGTTCGAAAAGAACTGGCCGGCGGACCTTCACCTGATTGGCAAGGACATTATCCGTTTCCACACCATCTACTGGCCGATCTTCCTGATGGCTCTGGATCTGCCTCTGCCCAAACAGGTATTCGGCCACCCGTGGCTCCTGCAGGGCGACGGCAAGATGAGCAAATCCAAGGGAAATGTGCTTTATGCCGATGAACTGGCAGATTTCTTCGGCGTAGATGCTGTGCGTTATTTTGTACTGCATGAGATGCCGTTTGAAAACGACGGCGTAATCACCTGGGAACTGATGGTGGAACGCCTGAATTCGGAGCTTGCCAACACGCTGGGCAACCTGGTGAACCGCACCATCTCCATGTCCAACAAGTATTTTGGCGGAACCGTCACCCGGACGGGCGTCACCGAAGAAGTGGACGAGGATCTGAAAAAGACCGTTCTCGGCACCCTGGCAAAAGTATCGGACAAGATGGACCAGCTCCGGGTAGCAGACGCGCTGACAGAGATTTTCGCTCTTTTCAAGAGATGCAATAAATATATCGACGAGACGATGCCCTGGGCCCTGGCCAAAGACGAAGCGAAAAAGGACCGTCTGGCCGAAGTCCTGTACAACCTGGTGGAGAGCATCAGCTACGGGGCTGAACTTCTCCAGTCCTTCATGCCGTCCACATCCCGCAGGATTCTGGAACAGCTGAACGCAAAGCCGCGCAGTATCGACGAGATGGATCATTTCGGCCTCTACGAATCCGGCACAAAAGTAACCGACAAACCGGAGATCCTGTTTGCCCGTATGGATATCAAGGAAGTTCTGGAGAAGGTGGAGGAACGCAAAGCCGCGGAGGAAGCTGCAAAAGCGCCCCAGGAGCCGGTCGTGGACGTGGAGCCGAAGGCCAATGTGTCCTATGATGATTTTGCCAGGCTGCAGTTCCAGGTGGGTGAGATCCTCTCCTGCGAAGCCGTGCCGAAGGCGGACAAACTGCTCTGCTCCCAGGTAAAGATCGGCAGCCAGGTACGCCAGATCGTATCCGGTATCCGCAGTTCTTATACGCCGGAAGAGATGGTGGGCAAAAAGGTCATGGTTCTTGTAAACCTGGAACCCAGAAAGATACGCGGACTCGTGTCTGAAGGCATGCTGCTCTGCGCTGAGGATGAAAACGGAGTCCTCTCTCTGGTAACGCCTGAGAAAGAGATGCCGGCAGGCGCGGAAATCTGTTAACCCAGGATTATCATGAGAAAAGACCGCCATCGGCTTATCCCAGCCAGACGGCGGTCTTTTCCATTTACAGCATGCTTCTGAAAAACGCACACTCTTCATCATTGCACTGCTGTCCGGTCTCCTCCTGGACCGTCAGATGAAAGACATGGTAGAGCGGGCTTTCTTCTGTACCGTATATTTTATATACATAGGTCACGCCATGTTTTTTCAGCTCAGCCTCCAGGGACGGAGCCTGATCCATGCAGAAATCCCCATGGCAGGTCATCAGATAGACGGGCGGGAAACTGCTGTTCACATGATCTGTGACATTGATCAGTCTTTGCTCTTTCTCTGAGCCGTGTTCCGCCAACAGGTCTTCACAGATCAATTCTCTGTTCATATCTGTCGCTTCGTGGGGACGGCCGCCCAGCACTTCATACGCGCCGCAATTCAGGCCCACTGCCTTCGGCACAAACTCCTCCGGCACCTGGAAGTCATAATTTGCGGCATACTCTTTGGATGTACATGCGGCGGTATAAAGTCCCGCCAGATGCGCTCCTGCCGAATCTCCCACCATGAAAATATTACCGGTATCCAGTCCATATTCATCCCCATTGCGGAACACCCACTCCATCACAAGGTTCACGTCCTCCAGCTGCGCGGGGAATTTATATTCCGGCGCCAGCCTGTAAGTGAAGTTCACCACTGCAAAGCCCCTCTGAGCCAGGGACATACAATAGAACTGATAGAGTTCTTTATCTCCATAGACCCATCCGCCTCCATGTACGCTTACAATTACCGGAAGCGCACCCTCTGCCTCCTTTGGTCTGTATACGTCCAGCCGCTGTATGGCGTTCTCCGGTCCATATGGAATATCATCGTATCTGACAACATCATCCGGCGTGCCAAGTCCCGCATCTCTTCTGGCATCGTTTACTTTCCATTCTGCCCGCATTTTTTCACTTGTCTTCGACATTGTTTTTCTCCTGTTCCTGTTTCCTGTATTCTCCTATGGTTCTTCCCACATTTTTCTTGAATACTTTGTAAAAATATGTGGTATTCAAATAACCGCAGCGTTCTGAAATATCTTTAATGCTCAAATCCTGACCCCGGCAGAGTTCTTTTGCATGACAAATACGTATATCTGTCAGATATTCAATAAATGTCCTGCCTGTCTTATCTTTAAATATATGACTGAGATAATAAGAGCTGATTCCAACATAATCGGCGCAGTCTGCCAGCGAGATATCTTTCGCGAAATTAGATCTGATATACTGCTCCGCGCGCTGCACATAATCCTTATTTTTATCGTCGCTTTCTTTTGGAAGAGCTGAAAATGCCTCTTCTGAACTTTCGGCTTTCAGAACATCAATACTTTCCCTGTACGAAACCGCCATTTCCGGAAATGAGCCGTATACGCCCCCTGCGCCGTACAGACATTCGCCTTCCGTAACTTCCCTGATCCGGCCGGCAATCCACTCTGCAATCTCATCCCGCCAGCTTGTCTGCCGTGTTTTGTTCAGTTCCTGCGGAACGAACAGCATAACTACCGTGCCTTCTTTGGTCACTGCCGCAAGGAAATCACAGATTCCCTCCAGCAGATCGCCGATCTCCCGGTTCATTTTTCTCCGGCTGATACCCTTTTGCGGCAGGAATGTTATGATACATCCCGCGTAAAAATGGATGGCATTTGCTCTGAGATATATCTGAAAATTCTCTTCGTCGCATTTTTCAGAAAAGATGGACAACAGGATCTCACTTCCGAATACTGGATTGATCACATCCAGGGCTGTACTCAAATATTGCTTTTTGGCATTTTCCTCCCGCTCTGCTTTTACGGTTCCTAAAAGCCTCTGGATCGTCTCTCTCTTTTCCTGCTGCTTTCCCGGTTTCAATATGTACCCGTCTGTCCTGAGATCCAGCGCCTTTTTCACATATTCAAAATCACTGTAGGCTGTATTTATGATAAAGTGCGTCCCGATCCCCTTATCTTTCAGCAGCTCCATCACCTCGATTCCTGAAAGACCCGGCATGCGGATATCCACAATGGCCAGATCCGGTTCGTATGCCTCCAGCAATTCTTTTAATTCAATTCCGTTTTTTGCCATTCCCACGATGTCGATCTCCGGAAATTCTTTTCTTACAAACAGTTCCTGGCTCTTTAATACGATCGGTTCGTCGTCGGCGATCACCATTGTATAACTCATATTTTCTCATTCCCCATGATAGATCCGAATCTTGATGTTAAGTCCGGGATACATATTTTCCATATCGAATTTTACTCTGCCTCCATAAAATAATTTCAGCCGCCTGTATATATTTCTCAATCCGATATGCGTGTTGGAAGGATTATTCTTTTCAAAATCCTCATAAACCTCCTGAATACGCTCTTCCGTCATTCCCGCGCCGTTGTCCCTTACTTCCAGGCAGACTTCTGATTCCCCGCTCCATGCGCTGATCCACACACAGCCGCCCTCCAGCATCATGGCGATTCCATGCTGGATCGCATTTTCCACCAGCGGCTGCAGCACCATACAGGGCATCTGGAATCCCAGACAGGATTCGTCAATGTCAAAGAAGTACTGATATCTGCCGTCATAACGGCACTCCTGGATCGCCACATAATCCTTCAGATTCTCGATCTCTTTCTCCAAAGTTACTGTTTTGGAAATATTGTCCAGGTTATACCGCAAGAATGACGCGGTGATTTCCATCAGATCCGCGCATTTATCCGCATCCTCGATTCTGGCCAGCGACGAGATCATATTCAGCGTATTAAAAAGGAAATGAGGATTGATCCTGGACTGCAGGAAATTCAGGTGGCTCTTCTGGAGTTCGCTGTATATCCTCAGATTCTCGATTTCCAGCTCCGCCAGCCGCTCTTTCACGTCGGCATTCTCTTTAATTTTGCTCATCTGAACCTGGATCAGCGTAATCATCTCATTAAAGGCATTGGCAAACTCATCAAACTCGTCGTTGCTCTCCATTTTGATGGGCTCCGCCTGAAACACATTGCCCCTGATGGAATCCACGCCTTTCATCATCTTCCTGATGGAACTGGATACCTCCCGTATCACTTTGGACAAATACACGGTACAGAACAGACACATGACCAACAGCAGTACGATCTGAAACGCCACCATGCGGTTATGCAGATCCTTCAGCCCCTTCTGCATGCTGCTGAAATCCGCCAGTTTTACCGTGTAGGTGTCCTGGAATCTCTGATTAACAAAATTATAAGTTGCCTGGAGATTGGAGTAATTCCCCTCCAGCGCCACATAAGACGCGGTATCCTTTCGGTCGCTGTCCAGATATTTGCGCAGGTTCCCGATCAGCAGATCGCTCTGCTCCAGATAAGTCATCACCGTATTTTCCGTATCTGAAAGCTCTCTTATATACTCGTCTTCCAACTGCTCCCGGATAATCTCCAGATCAGCTTCCACCGCCGATTTGGCGGACGCATATGCCTCGATTCCCTCTGAAGACAAGTATAGATACGCCAGATTGACTGCCTCGTTCAGTTCATTTACAGAACTTTCCAGGTCGTTTATATTCACCAGCTCCGAGGTGGCCATGGAGTACTTGCTGGATACATATACACTTTCAAAAGTACTGGTTACCAAAAATACCAGTACGAAGAGCCCCATGATGATATAACCCGTGGCATATTTTTTCCCTACCGTATTGAAAAACCGAAAATGCCTCATTCGTTCATAACCTCATCATAGTTTTCTGAAGTGAGCCATATGATGTCCGTATAGATGTCACGGGCGCTGTACCGGCCCGTTTCTACAAAACCGGCGATTTCCTCCACAATCCTCCGCCCCATCTGGCGCGTGTCCTGCTTCACAATTCCATCCAGCACCCCGCTTTCTACTCCTTCATAGGAGTCAAAACCTACGATTACCTGATACTCATCATCCCGTTCCGTATAGGTATGACTCAGAGCCAGTCCCCCGGTTCCTTCCAGACAGACAAGCATGTTTGCCTCTCTGCTCTGACTGTGGTAAAGCTGCATGAAGGTCAGACCGTCATACTGGTCATAACATACACTCTGAATCCGAATATCCGGATATGGCTCCAGCGCTTCTTCAAAACCCTCCAGACGTTCTTCCAGATTCAGATAGCCTTCCGCTCCCAGGATTACCGCCACGTCTGCTCTGCCCTCTGTCAGCGCCGCCAGTTCCTGTCCAATCAGTTGCCCGGCTGCCCGGTTGTCCGTCCCCACATAGAGGTCATACGGGAAATCCCGGAACGGTGTATCCATACAGATAATTTCCGTTCCTTCTTCCCTGGCTTCTTCCAGTACGGCTTGAAATTCCGGGTCCTCGTTGCCCTGCACTACCACCACATCCACCTTCGCCGCCACCTGCTGTCTCAGCGCTTCCGTCATCTGCGGAATATTATAATTTAACTGGGGCACAAAAAATTTAATATCAATGTTGTATCTGCCACCCCATTCCATGTCCCCTTCTTCGATCCCTTCCCGGATCAGGCTCCAATAGCCGTCGTCGTTATGGGGCAGGATCACAGAGACCCTGGTCACCGGATATGCGTTTATTGCCGGGCGGCGGGCCATACACACGGCCAGAACCCCCAGGCCGACGCCTGCCGCAAGGAAAAGAAGTCTTTTCCTGTTTCCAAATTTCCTTTTCATACTGCCATCACTCTTCATGAGTTAATTTTTAGCAGAATATTTCCTCATGTCAAGCGCCACTGCCACTACAATGATCAAACCTTTTACAATATACTGCCAGTAAGAGCTCAGCCCCACGAAGGTGAGCCCGTAATTGATGACGCTGAAAATAATCACTCCCAGGAACGCGCCCGGGACATTTCCAATACCTCCGGCGAACGACGCTCCGCCAATGATGCAGCTTGCGATGGCGTCCATCTCGTATCCTTCCGCAAACGACGCGTTGGCGCTGCCGGTACGCGCGGCCAGCATACATCCGGCCAGGGAAGCCAGCGCCCCGGAAAACATATAGACAAACATATCAATTTTAAATACATTGATACCCGCCACCTTCGCCGCTTCCCGGTTGCCGCCTGTGGCATAGATATTTTTGCCCAGCGTCGTCATGTTCAGAAGAATAAAGACCACTGCCATTACAACCACAGCCACGATGATCAGATAAGAGATGCCGAAGACAGATCCTGTTCCAAAAGCCGTAAACTCAGGCTTAAAACCGGCCAGGGGCTGAGAACTGTTGGGCTCCTTTCTCAGAAGCAGCAGGTTGCCGCCGTAGAGGATCTGCTGCATACCAAGGCCAGCCAGGAACGCCGGTACACTCAGCTTGGAGATGATGATGCCGGTAACGCATCCCACCACAAGCCCCACTACAAAGGATACCAGGATCGGCACGATGATCGGAAGCTCCGGGATGCTGGGCCAGAACTTCAGATAATAAGTGGCCTGCTGCGCGAAAGTTCCTGACAGTACCGCTCCCAGTCCGGCCAGGCGTCCCACCGTCATATCCATGCCGCCGGCGATGATCACCACCAGCATGCCCATGGCAAGCAGGATCTTAGGCGCGCTCTGGATCAGCACGTCGCTGAGTACCCGAAGCGATAAAAATGACGGTGAAGCCACCGCGATTGCGGCGATCATCAACAGAAGGCATATGTACAGTATATTATTTACCAGCAGTTTGCTTATTTTTTTCGTATTCATTTTTGTTCCCCCGTTTCCTCTGCCTTGTAGGTGCTGGCGAGCAGCATGATCCTTTCTTCCTGTATTTCATTTCCTTCCAGAATTCCGGAATTGTGGCCCTCGCACATGACCATGATGCGGTCCGACATGCCCATAAGTTCCGGCATCTCGGAGCTGATCATAACAACGCACTTTCCTTCCCTGGCCATTTCTTCCATCAATTCATAGATCTCATATTTGGCCCCCACGTCAATTCCGCGTGTGGGTTCGTCCAGGATCAGGATATCCGGTTCTGACAGCAGCCATCTTCCCAGAAGGACCTTCTGCTGATTGCCTCCGGACAGCGTCTGGATCTGCGTCTTCAAGGACGGCGTTTTTACAGAAAGCTTATCCACATATTTCTGCGCGTCCTGATTCCTTTTCGCATAATCGATGAACGGCAGGCCCTTTTTCCTGTATCTGCCCGGATTCACATTCTGTTCCACCACCAGCGTATTGTCCGCGATGGACGCCGGACCGATATTTCCGGTTTTTCTCCGGTCCTCCGTGAGCAGCGCCATTTTATTCCTGACTGCATCCAGCGGACGGCGGATATGCACTTCCTTGCCATTGATGAAGATCTTGCCTGCCTCAATACTCCTCAGGCCGAAGATCGCTTCCATCAGTTCGCTTCTCTGGGAACCTACCAGCCCGCCAATGCCAAAGATCTCTCCTTTTCTCACAGAGAAGCTGACGTTCTGGAAGGAGTGCGGGTTGGGACTGCAAAGGCCCTCCGCCCGGAAAAGCTCCTCGTTCGACGGCTTATGGGTTCTGGGCGGAAAACGGTCGTTCATCTCCCGTCCCACCATCCGGCTGACGATGGTATCTGTGGTCATATCCTTTGCGGGCCATGTCCCCACAAGCTGTCCGTCCCTCATGATCGTGATCTCGTCCGAGATCTGGAGAATCTCGTCGATCTTGTGGGAGATATAAATAATCGCCACGTTTTCTTCTTTTAACTGTTTAATGATCCTAAAAAGGATCTCCGTCTCCGTCTCGGTCAGGGAAGACGTGGGTTCGTCCATGATAATAATCTTGGCTCCGAAAGAGACGGCCCGCGCAATCTCAATCAGCTGACAGTAGGAAGTGGACAGTTCGCCCACCTTCTGTTTGGGATCAATGTCCAGCCCCAGCCGGTCAAAAACCTTCTGCGACTCATTCACCAGCCTGTCCTTGTCCACCCAGCGGATACCCGCCGCTTTTTTATACGGGATTCTCCCCAGGAAAATATTCTCCGCCGCCGTCTGCGGCCTCACCGGGTGCAGTTCCTGATGGATCATGGAAATTCCCAGATCCATGGCCATCCTGGGATTGTGAATCTGAACCTCATCTCCATTGACCCGGATACTGCCCTCATCAGGACTGTATATCCCATAGATACACTTCATCAGGGTGGATTTTCCGGCTCCGTTTTCCCCCATCAGGGCATGCACCGTACCGGGCCTCACCCGCAGCGATACCTTGTCCAGTGCCTTCACTCCGGGGAAGGTCTTGGTGATATCCGCCGCTTCCAACACATATTTTAAATCACTCATCTGACTTTCTCCTATTTACTGAAAAGGATCAGGCTTGAAAAAGCCTGATCCTCCATGGCTCATGCTTCACGAAACAACAGGTTGTATCAGAAGTTCGTGTCGTTGATATCGTAGCTTGCCTCATCCACATTGTCTGCTGAGATGGCGATATAGTCGATCAGGACCTTGTGCCCTTCCACGCTCACGCCGTCCATGCCCATGCTCTCAGTGGTTACTTCTTCTCCATTTTCCAGGAGATACATCACCTTATACACGGCTTTTGCCAGCTTCACCGGGTTGTTCAGGCTGGTTCCAAGAAGCGTGCCGTTGTTGATTGCTTCGCATCCTGCCACCGTAGCATCCACTCCGACCACCGGAATGTAGTTGCTGTCGGCGGTGAAATATCCATGAGCCTGCAGAGCCGCGATCGCGCCCAGCGCCTCATCGTCATTGTCCGCCAGGATACAGTCGATATCGTCGCCGTAGTTGGCGATCAGCGCCTCCACATTGGTCTGAGCCTCCGAACGGGAGAAATTACAAAGTACACCGTTGATGGAATCTCCGCCCTGTACGCCGGTCACATCGTCACCGCCGATGTTCGTTCCCAGTTCATAACCTGCCGCTTCAATGGTGGCAAGGCTGTAAGAAGAACGGTTAATAGTGTCGCTGAAGGTCTGCATGCCCTGGAGCAGAATAAAGTCCACTTTGCCGTTTCCATTTCTGTCCCAGTTATCATGGGTGTTAAAGTACTCTACGATGGAATTCCCCATATTTTCGCCGGACTGCTCAGATACGGATGACACATACCACAGATCCGGATTCGCCTCATACGCCGCGTCAGAAGGGCTGGTTGTATTCGCGAAGATTGGAACAATTCCGTTCTCCGTACAGGTTGCCGCAATGGTATCAGCCGCCGGATTGTTGATGTTGTTGATCACCAGATATTTGGGCTTCTGTGTGATGAAATTGTTCAGATTGTTGTCCTGCGTCGCAATATCGTTCTGGCTGTCCGCGTCTGAGATCTCGATGGTTCCGTCCGCCGCCGCCACATTATTCAGGCACTGGCGCGCGTTTGCAATAAACGTATCCGCAAAATTGTACCAGATCACGCCGGCCGTGGCGGAAGCCCCGTCGGACGCTGCGGCTTCCCCGCTGTCTGCAGCCTCCTCCGCATCGGTCGCCTCCTCTGTCTCCGTCTGAGCCGGTTCTGTTCCGGCCGTCTCTTCCGTTCCCTGAGAAGAGCATCCGGTGACCATAGCCGCAATCAGGCCAAGTGACAGTAAAACGCTGATGGTTTTTCTTTTCATGTTCTTTTCCTCCCTGCTTTTGCATTTTGTATGGATAGGTATTGGAGCCGATGGGATTCTCTCTCCCCGGCGCCTAAAAAAATTATATCCTGGGGCATATTTTCTATCAATTCAAGATACTTGCCATTGTTTTTAAAATAATTGCGATAAAAATCGTGATTATAGTCATAAAAACTGCACTTTCTTGCCAATCGCAAAAAAGTGCAGTTCTTCGTTTGCGTCATATCCCCCTCCCCATCCGCATATACTTTTCTGACAAACTTCCAGGAGGAGCCGCTTATGTACCGATATCTTTCGGCAGGACTGACCCTACTCTTAACCATACATACTTCTATCTTTTCCGGCTTTTTCCATCTGGGCCGGAATTTTCAGGACTACGCCATGGAGATTTTCTGCCATGAGCTTTCCTCCGACACGCTGAGCCTTCATTATATGCTGGCAGACCCTTCGTCTTACGGCATACAGACGGATGAAGCGTCGTTCGGGGATCTTTCCGCAGAAACCTGGAAGGAACAGCTCCAATGGCTTTCCTCCTGCAGGGAGCGGATCCAGAAATATCTGAATAAAAAGCTGAATGACGAGGACCGTCTGGCCGCGGAACTGCTGGACTGGTGGGTGGAGGGGCAGATCGCGCTGGACGATTATTATTACTACCAGGAACCGCTGGGACCCACGCTGGGAATCCAGGCTCAGCTTCCCATACTGCTGGCCGAGTTCTCTTTCCGGACCCAGGCGGACATCGACCTGTATCTGCAGCTTGTTGGCCGGCTGCCCGAATATTTTCATCAGATTGCGGTATTTGAAGAAGAAAAAGCAAGCGCGGGACTTTTCATGTCCGACGGCACGCTGGACCGGATACTGGAACAGTGCTCCGCCGTTATGGAGATCGACAAAACGCATTTTCTGGTGACCACATTTTCCGATCGTCTGGACGCATGCGATTTTCTGGATTCTGATCAGAAGATATCCTACGAAATACAGAATCTCAATATCCTGACCGAGTATTTTCAGCCGGCCTACCAGCAGCTCTGCCTGGCGCTGGAAGCGCTGCGGGGAAGCGGCACCGGCGAGGGGGGCCTTTATTATACACCGGAGGGCATCTCTTATTATGAGTATCTGCTGCGGTATTCTGTGGGTACGGACTTAAGCGTTCCCGTGATCCGACGGATGCTGGAAGAACAGATCGCCGACGACTATGAAGCCATCCTTTTTGCCATCCATGAAGGCGTAAATGTACTGGATCTGACCAAAACGGTCTCCTCTGCCAGCTCCGCGGACGAAATCTTAAAGGAACTGGCTGTCCGGATCAAGGACGATTTCCCGGAAGCCCCCGACGCCGCCTGGCAGGTCAAGGAAGTTCCCGAATCCCTGGAGGACTGGCTCAGCCCCGCCTTCTATATGGTTCCTGCCCTGGATCAGCCGGAGGAAAACAATATCTACATCAATCCCTCCTATGAGCCCGATCACAAAGAGCTGGTCACTACCCTGGCCCATGAGGGTTATCCTGGGCACTTATATCAGAATTCCTTTGAACGGGAAGGAACCTACGCCCCCATCCGCTCCCTGGTATACATCGGCGGCTACACGGAGGGCTGGGGGCTGTACAGCGAATTCTACGCCTACGATTATCTGGGGCTTTCCCGCACGGAGGCGCAGTTTCTGCGGTCCCTGTCATCACTGAATTACGCCATCTGCGCCACGCTGGACCTGGCGGTCCATACGGAAGGGTGGACTCTGGAAGAATGCTCCCAGTACCTTTCTTCCTTCGGCGTCACCGATGAAGAACAGATCCAGGCGCTTTATGAAGACATCCTGGAGCAGCCGTCCAACTATCTCAAATATTACCTTGGTTATCTGGAGATCTGCAGATTAAAAGAGAGCGCCCTGGCGCTCTCCCCTGAACTTTCCATATCCGATTTTCACGAATGGTTCCTGACCACGGGGCCGGCCCCGTTCCATCTGCTGCAGGAACGGCTAGACCTGCTGGAAGTATCCGCGGATCTTCTCCAGCGCCCTGGCCAGGATATCCAGCTCCTCTGTGCCCAGGCCGTCCATGACAGTCTGGACCATTCTTTTATGGTAAGCGGCGTGACGCCGGTAGACCTTCCTTCCCTTCTCGGTCAGGGAGAGCAGGACAACCCGCTTGTCCTCCGCACTGCGTATACGTGATACATAACCTTTTTTTACCAGATTGTTAATTGCGGTCGTCAGGGTTCCCACCGTCACGGACATCTTCTTCGCCACCGTGGACATGTTCCTGGGCTCCGCAATCCCCACCGCTTCTATAATATGCACATCGTTGATGGATATCTCCTTAAAAGCACCGGTAATCAGTTCCCGGTTCTCCGCATCCATAATCTCATTAAACGTCATAACCAATAACTGGTTCAACAGCTCTTCCCGGTCCATGCCCCACCTCCTTTGTACTGAACCGTTTCGTCTGGGGAAAGTATAGCATAAAACGCTCCAGGCTTCAACGCCATTCCCGGAGCGTTTCTTTGTTTTTGTAACTATTCAGCCGCATCAGCGGCGACAGAGCAGCGTTAACTGCGGGAACCCAGGATGCAATGGCTGCGGCGGCGTGTTCTTACGGCGCGCTCATCATCCCTGCCAGCACCACGCTGGCCGCCAGACCGCCGAAGGTGGCGGCCAGCGCTCCCGCCAGCGTCCAGCGGGTCTTCGTGACTTTAGCAGTCAGAAAGTAGACGCTCATGGTATAGAAGATCGTCTCCGTACAGCCCATCATGATGGAAGCCAGCGTCCCGATATAGGAATCTGTCCCATAGGATTTATACACGTCCACCACCATGGAAGAAGCCGCAGAAGAAGAAAACATACGGATCAGGGCCAGCGGGACAAGCTCTGCCGGAAAATGCATAAGGGACGCCGCCGGCGCCAGAATTCCCGACAGAAGATCCAGAAATCCTGACGCCCGCAGCATCCCCACGGCCACCATCAGCCCCACCAGCGTGGGCATGATTTTCAATACAATCTTCAGCCCGTCCGCGGCTCCGGCCACAAATTCATCGTACACCTGCACCTTTTCCGCCAGGCCATAGGCGATCAGGTAAAAGATCACGAACGGAATGATAAAATCCGAGAGAAAATAGAAGAATTTCAAGCGTTTCTCTCCGTCTTCCCGTTTTTATCCAGCTTATTCCACGAAGTCCCATATTATGCCGGCCTGACGATCATTTTCCGCCGGCTGTTTTTACCCGTTCAGCCGCTCCTGCAGACTTTTTGCAAGCTGCGTTTCCACAGCCGCCGCTTCCGCCCTGTCCCCGGCGCTGACGGAGATGTAGGCTTTCAGTTTCGGCTCCGTACCAGACGGCCGGATAACCACAGAGCAGTTGTCCTCCAGCACAAATTTCAGCACGTCCGATTTGGGCAGCCCATCCAGACCCTCCGCATAATCCAGGCACCGCTCCACCTTCTTAGGGCCGATGGCCGCCAGGCCGGAACGGAAATCTTTCATAATGCTCTGCATCCTGGCAAACCCGGCAGAGCCCTCGAATTCATAGGAATGCAGGGTGTTCAGGCAGAAACCGTAAGTGCGGTACAGTTCCTCCAGCTTGTCCAGCAGGCTGATCCCTTTGGTCTTATAATATGCGAACATCTCGCAGATCAGGAAGGCGCCGTCCACTGCGTCCTTGTCCCGCACATAAGAACCGCTGAGATACCCGTAGCTTTCCTCAAAGCCGAAAATATAAGAATCCGCCTTTCCCTTCTGCTCCAAAAGTCCGATCTGTTCCCCGATGAACTTAAATCCGGTCAGCACGTTGACTGTGCGCACGCCATAGTGCGCCGCAATACGCTCCGCCATATCGATGGTCACAATCGTCTTCACAACCACCGGGTCCTCCGGCATCCTTCCCCCCTCCTGACGGCGGGAGCAGATATAATCCAGCAGGAGCATGCCCGTCTCGTTGCCGGACAGCAGCACATATTCGCCGTCCTGGTTTTTCACGGCGATCCCCACCCGGTCGCAGTCCGGGTCCGTGGCCAGGAGCAGATCTGCCTGGTACCGCGCCGCATATTCCATCCCCAGCGTCATGGCCTCCCGGATCTCCGGATTGGGATAGGGACAGGTGGGGAAATTCCCATCCGGCTCTTCCTGCTCTTTTACCACGGTAATATTGGTATACCCGCTCTCTTTCAGCGTGCGGAGCACCGGCTTTAAGCCGGTTCCGTTCAGCGGAGAATAGACGATCGCCACGTCCTTGTCCACCGGCGTGTTCTCATCCAGCATGGACTGGCCCTTCACCGCTTCCACAAACGCCGTATAAATATCCTCGCCTATATAGCGGATAATTCCTTCGTCCACGCCTTGCTGGAAGTCCATACTCCGAACTTCCCGGAAGATATCCAGCTTCTCGATCTCTCCCAGGATCTCGGCCGCCGCCTCCGTAGTGATCTGGCATCCATCCGCGCCGTAGACCTTATAACCGTTATATTTGGACGGATTATGGGAGGCCGTCACCATAATCCCCGCCGCGCAGCCCAGCGTCCGCACAGCAAACGACAGGCAGGGGGTGGGCATGAGCTGGGGGTAGATATACACCTGAATGCCGTTGGCCGCGAAAACGCCGGACGCCACGCGGGCAAACAGATCCGACTTGATGCGGGAATCGTAGCTCACCGCGATCTTCCGGGCCTCCCCTTCATAATGCTTTTTCACATAGTCCGCAAGCCCCTGGGACGCCTTCGCCACCGTATGCACGTTCATCCGGTTGGTGCCCGCCCCGATCACGCCCCGCAGGCCGCCGGTTCCGAAAGCCAGATCCCGGTAAAACGCGTCTTCTATCCGGGCTTCGGCACCCTCCATCTCCTGGAGCTCTTTTTCCACATCCGGGTCTTCCTTGGCATACTCACGCCAGATCCGGTATTGATCCATGATTCTGTCTTCCATCTTCTCCTCCTAACAGCTCACTTTCAGCATCTGCGCCTTTCCATGTATTTTCAGCGGAACGCAGTCCGCCGGCAGGAACAGGCAGTCGCCCTTGAAAAAATTCAGGTATTCCCCATGCTCCTCGAAGAGCACGCCGCATCCTCCGATACACAGCAGCACCTGGAAAGAATTGCTTCCCGTCTGCACGTCCGCCATCTCCCGGCACCGCTCCGTATTCACCAGCTGCCGCTCCACCTGGAAATATTTACAGCGGCACAAAAGCTCCGACGCGCAGCCTTTTTTATATCTCAGCACGCGCATGGGCTGGCGTGGTTCCGCGCTCCCATGCAGGTTGGCCACCTCCAGCGCCTTATCGATATGAAGCTCCCGGCGTTTCCCGTCTCTGTCCACCCGGTTGTAATCGTACATCCGGTAGGTCAGGTTGGAGCTTTCCTGAATCTCCGCGATCAGCGCACCCGCGCCCACGGCATGCACCATACCCGCTTCAATATAAAACACATCGTCCTTCTGGATGGGAACCTTCTGGAGATATTTTTCCACAGTTCCCGCCTCCAGGCTTCTTCTCAGCGTCTCTTTCCTGATATCATGATGAAAACCATAGACGAGCCGGGCGCCCTTAGACGCGTCCATCACGTACCACATCTCCGTCTTGCCCAGGGAACCGTGCTCATGCTCACGGGCATACTCGTCGTCCGGATGCACCTGTACAGACAGGTCCTGTTTCGCGTCGATGAATTTTATCAGGATCGGCAGTTCTCCTTCCGTCTGAGGATGCGTGCCCAGATATTCCGGATGCTCCTTCAGCACTTCCGTGAGCAGCTTCCCCGCATGCTGCCCGCTGGCCACCATGCTCGGCCCGTCCGGATGGGTGGAACACTCCCAGGTCTCGGCCAGCGGCTCCATATCGATCCCTTTGGCAAAATCGTCGTTGAGCCTTCGGCCGCCCCACAGATAATCCTTTCCCGCCGGTTTCAGCAGAAACGGGCGGTTATACTTCCAGATTGTATTTTTGTTTGTCATGGACGCTGATCTCCTTACCCAGCTGTACCTCGATCACTTTCAGCTCTGTGTCGGCGATGATGGTATGGCGGCAACCCGCCTGCATCGTCACCACATCCCCGGCCTTTACCGGCTGCTCCATGCCGTCCACAATGGTCCTGCCCTCGCCGGAGATCACGGTCCACACCTCGTCCCGTCTCTCGTGACTGTGATAATTCATCCGGTGCCCCGGATTCAGCACCACCTTGATCGTCATGCTCTCATCCTCGATGTCCAGCACCCGGAAACTGCCCCAGGATTTCTCCGCAAACATGATCTGCTGATCGATCTCGTCCACATAGGGCTTGATGTAACTGGACTGCTCCTTGTCGGACACCAGGATACCTTCCGGACTGGCCGATACCACCACGTCTTTCAGGCCCATGCAGAGCACCGGCACGTCCAGCTCGTTGACCACATGCACATTTTCGCAGTTTTCATTGAAGATCGCCTGCCCCACGCTGGCTTCTTCCATGGCCTCCGTCAGCGTGTTCCAGGTTCCCAGATCCTTCCACTGCCCGGCAAAACGCATCACCTGGATGTTATCCTCTTTCTCTACCACCGCATAGTCGAAGCTGATCCTGGTCAGCGTCTCATATTTGGAGAACAGATCTTCATAATCGGTGAAATCAATCAGTTCATGGGCTCTCCTGAGCACGTATTTCAGCTTGTACGCAAACACGCCGCCGTTCCACAGCGCGCCCTGACGGATATACGCCCCGGCGGTCGCCGCGTCCGGCTTCTCCTTAAAGGTATCCACCCGGCTTACCAGCTCCTTGTCCGCCGGGATAATATATCCATATTTTTCGCTGGGATAGGTGGGCTCGATGCCCATGAGCACCAGATTGGCCTCTCCGGTTCCCGCCAGCCTTCCCAGTTCTTTCAATGCTTCAAAATAATCCCGCTCCACATACGGGTCCACCGGGCATACCACCACGGCCTCCTCTTCGGAGATCCCCTTCACATCATGCAGGTAGGCGGAAGCCAGGGCGATTGCCGGGAACGTATCCCTGCGGCACGGTTCCACGCACACGCCGACGCCCTCGCCCAACTGGTTGTGGATCGCAGATACCTGAGTCTTGCTGGTGGCGATGGTCACGGTGGCATCCTGATCCACGGCGCGGATCTGACGGTACACCCGCTGAACCATGGATTCATATTCCCCGTCTTCCGTTTTAAAAATCTTGATAAACTGCTTGGAGCGGATATCGTTGGAGAGCGGCCACAGCCGCTTCCCGGAACCGCCGGATAATAATACGATGTTCATACCTTGTATCCTTTCTGTCTATCTCTCCGCACGCATGGGATTGTGCAGGAAATCCTCATACGCCAGACGGATGCCTTCCTCCAGTTCCGTGTGGTATTTCCAGCCCAGCTTCTCCAGCTTGCTCACGTCCAGGAGCTTGCGCGGCGTACCGTCGGGTTTGGAGGGATCCCATTTGATCTCGCCGGTGTAACCCACCACTTTGGCCGTCAGCTCCGTCAGTTCTTTGATCGTCAGTTCTTTACCCGTACCCACGTTCACCGTCTCGTTGCCGGAGTAATGGTTCATCAAAAATACACAGGCTTCCGCCAGATCGTCCACGTACAGGAACTCCCGAAGGGGCGTTCCGGTTCCCCAGCAGGTCACTTCCGGAAGCCCTGCCTCTTTCGCCTCATGGAAACGGCGGATCAGCGCCGGCAGCACATGGCTGTGGGTGGGATGGTAGTTGTCGTTTGGCCCATACAGGTTCGTGGGCATGGCAGAAATATAATCCGTACCGTACTGACGGTTCAGGAACTCGCAGTATTTCAGCCCTGAGATCTTCGCCAGCGCGTACGCCTCGTTGGTCTTCTCCAGTTCAGAGGTCAGAAGGCAGCTCTCCGGCATGGGCTGGGGCGCCATCCTGGGATAAATACAGGAGGAACCCAGGAACAGAAGCTTCCTGCAGCCGTTCTGCCATGCGCTGTGGATCACGTTCATCTCCAGCATCATGTTGTCGTACATGAAGTCCGCCAGAGCCTCCTGGTTAGCCACGATGCCGCCCACCTTGGCCGCTGCCAGAAATACATAATCCGGCTTCTCCTCCGCAAAAAATTTCTCCACCTCGTCCTGACGGCATAAGTTCAGCTCCTTATGGGTCCTCAGAACAAAATTGTGGTACCCTTCCTTTTCCAGCTCCCGCAGAATCGCCGAGCCCACCATGCCCCGGTGTCCTGCCACATAGATCTTCGCGTCTTTTTCCATCATCGTATCTTCCCTCTCTTCGCCGTATCTTATTTCTGAGCCGCGGCTTTCATGGCCGCCTCTCTTTTGGCCAGAGCGCGATCATGTTCCGCCATGATCCGCACCAGCTCCTCATAGCTGGTCTTCTGCGGATTCCAGCCCAGCACAGTCCTGGCTTTCGTGGGATCTCCCCATAAGTTATCCACATCCGTGGGGCGGAACCATGCGGGATTTACACATACCAGCATCTTTCCGGTGGCTTTGTCATATCCTTTTTCCTCCAGGCCGCTGCCTTCCCAGCGAAGCTCGATGCCGTTGGCCCGGAACGCTTTCTCCGTAAAATCACGCACCGTATGCTGCTCGCCCGTGGCGATGACAAAATCCTCCGGCACCTCCTGCTGGAGAATCAGCCACATACATTCCACATAATCCTTGGCGTATCCCCAGTCACGCAGAGAATCCATGTTGCCCAGCTCCAGATGATCCTGAAGTCCCTCCGCGATCCTTCCTGCGGCCAGCGTAATCTTCCTGGTAACAAAATTCTCCCCGCGGCGCTCGGATTCATGGTTGAACAGGATACCGTTCACCGCAAACATGCCGTAAGCCTCCCGGTACTCCTTCGTGATCCAGAATCCGTACTGCTTGGCCACCGCGTAGGGGCTGTACGGATGGAACGGCGTCGTCTCCTTCTGGGGAACCTCCTCCACCTTTCCATAAAGCTCCGATGTGGACGCCTGGTAGATCTTCGTCTTTTTCGTAAGACCCAGGATACGGACTGCTTCCAGAATCCTCAGCACGCCGATGGCGTCCACCTCCCCGGAATATTCCGGCACGTCGAAGGACACCTGTACGTGGGACTGGGCCGCCAGATTGTAGATCTCATCCGGCTGTACCAGGCTGATGATCCGCATCAGAGACGAAGAATCCGACAGATCCCCGTCGTGAAGGGTCACCGCGTTCTTCTCAATCAGATGGTCGATGCGGGATGTGTTGGAGATGGAGGCGCGTCTGGTCACGCCATGCACCTCATACCCTTTTTCCAGCAGAAACTCCGCCAGATAAGAGCCGTCCTGTCCTGTGATACCTGTGATCAATGCTTTTTTCATATGCTTCCTCAACTTTCTCATGTATTCTGGCCACACGGGACTTGCCCCGCATGACATTTTCCCTGCAAATCCGTGCACATCCACCGGAGGTGCTAAGAAAATGATGATTTCATCGTCGTTTCCTTAGATATTGTAATCAAGTCGATTTCCGATTATAAGTGTATATCTTGCAGACTACTAGCACAATATTGACTTTTTTGATATACTGGTTTTGGACCAGATTATGATCCGTCGTCATTTTATTCCCGCCCACAGCAAGCCAAGCGGGCATAACTCGCACCCAGATAGCAGAAAGGAGAAAATCAGATGGATGCATCGCTGTTTCAGGGCAATCTGGTAAATTCCAGCCGGATTCTCTACACCCCTTCTGTATTTGCCAAGACAAACCTGATCCACTTACAGGAGATCGGAACCCTGCAGGCGCAGAAACCTCACACCAGCAAAAGGGAAAATCTTGCCTCCTACTTATTTTTTATTGTACAGGACGGTTCCGGAACGCTGGAATATGACGGCCGCACCTACCCGCTGACCCGCGGCGCGTGCGTCTTTCTGGACTGCCGCAGACCCTATTCCCACCGTACCTCCGAAGATCTGTGGACGTTGAAATGGGCCCATTTTTATGGACCCAACATGAACGGAATCTATGAAAAATATGTGGAGCGCGGCGGCGCGCCCGCCTTCCGCACCCAGCGTCCCCAGGTCTACGCCGCGCTGCTGGACCAACTCTATGAGATCGCCGCTTCCAACGCCTATATCCGGGACATGAAAATCTATGAGACCCTCACCTCCCTCTTAACGCATTTAATGGAGGAGAGCTGGAATCCCTCCGAAAACGGCCGCAGCGCCGCCCGCAGGCGGGATCTTCAGAACGTGAAAGAATACCTGGATCAGAATTACCAGAAGAAGATCTCCCTGGACAGTCTGGCGGAGCTTTTCTACATCAACAAATTCTATCTGACCAGAATCTTCCGGGAGCAATTTGGGCTCTCCATCAACAGCTATCTGGCCCAGGTGCGCATCACCCACGCCAAACAGCTCCTGCGTTTCACCGATCTTCCGGTGGAAAAGATCGCACATGAATGCGGCATGAGCGACGCCAACTATTTTTCCAGGATGTTCAAAAAAGTAGAGGGAGTCACACCGGGAGAATTCCGGCGGAGGTGGTGAGGGGACGCCGTTCCCTCGCCACAGGCCATACATTCAATATCATTTTCCGCCGTCCTCTTTCCACCGCAGAATCTCCTCCAGCCGTCTCTTCACCTTCTCCTCCTGTCCCTGATCCGTGGGATGATAGTAGCGCCGCCCCGCCAGGCTGTCGGGCATGCACTGCATCCGGGACAACTTTTCTTCTGTGTCATGGGCATAAACATACCCTTTCCCGTAATTCAGTTCTTTCATCAGTCCGGTGGGCGCATTGCAGATCTGCAGAGGCACCGGTTCCGCCGGCAACTCTTTCACATCTTTCTTGCAGGCTTCACAGGCCATATACAGCGCGTTGGACTTGGGCGCCATGGAGAGATAGACCACCGCATGGGTCAGGTGTACGTCACACTCCGGCATCCCCAGAAAATGACAGGCCTGGTAGACGGATACCGTAAGCGGCAATGCCTGGGGATCCGCCATCCCCACGTCCTCGCTGGCAAAACGGATCAGCCTTCTGGCGATATACAGCGGGTCCTCCCCGCCGTCCAGCATCCGGCACATCCAGTACACGGCGGCGTCCGGGTCGCTGTTGCGCATGGATTTGTGGAGCGCGGAGATCAGGTTATAATGCTCCTCTCCATTTTTATCATAGAGCAGAGAACGGCGGTTCATACACTGGGCCAGAACCTCGTCGTCCACATGGATCAATCCTTCCGCGTCCATCTCGCCGTTCAACACCGCCATCTCCAGCGTATTCAGGGCTGTTCTGGCGTCTCCGTTGGCAAAACGGGAGATGGCCTCCAGATGCTCTTCCCCGATCACAATACGCATATCCCCAAAGCCTTTCGGGCTTCTCAGCGCATGATGCAGAAGTTCCAGCAGATCTCCCTCCTCCAGCGCCTTCAGCACGAATACTTTGCATCTGGACAAAAGCGCAGAATTGATCTCAAAGGACGGATTTTCCGTGGTTGCCCCCACCAGGATGATACTGCCCTTCTCCACATAAGGGAGAAACGCATCCTGCTGGGCCTTGTTAAAACGGTGGATCTCGTCCACAAACAGCAGTGTGCGGATGCCCATCTGCCGGTTCTGCTCCGCCTGCGCCATCACCTCGCGGATCTCCCGGATTCCGCTGGTCACCGCGCTGAATTCAATAAAAGAAGCCTGCGTCCGGTTGGCGATAATTCTCGCCAGCGTGGTCTTCCCCACTCCCGGCGGCCCCCAGAAAATCATGGAAGACACCTGATCCCGCTCAATGAGCTGACGCAGGATCTTTCCCTTTCCCAGCAGATGCTTCTGCCCCACATATTCCTCCAGACTTTCCGGCCGCAGGCGGCTGGCCAGCGGCGCGCTGGTCCGGCGGTCGTCAAAAAGACTTAATTGCTCCATCATGGCCCTTCTCCTTCTTCACGCAAAACATATGTTCTATCTGTATTATAGTTCCATTTCTGGCAATCCACAACCTGTAAAATGCTTTACTTTTCATACTATGTATTGTATAGTAATATGGAATGGAGGTATTCAATGGATGCTCAAGTAAAAAAAGGGCTGTTGGAATACTGTGTGCTGGCCGAGCTGCGTCAAAAGGAATCCTACGGCTATCAGATCATCCGGGATCTGTCCGGCTGTATCGAGATCTCCGAGTCCACGCTGTACCCCATCCTGCGCAGGCTGGAATCCAACGGCCACGTGGACACCTATCAGGTGGAGTACCACAGCCGAATACGAAAATATTACCGCATCACCCAGAAAGGGGAAGCGCATCTGAACCAGTTTATCCGGGAACAGGACGAACTGCTCCGGGTCATTGCATTTATCTCAGGGAAAGGCAGGGAAGAACATGAATAAAAGGAATTTCTTGAAAGAACTGAAAAAAGAGCTGAGACGCCTGAAAGCGTCCGAGATACAGAAACATCTCAGCTATTACGAAGAGATGATTTCCGATATGACCGAACACAACATGTCAGAGGCGGAGGCGGTCGCACGGATCGGCTCTCCCAAAGACGCGGCCAGAGAGATCCTGGAATCCGCGTCCGCCGGAGATCTCCGAAGCAAAAATACCGCCGGAATCGTCCTGACTGCGGCCAGCGCCGTGCTTATCGCCGTCAGTCTGTACCTTACCTGGAAAACCAGTTCCCCCAATGCCGCCGTATCCATCATCGGGGGCGCGGACGGCCCCACCAGCATCTTCATCGCCGGGCGCATCAGCCGTCCCGTCCTGCTGTATGCGGCGACTGCCGGGGTCCTTATGGCAACCATTCTTTATTATATAAGACGCCGCTGCAGGAAATAATACCAGTTACCGTTCACTCGTAAGCCAGACTTTGCAAATGGCGCGTGTGAACTGTAACGAATGTCACTCTGGAACCGGCACAAATTGACAATGGAAAGATTTGGTACTAGAATGAGACCGAAAACCGGTATATTTCTCACCAAAGGAAGGACTGTTTATCATGAAAACCTCCGGGCATTCGGAAAACAGGATTTTAACTGTACCCAATCTATTGTCTTTGTTCCGGCTCCTGCTGATCCCTGTCTTTGTCCATCAATACCTGCAGGAAAACTATACTGCCACCGGGCTGCTGCTCCTGCTCTCCGGCCTGACAGATATGGCCGACGGCTTTATCGCCAGACATTTTCACGCAGTCAGCAATCTGGGCAAGATCCTCGACCCTGTGGCAGACAAGCTTACACAGGTCTCCATGCTGATCTGCCTGGTCAGCCGTTATCCGCTTATGCTGATCCTGGTTATCATCATGATCTTCAAGGAATTGTTCATGAGCATCTCCGGCGTCCTGGTCATCCACAAGACAGGGACGGTCTTTGGAGCGGACTGGCACGGCAAAGCGGCCACGATCCTGCTCTATCTCACCATGTTTATCCATGTATTCTGGATCAGCATCCCGGCCGCCGTATCCAATGTTCTGATCGGCGCATGCGCCGTCATGCTGGCCGTCTCGCTGGTACTGTATGGGATTCATCATATAAAAGCGCTGAAAGGCGCCGTAAAATAATCAAGCTGGTGGGCCAAACGATGCCCTTGCTTAATCATGTCATGGATTGCAGGCTTTTCGGAGCCTGTTTTCTTTTTCTGCGAAAACTGTTACTCCAGCAAATCGTTCCTCTACTTTTGTGACAACCCTGTCGATTGTTGCTTGCTATCAGTATTAGCAATCCTTGTCTCCAATTCTTCAATTTGTTTTTTCCATTCTTCGCGCTCTATTTTGAGTGCTCGCAGGATCTCTTCTTTTTCATTGAGAATGGCTTCAGTATCTGATAGCTTTTGTCCCATCTGTATGTATTCATACATGAAGCTTGGAAAATATTTTCGTAGAACCAACTCTTCGATTTTCTTATATGTATCGGAAGAAAGGGGAATCACTCCATGCTGCTGATACAGGATTCGATTTACACTAAGTGTTCGAATGTCATTCAGCTTTAACACAGAATCATGACTAATAAATGAAAAATCACTGTTTTTCAATAAATACAGATCACTTTTAGAATTGGGGAAATCTATAGGATGATAAACATCAGGATGTTTAACTGGATTATAGGAGAAAATTGGAAGTACATAAAGCAATTTTTGTTTTACTCCAATCACAAGACCTCTGTGTTCATAAGACATTTCAGGTTGAAAATTCTTTCCAAATTCAAATTGGTATATTTCTCCCTTTTTTACCGTTCTGTATCTATATTGCTTTAATCTGCTGTCCGCCCAGCGATAATCAGCTTTAGAAAAACGGTCAATCTCATCTGTACTGAAACCGTTGGAAAGAATAACATCCGTAGTCTTATTTTGTGCTTTTAAATATTCTTTCAAATAATCATGCTCCTTAGTTGATTTTATATGAAAAAAAGGGTACGGTGCTAACCATACCCTACTCTGGTAAACCAGAGAGACCTCGTCGGTCAAATTATCCTTTCAGAAACGGTCTCGTCGACCAAAAACACTTGTTAGCAAGCGTGAAGGATCAATTGAAATCTTTTAATCATATTATACACAAAATTCTCAAAAATCTACAGTAAAATATTTCTGTAAATATTTTCTATTTACAATGTCATTGTATGGCAACGCCGCAAAAATGTCAATTGCATTTTTTTAATAAGCAGTTCAAGAAGGTCAAAAAGTATCGCGAAATATAAAGTTTCTGACTTACAAGTCCAAAACTATTGATTATTTCCTTTTTTCTGATATACAAGTGGGGAAATCAAGAAAAGCTGACTAAGGCACCTAATTTACCGGACGGGATATTCACAGGCCGATTGATCTGCGATATGGCCGGTGTCCATTCTTCGTATACGACTCTATCTTTCTCACATAGAGCGAGGGTATCGCTCCACCATCCAATTGGATGATTTTACAATACCCTCATTTGTCTCTTCTTGCTTTTGTGAATGATGAAAATTTTGTTTCTGAAGTTAATATCTCCAAAAATTTTGTTTTTGTATGACCGCTGCTTATTTAAAAACAGTCTGGTTTATTCTTTTGTTTTACGTCCGCTTACGCAGACGGTCCGGACCCGGCCGGAATCCGGAGCTTAAGTTCCATATTCAGTTGTAAAATTCCATATGTAGTTCTCAGCCGGCCCCGCTACGCGCGGCCGCCGTGTGTTTCGGTACATTTCTGACCTGAAAATGCATTACCGAGACGGTGTGCCAGGACAGAAATCTTCGCTTCTCTTTTGATGGTTAGTCAAAATAGAGTGCATTGGTACAGGTAGCTGTCGCCTCTATGTTGTCTCCTTCTATCACAGAATGAGAACCTTTCACACTATAATATTTATCGCGTGTGACCTCGTAATCTGCAATGGAAACATGTGCCGTAGAATTATTATAGGCAATATCCGTCCAATAATTTACCGTCCACCAGCCGCTTGTTCCATTATCACTTTGATCCAAATAAATGCGGACATACACCCGTTCGGATGCTTTATGAGCAAATGTAGTTCCAGAGCAGGTGGCATATTTTGCTGCGCTGCCTTTCACAAGCTTGGACGAAGCTGCCCGCAGATAATTTCCACGAGAAATCCCATACCAGGTATCCGAGACCTGATCTTCCTGTACATCATAGATATGATATCCTGCTGGTTCTATTTCTTCTGCAGATGCAACCAAACATGAGCCAAATAATGCCGCACTCATTCCTAAAGCAGCCCCAACTTTTCGCCAGTTCATATTTCGCCTCCTTTCCATATAGTTTATAGATATCTACATACTTATAAACGTTTTTGCTCTTATATTTTGACAGTTTCAGGCATTTTTTATGACCAAATTTTCCAACATTTGCTTGTACTCTTCCAAATCAATCATTCCAGTAATACAATAATACGTGTCAAACATCTCAAATTCACTTTGAAAGCATTTTCGTCCGTCAGGATTTTCATATTCATAAATCAATACATTTTGTCCAACCGCAAACACCTCAACTGTTTCTCGCTCAATACCATCCATCTCAAAATGAACAGTGGCTTCACGCGAATTTTTACTAATATAAATTTGCAATTCATCATTAGCCGTCTCTTTGTACTTTACAACAGCTTCCCCAGTTTCAACATCAATCCAATATTCGAACAACTGCATACCTTGTGGTTCATACCCCAGTCTTAACGCAACCACTCCTAGCTTTTCTTCAATATCTTGGCACACTTCCTCTTCACTATACTCTCTAAATTCAGAATCAGCATTTTCAATTCTAGTCGTAGTCCCATCTGCACTATCATATTCCCGAATCTCAGGTTCATACACCCTATTACCAACCGCGCCTACTCCCAGCATCAACACCAGAACTGCCGCGGAGGCCACTGCGATGCGGGGACGCAGGCGTTTACGGCGAAGCTCCCGCCTGCGGCGCAGGGCTTCCTTCTTGATGTCCGCAAACTTCTCAATCGGCATCTCGATCCCCTGGAGTTCTTCCATCTCCATCAGTTCCTTTTCCCTCTCGTCCGCCATGGCGAGAAGTTCTTCCGTAATTTTCTGATCCAGCCAGTCGTCTTTGCCACGCTTCATGTCTCTCTCCACTTTCTATGCTGTTCTCGTTATCACTGATGCTATTTATTCCAACCATCGCCCATGAACCGCCCGCAGACAACCGCCGTCCGCGGCGCAGGGCCATGATACCCGTTGACTTTTCCCTTTTCTTATATCATAATCTGAGTTAGAAAGCATTTTATCGACTTCAGTCTCATATACTCGCATTTTGCATTTTCCCAGGAGGACATGGCTATGAAACGAATCGTACTGACAGGCGGGGGCACCGCGGGACACGTGACGCCCAATATCGCCCTGCTTCCCCGTCTGCGGGACGCAGATTATGAAATTTTTTATATCGGTTCCATGGACGGGATCGAAAAAAAGCTGATCCAGTCCCAGGATATTCCTTATTATGGCATTGCTTCCGGTAAGCTCCGCCGTTATTTCGACCTGAAAAATTTCACGGACCCGTTCCGTGTGCTGAAAGGATTCCGCCAGGCCACAAAGCTTCTGAAAGAGCTGAAACCTGATGTGGTCTTCTCCAAAGGCGGCTTCGTTGCCGTTCCGGTGGTCGTGGCGGCTTCACGCCTCCATATCCCGGTGGTGTGCCATGAATCCGACCTGACGCCGGGCCTGGCCAATAAACTGAGCCTGCCCTCTGCCACCAGGGTTTGCTGTAATTTCCCGGAAACCCTTCAATATCTTCCGGAAGGAAAAGCGGTCCTCACCGGATGCCCGATCCGCAGGGAACTGCGGGAAGGAAACCGCATCCGTGCTCTGAACATGACCGGCTTCTCGCCGGACAAACCGGTCCTGATGGCCATGGGCGGGAGCCTGGGCGCCGCCGCCGTTAATCAGGCTGTCCGGGATTCCCTGCCTGCGCTCCTGGAGCACTGGCAGATCGTCCATCTGTGCGGAAAAGGCAAGCTGGATGAATCCCTCACCAATATTCCCGGCTATGTTCAGTACGAATATATCCAGAAAGAACTTGCCGATCTGTTTGCCTTATGCGATCTTGTGATCTCACGGGCCGGAGCCAACGCCATCTGCGAGTTGCTGGCGCTGCGTAAACCCGCTCTTCTGATCCCCCTTTCCGCCAAGGCGAGCCGGGGAGACCAGATCCTGAATGCCCGCTCCTTTGAACGCCAGGGATTCTCCATGGTTCTGGAAGAAGAAGAATTGAACGAAGAGAGCCTTTTGGCTGCCCTCAACCATCTCTCCGAACACCGGCAGGATTATCTGCGCGCCATGGAGGAATGCCCCCAGTCTGACGCCATCGATACAGTCCTGCAGATTCTGGACGAGGTCTGCGGTTAATCTGGGCTGCGGATAATGCGCGTCCTGGCAAACCACTTTCGAAGCAGTCTAATCCTCTTTTCCATACGCCTTTCTCAGCCAGTCGGTTGCCCGGTGCTTCCACTGGCTGACCAGGTTGGCGCTGATCCCCAGTTCTTTCGCAATCTGCCGGTTGCTCATTTCCTCCAGATATGACATCTCCATAACCTGAAACCACCGGGGTTTTTCTTCTTTCAGGCGTTCCATGGCTTTCTGATAGAATAAGTTTTCCTCCATACGCTCCAGAACCCACTCCGGCTGAGTACGCTCATCGGACAGATACTGCTCCGGGGATTCTTCCTCATCGATGGACAGATACTCTCTGCCTCTGTGCCGCAGATAATCCACGGCCAGTCTGCCCGCAGTATTGAAAAGCCAGGCTTTTACTTTCTTATCAGGAACCTTGTACAGATTCCTGTCCAGACGCAGGAATGCCTCCTGGCAGATGTCCTCCGCTTCCGCGCGGTTCTTTACAAAACAAAGCGCATGTTTCACCACCACGCCGGAGTACTGCTCATATAACTCCTGCATCTTCTCTGCATGCTTTCTGCCGTTCACATGCCACATATTTTTAACCGTCCTTTTTCTTCAGATAGACGTCTCTGAGCCAACGCCGCCCCCTCTCTTTCCATTTGCTGACCAGCATAGGGCGCACGCCCAGTTCCTTTCCAATGGAGCGGGCGTCCATATCTTCCAGGCAGCTCATGCGGATCGCCTCATACCAGTTGGGTCTGACGTCCTTCAAAGCCTTCAGCGCCATCCCCGTCTCCTGAAATTCCTCCATCTGTTCCAGGATACTGTCCGGTTCCTGACTACGCTTCTTCTCAAAAGCCTCCATGAGCCGGTCTTTGGCCAAATCCCATCTCTGATGCTTTCTTAAGACATCCAAAGCAAGATGGTCCGATACGCAGATCAGCCACCCCTTTATCTTCGCCGGAGGCACCTTATCCATGTGGATCAGCAGGCGGATGAATGTCTCCTGACAGATATCCTCCGCCGTATGATAATCGTTCACCCACAAACTGGCGTTGCGCAGTACCATGTTGTGGTACTTCATAAAATACTCTTCCCACAGGCGGTCGCCCGCTTCTGTACGGGAATCTTCTCTGCGCCTCATTTTTCGTCAAATAAGCGTTTCACTTCCGCCATCTCTTCCGGCGTCGCAGATCCCGGCGTCCAGCTGATGCCCGCTCCATCGTCCTTATAGCGGGGAATCAGGTGCATATGGAAATGGAACACAGTCTGCCCCGCCGCTTCTCCATTATTCTGCACCAGATTAAAACCGTCGGCGCCCAGAGCGTCTTTCAGCCTCGAAGCCACTTTCTTGGCCGTCACCAGCGCTTTCGCCGCCAGCTCGTCGTCCAGCTCGAACAAATTCGCGTAATGCTCCTTCGGCAATAACAGCGCATGTCCTCTGGCCGCCGGCCCCATATCCAGGATCACGCGAAAATCGTCATCCTCATACAGCGTGGTGGACGGGATCTCTCCATTCGCGATTTTACAGAAAATACAGTTTGACTCTTTCATTTTTGCTCCTCCTTTTCTTTCTTCTGACATTTTAAAGTTTCTTATATTGCTATAAGATCAATTTTTGTCGAATTTTGTCGAACGAATTTCGTTGCCAATTTTTGACATTTCTGGTATATTGTCAATCAGGGAGTGATCATATGCTAACTTATGACGAACAGGAAAAAATAGAGCGGCTGATGGCGAAAGATCAAACGTTTCAAGAATTAGTAACCGCCATTAAGAATGATTATCAGCTTACTCTTTCCCAGATCTCACATGAGATCCGGAATCCACTTACCTATGTGAACAGTTCCATGCAATGGATACAGAAAATGCATCCGGAAGTCGAAAGCTTCGAGTTCTGGAGCCAGATGAGGAATGACCTTCAATATATGCGTACACTGTTGGACGATATCTCCGCCTTTAACAATGGAGATCAGCTCAATTTCAGCAAGATCGATCCAAAAGAATTCGCATACGATTTAAAAGACACACTATTGCCGGAACTGATCCGGCAGCACATCCCGCTTTTGATCAAGCTGGACGACGCCTATCCGGATTTCTACGGAGATCCCATCCGCTTAAAGCAGGCGTTTCTCAATCTGATCAAAAACGCCATGGAATCCATCACCGAGCGCGGGCGCATCACCCTCAAGGTATTCACCCACGACAAACGGCTGATGATCGCCGTAAAAGACAATGGCTGCGGCATCCCTCCTGAACAACAGGAAGAGATCTTCCGTCCATTCGTCACCCATAAAGAAAACGGTACTGGTATGGGACTTGCCATCGTGCGGAAAATCATCTCCGCCCACCGCGGCACCATCCATCTGCGTTCCACTGTGGGAAAAGGCACTGAATTCCAGATCCATCTACCATTATTGCCAATATCTCATATTTGTATATAATGATCCCAGATGGGTTTTATAAGGGAGAAGACCTACGCTCCGTTGTCTTCTCCCCTTATGAAACCGCCCTCCGTATTCTTTTCTATGATATTCCGTATATAATCCCAAAGAACTCCCGAACCTTCATGAGTCCTCTCGTTCCGCTTCAGGATCTGCTCCTGGCGCACTCCATGCTCTGTCCAGGATTTGCCGCCCGCACGGTCCGTCAAAAGCACAGGCTGGATCTTATCCATGGCATTGGCGAATTTCGCCTCCGGCGTCTCCATCGCTTCAAATTCATCCCACAATCCGCGGAAATACGCTCTCTGATCCTCCGGAAGCAGCCCGTAGATGCGCTCGGCGCCCTTCAGCTCCCGTTCCTTCTTCGTGGCGTTTCCCGCCTCGTCATAAGCATAAGTATCCCCCGCGTCGATCTCTATCACATCGTGCAGGAGCAGCATCATCACCGTCCTGGCCACATCGATGGGCTCATTGGCATACTCGCTGAGTATCATGCACATGACCGCGATATGCCACGCATGCTCCGCATCCGTCTCCTTGCGGCTCCCGTCTGCCAGGTAGGTCTGACGGATAATCTCTTTCTGCTTATCGATCTCCAAAAGAAAAGACAGCTGCTGTTCCAGCCTGTCCATGGGCATGCACTCCTTTCCCTCCAGGCAGTCCTCCAGCGTAATTCCTCTGCAGGGAAGATATATCCCTTCCTCCTGCAGTGCAGGAAACCAGGATGCCACCAGCTCAGGCTCCCGGATCAGCCGCTCCTTCTTCGTCCTGGGGAGCCGCTTGATCTGTGCCTCCAGCTTTGCCGCGGCCGCCCATCCGGGCGCGCGCCACGCCATCTCCAGAGACTGGATACGCCTGCTCTTTGTGTATTTTGCGGCGGATTTCTTCCTATAATAATGCTCTCTCATCCGCCGTCCCAGGTCACGGGCGATCCCGGTATAGATCGATGTATCCTCGCATCTCACCATATACACGTACGCGCTCCGCCCCGTTCTGTTTTCATCATAGTATAAGGAATCTGAATTGTCCATCTCTTTTTTGGAAAATTATACCAAAGGAATCGTGTATTTACAATATGTTAAAATTACTCGTCCATATTGCCTGTACTACGCTTGTGCATTTTACACAGGCAAAAAAAGAACACCGCCCCCGGGCCTTCACATCCCAAAAACAGTGCTCTAACCTGCGTCTTCAGGGGCTCGAACCCTGGACACCCTGATTAAGAGTCAGGTGCTCTACCAACTGAGCTAAAGACGCATATTATTTTGTTCTGTCTCAACCGAACAAAACATATTATACTGGATGGTTTTAAAAAATGCAAGTGTTTTTTTACAAATTTTTTATTTTTTGTCCGTTTCGCTAAAAGCCAATTTTCGCCCTGTGTCGTTTCTACCTTTTCATATATCTTTGGTTTCTGCTGTTGGGTTTATCTGGAATTGTCATCTCAATCAGATTTCGTTCCATCGCCGGACTAAGATAATTTCTGCGGAAACCTTCTCTGGATTTTAAGTTCAGCTTTTCCATAAGCGCTTTACTCGTATAAGGAACATCATAGTCCATAACCTGAAGCAGTTTTTTCACGCATTCGGATATCTGCCCATCTTCCTCGCTAATTTGAGTCGATATATCATCCAGGATTTTATCAATCTGAGACAGCATAAACTCTATAAAAATTGTAGATGCGCCCTCCACATGGCACCTGGCGATAGCTTCATAATATTCGTCCTGAAATTTCTCAATCTGACTTTCGATAGGTATATATTCAAACACCGGCTTCCATCTGGCAAGAATCGCAGTATGCCATAACCTTGCCATTCTGCCGTTGCCATCAGAAAACGGATGAATAAAAACAAACTCATAGTGAAATACACTGCTCAAAATCAGCGGATGAACACTGTCCTGCGCTTCTTTCATCCATCCAAACAGATCTTCCATCAGCTGAGGAACAAGCCTTGCAGGAGGCGCCATAAAAATGCACTGACTCCCATTGAATACGCCTTCTTCCCCCCGGCGGAACTCGCCGGATTCTTCCATTAAATGTTCCGTCATCATACCATGAAAGCGTTTCAGATTTTTGATGCTGTATGGGACGATTTCAGCAAAATGCTCATAAGCGGCATACGCATTTTTGACTTCCTGAATCTCCTTTTGTTCACCCAACACAGCCTTACCATTTATAACATCTCTTACCTGCCCCAGCGAAAGAGAATTTGCTTCAATCTTCAGCGAAGAATGGATAGACTTAATACGATTGTTTTTTCTCAGATGCGGTTTTGCTTCCAGATCAGCAGTTGCCGTAATACGCCCTATTTTTTCAGAAACAGACGAAACATACGACAATATTTTATCAGTTATAATGTACGGCGGCTTGTATTTTTCCATAAAAGACCTCCAAGAACTTACGTATTATCTTGCGTACTTTCTTCCTCATTATACATACACCGCCGAAAAATATCAATCCTCCTGCCAGTAGAAGTATGTGCAAAAACTCCACCAATCACAGTCCATACCGCCGGTACATTTCGTGAAGCGCCTTTCGGTCATAGGTTACCTGTTCAATCTCCGAGTAGCGTTTTTCTCTCAGCAAAATTCTCATCAGCCCTGAGAACCGGTCTTCACCGCGCTGCTCTCCCAATTCCTTTCCTCTTGTCTCGCCCCTCGCTTCTATTTCCTCAAAAATCTTGCACATATTTGACTCCCCTTTCCACAGTTCCTCATTATTCTCCCCGATAAATTGAAACAGTTCATCCCGGCGACGGTCAGACGGATTTTCAAAGACCTGTTCCGCCATCTGTTCAAAATCTTCCCTGGCAACACAGGCTGAGAGATTTTTCAGCCAAAGATACGCGTCTCCTTCCAGGCGTTTCTGCACCATCAGGATTACTTCCAGCCCTCCATGGCCGATCTCATAAATTCCACTCTCTCGTTCTGTGATGGGATATTGTTTCTTCAAATATCGCATCAGCTTCAACGGATATGAAAAGCATACAAACATCAACACCAATTCATCCAGCTGTATCTCATCCGCCCCAGATTTACTGCCTGCAGTCCCCTCCGACTTATACAAGTATGCATAGGCCAGTCCTTTGTAAAAATCATCGATGCTCAGGTAATCTCCATATCCTTTGTATTCCAGGATGGCATACTTTCTCAGCAGTTTTCCAAAACTGCTTTTCATCTCGCCGGCATCCGCGGTTTTCAAAATCGGGAAATCCACCCGCAAAGGCTTGGTGAGTTCCTCCTCCGGGTTCAGTTCATAGCGCCCTTCATCTTTTTCCAGCGTAATCTGGAGGGCGTTTTGAAACGGCAGATGCCACTGCCTTCTTCGTTTCTTCAATTTTTCACCGCCGGTTCTGATCCGGCCTACTCCTTTTGGGGGATAATCGGACCGAACCGGTCAGATCGTTGATAGACGTTTCTTTGAATTGATTATAACTTATAGTTGCTTAATTTGCAACTATTTTAAATATCCAGTTTCAAAACTTTACCTGCTGATTACCATCTTATGGATAGGGTTCCCCTGCGCGGAAAAGCGTTCCTCATACTCGGTCATGATATTCCCGGCGTTCAGCGCCTCGTCCCGGTGAAGGTCACAGGTAACTGCATCCAGTTTCCAGCCTACTTCCTTTACGGACTCCAGGGAAAAATCAAACAGCGCCCGGTTGTCCGTCTTAAACTCGATCCTGCCCTCCGGCGCCAGGATCTGGTCGTAACGCCGCAGGAATTCCGGGCTGGTAAGCCGGCGCTTGGCGTGGCGGTCCTTGGGCCATGGATCTGAGAAATTCAGGTAGATGCCCTGCACCTCGCCCGGTGCAAAGACCTTGACGATGGCCTCCGCATCCATCCGCACAAAATACAGGTTGGAAAGAGGCGCCTCCTCCTGCTCCATCTTTTCCAGAGCCCGGATCAGGACGCTGGAGTATTTCTCAATGCCCACATAATTATTCTGAGGGTTCCTCCTGGCCAGTTCCATGATGAACTTCCCTTTTCCCATTCCGATCTCTATATAGAGAGGATGATCGTTTCCGAAGATCTCCTTCCAGGTTCCCGCCCTGGATTCCTCTTCATGAATAATGTAAGAACTTTCTGCGATCGCTTCCCGCGATCCTCTGATATTTCTCAAACGCATGCGTCGTAGCTCCTGTCCTGTATAATCCGGGCCTTTTGCCTGCCCACGGTAGCTATTTTACACGATTGAGCCCAAAATGCAAGTTCCTGTAGTATTTTTGACTTATCTGACAATAAAATTTGTATTTTGACATTTCTGAAGTTAAGAAAACTTTTCAGAATTTTCCTTAAATCCCTTTTTTAGAAGATAATCACAAAACATCTGTTTTGTTTTGGCCTGTTTATAATCCACCGTTTTCTCCCCAAAAATGTGGATAATGTGGATAACTTTGTGAACAACTCCGTTCTCCAGCTATTTTACCCTGTTTGAAATGTGGATAATTTTTTGATAAAAAGTGGGCATCTTTTGAGTTATCCATAGCGCTTTTCTCTTTTTGTGCATTCTGTATATTTATCCCCTTGTCAATACATAATTGCCCAAAAAATATTCGCAGACAATTTACTTGAATTTTTCACAAAATTCATGTAGCTTTTATTATGTACTTATATCCCTTATGAAATTGAAAAGGAGCCGACTTATGAACGCAGACAAATTAATGGACATTTTACATGTGGCGGAACGCCTGAAAGATACCACCAGACACTGTTATACCTCCGGAGGGCGGCACGAAAGCGTGGCGGAGCACAGCTGGCGTATCGCTCTTATGGCATATCTGGTCAAAGACGAATTTCCCCAGGCAGATATGGACAAGATCATCCGCATGTGTCTGATCCACGATCTGGGCGAAGCCTTCACCGGCGATATCCCATCCTTTTTAAAAACGGAAGAAAACGAAAAAACGGAGGACGAACTGCTGACGCGCTGGATCTCCACCTTTCCGGAGCCATACAGAAGCGAGATGCTTTCCTTATATGAAGAGATGGCGGAGCGGAAGACCACAGAAGCGCGCATCTTCAAAGCTCTGGACAGTATGGAGGCCATCATCCAGCACAACGAATCCCACATCTCCACCTGGACCGACATTGAATACGGCCTGAATCTAACCTATGGGAACGATAAAGTGGCATTTTCGGACTATCTGACTTCCGTCCGCCAGGTCATCCGAAAGGAAACCCTGCAAAAGATGGAGGAGGCCGGAGTACAGCCGGAAGAGAGCTGAAAACGCGGATAACAGAAGGAGGGCATCGCCCCGTCATCCCATTTGATGATTTCGCGATGCCCTCATAATCCTTCTTATTTATTAGCCAAAGTATCTCTTCAGCAGACCCTCGAAAGCTCTTCCGTGACGAGCCTCGTCGCGTGCCATCTCATGAACAGTGTCATGGATTGCATCCAGGTTTGCTGCTTTTGCACGTTTTGCAAGGTCGAACTTGCCGGCGGTAGCTCCGTTCTCAGCCTCTACACGCATCTCCAGATTCTTCTTGGTGCTGTCGGTAACAACCTCGCCCAGAAGCTCTGCAAATTTTGCTGCATGCTCAGCCTCTTCGTAAGCTGCTTTCTCCCAGTACAGGCCGATCTCCGGATATCCCTCTCTGTGAGCCACGCGAGCCATAGCCAGATACATACCAACCTCGCTGCACTCTCCGTTGAAGTTTGCTCTCAGATCCTCAAGGATGTCCTCGCTCACGCCCTGTGCAACGCCTACTACGTGCTCAGCGGCCCAGCTTCTGCCCTCTTCCTGTTTGATGAACTTGCTTGCCGGAACTCCGCACTGCGGACATTTCTCCGGAGCCGCATCTCCTTCATAAACATAACCACATACGCTGCATACCCATTTTGCCATTGTCGTTTCTCCTTTTCTTATAAAAATTTAAATTTGTTTTTTTGCTAAAACAGTAACGATTACTGTTATCGTTATTATAGTATTTCTGATATTACTTGTCAATACTTTTTTTCATTTTTATTTTAAAATCGTAACTATTCAGCCATACATCCCGGACTCCCGCAGCTAACGCTGCTCTATCACCGCCTGCGCGGCTGAATCCTGGATAAAGGCTAAGCGCCAGGCGTCCGCCGCATGCTTTTGCACCGCCGGACGGTCACGAACACTTTGCGCTGTCCGTACACTGGCTGCAGATCCCGTAAAATTCCATCCGGCATTCTTCCACTTCACCCTGGTTCCAGTCCCGGTTCACACGCTTCACCGGGTCTTCCACCGGTATCATCACATCCATCACGCGTCCGCACTTTCTGCAGATAAAATGATTATGCGGAGCTGTGCGGGCGTCAAAACGGTCGGCGCCGTCCGACGTAATCTTTCGTATCTCTCCCAGTTCTACTAATAAGGAAAGATTCCGATATACGGTACCCAGGCTGATGTTGGGAAAATCACCGCGGATGCCTGTGTATATCATATCCGCCGTGGGGTGGTCTTCCCTGCCGCACAGATAGCTCTTGATCGCTTCCCGCTGTCTGCTGTATTTGAGTGCTGCCATCCTCCATCCCTCCTTTCATTATGCATTAGTTATAACAGTTTTATCAAACAATATTGATAACAATTATTATAATTATTTTATAATGGATTTTCAACCACCTGTCAATGCTTTCTTAAAAAAAGTTTGTTTTCTTAAGAATTTCTTTGGTTTTTCGTGGAAATCCCCCATATTCTGTTGACAAATTCGTCATAGATTGCTATAATCAACCCTGTTGATGTAACAAATTCGTAATATTTTGAATAAATTTGTAAAAAACTTGGATGGGGGTACATAATGGCATTTAGAAAAGTATTGTTCCTTTGTCTTGCCGCAGGAGTTTTCTTCCTGACACGGCCCATGGATACGCAGGCCGCACAGATCGATCTGGCTCTGGCCGGCGGTATCAGTTCTTCTTTTAATGAATCAGCCACTTCTGACAGCGAGATGGCAGAAGCGCTGGATCAGGCGGTAAAGAACAACTACACCGGTATGTGCATTGCGCAGGTCAACGACTATGTGAACATCCGCAGCGAAGCCAGTGAAGAAGGCGAAGTATTAGGCAAGCTTTATGATAAATCCGTAGGTACTGTGGACGGAGAAGAAAACGGATGGTACCACATCACTTCCGGGAATGTGACCGGTTACGTGAAATCCGAATATGTGATCATCGCTTCTGATGCGGCCAGCGTTGCAGAGCAGGTGGGTACCAGAGTGGCCACCGTTACCACAGAGACCCTGAGAGTACGTCAGGAGGCCACCACTGATTCCTCCATCCTGGGACTGATCCCCATGGGCGAGGAGCTGACTGTCACCGATGAGACAGACGGTTTTGTCAAAGTTTCCATCGAAGAAGGCGACGGCTGGGTTTCCAAAGATTTTGTGGAACTTCGGACCGATTATGTATATGCAGAATCCAAAGAAGAGGAAGAGGCACGTCTTGCCAAAGAGCAGGCGGCCAAGGAAGCAGCCCATGCGGCAGCGGCGGCCAAAGCCAGGAGCAGCAAGGGAAGTTCCAGTTCGGAATCTTCCACCGTTGTGGGCGGAGGAGCAGGCAGCGCTTCCGGTAATTCCGTTGCCAGCTTTGCATCTCAGTTTGTGGGCAATCCGTATGTATACGGCGGTACCAGCCTGACCAACGGAGCCGACTGTTCCGGATTCGTCATGAGCGTTTACGCGAATTTCGGCGTCAGCCTTCCCCACAGCTCCAGCGCACTGCGCGGTGTGGGATACGGCGTCAGCCTGGCAGACGCACAGCCCGGCGACATCATCTGCTACAGCGGCCATGTGGGAATCTATGTGGGCAACAATACGATCGTGCACGCCAGCACAGCCGCTACCGGCATCAAATATACCTCACCGGTTACATATAAGAACGTACTTGCGGTACGCAGAATCTTCTAATTTTGAATAAAAAATGATGTTTACACAGGCAGTCCTTTCGGGGGCTGCCTTTTTTGCGTCCGAATGCTGCCTTCACGGACTCTGCGGCTTTGCCGGCTCTGCAGGTAATGGTAAATGACAATTTAAAATTTACAAAACGAAAAATTATACTTGCAATTTCTTCACATCGCGTTATAATATGAATAAATTAAGACATGGTTTTCAATACTACATCATATAGTAAATCATCACAAGGAGGAATGATTATGACATTGACGATTAAAGACCCCGGAAGTGCTTTGACACATTTTATCGGGATGATTCTGGCCGGCATCGCCGCAGTGCCGCTTCTGGCCGTCGCCGCATCCAACGGGAGCGCAGGCGTCATCGCGGCATTTGCAGTATTTGCGGCCAGCATGGTACTCTTATATGCGGCCAGCACCACATACCATACTTTTAATATTTCAGAAAAAGTGAACAAGATTCTCCGCAAGGTGGATCATATGATGATTTTCATCCTGATCGCCGGAAGCTACACGCCGGTATGCCTGATTCCGCTTCGGGACAGCATCGGTATCCCGCTCCTGATCCTGGTATGGGGCATCGCCGCCGTCGGCATGCTGATCAAAGCCTTCTGGATCACCTGCCCCAAATGGTTTTCATCCCTGATCTATATTTCCATGGGATGGCTGTGCGTGGGCGCTCTGGTTCCGCTGGTACAGTCTCTGCCTCCCGCAGCTTTCGCATGGCTGGTGGCCGGAGGCGTTATCTACACCATCGGCGGCGTCATCTACGCGCTGAAGCTTTCGTTCTTTAACGCGAAGCATCAGTCCTTTGGCTCCCATGAGATCTTCCACCTGTTCGTCATGGGCGGAAGCCTCTGCCACTATGTAGTCATGTTCTACATCGCCATGATGTAACATACATTCAGCCCCGGCAGACACCTCCTGTCGGGGTCTCGGAACGAACCTCACAAAACCCGCCTGCGGTTCCCTGAAACGGGTCTGCAGGCGGGTTTTCTGCTTTCTGAATATTGCGGTATCACCTGTGCTCACATGGGGATCGTGGGCTACTCCATATAGTTCATGGGATTTACCGGTTCCTGGTCCTTCAGCAGCTGGAAATACAGGTTGCTTCCTTCCAGCGTATAGTATTTCGTAGGTTCGCTTACATATCCGATCACCGTGCCGGATTCCACCGTATCGCCTTCCTCTACGGACACTTCCTTCAGCTGCCCGTAGACGGCCTGATAGCCGCTTCCCAGATCCATGGTCAGGGTTGTCCCCGTCTCTTCGTTTACCGTGATCCCTGTCACCCTGCCCCGGGCGGCGCAGCGTACTTCGCTGCCCACATCGGCACTGATGACGATGGCCGGATGATATTTGTACTGGTTCAACGTGGAGAAATAGATGCTTTTATCCATGCTGTAGTTCAGGATCACATCCCCGTCCACAGGCCAGATCAGCCGGCTGTCCTCTGCAAAAGCGAACTGCTCCGCCGCCGGGACCTCCGCCTCTTCTTCTGTATCCTCCTCTGTCTCTTCTTCCTCTGCGGCGGAAGTGTCTTCCGGTTCTTCATCCGTTTGCTCCGCAGGCTCCTCTGCCTGGGCTAATTCCGCCTCTCCGATCTCATAAATATCCTCTTCGGTTTCAATTTTTGCTTCTGTCTGATTCTCTTCCGTATCTGCTTTGGCAACTGTCCCTTCAGAATTTGCCGCTTCTTTCTCCGGCTCGGCCTCCTGCGTCTCATCCGCCTGGGCGCTTTGTCCGGAAGCCCCTGGATCAGCCTCCTGGTTCTGCCCTTTACGGTACTGATACACGCCGAAGATTCCGGACACGGAAAGCATGCAAAGGCACAGCACAATCAAAAAACCTTTTTGATTTCTACGCATAACATCACCTCTGATCATATTTTTACCAGATCAGGGAATCGTTATACACTCCGCGTTTTGATAGAATTTTTCCAATATATCTTCCATGGAAGCACCTTCCTGAAACATACGGGACGCCGTATACAGACTGACGCCAAACCCGTGGCCGCTGCCCTTTACCGTAATCTGCAGACCGCCTTCCACCTCCTCTATCCAAAAACAGCTGGAATTCAGATGAAGCAGCGTCCGAAAGCTCTCCCCAGCCCACTCTGACTCCCCGTTTTTCACCCATGTCACATAGCCCTGGGCGTCACGCACCATTTCAAATCCCTCCAGCGGCGCGGCACATCCCAGCGCTTCCTCCAGTTCCCTTTGCGTCAGCGTACATACCTGTAGATAGGACTGGGCTTCCAGATCCTCCGGGCATTCCACCGGGACCAGATACCCGTATCCTTCTCCCAGCAGGCTCCCGCTGCGGGTAGAGCCGGCGCTGACCGCATGGTACGGCAGTTCCCGGTATTCTCCGTCGATCCTGACCGCCCGCCCCCGCGTCTCCTGTACCGCCTGCAGAAGCCTCTCATAACCGCTTTCAGCGGATGTATAAGCATAATCCCGTTTTTCTATTTGTCCCTCCTGCTCCGCGGCGCACCCGGTACGGCAGATCACCGCCATCAGTTCCAGAAGATCATCATCCATCCAGGATAAATCTTCCTGCGTCATCCGCTCCAGTACCCGGTATTCCAGCTCCGGCCAGTCATGCTCCTGGTGAATGCCCTGCCGTCCGTCCAATAAAAGCGTAATTGTATAAGGAAGGAACAGTGCCAGAAAACCGATGGCCGCCAGATTTTTCACATAATTTTTCATAATAAAAGCCCCTCTTCCCATTCTATGCGGAAGAGGGGGCTCTATTCAGATTAGTTTTCTTCTAACTCCACAGTCACTTTGTCAAGCTTCCAGATTTCGTCCACGTACTCTTTGATCGTACGGTCGGAAGTGAACTTGCCTGCGCATGCCACGTTCAGGATCGCTTTCTTTGCCCATCCTGCGGTGTCGCGGTAAGCCGCTTCCACGCGCTCCTGCGCCTGAGCATAGGAACGGAAATCTTTCAGGATGAAGTACGGGTCCGGTCTGTTATAGCCGCCGTCCACCAGCAGAGAGTTGTACAGCTCACGGAACAGCTCCGGATTGTTGGGGGAGAACTCTCCGTTGATCAGCTGCATCAGCACGTGACGGATATCCTGATCCGTATTGAACAGCTGGGAAGGATCGTATCCGCCCTGTTTCTCCAGTGCGATGACTTCATCAGAACTCATACCGAAGATGAACGCGTTCTCTTCGCCCACTTCTTCCACAATCTCCACGTTGGCACCGTCCATGGTACCCAGCGTCACAGCGCCGTTCAGCATGAATTTCATGTTGCCGGTACCGGAAGCCTCCTTGGACGCGGTGGAAATCTGCTCGGACACGTCTGCCGCCGCGAAGATCCACTCTGCGTTGGACACCCGATAGTCCTCAATGAAGACGACCTTCAGCTTGCCTTTGATGGACGCGTCGTTGTTGACCACATCCGCCACAGCGTTGATCAGCTTGATCGTCAGCTTCGCGCGCTGATAGCCGGCCGCCGCCTTCGCTCCGAAGATAAAGGTTCTGGGATAGAAATCCATCTCCGGATGCTCTTTGATCTTATTATACAGGTACATCACATGCAGGATGTTCAGAAGCTGGCGCTTGTACTCATGCAGTCTCTTTACCTGGACGTCGAAGATGGATCTGGGATCCACGTCCACGCCGTTGTGCTCCTTGATATATTTTGCCAGACGGATCTTGTTCTGGTACTTGATGTTCATAAACTCGTGCTGTGCTTTCTCGTCGTCCGCATACAGCGCCAGCTTTTTGATCTGGGGAAGATCCGTGACCCACTCGTCTCCCACATGGGCCGTTACCCATTTGGCCAGAAGCGGATTTCCGTGAAGCAGGAAACGTCTCTGGGTGATACCGTTGGTCTTGTTGTTGAATTTCTCCGGCATCATCTCGTAGAAATCCTTCAGCTCCTGATTTTTCAGGATCTCCGTATGCAGACGGGCCACGCCGTTCACCGAATATCCGGCCACAATCGCCAGATGCGCCATCTTCACCTGTCCGTCCATGATAATGGCCATCTTCTTGACCTTCTCATAGTTGTTCGGATATTTTGCCTGGATCTGATTCACAAATCTGCGGTTGATCTCCTCCACGATCTGGTAAATACGCGGAAGCAGTCTGGAGAACAGCTCGATGGGCCATTTTTCCAGCGCCTCTGCCATGATCGTGTGGTTGGTGTACGCGCAGGTCTTCGTGGTCACTTCCCACGCCTCATCCCACTCCAGGCCTTCCTCGTCCATGAGGATACGCATCAGCTCTGCCACTGCCACCGTCGGGTGCGTGTCGTTGAGCTGGAACGTGGCCTTTTCATAGAATTTGCGGATGTCGCTGTGAGCCCTCTTATACCGGTCCACAGCCGCCTGCACGCTGGCAGACACGAAGAAATACTGCTGTTTTAAGCGCAGCTCTTTTCCTGCCATGTGGTTGTCATTGGGGTAAAGTACCTCCACCAGGTTGCGGGCCAGGTTCTCCTGCTCCACAGCCTTCTCATACTCACCTTTGTCAAAACGGTCCAGCTGGAAGGAGTTCACTGCCTCCGCGTCCCAGATCCGCAGGGTGTCGATCACGTTGTTGCCGTATCCCACGATGGGCAGATCCACCGGGATCGCCAGCACCGTCTGATAGCCTTCCTGAATGAAGTGGTTCTTGCCGTTGCGGTTTTCAATACGCACATAGCCGCCGAATTTTACGGTCTTGGCATACTCCGGACGGCGCAGCTCGAACGGGTTGCCGTTCTTCAGCCACATATCCGGCACCTCCACCTGATAGCCGTCCACGATCTGCTGTTTGAACATACCGTAGCGGTAGCGGATGCCGCAGCCGTAGGCCGCATAGCCCAGCGTAGCCAGGGAATCCAGGAAGCAGGCCGCCAGACGTCCCAGGCCTCCGTTGCCCAGAGCCGCATCCGGCTCCTGATCCTCGATCATATCCAGATCCAGGCCGATCTCCGCCAGCGCCTCTTTCACTTCATCATAAAAAGTCAGGTTGATAAGATTATTGCCCAGCGCGCGTCCCATCAGGAACTCCATGGACATGTAGTAAACGATCTTCGGGTCAGATTTTTCAAATTCTTTCTGCGTTGCGATCCATGCATCCATGATCGCATCCTTGACGGCATAGCCCACAGCCTGGAAAATCTGCTGTTTGCTTGCCTCCTCGATCTCCTTGCGGAATAAAGTGCGTACATTATACTTTACGCTTCTGATAAAGAACTCCTTGTTGAAGGTTCTTTTGGCCATAATGTGCCTCCTTTACTGTTTTTCAACGCCGAGAATTACGGTCTCCCCATTGATACTCCACTCTTTTGTATAGCCTTTTGCAGATCCTGTGAGGATTGACGACGCCTGCACTTCGTTCTGAATATAGCTGCAGAACGCGTTCATCAATCCGGCGATCTTTTCATTGCCTTCGCTGTATACCGTGATCTTATCCATCACTTCAAAACCGGCTTCTTTCCTCATAGTCTGAATCTTGCTGATGATCTCGCGGACAAAACCTTCCTCGATCAGCGCTTCATTCAGATTGGTGTCCAGAACCACGGTCACCTGATTGTCCGCTTCTGTCACAAAGCCCTCCATCTGGGCGGTATCAATAAGCAGATCCTCTTTTGATAATACCACGGCTGTTCCGTCAATGTCAAATGACAGGCTTCCAGCCGTTTCCAGTTCTTCCATGGCCCGGCGGCCGTCCATCTCCGTCAGGTGGCTGCGGATGCCGTTCAGGAGCTTCCCATACTTGGGCCCTACCGTCTTGAGCTGCGGTTTGAACGTATAGCTGGTAAATCCGCTCAGATCGTCGCGGAACTCCACCTTCTTCACATTCAGCTCATCGGCGATGATGTTCAGGTATTCTCCCTCCAACTCTTTTCCGGCGCGCACGTACATGGTGCCGATGGGCTGGCGGTTCTTGATATTGGCCGTGTTGCGGGCAGCGCGGCCCAGCACAACGATATCCAGGATCTCCTCCATGGCCGCTTCCAGATCCTTGTCGATCAGCTCTGCGTTGACTGCCGGGAAATCGCACAGATGGATGCTCTCCGGCGCGCTCTTGTCGATGCTGCACACCAGATTCTGGTAGATCTCCTCCGTCATGAACGGGATCATGGGCGCCGCGGCTTTGGCGATGGTCACCAGCGCCGTATGCAGCGTCATGTAAGCGTTGATCTTGTCCTGCTCCATGCCTTTCGCCCAGAAACGCTCACGGTTTCTTCTCACATACCAGTTGCTCATCTCATCCACAAACTCCTGAAGCGCTCTCGCCGCCTCCGGGATCCGGTAATGCTCCAGGTCGCTGTCCACCTCGCCCACTACAGAGTTCAGTTTGGAGAGCAGCCAACGGTCCATTACGTTCAGGGATTTCTCATCCAGCGTATATTTAGTCGCGTCAAAATTGTCAATGTTCGCATAAAGCACGAAGAACGCGTAGGTATTCCACAGGGTTCCCAGGAACTTACGCTGTCCCTCCTGTACAGCTTTTCCATGGAAACGGTTGGGCAGCCACGGCGCGCTGTTGATATAGAAATACCAGCGGATGGCGTCCGCGCCATAGGTCTCCAGCGCATCAAAGGGATCTACCGCATTTCCTTTGGATTTGCTCATCTTCTGGCCGTTCTCGTCCTGTACATGGCCGAGCACGATCACGTTCTCATAAGCAGCCCTGTTAAAGAGCAGCGTGGACTCTGCCAGCAGGGAGTAGAACCATCCTCTGGTCTGATCCACCGCTTCCGAGATGAACTGAGCAGGGAACTGCTGCTCAAACACATCCTTGTTCTCAAACGGATAGTGGTGCTGGGCAAAGGGCATAGCCCCGGAGTCAAACCAGCAGTCGATCACTTCCGGCACCCGGTGCATCTTCTTCCCGCATTCGGGACAGGTGATCTGGATCTCGTCGATATACGGACGGTGAAGCTCCACCGTCTTCGCTCTCTCGTCCCCGCTCATCTCGCACAGCTCCTGGCGGCTTCCGATGGAATGCATGTGGCCGCAGTCCGGGCATTCCCAGATATTTAACGGCGTGCCCCAGTAACGGTTTCTGGAGATTCCCCAATCCTGTACATTCTCCAGCCAGTCACCGAAACGTCCTTTTCCGATGCTCTCCGGAATCCAGTTGATGGTATTGTTGTTGCGGATCAGGTCCTCCTTTACCGCCGTCATCTTGATGAACCAGGATTCCCGCGCGTAGTAGATCAGCGGCGTATCGCAGCGCCAGCAGTGGGGATAATCATGCTCGAACCTGGGCGCGTCGAACAGTTTGCCCTCTTCGTCCAGATCCTTCAGGATCATGGGATCCGCCTTTTTCACAAAGACGCCGGCATAGGGCGTGCCGTCGGTCATATTTCCTGCTCCGTCCACAAACTGTACGAAGGGAAGCCCGTATTTCTGGCCCACCCGGTTGTCGTCCTCACCGAAAGCCGGCGCCGTATGGACGATGCCCGTACCGTCGCTCATGGTTACGTAGCCGTCGCAGACCACATAATGTCCTTTTTTCTTCTGTTTTGCCACCGCCTCGCCGGTGCAGGCAAACAGCGGCTCATATTCTTTATATTCCAGGTCCGAGCCCTTATATGTCTCCAGAACCTCATACGCCGGCTTGTCTTCTTCCGCCAGCTTTCCAAGCACCGTATCCAGAAGCGCTTCCGCCATATAATAAGTATAACCGTCCGCGGCCTTTACCTTGCAGTAGGTCTCCTCCGGGTTCACGCAGAGAGCCACGTTGGAAGGAAGCGTCCAGGGCGTGGTGGTCCAGGCCAGGAAGTAAGCATCCTCCCCGGTCACCTTAAAGCGCACGATGGCCGAGCGCTCCTTCACCGTCTTGTATCCCTGGGATACCTCCTGAGAAGACAGCGGCGTACCGCAGCGCGGGCAGTAGGGGACAATCTTGAAGCCCTTGTACAGCAGCCCTTTATCCCAGATGGTCTTGAGCGCCCACCACTCGGACTCGATATAATTGTCCTCATAAGTCACATACGGATCGTCCATATCCGCCCAGAAACCTACAGTGGAGGAAAAATCCTCCCACATCCCTTTGTATTTCCAGACGCTCTTCTTGCATTCTTTGATGAAGGGCTCCATGCCATAATCTTCAATCTGCTCTTTTCCGTTCAGTCCCAGCTTGCGCTCCACTTCCAGCTCCACCGGGAGACCATGGGTATCCCAGCCGGCCTTTCTGGGCACCATATACCCCTTCATGGTACGGTATCTGGGAATCATATCCTTGATCACGCGGGTCAGGACATGACCGATGTGCGGCTTTCCGTTCGCCGTGGGCGGACCGTCATAGAAAGTGTACACCGGACCTTCCTTACGGTTTTCCATGCTTTTCCGGAATGTATCATGCTCTTTCCAGAAATTTTCCACTTCTTTTTCCCGGCCCACAAAGTTCATGTCTGCATTCACTTTGCTGTAAATCATCTGACAACCTCCTTACTAATTAAAAAAGCTCCGTCCTGTCATGAGGACGGAGCATACTGCCCGTTTGTAAACCACCTGTAACGACATACCATCATATGCGCTCCCTCTAACGGCGGAACACCGTCGGTACCTACTCGCCCTGTCCGCGCTTTCAGCCCGCAGCTCGGAAGTGATGTTCAGAAGTCTGTACTCTTGCCGGGCTTCCACCATCCCCGGTTCGCTGGGAATTTCCATTCTCCCTACTGTCTTCGTCACAGCCTTTTACACAAATGCCATTATAAGGGGATTTTCCCCATTTTGTCAAGGTTTTATAAACTTTTCCGCTCTTCTCTTGCATGGTTACCATAAATAATTTATAATGAGGAAGACTTACACATTGACCGCATCTAAACTATGATTATAAAAGAGGTTTATTCATGAAACGTTTATATAGATATACCGCTTCTGTTCTGGCGGCGGCGCTCTGCCTGTCTGCCGCCCTGTCTTTCCCCGCGTCCGCTGCAGTGGAAGAATACGGGCTCACCCCCGAAGAACGCTATTATATGGAGATCCAGTCCAATTCCTGGGAAAACTGGCCGTCCGGTCCCCAGGTATACGCCGAGTCCGCCATCGTGATGGAGGCGTCCACCGGCACCATCCTGTACGCCAAGAATATAGACGATCAGCATTATCCCGCCAGCATCACCAAAGTCATGACCGTACTGCTGGCTCTGGAGAACTGTGATCTGGACGAAGAAGTCACCTTCTCCCACAATGCCGTCTATTCCATCGACTACGCCAGCAGCCATATCGCCAGGGACGAAGGCGAGGTCCTGACTGTGGAAGAGTGCCTGTACGCCATCCTGCTGGAATCTGCCAACGAATGCAGCAACGCCATCGCGGAGCACATCGCCGGCACCACGGAAGCATTTGCAGAGCTGATGAACGAGCGGGCGGCCCAGCTGGGATGCACCAATACGCACTTCGCCAACCCCCACGGCCTTCCGGACGAGAACCACTATACCTCCGCCCATGATATGGCCCTGATCCTTAAGGAAGCGGTGAAGCACGAGACCTTCCGCCGCATCAGCAGCACGTCCCGCTATACCCTGCGGGCGACCAACCTGAAAGACGAAGAGCTTCTGATGAACAATCATCACTACATGATCTCCGCCTATAAGACGTCCCGCTTTCTGGACGACACGGTCTTCGCAGGCAAGACCGGATACACCTCCGTGGCATTGAATACGCTGGTCACCTGCGCCACCAGAAACGGCATGGATCTGCTCTGCGTAACCATGAAATCCCAGGGCAGCGGCGAGCAGGGCGTGCCCATCTATACGGATACGGCCAATCTGCTGGACTATGCCGGTGAGAATTTCCAGAAGGTCAACATCTCACAGAACGAGACAAACTTTACCATCAACCAGAACGAACTGTTCAGCACCGGCAGTTCTTTCTTTGAAAATACCACGCCCATGATCGAACTGGATTCGGACGGATATGTGATCCTCCCGGTGGGCACGGAATTCTCCGCCGCCTCCCCCCAGCTGGAATTTGTGGACGGGGACGACGAAGTGATCGCCACTCTGACCTACACCTACGCGGGGCAGGAGGTGGGTTCCACGGACCTGCTGATGACCGGAACCGATATCCAGGAATTCAGTTTCCAGAAGATCGACGAGGGGGATGAGTCCTCCGATACCATCAGCCAGGCGGACGGCACCCAGGTACGCCTGATCAAGATCAACCTGCGCACCATCGGCATCGCCGCAGGCGTCATTGTCTTGGCCGCGGCGCTCATTTTTGCGGGGTGGAAATTATCCGGCAGCCTCTCTATCAACTGGGCGCCTTTAAGAACCTGGAAGCGGCGATGGTCAGACCGCAACGCCTTCGGCAATCAGAACCGGATCCGTTACCGCAGCTGGAAGCGCCGGAGGAAAATCAACTGGAAATTCTGGAAAAAATAGTCAAATGAGATTCTTCAGGCGGAAGCGGTTCCTGTGATAATCCAGGAGCCCTTCCGCTTTCATTCTGCTCAATTCCCGGGACATGGCGCTTCTGTCCACTGACAGATAGTCGGCAAGCTGCTGCCGGTTGAACGGAATAGCAAATTCTGGGCCTCCCTGCTTTTCCGCTTCCAGGGAAAGATAGGACAGCACCTTATCCCTTGTGCTTTTCTGGGCCATATGCTCCATCTTGTGCGTGAGCATCAGATTCTTTTCCGCCAGGATCGTGAGCAGGTTGCGGATCAGCCGAGTATGAAATGAGCATGCTGACGAACATACGGTCAGTATTCTCTTCACATCCAAAAACAGAACCTCCGTATCCTCTGCCGCAATCACGTCCACCTCCAGCCCCTGCCGCGGCAGGCAGGCATATACCTCGCCGAACATCTGTCCCGGAGAAGCCTGGCCCAATATGGAACGGTTCCCCCAGAAATCATCCTTCACCATGTGGACAGAGCCTTCAAGCACCATCCCCATCTCCGAGGTGCGCCCGCCTCTGCCCAGCACTGTGCTTCCTTTTTTATACTGTTTCTTTTTCGCATTCAGACATTTCAGCATCTCTGAACGATCATCTTCTTTTATTCCGTCGAACAGATCCATATTTCTTCCTTTCGTTGCAAATACAACAGAATTTATAACTGGTTTTCATTATACTATACCTGCAAGCCAAAAACACGCAGAATCTTAGACAAGGAGAAAAATATGAACCAGGAAATGTTTTGTTATCAATGTGAACAGACCGCCGGATGCACCGGCTGTACCGGCAAGAGGGGAGTCTGCGGCAAAAGCGCGGCCATAGCCCGGCTCCAGGACGAGCTGACCGGCGAACTGATCGGCCTGGCAGGCGCCTGCAGCAATGCAGCCCCTCAGGAAGAGACCACAGACCTGATCATCGAGGGTCTGTTTGCCACCCTTACCAATGTGAACTTCAGCGACGACGCCCTGACGGCGTTAATCAAACGGGTACAGGAAGAGAAGAACCGTCTGGCGCCGGAATGCCCTGCCTGCGCCTCCCCCTGCGGCGGTACCTCTGCCTATGACATGGCTCGGCTCTGGACGGCACAGGAGGATATCCGTTCCCTGAAATCTCTGATTCTCTTCGGAATCCGCGGGATTGCAGCCTATGCGTACCATGCCCGGGTGCTGGGATACCGGGACGAAATGGTAGACCGCTTTTTCTATAAAGCGCTGCTGATGATCGGCGGGGATTACGGCATGGAGGAACTGCTCCCGGTGACCATGGAGGCCGGTCAGGTGAACCTGGCCTGCATGGAGCTTCTGGACAAGGCCAACACCCGGACGTACGGAACGCCCCGGCCCACCAAAGTCTCCCTGACCGTGGAGCCGGGCCCGTTCATCATCATCACCGGCCACGACCTGCGCGACCTGAAGCTCCTGCTGGAGCAGACAGAAGGAACCGGCGTCAACGTCTACACCCACGGGGAGATGCTGCCCGCCCATGCTTACCCGGAGCTGAAAAAATATCCGCACCTGAAAGGGAATTTCGGAACAGCCTGGCAGAACCAGCAGAAGGAATTTGACGCCGTACCGGCGCCGATCCTGTTTACCACCAACTGTCTGATGCCGGTAAAGGAAAGCTATGGGGACCGTGTATACACCACCGCCGTTGTGGAATACCCGGAGATAACCCATATTGATGAAAAGAAGGATTTCTCGCCGATCATTCGAAAAGCGCTGGAACTGGGCGGCTATCAGGAGGCCCAGGCGTTTACGGGCATCAACGGCGGCCATGAGGTCACCACCGGTTTCGGACACGGGGCCGTCCTGTCCGCCGCCGGAGAGATCGTGGACGCGGTAAAGGCCGGAGCCATCCGACATTTCTTCCTGGTGGGCGGCTGTGACGGCGCACGTCCGGGCAGAAATTATTATACGGAATTTGTGAAACAGACCCCGTCCGACACCATCGTCCTGACCCTGGCCTGCGGCAAATACCGTTTCAACGACCTGGATCTGGGCTCCATCGGCGGCTTCCCCAGAATCATGGATATGGGACAATGCAACGACGCGTACAGCGCCATTAAAGTGGCGTCGGCGCTGGCGGAAGCCTTCGGCTGCGGCGTCAATGAACTGCCTCTGACCCTGGTGTTATCCTGGTACGAACAGAAAGCTGCCTGCATCCTGCTGTCGCTGCTCAGCCTGGGGATTCGGAATATTTACCTGGGACCGACCCTTCCCGCTTTCCTCTCCCCCGGCGTCCTGCAGTATCTGGTGGACAATTACCAGATCACGCCCATCAGCACGCCGGAGGCGGATCTGGGGAGAATCCTGGGCGAGTAATCCGATAGAATAAAATCGCTTACAAATTTTCAATTGACTTTTATGCTATGTTTTATTATAATAACAAGCATAAAAGTCAATTTGGTGATGACATGAACAATGCACAGGGAATTTTGAATATTGCAAAACAAAATAACGGCATCATTACCTCAGCAATGGTTGTGGATGCAGGCTTTCCCCGGGGAAGTCTGAAGTATTTGGCTGACAGCGGCCGGCTGGAGAAGGTCGCCAGAGGTGTCTATACTTTACCGGAGGTTTGGGAGGATGAATTTGTTAATTTACAAAGCAGATACAAGAAAGGCATCTTTTCTCTGGAGACAGCATTATTTCTGTGTGACCTGACAGACCGGACGCCGGTAAAATACCATATGACCTTTCCTGGAACTTATAACCTTACAGGGCCGAAAAAAGACGGAATTTCATGCACCGGAAGCAAAGAACCATATTACAGTATGGGAGTTGCGGAAATGACAACACCTGGAGGCAATACTGTAAGAGCATACTCGGCAGAACGAACACTCTGCGATATCCTGAAAAGCAGGAACCACACAGATGTGCAGATCGTAACAGATGCATTCAAACGGTATGTGGTGCGTAAAGATAAAAATATCCCACTGCTCTCGGAATATGCGCATATGTTCAGAACAGCGGAACGGCTCAGGGCATATTTGGAGGTACTGTTATGAAAAACTCGATGCAGTTGAAGGCTGTCGTAAAGAATATTGCGAAAAAGAAAAAAATTTCGGCGCAGCTGGTACTTCAGAATTATATGTTGGAACGGTTTCTGGAACGAGTATCCATTTCAGAGTACAGGAACAACTTTATCATCAAGGGCGGCTTCCTGATTTCCTCAATGGTCGGTTTGGATTCGAGAGCAACCATGGATATGGACGCAACCCTGAAGCGATATCCGGTAAATGAAGATACTGTACGAAAGATGATAGAAAAGATCATACAGATCAATCTTCAGGACGATATCACGTTTACCCTCAAAAACATCGGAGAAATCCGGGAAGGCGATGAATATACAGGGTATCGGATCTCTCTTTCGGCAAATTATCCGCCAATGGCTGTTCCATTGAAGCTTGACATCACCACGGGTGATAAAATTACTCCCCATGAAGTCGAGTATGAGTATAAACTAATGCTGGAAGAGCGTAAAATCCAGGTTTTGGCTTATAACATGGCGACCATTCTCGCAGAGAAACTGGAAACGGTGATTTCGCGCAGTGACCAGAATACAAGGCCAAGAGATTATTACGATATTTACATACTTTCCAAAGTACAGGGTGCAAATATCAACATGGAAACACTGGCGAACGCATTGGCTGCGACAGCAGAAAAACGCGGCTCGACGGCAGTCATACGGCAATACGGAAAGATAATGGAAAGCGTCCGAAACAGTGAAATCATGGAAAAGCAGTGGAAAAATTATCAAAAAGATTTTGACTATGCTGCCGGAATAGAATTTTCGGATGCCTGCGATGCGGTTGTTACTCTGATGGATCGCCTATCATGACAGTAAACCCGCTTGACGTTCACGTTCAAAAGGGGCTGCCCGGTATTCATTTAGATTATTGCATATTTTGCGGGGTATAGTATAGTAATAATAGCAATTGGGGTATGTGTTTGCGGACGCATACCTGGAGGAGCCGGAGAAATCTGGCTCTTCTTTTTATGTAAAAATGGCTCCGAACTTTGCCGGAGCCATTCGCCAGGAACTGTTCAGCCTGCTGACCCCCTAGCCCCTGCTCCACCTGCGCAGAGCCTCCCCTGCGTGCTCCACATCGCTTCCGTGGATAGACAGTCCCTCTTCCACCTTCGCCTGGGGGCATATTCTGCGGATATCCTGGACGCTGCGTCCCATGCCGCTGCCCTCGTTGGTACAGAACGGTTTCAGCGTCTTTCCACCGAAGTCGTACCGCTCCAGAAACGTAAATACCGGCATGGGCATGGTTCCACAGTAGTTGGGGTATCCCAGGTAAATCGTATCATAACCGTCCAGGCTGCCCGGACAATCTAAAAGCTGCGGGCGGGCGTCCTTTTGCAGTTCCTCCCTGGCCTGGGCCACACACTCTTTATAATCGTCCGAATATGCATGAACCGGCTCGATCCTCACCAGATCCGCTCCGGTGATCTCCCTGAGCATCTCCGCGGCCTTCTGGGTATTTCCCACCTCCACCGCCTTTATCTTCCCGTTAAAATAATTCTCTTCTGCTCTTGAAAAATATGCGATCAATTCTGCCATTTTCCACATCTCCTTTTTACTGTTATGCCGTCTTCATTATAACTCGTTCTCACAGGATAAGGAAGATAAACCTGTACCGGGAATCCCGCCAGGTCTATTACTCTTCGGAAGAAAGTTCCCGGATCAATCCGATCATCTCGATGGCGCTCAGCGCGCAGTCATATCCCTTGTTCCCGGCCTTCGTCCCCGCGCGCTCGATGGCCTGCTCGATATTTTCCGTGGTCAGTACGCCGAACAGAACCGGTACGCCGCTCTCCAGCGAGACACTGGCGATACCCTTGGACACCTCGCTGCACACATAGTCATAGTGGCTGGTGGAACCGCGGATTACGGCGCCCACGCAGATGACCGCGTCATATTTTCCTGATTTTGCCATCTTGGAGGCAATCAGCGGGATCTCAAACGCGCCGGGCACCCACGCCACATGGATGTCCTCCTCACGGACGTCGTGCCGCACCAGTCCGTCCACCGCGCCCTCCAGCAGCTTGGACGTGATAAATTCATTGAACCTGGACGCGACGATCCCGATCCGATACTCTCTGGATACCAGTTTTCCTTCTAATACTTTCATACTCATTCTCCTGTTCTCTTAATATTTATTTTTTAATATCTCAGCATATGTCCCATACGGTTCTGTTTGGTTTTCAGGTAAAACAGATCATGGGCCGTTGCGTCCATCTGGATGGGCACCCGCTCCGTGATCTCCAGGCCGAACTCGGAAAGCTGGTACACCTTATCCGGATTGTTGGTCAGAAGGCGCATGCTCTTCACCCCCAGGGCGCGCAGGATCTGCGCTCCTATGTAATACTCCCGCTGGTCGCCCTTGAATCCCAGCGCCAGGTTTGCCTCCAGAGTATCCAGTCCCTGCTCCTGCAATTCATAAGCGCGCAGCTTGTTGATGAGGCCGATGCCCCTCCCCTCCTGGCGCATATACAGAAGGACGCCCCGCCCCTCCTTTTCAATCTGTGTCATGGCCGCCGCAAACTGCTGGCCGCAGTCGCACCGCAGAGAACCGAAGGTATCCCCGGTCAGGCACTCGGAATGGACGCGGCACAGCACATCCCTGCCGTCCCCGATCTCTCCTTTTACCAACGCCACATGATGCTCCCCGTTCAGACGGTTCACAAACCCATAAGCCATGAAATCGCCGTATTTCGTGGGCATCCTGACCGCCGCCACCTGATCCGCCAGCTTTTCATGGCACTTGCGGTAATCTTGGAGATCCCGGATGGTAATAAATTTCATATCCCATTTCCGGGCCAGTTCTGCCAGCTCCGAAGCCCGCATCATCGTGCCGTCCTCCCTCATAATCTCACAACAGAGGCCGCACTCCTTCAGCCCGGCCAGCCGGCACAGATCCACGGTGGCTTCCGTATGTCCATTGCGTTCCAGTACGCCGTTCTTTTTCGCGGTCAGTGGGAACATATGCCCCGGCCTGCGGAAATCCTCCGGTCTGCTGTCGTCCGCCGCGCAGGCCATGGCCGTGATGGAACGCTCCGCGGCAGAAATGCCGGTGGTGGTCTTCACATGGTCCACCGACACGGTAAAGGCGGTCTCATGATTGTCCGTATTGTCCTGCACCATCTGCGGGAACCTGAGCCTCCGGGCGTATTCCTCAGACATGGGCATGCAGATCAGCCCCTTCCCGTAGGTGGCCATAAAGTTGACGTTCTCCGTGGTGGCAAACTCCGCCGCGCAGATAAAATCCCCTTCATTTTCCCTGTCCGGGTCATCCGTCACCAGGATGATCCGCCCCTTTCTCAGCTCCTCCAGAGCTTCTTCAATGGTATTGTACTGTATCATGTTCCATCCCTCCTAAAATCCGTGCCGTGTGAGAAATTCTCTTGTAATGGCGCTCTGCGTTTTTAGTTCCGGCTCCCGCCCCATAAGCTTTTCCACGTACTTGCCGATGATATCCGTCTCCAGGTTGACCAGGTCGCCCGCCTTGCGGCGTCCCAGCACCGTCTGCGCCGCCGTGTGGGGAATGATGGAGACTGAAAAAGTGTTCCGGCCCGTCGCTGCTACCGTCAGGCTGATGCCGTCCAGGGCGATGGAGCCTTTCTCCACCACCAGCCGCAGAAGCTCCGGCGCTGCCTCCACCGTGTACCAGACCGCCGTATCATCCCGGCGCACGTCTGTAATCCTTCCCACGCCGTCTATGTGTCCGGAGACGATATGGCCGCCAAATCGTCCGTCCGCGGGCATGGCCCGTTCCAGATTCACTGGACTCCCCGGCCCCAGGCCGGACAGCCCCGTGCGGTCCAGCGTCTCATGCATCACGTCCGCCGTAAAGGTATCGGGACTCATGGCCGTGACCGTCAGGCAGATGCCGTTCACCGCGATACTGTCTCCGATCCGCGTCCCTTCCAGCACCTTCCTTGCCTGTACCGTAAGCACCGCGGAATGCGCGCCTTTTTGCACCCGCACCACACTGCCTGTTTCTTCAACAATCCCTGTGAACACGGGGGACCACCTCGCTTTCGATCAAAATATCTTCTCCAAGGAGCATGCTCACGCTGTTTTTCAACAGAAAAGCATCTGCGGGCGCCGGAACGCCGGTTCCCTCCACCGGCGTCTTCGCCGCCGCGCCGCCCAGCAGCTTCGGGGCGATATACGCCTGCACCTTCTGTACGATCCCGCTTTCCAGCGCCGCCCAGTTCAGCGTACCGCCGCCTTCCAGCAGGACGCTGTCAATCTGCTCCTTCCCCAGAAGCTCCATGAGCCGGGCCAGATCCACATGTCCGTCCTTCTCCTCCACATGCAGGATCCGGCACCCGGCCTCCACGCAGGCCCTCTCCTTTTCCCCGTCTCCCCGGCTGACCGCCAGGATCGTGGGAACCTCCCGCGCCGTGGCCACAACTCTGGACGTGAGAGGAATCCGCAGGTGGGTATCGCAGATCACGCGCACCGGGTTCCTGCCTCCCGGCATGCGGCACGTGAGCAGCGGATCGTCCGCCAGTACCGTTCCCACGCCAGCCATAATGGCCGTGTATCTGTGACGCTGACGCTGGACATGCTCACGGGCGGCCTCCCCGGTGATCCAGCGGGATGCTCCCGTATACGCCGCAATCTTTCCGTCCATGCTCATGGCGTATTTCATCACCACAAACGGCCGTCCCGTCCTGATGAAATGAAAAAACACCTCATTCAGCCTGTCGCACTCCTCCTGCAGAACATGCTCCGTGACTTCCACTCCGTGCTCACGCAGGATCTCCACCCCTTTCCCGCCCACCAGCGGGTTCGGATCGGAGGACCCAATCACCACACGGCGGATGCCCGCCTCCAGAACCGCGTCTGTACAAGGCGGCTGTTTTCCATGATGGCAGCAGGGTTCCAGCGTGACGTACATCGTCGCTCCCTGCGCTGGTTCTGTGCAGGACGCCAGCGCGTTCCGCTCCGCATGAAGCTCCCCATACCGCTCATGCCAGCCCCGCCCGATGATCCTGCCGTCTTTTACAATGACGGCTCCCACCATAGGGTTGGGCGAGGTCCATCCACAGCCTTTCTTCGCCAGCTCCAGCGCCTCTTTCATATAGTCTCTGTCTTCCATCCGGCCACCTCCTGAACCGGGCGTTCCTGTGCGCCGTTTCCGGCAAATGGCATTTCATGCAAGAATGATGCTGCCTGCCGGGCCTGCACTACAAAAACTGCCCTGAACGAAATCGTCCAGGGCAGGGGAGGTTCTATATAAGGCACGATGGGTATATTTTTTGCTGCAGCCGCGGTTATCAGCCGCTTCCGCCTGCGGAATAAAAAACTCTGGAATGTAAAAACACTCCAGAGCTGTCTATACCATCTGAACGCAGAGCCGTAAACTGCTCCCTGCGTCTTGCCATCTTCTCTCATCCAGACTATACTGTCGGTTTTGGAATTTCACCAAATCCTGGCCTGCACCGCTGTCAGGCCCTGCGCTCGCGCGCTCGCGGACTATACCGCCGGTCGGGAATCTCACCCTGCCCTGAAGATCTTATTCTATTATTTTATGTGTCCACTATAATCCTTCCCGGAGCGGATGTCAAGATGCGTCCAGGAAACCCAAAATTGACACAATGTCAAAACTCATATTGACATCATCCCCAAGCCGGTCTATAATACAATCACTGACACAGAGTCAGAATACACGATAAGGATGGAACCCATGCCGAAAGGATCACCGGAGCGCAAACAGGCCCGAAGGGAAGAGATCATCAGCGCGTGCGCGGCGCTGTACAAGACCATGAGCTTCAAGGAGATAACGATCAAGGATATCGCCTCGTTTACCTCATTTACACGCCCTTCTATCTACAACTATTACCAGACCAAGGAGGAGATTTTTCTCGCCCTTTTACAGCAGGAATATGAGATGTGGACAAAAGACCTGGACGCCCTCATTCCTTCCGAACAGGGAGATCCGCGGCTGGATCTGGCGGACCGGATCGCGAGTACACTGGCGGACCGGGAACAACTTCTGAAGCTTTTGTCCACAAACCTGTATGAGATGGAGCAGAACAGCCGCATGGAGCTTTTGGTGGAATTTAAGACCGCTTATAAAGCTTCGATCCTGGCCGTCAAAAACAGCCTGGACAGGTTCTGTCCAGGGCTGCAGGAGGAGGAACGGGAAGATTTTATCTATTCTTTCTTTCCGTTTGTCTACGGCATCTATCCGTACACGGCAGTGTCCGACAGGCAGAGGCAGGCCATGGACGAGGCCGGCATCGAATACCGGTACATGTCCATCTATGAGATCGCATTTCTTGGAATCAAAAAACTATTGGGAATCTAATTATTTTCAGGAGGCAGCATTATGGCAGTAAAACAAACGGCAGGCAGAAAAGATCTGGGAGAATTCGCTCCGAAATTTGCAGAACTGAACGACGACGTACTGTTCGGCGAAGTGTGGAGCCGGGAAGACAAGCTTTCCCTCAGAGACCGCAGTCTGGTCACCGTGGTAGCCCTGATGTCCATGGGACTTACAGATTCTTCCTTCCAGTATCATCTGATGACGGCTAAGAAAAATGGAATCACAAAGACGGAGATCGCGGAGATCCTGACCCATGCGGCATTCTATGCCGGCTGGCCGAAAGCCTGGGCCGCGTTCCGCATGGCGAAAGAGGTATGGGCGGAGGAGACTGACGGAGGCGCCAGGGCGGAGCATGAAAACGCCATGGTATTTCCCATAGGTGCGCCCAACGACGGGTTCGCCCAGTATTTTATCGGGCAGAGCTATCTTGCCCCTGTGTCCACCTCTCAGGTGGGAATTTTCAATGTGACCTTTGAACCGGGCTGCCGGAACAACTGGCACATTCATCACGCGGATAAAGGCGGCGGCCAGATTCTGATCTGCGTGGCAGGCCGCAGCTATTATCAGGAGGAGGGCAAAGAAGCCCAGGAACTCCTTCCGGGCGACGTGGTCAACATTCCGGTGGGCGTCAAGCACTGGCACGGGGCGGCTCCCGACAGCTGGTTCTCTCATCTGGCCGTGGAGGTTCCCGGAGAAAACACCTCCAACGAATGGCTGGAGCCGGTTGGCGATGAAGTATATTCGCTGCTGAAATAATGCAGGCTCTTACAACGGCAAAAGGCACCAAGAAAGGCGGCTGCGCATAAAACAGCATCAACCAATAAACTGAATTAAGGTAGCTGCCGTACAGGATGTGAGAAAAACGGACATATCGCCGCATGGTGATATGTCCATTTTTTGATAAGAATCTATCTGTTAAATCAGTTAGTGACAGATAAACTTTTCGATTGCCAAAAACATATATAGGAAAAATACCGGCAGGCTGAAATGATGTAGATTTGTTCATGGTTTTGTGCTATATTTTTTTCAAAAGTAACAGAACGACAAATCGAAATTTATGGAGATGGAAATTGTGGAAAAGAGAACGTACATTGCTTTTCTGATAAGTATTTTAATTTTAGCGGGGTGTGGAAAAACAGCAGGAAGTGGAGAAACTGTTGAAGATAAGGTAATATCAAAGATGACGAGTACAGAAAATAGTGATACCTTACAAATTGAAACTGAACAGTCAGCGCAAATTGAGGATTCAACTCTGGAAGAATCAAATAACTTAGCTGAAACAAAATTTACTGGAAGATATGTGGATGATTTAGGCTCTGGTTATGAAAAATCTGAAATGATAATTACAAAGCAGGATGATGGGGATTTTGTTGTTGATTTCGGAGTTTATAAGTTGTTATATGTTACTGCTGCATTAGGAAAATATAATCAAGAAACCAATACGTTGAGTTTTGAAGGGATAGATGATAATGGAAATGAGATTGCTGCATCAGTCTTTCCAGAAGAAAATTATCTTTCCGTAATATTAATAAAATCACCATATTCTGATGTATCAAAGGGAACCGTTTTGAAATATTATCCAGAAGGATACTATCCCGTAGAAGCCCATTAGATGGCGATTGTAACAACTTCCCATTTATCGAACAGCATACTGGAAAAAACGGGGCTATTTCAATTCGGGAATAGCCTCTTTCTTATATCCCTTGATGAATAAATCTGTATTAGCCTTTACTCCCCTACTCCGGGAACACAAAAGGGAATTGGTAGTTACCTTACAGCCTTTATCTTTCGTTGACGTTTTCGCCCTGCACATCCCCTGAGCAGTATTTTTCCAGTTCCCTTTTCAGCCGCTCATATCTCAGGCGCTTTTCTTCTTTTGCAAAATGCACTTCCCGGAACTGTTCCGGATTACCCTCATAATTCAGGATCTCATCGTCGAACTGCTCGCTGGTCAGGTCAAACCGGTTCTCACCCACCACATTATAACAATGGTAATTTCCGCCGGGACGAAGTATACCGTACACCTTACCGCCAAAAATGTCCTGGGCCAGAAACGCTGTGATCGAGCATTGTCCCAGCGTCCGGTTCTCCGGCGTCCAGTTCTGCCGAAGCCGCGGTGCGCAGGTGTCCGCGCACCATATATTAGAAAGCGCGTCATATAAGTCCTGCGGCGTCTGTATTCCCTTGTACTTGTCCGTAATTGCGGGAACAACCGCCTGCTCCCATCCCCAGAATTTATATACCATATCTATAGATCCTCCTTGTCCGTTCTGTGCAAAAGGGCCTTACCGTCTTGTACAGCAAAGCTTTCCCGCATCTGATGGCAGTATACCATACAGGCCGGAAGAAATCCACCGGCGCACCCTTAAAAATCGAATCGTAAAAAGTTTAACCATTTAAAGTGCACGGGCTCCTGTACCCATACCACTTTATACTTATCGAATACTCGCCTCCCTTTCTACTCAAAACAACTGATAAATGCAGCAAAATCCCTGGCCTCAATAATCTGTCCCAGCGCTGTTTTATCACAGAGAAGATCCACCAGCCCGCCATAGATCGTTGAGAACTTATCGTTGTCAGCCTCATTTACGGCAATCATAAATACGCAGGAGATCTTTGCGTCGTCCCAGAGTATACCTTCTTCTTCAATAAGCACACAAAACTGGGTGAATTTGGCGTCCAGTTCAATGGCATGGGGTACCGCGAAGCTCTCAAAAAAACAGGTTGATGCAAGCGCTTCCCTGTGCATGACCGACTCTGTGAATCCCTGCCGGCAGATGCCCATATGCTCCAGATGATGCCCCAGGAATCGAATGGCTTCTTCCTTCGTTCGGATGCCCTCATTGCGAAAAAAGAGAGCTTGATTAAAGTAAGTAAGCAGCAGGCTGCGGTATTGCAGATTCTGGTGTTCCAATAGAATCCGATCCAGTCTGTTTTCCACAGCCAGAGAATCAGACTTTTGATAGAAAGGACTTATCAGGAGCGTCTGCGCTCCCAGGATATGAAGCGGTATGGTATGGATAATCAGATCGATATTCTGCGTGGAAAGATTGCTGGGAATACTTGTGAGCACATCCACAATCTGAAGCTTTTCAGCAAAATCCGTCTGCAGCCGCCTGGAAAGATACTCTGCGATATGATGATATTCTTCGCAGATCAACAGCACGCGCACATAATCACGCCCAATGGAAGGGCGGATCATCAGCCCAATATAGATACTTAATAAATTAATTTCATCCTCAATCACATTAATATGAAATTCTTTTTCCAGAGTATGGGCCAGATGCACGCTGACGTCATAAATGAAGGGATTCAGCTCCCGTACATTTTCCGATACTAGGTTCGTCACATATTGAGAATTTCTCGCCCGCCGGATCAGCGCCATAATGTGATAGACAAAATTATTTAAAAAAGAGGGGTCATGAAAATCCAACCTGTAATAATTGAATGTCTCCAAAATTATTTTTTCAATGAAAAACAATTGATGCTCATGATCCTCCTGGCTGGGAGCCGGACAGGCAGCCTTAATATGGCCTGCGATAAGTACGCCGATAAAAGAGATATCTTCACTCCCAAACAGGAAGCTCCAATGCTCTCCCAATTTTTCACAGATTTCTTCCGCTATTTGATATTCTGTGGAATCCGGATGAATGTTCAGCTCCGGATATTCCGTGGGAAAATGGTTTCGGATGCGGGACAGGCATACCATCAGATTGATAATTAAGTTTGAGGTATGGCATGGTTCCAGATAATAATTATGTTTGTGAATGGCCTGTACAACAATATCCTGAATACGGGTAAAATTCAGGTCCATAAAATATTTCCCGATGGCGTCCGGACTGTTAAAGTTCGCATCGGTTTCCCGCACGATCATGTCATAGATAAGCTGGCGTTTATTGTTTTCATTCCCCTGGATAGAAATATAATTGCGCTTTTTAGAAAGCGACAGATGGTATTTCTGCAAAATTTCATCCAACTTTTTTAACTTTCTGTTCGCGGCCGAAGAACTTAAATAAAGCTGGTCACAGAGAGTGTCAAAATGAATGGAAGCATGATCCAGGATCAAAAGCTTCAGAAGCGCTGTAAGGTCAGAATCCATCTCCAGAGCCCGCGACTGCCTCACAAGTATGAACCGGTCCTTCATCACCGCTCTGTTAATACTGTATCCATGACCATCAGATAAGATCAGACGGCCAAAATCCCCATGGTTAATATCCCTTACTTCATTCTGAACTGTACGCAGGGAAACGTCAAGCGCTTCTGAGAGTTGTTTACCGGAAAGCGGCACGTCTGACTGATCCAGCAGCTGCAGTAATTTTATTTGCCGAAATGTAAAATCCATACCAAATATACCCCCTCCGCGTGTAAGGTTTCACCATTTTTCATATTATAACAAACATAATATTGGCAGAACAATTTTATTTTTGCGGTGGTCCCCGCAAATGGAGAAATTGAAATTTAAAAAGTCAGAGAATAAAATGGAACCAGGTAGAGGACCGGCCCATACACACTTATCAACAATTATGCTAAGAAGAAAGGATCATTCCCATGAAAAAGTATTCTCTTGTTATCTGCGGTGGCGGAAGCACCTATACTCCCGATTTAATGGAGCTTCTCTGCTACGCACAAAAGGAATTTCCCTTAAAAAAAATCGTTCTTTATGATACGGATGCAGAACGTCAGGAACCCATTGGAAAATACGGCGAAGTATTGTTCCGAGAATATTATGAGAATGTGGAGTTTTATTATACCACGGATAAAAAATCCGCTTTTCAGGATATGGATTTTGCCTTTGTGCAGATCCGCGCAGGAGGGCTTGCCGCACGGAATATGGATGAAAAAATCCCTTACCGTTATGGCTGCATCGGACAGGAAACCTGCGGAGCGGGAGGACTGGCATATGGAATCCGCAGTGTTCCTCAAATGATCCAGTTGATCAGAGATATCCGCGAATACGCGCCGGACGCCTGGATCATCAATTATTCAAATCCGGCGGCGATTGTGGCTGAGGCGACCAAAAGAGTATTTCCAGACGATAAAAAACTCATCAATATCTGCGATATGCCCACGCAGATTATGGACTCCTACCTCCCGCTGGTAGGGAAGAAACGGTGGCAGGTGGAGCCCCGCTACTTTGGGCTCAATCATTACGGATGGTTCACAGGGCTGATCGACAAAGAGACCGGGGAAAACCTCCTTCCGGAAATCTTACGCATCTGCACGGAAACTCCGGACAAGGTGCGCAGGATGCTGGCAGAGATGTACGGCAGAGATCCCCATTGGGGCGGCACGTTCCAGGAGCATCTGGATATGATCCTGGATTATCCATATTCTCTTCCCAGCACTTACTGCCTGTATTATCTCTATCCCGACAAATGCCTGGCCCATTACAATGAGCATTTCACCCGGTACGACGAGGTCATGAGGGGCAGGGGAAGCAATGTGAACAGCTACTGTTCTTCCATCGCGAAATTGGGAAAAATGAAGGGTACGGAATATGATATCGGGGCGCACATCAACGCGGCTGCAGGAAACATTGCGGAAGCCTCGTCTTCCACCATTGCATACAATGACGTACATGCCGCCTATCTGATCGAGCTTGCCACCTCCATCATCAACAACCGCAACGATATCTGTCTGGTGATGGTGCAGAACAACGGCCTGGCTCCCAATCTGGATCCCGGTATGATGCTGGAAGCGGCCTGCCGCATCGGACGGCAGGGAGTAGAACCCATTCAGATCGGAGAGGTTCCCAGTTTTGAAAAGGGCCTGCTGGAAAATCAGTATGCCTGTGAAAAACTCTTAGTAGACGCAATTTTCGAACACAGTTACCAGAAACTTCTGCAGGCCTTCGCCGTAAACCGGATTATCTGCGATACTGACAGGGCAAAGAAAATTCTGGAGGATATGATAAAGGAAAATGGCAGCTTATGGGTGGAATTTGAAAGACAGGGGTGAGCATATGCGTACGAAAGAAAAATTTACGGATTTTGTAGAACAAAAAATTATGCCTTTGGTCAGCGTGGTATCCAGCAATAAGATTTTGCTGGCCATCAGGGACGGTCTGATCCTGTCCATGCCGGTCATGATCGTCGGCTCCATCGCCATTGTCATCGGCGATTTCCCCGTTCCAGCAGTACAGGCTTTCCTGGCCTCTGTATTCGGGGAAAACTGGAATTGGTGGAACTGGGACGTGATTAATCCGGCCACCATGGGGCTTGTAGCGATCTTCACCACATGCGGCGTGGCATACTCCTACGCCAAAAGCCATGAAGTGGAGCCCCTTCCCGCAGGCATCCTGGCCATTGTGGCCTACTTCCTGCTGTTGGTGCAGATGGACGGCGGCGGGTTTTCTCTGGACAGCTTTGGCTCCCAGGGCTTGTTTATGGCTATTATTTCCGGCCTCTTAAGCTCTGCCATCTATATCTGGTTAATCAAGAAAAATCTCGTCATAAAAATGCCTGATTCCGTGCCGATTTCCATCTCGCGTTCCTTTACCGCAATGGTACCCATGGGAGTCGTCGTGGTCCTGTTTGTAATTATCAGGGCTGTCTTTGCCATGACCCCTTACGGCAGTGCCAATGATTTCATTTTGAATGTACTGCAGCTGCCGCTCCTGGGAGTGGGAACCTCCTTTTTGGGCACAGAAATTACGGCGGGATTCTTCAACACCTTTTTCTGGATCTTCGGCATCCATGGAACACTGATCGTGCAGTCGGTGATGCAGCCCATCTGGGACGCGGCAAAATACGCGAATCTGGCCGCTTATCAAAGCGGACTACAGATCCCTTACATTGTAACCACCGAGTACCTCGACCATTTTGTATTCCTGACAGGATCGGGCCTGACGCTGCCGCTCTGTATCATGTGCGCTTTCCGGGCTAAGTCCCAACAGCTTAAGAGCCTCGGGAAACTGGCTCTGGTACCCAGCATCTTCAACGTAAATGAACCTATTATTTATGGACTGCCCATTGTAATGAATCCCATCATGGCGATTCCCTTCTTTATCACGCCCATGCTGTCCATTGCCATAAGCTATCTGGCCATGGCATGGAACATCGTGGGGCGGCCCACTGGTGTGGCGGTGCCATTCACGACTCCGGCGCCCTTTGGAGGTTTCTTAATAACAGGGGATATAAAAGTGGGAATCCTGCAGATTCTGATCCTGCTGCTGGCGGCATTGATCTACTGGCCATTTTTCAAAATCTGGGATAAAAAATGTTGTGAGGAGGAGAACGCATGAGCACAGCTGATACCATAGAACAGATCAGCTTCCAGATGATCACATCCATCTGCGACGTCACTGCCAGCTACATGCAGGCGATGGAGGAAGCCAAGACAGGGAATATTGCCGCGGCCAGGGAGCTGATCAAAAAAGGAGAAGACGGTTACAGTAAATGTCATGAGATCCATGCAGGGCTGATACAGCGCATGGCGGCCGGAGAAAAAATAGAAGTTCAGATACTCCTGGTTCACGCGGAAGACCAGATGATGAACGCGGAGATGATGAAGATCATGGCCGAACAAATTGTTGATTTAAATGAACGCCTGCAGCGGCTGGAACGCTAGAAAGGAGAACCTATGGTTAAGATTGGCCTGTTTTGTTTTGCCGGAATGAGCACTTCGGTTTTGCTGAAAAAAATGCTGGAATATGCGGAGGAAAAAGGGCTGGACTGCAGTATCAATGCCTATGCGGAAACAAAAATGGCGGACATGGCCCCGCAGCTTGACGTGGTACTGATCGGTCCCCAGATAAAATATTATCAAAAACGCATTGAAGGGCTCTGCGCCCCCCACGGCACCAGGACTATGGTGATTTCCAACGTGGACTTTGGAAGGATGGATGGAAAAAAAGTACTGACAGAGGCTTACGGGCTGCTGGGAATCCAAATATGACAAAGACGGCAAACGTAAGCAGGCGGAAACAGTTGGAGAAGCACATGCTTCAGCGGCTGGCCGAAACCAGCCGCTGCGCTCCGCTGTGGAAGCGCCTGTTATCCTATACCATCGATTACATTTTAAGCACAATATTTATTTCCATCATCCCAATGATTATCACCAGCATTCTTACAGGAGAGAAAGCCTTTACCTCTGAAAATTTTACGTCCATCCCCATGAACTGGCGGCTTCTGTGCAGCGCCCTGGCGATGATTTTTGCCGTATATTATTTTTGCATTTTCCCTCTTCGGGATGGCAGGAAAGGACAGACAATCGGCAAGAAGCTGATGGGAATCCGTATTGTACCCGCAAACGACGATGAACTTACCTGGAGCCATATGTGGAGGCGGGAACTGGTCGGTTCTCTTCTCATCGAAGGGCAGACCGCCTTTCCCTCCGCCTTTTTACAGTATTTTGTCTTTTTATGGCTGCCCCGGCAGGTCTCACAGGGAATTGGTTACGCATATATCGTAATCTCCGCGGCCTCGGTGGCCTATGCAGTATTTGGCCGCAGTCACCGCATGTTCCACGACCTGGTGGGCGCAACAAAGGTTGTGAATGCCCGCTCCTGAAATCCTGCCCGTTTTTACTTCGTCCAGCACTCCGTCACTTTGACGTCGTCGCCGTTTACCTCAAAGTGCAAGAACTGCATAACATTGTTCGTGGTCTTCTCTCCGGTGGCCAGATCCATATTCACCACCTGATAATGAAGAGCCGCCCAGTCCCCGCTGATCAGCAGGTTATTGAAATAGAGCCGTTCCACTTCCGTTTCTTCGGCGCTGGCGCAGACTGCTTCTTTATATTCGTCCAGTGTCAGCACATCATCCTTCACATGATATTGAAGGTCGCTGCTGTAATAGCTGTCTGCCCAGTCTGCCCAGCTTTCGCTGCCCTGGTTCCACATTTCAAAATCATTGAGGATGGCGGACTTTATCTGCGCCCCCTTTTCATCGCTGACAGCCGTGGGATACAGAACCGGATACTTTTCTTCCAGATTATCCATCTCAGGAACCACATAAGCTTCCAGTTCTTCCATGGCTTCATCCTGGGCTGCCGCTTCTTCCTCCGTCAGAAAAGACCACATCATATCAAAATCCGCGCCTTTTGTCCCGGCCCAGCCTTCCACTACGCGGACGCCCAGTTCATCCCCGTAGTCCTTGAACTGGACAAACTCCATCACGCTTCCTTCCGAAGTCTCTTCTGTCTCCCTGTTCGTGCTGGTAATATCATAACGGATGGCGCACCAGTCGTCGCAGATAATCATATTGTTGAAATTTCCCATCTGAATATCCGCCGCCTTAAGCCCCATATTCTGGGATTGCTGGTACTCCTCCAGCGTCATCCGCACACCGTGGACATTGTACATGGATTCCGGCGTATAGAGGATATCTCCCCAGGCTTTCCATGCGTCATATCCCCGGTTCCAGTTCTCAAAGCCTGTCAGCAGCCGGTTCTGGATGGCCTCCTCCAGCGGCGTATCCACAGGCGTCGGATTGATCACCGGAAATCTCTTGATCAGTTCCTCCGTATTATCATAAGAATTAACAATAGACACCTGAGATCCGCTCTCAATAACTGAAATCACCGGCGTCTCTTCCGTATCGGCCGCAGGCTCCGCGCCGCATCCTGCCAACAGGGAAACGGTCAAAGCTGCTCCTGCTATTTTTTGCATCCATCTTGATTTACACATATTAGATTCTCCTTTAAGCTTACTATTTACAGATGATTTAAAGCCGTTTTGCTTTCTGCCTTTGCATAAGCCAATCCTAGTCTTCCGATATTTCCAAGATGTTTGCTAAACGTTAAAGAAATATGAAATCTATGAACTTTTTCCCTTTTTATATCTGTTCAGCCGGACCGTAAAGGTGCTTCCCTCGCCGATTCGGCTCTCCACAGATACCTCTCCGCCCATGATATCCATCACACGTTTCACCAGCGCCAGCCCGAGCCCATTACCCTGTGCGGCATGAGAAGTGTCGCCCTGGTAGAACTTGTCAAACATATGCTCCCTGATCTCCGGGGAAATCCCGCAGCCAGTATCCCGGATCCGGACTACGGCAGCAGGGCCTTCTCCGTGAAGCGACACGCCGATGGCGCCCCCTTCATCTGTAAATTTCACCGCATTGGAAAAAAGATTGTTCCATACCAGCGAAAGAAATTCCTCATCTGCTTCAATCAGGATATCCGATTCCAGATCCGTCTCAATCTCCAGCCCCTTTTTCTCCCACTGGCTTTCAAAATAAAGCAGACACTCGCAGAGCTGTTCCCCCAGGTCATAGACTTTTTTATTGGGATATATCTCCTGATTTTCCAGCTTGTTCAGCCTCAGGATGTTCGTAATCAAATCAGACAGGCGGCGGGACGCTTCCATCACGGTTCCGGCATAATCAAGCCTCTTTTCTTCAGACAGCCCCGGCGCTTTCAAAAGCGTCGCATAATTCTGAATGACGGACAAAGGCGTCTTCAGTTCGTGGGAAACATTGGAGATAAAATCCGTCCGAAGGGTCTCCACGCCCGCCAGCTCACGGGTCATGGCGTTCAAGTCGTCAATAATAATATCAAATTCATTTTGCTTATTCAGAAGATGCACCGGTTCTATTCGCACCGTAAAGTCTCCCTGGCGAATCTTCCTGGTTCCTTCCAGAATACGCTCCACCGGACGGCGCACGGTAAAATTCCGGCGCAGAACGTCAAATGCCGTAAGAAGCGTACTGAGGATTATGATGTTGATGAAGACAGCCGGCGCGCGGTGGCGGATAATCTCCTCTGGAATCCCTGTACCTGAGATAAACAGCAGCATGCTGCAGCCTGCCACAAGAGCGGCAAACAGCCAGAACATGAAAAAATTCCCGACCGAAAACAGGCTCCGCGGATTTTTTCTCTCCTCTTTCCTCATTTCACCACCGCCTTGTATCCCAACCCATGGACTGTTACAATCTCAAAATCTTTGCACGCGGAAAATTTACTGCGCAGTTTTGTTATATATACGTCCACGGTCCTGGGGCCTGAACCTGTATCTCCGTCCCAGAACTCATCCATAAGCTGAGAGCGTGTGAAGGTCTTTTTCGGGTAGGACAGCAATTTATAGATCAGGTTAAATTCCCGTACCGTCAGCGGAATCTCCTCGTCTCCCATATAAGCCGTATGCTCCTCGGCGTCCAGTCTGACGCTGCCCACCGTGAGCTGTTTGCTTGCCATAATCTTCGCCCTGCGCAGCAGCGCGCCGATATGGAGCAGCAACTCGTCCAGGTCGATGGGCTTGACCATATAGTCATCCACGCCCACTCCGAACCCTTTCTGTTTGGCGGCAAAATCATCCCTTGCCGTCATAAACAGAATGGGAATTTCCTGGTTTAACGCCCTGACCGACCGGGCAAACTCAAACCCGTCGATCTCAGACATCATAATATCCGATACGATCAGGTCGAACATCATATGGTACATGGCGTCATAGGCTTCATTCACTCCGTAACACCCCATCACCTCGAAACCATTCTGCCCCAGATAGGAACACACGGCCCGGTTCAGCTCCCTGTCGTCTTCTACCACCAATATTTTAAACAAAACAATCCCCTCCATATATCCATATTTTTTTATTCTACCATATCCGCTCCGCGGATATGCTGCCTCCGGCGGATGCGCCCGGATTTCTGCGGCGGGCGCAGAAACCGGTATGCGCGATGGTATAATTCGCGCGATGCGCTCATTTTACCATGAAGTTGTTAAAGTTTTGTTTGTGTTTTCTGATTCTGCGGACTTTTCACTCCTGATTTGCTCTTTTCCCCACAAAACATTTCCCCAGAGCGTCCTTGTATGATACAATAAATGAATAAAAATAGCGGAACAGCAGGAGGTGCATCCATGAGCAAAGAAGTGTTTCAGCAAAATCTAACCGAAAAAGAATTCCGTCCTGGCAGCCCTTTTATCATTCAGTTGCTGTTTAAGGAGCCTCCTGTCCTGCCGGACAAAGCAAGGGCCGTGACCGTCATGAAACGCCATGTGGGCGCGGTTGACTGTTTCGCCTATGATGAGCAGTCGGCGTCCTTTGCCGCCCTGGACCATATTGCAGAATTTAAAGACGCACAGGTCCCGGTACAGCTGTCCATCCTGGGCTGTTCCAGTTTTGACGGAAATAATATTGACGCATTTATCAAAAGCCAGATGTGGGACTGCATGGAGGACCGGGAGAGGATCTTTCAGGAATGCCGGTACCAGGTAGACGCCGTGGACATGCTGGCCGGAGCGCTCCCTGCCCTGGAGCGGGCCAATCTTGACGCGGATTTCCTGGACGCCCTGGCTGAATTATATCCCGGCTGCGAAGCCTTTTACTTCCCCATCTGCGGCAAATTATTTACCGCAGACGCCGTACGGAACCATCAGATAAAAGGCGCGGACCGCTTTATCCGTTTTGGAGTCAACGTCCGCTTTTTTACCATTCAGGGCACGGAAGACATGCTCGTGGACACGCTGGGCATGAGTACCTTATATCTGCCTGACATCCAGTATCATTTTCATGGCATGAACCCTGACTGGGTGGTGAATCATGCGTACAATCTGGCTTCCTATATTCTGGAACATGATAATCCCATCCAGGCTGACGAGACTGTGGACGGCATCATAGACGGCCGTATGACCCGCTCGGTACAATGGAAATGCCAGTATGAAGACGCTCTGATCCAGCCGCCCAGAATGGTACTGGATGTCCACACAGGCGAATATGCCTCCGGCCGCCGTTGATTCATTCCAATTAGATGGGAATTTCAATGGAACACAGCAAATGGCAGACAGAACTATATCCGCCAACCACCAAAATTGACCTGGAGGATTGATCATGAAAAACACAGCTTCCGATCTCACAAGGATCAGTAAATATATAAGTCTGATTTTACGGCACAAACCAGAAACCATCGGAATTGAGCTGGACGCCCATGGCTGGGCGGATGTGGACGCCCTCCTGGAGGGCATCGGCAGGAAATACGCCATTGACCGTGAGATTCTGGAAGAAATCGTAAAGACCGACGGCAAGCAGCGGTATTCCTTCAATGCAGACGGGACAAAGATTCGTGCCAACCAGGGCCATTCCATACAGGTGGATGTGGAACTCGCCGTGGCCGAACCGCCGGAAACTCTGTATCATGGTACAGCCGAACGGTTTTCCGCTTCCATCCAGACCAAGGGACTGCTCCCCGGAAACCGCCTGTATGTCCATCTTTCCACCAATACGGAGACCGCAGAAAAAGTGGGAAAACGGCACGGAAAGCCTGTGATTTACCAGGTGAACGCTGGACAGATGCACCAGGACGGATATACTTTTTATCTGTCCGCCAACGGCGTATGGCTGACCAAAACCGTTCCTGCCCAATATCTGAAAAGAATTTAATCACGTGGAGCTATAAACATGCCGCAGAAAAACGTTCCTAACGCCAAAAGCAAAAAATTTATTTTAGCTGTGAAAGGATCTACATCCACAGAAGGATGCTGTTCTTTCCCTGCGGTCTTTTCACGCCCTGCGTCAGTCTGTCTTCGACAGTCCGGCGCGGGGCTTTTTTACCTTTTGAAAAAAGAAAAAAATATGGAAATGGAAAAATGCCTGTCCCGGCTGCCGAACTGATCCATGACACAACACAGATGCAGGACGAGGAGCATGGCATGAGATTACGGTGAAGGAGGAATCGCCAGTGTTTGAAAAATTTTATGAAGAATATGCCCCAAAGGAACAGGAAGTGCTGGTTCTGATCCAAAAAGTCTGGGGCGCAAGTGCTTCCTGTGATGGTTGGTGTATGACGGCCGGTACATTGGGCATGGTGTTCTGCGCCGATGGCAGAACCGAGATCGGAGAAGGAACGCTGCAGTGGCCTGTCACCGATAAAGAAAGAAACAGCACGAAGGGTTGGAATCGGTTCCAGGCAGGACAGATTTGCCGCATCAAGGTCCGCAAAATGCTGGATGAATGCGCAAAAGGCAGGAATAACCATTTCTGGTGTGTCACTGAGTTGCTGGAAAAATCCACTTCATGTCCACAGTTGGAGGCGGTGTGGGCGGAATATATCAAACCTGTCGTCATCGAAGACGAAATGCTTGGCTCTCTGACGTTAAATCGGGATTTCAGACTGTTTGAAGGAACCATTTCATGGGCCGACAGCCAAGTATCCCTTTTTCTGGACATTGATCCAGAGAACAAATCCACCTGGACCCGCGCCCGCAATGCCGCCAAAAAGCTGCTGGCCGACCGGGAAACCTGGGACAAATCTATGCGGGAATTTGCAGCCAGGAAATTCACTTCACTTGCCAATGACTGGCAGGCAGGGGACGAAGAACATCAAAATGACACCCCCATCACAGAAGAATCTTTTGCAAGGCGCATTTCTCTTTCAGAACTGACAATTACCGCCGGCGGCAGCTTTACCGCCTATTTTGACGATGACGATTTGTTCTGGGGACATGCCGTAGAGATCTGCGGCACTCTCAAAAAAGGCGTCACCCGTGCTGATATTGTGGGATGAGAACCATTTATAATGAAATAACGAAATCACATGAAAATACATTTGACTGATTATCGGCAGCCGATGCAGAGGAGCCTATGAAACGAATTGTCGATGAACATTATTTTACCTACAGCGCCTACAGCGCCCTTACCCCCGGGATTCAGGTGAAATGCCCCAGATGCCGCGGTTTGGGCATGGTGACGGCGGATAAGGGCAAAGCCTGTTTCCGCTGCCTGAGCTGCGGCCACCAGATGACCCGTGATCGGATGGTCTACCGTTATAACGTGCATAACCAATGCAAAAACTGCGGCAGATACTACCGGGTGGATATTGAAGATGAGACAAAACAGCGATTTCCCGCCCTCCACGTGGCCTGCCCCTATTGCGGGACAGCCATGTCGGGCGAGGTACATAAGACGGCGCAGAAATGTTTCTCCTATGACGCGGAGATTCAGGATGGCAAGGAACCCTGGTTCGGCCTGGAACTGTGGTTCCTGGACGCCTTCCAGGGCAAACCGGTCTGGGCCCTCAACCGGGAGCATCTTGCCTATCTGATCAGATATCTCAGCGCCGACCTGCGGGAAAAGCCGCCGGGTATCCTGCGAAAAACCCAGGCCGACCACCTCCCCACCTTCATGAAAACCGCGAAGAATCGGGATCGGATCGTGAAGCTGCTGAAAAAAATGCAGGAGAGATGATTGCGGGACAGATCACGTCCCTGGTCGGCGCTTTGCTGGATGTCTGAAAAAAACCAGGCCGTGTCTGACAAGAAAGGAGAATATACTATGGCATTAGAAAAGAAAAGTCTCATGCCTCCCCCCTGGCTGGCCCACCGGGAGATCGAGCGATATTCCATCGGCTGGCGCATGGGTTACGGGGAGGATTATATGTACCGGTTCATCAAATGGCTGGATACACTTTCGCCAGAGGAACAGGCAGAATACCGTACCCTTTTTCCCGAACCGGTAACCTGGAAGGGCTGGTGGGATAATGAGGACAGCGGCGAAGTGCTGGAACACGGCAATTTCTGGGTGCAGGTGTGGCAGCCGGAGGGAAAACCCAAGTACACCCGGCAGTGGCTCCAGCAGGAGTTTGCCGCCGGACGAAAACGGGAACTGTGCATGTTCTGGGGCCATCAGCCTGCCCAGGACGGCAGCATCACCAAAAGCTGCTTCAGCCAATGGTGGATGGAGGATTTCTATTCCATCGCCCACTCCTATCTCTGCATGGAGCAATATATGATGGCGGGAAAAGCGGAGCTGTTTGGCGATCAGGAGATCCGGGAACAGATTTTGAAATGCAATGACCCCAGGCAGATCAAGGCCCTGGGACGCAAGGTGCGCGGCTTTGACCAGACAGTGTGGGACAGGTTCAAATACGCCATTGTGCTGAATGGCAACTGGTGCAAATTCAGCCAGAACCGTGCCCTCCGGGAGTTTCTTCTCTCCACCGGGGACAGCGTACTGGTGGAAGCCAGCCCCTACGACAGCATCTGGGGCATCCGCCTTTCGGCCAGCGCGCCGGAAGCCCAGGACCCGCCAAAATGGCGCGGCCAAAACCTGCTGGGCTTCGCGCTGATGGAGGTGCGGGACGAACTGCGCCGGGTGACGCAGAACGAAACGCTGTGCGACTGGAGCACGGTATGGGAAGAGGAGATCATCTGATGTCAAACTTTGCAGAACTGATAACGGATGCGCTGGACATCCTAAAATATGACGGAGCCGTACAGGATACCCTGGCGGAGCTGCGGAGAAAATGGGGAGCCCAGGTACCAGAACTGCTGGAAGAGCGTCTTGATGCCGTTGGCGTTCAGTACATGAGCCTGCCTCATGAAGAAGGCGCAGCGGCCCTGGGGCAGGAACTGTCTGTCTTCGGCTGGGCGCTGTACAACCTGGACGGGGAGGACGAGTACCTGTTTGTCCTGATTCCCGAAAGGGAGCGGGAGTATTTTGAAACGCTCTGTAAACAGCAGGGACAGTACTTCAGCCTGATGAAGCAGCCCCGGCGCAACTGGGGTGACCACGCTAAGGAACTGGATCCCGGTGCGGTAATGCCCTGTGAGGAATACATCCTGGATGATGGATACGACTATTTCTTCAACTCCCTGGCGGGGGACTTCGCCGCCGGAGAATGGAAACCGCAGGGCGGAGAGCGCTGGCTGAACGGCTGCGCGGTCGATCTTCGCAGCCGTCCTCCCCAGGTCATCCGGGCCAGGAGCCTGCCGGAGCTGTGCAGTCTCGTCTATTCCCCGGAACTGGAGGTCTACGGAGCGGCCAGGAGCTGCGGCCCCATCGGCCGGATCTTGGTTGGAAAAAATCCGGCCACCCTGAACTGGTTTGAGCCATCTCCCATTGACTATGACGGCCCACCCCGCTCCCTTCGGTGGATCGGACATTCTCTCTGGATGGGAGACTCCTGCAACGCCACCCGGATCGAACTGACCGAACGGGGCACCCGAAAGGATGTACAGAACTGGCCGCTGCCCAAAGATGGCTGGAGCGGCAGCTGCCACTGCGGCATTACGTCGGATGGACTGGGCCGGGTGTACTTCTCCAACGAATGGTATAGGGGAATTATTTACCGCTGGGCGGATGGCCAGGTGACCAGGCATCCCTTTCCCCTTGCCGGATATGACCATCTCTCGGAAGCGGTGCCCGTTCCCGGCACCAGTTGTATCTACATGATCCACAGCGTCAGCGGCAAGGGCCGGATGGAGGAATGTCTGCTGGAACTGGATATGGACACCGGTCGCTGCCGCATCGCCGCCCTGCCCGGCATGGGCGAGGATCTGGAACTGCGTTGGTTCACCAGGGATTGGCTGCTGATTCAGGGCAACGGCGAACTCCTCTCCGATGACTTTGCCCAGCTCATTCACATGACCACCCGGGAGGTACTCCGCATCCGTCCGGGGATGTTCGGCAAAGAGAAGTTGCAACACATTGGCATGCTCACCGACGGTACGGTGGTCATTGTTACCCGGCGGGATCGAGTAGGGCCAGTGTTCCGCTATCCCACTGACTTCTGGGGGTTCCTGCGGACGGCGAACAAGCCCCGTAAACTGGAGCCCTGGCGGAAGTACCAGGAGGTGTACCCGGATCTGCCTTTCTACCTGCCGGGGAAGGAGCCGGAGCAGCCGCAGAATGACCATGATGCGGAGCCCAAGCAGGCCGCTCCCCTGTTCCGCTGCCAGTTCGACCTGCTGCCCCAGGCGGAAAAACAGGCGCTGATGGAGAAGCTTGCCGCCCGTTATGAAATGACCTTTCTCGGCCTGCATACTTTTGACCACTGGGGGCAGAACTGCACCACTGGCGTTTTTGAAAAGGATGCCCGGGAGTTTGTCTTTGTTCCCGGCGATACGGTCACACTGGGCTGGGAGCAGTTCGCCATAGGGCTGAACCAGGAGAGCCGGGAGGAACTGGAATACTTATCCCAGGAATGGGAAATGGAGTGCGATCCTGATGAACTGATCAGAGAAAACATGTCTCCGGTACGGCAGGCGGCCGTCGGCCCCATGCTGGCGGGCCGGGAACTGGAGGAAATCGGCTGGGAACCTGTGGAACTTGATGATCCACGGCTGCGCCCGGACTGGCTGGAAGATTTTCGTGAATTTGCTTTAACCGACAGAAACAGCCTGACGCTGGCAGGCCGCGCCCGCTTTGAGCGGGTTGGCGACAGCTGGCAGGCGAGTCTCTACCATGAAATAGATTACATAGATTTCCAGAAGCTGCTGGAAAAACAGGGCTTCTCCCTGCCTACCGCCGATGAATGGGCCTACCTGTGCGGCGGCGGATGCCGCACCCTGTTTCCCTGGGGAGACGGACTGGATTCCTCCATGCGCCTGCACTGGTTTGAGGACATGGATGAGGATAAGGACAGGCCCTACGACATGGAAGAGCCCAACTTCTTCGGCCTGTCCATCGCCTATGATCCCTATATGCGGGAAGTGGTAAAGTCCCATATACTTACCACCTGCGGCGGCGACGGCGGATGCAATATTTGCGGCGGTATGGGTCCTTTCCTCGGCTACCTTCCCTGTTCGCCGCACTATAAGCCGGCGATTCAGGAGGACAACGAACTGAACGGCGACTACGATTTTTACCGGCCCATCATCCGGGTAGAACTATCCTGAATGTACAGAAGAACTTAAACGTATTTGAACAATTTAAAGAGACCGGCTGATGGAACGGCTGGTTTCAGAACAGAATAAGGAGGAACAGCATATGGATCTTTTACAGCAGTGCCAGATCTGGAACGAAAACGACGAATACCAGAAGATCATCGACGCCCTGGAGGCCATCCCCGCCAGAGAGCGCACCCCGGAGATGGACAGCGAACTGGCCCGGGCCTACAACAACCAGGCGGACCCGTACGAACCGGAAGGCGTCAGGATGCTCAAACAGGCCATATCCCTGCTGAAACCCCATGAGGAATACTTTCAGGGCGACCACTGTTGGAATTTCCGCATGGGCTACGCCTATTTCTATCTGGATCAGGAGGGCCGGGCTCTGCCTTATTTCCGAAAAGCGCTGGAGGCCCGTCCCGGCGACGAAGACACCCTGGAGCTGATCAATTGGTGTGAAAAACGCATTGCCCTGCCTCAGTTCGAAGAGTGTTTCCGGGAACGGACGGAGAACTGGTGGGAAACCTTTGCCAAACAGGAGGCCGAACTGCGTCAGATGATGGACGAGGACAAAGATCACCAGCGGGGCGCGGAATTGGCAGCCCAGATGGGGGAAGTTCTGAACCTTGTCTTTGACGATATTTCTTTTGAAATGGGCTTCAACGGCAAGAAACATGAATTGATCCTTACCCCGGAGGGGGACAAAGTCAAGCTGTTTGAACTGGTATATTTCCGTAAGCATGCTCCCGAAAAAGTCCTGGAGCACTGGAATATTCTCGTGGGCCGCCAGCCTAATCCTGATATCGGCCTGCGTACCGACGACGGCTGGGAGGTTTCCGGGGAGGACGTGCGGGTCTGGTTGGAACCTCAGGGTGAAAACAACTTCCGTCTTTCCGTCTATTGCGAAAAACTGCTCCCCCTGCTCCGGGAGGAGGAAGGCCACGCCTGGTGGATGCTCACCACCCTCGCCGACCAGATGCTGGGTGAGATCCCCAACATGAGGTACATAGACAGTTTTGACATGCTGGAAACGCCTAAGGAAGAACCCGCCATCCTCATGTCCGAACTGCCCAACAGGCTGAAAGAACTGGGACTGGAGCTTTCCACCGATCCGGAGAGCTATCTGAATACCTACATTGGCTATAAGATGGAGCCTGAGGAAGATCCGGACGCAGACTGGCGGCTGGATGCCATTGTGGGCTCCACCTGCTGCGCGCCCCTGATCAACGGATATCTGAATGCCGATAACAGCTTCATGGACGAGCTCCATGCCGATGGCGCGGTGGCGGGCTTCCTCTGCTATCCCCTGGATGGCTTTACCGGCGAGGACCGCACCCAGCAGATCTTCGACTTCCGGGATAAACTGGAGGAAGTGCTTGCTGACGGAGACAGTTCGGAGGCGCTCACCCTCACCGGAGGAGCCACCGGTATCTATTGCGGCTATGTGGATTTTATTGCCTGGGATCTGCGCGCTGCCCTGGACATGGCAAGGGAATTTTTTGAGAATACGGATATTCCCTGGGCCAGTTTCCACACCTTCCGCCGGGAGGCGGGTACGGTGACGCTGAAAAAACCAGAGGACGGGCCGGATGACGAAACACAGAAAAATCATGACTCAGTTTCCGGAGAACAGGCGGACGAACTGGAAGAAATCCTGGCTGGAATGGACTATATCCCCTACACTCCGGCGAATGCCGAGGCATTTTACCAGCAGTTACAAAAATGGAACGACGAGGACGAATACACCCGCTGTATCCAGGCCCTGAACGCTATCCCGGAGGATTGGCGGGATTACCGCTCTGCTTACGCGTTGGCACGGGCTCTGGAAAATTACGCCATCATCGGAGATCACAATGAAGGCACTCCCAACTACAAAGGGGACAAGGCTCTCCAGCGGGCCATCGAGGCGCTGGAGTCCGTCCGTGAGGAAGGACAGGACAAAGCGGAGTGGAACATGCGCATGGCCTATGCCTACCAATATCTCTATGGAAAGGAGGAAAAGGCCATCCCTTATGCCCGGCGGTGGATGGAACTGGACCCTGAGGACGAGAACGCCCCGGCGGTGATCCGGGAATGCCAGGAAGAGATCCAAAAACGCCAACGCACAGAGACCCCGAGAGAAAAACCCAGATTTATACCCGGCGATACCCCCTTTGAAGGATTTGACTTCACCAATTTCTGGGACGATGATGAATATGCACTGAAAGAATATGTCAGCGATCCTCCGTCGGATGAACTGATCGCCAGTGTGGAGGCGGAGCTGGGCTATAAACTGCCCGCCTCCTATATCTGGCTGATGAAACAGCACAACGGCGGCATGCCCGTCAACACCTGCTGTCCTACTTACGAGCCCACCAGCTGGGCATCAGACCATGTGGCCATCACCGGCATCTTCGGCATCGGCCGGGAAAAGACTTACTCCCTCTGCGGCGAACTGGGCAGTCAGTTCATGATCGACGAATGGGAGTATCCCCCTATCGGCGTGGCCATCTGCGACTGCCCCAGCGCAGGCCACGATATGATTTTCCTGGATTACCGGGCCTGCGGCCCCGAGGGAGAACCTGCGGTGGTTCACGTGGATCAGGAGAATGACTATAAAATCACCCATCTGGCCGACAGCTTTGAGGAATTTATCCGCAGTCTGGAGCATGAGTCTGTCTTCGACCTGGATGGAGACGACGAAGATACCATATCCGATCAAAAAGGTTCTTTTGCCGGTTTTATCCTGCTGTCCAGGGGAAAATGGGATAAAGAACAGTTCATCCGGGACATGAAAGAAAAATGGGATATCACGGTGAAGGAGGATGAAGACAAGAGCGACGATACGGTTGTGTTTGATGTGGGAGACATGATCGCCGCTGTCAGTCTGTTCCCCTTCCCCATCCCTGACGGGGAGGCTGAAATCAACGCAGAAAACAACTATATGTGGCCGGACGCGGTGAACGCGGCCAGGGAGCACCGCGCCCACATCATGGTGGCAGTGCTGGGCAAAGAGGAAAATATTTTTGAGCGGGGCAAGCTTTTCACGAAGCTGACGGCTGCCTGCTGCCGCCAGAAATATGCCGCAGGCGTCTACACCAGCGGCGTAGTGTTTGAGCCGAGATTCTATGAAGGCTTTGCCGATATGATGCAGAATGACGAGCTGCCCATCTTCAACTGGATCTGGTTCGGCCTGTATCGCAGTGAGGGCGGTATGAACGCCTACACCTACGGTATGGACGTGTTTGGCAAGGATGAGATGGAGGTGCTGGATGCGGACGCCCAGCCGGATGATCTGCGGAATTTCCTGGCCAGCCTGGTATCCTATGTGCTGGAAGGCGATGTGGAACTCCACGATGGGGAGACCATCGGCTTCGCGGCAAATGACAAGCACACCATCACCCGCAGCCCCGGCGTATCTCTGCCGGAAGAGCAGATGACGCTGAAAATCTCCTGGGAACCGTCGGACGACGGCCCGGATGGCGACGAAGAAGATGGATCAGGCGGCCCGGATGACAGCAAAGAAGATGGCAAAGATGACGGCCCGGATGACAGCATGAGCATGGACGACGCTTCCTGGCACCTGGAGAATATCGAGGAAAAGGAGCTGTCCATTGACCCCATCAACGCCTATAACCACATGGCCATCTATCTGCGCTGGTGCATGGAGCACGATCTGATGAGTGAAAAATTTCTTGAAAATCACGGTGATGTGGCAAAACAGCTCAAAGCGGCTCCCTGCAATACTGACCTGCGGACATTTATCCGGGAAGAACTGTACGGCTGTCTGTTCTCCGCCCTGTTCAATCCCCAGGGCCGCGCCTTTGCCCACTACTACTATGGAGAGAACGACGCCCCCTACTATCCCGGCGACGTCGACGACTATGCCCTCCGGTACTTCGGCCCTGAACGGTATCACTCCGATGAGTTCCAGGACGAGGCGTACCTGTTCATTCCCTTTGACGAGGAATACTATCAGGCCATGGCAAAGGTGATAGAGGAACGCTTCTCCAACTGGCAGAGTCAGGACTTTGACGAAGACACTCTGGAGCCCTCTGATGTAGCCCAGGCCATGATGAGATACCTGGACTGTGAATGTACTTATTTCCCATCCATGAAGGACGACGATCCCATCATGTCAGCTTACAGTTATGCCCAGAGGCTGGGGATTCGTGAGGGTTTCGTCCCCGTGCTCATCATACCGGATGAAACTCTGCTGGACTGTCTGGTGATGAACTCTGACCCGGCAAACAACGCGGACTGTTATGGATTTGACAGGAATACGGTAACAGAATACAGGAAGAAGATGCTCGCCGCCCCCATGAAGGACGGGCAGGCGGTTCTGGAAGAACTGACCGGCCAGCGCAGGGAAGAAGCCGAGGACGACGACATGGACTGGGAAGAAGAGATTCTGGGCGAAATGGAAGGCGGTTATAAGAATTACCGTTTTGCAGGCTACTGGAATCATGGAACCCCAATGACTCATCCTCTCATTCTGGCCAGGATCCCGGTGAAAAATCCCTGGGAGATCTTTGCGTATCTTCCCTTTGGCAGCTGGAACGAATGCCCGGACACCCCGGAACTGATGGCAGCCGCAAAATACTGGTTTGAGCGGCATGGAGCGGTACCCGCCGTTATGACCCACGACGAGCTGGAATTTCTCCTCCCGGCTCCTGTGCCCACAGAGGAAGCCATGGAGACAGCGGCGGAACAGTATGGTTTCTGCCCTGACGTGATAGATCAGGGACCGGAGGAAGCCACTGTAGGCAGTCTGGCCGATATCCTGCGGCAGTCTACGGTCTGGTATTTCTGGTGGGATTAACAAGTATCCCGGATCAGGGACGTATCGTCCAGCCAATGGGCTCTGGAAATAATAACTTCTGGAGGTGTCGCTCAATCATCCATTATAGATGATTTTGCGACACCCTCGTTTTGCGTTTCAAGAGTTATTTCCCGAATAAGTCACTGTGGATGCCAGCTCGGGCTAATGTTAAAACCAATACATCATCTTCAATGCGGTAGATCAGCAGCCAGTCTGGAAGAATGTAACATTCCCGGTGTCCTATCCAGTTTCCGGTCAACGCATGATCCCTGTTTTTATCAGGAAGTGTTTCACCCATGGCAAGGGCAGCAATAACGTCTTTCAGCAGACTGATTTTTAGCCTCGTTTGACTGCCAGTTTATAGTCCTTTTTGAATTGCGTAGTGGTCTTGACGTTATACTTTGTTTCTTTCATTTTTCCAGGTCTGCAAACAACTCATCCAAATCAGTATAGCCTTTTACAGATGGGTCTTTTGCAATCCTTTCTGCTTCCAACATGGCAGCAATCGTTTCCTTGTTGGGCTGATTTAGAGAAATGTCAAAGGGAATCCTGCCCTCACGGAGTGACTGGCGAACGAAAATGTTGAACGCAGTAGAAATATTCATGCCCAACTCGTTAAACAATGCGTCGGCCTGTGCTTTGAGATCAGAATCCATACGAATACTAATATTTGTGGTAGAGCCAGCCATAGTATCATCTCCCTTCATGCTGATAATTATATTGTATTCTATTTGCACGAAGAAAACAATACACTGCACGAAAATTAACATTCTTTAGTGAATCAATTTCTTTACTCCAACATGATTAGCCCCGGTTTTTCTCTACGCGGAAAACTGCCATCTCGTCATCAACTCCTTTCACTTGGAATAATACCGCGTCCAGGGCGGTGAGCTTGCCCGGCCGGTAGGGACATTCCTCAAAGACACAAAACTGATATTTCCAGCGCGGGCGGTAAAAGCGGCGTCCTGTTCTCCCCGCAGGGAAAAAGAACGCCGCTCATGCGGTGTCATATTTTATTTTGCTCTGATGTGCTTGTCTAGTTGGCGCTTCACGATGGGGGGAGTAAGCGTGGGTGGCATATTCAATATCCTGCTTGTCCCGACACTCAAGCAGGCGGTTATGTTTACGAAGTGTCGCTATATGGACGAGATCACCGGACTCTAAATGGCCAGAGCAAAATCAAAAAATCAGCAAAACTGACAAAACATTTCCAATGGAAAGCACCTTATGATACAATAAAATATAAAGTTATACGCCCAGCAGTGGCTGGCCCTGGCCCCGGAGGACTCGGACGCCCAAAAGCTGGTGCAGGACTGCGAGGGGTATTTGGAAGAAGAACGAACCCTGGCGCTTGATTTGAAAGAACGGGAAGAAATCATCCAACGTGAAACTCCCGAAGCTGGAAAGGTTGTGATCTGTAAATGAACGGCGAAACAATTATGGCTTTTTTGCAGACGCATTGGTACATCGTCTCGCTGGTCGTGGGCGTAGTAGTTTTGATTGGGGCGATCCTGAATTGGAACTGGCTCTGCGACCCCACCGGTGCGCCACTCTCCCACCGCTACGGCCGCGGCTCTCGGCGGGTGATCTTCTTCCTGATGGGGGTGGTACTGATCGTGGTGGGCATCTGGGGCTTTGTGCTGGCGCTGAAATAACAGGAGGTGTATCTATGAAACTGAACTGTAAACGCATTGATTTACCATATACGCCCGGCGAGGAGATCTTCAACTTTCCCGAGGACACGGGACTGCCCTTTCTCTTCGATGTGGCGGAGGAACTGACTGCTGATCCCGCTGCCATGGATGCGGTAGGAGAAATGCTGGATGAGGCGGAGGAATTGGCGGAAAAGGCCAAAGCCGCCATCAAAGCTGCGCTGGCGGACGAGAGCAGCCCCTACCATAGCGTTGTGACATTTTTCATGGAGTTCCACCGGGACGATATAGGCCCGGAGATTGCGGCGGAACTTTTTCCGGGAACTGACCCGGCCAAGCTGTCCTTTGCCGAGATGGTGGACTTTTTGCGGCTCAAGCGGTTCGGCAGTCTGGTGGACGGCGAGATGAACCAGCAAGTTTTTATTTTGGACCTGTCCTTCAACCCGGAGATTACTGACGAGCTGATGGTGATCTACTTTGATTTGAACAAGGAAATTTTCTGTATTACTCATGAGAGCTGAGGAAAGAAAAAGAGAAAAACATCTGCCCACGCTTCTGATTCAGCAGATCCGCCTGCAATGGTATAAAGACTGCCGGGGAGGAAACGCCGCCGCACAGCGGAACCAGTATCCCAGAGCCATGCGGCTGCCGAAAGACTTCTTCTCCTATTATCCCTTTGGCCTGCCTACACACTTTATATCTATCTTACAGAGACCCGATGGATTTCAGATCGATAGGGACTGTCGCAGGCTGATGGAATGGAAACCGAATGGCACAATGCGGCTTCAACCTTTTGATCTGATCCAGCAGGAGTCCGGAATCCAGGTGCGATACCGCTATGATTGGCATATCGGTGCAATGCCGGAGCGATATACCTACAATAAAACCGGGCAGAAACAGCTCCTCAATGAACTGGCACTGGATCTGACTCCCGGCGAGTATGGGCGAGCTGTCTGCAATGGACGGTTCCGGGACTGGGATACAGGAATCTGGTATTATGTGCTGGATATTTTGAATGTGATGCCGCTTATGGAACCTACCGACTCATTGACCAATTTTACGGACAGAGAACCTGGTAAGGTATATACTCAGATTGACCGGCTATGGTAATGGAGGTAACCAGCATGACCAAAGAACGCATCCCCATTTCTGGTGATCTCAAAAGCAAGGTCAAGCAGCTGATGGAGTACGCCGGATGGCAGGAAGGGCGAAAAGTAGATATCTCCATTGCGGAAAAGTATTACGCCGATCATGGCGTCCCTATGATGAAGAACACCCAGCGGTTTTACCGCAAGTATTTCGGCCTGAGTTGTGAGTGGTATTTGGCTCAGAAAAAGCTGGAGTGGGCGGCTGACTTTGAGTTCGCTTTATTTCCTTACCTGATCAATGGAATCAAAAACCATTTGGAGGACGCATATTTTCGGGATATGTCCGGTTGTGATTTAGCTGAGATCGAAGAAGTGGCTGGTCAGAAATGTCAGCCCATCGGACATATCGGCTACTACTACCCGGCGGAGGTCTGGATCTCCGAGTACGGGAAACTGTATGCGAGATATGAGTATCAGGATGAGATCGAGTGCTTTCCGGATGTGTTTGCCCTGATCGAAAGGGAGCTGCGGGGCTGTAAGTTTGATTCTGCCGCTATGAAAACGGTTGAGGCACTGGATGGGAAGATATAAGAAAATAATCACAACAGTAAACGGAGGAAAACGGCGGCCTGACTGAATCATATGGCCTGATGTTTGAATGAGAAAGGAGCGCCTACATGAAAGCATTTGACCCCAATTACAAACTGTTGGACGAGATGTATCAAGACGAATATTATCCTGATTTTCTGGTGGACAAGGTAAAAGACGAGCTGCAGAAAGTTATCGACCTGCTGGAGAGCGGCGAAACCGACACCGAAGCGGTGCAGGAGACGCTGGATGAGGCGGTCTGCGGCATCAATGATCTCCAGGAGGAGTTTGACGAGAACGACAGCGAGATCGAAACGATGGCGCGGGAATGCATTGCCGCAAGTGTGGCCTACATTCTGGAGTGGTTCGACATCCCCATTGACACCGAGGAGGCTATTCGAGAGAGGGACTGGTGACGAGAATGGCGATTGAAGATATGTTCGGGGATCTGCACACGATTGACATTCTGGCGGAAAAACCCAAGACAAAGGAAGTTTTGATGGCCCTCGTCTGCTACGGCTTCATTGATGGCTCCCCGGAAACACAGACGGCCCTGTTGGACAAGATGGAGGGCTATCTGAACCACACCCAGAGCGTGGAATTTCAAAAGAAATATGGTGGCTGGTCCGTGATTTTGCGGGTGACCCTTGACCGGGAGCCGGATGAGCGCATCCTGGCCCTGCTCAGCAAGTGCCCTGCGTGGGCGGCGGACTACGGCGTAAAGCTGGAAATTGAAATTGGAGGAAAGCAGGTCCGCATTGTAGAGAGCTGACTGATCCTCAAACCAAATCAACAGGAGGAAACGAGTATGCCGACAACAGAATGGATGAACAAATATGAATCTATCAAGGAGAAACTCACCTGCAAAACAGACCTGGACGCACATTTCACAGAGAAAATGATTGGGAATATGGCCGTGGATGTGCTGGACATCGGCACGGTGCATTTCCCCACCGGAACGATCTTCGCCTGCGACCCGCTGGTGGAGCTGGAGGACACGCTGCCCTTTATACAGACGATCCCCGCCGGTACTTATCCCGTGAAGATCTGCGTGGTGCCCAGCGAACAATACGGCGACCGCTACGCCTGCGTCAAGGTGGAGGTCAGCAAGGAGAAGCCCGTCCGCTATGAGCTGGCTATGACGGGCAGCGAGAATTTGGACTTGGAGCTGGACGAGGACGATTATTTTGGCTTTGGCGTAGACGCCGGGATGGGATGCGTTGCGGACATCCAGACCCAGGCGGCCTTCCAGATCTACTGGGCCAAGCGGCTGGAGGAGGACCCGGACATCGACCCCTACAACGACCTGTTCTGCGATCTTCTGGAGGAGAACGCCAAAGCCCATCCCAAGTATCAGGGGGACTATGGCGACTGGCTCAACTGGACAGTGCCGGACACGGACTGCAATCTGCCCATCTTCGCCTCCGGCTGGGGGGACGGTTACTATCCCGTCTACTTTGGCTATGACGCAAAGGGCGAAGTCTGCGCCGTGTATGTGTGCTTCATCGACATTGAAGCCAGCTACCAAGAGCAGGCGTAAGGAGGTAAGCAGTGATGGAATGATCAAAACGGGCGCAGACAGCAGATTAGGGAAACGGTGTCCTGACCTAAGACGGAGAAAAGAAATTTGAGATCCCGGAGCTGACCGCAGAGATCATAGAGCGGCTGGCCGATTACACCCTGGTTGTCTTTCATGTGAAGGGCTTCCCCGTCTTTTCCGCCATGCCAAAACTGAGGTATCTGCTGCTGGACGGCAACGCCGCCATCCACAGCAGCGGCCTGCCCACCCTGAAAAACTGCAGGGCAAATGTCACCGCCCAAAGTATCCTACTGGCGATTGGGTATAACATGAACAAGCTGCACCATAAGATCCAGTAGGAATGACAGACTTGCATCTGTTCCCTCTGAAACAAACTGCCTGATTTTAACAGTTCAAAACGGGATTTAGAAAGTGAACCTTTTTTAGCAAAAGGTTTATTAAAGTATAGTTTTGCCTCTTTTGCGGACGATATACAGCCACGCTCGATTCATAAAGTTCATATAAAATTTCTGATATTTATGCGATATATTTTATCTCTGCATATTCGTAATACTGTTGTAGTGTTTGTAACATATCCTCTTTGGCTGCTAAATCCGTTTGCATGATAACGGACTTTGGAATACTGACTTTTATTTTCATGCCAGTTTTTTGTACTGTAAAAGCAGATGTAGGAAGTCCAGTGGACAATTTTACAGCTTCACAAATATCTTTGTCTTGTGTGATTCCGCCTGTCAACTCATGGAATGAGTCAACTAAGAGAATAACAGGGTTTTTGATTGATGTCACAAAGAGAACAATCAAAATAAAAAAGTCACAGGTGTAATGCAAAAATCCCAGAATGGAATCTAAGGGGATGCTCCACAAAATAAGGATTGCCACACCAATTGAGGCTGACTGCAAACCATCAATAAAATTAGCTTGATACTCTGCATGTAACATTGTACTTGTGCTATTTGTTTTTTGTATTGCTTACGATTAAATACAGACAGACCAATGCAAAGTACAGTCATCGCTACCGAATAAACCGGAACTGATGCCGTGTTCATTATCTGCCCATTTCCGTTAAAGAAATAATCAAAAGCAACCTACGCCGAACTTATCAGGGCATGAATCATCACTGTAATTATCAGTACAGACTTGAAAATTGCATATAGCGGTTCCAGAAAATAAAGACCTTGTGGGTAACGTTTTGTTGTTTTCCCACTTAGCTTTGAAATCAAAACAGCAGTAACTGATGATATAACTAAAATCAGAGAGAAGAAACCGTCAAGAAAAAGCATTTGTAGACCAGTAATAAGCCACATACCGGTTCCCGCTACGGCTATAATTAAATTTACTAATGTCGTTATTATAAAGCTCTTTTTTCAATTTGCTTCTGTGTCATAATTCGTCCCCTTTCTATGAAGCTGGATTTCATTATCTAAGGCGTCGCTATATTTTTGGAATAAAGCTATCAAATTTTCTTGTTCCTCTACGGTCAGAACAGAAAAGGCACGGTTTTCTGCCTGAATGAGAGGTTCGACTAATTGTTCGCACAATTCCATACCTCTATCCGTTAAGTGAATGTATTTGTTTTTTCGATTACCAGCCGCAAAGTTAAGTTGGACAATCTCTTTTTTTTCTAAAACTTTCAAGGCGGAATTGATCGTTTGTGGTGAGCAACGCCATGTCTCACATATTTCCGACTGTGTAGGAGTTCTCTCGCTGGTATAAGCAGAGTATAAAATCCACATAGTAGTGAGAGAAAATCCACTTACCGAAAGATAATCGTGATAAATCCTGTCAATCTTACTATCCAGCTGGTTATAGTACATAAGATTTTTACTGTATCTTGTTTTCATATTGTACCTCCATATCGCTTTCGTTTTATCCGAATTAGGATTATAATACTACGAATTCGGATAAAAATCAAACATTTTCCCGAAACATATCTTTTTCTTTTACACTCAACAAAACAGCGAAGCTGGTACACTCTCAAGCGTATCTGCTTCGCTGTTTGCATAACAAAAAACCCGCCCAAAGGGGCGGTGACGTAAGAAAACATTTATGTGAGAGAATCGGCGTAGTTTAGGCTACGCCGGTTTTCTTTTCTTTT
>CALWLW010000008.1 GCA_944381625.1 uncultured Lachnoclostridium sp.
AGATGGTTTTGACCTGTCTGAAATGCCCGTGGATACAGTGTTTTCAAGGGATAATCAGATTTTGGCTTGATTTTTATTTTAAAATTATGGCAAAATATTGATCCAACTGGTTCACCTGACTCAGAATTCAACTCATCTTGCTTATTATAGCAATATCTATCCACACTTTTCGCATTTTCTTTTTTGTTATTAAAATAATATGGCTTACCTGATTCCATCAAATACCTAAAAGTGCTCTTACACTCCTTTGCCAACAGATCATCTAAGGTGAAATCGCGTTCTTCCATTCCATCTGCCCATTTCCACTTACCATCATCTACTGGAAAGCAGTATGCTATCGAAACTAAAAAATCCTTAAATTGAAAGTTCTGTTCCGATGTTTTCAAAAATTCCACAAGACAACTTGTAATTCCAGAAATAATACGTTTCAATTGATTGTTCGGTCTCGTAACAATCTGCGGTGGATCTATATCACCTGTCTTTACCTTTTCAATAATCCGTCGTAACCTATCATATTTTTCATCACAAATTTTATCAACACTTTCGGTAATTGTCCCTAAATAGCTTATTTCACTTTCAAGTCGTTCCACTCTCTCTTTTTCAAACTTACTCGAATACCAATTATTAAGGATCATCCACGCCGCAACTGGTAACGACAAAACCAACGATAGAATTATTCCTAGCAGGGTCACTCCTGAATCGTCTTGCAATCCTAAAATAACTCCCCAAAAGGGAATTATTATGGAAAACCATACTGTTGGAAATGCCATGATTAAAGTATACCAAAACCAATGCTTTTTAGGAAAACTACTTATCGTTTGAATAATTTTCTTACTAATTCCCCACATAGCACTTCTGTCTTCTTCCCTGTATTTTTATATACCTTTTTTCCAAAAATAGATATATTTCCTCTTGGCGTATCTAATTTCTTTGTTTTGTATACTGTCCTTCCCATGATTGATCCATTATTATATGCTGACATATGTCTACTCATCTTTTGTACCATCCTCTTCAATTGCACCATAACATTTCCACCTAAATATTACCATACATTTTATATTATAATCAATATAATTCTTATAAAAACTACATTTCACCGCATTTTTTGACACTATTATTTTCTTATCCAATGTTCAACATAATGTGACACAAAAACCACCGGCTCTCACCAGTGGTTCTTGCGAAAAAAACATATGGGGAGTGGCAGTCTTCGTGCATATGCACCGGCGTACTGCCCAGAGCCGATCCGCCGCGAGAGCTATGACACCCTGGCGACGGCAAGGAGATCGTTTCTATCCGCTCCAGCTTGGTTTCAATCCACTCCAGCTTGGAACATCCTCCACCTGGAGACCTGATTCTATTATAAAACGAAAAAGCCGAAAAAAACGAAATATTTTATCTAATATCGGCTTTTTTCAGATATGCGTCACGAATGCATATTCTCGCATAATCCGGACTCCCACCATACCCTGTCTTCTCCGCGATCCGCACCCAGCTCATGCCGTCTATGTACCGCATCCGGAACACGCAGCGCACCTGCCCTTCCGGGATCGCATTGATCCATGCTTCTACCTCCTTTACTTGCTCCTTCCGGCGCTCCAATGTCTGACACCGGCACTCATACAACGGCCAATCAAAGCCTACTACGCTCTGAGGCTGAGGATATCCGGATCGGTAATCAAAGATTGTGCTACTCCCGATCCCGGCATCGCCTTCACGCATCTGCTGCAGTTCTGCTTCCAGGTATGGGATCTCCCTTTTGTATTTTTTGTAATTCCTCAGAAGTTTCTTTGTGATCCGAATTTCCATTGGTCCCAGTTCCTTTCCATGCTAACGATTCAATTTACCGGCTGATACGGCTCTGGAAGCGGCATCCATGCAACCACTTCCGGATCTTCCCATTCCGGCTCCTCATTGATGACCCACCCTTCATCTCCGAAACAAACACCTGTAAGAAGTGCATTTTCATATGTCACATTCTTGTATCTCCCGTTTACCTGCATAAGGACACATTCATCTCCCAACGGAAGCCCTTCTGAGACAGGTATCCATTTGCACACTGCCTCAGCAATCTCTTTCGGTTCTAATCCAGTGTTCTCATACTCAGCCAGTCTCTGAACCAAGTCTTCTTTCTTTTCCGGGGACCAATACCCACACTTGATGCCGTTGCACCGCTCATGCGTCATTCTTTCCATCACTTCTGCACCTCTTTCAAAAACTCCACCAGTTCCGAATCAGGATCTGGATGCTTGCTGTACTGTTCATGCCTATTCCACTTTCCATGGCCGTACTTGGGGTGTCTGGGCGGTTCCGGACCGCCAACCAGATGCAGATAAGCAGTTTCAAACTCTCTTTCATATACCTCTGCAATCAACCTGGCGCCGTTCTTAAAATCATACTTGTAATACTTGACACCAATATTCTCATCTTCATACCACAATCCCCAAGCCCGGTAATTCCGCAGCCATTCTTTTCTCTGGTCATTGTTTTTCATCAATGGCAGATCAGGCTGCTCCCGTACTATATCTTCCGACTCTTCGCTTTCTTCCATATCACACAGCAATTCATCGTCATCTTCTTCCAGATTCTCCCGATCAGGTTCCCCTGGGGCAGGAAGTCCCATCTTCTCAAGCGCTTTCTTCGTCCGCCCACATGCAAATGTACACAGGTTTTCACAGTCTTTGCAGCACGGTACCGCTTCCCCATCTCCTTCCCTGTGATATGCCAGTGAGTCGTCCAGGAACTGGCAGTTCTCCGGCTTCTCTTTCTGTAATTCAGGTACTTTATCCAGCATCTCGCACGGGAACGGGTTCCCACGGGGAGCTTCCACACAGTAACAAAATTCCTGGCGGATATCACAGCCGCCCTGATGGCACATGAAACAGTCATGAGTCCCGCATCCAGGCCTCGCGATCAAACTGTCTTCTGGATCTTCTCTCAGCGGAAGACTATATACGGATAACGGCTTTTTCTCTTTTTCCACCGTCTCCAGAATGCTTTTTCTTTCCTTCCATCCGCCCCAACACTTCGCACACTCCTTCTGGCCTGCATGTTGCTCCTCTTTAGATGTTCCCCATTCCTGCCGAATACACTGCTGAATTCCCGGAGGGCAGAAAGAATCTTCATTCCTCTCTTCCTGTTTTTGCGACGTCGCAACAGGATCTTCTTCCGGAAGCACTTCTGGAAAATCCTTTATCTCCATTTGGCCGGGAATGTTTTCTTCCAGTTTTTCCTCTTCTGGTTCAACTGTTTCCGGTTTTTTCAGCTTCCGGATCTCTTTCACCGTCATATCTTCTTTTACCTGCCCGATCTGTTCTGGAGACATATTCAGCATCTCCTGCAGCTGAGATTTACTGAAATTCCGGTATTCAGGCTGAAGCTGAGGCGTATTTCCTCCAACACTGAACTGGTCATTGATGGCTATGTACCGGGAGGCAGATGACATGGATAATCCGAACTGATCAGCCGCATAATTCCACAGGGAATCATATCCCATCTCTCGGAACAATTCCCGGTCTCTCACAGCTTTTAAGTGGAACCCGATGGAGATACAGCTTCTGGCCACGTTGGTCATGTCATTTTTAATGATTCTGCTGGCAATTTCCGCCGTCAGCGTAGCGATATAGTGACTCTGATAATGCTCCACCCATTCTTCCGGGCTCTTTTTCAAATCTTCACTCATGGTCGTCTCCTCCTTCACATAATTCCCTCACTGTATCCTGCACAGCAATCAGCAGTTTTTTAGTGAAGAGATCTGGATACTTTGCGCGTACATCTGCACATCTTTCAAGCAGCCTCTGTTTTCCCGCGTCCTGGCTGAAATCAATGTACGGCAGCTCCGCTACCACTCCGCTGATCTCCCTGATCCGTTCTGTATATGCCGCTCTGAGTTTCCCCTGCGCTTCCTTCAGGTCTTCGCACAGCCTCTCGTAAGATCTTCGATACCTTCCCTCCAGGTCTTCTCTGGGAATTTTTTCTTCATTCCGTCTCTTCCTGACCGCCAGCCGCTGTGCTTCCTGGAATAATTCATCTGTCATAAAAATTTACACCCCGCTTTCCGGTATGAGGTTTTCCTGCGCCGGTACTGGTTCTCACAGAAGCCAATATCATCCACGTAATCGTAGCATACAGCGGATTCCTTACCTGGAGCAGTTCTTGCAATTCTCCCAATGCTCTGCGTGATCACAACATAATCCTTCCTGGGCGTCACCAGATACAGACGGTCAAGACATGGGATGTCCAATCCTTCTTTTGCCAGACTATAGGACGCGAACAGATATCGTTTCTTTCCCTGCCGCATATCCTCAATGGCCATAGCCCTTTCCTCTTTCGCCTTTTTACTGGTCATTTTCCCGTCGATCATAACGCTCATATCCTTCAGATCTGTCGGCATCATGGAACGCAGAAGTTTTAAATGTTCCAACCGGTCTGATAGGATCAGGTTTGAATGCTCCTTGTTATCCGCAAGATCTTTTATGATCTTTTCATTTCTGCATCGGTTTTTCACCAGGTAAGGGATCAGCTTTGCATAGTCCATGGTCCCGTCTGTATCCAGACATTCCGGCGCCAACCGGATCCCGGTATCACATTTCATGACTGACACCTGCATGGTTTTCTCGGATACAGCTTCATCTGGGACCTTATATGCCACATCTCCCAAGATCGCAAAAGTGGTCCGAATCAAACCGTCCGATCTGTGAACGGTGGCAGACAAGCCATATTTATACCGTGCCGCCAGACTGCTTACTACTCGATAGAACATCGTCACCGATGCAGGTGTCCCGGCTACGCGATGGCATTCATCCACGATGATCACATCCCACTCATACTTATATGCCGGGAGATCTATCTTACTGAGAGTTTGGACCGTGGCAAAGGTTATAAGACTTCCCACTTCCACCTTGCCGCCGGTAATCTTCCCCATACCAGATCCGCCAAAATACTGCACTGCCCGTTCATAGGACTGTTCCAGAAGATCCCGTGTATGGGTCACCCACAATGCCTTTCGCCCAATCTGTCCTGCAAGAGCTATCCCCATCTGCGTCTTCCCAGATCCACACGGGCTCTGCAGAATTCCGCATCCAGCTTTCTTTATCGCCTCTACAGCCGTTTCCTGGTATTCGTACAATGGGACTTTGCCACAGTATTCTTTCACGCCGTTATCTGCCAGGTCTGTCTGAATATTGCATCCTCCCAGAAAACTCCGGATATGCTTTCCTGTCCCACATGGGAGAACCAGCATGTCCGACATCACCCGATACAGAGACAGGTATTGATCCGTATTCCCTGTCCAAAGGCCGCGCCTTTTCCGGTTTATGTATTCCGGATTCTCAAATACCAGATTCCGGCGTGCCCACTGAAGAAGCTCCGGTGATGGATCCTGTATATATAATTCATTGCCAATTGTCAGTTCCATCTTCTCCCTACCTTCCCTGCCTGTTGTTCATCCAGGCTCTTTATCCCTCTGCCCTGCAGAGACATCAGTTCCCGGAAAGGCAGGATATAAATATTCCCCGTCGGATATTTTACTGCAAAGGCCCCTTCCAGATTCCCGCATTCTTCCCACAGCTCCATGGCGCTGACCTGGTTTGCTTCCATGCGGCTCAGACGGAATGTATTTCCGGTACACACCTTACAGTCAAACACAAATGCCTTGCCGTCCTTTACCGCGATCACATCAAACGGCTGCCCGTTCCGGTTATCCTGCAGTACATGCACCCAGAATCCTTCCATCGCCATCATATGCGCAAAAACACGTTCAAACCGGGATCCACATGCCTTATTATCCATTGCGACAAACACCTCCCGTTACACGCAGTTACAAAAAATAGTCTCTATATCAAAACCTCTGTAACCTTAAAATTCGTTGTATTTTCAACGTTTTTTGCATATCGGTTACAAGGTTACAAAGTTACATGTATTTTCCTATATAGGGGATTTTTTCTAAATTTTCATAAAATATTTTTCTATATATATCAGGGTTTTTCTACGTAACCTGTGTAACTTTGTAACTTTCCCGTGAAAAGCCCTTAAAATCAACGTTTCTGCGGTTACACGATTTTCAGTCCAGTTACGGGAGTTACATTTGGTTACGAAAATCCAGCCATTTTTTGCCCGATGTAACTTCTATGTAACCACACAAAATCAGTCAAAGGGCAGTTCTTCCTGCTCATAAATTTCCTGGAATTCCTGCCGTGCCGCGGCCTTTGGATCCATTTTTAAGAACACACATCTGCAGGCTTTCCCGCCAATTTTTTTCACTTTCGTCGGCTGACCGTCCTGTGTCTCAATTAATTTTTTCTTCTCTGCCCATGACAAAAAAGCTTTTCTGGAAAACCGTTTCTTTTCCAGCATGCTGTTAAAAACATTGATATAGATAATGGCGGTGTCCCCTTTGATTTCTCCCCATTCCTCATTCGTGGAGATCAATGGGTCAAATTTCGCCCGGTTCACATCGATTTCCCCCAGGATATACTGGTAACACCGTTCATTGTCGGACAGCTCATTCCGGTCGATCAGGCACTCCCTGGCCGCATCAAGGGAAATATAGCATCCGTCCTTAAAAATCCGCTCTGTGGCGATCTTGTCCGCCGTCAGGATAACGGACAGGGATATGCTCTGCTTCTTCATCTTCTCGTCAGAATTCAGTTGTTCCTGGAACTCCTGCTGAATCTTTCTCAGTTCCTGTGCGCCCATATCCCGCACGATCTCCACAAACTGTTTCCCTGCATGCCCGTAGTGTTTCTTAAAAACCGCCACGGCTTCCTGCGGATCATCATATACATTCTGGCCACATTCCACCTCCAGGATCCGGTTCATGGCCCCGCCCTGGCTCACATAAGAATTCAGGGGGCGTTCCCCATTGGTCAGGATACAGTTCTTCCACCGGTTCTCCCGGTTAAGTCCCAGGTCTTTATTAGACCGGCTTTTCCCCTTCCCGGAACAGAGATCATATACAAACGCTTCAAAGTTGTCTGCGATCTTTTTATTTGCCTTGCTGGTATCATCCAGGAGCATCGGAAGATGGTTAAGAAGATCTGCCCTGGCTTCCAGCGCCACATCCGTCGTCTTAAAGTCACCGATAAACCGGTTTGCATCCGGATCTGCCCATACAGAGGCGGCCAGCATCAAAGTTACTGTCTTTCCTCCTTCTGTTTCTCCCCACAGGTCCACTATAAACGGGAGGCTCGACAGCGGTTCGATCAGCACGCTGGCAAACGATGCCGCCAGCACCATCAGAATCTCTATCCGGCCTGTCCTCCGGAGCTTCCGGACATACTGAACCCAAGTCTCCCTGTCCCCATGCTCTCCAACAGATTCATACACCTGCTGGAACTTTGTGTCTGCATCAAAAATAATATGACTGTCATAAGGGATAAAGTCCCCGGCAATCCATCCCATCTTCGACGTAGAAAACTGAACATCTATGGCATCTTCATTGAAATTTTCCACATCCGCCAGATACCGGACCAGAAGCTTCGCATTTTCGCTGGTCACAGACACACCGCGCTTGGACAGCGCAGTAATCTTGCTGGCAGTGGAAACCAGATCTTTGGGGACGATCAGCTCCTGCCACTTATGATTCCGCTTATATGCCAGCTTCAGCTTCTCATCCCCGGTCTCCAGGTTTTTAAGCCGTTCTACCGGGATAATTGGATGGTAACAGGCAAGGATATCCGTAGTCCCCACGTTCTGCAGATAGATCCCGCTCTCCCCGGCCACCCAGCTCCCGCAGCGCATACGGTCATATGGTCCCTCAAAATTCGTCCAGTTGTCCAACATGCTGGGCGACTCTTTTTTCTTCTTCACAGCTGCCCGTTCCGCCCGTTTATAGGCATTCAGGAGCTGGCTGAATTTGGTCTTCACCCCCAGCTCCTCCGCCCGATCCAGAAGCGACATGGTCAGCCTGGTCTTATACACCTCGTCTTCCTGGTCGAAAATTTCCGCAAATACCTTTTCTTCCAGAATGCTCTCCTTTGTCAGCTGACTTAATGGCTCCATAATACGCCCTCGTTTTCCCACAGATAATCAAACAGCGCGATCTGCCGGGTCATTTCCTTCTGTGCCCTGCAGTATTCATCACTGAACGGCTCCATCCTGGAGATGCCTTCCCTGAGTGCAGAAATCGCATCCAGGTTTTCCCGGATGCGGCTCCATGCCCGCCTGCGCTCCTTCTGCTCCATTTCCCTGGCCTTTGTGGCATGATATACCCTCAGGCGCGTTCTGGCATCCATAGCGCTCCCTCCCAGGCGTTTAAATGCCTCCTGGAACGTCAGGCCGTCCATCATCTGGACAAAAGTAAAGATGTCACCAGATGCACCGCATCCGAAACAATAAAAATCTTTTTGGTACACCTTCAGGCTGGGCTCCCGGTCACCCTTATGGAAGGGGCAGCTAATAAAGCCGCCTCTCCCTTCCTTCAATCCATACATGGCCAGAATATCTTTCATGGAATACCGGTCTTTGATTTCTTCTACTGTCATACGCGCCTCCATGCAGTTTTTATATAAACGGCAGTTCCTCATCAATCCCGTCCGGGATGCTCATGAAACCGTCCGTACCCGGATCCGGCGCTTTCGCTGTCTCCGGAACAGCCGGCCCGTCAGGAAGCAGTTTGTCTTCCGGAATTGTTGCCGTCTTCAGCCCATCAATACTCCGTACCTGCAGGAGCTTCGTGGACATCTTTTTTTCGCCGTCAGATGCAAGGAATTCCTCCCGTCCGAAGATCCCGCCAAACCGTTTTCCCACGAGTCCCTTTTCATTCCAGTCCCACCGGTATCCGTTATTAGATCTCTCAATCGAACAGATGATTCCCTTGAACCAGGGGTTCGCAGACTGCCCGTCCCGGTCGCGTGTATGCTGCCGGAACACGCCGCCCCATTTAGCATTCGAGTCCTGCTGGCGGCGGGAATCAAACTGTTTCTGGTAAAAGCCTTTCTGTTCCCCTTCGGCAATATCAAACAAAAGGATCATCTGTTCTCTGCCATTAGCATCCTGCTTCATGTTTACCTGCTTCACAATGCATATATATAATCCGGCGGGGAGCTGCATCACTTCTCCTGTATATGCCGGAACTGTCTCCCATCCTGGTATTGACTGCATTTACTTCTCCTCCTGTCCTGCATTTTTTTCATTTTCAATTCCATAATATTCCCGGATGCGGCCATCCACGTAGAGAAGGTCGTTCGGGATCTCCACATCCTCGAACATTCCCTCCGGGGATTTACTGATCGCTGTTCCGTCTGACTGCGTGATGAATTTATGCTCAGTCAGGTTATTTACACACCGCAAAACAACAGTACAGAGCCCTTCCAGACAGATCTTGTCATCCAAAAGTTTTCCTATGGTCTTTGCTTTCACGTTCCCGTAGTCATCCGTGTCTTCGTGCATGATGATATACACAATTTTATCTGCCGGAAGCTCCCCGATTACCACGTTCTGGATCATATTCCAGAAGTCATCCGCCATCTGGTTATACAAGCTGAATACATCATTCCCTTTCCCCTTGGTACTGTGGTTCCTCATGAAAAAATTCGTAATCAGATACCCCGCATCGTCAATTACCACAGACTTTGCCGGGGCTGACCTCAATGCTTTGCGCACCATCTGGTAATCATCTGTCTTGAAACCAGGAATTTTCCCGCGGAAGGGAAGAGGCTTGTCCAGAACACGGATGACGTTAAAATCTTTCCCGACACAGTGCTTCATGCTGGCAGATTTCCCACTGCCGGATTTGCCTATAATCAGAACCGGTATTCCCATCTGTTTTACCCCCCTACCGAATCCTCAGGCTCTCTCCCCGCGGGAGAAGACGTGCCCAATCTACCTCATGATTTTCCAAATATTCCCGGATCTTTTTATTATCCGGGACCGGATCCTGCTGGATCAGGAAACGCATAGGGATGTCTGTGACATCCGGGGATACTTCCAGCGGCTGAAGGCCGCCATTTGCCTGGATGTTAAAAGAAAACAGAGCCGTCTTAAACTTCTTCTTGTCAATGGCACGCATGTTTTCTTCTAAAATGCCTTTCAAAGTTTCCATCCGGTTTTCCCTTGCTTTTCTGCGAACCTGTAAGCGGATCTCCTCCTGTCTCATGGCCTCAATATCTGCTTTCATCTCAAGGATGATCTTAGCGTAATTGTCTGCCTTATCCTCAATCTCCGCATCAATGCTCTCCAATGTGTCCCGGATCACCTGCTCGTCCACATCGTCTTCATACAGCAGCTCCCGCACTGCCTCATACTGTCCTGTCAGTTCATATAAACTTGGCATGCTTTTTCTCCTTTCTTACCAACCTAGCCTGCTTCCAAAATCCTGGCGCATTCTTATGTTCTTTCAGATTTTTCTCCATCATGTGTTTATACTTTTGCGGCCCATACCGCTTTATCTTCTGCTTCCGGTCCTCTTCAATCTTCCGGATCAGCACAGTCACCTGGCACGCCGGATAGTAATACCGTTCATACCGGTCATGCGCCATCCGGTACTTCGGGATATGGGAACCGATGTTATACCGGTACCTCAGGTATTTTTTGCCCTCATGGTTACTGATCCGGATACTGTTGCATACCCCATAATCCAGTTTCAGATAAATGCTGTCCGTGGAATATGCATCATATCTCTGCACAACGAAGCCGTCTTCCAGAAGGCTCTCCTGGATTACTTCCGCCAGGCTCTTAATTTCTTCCCCCGCCACAACCAATTCCCCTTCCGGCACTTCGATGTTTTCTTTCCTGGTTGTACACAGCTCGCATCTTTTGGACGCCAGACTTTACGTACAGACTGACCGCAGATTGTGTTACTCCCAGTTCCCGCGCAACCTCTTTTTGCGTCCTTCTCTGTAAAACTGTTCCCGCAATAGATCTCCGCTCCTTGTCGCTCAGGCTTCGAAGCTCCATCATGGCAGATACAAAAGCGATGTCTTCCACCCGGTCAAAGCCATCTTCAAGACATGGGACAACATCAGCAAGTGTAGGCGTAATTTGCCGGCCTTCTGGCCTCAGAATTTCCTTGTTCAGAGAGATTTCCTCTCCTGTTTTCCGGTGCCGCCGAAGTGCACAGCGGATCTCATTAGCCATTACCGCTACTGCATAAGTGGAAAATTTTGCCCCTTTAGTGCTGTCATAAGTGGTTGCAGCCTTTGCAAGTCCCACCAATGCGTACCCTCGAAGGTCTTCCAGATCCATGATATGATCTCCCCATTTTCGAAAGCTCCATGCTACCATATGAGCTAAACCCACATTGTCTTCTGTCAGCTTCTTTTGTTCGTTTGTCATCTTCATGCTCCTTTCGCGAACCACCCTATCACCGCCCAGAACAGAATACACAGCGCCAGGATAATCGCCCATTTGTTGTCATTCATCAAATTCATCGTACTCAAAGTATCCTCCGCTTTCACTGTATGCCGCATACCCGCAGACTACGCTGGCCAACAGGATCAGTCCCGGCCAGAGCAGGCTGGTCCGGCACTCAATGGCGCCGCAAAGCCCTGCCAGCCCGATGATCCCGCCGAAAACTGCAGCAGACCCCAGGATCTTATACAATCTCATACCCAATACATCCTTTCTGCTTTTTCCCCCGCGGTATATGACCAAATATTTTTCCAGGCTTGATACTTGCAGGTCATGCTTCAGGTCGGACAGTTCTTCCACATCGATATGCTCCCAGTCATACAGGCACTGCACATATCCAGGCAGAAAATCTCTCTTTGCATTCGCACTGTCCTGCAGGAACCTGATCTTTGGATCCAGGATATTTCCCCTGATCCGGTTATCCATGTCAGCAATATCGGTAATCAAAGACTTGATCCTGCACCGGAGCATCGTGGCAGCTGCCGGATAACGGTCCGCCATTTTGTCCAGAAACTGTTTCCAATGTTCCATATGTAATTCGCTTTCTTCGCGCGCGATCGGATCCGGCAGGAGTCGAACCTGCGTCCGTGCCGGTCATCTGCCGGCAGGCTCTGCCACTGAGCTACAGACCCTTGTGCCCCGTTTCCGGGGCTTGTACAATATATGTATAGAGGAGTATGCCTTCGGGAGTCTTGTCCTCCCGATTGGCGCGGGCCGGAGTCGAACCGGTATTGTGTGTTTGTGGGGTATATGTATTTGAAAGGACTTCCTTATCACCCGCCGTCGGGCCTCCCGCGCCATGCTCCCCGCCGCTATCCGGCGGCGGGTTCTTTCTCTTTTTCTACCTTGTCATATCCCAGGACATCCATCATTCTGGTGAGCATCTGTTCTGCTTCTTCCTTCGTAGGACGCCGCTGCTCCCCATTGACGCGATATTCAATTTTTATACCATTTACTTCCATTTACCCACCTCCTGAAATAAATATATGTATGGCAGATTGTCCGTTATCATAGGACAAAAACTCCGAACCTTCCTTTTAGTCATATACTCAACCAGCCTACTATATAAGCCGGAGAGACATTCGCAATTTTTGCAATGGCCTCAATCTTATCATATGGAATATTCTTGATCAGACCTTTTTCGTATTTGTACAATGTTTGCTTCGAGACCCCGACTTTATCCGCAAATTTCACTTGACTCATGCCAGATCGCTCGCGCAGAAAGCTTATTCTTTCTCCTATTGTCATCTTTGTCCTTCCTTTTACTTCCTTTTTATGCTATACTTCCCATATTAAATAGAGGAGAAATTTCACAATGAACACCATCACAAATAGTCCGGAGTCAACAACAATATTCCAAGCGCTTTTTACCAGGGAAAATATTACTCTATTTTTGTCAATCTTCGGCTCTTTGGGTACTTTGATTACTTTTATCTCTGCATATCTAACCAAAAGAAAGAATTTGAAAATTAAAATAAGTTCCCCTACATATAGCTTAAATTTACAAAAGCTAATGTTATCCTTATCTTTTGAAAACTATTCTCATCTCCCGCTTGCAATAACCGCCATATCTATCAATATAAACAACAATGCTTTTTTACCTTCGAGATACCCCCAATGTGTTGGCGAATATATCCATAGACGTGGTAAAGAAATAATCGACCGGAAGTTTGAATACAATCTGAAGCTCCCGGCTGATATTGCCCAACTCAGCGCTATTTCCGGGGTTATTCTGTTTGATGTCTCTCCAAAAGAACTTGAAAATCTTTCCACTCCTTTGATTCTTCGAGTTCTTTCCACGCGCGGAAAGGAACAGAAAATCGTATTACAACCTGATCAGATAAAATGGACCTAAATTCCTCATACCCATAAGGTTTAGGTTCAATCTCCTTATCTACTCCACCTCCTTCGCGTTCTCCGCCGTAACGAACAGATAGTCTACGACCACCATGTAGGCGATATGCCATCTCTTCTCACGCTCCTTTCTCCGTTTCTTGTCTTTTTCTCCCTTATGTCCTATACTGTATTTACAGGCTCCTGTTAATCCGAGCACTTAAAGAAAGGACGGAAGTTATTATGGAAACAGATATTAAATTAATACCTATCAATGTAAATGGTTACGATACTTATTATTCTGATCATTCTGATTCCAAAGAGTCATATTTGGTAATCGCAATCCCACCACATGCTGAAAAGGATATTGCTAAAATTTGTGGTTCTGCAATTTGTGGTCATCTAATTACCCGTGTAGATTACCAAATCATCAATGAAACGCGTTTTATCTTGGCCTATTATTGAATTTCTTCAAAAGTGACTGTCAATTTAATTCCTCCTTCCGGGGTCAATTTTTTTGAATTTAAAAGCATTGAAAGCGGCCAGCCTTCCGGCCCCGGAAGTGTCACTATAACAGCCTTTTCAGAATAAATATTTCCATTAATTCGTAATAGCTGTTTGTCAAAATCTACTTCAAGTTGTCGAATTTCTATTTTCCTCACGCTCCTTTCTCTCCTCCGTCATCTCTCGTTAAATCTTCGATCTTTACACCCAGCACGCTGGGAACTGCCAAAAGGCTTTTAAGTGTCGGGCTCGCCGTCTTGTTCCATCTCACGAATGCTCATTTTCTTAATTAGATGTTATCTTTTTCATTTAGAATCAAGCTTTTTGTTATAAATATTTTACGGTTTTATCGTAATCTAATGGCAAAAAAATAAGCTGATCATACGATACCCCATATACTTCTTCGATTTTACGAAGAATTGGGATATCTGGGTAACTCTTGCCCCTCTCATAGTTCCCAAGTGTATCTACACTAATTCCTATGAGTTTTGCAGCTTTTTCTTGAGTATAGCCTTTCATCTCCCTAGCAGTTTTAAGTGTAAATCGTGATTTTATAATCTGCAATTTTATCATCTCCTTTCTTTACCTTAGACTTACTATACTACGATTTAACCGTAGTGTCAACGGTTTTTTCGTAATTTATTAAGTTTATCTTGATTTTTTTACGGAATAATCATATAATCAATTTATAAGGAGGGAAACAGAGTGAATAGTCTTGGCAACAAAGAAATAATGGCAAAAAATATTCAATACTATATGGATAAATATGGAAAGACTCGGCAAGATATGTGCGAAGCTTTAGGTGTGAAATATACCACATTTACCGATTGGGTAAAAGGCAATTCATACCCACGTATTGATAAAATTGAATTAATGGCAAACTATTTTGGAATTTCAAAAGCAGATTTAGTAGAAGATCACAACTCCTTTTCGGAAGATTGCTATTACCTCAATGACGAAACGCGAGAAATTGCCCAAGAAGTTTTTGAGAATCCAGAATTACGCTCTTTATTTCATGTGGCTAGAGATATTGATCCAGAGGAGTTACGAGCACATATCGACTTTATGAAAAAATTAAAAACGCGTGAAAAGAAAGTTGATAATGGAGAATGCTAAATTATGAATAATCCTGTTTTAACAGAGGCAATCGGAGTTCACTTTATTGATATGCCACCAAAAGTTGAAGAACAAATTATTTTTAATGAAGATGGTAGTTTTTCCATATTTATCAATGCAAGACTCAATTGGGAGCGACAAATGATGGCATATCAACATGCTATAGCGCATATCGCAAATGATGATTTTAGTAAATACAATGCAGATAAAATTGAAAGTGCAATATAAGGGAAAGGAACTTTATGAAAGGTAGAAGTAAATTGCTTGTTACTGTTTTAGGTGGTTGGTTTGGTTTGCATAAATATATAGAAGGGAAAATTAGTGTAGGAATTTTATATACTCTCACTTTTGGACTGTTTGGAATTGGTTGGATTTATGATTCTATAAAGGTTCTTTTTATAATATGTGGTATTTCCCTTCCTCTGTAACCACTCTTTCATCTCCGGAGGCCGACATTGCCCATTCCAGAGTGGGTACCGCACCGAAGGGGAATCTACATTACGATGATATTATGGATAACGATGATGAATGAGAATAAACTCAATATCTTTAATGAGAAAGGAATAATTTGAAATGAATTTCCTAAATAAACTTTTTAAGAACGCCGCAACAAGTTCTCCTATTGAAAACCCATCTATACAACGACTGGTTCCCAAATGTAGGGAATGGAAAATTGATACCCTATTTATCGTTACTAAGAGGAAATGCCCCTTATGTTCTCCATACAATCGCAAGATATATTCCCTTTATGGATGGAGCAAAAAATATCCTCGAATACCTGATGTTCTATTAAAACGAAATTGTCCATCTTGCGGTGTATATATTGGCGCCACGATATATTTCCCTGGTATTAGCACTCCAATACATCAATAAGTATTATGTTTTAATTTTGTTGTTTATTATCAAGGCAAAAGAAAGTTGTCTCACTTGTTTTGCAAAGAACTATCGATTCTGGCTGATCAGGCTACAAGGGATCATCCGCACATACCAGCACCGGTACCAAACTTTGTGGTGATGAAGAAAATAGGATAGAATATATCTCCCCTGCTCCGGCAGGGGCGCACCTTAAAAATATAATATGCTTACCAGGGAAGCTGGAGAGGCGTGCAGTCATCCGTTCTATCCTGTAGAAAGGGTGAAATGCTATGAGTACATATGAAGAATTCATGGTCATCCTGGCCGTGGCATCGCTCATTGTGGCAATTCTAAATTATAGAAAATAAGCAAGCCGCCTTGTCTCTTGGCCGGAGTAGGCAGCTTGCTTCTTAGTAACTGTTAACTTTGCACCGGAGCGGATAGGCTTCATCTATCTTCCGGCTTTCCTGTTAAGTATATTATAGCAAATATGCTGAAAATGTCAATTAGTGATGGCCGGCCTCCTGTTGGCGCAGGAGGCCAGCCGGATATCTCCGAAAAGATACCTCACAAACACAACTATAGTGTATCATTTTCGGAGCAGCCATGCAAGCGAAAACTCGCCGGCTGTTATTTTTGTACCCAAAATTTCATTTGCGACGTCGCAAAAAAGCGGGACGCAGATCATATGATGAACTGGAGGTATGAACATGAAAAATGGTGCATGTTACATCCGGGTAAGTACGGACAAACAAGATGAACTGTCCCCGGACGCCCAGAAACGTCTGCTGCTGGACTACGCGCGGGAAAATGATATTATTGTCACGGAGGACAGCATTTTCTGGGAGATCGGGATCTCCGGCCGAAAGACAGAGAACCGGCCGGCGTTCCGGCAGATGGTTGCCTCCGCTAAAAGCAAAGACCATCCTTTTGATGTGATCCTGGTCTGGAAATTTTCCAGATTCGCCAGGAACCAGGAGGAATCCATCGTCTATAAATCACTGCTGAAGAAAAGCAGTGTGGACGTGATCAGCGTATCGGAGCCGCTCCCGGAAGGCATCATGGGCGGCCTGATTGAACGAATCCTGGAGTGGATGGACGAATATTACTCGATCCGACTGTCCGGAGAAGTCATGCGCGGCATGACTGAGAAAGCCATGCGCGGCGGCTACCAGGCAAATCCTCCCATGGGATACGACCGGGAGCGCGGCGGTCTCCCCGTTGTCAATCCGAAGGAGGCTGCCATCGTCCAGCGTGTGTTCCGGCTCTTTGTTGACGAAAAAATGAGCATGTGCGCGATTGCGAAGAGGATGAACCTGGACGGGTATCCCACCAAGCGAGGCGCGCACTGGAATGTGACGCACGTCCGGTACATGCTCGGCAACCCGTTCTATATTGGGAAAATACGATGGAATTATATCACACATACAGCTGGAAAACGAAAAAAGGACGAAGAAGACTGGATCATCGTGGACGGCGTACATGAACCAATCATCCCGGAAGAGACTTTCCAGGATGCACAGAAACGGCTCAAAGAAGCCGCCGGACACCGCTTCGCATCCGGACATATGTCCTCCCGACACTGGCTCAGCGGCGTGCTGAAATGCGGCGTCTGCGGCGGTCCCATGACCTATATGGGGGCGACAGACCGGAATGGGGCTGCCTACCGCTGTGTGAATCACGTCCGCGGCGCATGCCGCACCACTGGCCGGATCGCGCTGTCCAGACTGGAGAACGCCGTTCTGGCCGGCCTGGAAGATCCTTTTGATACGGCTGACACAGTTTTTGTCCACAGGGATCTTCCCCGCGACGATTCTTCTGCACAGCAGATGATCCAGGATCAGATCAAGGACCTGGATCGTAAGGAAAGACGTCTGCGCGCTGCTTACATGGACGGGATTGACACACTGGATGATTACCGGGAGGCACGCCGCACTCTGGACGCACGTCGGGAAGAATTAAAGAAACGCCTGGAAGAACTGACTTGTCCGGAAGAGTCCGAGGACGTCCGGCTGCGTCTGATCCAGAATACGCAAGATGTACTGAAAGTGCTGAGAAATCCGGATATGGACGTCCTGAAGAAACAGGACGCCATCCGGAATATCTGCCAGAAAATCCTCTGGGACAAAGAGACCAGCACACTGACCTTCTACTTCTATACATAGAGCAGCCCCCTGCGCAGTGCAGGGGGACAAAAATGGAAGCTATGCAGGCAGTATTTTTGAATACGTGGATTACACGAGTTCATAATGGCATGGGTGAAATCCTGACCCCCATGCCCTCCCACCTTATGGCAGCGAATCCTCCGATCCTCCACAATCTTGTAGCCCGGGCAGCTGAAATGGTCCTGCAGCGTACAGGTTCCCGTGAGCAGGGCCGCGGAGGATGTGAAGATCTTGAATGTGGAACCCGGCTCATACGTATCGTTGACGCTCTGGTTCCTCCACATCCGGTTCAGGGCGTCCTGCTTCTGTTCCTCCGTCATGGAAGATGTGTCCCCGCCTGTATTCAGGGTAAAAGGGTCGTTCAGATTGAATTCCGGCACATTGACGCAGGCGTAGATCTCACCAGTCTGCGGGTTCATGATCAGGATCGACACATACTCCGCCTGTTTCGCCTCCATGACCCTCAGCGCTTCCTGCTGGGCATAGAACTGGATATTGTAATCCAGGCTGACCATGAGATCATTGCCCGGCACAGACTCCACCCGCCCCTCTTTGGCGTTCTCAATCTCGATCCCTCTGGCGTCCGTCAGGGTAAGGATGGTGCCTGGTATCCCCTCCAGATACTCGTCGTACATGACCTCCAGGCCAATGATGCCCTGGTTGTCGCTGCCGGTGAATCCCAGCACCTTTGAAGCCAGCTCATTATACGGATAATAGCGCTTAAAATCCTCGTCCACCTTCACGCCCGCATAGTGATAAGAACGGATGGCGTCTCCGATTTCCTTGTCCACATTGGACTGGATCCGTTCGATGGAACTTACTTTCTCCACACGGGCGCGCACAGTTTCCTCTGAAAGTCCCAGTTCCCTGCACAGCATTTCGATCACCGCCTCCGGATCTTCAATCTGGCTGTGGATCACAGAGATCGTACACACGGTACGGTTGTCGGCCAGCACCGTGCCCGTGCGGTCGATGATCCGCCCCCTGGCCGCTTTAATGCTTCTCTCCCGCTCATGCAGATCCTGCGCCAGCTCCTGATAGTATTCCGACTCAAAAATCATAAGATAGACCAGACGCCCGGCAAGGACCAGCATCATGCCGAAACAGGCGGCGAATACAATCAATATTTTCTTCTTGTGAAATGTCCTGCAATGCAAAAAAACACCCCATAAGATTCTTTTAGTTTCAATTTATGAAATCCTGAAGAATCTTATGAGGTATTTACAAGTCCATATTTTATTCGGTAGGATCCGCTCCGGGATCTTCTTCCGTGGCAATCTCCGGCTCCACATCCACCAGATTCTGGTTCACCGGCGAATCGCCCAGCACAGAAGGATCTTCCTGGTCCACGCTCTCCGGATCCGGCATCTGTACCGCCTCGCCGGTCTGCGGGTCGATCAGCGTGCCTTCCGGCAGCGTATCTTCTTCCTCTTCCTCCTCCGCTGTTTCTTCCGTCTCTTCCTCCTGAGCGGCCTGTACTTCGTCCGCCATATCCGCCGGAATCTCTTCCGTGGGATAGATGTTCAGGTACGGCAGAGCCTCTTCCATGATGTTCTTCCAGATCTCCATGGCAAAGGAACTGGAAGACTGTTTTTCCGCATTGGGCTCGTCCACCACCACGTAGAGAACCACTTCCGGGTTGTCTGCCGGGGCAAATCCGATAAACGACACCAGATAATTCGTCTTGTCTCTGGGAATCTTCTCGGCTGTACCGGTCTTGCCGCCCATAGAATAGCCTGCCACACGGGCAGCCTTACCTGTGGCGTTATTGCCGTTGGCGTCCGCGGTTCCGTACATGGTATTATACAGGTACTGCCGGATCAGGGAGGAGGTTTTGGAAGAGATGGGCTCTCTTAAAACCACAGGCTCCACATTCTTCACCGTTCCGCCGTTGCTGTCCAGGATCTTGCTGACCACATGGGGCTGATAGTAATAGCCGCCGTTGATACAGGAAGAAAACGCCGCGGCCATCTGCACCATCGTCACATTATAGTTCTGCCCAAAAGAGTTGGTCGCCAGGTCGGTAGCCCCCATCACCAGGTTCTCACTGGGCGCATTCTCCTCCGAATAATAAAGCAGACTGTCTGTACGGGCCTCCCCCGGCAGGTCGATACCGGTGCGCAGCCCTAAGTTGAACATGTTCTGGTATCTGGAAAACTGGCTGTCGCCCAGCTTGGCGGCAATCTGCATCAAGGCGTCGTTGCAGGAAAACATAAGAGATCCCTGCAGGTCGATCACCCCATGTCCTACTCTTTTGGAGCACCAGATGGTATGGCTGCCCACGGTCTGGTTGCCGTCGCACAGGAAAGTGTCCCCATCGTGTACGGCTCCAGTCTCCAGCGCTGCCGCAACTGTAATCGGCTTCGCCGTGGAACCCGGCTCATAGGTGTCGCTGATACAGAAATTCCTCCACAGCTCGTTGAGCGCGTTCAGACGCTCGTCTTCGGAAAGGCTCTCCGCCTCTTCCTCGCTGTACAGCCCGTTGATCACCACATCGTAGGGATTGTTCAGGTCATAGGTCCGGTTGCTGGCCATGGCCAGGATCTCCCCGCTGTTGGGATCCATCATAATGGCCGCCGCCGTCTTGCTTCCGTCCCCTTCCCGGTAGGCGTCGGTATATTTCTCCTGGAATTCCGCAATAGCGTTTTCCACGATCTGCTGGAGCGTTATATCGATGGTGGACACCACGCTGCTGCCGTCTGTGGCCGCACGCACCGATTTCTCCTGCTCCAGGTCTTCATTCAGATAATTATAACTTCTTCCGTTTTCTCCGTTAAGCGTCTCACTGTATTCCTGCTCAATTCCATACTGCCCCACATTGCCGGACACCGTATAGCCGATCACATTGCAGGCCAGCGTATCATAGGGATAGCGGCGGATATAGTCGTCCTCCAGCCAGACGCCCTCGATCCGGTTCTCCGAATCCGCCATGGCCGTCTCAAACTCTTCCACCTGGTCTTTGGTCAGCTTCTTCTCCAGCACCACATAATGACTGTCCGCATTTTCGTCCATGATGCGGTTCAGTTCCGACCGGTCCAATCCGAAGTAGTCCACCAGGGCCTGCAGAGTCGGCTCCACACAGTCTTTCAGAGGGTCGTCCTTATGGTACTCCCATAATACGCCCGGATCCAGGATCAGATTATATACCTTCTCACTGGTAGCCAGGACCGTCCCGTTGCGGTCATAGATATCTCCTCTCTTATATGGAAGCGTGATACTGTTGGTGTCCTGCTGCGCAAGCACCTTCATGGTATACTGTTCCCCGCTGACCCGGTTGATGTGCAAAAGGCGGAGCATAATGCCCGCCAGTGCCAGTACGATCACGGAAAATGTCAGCGCCAGTTTTTTCTTTACTTTCAGTGTCGCTTTTCTTCTGTTTGAACGTCTTCGATTTACAGCCACTTGATGCTCCTATCTACTTTCCTGCCAGCCAACTATCTTCCCAGGATCTGGTCCGCCAGGGTGGACTCTTCTTCTGGCAGATCCCCGCTCTGTCTTACATAATCGCGGGTCCCGCCGTCGTACAGGATCACCTGGTCAGGCTCCGCATACACCATCCCCAGTTCGTTCACCGCCACGTCCCGGATATAATCCAGGTCCACAGAGGTCATGATCCGGGTGTAATTGTCGTCGTTCTCCTTCTTCAGCTCCTCCAGCTGCGTCTCCAGAGCCGCGATATTCTTCACCCGGCTGGTCATCTCCGCCTGGAGCTGCAGGTAGCGCACGCAGGACCACAGCACCATACAGGCCGCTGCGGCCAGGAAAAATGTATAAAGAACGGTCGTATACTGTACCTGTGATTTTTCAGCCTGCCTGCTGCGGCGCCCCGTGGACCGGCGCTCCCGGTCCGGCCGCTCTGCCGGCTGAATCTTTCGTACTGTATTTCCCTCCACATATCCGTATCTTTTTCTTGAGCCCATCGCTATACACCCACTTTCTGTCCTTTTTCTTTACTCCCTCTCAAAAACCCGAAGCTTCGCGCTCTTGGAACGGCTGTTCTCTTCCAGCTCCTGTTCCGACGGAAGAATCGGTTTTCTTGTCACTACATGTCCTTTCGAAACCTTTCCGCACACGCACACCGGAAAATGGCTGGGGCAGGTACACGGATTTTCAAATGTCCGAAAGGCATTCTTTACGATCCGGTCCTCCAGTGAATGGAAGGTTATGATACACAGCCTTCCTCCCGGCCGGAGCATGTCCGCCATACCTTCCAGCGAATCCTTCAGCACCTCCAGTTCCTGGTTCAGTTCAATGCGGATGGCCTGGAAGGTCTGTTTTGCCGGATGGCCTTTCTGCATCCGCACCTTCATGGGGATCGCCGCTTTGATGATCTCCGTCAGCTCCCCGGTTGTCTCGACTGGTTTTTCCTCCCGTGCCCGCACGATATGGCGGGCGATGTTTTTTGCAAATTTATCTTCCCCGTAGTCTCTGATGACCCGGTACAGTTCTGTTTCGCTATAGCCGTTGACGATATCTCTGGCCGTTTTCTCCTGCCTCTGGTCCATGCGCATGTCCAGCGGTACGTCTTCCCGGTAAGTAAATCCCCGCTCCGCCTCATCCAGCTGATACGAAGATACTCCCAGATCCAGCAGAATGCCGTCTGCCTGCTCCACGCCGCGGTTCTTGAGTTCCTCCCCCATCCGGCAGTAATTGCTTCGGATGATGGTCACCCTGTCCCCAAACTCTGCCAGGCGCCTTCCCGCCGCCTCTATGGCCGCCTCATCCTGGTCGATCCCGTAAAACCGGCCTTTGTCGGAAAGTCTTTTGCACACCTCAAAGGCATGTCCGCCGCCGCCCAGCGTTCCGTCCACATAGATCCCGTCCGGCTGGATCTTCAGTTGTTCTATCGTCTCTCTCAGCATGACGGAATAATGTTTGAACTCCATGGGCCATTTCCTCACTCTCTGCCGCTCAGTCCGTTTAAATGTTCCGCGATCACATCCATATCTCCAAAGTCGGCATTCTCTTTCCACAGCTCCTCATTCCAGATCTCTATATGATCCAGCATGCCTGCCAGAAGCACATCCTTCTCAATATGAGCGAATTCCCTCAGCGTCACCGGAAGCAGGATCCTTCCCTGCTTGTCCAGCTCGCAGGTGGTGGCGCCCGCGATGATAAATCTGGTAAAAAGCCTGGCGTTCTTGTCCGTAAGCGGAAGCTTCCTCAGCTGTCCCACATAGGTTTCCCAGCTGTCCATGGGATACACGAAAAGGCAGCCATCCAGTCCCCTCGTCACAACAAACTCTCCGCCCAGCTGTTCACGGAACTTCGAGGGTATGATCAGCCTGCCCTTGGGATCTACCGTATGTCTGTACTCGCCCATGAACATCGATATACACCCTCTTCTGACCGTGTGGCCCCACTTTTCTACCTTTTGAAACCACTAACATCCACTTTTCTCCACTTACCCGTTAATCATACCCCGGATTTAACAAAATTGCAATAGCTTTCTTAAGTGATTCTTCAGATTTTCTTTGTTTTTCCTTTACTTTCCAGTGAAATTGCACAAAAAAAGGCTTCCCGGACCGTGTTTCACACACTGGCCGAAAAGCCTCTTTTTCTCAATATACAGTTGTACTTTCTGCTTCGTAGCTTTCGATCAGGCGGTCCAGCTTCTGCGATTCCGCCAGCAGACCTTCCAGACTGCCTCCTTTTTCCGCCAGATACTCCAGCCTTCTGCGCTGGCACTCAATGGCCAGCTTGATTTTCTTTAGTCTCTCCATGTCCCTCCCTGACTGTCTTGCGTCTACCTCTGATGATCAATACCAGGGAAACAAGGATCAGCACGCCAGCCAGCAGCTGCGATACCGGGATGCCTGTACTGCCGATCTGCAGCTGGTCCGTCCGAAGTCCTTCGATCCAGACTCTTCCCATCCCGTATCCCAGCACATAAAACAAAAAGAGTTCTCCACGGAACTTTTTCCGTTTCCGGTACCAGTACAGAAAGCAGATGACCCCCAGGTTCCAAAGCGATTCATAAAGGAAGGTGGGGTGTACCTGAATAAACTGGTCTCCGCCGATGACCTGCACATGCGCCCACATTTCTTCCGTAATCTCATTGGCTCGCACGGCGCTTACCGGGAGCTGCATGGCAAACAGTCCGTCCGTATACCCGCCGAAGGCTTCTCTGTTGAAAAAGTTCCCCCAGCGTCCCAGGATCTGCCCTGCTACCAGTCCGATACAGGCTGTATCCAGAAGCAGGGGAAACGAGATCTTCTTCACCCGGCTGTACACATACACCGTGGACACCGCTCCGATGATCGCTCCGTAGATGGCGATGCCTCCCTGTCTCAGATTAAAGATGCTGAGCAGGTTATCCTTGTAATGATCCCACGAGAAAATCACATAATACGCTCTCGCACAGATAATGGACACTATGATGGCATAGATCACCATATCCGTGTACGTATCTGGATCCTGACCGGTCCTTTTCGCCTCTCTCTGCGCCAGGTACAGACCCAGCAGGATAGAGCATCCCATGATAATCCCATAATAGGCGATATCAAATCCAAATACGGAGATGGATTTTCCCACATGTTCCAGGTAGATTCCCAGATGTGGAAAGTTGATTGCTGTGTTCATTGTTGAAAGTCCTTTCCCTGCAAACCGCCCTGTACGGTTTACATTTCCATTTTATTTCCATTTCCGACATTTTTCAACTGAATCCTGTCGACAGAATTCGACAAACGCAGGGAACACTCCCTGCAGGCGCTCTTATACATTAAACAGAAATTCGATCACATCCCCGTCTTTGACCACGTACTCTTTTCCCTCAGAGCCCACCAGGCCCTTCGCCTTCGCCGCCGCGATGGAGCCGCAGTCCAGCAGATCCTGATAGTTCACCACTTCCGCGCGGATGAAGCCTCTCTCAAAATCCGAATGGATCTTTCCCGCTGCCTGGGGAGCCTTGGTGCCCACTTTGATCGTCCATGCCCGCGTCTCTTTCTCTCCCGCGGTCAGGTAGCTGATCAGTCCCAGGAGACGGTAGCTGGCCTTTATCAGCTTGTCCAGGCCGGACTCGCCGATGCCAAGGTCGTCCAGGAACATCTTCTTCTCATCCTCGTCCAGTTCTGAGATCTCCTCCTCGATCTGGGCGCAGATCACAAATACCTCGCTGTTCTCTCCCTCGGCAAACTCCCGCACCTTCTGCACATGCTCATTGGAAGCGCCGTCGTCCGCCAGGTCGTCCTCCGCCACATTCGCCGCGTAGATCACCGGCTTCGCGGTCAGCAGGTTGCAGGACGCCAGGCACGCCTGCTCTTCCTCATCTTCCGCGCCGTCGAAAGTCTTGGCCGTCTTTCCTTCTTCCAGATGCGCCTTGACGCGCTGCAGCAGATCCAGTTCCTTGGCCAGCGCCTTGTCGTTGCGCGCCCCTCTGGCCGTCTTGGCGATCCTCCGCTCCAGGATCTCGATATCGGAAAAGATCAGTTCCAGATTGATCGTCTCGATATCGCGCATGGGATCCACGCTTCCATCCACATGGATCACATTGGGGTCTTCGAAGCAGCGCACCACATGGATGATCGCGTCCACCTCACGGATATTGGCCAGGAACTGATTGCCCAGACCTTCTCCCTTGGAAGCGCCCTTTACCAGCCCGGCGATGTCCACAAACTCGATCACTGCCGGCGTCACCTTCACCGAATGATACAGATCCGCCAGCTTCCCCAGCCTTTCATCGGGAACCGCCACCACGCCCACGTTGGGGTCGATGGTACAGAACGGATAATTGGCCGACTCCGCGCCGGCCTTGGTCAGCGAATTAAACAGGGTGCTTTTCCCAACGTTGGGAAGACCCACGATTCCTAATTTCATAATACTTATACCTGTCCAGAAACCCTTGGTTGAAAGGATCTCTGCCTTTCTCTGTAATGCTTCAACACGGTTATACAGTATAGCATAAAAAAGGCTGTATTTCAATTCATATCCGACAAGTCCATTTTCTCTATCAAAAAAAGAACATTTATTCGAATTTTCTTGTTTGATCTCTTCTCTCATGATACAATAATTCCAAAAGTATATGAGGCAAAAATAATGCAGGGAGGAAATATTTGTGGTTTTTGTAAATGAAGCCTGGAATGGAACCGGAGATATCGTTTTACTTATGGATGACGTTACCACAACAGGTAATTCCCTTTATGCCTGTAAAGAGATTTTAATAAGTAAAGGGGCAGGAGAAGTAGAAATGTTTGCTCTGGGTAAGGCTATATGAGTAAAATAAATGGCATTTTTTCTGCTTTAAATTCTCAGATAAACACCTGTGCTCCTGAAGATACACAATATCCTCGTCTCTTACGGTTATCATTAAAGAAACCGCCTTTGCTCTATTATAGAGGAAATATTGAAATTTTTAACAATAACAAAAATATTTTAGCAATCATCGGATGCCGCAGTTTCAGCGAAAAAGGGCAGCAGCTTTCTTATATCACAGGGCAAAAGGCCGCTGAAAATAATTTTATTATTGTCAACGGGCTCGCTACGGGATGTGATTGTGAAGCTTTGAAAGGGGCGTTAAACAAAGGCGGAAAATGCGCTGTTATACTTCCTTGTGGGCTAGACCAGATCGTCCCCAAATGTAATGAATCCATCGCAAAAGACGTCCTGGAAAATGGAGGCTGTTTAATAAGTGAATATCCTCCCGGAACCAAAGCAGCCCGCTATCAATATGTAGAACGGGACAGACTGCAAAGCGGAATAAGCAATGGTATTTTAGTAGTGGAAACCCATGAAACCGGAGGAACTATGCATACTGTCAATTATGCAAAAAAGCAGCACAAAAGGCTCGCATGCTATTACGGGGAGATCATTGGATTTTCTTCAGGAAATCAAGCATTGGGACAAGAGAAGGGAATAACAACCTTGATGACAGAAAAAGATCTAACCGATTTTTTTCATCAGATAAAACAAGAGATTCCGTATAAACAGCTTTCTATTCAAGATTTTCTTTAACTTTTTAATATTGTCCCCGCAAAAGCCGCGGCCTCATCTCATAGATGATTCCGCGGCTTTCCCGGTTATCGTTTTTCTCTTCTCTATCCTATGATTTCTCCCTGCTTCACCGGCCCGTATTCTTTGAATCGGATATCCTGTCCGTTTGCGTCGGTGATGATGAGCATGGTGGTAAGGTCATAGCCCTTCTGTGCGAGAAGCTGCCGGTCCACCCGGATCACAGGCGCTCCCGCCTTTACCGTCTCGCCTGCTTTTACCAGGAGCGTAAACCCGATTCCGTTCATTTCCACCGTATTGATTCCGATATGTACGAGGAACTCCACACCGTCAGGGCGGGTGATGCCGAAAGCATGTCCCGTATCCGCCAGGACGCCCAGGGTGCCGGAACAGGGCGCTGCGATCACGTCACTCTCCAGTTCAAAGGCCACGCCGTCCCCCAGGACTTTGGAAGCAAACGTCTCGTCCTTCACCTCTTCCATGGGAATCATTCTGCCATCCGCCACAGCCGTCACGCAGTTCTCCCCGATGGAGGCTGCTTCCGGGAGGCTTTCCAACGTGGCCGCCGGGGCGTCCTCCTCAAATCCCAGGATGCAGGTCACAACGGCGGCGACCACAATCGCCGTCACCATGGCAATGGCCGCCGCCATCATGGTTTCTTCAAAAATCGGCAGAGCCAGGATTGTGGAGTACCCCATGGTATAGACCCGCGCTCCCAGCAGCGCGCACACAATGCCGCCGGCGGCGCCTCCGGCCATTACACCAATCATGGGCTTTTTGCGCGGAAGGTTGATGCCGTACACGGCAGGCTCTGTGACACCCGCCACGATACATCCAAAGGCAATACCCAGCGCTTCCGAGCGAAGTTCCGCTTTTTTGGTACGGATGGCCACACCGATGCAGGCCCCGCCCTCCGCCATGTTGTGAAGGATGAGGGAGGGACGGAAGATGGAGTCATACCCCGGCTCCACCAGGGACTGGGTCATGAAAGGCACCACCGCCGTGTGCATGCCGCACATCACCATCCAGGGCAGGCAGGCCGCCAGCGCCGCCACGGCGATGAAGCCCACATTGTCGCCCAGGAACACGAAAATGTTCGCCAGATACTCTCCCAGGAAACCGCCCAGCGGCGCCAATACCACGAAGCCCGCCGCGCCGGTCACGGTGACCGTACAAAGTCCCACCAGCAGGGATTTAAAGATGCCCGGAATGATCTTGTTGAAAAATTTTTCAAGGTAAAAGGCCAGCAGTGCAATCAGCAGGGCCGGGAGCAGCGAACTTGAATAAGAAGCCAGCCTGACCGGGAGCCCAAAGAGCGTCACAGCCTCTCCTGCCGCCACCAGCGCCGTATAATTCCCGTGCAGCAGCGCCGCGGAAGCGATCATGGCGTAGATGGGCGTGCCGCCCAGCTTGGACGCCGCCCCGTAAGCCACGAATATGGGCATGAAGAAGAACGCCGCATCCGCCAGTCCGCTCAAAATCAGGTACGTGCTGGTATCCGCAAACCCCGGATTGGCCCTGGTGAGAAGAAGCAGTACCACTTTCAGCATGCCTCCGGCCACCAGTCCGGTGATCATGGGAGCCACAGCGCCCGACACATAGCCAAGGACCGCCAGGGCCGCCGATTTCAGCGTAAGCGGTTCCTTCTTTTTATCCAGGTTTTCCTCCGTGACGGCCCCGCTTTTCAGGCCGCACTCGCGGATCGCTGCCTCATAGACAGGCTGCAGGTTCTGTCCCAGGATGACCATATACTGTCCGCCTGCGGATACCACTCCCAGGACGCCTCCCACTGCCTTGATTTTATCCGTGTCCGCTTTCGATTCGTCCTTCAGGATGAAACGGAGCCTTGTCATACAGTGTCCCAGCGACACGATATTTTCCGGCCCTCCCACCAGATGGACAATATCCAGCGCCATTTGTTTATAATCCAGTTTCTTCGCCATTTTCCTTCTCCCCCAATTTTAATCACGCCAGAGGCTTTCTCCGCCGGTTGCAATGACTTCCTTCATCCAGCCATAGGATTTCTTCTTGATCCGTTTCCCCGTTCCATTGCCTTTATCGTCCACATCCACATAGATGAATCCATAGCGCTTCTTCATCTCGCCCGTGCTCAGGGACACCAGATCCATGGGACCCCACATGGTATAGCCCAGGCACTCCACACCGTCCACGTTCATGGCTTTCATCATTTCTTTCAGATGGTCTTTCAGATAAGCAATCCGGTAGTCGTCCTGCACTGTCCCGTCCTCTTCCACCTGATCCACCGCGCCCAGTCCGTTTTCCACAATGAACAGCGGTTTCTGGTAGCGGTCATAGAACTCGTTGAGCACATAGCGCAGGCCGACCGGGTCCACCGGCCATCCCCAGGGAGTCATCTCCAGATAGGGGTTGGGGTCTCCGCTGATGACGTTGCTCACCGTCTCCGTGGAAATGGTGTTGGAACGGTAGTAGCTGAAACTGATGAAGTCCAGCGTTCCCTCCCTGAGGATCAATTCATCCCCAGGCTGTGTTTCCAGCGTCACGCCCCTGCGGTTAAAAATGTCCTGCGTGTAGGACGGATAATATCCCCTGGCCATCACGTCCATGAAGAAATACGTCTCCCGGCGTTTCTGCATGTGGCGGAATACGTCCTCCGGTTTACAGGTGGCCGGATACAGGGCGCTGGCGGCGTACATGGCGCCGAACTGGGAGCCCGGCATCATCTCATGACCCAGCTTCACCGCCAGAGCGCTGGCCAGGAACATGTTGTGGGCCGCGTTGTAATGAGTCTGGTTGTCGCATTTATGCGTGCCGCAGGCCACAAATCCCCGCACGGCGTTGATCTCATTGAACGTCAGCCAGTAACGGCACCGCCCGCCGAACCGTTCAAACAGCGTCCGGCAGTATTTCACATAGCAGTCGATGGTGTGCCGGCTGGACCAGCCATCGTACTTGTTTGCCAGATGGATGGGAAGCTCGTCGTGGTGAATGGTGATCAAAGGCTCCATCCCGTATTTTTCCATCTCGTCAATCATATTTTCGTAGAACTTCAGGCCCTCCTCGTTGGGCTGTTCCTCCTCGCCGGTGGGGAAGATCCGGCTCCAGCAGATGGAAAAGCGGTAGACATTGAATCCCATCCCCGCCATCAGGGCGATGTCCTCTTTCCAGTGATGGTAGTGATCCACCGCCTTATGGCTGGGATAATAGCAGTCCGGGAGCAGACAGGGCTCCGCCCCGTCCGGCAGATCCTCCGGATTGAAAAAGCTGCTCTTCACCCGGCCGACGGTTCCATCCGGAAGCCGGTACGTGATCCCGCGGGGATTTTCCACGGAACCATCCGTCTCATAATCATGTGTGGACAGGCCGCGGCCGCCTTCCAGATAGCCGCCCTCCGCCTGAAAAGAAGCGGTGGCTCCGCCCCACAAAAACGTCTCAGAAACTTTCATTACAATACCTCCTGTAATATCGCCCGGCCGGGGTTCTTGAGTCCATCTTAGCAGAAAAAACCACTAACCCCGATTTTTTTCTTTTTCAGAAACTCTCCCGCCCCCAAAAGAGACAAAAAGCACAAAAAAGGCTGTCCCCAGGCCCTAAAAGCCTGTAAGGACAGCCAAACAGTGCGCGGATCAGAAACTAATTTTTCTGCTTTCCGACGTATTCCCGGTATTTATAAGCGATAATATCCGTCAAAATGCCATAAACAATCCGGTGGGTATGCAATTTTCTCGTCTTCTGGTAAAGCAGGCAGTAGGATACGCAGGGGTGGCTGGCCGCGCCCGGGTTGGAGGTGATGAGTGCCACCCTGGCCTTCGTCTTCATAAATGCCTGCTTATAGGAAAAATCGGCAATATTCTGGTATTTGTTCAGGAACTCTCCGGAGTCGCTGAACACAATGATCAGCGTATCTTCTCCGGCCGCCTCGATAAAACTGTCCTGCTTCTGATCGTTCAGATTGGTTACAATGAATTTCTTGTTATAAGCCAGCTTTATCTGCAGATCCAACGCCGCCGTCTCAGAAAAAAGCAGTCCGAAAGCCGCTACTTTTTTATAATGGGCGATATCCTGCACCAGCCGGTCTACCGCGTCCCAGTCCAGATTCATATAGGTGGCCGCAATATCCTGCTGTACTGCCAGGACGAAAGAATCCATGGAATTATTTTTAATATAATTCATGACGTCGTTCACATAGTTGAAGCTATAGCCGTATTTATTATCCTGGAACACCGCCGCGTACCTGAAATCCGCAAAATCCTCATAGCCAAGAAAACGGATGAATTTGGAAATGGTGGATTTGGACACCGCACAGAGCTCCGCCAGCTTATTGATGGAAAGCTCGTCCAGTTCCTCCATATGGTTCAGCATCACAAGCGCGATATGATAATATGTAGAATCCTGGGCCTCCTCGTTCAAAATAATCAACAGCCGGTTAAATAACATCCCCATAACAACGCCTCCCCCTGACGGTTTTCTTTTATTATAAAGGGTGTTCTACCCGTCTGACAAGATCGCCGTGATCTATTCAGTCTTAATTTTCACTTTCTTACCTGAAAAGGCGATCCCAATCCTGAGGATCCTTTCCACTCCATCGCTGTGCATTTCCGTATCATATCGTATATCATGGATCTGATTCAGAGCTTCTTCTGAGAGCGATTCCAATCCTTTCTCATCCAACCCGGCTTCTGACTTCAATTCCATAATAATTCCAGGATATTTTTCATCTCTTGGAATCAGGCAGATATCATATCTTCCGTCTCCGGATTCTCTGTTTGATTTAATTTTGTACTGATTATCCATCAAAGCCATCAGCCCCAGGGTCAGTCCATGGTAAAAGCCTTCCGCGCCGGAATCATAGTAACTGACCGATTTATCCAGATATTCCGTAATCGCCTGCTGCAGTTTTCTAAAATCATTTGCATAAAGGCTCTCTGCAATCTTATTTGCAGTGGTTCTGGAAATTGCCCCCATCTGCAGCAAATGCGATAAAATTTCATTCTTATAAACAGCCGCGATCTCTCTGTTTGGAACTGAAACTTCACACAAGTATGTCCCATCTGCCTGCAGCTCTTTATTCGGTGTTTTCAGATATCCAGCCACCAGCAAAAGGCTGTAAACATTTGCCGGATCCTCGGAAAGCGATCTGTACACCACATTCTGGTCAATTCTCGCAATTACCCGTCCCCCCTGCAAAAGCGCATAAAGCCTTTCGGTAATATCATCCGTGGCCGCTTTGAGAACATCTTCAAGCACCTCATTTTTTCCGGTATTTACCCAGTATGCCTGGGGAATACATCCCTTTGAAATATAATTAATCACGGACCAGGGATTATAGATTTCCGTACTGCCAAACAGATAACCATTATACCAATCTTTTAGCTCCTGTTCCTTATCCGTCATTTCATAATATTCCAGCATTTCATGCACTTCCGGATAAGTAAAGCCAAAATAGCTGCCATACTCTTCATCCATTACAGAATTGACCGTCAGATTATTAAGGCCGCTGAAAATACTTTCCTGTGCAATACGCAGGATCCCGGTAAGAAAACCGTAGGAAAGATTTTTATTATCTTTGAATGCCCCGGAAAAAAGGTTTCGCATAAAACCGATAATCTCATCATAGAAATCTTTTGAATAACCTTCCTGGATCGGGGTGTCGTATTCATCAATAATGATGACAGGCGGTTTCCCGTGATGTTCCGCCAACATCTTTGACAATTTTTCAAGAGCTGATGTCAGATCAACTTCTGTAGCGCTTCCATCCAGAATTCTTGCAAAATATTCTTTCTCATACTTTGCAATTCTTTCACTCTCCAAAATTTCCTGATGTCTTCCAAATTCTGCCTGCAAAAGACTTCTGATTTTATCAATTGTCGCATCCCAGGAACTAAATTTAACATCCTTAAAAGTAAGGAAAATAACCGGATATTTACCCTGATGCAAACGATATGCCTCTCCGCACTTCCAGATCGCTTTATCCTTAAAGTAAATACTTGTATCTTCGTCAGAGATCTCAAAGAAAACTCTAAGCATATCCATATTCAGAGTCTTTCCAAATCGCCTTGGCCTGGTAAATAAGGACACCAGCGGTCTCTGATCCAAAAACTCCTTTATCAGCAAAGTCTTATCAACATAGTAATACTCTGACTGTGCGCGTACATAATCTGAGATGCCTATGGGAAGACGCTTTTTCTCTTCGGGCACAGGTTTCTTCCTGTATTTTCCAGATGAAACCCGGCCATCAGCAGGTTTTTTCGCATGATCCGGAATCTCCCAGCTCTTTCCATTTTTCACAGCACCAGGTATCTTTCCGGATTTGCAGAATGCTGTTACTGTACGTTCCGTAACCTTCCACATTTCTGCCACTTCCTTACAGGTTTTCATCAGCGCTCATCTCCAATCATTTATATGGATTATCTTTTCCGCTAATTATAGCTTGTATTCGGAATAATATCAATTATAACTATTTTTTTCCGAAAAAAATCGTAATCCATATTCTCATGACGCATTTCACTGGCTTCATTCTATATGGAGTATGTGTATTTTAGTTTACATTTATATGCATGTTTACTTTTTATGTCTACTATGCTATAATTTTTCTGATTTTCCCAGACGAGAATCCTGGGAACAGAAAAGGAGACTATTTTCATGCAGACTGCTGTTTTACATAGATCAAATTCCTCAAAAAGTATTTTTTCCAGATCCATCTGTTTTTTCTCCAGTATCCTCACTCTTTTTACGCTGTCCGTCGATATGGATCTGCAGGAGGGCTCCGAAGGCATTCTGTCCGTACTGGAAGGCTTCCAGAGCGTTCACATTGCCGATATCGTCATCCTGGGGCTTTTGTACCGTCTGTACCGTTATGTACTCACCTTATACCGCGCTCATTTTACCACGCTCCGTGCCAGGCTGTGCTGCCACATCCCCGCGTTTCTGTTTTCGGCGTTTATGATTCTGGGATATTCGTTTTTTACTACCGACAGCTGGGATCTCGTCTTTGGAAGCAGCGTCCAGCTCCTGAAATCCTGCGTCGCATTCGCGGGCTGGTACGCGCTGTTTTTTGGCTGTACCGTATGGCTTTTCCACGCCGCGGACCAACTGCGGACAAAACCGTTTTCTCCCATACGCGTGCCCCGCCTGGTCCGTCTCTATCTTGACGTCCTGAAAAGATATCCGTTCCGCACCTGTTTTCTTACCCTGCTGGCCGCTTATCTGCCCTATGTTGTGATCTCTTATCCGGGTATTTTTACCCATGATACCAGAGTGCAGCTGGAGAATGCTTTCCAGGGGATGGATCAGACCGTGACGCTGCGCAACCAGCACCCCATCGTCCACTCCCTTACCATGTGGCTTTTTGCTTCCATGGGACAAACCCTTTTTTCTTCCATGAACACCGGCATGTTCCTGTACTCTCTCTTTCAGCTTTTGCTGATCGTCGCGGCCATGTCCTGGACGGTGAAGCTGCTGTTCGAGCTTAATGCTCCCGGCAGGGCGGTCATCCCGCTGATGCTCCTTTTCATTCTGTCGCCCATCACGCAGAACTATCTGTTTACTGACGTAAAGGACGCGCCTTTCTGCGGTTTTCTGATGTTGTTTGCCGTACAGATTTTCCGGGTTTTAACGGAACGCCTGGGGATCGGACGGCAGAAAGCCTGCCACTATCTCCTGCTGGCAGTCTCAGCCCTGGGCATGTTTTTCTTCCGTCAGGACGGCGTCTATCAGCTTTTAATTACCCTGGCAGTCCTCCTGATCGCCAACCGGAAGAACCGCAGATTATGGGCCTGTATGGGCGCTTCGTTCCTGTGCCTGTTTGTAGTCTGGAACAGTATCGCGCTCCCGGCACTGGACGTAAGGCCGTCCAGCCGCAGGGAAATGCTCTCCATCCCGTTCCAGCAGACCGCCCGCTACATCCGGGATGCCGGTGATCAGGTCACAGAGGAAGAAGCCGCGGCCATATCCGCCATCCTGGACTATGAGAATCTGGGCGAACTGTATAACCCCAATCTCTCCGATCCAGTAAAAGGTACCTTCAATGACGACGCCTCCGGGGAAGACCTCGCCGGATATTTCCGCGTGTGGTTCCAGATGCTCCTCAAACGGCCTGACATCTATGTACAGGCCACCATGAACAATGTCTACGGTTATTTCTATCCCGACGGGCATCTGTCCAACGTGAACTCTTACGGGGAAAGCGAAGAACACATGGCGGATCTGAACCAGTCTCTGAAGGAATACGGGGCAGATTTCCATTATCCGGGTGCTTTCGGCGGAATCAGAATTCTCTATGAGAATTTCCGGGACGCTATTTTTTCCCTGCCGGTGCTTTCCTTCCTGCGGATGCCCGCTTTCTATGTGTGGACGCTGCTCCTGTGCTTCTTCTATTGCCTGGCAAGACAGAAGCGCACGGTTCTGTACGTATCGGTTCCGCTGCTGGTATCCCTGCTGATCTGTATCGCGGGTCCGGCCTACGGCTGGTATTTCCGCTACCTGTTCGCCATCTCCCTGTGCCTGCCGGGAGTGGTGCTGATGGGGATTTACTCAGAAAAATAACTGAAGGGCCTTCGGCATGCAAAAAGCAGGCTGCAGGGAGATTTTCTTTCTCACTGCAGCCTGCTGGCAACATATTTATGTTCTGTTTCCTTTTTTGCTTTTATCCTTATCTGCCTATGCTTGATTTTTGACTCTCCAATATTTCCATCAACCATCCATATAAGGTTTCCGTCTCCTGCAAGGCTTTCTTCACGTGATGCTCTTCGATATAAAGTTCCTGTGGATAACGAATTTTTACACCATATGGCGTCAAATCATCACACATCTCAAGATATTTCTCATCCACTGTTTCGTATTCCTGCAGCATTTCTGCCAAAAGGCCCAGATCATGAGTCTTTTTAATGGCCTCCCCCTTAGAAAGCAAAACGCCTTTTAATAGTTTTTCAACACACTGCTGACAATGATAGCAAATAATCTCCAATGGCTTTGGATACATATGCTCATATAAATGCTTTGCCGTAAGGAAATCCATCTTTGCAAAATCTATCCACTGCTGAATCAGTTTATTTTTCATACAACAATACCCCTTCCTGTTTCACAACTTTTTCAAGGGTATTTTCTTTTGCTCTCTCGTCAAAAGCTGATTCATATCCCACCACAATATCAACCGGGCGTCTTCGGATACCCCTAAGAGATTTGTATGCTTTCTGAGACAGTTCGATCTGATCTCCGGCATCATCCGGGACTACCACATAAAAATCATAGTCGCTGTCCTCATTGTAAGTATCTTTTGCAAAAGAGCCGAACAGATAAATCCGTTTTGGCATGACGGTCAGGCATATTCTGTCTTTGATCGCGTCAATCTCATTGTTGATCATCTTGTCACATCCTCTCAAACAGGCCTCTTTGAACTAAAAGAATATATTCCTCACATCATTAAACAGAATAACCACCATCAATCCCATCAGCAGCATAAAGCCCACGAAATGCACCATGCTCTCCTTCTCCTGGGGGATCGCTTTCCCGCGTATGGCTTCCAGGAACAGGAAGACCAGGCGGCCTCCGTCCAGCGCCGGAAGCGGCAGAAGGTTCACCACTCCCAGGTTCACGGTCAGAAGCACCGACATCATCACCATACTCAGCGCCGCGTAATAGATTCCGTCCACCAGGTTCGCCTCATAGGTCTGGCCGATGGCGTTGACAATGCCCACAGGCCCCGACATGTCATTAAGCCCCACTCTTCCCCTGAAGAGCATGGCCAGGCTGTCCACCGTCGCCTTCAGCCAGTAGCGCACTTCCGCGAAACTGTATTTCAGCGTCTGAAGCACGCCTCCATGGGTACGCGGCTGTGCCGCGCTGAATCCGTAATAATACCAGCCGGACTCATCCGCCCTGGGCATCAGCACCGCCGTGCGGGTCTCCCCGTCTCTTCGGTAGGTCACCTCCAGCTTCTCGCCCTGGTGCAGATTGTTGAACAGGGTGATCTCCCGGTACAGGTACACCCGGCTCCCGTTCATGCGGATGATCTCGTCCCCGTCCTGCATCCCGGCCTCCGCCGCCGGATACCCGGGCGTTACGTTGATCACCGAACGGTCATATCCCAGACAGGAGACCAGGATCAGCGACAATACAAACCCCAGCAGGAAATTAAAGATGGGGCCTGCCGCCACCACGGAGATCCTGGCCCACACAGACTTGCTTCCGAACGAACCAGCCTCGTCGCTCTCCTCTTCTTCTCCCACCATCATGCAGGAACCGCCGAAGGGAAAGGCTTTCAGCGAATACAGCGTTCCTCCCCATTCTCGGCTCAAAAGTCTGGGCCCCATGCCCACAGAAAATTCTGTCACTGTGATTCCGTTTTTCTTCGCCAGCAAAAAATGTCCCAATTCATGAACGATCACGATCAGGCCAAATATAATCAGCGCCAGAATAATGCTCAATTTACCACCTGCCTTCAATCATCTCATAGGTCGCGGCTTCCGTCTCCAGGATCTGTTCCACCGTGGGAGCCTCAATCACCCGGTGGGCTTCCATGCACGCCTGGATGATCTCCGGGATCTCAAGGAAACCGATCCTGCGGTCCAGGAACATGGCCACCGCCCGCTCGTTGGCCGCATTGTACACCGTGGGAAGACTTCCGCCCGCCGCAGCCGCGTCGAACGCCAGCTTAAGACCGGGAAAATTCTCCATGTCCGGCTTCTCAAAGGTGATCTGACCAAGGCTCCAGAAATCCAGCCGCTCTCCGGGCAGATACCGCCGCTCCGGATAATACAGCGCGTACTGGATGGGCAGCTTCATATCCGGCGTACCCAGCTGGGCGATCACCGCACCATCCACAAACTCCACCATGGAGTGAATGATGCTCTTGGGCTGGACCACGATCCGGATATCCTTCGGCTCCACGCCGAACAACCACCGGGCTTCCATCATCTCCAGCCCTTTATTCACCAGGGTAGCCGAATCAATGGTGATCTTCCGCCCCATGCTCCAGTTGGGATGTTTCAGCGCATCCTCCACCTGTACGTTCTGTAATTCTTCCTTTTTCTTTCCACGGAACGGGCCGCCGGATGCGGTCAGCAGGATCTGTTTTAACTGGCCCCGGTTCTCGCCGTTCAGACACTGGAAAATCGCGCTGTGCTCGCTGTCCACCGGCAGGATCTTCACGCCACGTTTTTCCGCCAGCGGCATGATGATATGGCCCGCCGTCACCAGCGTTTCTTTATTCGCCAGGGCGATGTCCTTGCCCGCTTCCATGGCGGCGATGGTGGGGCGGATGCCGATCATGCCCACAATGGCTGTCACCAGGAATTCCGATTCCGGCTGGACCGCCACATCCAGAAGTCCTTCCATCCCGGATACGATCTTCACATCCAGATCCGCCGTCCTGGCCCGCAGCTCTTTCGCCTTCTCCTCCGACCATACCGCCGCCAGGGACGGGCCAAACTCCCGGATCTGTTTTTCCAGAAGATCGATGTTGGAGCCTGCGGCCAGAGCCGTGATCTCCAGGTCTTTATTCGTCCGGGCCACCTCCAGCGTCTGCGTGCCGATAGAGCCGGTGGAACCCAGTATCGCTATTTTCTTCATGTATTTTCTCCTCTTTCCAGCGGCCTATACACCGCCGATGCGTTAAGATACAAACAACACTGCCAGAATATAGATCATGGGAGCCGTCACAATCACGCTGTCAAAACGGTCCAGAATCCCTCCGTGTCCCGGTATGAGCTTTCCATAATCCTTGATCCCATGCTGGCGCTTCACCGCGGAAGCCGCCAGATCCCCGATCTGGGACGCCGCCGCCCCTGCCGCACAGATCGCCGCGTAGATCCCCGCCGATTCCGCCGCAATCAACACCGCGTATCCGGCTCCCAGCGCCGCCGCCCCCAGGACGCCGCCCACGGCGCCTTCAATGGATTTCTTCGGGCTTAAGATGGGCGCCAGCCTGTGCTTCCCTATCAGCATCCCCGTACAATAGGCGCAGGTATCGCAGCCCCAGGAACAGAGAAAAATCAGCCACACCAGGTAAAACCCGTCGGACAGCATCCTGGTCTGATAGATGAACGACAGCATTACCGGGACATAAACGATCCCGAAGAACGCCGCCATCACCTGCTGCGTCTCATATTTGGGAAACGTAAACACGTAGACGGCAAGGATCAGCAGAAAAACCACGGGAAGCGCAAGCCACAGCTTCTCCGGCTGAGCCGTTCCGCCGCCGGCGCAGACCCTGCACAAAATCATCCATGCCAACGCCCCCAGATACCCTGCCGCCGCCAGCACATCGTCCGGGGCCTCCAGGCCAAAAACCTTGTAGAATTCCCGCATGCCGATCAGGCTGGCCGCCAGCACCAGCGCCCACAGCACATCGCCCCCGGCCCAGCAGGTCAGGACGATCACCGCCACCAGCACAATCCCGCTCCCAAGCCGGGTAAAAAATGACTTCATCAGGATTCCTCCTTTGGCTCATCCTTGACGCCGCCGAACCGACGGTCTCTACTATTATATTTATCGATGGCTTTTTTCAGTTCTTCTTTGGTGAAATCCGGCCACGGAATATCGGTAAAATAAAATTCCGTGTAGGCAAGCTGCCACATGAGATAGTTGGACAGGCGCAGCTCCCCGCTGGTGCGGATCAGAAGATCCGGGTCCGGAATCCCCGCCGTATCCAGGTGGTCGGAGATCACATCCTCCGTGATGTCCTCCGGGCGGATGCCTTCCGATACAATCTTCTGCACGGCGCGGCGGATCTCATCCCTGCTGCCGTAATTGATGGCTATGGTAAAGTTCAGCCCGTCCTGATCCGCGGACTCCCGCTCCAGATTCTCGATGCTCTTCTGGATATCCGGCGCCAGCCCGGTCTTGTCCCCAATCACGCGCACGCACATATGATTCTTTTTCGCCGTTTTCACACAGGTCTTCATATAATTGCGGAGCAGCGTCATCAGCGCGTCCACCTCATCCTTCGATCTCTTCCAGTTCTCCGTGGAAAACGCATATACTGTCAGGTACTTGATCCCCATGTTCCAGGCATCCTCACAGATGCGCTCCACGTTTTTGGCTCCCTGCACATGCCCGTAATTGCGGGGCATCCCTTTCGACTTCGCCCAGCGCCCGTTGCCGTCCAGAATAATCGCCACATGCTGCGGAATCTTCATGTCTCCCTCTCTTTCCGTCCCTTTGCCGGGAACATTTCTGCGGAAAACGGGCAGATGCGCCTGCACCTGCCCGTGCCTTTCCAGCCGGTCTCTATACGGTCATGATCTCCTTGGTCTTCTCCTCGATGGCCTTGTCGATCTCTTTCACATATTTGTCCGTCAGCTTCTGGACTTTTTCCTCCAGATCCTTCTGGTCATCCTCCGTCAGCTCGTTGTTCTTGTTCATCTTCTTGAACGCGTCGTTGGCGTCCCGGCGGATGTTGCGGATCGCCACTTTCGCCTCGTCGCCTTTCTTCTTCACGTCCTTCGCCAGCGCTTTACGGCGCTCTTCGGTCAGCTCCGGGAATACCAGACGGATGGCGGAACCATCGTTGGTGGGATTGATCCCCAGGTCGGAAGTCATAATCGCCTTCTCGATCTCACGGATCATCTTCTTCTCCCAGGGCTGGATCAGGATGATCCTGGCCTCCGGAACCGAAATATTCCCCACCTGCTGCAGCGGCGTGGGCGTTCCATAATAATCTACGCGGATCTTGTCCAGTACGTGCGGATTCGCCCTCCCTGCGCGGATGGACGCGTACTCCTTCAGCAACGCGTCGTAAGATTTCCCCATCTTGGTTTCATACGGCTGTAATCTCTCTTCCATGTTCCGTTCCTCCCTATACCGTTATTTTCGTTCCTGTAAATCTGCCGTTTACCGTATTGACGATGCTGTCTTCCCCGTTCAGACCAAACACCAGCATCGGCATCCGGTTCTCCATGCACATGATCGACGCAGTCAGATCCATCACGCCCAGCTTCTGGTCGATCACCGACTGGATGGAAATCTCGTCGTATTTTTTCGCCTGCGGATTCAGCTTGGGATCGCTGTCGTACACGCCGTCCACCGCCTTCGCCAGCAGGATCACATCCGCCTCGATCTCCACCGCCCTAAGCGTGGTGGTGGTATCCGTGGAGAAATACGGATGGCCTGTCCCTCCTGCAAAGAAGACCGCCTTTCCTGCCTCCAGGCTCTCCAGAGCCGCGTCCTTGGTAAACATCTCCGCCATGGGGCCGCAGGTAAACGGGGTGAAGATCTTCGTCCGAATCCCCACACTACGGAAAATCTCCGAGACATAGATGCAGTTCATCACAGTGGCCAGCATACCGATCTGGTCAGATTTGGCACGGTCGATATTCTCGCTCGTACGTCCCCTCCAGAAATTGCCGCCGCCGATGACGATCCCCACCTGGATGCCGTCGTCCATGATCTTTTTCACCTGGCCTGCCACCTTCAGGCAGGTCTCTTCGTCAAACCCGGTGTGTTTGTCCCCCGCAAGGGCCTCACCGCTCAATTTTAAAAGCACACGTTTCATATCGCACCTCGGTTGTATAATCATCTATACTCTATCATAGTTCCCGGATTTTTTCAACCAAATAGCTCATCCGAATCCAACACCAGGGTGAACGGCCCGTCGTTGAGAAGCTCCACCTTCATGTCCGCCCCGAACTCTCCCCGTTCCACCACCGGAACCTGCTCCTGGCATTTTTCAATGATATATTCATACATCTCCGAAGCCATATCCGGTTTGCCCGCCAGGGTAAAGCCCGGCCGGTTCCCCCTGCGGCAGTCGGCGTACAGGGTGAACTGGGAGATCAGAAGCAGGCCGCCGCCCACCGTCTCCAGACTCAGGTTGGTTTTTCCGTTTTCATCCTCAAAGATCCGAAGGCCCAGCATCTTCTTTACCATCCGGTCCGCCACCTCCCTGGTGTCCGCGCCCGATACGCCGATCAGCACCATATAGCCCTTATCGATCTTTCCCAGCACCTTTCCGTCCACGCTCACCGAAGCGTGAGCGACCCTTTGTATGACAAATCTCATCTCTTCTCATCCTTTCCGTCCGCGGCCAGGTCCATCCCCGCCGCCAGCGCTTCCTGATAGAGCCGTCCCACCGGAAGGCCCACCACATTGTTATAGTCCCCTTCAATACCCGAAACATACGCCGCGAACCTTCCCTGGATGCCGTAAGCCCCCGCCTTGTCCATGGGCTCTCCGGTCTCCACATAGGCACGGATCTGTTCTTCAGTCATGGGGTACACATGCACCTTCGTCGTTTCCACGAAGCTCAGCTCTTTCTGTGTTTCCCGCAGAATCACCGTCACCCCGGTCAGCACCTGGTGGACGCCGCCCTGGAGCAGCTCAAGCATCCGCTCCGCGTCCTCTGCATCTTTCGGCTTTCCCAGGATGCGCCCGCCGGCGGCCACCACCGTGTCGGCGCCGATGACCACGTCCCCTCCGGTCCGCTCTGCCACCTCCCGTGCCTTCTGCCGGGACAGTTCTTCCACCGCCTGAGCCGGGACATCCGTGGTGATGATCTCTTCCCCTTCGGCCTTTACAATCTCAAACGATACGCCGATCTGCTCCAGAAGTTCTTTTCTCCGGGGCGAACCGGACGCCAGTATGATCCTTTTCATGCTTTCTCCTCCCTGTCCGGATCCTCTGCCTCTATCCGGAACACATTGATGGTATCCACATCCGGACAGCAGAACATTGCCGTCCCCTCCGGCTGTCCCGGGATCGAGCCTCCATACCGCAGGATATCCACATAGGGAAACGCCACATGCATGGCCATGGGGCAGAGTTTTCCTCTCTCCGTATCAAAATCAAAGCTATCTCCCACCCGATGGCCCCGGTGGCAGGCGGCAGGACCTTTCCGGTCCACCAGCGTAATCCTGATCCTAGGCCTGCTCATCCAGCACCTCCAGACAGGACTCGATCAGAATACCTTTGTACCGGTCCTGATTTTCCAGATTCTTCAGGATCATGCCCCTCACCGTATCCATGGCGTGCTTTACGCTCTGTTCCAGGCTGCGCCCGCCAAGGATTCCGCCCATCATGACGGCGGAGAAAATGTCCCCCGTCCCCGGAAAGCGCACCGGAATGTAGTCAAACGGGATCCTGAAGGATTCTCCCGTCCTGTGGTCGTACCCGCAGACCTGGTGCTGTCCGTCCAGCTCCACGCTGGTTACCACCACAGATTTTGCCCCCAGCTCCCGCAGGCGTCCGATCATCTCCCGGATCTCTTCCTCCGAAGCCTGCTCCCGGTATTCCATCCCGGTCAGGAACGCCGCCTCCGTATAGTTGGGCACAATGTAATCGGCGCAGGACACAAGCCTCTTCATATTCTCCACGGTCTCCGCATCCATGCCGTTGTAGAGCCTGCCATCGTCGCCCATGATGGGATCGCAGAAAATCCTGACCCCTTTTTCCGACTGCTTCCGGCAGTATTCGGTGACCAGCCCGGCCTGCTCCTGGTTCACGATAAATCCCGTGGAAACGGCCTGGAAGGAAAAGCCCAGCTCTTCCCATACACGCAGGGTGTTTTTCATATATTCCGTGGTATCCAGGATGTCGAATTTCCCGTAATCCAGCGTGTTGGACACCAGCGCCGTGGGCAGGTTGTACACGTTGACGCCCATGTGCGACAGCACCGGGATCATGGCCGACAGCGCCACTTTGCCGTACCCGGCCAGGTCGTTGATCAGCAGCGCCTGGGGATGGTTCTGTATGTTCTCTGTCATCTGATATCTCGCTTCCTTTTCTTTCGTTTCTCTCCTAGTGCGTGAAGATCCGGGCGCAGACGCGTCCGGGGTTCACCACATTATACAAAAAGAAGGCCCGACATGCAAGCCTTCCATCACGGGTTCCTGCGAATATGACAAGAAATAACAGCGGATGCCCACACAGGTACATCCGCTTTTTAAAGGGCCGTCCGGCCCTGATATTTTCATACTTTTTCCGATTTTCACCCTTCGAAGGGATTCCGGTAGGACGCCAGACTTCCCAGCTCCTCCTCGATCCGCAGAAGCTGATTGTACTTTTCCGTCCGCTCTGCCCGGCAGGGGGCTCCGGTCTTGATCTGGCCCGCCCCGCAGGCCACTGCCAGGTCGGCGATAATGTCCTCGGAAGTCTCACCGCTCCGGTGGGAGATGATCGTGCGGTACCCGGCTTTGTGGGCCATGTGGATGGCGTCAAAGGCTTCTGTCAGAGTACCGATCTGGTTCACCTTGATCAGCACCGCGTTGGCGGCCTGCAGCTTCACGCCGCAGGCGATCCGCTTGGTATTGGTTACAAACAGGTCGTCGCCCACCAGCTGTACGCGTCCGCCCAGCTGCCGGGTCATGAGCTGCCAGCCTTCCCAGTCGTCCTCCGAAAGTCCGTCCTCGATGGATACCAGCGGATACTGGGACAAAAGATCCTCATAATATTCCACCAGTTCCTCCGAACTGCGGCTGATCCGGTGCCCGTTCATCTGGGCCTCTCCCGGAAAATCATAGAGGCGGGTCTTGTCATTCACCAGCTCGCTGGCCGCCGCGTCCATGGCGAATACAAAATCCTTTCCCGGCTCATATCCGGCTTCTTCCACCGCTTCCTTCAGATACAGAAAGACTTCTTTCGCGTCCCGCATATCCGGGGCGAAACCTCCTTCGTCCCCCACTGCCGTGGTCAGTCCCTCTTTTTCCAGGATCAGCTTCAGCTTATGGTACACCTCTGTGCCCATGCGCAGGCCCTCCCGGAAACAGCACGCGCCCACCGGCATGATCATAAACTCCTGAAAGTCCAGATTGTTTTTGGAGTGCCGTCCTCCGTTCAGCACGTTCATCATGGGAACCGGCAACGTATCCGTACGGATTCCTCCCAGGTATTGATACAGGGGCAGTCCCAGGGCTCTGGCAGCAGCTTTGGCCACCGCCATGGAGACGGCCAGGATGGCGTTGGCTCCCAGGTTGGATTTGTTCTCCGTACCGTCCGCGTCGATGAGCAGATGATCGATATAGCCCTGGTTCAGTCCGTTCTCTCCCAGGAGGACGTTGGCGATCTTGGTATTGACGTTGGCCACCGCCTTTTCCACGCCCAGGCCCAGATACCGGTCCTGGCCGTCCCGCAGTTCCACAGCTTCAAACCTTCCAGTGGAAGCCCCGGACGGGACAGATGCCCGGGCCTGGTATACCCCATCCAGCAGTACCTCCGCCTCCAGCGTGGGATTCCCTCTGGAATCCAGGATTTCTCTGGCGTAAATATAAGTAATCGGCAGATATTGATTCATAAAAAAAGAACCTCCTCACACGTTTTTCATAGTATGAGCAGGTTCTTTTCATCCTATTCTGCCGTCCCCATATGATCGGGGCTTTTCTGCTATTCCGCGATCTCTGACAGGTACTGGGACATCATATAGCCTTCTTCATTATTCTGTTCCACACAGCGGACCTGCACCCATTCCTGGGACGGATCACCCAGAACTTCCACCGTCTCACCCGCGGTCACCTGGGTCAGGATGTCACTGTTCGTATTTGATTCGGCGCGGATGTTCACGGAACTTCCGTTGACCTCCATGGTCAGAGTCGTCTCTTCAGGAGCCTCTTCTTCCGGTGTCTCTTCTTCGGGAACTTCTTCCGGGACCTCTTCCGGTTCTTCTTCCACGGATCCATCTTCGCCGTCTTCTTCGCCTTTGATGATCAGCGTTCCTTCTTCTTCGTCATCCGCTTCCTGTTCCGTGGTAATATTGTCGGGATTGTCCTGACCTTTTCCTCCAAACAGACGGATTGCCGCGAAAGCAATAACTGCCACCAGAACCAGGGCAATGACTACGCCCAGGATCACCATCTTCCTGCTGTCATCTTCCAGATCCCAGTCATACCGACCATCATCATATTCGTCGTCCTCGTCATCGTCCTCATACGCGTCATCGTATTCGTCGTCATATTCCTCGTCTTCATCGTCCTCTTCCGGCTCTTCCTCCACTATGGGCGCCGGCTTTTTCCTGGGCTTCGGCGCAGCCTTCACCACCGGTTTCTTCTGCGGCTCCGGCTCTTCCCTAAACTCCGGCTCCTCTTCGGGCTCCTCCTCCGGAAGCTCCGGTTCCGCGATAAAATACTCGAAAGTATCCTGGTTCTTCATTGCCGGTTCTTTGCTGATTCCAGCTTCTCCGGCGGCCGTCTCATAGACCTGATCGGCCAGGACCCCGGAGGCTTCTTTCTGGATCTGGCGGAAAGCTCCCACCAGGAACACGGCCCAGCTTCCCATATAGCCGGATACGCCCGCTGCCTGGCTCTTCGCCAGTGTGGGAAGGATCTTGTCCAGCTTTTCCAGCTCCGCCCGTACCTGTTCCTCTCCCAGTCCGAAGATACCGGCGATCTCCTTCGCCGTAAAATCGTCCTTGCAGGACATCACCAGCATGATCCGATGCAGCAGAGGGAAACCGCCCGGAATATCCGACAGCATCCCCGTCTTCCCCTGTCCGGCGTTCTTCCTCTCCTGGTCCTCCGCCAGCAGCTTGTGGTACTGCTTTCTGATCCTGCAGTAATATTTATTCCAGAACCATTTCTCCTGATTTTTGGAAGGATCTGTCTCTCCCACGGCTCCGAACAGTTCCGCGAAGAATCCCTCCATGAACGCTCCTGCCGCCTCCTCGGACTGCAGGATCAGGATGCTCCGGCTGTAAGTCTCCTCGTACACCGCGTCGTACAGTTTTCTGTAGCCCCGCACGTCCCCTTTTTCCAGGTCCTCCAGGGCGCGTTTCATCTCAAGTACCATACTGTCTCCTATCTTATTTGATCAGCAGGGATTTTCCTGTCATCTCTGCCGGCTGTTCCATACCCATCAGTTCCAGAAGCGTGGGGACGATATCCGCCAGGCAGCCGCCCTCTCTCAGTTTATAGGACGGATCTGCATTCACCAGGATGAACGGCACCGGATTCGTCGTATGCGCCGTAAAGGGATCGCCCGTCTCATAATCCTTCAGCTGCTCCGCGTTGCCGTGATCCGCGCAGATGAACATCTGACCATCCACGGATTTCAGCGCGTCCACCGCTCTGCCCACGCACTCGTCCACCGCTTCGATGGCTTTGATGGCGGCCTCTTCCACGCCGGTATGCCCCACCATATCCGGATTTGCGAAGTTGATGATGATCACATCGTATTTTCCGGACGTGATCGCCTCGCACAGCTTGTCGCACACTTCATAAGCGCTCATCTCCGGCTTCAGATCATAGGTGGCAACCTTCGGGGATTTTACGAGGATGCGGTCCTCCCCCTCGTTGGGTTCTTCCACGCCGCCGTTGAAGAAGAAGGTAACATGAGCGTATTTCTCTGTCTCGGCGATGCGGGCCTGAGTCATGTGATGGGCCGCCAGATACTCGCCGAAGGTATTGGTCAGGCTGACTTTCTCGAACGCCACCATTTTATTGGGGATCGTCACGTCATACTCCGTGAAGCACACATAGGTCAGTTCCAGCTTTTTCTCTCTTTCAAAGCCTTTGAACTCGTCGTCGCAGAACGCTCTGGTGATCTCCCTTGCACGGTCCGGACGGAAGTTAAAGAAGATGATGGAATCCTTGTCCTGGATCGTGGCCATCGGCTTGCCGTCCTTCACCACCACGATGGGCTTCACAAACTCATCGTAAACTTCCTGGCTGTAGGAATCGTTCACCGCGCACACCGGGCACTCTGCCTGTACGCCCTCTCCCTTAGTCAGAGCTTTATACGCCAGTTCCACACGGTCCCAGCGGTTGTCACGGTCCATGGCGTAATAGCGGCCCATCACCGTAGCCACTTCGCCCACGCCGATCTCTTTCATCTTGTCCCGCAGATCTTTGATATATCCTTTTCCGGATGCGGGCGGCGTATCCCGGCCGTCCAGGAAGCAGTGCACATAGACTTTCTCCAGACCGTGGCGCTTTGCCAGCTCCAGAAGTCCGTACAGATGGGTATTATGGCTGTGTACGCCGCCGTCGGACAAAAGTCCGTATAGATGCAGGGAGGAATTGTTCTTCTTTGCGTTCTCCACTGCCGCCAGAAGCGCATTGTTCTCAAAGAAATCTCCGTCCCCGATCTCTTTGGTGATCCTGGTCAGCTCCTGATACACAATGCGTCCGGCGCCCATGTTCAGGTGTCCCACCTCGGAGTTCCCCATCTGGCCGTCTGGAAGCCCTACGGCCAGGCCGCTGGCATATCCTTTCACGAACGGGTAATCTGCCATCAGTTTATCCATCACCGGCGTCCTCGCCTCCGCCACTGCGTTCGCTTCCGCCTTGTCATTCAGTCCATAGCCATCTAAAATCATCAAAACTGTAGGTTTTTTGCTCATATCCTGTCTCCTTTTTGTACTTTGCTAATTCCTTATTTTACATGAACTGAGCCTGACATTCAAGCCTTTTCCATCAAACTCCAGGTTCTCCAGGTTCTCAAGCTCCAGGTTTTCAATCTTTGGGTTCCTTCACTGCGGTCATACTCCCAGTTCCTTCTGTGCCTGTACCCGGGGCAGGTCCGGATGCTCCCCGCTCCACCCCATCTGGGGCAGGCATCTTAGCACTGACATATCCTCCTGCTCCATGGCGAAGGACGGAAGCTCCAGATTCTGTCTCAGCCGTTCCATGGAGGACGCCTTGGGTATCACGCCGATCCCCTGTTCCAGCAGGAAAGCAAGAAGGAACTGTGCCGGGGAAACGCCGTATTTTTCAGCCACTCTGACCACAACCGGCTCTTCCAGCACTCTTCTGCGGCCCAGGGGACTCCATGCCTGCACCTGGATCTTCTGTGATCTGCAATATTGTACCGCCGCCTCCTGCAGATATCCCACATGCAGCTCCAGCTGATTCACCATGGGGCGTATCTTCACCGCCTCCAGCAGCGCTTCAATATGATGCGGCAGGAAATTGCTCAGGCCAATGGCCCGCACCTTTCCCTGCTGATAAAATTCCTCCATGGCGGCCCAGCTTCCCCGGTCCAGTTCTTTCCAGTCCCTGCTCTTGGGATCGGGCTTGGGCCAGTGGATCAGGAACAGATCCAGGTAATCGGTCTGCAGGCGTTCCAGGGATTCCTCGAAGCTCTTTTTCGTGGCCTCGTACCCCAGTTTATCCTTCCACACTTTAGACGTGAGGAAGATCTCCTCCCTGGGGATTCCGCTCTCCCGGACTGCGCGGCCTACTTCTTCCTCATTCTCATAGGCCGCCGCCGTATCCAGCAGGCGGTATCCGGCCTCCAGCGCCATGCTCACGGCGCGCCCGCCGCCTCCGTCTGTGGATTTATAAGTACCATAGCCGATCTTCGGCAGTTTTACTCCGTTTTGCAGTATAAAATATTTTTCCATGTTCCGCCTCCCCTGATTCCTCAATGGACACAAAAGAGACCGCCAAAAGGCGGCCTCCCTGCATGGTCATTATTTCCAGTTTACGATCTTTCCAAAATCCGGTTTGAGGGCAGCGCCGCCTACCAGGCCGCCGTCGATATCCGGCTGTGCGAACAGTTCCGGTGCGGTTGCCGCATTGACAGATCCGCCGTACTGGATGCGGATGGCATCTGCAGTCGCCTGATCATAGATCTCAGCGATGCACTCACGGATGCCCTTGCACACTTCCTGTGCCTGCTCAGTGGTAGCCGTCTTGCCGGTTCCGATTGCCCAGATGGGCTCGTATGCGATCACTGCGCTGGCTGCCTGTTCAGCGGTTACGCCCAGGAAACCAACCTTTACCTGCTGACGGATGAAGTCCATCGTCACGCCCTGCTCTCTCTGATCCAGGGTCTCGCCGCAGCACATGATCGGGGTCAGGCCATGCTCAAAAGCCTTGAGCATCTTCTTGTTGACCGTCTCGTTGGTCTCCGCGAAGTACTCTCTTCTCTCAGAATGTCCAAGGATCACGTATTTTACGCCTGCGTCGGTGAGCATGTTCGGGGAGATCTCTCCGGTGTACGCACCTTTCTCCTCAAAATACATGTTCTCAGCGCCCACCTGGATGTTGGAGCCCTTTGCAGCCTCCACAACCGGGATGATATCGATGGCCGGTACGCAGAATACCACGTCCGCGTCCTCGGTAGCCACCAGCGGTTTCAGGGTATTGACCAGTTCCACCGCCTCGGTGGGGGTCATGTTCATTTTCCAGTTTCCTGCGATAATCTTTCTTCTTGCCATTTCAAACGGCCTCCTTATCTTCTCTCTATTTGTCGTCTGCTGCCATTACGCCCGGAAGCTCTTTGCCCTCCAGGAACTCCAGGGAAGCTCCGCCGCCGGTGGAGATATGGCTCATCTTGTCGCCGTAGCCCAGCGTGTTCACAGCCGCCGCGGAATCACCGCCGCCGATGATCGTGGTCGCGTCGGTATCTGCCAGCGCTTTTGCCACTGCGATGGTGCCTTTGGCCAGAACCGGGTTCTCAAATACGCCCATCGGCCCGTTCCATACAACCGTCTTGGCTGATTTTACTGCATCCGCATACAGCTCTGCGGTCTTGGCTCCGATATCCAGTCCCAGCTTGTCTGCCGGCATGGCGTCGCAGTCCACGGTCTCCACTTCGATCTCAGCGTCGATGGGGTTCGGGAATGCGGAAGCCACCACCGTATCGATGGGCAGAAGCAGCTTCTTGCCTAATTTCTCAGCCTTCTCGGTCATCTCTTTGCAGTAATCCAGTTTGGTGTCGTCCACCAGGGAAGCACCCACCTCTTTGCCCTGTGCTTTCAGGAAGGTATAGGCCATACCGCCGCCGATGATCAGCGTATCGCATTTCTCAAGCAGGTTGGAGATTACGTTCAGCTTGTCCGCAACTTTTGCGCCGCCCAGGATTGCCACGAACGGTCTTACCGGGTTTTCCACAGCGTTGCCAAGGAAGTTGATCTCTTTCTCCATCAGATAGCCGACTGCGTTCTCGCCGCCTTTTTCTTTGATGAATTTGGTCACGCCTGCCACGGAAGCATGAGCTCTGTGAGAGGAACCGAACGCGTCGCATACGTACAGATCAGCCAGGTCAGCCAGCTCTTTGCTGAACTCCTCGCCGTTCTTGGTCTCTTCCGCGCCGCGGAAACGGGTATTCTGAAGCAGGACCACATCCCCTTCTTTCATGGCTTCCACCGCTTTGGTGGCCTCTTCGCCGGTTACATGATAATCGGAAACGAATACCACTTCCTTACCCAGCTTCTCGGAGAGGCGTTTTGCCACCGGAGCCAGGGACTCGCCCTCGTTGGGTCCGTTCTTTACTTTGCCCAGATGGGAGCAGAGGATCACTTTTCCTCCGTCAGCGATCAGCTTCTTGATAGTGGGAAGCGCCGCCACGATACGGGTCTCGTCAGTGATCTCGCCGTTCTTCAGCGGAACGTTAAAGTCGCATCTTACAAGCACGCGTTTGCCTTTTGCATTGATATCGTCTACGGTCTTTTTATTCAGTGCCATAGTTATATTCCTCCATTTTTATTCCCGCGGACAACGAGCCAGGCGGACATGCCTGCATGTCCATTTGGCGGCTGCCGCGAGGGTTAATAAAAGGGTCCGGTCCTGAAGACCGGACCCTTTAAGGTCTTTTCAGTATCTGCTCTGCAGATTAGCCAAGCTCTGCGAAGTATTTGATCGTACGAACCATCTGAGATACATAGGAGTTCTCGTTGTCGTACCAGGAAACAACCTCAACCTGAACTTTTCCGTCCGGAAGCTCAGAAACCATGGTCTGAGTTGCATCGAACAGGGAGCCGTATCTCATACCAACGATATCGCTGGATACGATCTCATCCTCGGTATATCCGAAGGACTCGGTTCCTGCTGCCTTCATAGCTGCGTTGATCTCATCCTTGGTCACTTTCTTGCTCAGAACTGCGAAAAGGAGCGTGGTGGAACCGGTCGGGGTCGGAACACGCTGTGCAGCGCCGATGAGCTTGCCGTTCAGTTCCGGAATAACAAGGCCGATAGCCTTTGCAGCGCCGGTGCTGTTGGGAACGATGTTCACTGCGCCTGCGCGGGATCTTCTCAGATCGCCTTTTCTCTGCGGTCCGTCAAGGATCATCTGATCTCCGGTGTAAGCGTGGATCGTGCACATGATACCGGACTCGATGGGAGCCAGGTCGTTCAGAGCCTTAGCCATCGGAGCCAGGCAGTTGGTGGTGCAGGAAGCTGCGGAAATTACAGTATCCTCTTTGGTCAGAGTGGTGTGGTTTACATTGTATACGATGGTCGGCAGATCGTTTCCAGCCGGAGCGGAGATAACGACTTTCTTAGCGCCTGCAGTGATGTGTGCGGATGCTTTGTCTTTGGAGGTGTAGAATCCGGTACACTCCAGAACTACATCTACGCCGATCTCGCCCCACGGAAGCTCTGCTGCGTTAGCCTTTGCATAGATCTTGATCTCTTTTCCATCAACGATGATAGAATCTTCCGTTGCGGACACTTTGTCAGCCAGCTCATATTTACCCTGAGAAGAGTCATACTTCAGCAGGTGTGCAAGCATCTTCGGGGAAGTCAGGTCGTTGATTGCCACTACCTCATATCCCTCAGCGCCGAACATCTGTCTGAAAGCCAGACGGCCAATACGTCCGAAACCATTGATCGCTACTTTTACTGCCATGTTTCAATTCCTCCTAAAAAGTTGAATAATAAATTTTTGATCTTCCAACTCTTTCCATGCTTGTTAAAAGATCATCAACCATTACTTATTCTACCTAATTTGTCCAAAAATATCAATACCCAATGTCAAAGAATCCCCATTTTTTTTCTTTACTTTCGTGTAAATATCCCATATGATGATAGGGAAAAAGCAAATAGTGCATCACACTGTTTTTACATAGGAGGAAACTTTGAAAATTTTATCTGATTACCATGTGCATACGTCTTTTTCCGGCGACGGAAGCGTCTCTCCGGAAACGGTCATTGAACAGGCGGCTGCCAAAGGGCTGCGCCATCTCTGCCTCACCGACCATATGGACTACGATTATACGGACGGCGGCGTCTGCTTTGAATTTGATCCCAGGGAATATTTCCGCAGGCTGCTTCCGCTGAAAGAACAGTACCAGGACCGGATTGATCTTGGCATCGGCGTGGAACTGGGCCTGCAGCCTTATCTGAGCGGCCGGCATCACAGCCTGATCTTTTCCTATCCGTTTGATTTTGTCATCGGCTCCATCCATCAGGTCAACAGCCGGGATCCTTACTTTCCTTCCTATTTTGAAGGGAGGGAAGAATCAGAGGCCTACCTGGAGTATTTCCAGTGCGCCCTGCAGAATCTGAAGGCTTACTCCAATTTCGACACCTTCGGCCATCTGGACTATGTGGTGCGCTACGGCCCCAGCCAGAACCAGTTCTATTCCTATGACCGGTACCAGGATATCCTGGACGAGATCCTGCGCACGCTGATCCGTAAGGATATCGGCTTGGAGATCAATACCGGCGGTTACCGCCACGGCCTGAATGAACCCAATCCTTCCAGGGAGATCATCAAACGCTACCGGGAACTGGGCGGCCGGATCATCACCTTTGGTTCCGACGCCCACGACCCGCTCTTCCTGGGCTATGAGTTTGACCGGGCGGCCGCCCTTGCCAGGGAATGCGGCTTTACCAGCTACTATATCTTTCACCGCCGCCGGCCCACGGAGCTTCCGCTGTAGGGCCGGCCCTGCGTCAGCAGGGCTTCAGGATCGTTCCGCCGCCGGCCACACAGCCGCCGTCGTAGAAGACCACTGCCTGGCCCGGCGTCACCGCCCTCACCGGCTCGTCAAAGACGCATTCCACTTCGTCCTTTCCCACGGGGCGGACCGTACACATGGCCCCGCTGTGGTTATAGCGGATCCTGGCCATGCAGCGCCTCTCCTCACGGGGCGCTTCCCAGCCCATCCAGTTCAGGCGGCCGGCGCGCAGCCTGTCCGAAAATACGTCTCCGGTCTCCCCCAGCACCACCTCGTTGGTATCCGGACGGATCTCTACCACTACTACCGGACGTCCCATAGACAGTCCAAGTCCCTTGCGCTGGCCTATGGTATAATGAGTGATTCCTTTATGTCTGCCCAGTACGGTTCCGTCGGTCCACACAAAATTGCCTTCCGGGATCTTCACTCCGGCATGTTCTTCAATATACCGGGCATAATCCTTGTCCGGCACAAAGCAGATCTCCTGGCTGTCCGGCTTATGGGCCACGGAAAGGCCCAGATCTTCTGCGAACCGCCGGATCTCTTCTTTTGTGTACTCTCCCACCGGCATCAGCGTGCGGGACAGCTGCTCCTGAGTCAGATTGTAGAGGGCATAGGTCTGGTCCTTCGCGGCTGTTTTAGACATCTTTAACGCGTACCGCCCATTTGCCAGCCGCTCGATCCTGGCATAGTGGCCGGTGGCAATGCAGTCGGCTCCGATCTCCATGCTCCGTTTCAGGAGGGATTCCCATTTCACATACCGGTTGCACGCGATACAGGGATTGGGCGTGCGTCCGTGCAGGTACTCGTCCATGAAATAATCGATGACGTTTTCCTGAAAATCTTTTTTAAAATTCATCACATAATGGGGAATTCCCAGACGGGCCGCCACTCTCCTGGCGTCTTCCACCGCGCTCAGCCCGCAGCAGCCCCCGTTCTCCTCCGTCGTCTCCGGCTCCTCATCCTGCCAGATCTGCATGGTCACGCCCCACACTTCGTATCCCTGCTCCAACAAAAGCCAGGCCGCCACGGAGGAATCCACCCCTCCGGACATGCCCACCACCACTCTTTTCTTCTTCATGGCTTAATACTCTTCGCTTTCTTCTTCCTCGCCTTCATGGATATCAGATTTGGGTTTTTCCAGCCCTTCAATCTGGATCCCGTGCTTCTCGGCATAATCCCAAAGCGCCGCATGGATTGCCTCCTCAGCCAGCAGGGAACAGTGCACCTTCACGGGCGGCAGACCGTCCAGCGCCTCCATCACCGCTTTGTTTGTCACCTTCAGCGCTTCATGGATATCCTTGCCCTTCACCAGCTCCGTGGCCATGCTGCTGGTGGCGATGGCCGCACCGCAGCCGAAGGTCTTGAACTTCACGTCCCGGATCACCTGGTTCTCGTCAATATCCAGATAGATTCTCATGATGTCCCCGCATTTTGCGTTGCCTACCGTTCCCACGCCGCTGGCGTCCTCGATCTCGCCCACGTTTCTGGGATTCTGAAAATGGTCCATTACTTTTTCACTGTACATTGTCTTTTCCTCGCTTTGCTTCGTTATCTGTCCCCGCCGCAGCCCTACTGCCGGCGGATGAAATCTTCATACAGGGGAGACATGCCTCTGAGTCTCTCCACAATCTTCTTGATGGCCTCTGCCACGTAGTCCAGTTCTTCCTTCGTCGTCTCCTCGCTGAGCGTCAGCCTCAGGGAGCCGTGGGCGATCTCATGGGGCAGGCCGATGGCCAGAAGCACATGGGACGGATCCAGAGACCCGGACGTGCAGGCAGACCCGCTGGAGCCGCAGATTCCTTCCATGTCCAGCATGATCAGGAGCGATTCTCCTTCCACGAACTGGAAGCTGAAGTTGGCGTTGTTGGGCAGGCGCTTCGTCCTGTGTCCATTCAGCCTGGTATACGGCACCTCGGCAAGCACGCGGCTGATGAGATAATCCCTCAGCTCCCTTTCCCTGGCCGTCCGCTGCTCCATGGTGCGTACCGCCCGCTCCACCGCCGCGGCGTATCCCACGATCCCCGGCACGTTCTCCGTACCGGCGCGGCGCTTGCGTTCCTGCGCCCCTCCGTGTACAAAGCTGCGGATCTTCACACCCTTTCGGATGTAGAGGAATCCGATCCCCTTGGGGCCGTTCAGCTTATGTCCGCTGGAACTGAGCATGTCGATATTCATCTCGTCCACCTGGATCGGCAGCTGGCCGAAAGCCTGCACCGCGTCCGTATGGAACAGCACGCCGTGTCTGCGGGCGATCTGGCCGATCTCCTTCACCGGCTGAATCGTCCCGATCTCATTGTTGGCAAACATGACGCTGATCAGGATCGTCTCCGGACGTATGGCCCTTTCCAGCTGGTCCAGCTTCACAATCCCCGTCTCGTCCACATCCAGGTAGGTCACTTCAAACCCCTGTTTTTCCAGCCACTGGCAGGTATGGAGCACGGCATGGTGCTCAATCTTCGAGGTGATGATATGGTTCCCCTTCGCCCGGTACGCCTCTGCCGCCGCCTTTATGGCCCAGTTGTCCGCTTCGGTGCCGCCGGCCGTAAAATAAATCTCCTCCGGCTTCGCCCCCAGCGCCCCGGCTATGGTCTCCCGGCTGGCCGCCACAGCTTCCTTGCTCTTCTGGGCGAACTGGTATACGCTGGACGGGTTCCCGTACAGTTCCGTAAAATAGGGGAGCATGGCCTCTACCACCTCCGGGGCCGTCTTCGTCGTGGCGGCGTTATCCAGATAAATCATTCTCTTATCATCGTTCATATTCGGTCACTCCTATTCTATTCCATGGGGATGCAGATTCTCTCTTTCCTCCTGCACCCTGCGGCTTTCTTTCACCAGATCGCAGAGCTTCATCTCGTCCACCGTACGGTTGACGCTCTCATTGATCCTCTTCCATACATATTTCGCCACGCACAGATCGGCGCCGTCACAGCCGCCGTCCCCCGCAAGTCCCGGGCACTCCACCGGATTTAAGTTCCCTTCCAGGGCCCTTAAAATGTCCCCCACCGAGACCTCCTCCGGCGGGCGGCTCAGGAGATATCCTCCCCCTGCTCCGCGCAGGCCCTTTACCAGCCCCGCCCGCCTGAGCTTCGCGATCAGCTGTTCCAGATAATTCTCAGATATTCTCTGTCTGGCCGCAATGCTGGCGATGGACACGGGATCTTCTCCACCGTACTGTGCCAGGTCGATCATGGCGCGCAGGCCGTAGCGTCCTTTCGTAGATAACTTCATCCTTCTCTCCATCTAATTCCTAGTATTTTACTAGGATTTATGTTTTGATCATATCATCTTCGGAGAGTTCTGTCAAGCATGCGGAGGGAATATATTAAAAAGAAAAACTGCTTCAGGAATTCTATGAAACCATCTGCTCAATTTGTAAAAGGGACGCTGATCCTCTCCCTGACCAGTCTGCTGTGCAGATTCCTGGGATTCTTCTATAAGATATTCCTGGCCCAGGCTCTGGGTGCAGAGGGAATGGGGATCTATCAGCTGATTTTTCCCGTCTTTTCCGTCTGTCACGCGCTCACTGCCTCCGGTCTTGAGACCGCCGTCTCCCGGTTCACCGCTTCCCGGAAGGAGGAAGGACCCGCCTTTTTATACGCGGGGGTTCTCCTCTCCCTGTCCGCCTCCTTTTTCACCGGCGCGGCCCTGTGGCTGGGAGCGGACTTCATCTCCGTCCGTTTTCTGCACGAAGCCCGGTGCGGGCCCCTGCTTAAGATCCTGGCCGCCGCCATCCCCCTGGCCGCCTTCCATGGCTGCTTCGCCGGATACTGCCTGGGATGCAAAAAGACGGGCGTCCCCGCGGCCGCGCAGTTTATGGAACAGGCTGTGCGCATCGGGACCGTATGGCTGCTCTGCGGCATCTTTGCCCAGCAGGGCAGGGAAATCACTCCCTCCCTGGCCGTGTTCGGCCTGCTCTCCGGAGAGATCGCTTCCTCCCTGATCATGCTCACGTTCGCCGCCCCCGGCCGCCCGGCTGCCGGCCGCATCCCCGGCCTGATAAAAAAATGCCGGACCCTGCTGTCCATGGCCATGCCGCTTACAGCCAACCGCCTGACCCTGGCACTGCTTCAGAGTCTGGAAGCCGTGCTCATCCCCCTCTGTCTGCGCAGATCAGGCCTGAATACCGCGGACGCGCTCAGCCTCTACGGTATCCTCACCGGGATGTCCATGTCCTTCCTCATGTTTCCCAACGCGCTCACGTCTTCCGTCTCCTCCATGCTGCTCCCGGCCGTATCCGAAGAGCAGGCCAGGGGAGACCGACGGAGCATCTCCCGGACCATCGAATACACCCTGCAGTTCGGGCTATCCATCGGTATCTTCTGCATGGGGCTGTTCCTCCGCTACGGCCAGCGCCTGGGAGAGCTGTTCTTCCAGGAACCCCTGGCCGGCCGTTTCCTGGTCACACTGGCCTGGATCTGTCCGTTCCTGTACCTGACCGGCAACCTGAACAGCATCCTGCACGGGCTGGGCCAGACAGCCGTCACTTTTATCAACCAGCTCATCGGCTCCGGCGTCCGTATCCTGTGCATTCTCCTGCTGGTACCGTCCATGGGGATCCAGGGCGTCCTGCTGGGCATCCTGGCCAGTCAGCTCGCGCTGAGCCTGCTGGGCATCCTGGCCGTTTCCCGCCATGTGAACCCGACCATAGGCCTGGATGTTCTGGTGCTGAAACCTTTGGGAGCCATGCTCCTGTCCATAGGAGGTGTGGAATTGGCAAACCGTCTATGTCCTGCCCTGCGTCTGGGCGGAGAACTGATCGCCCTGATCTTCAGTATTGGGATGATGGCGTCGGCGTATTTTCTTCTGCTGCTGGCCTCCGGCGTGTGGAAGGCGTCCGGCGGCTTTGGAAAAGTCTGCGGAAAAAGACGCTGCTGACCGGTTCTTTTATTTACAAGAAAAAAAACTTATATTATAATGAAAACTGTCTGATGCCGCCGTCCTTATACGGACAGGACGGCAATGTACGAAAGGAGACACTATGGGATTCACATTCAATAAAAGACTGCCGCTCCCCAAGGAGATCAAGGCCATGTACCCTCTGTCCGGGCAGTGCGCAGCGATAAAAGAACAGCGTGATAAAGAAATCCGGGATGTTATCACCGGTGCGGACGACCGTTTTCTGGTCATCATCGGGCCATGCTCCGCGGACAACGAGACCGCCGTCATGGATTACCTGCACCGTCTGGTCCCCGTTCAGGAGAAGGTCAAGGATAAATGCCTGATCATCCCCCGTATCTATACCAACAAGCCCCGCACCACCGGCGAAGGCTACAAAGGCATGGTGCACCAGCCCGACCCCGAAGCGGCTCCCGACCTGCTGGCAGGTCTTGTGGCCATCCGCAAGCTCCATATCCGCAACATTGAGGAGACCGGCCTCACCGCCGCCGACGAGATGCTCTACCCGGAGAACTGGTGGTACCTGTCCGACCTTCTCTCCTACGTGGCCGTGGGCGCCCGTTCCGTGGAAGACCAGCAGCACCGCCTGACGGTCAGCGGCTTCGACGTCCCCGCCGGCATGAAAAACCCCACCAGCGGCGATATGACGGTCATGCTGAATTCCGTAGTGGCCGCCCAGCACGCCCACAATTTCATCTACCGCGGCTGGGATGTGAACACCACCGGCAATCCGCTGGCGCACACGGTACTGCGCGGCGCCGTCAACAAACGGGGCGCCACTCTGCCCAACTACCACTATGAGGATCTGCTGCTGCTCCAGCGCCTGTACGAAGAGAAGCACCTCCAGAACCCTGCCTGCATCGTGGATACCAACCACTCCAACTCCGGCAAGCAGTACCTGGAGCAGATCCGCATCACCAAAGAAGTACTGCACAGCCGTCAGCACAATCCCGATATCCACAGGCTGGTAAAAGGCCTGATGATCGAGAGCTATATTGAGGATGGAGCCCAGAGCGTCCACGACAAGGTCTATGGAAAATCCATCACCGACCCGTGCCTGGGCTGGGAGAAGACCGAGCGGCTCCTCTATGAAATCGCAGAAAAATGTTAGTCCAACGCAACGTCAGGGCGGGAACCGTGCACAGCGCCGGTTCCCGCCCTATACTTATCTTACGTATTTCTGTATGAAATTCAGCATGATCTTTCGCGTCTCCTCATAGGCATTGGCCGTCTCAAACCGGCGTTCCGGATGCCACTGGAGCGCCAGGATCTTCATCTCGTCCGATCCATAAGCCTCCACGATCCCGTTCTCCCGATCCAGGGCCAGCGGCTCGAAGCAGGGAGCCAGATCCTCCTGGAAGATACAGTCGTCATGGTAATTATTCACCCAGATGTTCCGTTCTTCCTTCACCAGCCACACCTGATGGTCCGCGCCACGCTTCCGCTCCGTGGAAAGTCTGGGATGGTACCGGAGTTTCCCCCCGAACATCACATTGATATACTGCATCCCCCGGCAGGTGGCGATGATGGGGATGCCGTGGGCCACGCAGTAGTGGATCACCTGCTCCTCCATCCGGTCCCGGTGGGGCTGCAGTTCGTCTTCATGGGGACGGTCGTACATCTCCGGCGGCAGAGAACCGCCGCCCACCACAATCAGAAGATCCCTCTTTTTATTGAACAGCATCTCCACATTTTTGGTGAAATTGGACACCGCCTTGGGGATGAAGCCCAGGAGTTCATAAAACCGGACATAGCCGGATTCCAGGATATCCACCGGGTCTCCATACTGATTGACGCCCTCCCGCTGGGTGATCAGGGCGCTTAAGTTCCGGTACTGGATACCCTCCTCGATCTTGCCGCTCTTGCAGTCCATGGTCAGGTAGCTTAGGGAGGCCACATAGTCGTAGATCCTCTCCCCGCAGCCGATGGCTGCCGGTATCTCGAACTCCGCGCACCGGATCGCCATGTGGGACGCCGCGCCGCCGTAGCAGGTGATGAATCCCTTGATCCCTTTGGCGAACACCCACTCGTATCCCGGATCCGCTTTGGGCACCGCCACAATCTTGTCGTGGATGTCCGCGTCCGGCTCCTCTTCCAGCAGGACCACTTCTCCCTCCACCCTTTTGGTGGTGATGAAATTGGGCCTGGCCTCATACACTTCCACCACATCCAGGCTGTTCCGGTCCACAATCACCTCAGGCAGGGACAGCTCCCGGAACTGCTGATAGCGGACATGACGCTTCTGGATCAGCTCTTCCAGGCGGTCTTTCAGTTCCTCCGCGGCCATATACTGGGGAATCTTGAAATCTTCAATCTTCAGCCAGGACAGATCCTGACGGGCGATCTCCAGCACATTCCCCGCCCGCACCAGAAGCTCCAGGATCAGGCTTAAGGACCTGGTGAACTCAAATTTAAAATATTCCCGCTGGCGGATGGCGCTCCGGACAAAATGAATCCACTGGCCCGCCTCCACCTGAAGCCCGTTCTCATCCAGAGCCTCCTGGACCCTGGACAGCGCAAGGGCGTCCGGGCGTCCCGCAGTCCCGCCCCGCCGCCTGGACGGGCCGGGGCGGAAATTCATCTGATCGTAGCGTTCTGTACGGATATCGTAAGTCCCCACCCGCAGGTGCCCATATTTCCGGTTGAACTCCGCCCTTGTGATCCGGTCCATGGAAAAGTCCTGGAAATCCCGCTCGAATTCTGTGGCCACCGTGGAGATGGACTGGATAAACGCATCCACATCCTCCGGAGCGAACCAGCTGGTTCCCGGTTCCAACGCCGGGCCGGATTCTGTAAGACTCCGCAGAAACGCCCGCGCCATAAAGGCCATCCGGGCCTGTCTTGCAAACTGGGGCGTCCCATAGAGCTGCAGCGCCGTCAGAAGGTTCTGCACCGACGCCAGAAGCCGGTGTACCGACGCCTCCGGAACGTCCAGCAGGGCTTCCTCGCTCTCCCGGATCTCCTCCAGACTCTTCAGCGCGTCCAGATCTTCCTCCAGGATCTCGTCAAAATGCAGGATGGCGTACTCTGTCACATGTTTCAGGCTGTCCGTCAGGGCGCGGCGTTCCTGCTCTGTAAATCCCGCCTCCAGAAGCCGTCCTGTCCGTTCCCGCGTGCTGAAATCATAGGTGGAAAATACGATCTCGAACTCAATCTTGTCATGAGCCGTGAGGTTCGCTTCCAGCGCTCTCCTGTAACAGGTCACCAGCCTCAGAGCCAGCGCCTCGTCCACTTCCTGGGGAATCAGAGAATAGAACGAATATTCCAGGCAGATATAGGGTTTATTCCCAATCTGATGCATAAGATCCTGGTCCAGCTTCCGAAAACCGATGGCCGCGATCCCCTGGTTCCAGGCCCGCCGGGTGATGATGGCCCGGTACAGGGAATAATCCAGAGGCCGCGGGTTGGTGCCGATGATTTCAGACGGGTTCCAGAAAGCCATGTCCGACAGCATCATGGGCGTGCCTGTCACCGCATTGCGGTGGTGCGCATACATGGCCCCCGCTTCCTGCAGCATCCGGAAAAACGCCTGGTCGTCATAGGTTCCGGCCTGTTTATAGCTGGCCACCAGGGGCCGCATCTGAAAAAGGATCACCCGGTCCGCCCGGTCGATGGCGAACTCAATGTCCAGCGCCAGGCCGTCCATGATCTGTTCCAGCTCCCGTACCGCGCCGATCAGCTCTTTCCACGGCGAACGCAGACGGTTCTCGTCCACATTGCGGATCACTTTCATCATCCGGCCTGCCGACCCGCTGGTCACGCTGTCCGTGGAACCGGTCTCGTCATAATTAATCAGATAATACGGCCGGTGGTTCTGGATATCCCTGGTAAATACCACGCCTCCGTAGCGCACATCCCTGGCCTGGCACTGAATCAGCACCTGCTCGTCCTCCACCTGCCGGATATCTCTGGCATAAGAGCCGGCCACCGCGTCCACCGCCCGGATGATTTCCTCCATGCTGGACGAATCCACGTCCAGGACGCTCTTATAATGCCCCGCATTGGACCTCTGAAAGGAATCCTCCGCAGAAGAAGAGCTGCGCACCACGATGCGCCTCCCCCGGAATTGATCCATGATCTGCCGGCAGGCTGCCTGCTTGTCCTTTTGATAATCTCTGATATACAGGATATGCATTTCCTCTATGACAGATTTTTTCACCAGGCTCCTCAGTGCGAACAGCGTGTCCGCCTTTGTGGATATGAGTCTTCTGCCGCCTTCCATAAGCTCCACCCGTCCTTTCTCTGTGTCGTTTGCCGCCGCGCACCCTCCTCCGGATACGCCGTATCATTCTGCCAGAGTGCGGTCCCGCCGGGATTTTTCGTCTGCGTCTGGCTGTGTATACAATAAAAAAGCGCACAGACCCTCTAAAGTCCATGCGCCTTTGCATCTTATCTCTCATCCTCGCGGATGCGCTTTACTGTATTCTTTTCTCATGCCCGGCTGGAATCCGGCATAGATCTGCGTCGCTCCCAGATCCGTATGTCCCAGAATCTCCCGGATCGTCTGCAGCTTCGCTCCGCCCGCCGCCATGTGTGCCGCGCAGGAATGCCGGAACATCCGCGGCGTGATATCTTTTTCAATCCCCGCCCGCAGGGCGTAGCTTTTCAGCACTTTCCAGAAGCCCTGCCTGCTCATGGGCATCCCGGAACAATTCAAAAAGAGAAAATCGCTGTCTTCCTTTTTCAAAAAAGCGCCCCGCCCCTTTTCCATGTACTGCTCCAGAGCCTTCCCCGCCTTTTTCCCAAACGGGATCATCCGTTCCTTGTCCTTTTCCCGGCAGATCACCCAGCCAAAATTCAGGTTCACATCCCCGGTCTTCAGGTGAACCAGTTCGCTGACCCGCAGGCCCGTGGCATACAAAAGCTCCAGCATGGCCTTGTCCCTGCTCCCCTTAGGCCCGTCCGACACAGGCTGGTCCAGCAGGCGTTCCATCTCCTGGATCGTCAGAATATCCGGAAGCTGGCGCTCTACCTTGGGCGCTTTCAGCTGCAGAGCCGGGTCATCCTGGATCTTATGCTCCCGCACCAGATACTCGAAAAACGCCTTCATGGACGCCACATATCTGGATATGGTGGAAGCAGCCATCCCTTCCCGTTCCAGATCAATCACATAGGCGTTCAGCACCGTAGCCGTGATCTCATCGATCCGCTCCACGCCCCGCTCCCTGACGTAAGCCTCCATTTTCATCAAATCACTGTGGTAAGACAGCACCGTATTCTGGGAAGCCTTTTTTGCCTCTCCGAGATAATTCATAAAACACTGTATTTCGTAATCCATGGCACACCCTCGTCTGTAAAAAGAATTTTCCAAGGAAAATCCTCCGTCCGCGCGGCCGCCGCATGTCCCTCACACACGCGCCGCGGTTTCAGTATAGCTGAGTGCAGCCGAAATTTCAATATTTTCAGGAGATTTTCCTGAGAATCTGCTGTAAAATCAGAGGATTGATCCATGTCTCCGTCCCAATCCCGAACATCAGGAATACAAAACCCGCCACAGCAAGGATCAGATACCGCTTCCGGCTCCTTCCGCCGTACGCCGCCCACATCCATATCCAGCCGAAAGCCGGGAGATAAAAAAAGAACTGCGGAAAGATCCCAGCCGTACAGATCAGGATTCCCTTAAGTCCCAGCCGGATAGTGGAGATACTCAGGGACGTTCCCCAGGCCATGCCCAGAAAAAACAGCAAAAACCCCAGGAGCACCTGCGCCGCAGGAAGCGCTCCGCAGCAGACCGCCAGAAAATACTGTCCGCACCGGTACCTTCCCACGTAATTTAAAAGCTTCCCTGTATTGATCCGCAGGTTCGCGTACTGATTCAGAAAATATTCGCCGAATATTCCTGTTACAGCCGCGTCCTCCTGCATCTGTACCGCCAGGATCCCCGCCAGGACTCCTGAGAAGAAAAACGCCAGGTACTTTGCCGGACGCACTGGATATTTATTCCAAAAAGTCTCGCTCATAAACGTCCTCCCCACTCATTATATGAGCAGGGAGGGGACAATATATCAGATCTGTGTGCACTTTTTATATACAGCCTCCGACGCCTTCAGCACTGCGTTTCTCATGCCGTATTCCTCCAGCGCCGCCACGCCTTCCATCGTGGTCCCCGCAGGGCTGCACACGTTATCCTTCAGGACTCCTGGATGCTCTCCTGTCTCCAGCACCATGGACGCCGCGCCTTTCACCGCCTGCGCCGCAAAGACATACGCCTGCTTCCGGGGCATACCGCAGCGCACCGCTCCGTCTGCCAGCGCTTCTATAAACATATAGACAAAAGCCGGGGAACTGCCGCTGGCACAGACCACCGCATCCATCAACTTCTCATCCACAAACTCCACCTTGCCGCAGGAAGAAAAAATCTTCTCCAGGAGTTCCAGCTCCGGACCGGCGAATTCCTCCCGATTGCAGCAAAGCCCTGTCATCCCTTCTCCGATCATGGCCGGCGTGTTGGGCATGGCCCGGACAATCCGCTTGTCATTGCCCAGACTCAGCTTCAGCTGCTCTATGCTCCGGCCTGGCGCCAGGGAGATGATCACATGGTCCGGCGTCACCATATAGCGAATCGCCTTCAGCACCTCTTCATAAAACTGGGGCTTCACCGCCAGAATCAGATATTTGCAGCGGTTGGCACATTCCGCGTTGGAATCTGCATACATCACCCCGGTCTCCTCATAAACCTTTCTCTTTGTCCCTTCCGTCTTCGCGGTAAAAATCAGATCCTCCTTGGGGAAGTTTTTCAAAAGCCCCTTCAGGATCGCACCGCCCATATTTCCCATTCCAATAAAACCTATTTTCGCCACCTTATGTACCTCCTGTGATTCAAAAAGGGATGCCGTTTGCACGACATCCCCTTCGTTATCTTTCATTCTCATTATTTTGCGTAGTCTGTTACTCTGCTCTCGCGGATCACATTTACCTTGATCTGACCAGGATATTCCAGCTCTGCTTCGATCTGCTTGGAAATGTCGCGCGCAAGCAATACCATCTGCGCGTCGTCCACCTGATCCGGAACTACCATAACTCGAACCTCTCTGCCTGCCTGAATAGCAAAAGATTTCTCTACTCCCTTGTAGGAGTTCGCAATATCTTCCAGTTGTTTTAATCTGTTTGTATAAGTCTCCAACGTCTCCCGTCTCGCACCGGGTCTGGCAGCCGATATGGTGTCGGCAGCCTGAACGATACAGGCGATCAGAGAAGTGGGTTCCACATCCCCATGATGGGCCTCCACTGCATTGATGACAATCGCGGATTCCTTATACTTTTTGCATAAATCCACACCAATCTGAATATGGGAACCTTCCATCTCATGATCAATGGATTTACCAATATCATGTAAAAGTCCGGCTCTCTTAGCCACACGGACATCGACGCCAATCTCCCCCGCTAATAAGCCCGCCAAATGCGCTACTTCAATAGAATGCTTCAGAGCATTCTGTCCGTAGCTGCTGCGGAACTTCATGCGCCCAAGCAGACGCACCAGTTCCGGATGAATGCCATGTACGCCAACTTCCAGCGTAGCGGCTTCACCCTCTTCACGAATCATCGTATCCACTTCTTTTTGGGCTTTCTCTACCATCTCTTCGATCCTGGCCGGATGGATACGTCCATCTACGATGAGCTTCTCCAGCGCGATGCGCGCCACTTCCCGGCGAATGGGATCAAAGCCTGACAGAATCACAGCTTCCGGCGTATCGTCTATAATCAGATCTACGCCGGTCAGGGTCTCAAGAGTACGGATATTCCGGCCCTCGCGCCCTATAATGCGTCCTTTCATCTCGTCGTTGGGAAGCTGAACTACGGAAATCGTGGTCTCGGCCACATGGTCAGCCGCGCATTTCTGAATGGCATTGACAATGTATTCCTTTGCCTTCTTGTTCGCTTCCTCTTTTGCCCTGCTTTCCAATTCCTTGACCAGCTTGGCAGTTTCATGTTTTACGTCGTCTTCAACTGTTTTTAAAAGATATTCTTTTGCTTGTTCGGAGGTAAGGCCTGAGATTCTCTCCAGTTCCTGTAACCGCTTTGCAGACAGCGCTTCAACTTCCGCGCGTTTCTTAGCTAACTGCTCTTCCCGCACGGCAAATCCCGCTTCCCGCCGTTCGATCGCTTCCGTTTTCTTGTCCAAAGCTTCTTCCTTCGAAAGCACGCGACGTTCATAACGCTGGAGCTCCGCTCTGCGCTCTTTGGTCTCTTTATCCAGCTCGTTCTTGGTTCTCATGGACTCTTCTTTGGCTTCCAGCATCGCCTCACGCTTCTTCGTCTCAGCCGTCTTCAAAGCATCGTCTATGATCTCTCTCGCTCTGTCTTCCGCATTCCCAATCTTCGCTTCCACTACTTTTTTACGGTAGCCGATGGCGCAGGGCCAGACAACTGCGGCTGTCAGGACGAGTGTAACCAGAACTGCTACAATGATCTCAACCATATACAGGAGCACCTCCTTATTAAGTTTTCATTGTACAAACACAATAAGTAAATTTTAAACTGTTTTTACAATTATGTCAAGTCTAACGTAACATCTTCGCCGTCTTCTTCGTCATCTTTTACATACCGTTCTGCACAGCGGCCGCGATGGTCTCCATACCTCCCGCGGCGGACGGCAGTGCAGGACAATTCAAAACAGTTCAAGGCATATCCTGTATGTCTTCTCCCATCACGGACAGGACGTCCCCCATGCGGAAGCCCCTTCGCTGAAGGGCAGACAAAAGCCGCCTCTTCTGCTTCTCATCGCAGGCTTCCCGGTCATATCCCTTTTTCTCCAGGAACTCCCGAATCAGAGCCCGTTCATCCGCCGGTTCCAGTTCCCCGCAGACCTTCTGGATCAACTCCTCGGAGGCTCCTGCCCGATACCTGAGTTCCTGCGTCAAAAGAGACCGGCTCTTCCTGCGGCCGCCATTCTCCAGATAATTACGCACATACCGTTCGTCGTCCAGATAGCCGAAGCTTTTCACGTACGCCACAGCCGCCTCCGCTTCCTCCCGGTCAAACCCTGCCCGGAGAAGCCGGTCTGTAAGCTGGCTCTCCGTCCGGTCTGCGCGCTCCAGCAGCCGCAGCGCTTTAAGCTTTGCCCTTCTCAGCCGGCTTTCCGGACTCTCCTGCCTCTGGCTCTCCTCCTTCTGCCTGCGATACCGGTAATCCATAATGCTCCCTGACTTTCCTTTCCACTTCTTCGCAGACCTGCAGGTTATCCTTCAGGAACTGCTTCGCGTTCTCCCGTCCCTGGCCGATCTTGGCGTCGTTGTACGCGTACCATGCGCCGCTCTTGACGATCACGCCGCAGTCTGCCGCCAGATCCAGGATATCGCCTTCCCTGGAGATGCCTTTTCCGAACATGATGTCGAACTCCGCCTCCCTGAACGGCGGCGCGATCTTATTCTTCACCACTTTCACACGGGTGCGGTTGCCGATCACTTCGCCGCCCTGTTTCAGCGCCTCGATCCGGCGCACGTCCAGACGGACGGATGAATAGAACTTCAACGCGCGGCCTCCGGTGGTAGTCTCCGGGTTGCCGAACATCACGCCCACCTTCTCCCTGAGCTGGTTGATGAAGATCACCACGCAGTTGGTCTTGCTGATCACCGCCGTCAGCTTCCGCAGAGCCTGGGACATCAGACGGGCCTGAAGGCCCACATGAGAATCCCCCATATCGCCGTCGATCTCCGCTTTGGGCACCAGCGCCGCCACCGAGTCCACAATCACAATGTCCACCGCTCCGGAGCGCACCATCGTCTCCGTAATCTCCAGCGCCTGCTCCCCGTTATCCGGCTGTGAGATATAGAGATTATCAATATCCACACCGATATTCTTCGCATACACCGGGTCCAGAGCATGCTCCGCGTCGATGAATCCGGCGATGCCGCCCCGCTTCTGTACTTCCGCCACCATATGCAGGGCCACCGTCGTCTTACCGGAAGATTCCGGGCCGTAGATCTCCACCACACGTCCCTTGGGCACACCGCCGGCTCCCAGCGCAATATCCAGGCTCAGGGATCCCGTGGGCACGGTCTCCACCTGCATGTGGCTGGTATCTCCCAGCTTCATCACAGATCCCTTCCCATACTGCTTTTCAATCTGGCCCAGGGCCGCCTCCAACGCTTTTAATTTATCATCCTTACCCATGTCTGTCTCCTTTATATACAGATTTCACAATACGAACTTTTGTTCGATTCCCTGCTCTTATCCTATCCCATCAGGCACAGAATGTCAAGAAGAAAAAACGCGGCGAGGAATTCCCGCCGCAAAAGCCCCGCGCGGGAGCATACAAAAAGCCGGCGCAAAATCCTTGGGGGAAATATGCGCCGGCTCCAGAACCGGGAAGCTTCCCGGCCGCACCGTGATTATTTCTTTGTAATGTATCCTTTTGCTTTCAGCGTCTCAGCGCAGAGTACCGCTCCGCCTGCTGCGCCGCGGACCGTATTGTGGGAAAGTCCGATGAATTTCCAGTCATAAACGCTGTCCTCGCGGAGACGTCCCACAGACACGCCCATACCGTTCTCATAATCCACATCCGCCTTTACCTGCGGACGGTTTTCTTCTTCCATATAGCGGATAAACTGCTTCGGTGCGCTGGGAAGCCCCGCCTCCTGGGGGAAGCCGGAGAAATTCACCAGACGGTCGATCAGTTCTTCCTTGGTGGGTTTCTTGCGGAATTTTACAAACACCGCCGCCGTATGGCCGTTCAGCACAGATACGCGCACGCACTGGCAGGTGATCTTCGGCTCCTCTGCCTTCACGATCACGCCGTCCTCAATATGTCCCCACAGGCGCAGCGGCTCCTGCTCGGATTTCTCTTCCTCGCCGCCGATATAGGGGATCAGGTTCTCCACCATCTCCGGCCAGTCCTTAAAAGTCTTGCCGGCGCCGGAAATAGCCTGATAAGTGGTCGCCACCACCTCGTACGGTTCAAATTCCTTCCATGCCGTCAGTACCGGCGCATAACTCTGAATGGAACAGTTGGGCTTCACCGCGATGAAGCCTCTGGTGGTACCCAGACGCTTCTTCTGGAACTCGATCACGTCAAAATGCTCCGGGTTGATCTCCGGAACGACCATGGGCACATCCGGCGTCCAGCGGTGCGCACTGTTGTTGGAAACCACCGGCGTCTCCGTCTTCGCATAGGCTTCCTCAATGGCGCGGATCTCATCTTTGCTCATATCCACCGCGCTGAAGACAAAGTCCACCTGCGCGGCCACTTTCTCCACCTCGTTCACATTCATGACCACGATCTTCTTCACGGCCTCCGGCATGGGCGTATCCATCTTCCATCGTCCGCCCACCGCTTCTTCATACGTCTTTCCTGCCGAACGTTCGCTGGCCGCAATCGTGGTCACCTGGAACCACGGATGATTCTCCAGCAAAGCAATAAATCTCTGTCCTACCATTCCGGTACCGCCCAGGATACCGACTCTCAACTTTTCACTCATCTCTCATTCTCCTCTGTCTGTATGTATGCGGCGGGCGCTCCCTCTGTTTATTTGTCCGCCCTCTGCGTACATATGTCTTTCCTATGAAATATTACAGGATTTCCATCCAAAATGCAAGCCTTTTATTCCGCGGGCTCCTCTCGCCGGACTCCTTTTGCAAATGGCGTGTCTGACCTGACGCCATTTGGCCCTGCCAGTCAGATGCTCCGCATATTTGCATGGGAGCATTACTCTGCTTTTAAATACGCCCTGCAGGCCTCCATCTCTTTTTCCATGGCTTCCCGGCCGGGCGCGCCGGCGGTCAGCCTCTTATTTACGCAGGTTTCCAGAGAAATGGCTTCGTAGATGTCATCCTCAAATACCGGGCTTACTTCTTTGTATTCCTCCATAGTCAGGTCATCCAGCGCCTTTCCCTGATCGATACAGTACAGCACCAGGCGTCCCACGATACCGTGGGCATCCCGGAACGGCACGCCGCGCTTTACCAGATAATCCGCCGCGTCTGTAGCGTTGGTAAATCCGTGTCTCGCGCTGTCTCTCATGCGGTCCTTCCGGAACGTGAGCGTATCCAGCATCCCGGTGAACAGAGCGATGCAGCCTTTTGTGGTATCCATGGCGTCAAAGGCCAGTTCTTTGTCTTCCTGCATGTCTTTATTGTAAGCCAGCGGAAGTCCTTTCATGGTGGTCAGAAGCGACGTCAGTGCCCCGTAGACCCGTCCGGTCTTGCCGCGCACCAGCTCCGCAATATCCGGGTTCTTCTTCTGGGGCATGATGGAGCTGCCGGTGCTGTACCCGTCGTCGATCTCCACAAACTGATATTCGTTGCTGTTCCAGAGGATGATCTCCTCGCAGAAACGGCTCAGGTGCATCATGATGACGGACATGGCCGACAGGTATTCAATCAGATAATCCCGGTCGGATACAGCGTCCATACTGTTCGCCATGGGGCCGTAAAATCCAAGCAGGCCAGCCGTATATTCCCGGTCCAGAGGATATGTGGTCCCTGCCAGAGCACCCGCGCCCAGCGGACAGTAATTCATTCTCTCATAAATATCATGCAGGCGCAGCCGGTCCCTTTTGAACATTTCAAAATAAGCGCCCATATGATGAGCCAGCGTAATCGGCTGGGCCTTCTGCAGATGCGTAAAGCCCGGCATGACCGTCTCCGTATTCTCTTCCATAATGCGCAGAAGCACTTCCAGCAGTTTCTTCAGGAGTTCATCCGTCTCCTGCACCTCCTGTCTGGTGTACAGACGCATATCCAGCGCCACCTGGTCGTTGCGGCTCCTTCCTGTATGCAGCTTCTTGCCCACGTCTCCGATCCGGTCAATCAGATTCGCCTCCACAAAGCTGTGAATATCCTCGTATTCCTCCGTGATGGGAAGCGTTCCGGCGTCCACATCGTTCAGAATCCCCTGCAGGCCCTCCAGAATCCGGTCTCGCTCTTCCTCTGTCAGGATCTCCTGCTTCGCCAGCATCTTCACATGCGCCATGCTTCCTTCAATATCCTGTCTGTAAAATTTCTGATCAAAAGAGATGGATGCGTTGAACCGGTACACCAGTTTGTCCGTCTCTTTTGTAAAACGTCCGCCCCACAACTGTGCCATAATTTCTTCCTTTCTATGTATACAAAATCAATCTGCCGCGCCGGGAAACTTTCCGCGCGGCGCGCAGTCCGCAGTGCGCGCTCGGCTCCGCTTCGCTTCGTCTCGCTCACGGGCTTCGCCCTATGGAATCAGCCAAAACCGCCGCTGCTCATGCAAGCATGGCATCTGCGCTTTTGCCCGCTTCCGCGCTGCTCATGCCTAGGTGAACATTATACCACAAACTCTCCTGCCCACACAATTCTTTTCCTGATTTCGGACAGCAAAAAAGGGCAGAACCTGCTGCCCTTTTTTGCTTTATATGGGATTAAACACACAAATATTGGTACTTATCGTCTTATTTTTTTCTGGAGATCGTATAATATGCCAGCGCCACGCTGATTCCCCCCAACATATTGCCCAGCGTCACCCAAAGTAAATTATGTACATATCCTGCCACAGAAATTCCTGCCACTCCATTGGGAGCCAGAAGGCCGACCGCCATCACCGTCATGTTGGCGATGCTGTGTTCAAACCCGCAGGCCATGAACACGTAAATACACCAGAATATCATGATCAGTTTGCCGGACTCGGATTTCATTTTGGTAGCACACCATACTGCCAGGCACACCAGGATATTACAGAAAATCGCTTTCACAAAAAGCTGAGGCGCTGTACCGCCCATCTTCGCGGCCGCGGTGGTGGCAAAATACGTTCCCACATCTCCGGTGGGGATTCCCGCAAAACAGAACAGAAACGCTGCTGCCAGGGAACCTGCCAGGTTACCCACGTAACAGAAAATCCAGAGTTTCGCAGTATCTGCCCAGGACACAGCCTTGGATAAAGATCCGGACATCATAACAAAATTATTGCCGGTAAACAGCTCTGCTCCCGCCATGACCACAAGGCTCAGTGCAGAAGCAAAGGAAAACGGCTGAATCACTTTGACTAAAGTGTTGCCTGCCGCCGTGAGATGTCCTCCCAGTGTGAAAGTCACAAAACCTCCAAAGGCAATAAAAATACCCGCTACCACGGCTGCCACAAAATAGCCCAGCGGATTATTTTTCATCAAAGCGGCCTTTCCTTTCGCTGCATTACATACATTATTAAATTCCTCGCTAAACATATTCATCCTCCGTTTGCTCCAAGATTGTTATAATAATAACATACTTGTTCTATTCTGAAATTGTACAATCTGTAGGAAAAAGTTCCGGCCTGATTTTTTTCAAAAAAAGGCTTTACATTCCAGGACACATCGTGTATAATAACCTTCGTTGTGAAACAAAGCAACAGGCTTCCGTGGCTCAGTTGGTAGAGCACTTCACTCGTAATGAAGGGGTCGCCGGTTCGAGTCCGGCCGGGAGCTTTTTCAAAAGGACACCCCATGGCTTCGTTGTCATGGGGTGTTTTGTTTATTCCCGCAGGCAACGAACCGGACGGACACAGCCCAGGCTGCCCTCTCTTGCCGCATAGCGGCAATTCACCTCGTGCCTGCATGTCCATTTGGCGGCTGCCGCGAAAAACCGACGCGGGGATTATTCGGGGCGCTCCACTTTCAACGGAACATCTTCCTCCGCCTTAAACACATAGCCGCAGCTGCATGCCGTATCCTCCGTCACCCTTCCGCGGATGGTAAACACTTCCACTTCCTTGCCGCACTGGGGACATACCCTCTCTTCCGGAACTGGTGTGCGGTATTTGCTCTCGCATCCGTCCATAACTGCCATCACGATACCTCCTTTTTTGCTTTTTTATATGCTGACTATACTATAACTCTATCTTTATTATCTGTCAATTCCAGCTGCCTGTTCTTTTCTTTCTGTACCCGCAGGGCTACTGTCTGCAGGGTGCCCGCGAACTGTAGTACAGGAAGGAACCTGTTACAGCCAGAAGGGAATGCTCCTCCTTTTATCAGGAAGCATTCCCTTCTTTTCCTGTCTTTATCTTTTCAGCACCTTTTCAGCCGAACATCTTTTTTATCAGCTCACTTTTATCCGCCACGCTCCTTGGCATGTACCGGCGGATCACCTGCTGGGAGGACGCAAAGCCCATCAGCTCCGCCACCATGTCGGAGCTGGCCCCGGCACGCACTGCGCGTACCGCATAGGTATCCCGGAGCATCCGCGGCGTCACTGTGCCGATCCCGCAGGCATGACCCCTCCTCATGAGCACCGCCCTCATCCGGTCGATCCTCACCGGCCTCCTCCCGGAGCCTCCCAGTACAAAGCCGTCCGGCTCCCCCTGATACTCCTTTTTGATCTGACCCAGCTGCCCTGCCAGGAAATCCGGCAGCGGCACCTCCCTGCGTTTCCTCCCGGACAGCCGTTCCAGTTCATAGTGCCGTTCCTCCGCACCGGCCGTCCCGGCCTCCCTTTTTATGGATACAAAGTATTCCAGGCGCAGCTTCTTCCCTTCCAGGTCCACATCCCTCCAGCGCAGCGCCGCCGCTTCGCTTAAGGTGATCCCGGTATAGAGCACCAACCCGAACCCGATTCCCAGGGGATACCCCCCTTCATCCCGGTAGGCGGCCAGCAGCGGCTCCAGCATGCGCACCTGGTCCTCGCTCAGCCACTCCTGCTCCTCCCATACGTTTTTGCTCCTCAAAGTCCAGGAGGGCTCCGTGCAGGGATTTTTTTCCACCAGCCCGGATTTCTGGGCATCCCGCATGCACCCGCTCAGCACCGACAGGGTGTTGCGTACCGTCCCTTCCGTCATGCGGCCGTTCCTTGTCCCGGACAGGGGCATATCCCCAAGCCCGTTGATCCAGCCGGACACTTTCTCTTCCGTCAGTTCCTCCAGGCGGCACGGTCCCAGCGCCGGCAGCACGTGCCGCTCCATGGTCTCCGCGTACATCCGGATCGTCGTCCCCTTCACCACATGGGGCAGGATGCTCCGAAGCCACACATACACCCAGTCTTCCAAAGTGATGATCCCAGAAGCGTCCCCTTTCTGGAATGCTTCCCGCTTCACCTCCAGGGCCGGGTCGTACTGCCTCTCCAGGCAGTCCCCCCTTCCCGGGCGGGCACGGCCGCAGCCGCAGTCTGTCATCTTCCCGTTCTTCAGATCCCTGGTGGCAATGCTTTTCTCTTTTCCGCAGTCACACCGGCATATGACTTTCTGAAGCGTCGTGTGATTATCTAAATCTTCCGCGACGACTGTCAGTTTTCCGTATCGTTTCCCTATCATTTCTTCCGCGGTAGAACGAATGCAGCCGCAGCTTTTCCTGCGGCCGCTTTTCAGCAGATATCCTTCCACTTTGCAGGTATTGCCGCAGTCGCAGCGGCAGTACCAGAGGGCCACCCGCTGGCGGCCGGCCCGGCCGTAACCGGCAGACCCGGTTACAACCAGCTTCCCGAATCGTTCCCCGGTAATGTCCCTACCGGTCCTCGGCATTGGTATCCTGCCCCTTTCTGTTCCGGTATCCTGCTGCCAGCACAATCGCTGCCAGGGAAATCCCTGCCAGGCAGATCCATAGCGCTAGGTTTGCGCTGTCCCCCGTCTTCGGGGACGTCACCGCGTTCGTCTGGGACGCGGGCACCGCCGTACCTGTGCTGTCCGTGTCGTCTCCGCCGCCTCCGCCGGAACCTCCTTTCCCACGGTAGCTGTTCTCAAACCGGATCGTATCCGTTTTCTCCGTGCCTTCGTCTTTTACGGCCCACAGCTCCGTGTTCAGGCCCCCGTCCGCGGCGTTGGTCACCCGGACCGTCACCTGGTAAACTGCGGTGTCATAGGTGCACCGGTTATGCCCCATGTCCTTCTGGGTGATCCGGTAGGTATAGTCCCCGGGCACACTGTAGGCCACCGGCCCAAACAGCCTCTGGCTGGCCCCATGCATCACCAGCGTCGTCTCTGCCGGCATGGGCGCATCCGCCGCCACTGCCTCCAACGTTACCTGGTATTCCGCATCCGACGGGATGGATTTTCCCGTCACCGCCACCTCCACCGGAATCGTCGCCGTGCCTGCAGCCTCTGCCGCCTGCGCCGGAATGTGCGCCGCGGCAAACAATACCGGAAGGAGCAGCATTGCGCAGAACTTCCCGGCTTTCTGGAATATCTTCATCTCAGGCACCTCCTTCCTGTATTTCATTCTCCGACCCCAGCCGCCCGAATACGATCACGCGGCCGTTGGTCTCTGCTTCCGCACAGGTGGACAGTCCGATGATCCGGTCGCCTTCCCGGATCCCGATCTCCCGGTACTGTACCGCCTGTTCTTTTATATAGTCCAGCAATTCTCCTGTCCCTTCCCCCACCGCCTCAGACAGGCCATAGATCTGCCGGTCATAGGCATCCGCCTCCACACAGGCAAACAGAGTGATGGGACAGGTGCTGCCCGGCAGGTACAGCGTACCTGTCGGGTGGTCTTCAAAATATGTCCGGTCCGTGAATTCCACCACATCCCCGAACATGGCGCCGTTGTCCATATGGTGTCCGTATACCAGCGTATACGGATCGGAAAAATCCGGGCTGTTCCGGCTCGCCATGAAAATGGAACCGGACAGGGCGAACTCCCCGTACACGTCAAGGTTCACATACTCCATGTCCGTCTCTCCCTGCACCACCGGGTAGTCGATATGCGTACCGTCCACTGTCAGCCACGCCCGGACATCCGGGTTGACCGCCTGCAGCTCCGCCAGGGTGGGATTACCCTCTCCGGCGCTGTCTGCAGAGGGTTTGAACTGAAGGAGGTCGCTGGAGACAAACGCGCCCCGGTATACTGCCCAGGTATCCCAGAGGGAATACGCCCCGTACACAAACATCAATGCGATCAGGAGCAGGGCAACAAAGCTGATGACCCGGTTGCCTGCCCTGGCAAGCCTGGCGGCTGTCTCCATGGAGTTCCTCCTTTCTTACGGTTCCCATACCGCAAGCCTTCGTATGTACGAAAAGGCCTTCAGGGATTAGAATTCGTTATTTCTCCTGCGCAGGAACAGAACTGCAACACCTGCGGCTGCGGCTACCATAATGATGTAAGGAGCTACGGTCATGGCGATGCCGGTGGGAGAGACTGCGTCTTTGGTGTTGGTAACAATTACGTTATCTGTACTTGCAGATTTATTCTGCGTTGCAACAGTCTGCGCGTTATCGCTTGAAGTCACGGTTACAGGCGTCTCATTTATCGTAGCCGTCGTAGTATATCCTTCTGTTTTTGCAATATTCTCAACAATCTCATATTTCACATCAGAAGGAATACCTGAAATGGTCACCTCGCTCTCATTACCAAGTGAAATACCGGTAATAGAAACCGTGCCATCTGAAAGGAATGTATATGTCTGGCCACTATAGTCAAATTGCTCTCCTGCATCGCCTTCGGTCAGCTTGATAGTGAAGGAGAATGTATCTCCCATGGTAGCCATGTCACCGTCAATGACTTTTTTCAATTTTAATGCGTAGGTATTATAGGTTGCTACATACCCGACATTCTTAGCCGTGATCGCGTTGCCCTCAGAGTCCACATATTTATACACATCGCCCTCTTTTTGAATAGAAGCAGCTTTCTCGAGCATAGCTACAGAAGTAATTTTGTAATCACTTTCTCCTGCATCTGGGTTCACCACATATACGTCCATGTAACGGGTCGGATTCGTATCGTTTACAATATCCGGGTTATCATCTGCATCCACAAGGCTTTCTGTAATAACATAGCGATAAATCCCCGGTTCCGGGAAAGTCACATCGGAAAAATCCACAGAAACATCTTTACTGACGCTTCCAGCTGTGACAGTCATATTTGGAGTAAATTCAGCGTCGCCAATCACAACCCCATTCGTGATGCCGGTTTTGATTTCTGGAGTCGTTGCAGTAGCGGGAATCTCCTCACCTGCTGCAATTGCATAATCAAATGTAACATTCGGAACTTTTGCAGCCGAGTCTGTAACTGTCAGTATCTTTTTAAATGTCACCTCGCTGGTGCCTCCAGTAGCCGCAAACGCCGTCATCCCAACCATGGATACCATCATGGCTCCTGCCATCATTGCTACCGCCAGACGGCGGGAAATGTTTTTGTTTTGATGTTTCATAACATACTTCCTCTCTTTTCTTTTTATAGGATTGCCTTTCGGCCATGTATCGGCGGATTCTCCGCCTCTATCTCAGGAAAACCTGCGGTCATCTTCTGCCAACATATCCAGTCCCCGTACTTTTCCTGCGATATTCTTTAATAGATTTTCAAGCGCCCTGTCCCGGACGTTTTTACAGGCCGGAACGCCGGATCACGGTAATGACCTTGCCTTTCGCTTCACTCTCGCTCACCGCGCCAAAATACCGGCTGTCCTTCGCCCCTTCCCGGTAATCGCAGAGGATGAAGTATTCATCCTCCGCCAATGTCACCGGGTATTCAGGTCCGCCCTCATACTGAGGCGTCGTGTAGTAAATGTCATTCTCCAGCACAGTGCTGCCGTTGACCACCAGTGTCGCCTGGTCTGTTACTTCAACCATATCACCGCCCCGTGCTACAACCCTGCCCACATGAACCGCGCCGTCCTTTTCAAATACCATCACGTCGCCGCTGATATAATCGTCCGCCAGGCGGTAATAAAACAACAGATCTCCGGCGGAAATATGCGGCAACATATCGTCGTTTGCCATAGGCGCGACACCGAATACCATCCCGAACAGGATCATCAGCAGTACAGCCATGGCTGCCAAGCGGGCAAAGAAAGAACGAATATCCTCCTTGTCCGCACAGCGGCGGCGTCTTTTCCGAATGACCTCTTCGGGGGAAAGCAGGGCTTTTCCCTCAGGACGGCGTTTAACCATCGGCATCACCGCCCATTCTGCGGCCCATGCGGGCCAGCGCCCGGTCGCGTTCATCAATCAGCGCCTGGTAATAGGCCGCCTGTTCATCGTAGACCAGCTGGTAAAGGCGCTGGAGATTTTCCAGCTGCCGCCAGACGTCGGACTCATCCACGCCGCCGAGCAGTTTCTTCCGGAATTTCATGGCGGACAGCGCATCCGCGATGTTCTGCATGGTCCGCATAGGCATTACTCCCGACGACGGTATCTAATAGATCTTCTTATCAAGTACATGGCAACAAACCACACAGCAACTCCAGATGCTGACATCATCATGATCAGGTAAATGGCATTGTTATCCTCAAATCCCGTGGGTGGATTCACATTTCTTTCATTCGTAAATGTGACTGTAGTATTTTCTGTAATCCCATCTGCCCCTGTTGTATAGGTTCCCGCTTCTTGTGAGACATTTATATTGCCATCTACGCCTATTGTTGTTTTGTATCCGTCTGTATTGTAACCATTGGCATCATAGGTACCAGATTCTATGATTGAAACCACTGCTCCTTTTTTCACTTTATCGATAACATGTCTTCCTTTATCACTTATAAAAAAATTTCCAGATCGACCGCCAGATATCGTGTACCGGAACGGGAATTTGGCTGAACTATCTGTGTTTCCCATATTTCCAACCACGTTTTTAATCACTGTCACTTTGTAACCAATCACATGCACACGAAAATCATATTGGCCACTATCGTGTGTATCTGCAGTCTCGTGATCATAACAGTCCGATTCGTGTGTATCTCCATTGGTACTTTGGGTCTGCTGGTCTTTATTAATCGACGTTTTATTCGTAACATCCATCGATCCAACTTTTACTTTAAGTGTATAATCTGTGTCTTTTTCTGGTGCGGTCTCCTCAGTCAAAGCTCCCGTAATATAATCATAAGCCTCAATTGTCACCACAGGTTTATCTCCACTGACAGGGGGGCACTCATGATTATCAGCTAAATCATGCCATCCTGTTTCCTCTCCAATTTCTGAAACATCGATAGTACCACCAATGTCAATCCATTGATCTTCACAGGAAACTTCTGGATAAAACACATGAACATGGGCAGTCCCATGTACCGGAACTACAGAAGTATCTACTGCCGCCGTTCCGGCAGGATCACGGTTCGCATCGTCTTTATGCGGCGCTTCTACTGGTTTCACCGTACAGGTCACCGCATATTCAGTACAGTCTGTCAGCCCTGCAATCTGTGTGCTGTTCATCGGTACAGTACATGCAGCATCGGAATACCAGCTGCCAGAATTCGCCTGTGTCATAGCTGAAATCTTATAATAATAGGTATCAGCTCCATGTGAGAATGAGTACACAATATCCACATAGCGGTTATTCGTTCCATTCGGTGTATAATCTTTACTGGCTGTCGTTATATACTCCAGCATATCACTCACACTTGCCGCATTTGTCACATAAATTGTCTGGTCTTTGCTGGTAGCCTGATAATCGACAGGAATATTTACCAACGGCTGCGGATACGCTTTTACCTTATCTTTCTCATCATCCCCATCCGCATCCGCATAGATTGCAGTATCAGACGTATTGGTCGGAATGTTATTTCCTCCAAAACAACCTGAGTCAGTATATTTGATATCGATCTCTACCACCAGCATCTTGCCGCTGAATGGGCCGTTTTCTGCTCCAGTAACATAATTTTCAGCATCTGAATAATTGAACCCTTTGACTGTAACCATACCATCATCCACAGAAACATCTGCCATATACGGTATATTGTTTCCATCAAAAGTATAAGTTCCATTACTGTACCCTGCTGCATTCTGAGCAAAGACTTTAATATCACTTGTTGCATTTCCAGTCGCCAACTCAAAATTTGCTGCAAGATAATCGCGTACTTCCGTCTCTGCATCCAGTGAGATACCTGCTCCTCCTGCGGCTTCTTTAAACGCATCTACCAGCTCCGTGACATCATTCGCCACTTTGTAATAAGCTGTACCAGGCTGTCCTACAGTATCCTCATCATTCATACTTCTGGCTGCCGGATAATTAGAGGAGACATAATTCATATATTTATCCATATTTGATTTTACAGAATTCGGATCAGAATCGTCTACGATACTGATGGAATATACTTTCCCCCCCAGTCCGTAAACTGGATTGTTCCATCCCCCGACATTTGTAGCTGTCGACGCTTTTATTTTATAAGCGTTTTCAATCGCTCCGTTTGCTGTATTTATGGCATCCGAACTGTTCCATCCATTAAATCCGGGGCCTCCGTCTGTAAACAAAATAGCAACTTTTTGTGCATCAGCTCTTGCCCGGCTACTTCGGAGTTCTTCGTTTGCCTTTTCCATTCCTTTATCAGAATAAGTTGATCCATCTGGGCTAAGACTGCATATCTTAGTTTTCAGGGTGTTTACATCGTTTTGACTGTCAAGTGCAGTTAGGTTCTGACTTATTGAGGCATTGTCGGCAAACGTAACTATCCCCACCTGGTAATGTCCCTGGCTGTCCTGTTGATATAATTCATCCACGAAACTGCATGCTGCCTCTTTCAAGGCTCCAATACGACGGACATATACACTTTGCCTCCTTGTCAATGGGGATCTTCCAGCATACCATCTTCCATTTTGATAGTAGACTGCGCTCCCATTGTTTGATCCATTTGGTGATGCTGTTGTATAGTAGCTGGTAGCGTTATTATCATTTCCATACATTTCTGCTTTACCTTTATCCAACTTATCGTGGGAGATTGTCTCGCCAAATTCCCGGCCCATACTGCCAGAACAGTCAAGTACCAATACAAAGTCTGTATCCGTTATTTTTTCTCCCGCAGTCCCTGTCACATAGGAGGTCAACGTCAAGGTATAAGTACCATCCAGATTTGCCTCCACATACTTGTCCAGGTGCACTTCATCTGTATGTTCCATGATGTTGTCTGGCTGTCTTTCATAAACCAGATATACATTTTTCACATTTACCGGTTCATTGGGTCCACCAATTACCGGTTCCGTCTCACTCCCAATATCATCCACCCAGCCATATCCTCCCCAATGTGTTTGTGTTTTAGATACTGCTTTCGTACAGGTACGGTACATCACCACTGAAAAATCGTTCTCGTACGCAGGAGCGTTATCTCCCGCCCATACGCCGTAGTAATAAGTCGTTGTCGTGGTCACTTCACGTTTCCGAAACACTCCCTCCCAATATCCGTCTCCTCTTTCCACATCTGTTGTGTACCGAATTAATCCTGCTTTTAGCTTTGTAATTTCACTGCCAGTGGTAAATCCGCCTGTTGCTGAAAAATCATATTGATATGTATGTCCATTCGCACGGATCTCTCCAATACCCTGTTGTGCCACCTGATCCAAAAGCACGACTTCTTGTGCACCTGCTTCAACTGAAATGTCCGTTCCAATTCCATCACCAATAGAAGCACCTTCTTCGTCCACTGGAAGCAACGTAACCGGAAGTTCCATTACCACATTATCTGGTGAAGTTATGGTCCAGGTGATCACAAACGTCGAAAAGGAAGGGGCTTCAACTGCAACCACTTGAGAATCACCCGTGCTTTTCTCGGCTTCTGGCACTTCCGTCAGATCTGTCTCGAAAACAGGCGTCACCTGTTTCAGCGTCTCTACGTCCGCCACACTACCCTGTTCGTCTTCAACCAAATGATGAACTGTGGTTTCCGCCTCTGCGGGAATCACATCCTCTTTCATAATGAATGCAACTGTAACAGGAAGCAGAGGTTCAATCTCCTCCCCATCGTATTCAAAATGAACATCCAACGCCACATAGCCTTCGTAATCTATCTCTTCCTGCTCCATAGTGGATTCTACGTCTTTTGTTTTCGCTGCTTCTGCAACCAGAACACTTCCTTCCGGAACAGCACCATCAGGAACCCAAACGTTCACGCTAATATCCTGCACGGACGCCTCATAAATATTTGCGTCCGCCATGAATGCCTCTTCTTCTTCACTTTCTTCTACGGCGTCAGCCTCATCTGCCGTGGTCTGACCATCCTCCGTTTCCGGCACGGTACTCTCCACGGTTCCGTCTTCCGTATCAGGTTCCGTTACGCTGCCTTCGCCGGTTTGCTCTTTACCGGCCTCAGGTTCCGTGGCCTCTTCTGCGTTCTCACTGTCCGCAGCCTCTCCGTCGGTCTCTGCTGGGGCTTTGTCGGTTTCTTCCGCCGAATTTTCTGATTCATCTGCCGGATTTTCTGATTCATCCGCCGGATTCTGAACTTTTTCGCTCTCTTCAGCCTCTGTACCAGACTCCTGCCCGGCTTCATCAGCTGTACTGCCGCCCTCCGGTGTGCCGGCATCCGTCTCTTCCGCTGGTCCGGGCACTTCCTGGACCTCCCCGCCGGCCGAACTCTCTTCTTCCGTCACATCCGTCTCTTCTGCCTGTTCTTCCACAGCAGCGTCCGTCTCCACATTGCCCGTGTCTGTGTCTGTCTCCGCATTGTCTGCGTCTGCGTCTGTCTCCCCGCCTGCGTCCGGCTGGACATCACTCGTGGCGCTTGCGGAAACGAAAAGCTGATCCTTGTCCACTACGGACAGCACCAGCGTCAGCGCTACCAGCACTGCCAGGAATCTTTTCGCTTTCTTCCACATAATGCATTCTCCCCGTCTGTTTGATTCGGAAACTGCCGCCGTCCTACATAATGTTTATTCTGTGGCTCCCTGACGGGGAAGCAACCGGGTGGCAGGTTTTTCCCTCCGGCTTTCCCGGATGATGGCCCCCATTTAAGCATAAAAACCAGACCGACGGGAAAATCCCCTCCTGTCGGTCTGGTTTTCATGCCTTTCTTTACACTTTTTTCTTCCCAGCCGGGATTTTAGCAGGAAATTTACATGATTTTGCTCAGATCAATCTTGTATTTCCCGGTTATCCCTGCTATAATAAGTGAAAATGTAGTTCATTTTTATGTACTAACGGAAATCAGCCGCACACATAATAAACATTATGTGTGTATTTTTTTGCGCTTCAAAGCACCAGCCCCAGCTTGGACAGGAGCCTGGCCTGCTCTTCCCCGCTGACCATGGTGTATATCCGGGTGGTGTCCACGCTGGAATGTCCCAGCACGTCCGCCAGGGTGGCCAGGTTCTTTTCCTTCTTATAAAAAGTACACGCAAAAAGATGCCTCAGGTTATGGGGGAACACTTTCTGCCGGTCCACCCCTGCCTTTTCACACAGCGCTTTCATCTCCCGCCAGATATCGCTCCGGTTCACCGTCCTCCCACTCTTTGTCAGAAACAGGCTCCCCTTCTGAATCCCGCATATTTTCATATATTCCTTCAGTATCTTCTGCAGGCGTGTCGGCAGCAGCACGGTCCGCACTTTGCCCTTCAGCGTCACCCTTGCACTCCCCCTCCAGACTGCTTCCGCCGTGATAAACGGCAGCTCGCTGACCCGGATGCCTGTGGCACAAAGAGCCTGCATCAGATAATAAAGCCTTACTTTCTTCCCTTCCTTCGCCGCCATGAGCAGCTTCTGATATTCTTTCCTGGAAAGGTCCCTTCCGGAATCCCGGAAAGATTTCTTCTGAATCTTCAAAAGTTTTACCACACACTCGTACCAGCCCATCTCCTTTAAGAAACGGTTCAGCGCCACCAGCATGGAATTGACGCTGGACGCCTCGTAGCGGTGTTCCAGATACTGCTTATATCCGATCACCCTCTCCTTGTCCACTTCCCCGTCCTCCACATATTCGTAAAACACCTTCAGATCATGAGTATACTTCTGGATCGTGGCGCGGCTTTTTTCCTCCTCCGCCAGGCGCTCCCTCCAATGCTGGATCATGTCCGGTTCCAATTCATGTCCCATTCTTCTTCTCCTTTCTTTTCCGGCCGCACGGACACCGGCAATTATCTTTCTCATTATGTCCGTATCAGCCACAAGTATACTCTGCGGTCTTTTTCCGCACAAACAGAAATATGTATAAAATACATTTGCATACCGGGATGCAGCTATCCATCTGCTTTAACGCCAGATCTTTCAGCAGAGGCATAAGCCCTGCTTTCCGTCAGCAGGAAACTCAGCCTGGCACGCTGCTCGCGGGAATAAAATTTAAAACTCCTCTTGAAAACCTCCGATGTTCAGGTTATAATATAGTAAAATAATTGACCGTAAATAATTTTACCATAAACAAATAACGTTTAAAGGAGAGGAACAATTTATGACCAGGGAAGCCAGAAGAAACGCATATTTATACTGTAAGTTCAGAGACGAGCAGTTCGCTCTGTATGACGAATACGCCAAAAGCCACGGCATGCCGCTGAAAACACTGCTGGTGGCGAACGTCCTCTTCTATGCGGAAGACGGGATGACGCAGAAAGAGATCTGCCAGAGAACCTTTCAGTCCAAACAGACAGTAAATCTGATCATCAAAAACTTTCTCGCGGACGGCCATGTTACCGTCTCTGAAGTTCCAGGCAATAAGCGCATCAAGATCGTCCGGATGACGGAAGAGGGACGCGCGTCCTGCGAAAATGTCGTCCGCCATATCACATGGGCAGAAGACACCGCCATGTCCATGTTTACGGAAGAAGAGCAAAAACAGCTTGTGGATCTGTCCAGATCCTTTACAAAGAATCTCACCATGCTGGTGAACCAGGAAACGGAGGATTAGAAATGGAATTTTACGAAGTTATCAATAAGAGAAGAAGCATTCGTCAGTTTGAAGACCGGGAGATCCCCCGGGACGTTCTGGAACGGATTCTGGATGCGGGCCTGAAAGCGCCCTCTTCCAACCACCAGAGGAAGTGGGAACTGGTAACGCTGACAGACAAATCCATCATACGGGATCTGGCCGCATTGATCCGTCCCTATCCCTGCCGGATTCAGGAGCCCAGGACTCCCCAGCAGGAGATGTTCAAGATCGCTTATCCGCGCCAGCGCAGCATGGTCGAAGAATCCGCCTGCGTGATACTGCCTTATTTTAAGCAGAAATATGCCTTTGACAATCCGAAAAATGATTACGGTCTGATGGATTACGGAGCGGCCTGGGCTCTGGTGGAGAATCTGCTTCTCGCCGCCACCGCCGAGAGCCTGGGCTCCGTCGTCCATATTCCGGTCAAGAAAGAGCCGGAGCAGATCAAAACATTCATGAAGATACCCGACGGCTACTATCTGCCGGCCCTGGTGATCCTGGGTTATCCGGCCAAAGACGCGCTCCTGCCCGCGCAGGTCAAAGCCACGGTGGAAAACAGGGTTCATTGGAACAAATGGTAAGAGGGTGAGAATATGAAAGAAACCATTTACGCACGTTTTCAGGACACGGCTTCAAAATACAGGCAGAAAGCCGCCATCATTGAGAACAACAGGATAGTAACCTTCGGTCAGCTCTCTGATCTGGCCGATCTGTTTGCAGACACTTTTCCGGATGGGATCAAAAGCGTCGGCATCGTTATGAATCACCGCGCGGAGATGATCGCCGCCATTCTGGCCGTTTTAAAATGCGGCGCAAGATATGTTCCGGCAGAGCCAACATTTCCAACCGGCAGAATTCATTATATGATGAAAGAAGCGGATGTGGATTTTATCCTGACAGAAAGGGAATGCATGGACAAGCTGAACGATTTTCCCCTGAGGCTTGCGGACTGTGAGATCTGCGGTCAGGTGACACCAGCCGCCAGGAACCTGGATCTCCTGTCCCCGGATGCGCCTGCCTATGTACTGTATACCTCCGGCACCACCGGAAGGCCCAAAGGCGTCTGTGTAACCAACCGGAACGTGTGCCATTATGTGCAGGCCTTCCACCACGAATTTCACGTAAGGCCGGAGGATATCATGCTCCAGTATTCTGTCTGCTCTTTCGATATCTTTGTGGAGGAAGTCTTCGCAAGCCTTCTGAACGGGGCGGCGCTGGCGATCCCGGCGGAAGAGGACAAAGAGGACATCCATGCCCTCATGAAATTTGTGGAGAAGCATCAGGTGACCATGATCAGCGGCTTCCCCTATCTGCTGGCAGAGATGAACCACCTGCCCGCCATTCCATCCTCCCTCCGGCTGCTCATCAGCGGCGGCGATGTACTGCGCGGCGCTTATGTGGATCGCCTGCTGGGACAGGCGGCAGTCTACAATACATACGGCCCTTCCGAAACAACCGTATGCGCATCCTACTACAACTGCAGCAAGGGAACACTCCTGGCGGACGGAACTTATCCCATCGGAAAACCGGTAAAAAGATGCCGGATCCGAATACTGGACGCCGCCGGACATGAGGTTCCTGCCGGAAAGACCGGGGAGATCTGTATTCTTGGAAACGGTGTATCTCTGGGCTATATTGGCGATCATGATGAAGAAAACCGGGCTTTCGAGTCTCTTCCCAACGGAGAACGCATGTACCGGAGCGGCGACCTGGGCTATCTGCTCCCGGACGGAAATATCGCGTTTCTGCACCGCATGGATACGCAGATTATGATTTACGGGAAGCGGGTGGAGATATCAGAAGTGGAATCGCATCTTTACCAGTGCCAAAGCGTACAGCAGGCGGTGGTCCGGGCTTTTACAGACGAAGACGGTCTCTCCTACATGACGGCCTACGTGGTCCCTGCCGGCCAGGATATGAAAATCTCTGCAGTCCGCAGTGAACTTGCAGAAAATCTCACCTCATTCATGATCCCGGAATTTTTTGTAAAAATGCCGTCCATCCCCCTGAATACCAATGGGAAACCGGATGTGTCCAGGCTGCCGGTCGTGATGAAAGCGGGGAATCTATGATGAACATTACCATACAAAAAGCGGGCCTGTCCGACATGAATCTGCTGCTCCAGTGGCGGATGGAAGTTCTGCGCGAAGTCTTCTCTATTCCCCAGGGCTGTCCCGTGGACGGACTGCTGGAAGAAAACCGCCGTTACTACGAGAAAGCACTGGCCTCGGAGGAACATATCGCCTGTTTCGCCTGCGTGGACGGCGAAACCGCAGGATGCGGAGGGCTGTGCCTCTACCAGGAGATGCCGTCGCCGGACAATCCCACTGGGGCCTGCGCTTATTTAATGAATATTTATACCCGGCTGCCGTACAGAAAACAGGGCGTTGGAGAAGCTGTCGTAAACTGGCTCACAGCCCAGGCCCGCAGGAGGGGAATATCAAAAATATATCTGGAGACATCTTCTGCGGGCAGAAGCCTGTACCAGAAAATGGGCTATGTACCCATGCAGGATATGATGAAGCTGCCGGATACTGCCGGGCAATAGCTGCGCCTGCATAAAAATACTTTTTATGAAAAGGGCGCCCCGAAAGCTGCATACGGCTTTCGGGGCGCCCTTGATTATCTTTTCCTTCTGGGAACTCATCCTACCATCCGATGAGCCAGGAATAAATTCCTTCATATTTATAACGGGACGCATCCCAGGAGAAATCTTTCTCCATGCCTCTGGATACCATCTCGTCCCATTCCTTGCGGTGTACAAAATAGGTGTACTTCGCGTAGTTGATCACTTCCATCATATCCCACGGATTGTAGTTGGTAAAGGAGAAGCCGTCCCCCTTGCCTTCGTACTCATTGTACGCTTCCACCGTGTCTTTCAGCCCGCCGGTCTCGCGGACAATCGGAACGGTTCCGTAACGGAAGGAAATCATCTGGGTCAGGCCGCAGGGCTCGAATGCGGAAGGCATCAGGAATGCATCCGCCGCCGCATACAGCTTATGGGAAAGCTCATCCGCGTAGTAGATGTTCGCCGATACTTTGTCCGGGTATTTCCATGCATAGTGGCGGAACATATTCTCGTACCGCTCGTCTCCAGTACCGATCACAACCAGCTGAGTATTGTCGTCCACGATCTGCTCCATCACCTCGGCAATCAGATCCAGGCCTTTCTGGTCGGTAAGGCGGGAGATCAGTCCGATCATCATCTTGCCCTCGTCCACGGTCAGGCCAAGAGCTTCCTGAAGCGCGCGCTTGTTGGCCGCTTTGCCCTTCTGGAAATTCTTCACAGAATAATTTTTATCGATCTTTTTATCCGTAGCCGGATTCCAGATTTCATAGTCGATACCGTTCACGATACCGCGCAGATCCATATGCCTTGCGGACAGCAGTCCGTCCAGGCCTTCTCCATACTGAGGCGTCTGGATCTCGTACGCGTAAGTCTCGCTCACCGTGGTAATATAGTCTGCATAAACCAGGCCGCCTTTGAGCATATTGGCGTCCCTCTTGTACTCCAGCTTGTCCGGCGTAAATACATAGTCCGGAAGTCCGGTCAGCCCCTGCATGGTCTCGATATCCCAGATACCCTGGAAACGCAGGTTGTGGATGGTCATGATCGTCTTGATCCCCTGGTAGAACTCTCCCGCGGCGAATTCCGTCTTCAGGTAAACCGGGATCAGGCCGGTCTGCCAGTCGTGGCAGTGGATCAGGTCCGGGCGGAAACCGATGACCGGAAGGATGGAAAGCACTGCTTTATCAAAGAACGCGAATTTTTCAATATCCGTGCGGAAATCCCCGTAGGGCTTCGCTCCCCCGAAATACACCAGGTTATCGATGAAGTAGTACGTAACCCCTTCGTACTCATACGTCATGATACCCACGTGAGCGCCGGGATTGTAGGTTCCGGTTCCCATATAGAAATGCGTGATGTACTTGAAATTATTGCGGAAATGATCCGGGATGCAGGTATAATTAGGGATCACCACGCGTACATCCCACTCTTCCTTGTTAAACCCCTTAGGCAGCGCCCCGCATACATCGGCCAGGCCGCCGGTCTTGATAAACGGCACACACTCAGACGCTGCAAACAATATTTTCTTCATAATATGAGTTTCCTCCCACAAGAAATATTTTGATAGTCTAATGATACCATATTATATTGGATTTCAAAAGCCCATTTTCTCGATTTTTTCTTGAAAAACGTGCATATTTATGTATAATGGTAAAAGTAATGTCTTAACATAAACTTTATAGCAAGAGGATTTTTTATGATAAGTGCAAACAACGTAACTTTGCGTCTGGGCAAAAAAGCCCTGTTTGAAGATGTAAATATCAAGTTTACCGAAGGGAACTGCTACGGCCTGATCGGCGCCAACGGTGCGGGCAAGTCCACGTTCCTGAAGATTCTGTCCGGCGAACTGGAATCCACCAGCGGCGATATCGTCATCACGCCGGGACAGCGTCTCTCCTTCCTGAAGCAGGATCATTTCCAGTACGATGAATTTCCGGTGCTGGACACTGTCATCATGGGAAACGAGCGCCTGTACCAGATCATGAAGGAAAAAGAAGAGATCTACGCCAAAGAGGATTTCACAGATGAAGACGGTATCCGTGCCAGCGAGCTGGAGGCGGAATTCGCGGATATGGACGGCTGGGAAGCCGAATCCGACGCCGCCACGCTGTTAAACGGACTGGGCATCGAGACCGAATTCCACTACTCTCTGATGAAGGATCTGACCGGCGCGCAGAAGGTCAAAGTGCTGCTGGCTCAGGCGCTGTTCGGCAATCCGGACATCCTGCTCCTCGACGAGCCCACCAACCACCTGGATCTGGACGCCATCGCCTGGCTGGAGGAGTTCCTGATCAATTTTGAGAATACCGTGATCGTGGTCTCCCACGACCGTTATTTCCTGAATAAGGTATGCACGCACATTGCCGACATCGACTACGGCAAGATCCAGCTCTATGCCGGAAACTACGATTTCTGGTATGAGTCCAGCCAGCTTCTCATCCGTCAGATGAAGGAAGCCAACAAGAAGAAGGAAGAAAAGATCAAAGAGCTGCAGGAATTCATCTCCCGCTTCTCCGCCAACGCCTCCAAATCCAAGCAGGCGACGTCCAGGAAGAAAGCGCTGGAGAAAATCCAGCTGGAAGAAATCCGACCTTCCAGCCGCAAATACCCGTATATTGATTTTCGTCCCAACCGGGAGATCGGCAACGAAGTGCTCACGGTGGAAGGCATCTCCAAGACCATTGACGGCGTCAAGGTTCTGGACAATATCTCCTTCATCATGGGACACGACGACAAGATCGCCTTCGTGGGAAGCAACGAATTTGCCAAGACCACGCTGTTCCGCATCCTGGCCGGCGAGCTGGAGCCGGATGAGGGAACCTACAAATGGGGCGTCACCACCACCCAGGCTTATTTCCCCAAGGACAATTCCAGGGAGTTTGACAACGACGACACCATCGTGGACTGGCTGACGCAGTATTCCGAGATCAAGGACGCCACCTACGTGCGCGGTTTCCTGGGCCGGATGCTCTTTGCCGGGGAAGACGGCGTAAAAAAAGTACGCGTACTTTCCGGAGGAGAGAAAGTCCGCTGCATGCTCAGCAAGCTGATGATCTCCGGAGCCAACGTACTGCTTCTGGACGAACCCACCGACCACCTGGATATGGAATCCATCACGGCTCTGAACAACGGCCTGATCAAGTTCCCGGGCGTGCTTTTATTCTCCTCCCGCGACCATCAGATTGTTCAGACCACCGCCAACAGGATCATCGAGATCCTTCCCAACGGTACCACCATCGACAAGATCACGACCTACGACGAATATCTGGAAAGCGACGAGATGGCAAGAAAGCGTACCATTTACAGCGCCAATAAAGAAGAAGAGGAAGATAATTAACGGTCAGCCTGCTTCTGGTACAAGGATGTACCATGGGGCAGGCTTTCTGTTTTTTTATAAAACAAGGAGGGAAATGTTATGGAACAAGTAGTAAACATCATCAATTTTATCGATGGCGCCATCTGGGGATGGCCTATGATCATCCTGCTTCTGGGCACCCATCTCTTCATGACGGTCCGCACCGGATTTATCCAGAAGAAGATCGGCACCGCCATTCGCCTGTCTGTACAGAAAGATACCGACGCAGAGGGTGAGGTAAGCCAGTTCGGCGCGCTGACCACCGCTCTGGCCTCCACCATCGGCACAGGCAACATTATCGGCGTAGGAACAGCCATCGCCCTGGGCGGCCCCGGAGCCGTATTCTGGTGCTGGCTCACCGGCGTATTCGGAATCGCCACCAAATACGCAGAATCCCTGATCGCCGTAAAATACCGTGTCAAGACCCCGGACGGACGTATGCAGGGCGGCGCCATGTACGCGCTGGAGCGAGGACTGAACATGAGATGGCTGGGTATCCTGTTCGCGTTCTTCGGCGCGTTTGCCTCCTTCGGTATCGGCTGCGCCACCCAGGTCAACGCCATCGCCACCGTCTGCCAGGAAAATCTGGGCATCCCCATGTGGATCGCAGGCGCAGTGGTAGCTGTACTGACCTGCCTGGTCATCTTCGGCGGGATCAAATCCATCGCCAGCGTCTGTGAAAAGCTGGTACCGTTCATGGCTATTTTCTATGTGCTGGGCTGTATCATCATCCTGGGCATCAACTATGATTTCATCATTCCGGCTCTGCAGACCATTGTCACGCTGGCATTCCAGCCAGGCGCCGCGGCAGGCGGACTGGTGGGCGGCGGCATCATGCTGGCTCTGCACTACGGAGTGGCCCGCGGACTGTTTTCCAATGAATCCGGTATGGGCTCCGCTCCCATCGCGGCGGCCGCGGCCCAGACCCGCAACCCGGTGCGCCAGGCCCTGGTGTCCTCCACCGGCACTTTCTGGGATACGGTGGTAGTGTGCGCCATGACCGGTATGGTGCTGGTGACCAGCATCATGAAGAATCCCAGCATCGACGTATCCAACATCGACAACGGCGGCGTGCTGACCACGCTGGCCTTTGACCAGATCCCATACATTGGACCGGTGATCCTGGTGCTGGGCCTGGTACTCTTCGCCTTCTCCACCGTCCTTGGCTGGGCATATTATGGAGAGCGCTGTGTGGAATACTGCATGGGTAAAAAAGCCCTGATCCCCTATCGTCTCCTCTACATCCTGGTGGCTGCTATTGCTCCCATCGTGGCGCTGGACCTGGTGTGGACCATCGCGGACATCCTGAACGCGCTGATGGCGATCCCGAACCTGATCGCCGTGCTCCTGCTGTCGCCGGTCATCGTCAGTGAGACAAAGAAATATCTGGATAACCTGGACGCAAAGCACCATGAGGATGTGCCTACCATCCACAGATAAACTGCGGTTTTTCCGAAAAGGGACTGACGGTTACATAAAAGAGGGTACCGCTTCATCATCCACTGAAATGATGGAGCAGTACCCTCTTTCCATATATGCGCGTTCTTTTTCTATCTCATTCCCTGTTCCTGGCAGCGCCGGATCTCCGCAATCGCTTCCTGCATGATCCGGTCTCCTTTCGCCATCCCATAGTCCCTCGTGTCCACCGCCAGAACCGGTATCCCGGCCGGCACACGCTCACGGATATTGGAAAGGGCACAGCGCACCTGCGGACCGACCAGAACGATATCCGCGTCTTCCTGATCTTCGTCCAGGCCCGCCAGGGACGCGATGATCACCTCCGCGTCCATGAGATTGGAGCGGCACCAGGCCAGCATACGGTCTCTTAGGATGCTGGCAGAGCTTCCGGAATAACACACCAGTATAATCTTCATTCTTTCACTCTTCCCTCTTTTGCAGTATCCCCTACATCTTATTCCGGCGTATTATAGCCGTCCGGATTGCCGGACTGCCATCTCCAGGAGTCGGCGCACATCTCTTCGATGCCGTACTGTGCTTCCCATCCCAGTTCTTCCTTTGCCTTGGCCGGGTCGCAGTAGCAGGTGGCGATATCACCGGCCCGGCGGGGTTTGATCTCATAAGGAAGCTCTTTCCCGCAGGCTTTGCTGAAGGCCTGGATCACCTGAAGCACGCTGTAGCCGTGTCCGGTTCCCAGATTGTAGATCAGCACATCCTCCTGGTCTTCTTTGAATTTCTCCAGGGCTTTCACATGGCCTTTGGCCAGATCCACCACATGGATGTAATCGCGCACGCCCGTTCCGTCCGGCGTGTCATAGTCGTTTCCAAATACGCCCACGCATTTCAGCTTGCCGATGGCCACCTGGGCCACATAGGGAAGCAGGTTGTTGGGGATGCCCTTGGGGTCTTCCCCGATCATTCCCGACGGATGGGCGCCGATGGGATTGAAGTAGCGCAGCAGGATCACATTCCACTCCGGGTCTGCCTTGTGAATGTCCATCAGCACCTGTTCCAGCATGGTCTTCGTCTGCCCGTACGGGTTCGTGGGATTCTGCTTCGGACATTTTTCCGTGATGGGGATCTCCAGCGGGTCACCGTACACGGTGGCGGAAGAACTGAAGATAATATTTTTCACGCCGTGATTCCTCATGGTATCGCACAGAAGCAACGTTCCCGTCATGTTGTTGTGATAATACTCGATGGGCTTGGCCACAGACTCGCCAACTGCTTTATAACCGGCAAAATGAATCACCGCGTCCGGCTTCTCCGCCTGGAAGATCCGGTCGATGGCCGGCTGATCCAGCAGATCCGCCTCATAAAAGGTCAGATCCTTTCCAGTGATGGCTTTCACCCGATCCAGCGCCTTGGGGCTGGCATTATACAGGTTGTCCACAACCACCACTTCATATCCCTCGTTCAACAATTCCACACAGGTATGGCTGCCGATGTACCCGGCGCCTCCGGTTACCAAAATCTTCATCTTCCTTGTCCTCTTCTTTCTGAATATACATTGATATTTTTAGTGTAGCACACTTTGATTCTGATGGCAAACCTTCGTGATGATTTCTTTCCTCCAGCAGTCGGCTTGACTTCTCCCGGCATATCCTTTATGCTGAAAGAAAAAGCCCTGACACGCGAAAGAGGAGAATCACCATGAGAAATCAATTATTTGAAGAAGCAAAACATTCTGACACTTTAAGCAGGCAGCTCATCGACAACCTGCTGGAATCCATGCAGTACAGCAGCATCTCTTTTATCAACTGGACCATCGACGTGCTGAAGATCCTGCGCATCCGCATCGAGCGCGGAGACAAGATCAAGGATGAAGTGTCCGGCGTCCTTTACACGAAGAAATCCTTCCAGGATTTTGTAAAGAACAATTTTTCTTCCTATATTTACAGCCAGATCTTCGCTACCCCCAAGAAGGCGGAAAAAGTCTATTTTTCACTGGAAGCCTGTGAGGGCGGCTACAATCTGGTCATCGCCCCCTCCTCCAAAGAAAAAACCTATCGCTGGATCTCCAGCCTCAGCGAGCGTTTCTCCCTGGTGGAGATGATCGCCACCGGCATCGTCTATATCAAGGACATCCGGAACGACTCCTACATGCCTTTCCTCTCCCAGAACGGAAAATACTGCCGTTATGACGAACAGGCGGGCAAGCTGCTGGAGCTGTAACTCAGACGATCCCGCTGCAGTCAAAATCCGGGATAAAGCTCTCGCCCACACAGCCGCCTTCCTGGATATAGACCCGGCTCATACCCAGGAACCGGGCGTAGTCCACCACTTCCCTGTATTCCTCCGGCGGCAGGCTCCGGTTCAGCTCCGGATACGCCTTCACGTGGGGCAGGGGCGTGTACTGGCCCAGGATGCTGACATAGATCCGGTTCCCATAGTGGTCCCAAAGATATTCCAGCACATCCTTGCTGTCGCTGACACAGCCGGGGAGCACCAGGTGACGGACGATCACGCCCCGGCGCATCATGCCCCGGCTGTCCAGAACCGGCTCCCCGGCCTGACGCACCATCTCTGCCAGGGCCCGGTCTGCCCACTGAGGATAGTCCGCCGCATGGGAATACCGCCCGGCCAGAGCGGCGCTGCGGTATTTCATGTCGGGGAGCCAGATATCCACCAGCCCTTCCAGACATCTTAACGTCTCCGGCTTCTCATAGCCTCCGGTATTGTAGACCACCGGGATGGTCAGCCCCCGCTCTCTGGCCAGCCGAAGAGCCGGTACCACGTTCACCAGAAAATGTCCCGCTGTCACCAGATTAATATTGTTCGCCCCCTGATCCTGAAGCTCCAGGAAAATCTCTGTCAGCCGTTCCCTGCTCACAGTCTTTCCCGTCTTCCCCTGAGCGATCCCATAATTCTGGCAATACACGCACCGCAGCGTGCAGCCGGAAAAGAATACCGCTCCGGAACCTTCTTTTCCGGAGATGCAGGGTTCTTCCCAATAGTGAAGGGCCGCCCTGGCCGCGCGGATCTCTGCGCCCTGACCGCAGTACCCGACCTGGCCCGCGGACCGGTCGGCGCCGCATTCCCTGGGACAGAGCATACAGTTTTTGCTGTCTAAAATCTGTTTTTCCATAATACGCTCATTCTATCACAGTTTCTGATTTTTGTCCTCTTGAAGATTTTCCGAAACAGACATATACTGTAACTATTCAGCCATGCATCTCGGATTCCCGCAGGCGCGGAGACAAAACAAAAAAGGAGACATCTATGAAAGAAAAAAAAGACCTGATCCGGTACGCAGTCCTGTGCGTCGCGGCTCTGTTTCTGATCACTCACTACTGGGATCTGGCGGTATCCTGGATCGGCACCTTTTTGAAAGCCGTACAGCCGCTCCTGGCAGGCTGTGTGATCGCCTACATTCTTAATCTGATCATGAATTTTTATGAGCGCAGGCTGCTGTACAGTCCCAAGATGCGTCCCGGCATGCGACGGGCCGCTTCTATCAGCCTCTCCATCGTAACTTTGATCCTGATCCTGACGCTGATTGTCAATATGGTGCTTCCGGAACTGCGTTCCTGTATCCAGATCCTGATCTCCAGCATCCCGGCCGCCTACAACCAGGTCATGGCCTTTCTGAACCAGTATCCGGAGGTGACGGAACTTTTTCCGCAGTTTTTCAGCACCCAGATGGATATGCAGAGCGTGCGCAAGCTCCTGGACCAGTTCCTCTCCTGGATGAACTCCGGCGTGGGTGCCAGCGTGTTCAACTATATTACTTCCGTCTTTTCCGTGGTCGTCAATTCCTTTATGGCGTTCATCTTCGCCATCTACCTGCTGGCGTGCAAGGAATGGATGGCCCGCCAGTTCAACCGTCTGTGGGATACTTATTTCCTGCTTCCGGTAATTAAAAAACGGTTCTTCTACGTCCTTGAGACGCTGAACGGATGCTTCCACCGCTTCATCGTGGGGCAGTGTACGGAGGCCGTGATCCTGGGAACCCTGTGCATCATCGGCATGCTGATCTTCCAGTTCCCCTACGCGGTCATGATCGGCGTCCTGATCGGCGTCACCGCCCTGATCCCCATCTTCGGAGCGTACATCGGCGGCGTCATCGGCTTTATCATGATCTTCACCGTATCGCCGGTGAAATCGCTGTTTTTCCTGATTTTCCTGGTGGTGCTCCAGCAGCTGGAGGGACAGTTCATCTATCCCCGCGTGGTGGGATCTTCCATCGGGCTGCCCGGCATTCTGGTCTTCGCAGCGGTCACCGTGGGCGCCAGCCTCTTCGGGATCATGGGCGTCCTTCTGGGCATCCCGCTGATGGCCACGGTCTATCAGCTTTTGAAAGACGACCTGCGGAAGCGGGAACGTCCCGCCCCGGATAAAGAAGAATAACGGCTCTTATGGGTCTCTCACTGATACTCCACACGAAGCAGCGTCAGGCCCTCCGGCGGCATCAGGCGGCCCGTATCCGCGCGGCTGCCTGACGCCAGCATCTGCTCCACATCTTCAGGCTTTTTCAGCCCCATCCCCACTTCCACCAGCGTCCCGGCCAGGATACGCACCATATGATAGAGGAAGCCGTTTCCGGTGAAATAGATCCGGATCATGGATCCCTCCTGTTCAATCCGTACCTCGTCCAGGCGGCGTACCGTGGATTTCTTAAAGCGTTTGGGATTCAGGGAAGAGAAAGCGCAGAAATCATGGGTTCCGCAGAGGTACCCCGCTGCCTCCCGCATCCGCTCCGCGTCCAGCGGCTTCTCCACGCGGGTCATGAAACGGCGGCCGAACACGTTGGGAACCGCTGAATTCCAGATGGTGTACACATAGGTTTTGCGCACTGCGTTCAGCCTGGCGTGGAAACGGGGCGCCGCCTCCTCCACCGACAGTACCGCGATGTCCTCCGGCAGATACTGGTTCATATAGTCCCGGATCTCCTCCGGGCTCCGCCCGGTTTTGCAGCGGAAGCTGATTACCTGCCCCGCCGCGTGCACGCCTCCGTCCGTCCGGCCGGAGCCGTGGACCTCCACCGCTTCCCCGGCCATCCGGCCAAGCAGCGCCTCCAGCTTTCCCTGGATCGTCTGATCTGTATTTCCCTGCACCTGCCAGCCCCGGTATCGGGTTCCTTCATATTGTATGACGGCTCTGTAGTTCATCTTTCCCTCCTGCTGTATTCCTCCGCAGATCTTTTCTCACAGCTCGATGCCTTTACGCGCGGGGACGCCCTGATCGAAAGGATGCTTGATCTTCTTCATCTCCGTCACATAGTCCGCCAGTTCCAGCAGTTCCTCCCCCGGGTCCCGGCCAGTCAGCACGATCTCCAGCTGCTCCGGCCTGCGGCTCAGGAAATCCAGCGCCCTCTTCTGGTCGATCAGCCCATAGTTATACGCGCTCATGAATTCGTCCACAATCATCAGATCGTAGCCTTCTTTTACGGCCCGGTCCGCCGCATCCAGGAACAGCTTCGTATAAGCCGCCTTCGCCTCCTCCTTCTGCTCCTCCGTCATGTTCCAGTAAAATCCGAAATGTTCCGGACAGAAGCAGCAGGTCACTCCCAGGGACTGCAGCATGTGAATCTCGCTGGATCTGCCGTCTTTCATGCACTGGCAGAACAATACCTTCATGTTATAGCCAGCCGCGCGCACAGCCAGCCCCACCGCCGCCGTGGTCTTGCCTTTGCCGTCTCCGCAGTAGATATGCATGCATCTTCTCACATGACCCATAAAATCGCTCCTTTCACCAACATAAATACCGCCAGCGCCAGGACCGCCGCCGCATAGAGCAGGCGGTTCACCCTGCGGATGTCCTCATACTCCGCCGGGCGGTCCGGGTCTCCGATGGTGGGCTTTTTATAAAGCTTCCCAAAATAATATGCGTCTCCTGCCAGCTGAATATGCAGAGCGCCCGCCGCCGCCGCTTCCGTGTGGGCGGAATTGGGGCTTGCATGGTTCCTGCGGTCCCTCCGAAAGATGCGAAAGGCGTTGCCCGCGTCCAGTCCGCAGAAAACTGCCGCCGCCGACATGATCACGCCGGACAGCCTGGCGGGAATCCAGTTCAGCACATCGTCGAACTTCGCCGCCGCCCGTCCAAAATACAGATAGGCGTCGTTCTTGTATCCCACCATGGAATCCATGGTATTTACCGCTTTGTAGAAGAATCCCAGCGGCGCGCCGCCGATGATCAGGAACAGAAGCGGCGCGATGACGCCGTCCGAGGCGTTCTCCGCCACCGTCTCCACCGCCGCCTTCGTCACACCAGTTTCATCCAGCGCCTCCGTATCCCGGCCCACCACCATGGACACGGCGTACCTGGCCCCCGGCAGATCGCCTGCGGCCAGCGCCCTGTAGACCTTCATCGTCTCATCCTTCAGAGATTTGGTGGCCAGAAGCTGGTAGCACATCACCGTCTCCAGGGCAAATCCCGCATACGGATGGATGCGCCCCGCCAGGTACAGAAGCCCCCAGGCACAGCCTGTGGTAATCCCCGCCGTCAGGATCAGCAAAAACACTCCGGCGGTCAGTTCTCCGCCCTCCGTCTTTGGAAACAGCCGGCGCAGCAGCTTTTCCAGCCCTCCAATCAGGGCGCCCACCAGCCGGATCGGGTGATAAAGCCAATGGGGATCGCCAAACAGCAGGTCCAGCAGAAATCCCAGCACTACGGCAAGTATTGATAGTTCCATAAGTCCGTCCCTTCCACGGGCGTCAGAAGAAAACCGCACCCGTTCTTCACCTGAAAGTCAAAATAATCTTTCTTAGGAAACCCGTAGGTTTCCAAAATTGCCATAATCGTACCTCCATGGGCTACGATGGCGGCGCGGCCCGCGAAACCGGCCGGGCAGTTCCCGCCGCCAGCGTCTTCCCCAGTATCAGAACTGTCGGAGCTTTCCTCTGCCTGGCGCAGACTGCGCAGCACCTGTTCAAACGCTTCCCGGCACCGCTTCCTGAACTCCTCCGGGCTTTCGCCTCCCGGAAAAGCCAGCGTGCCGCCGCTGTCAATCCACGCCTGATAGTCAGGATCCCCGTTCAGTTCCTCATAATTCCGGTTTTCAAACGCTCCGAAATCACATTCCTTAAGTCCCGGCACCGGCACCGGCTCACAGCCGGGCCAGAGGATCCGCGCGGTCTGAGCGCAACGTTTCATGGGGCTTACATAGACCCGGTCCGCCGGAGGACAGGATCTCTCCTCCAGCTCCCGCACACCCTCCGGGCAGAGCGGTTCGTCCGTCCGGCTCCCGATGTATCTGCCCTGCAGATTGCCAGCCGTCTTGCCGTGCCGGATCAGCAGAATCTCACCCATGTTTGATCACCGTCCCCAGGCCGCAGACCACCCGGTGCACTTCCCCCGCTGCCTGCGCCGCCTGACAGCAGATCCGCCCGGTCTTCTCCCGGTACTCCCGGTCAAAGCGGTCCGCCGGAACCACCCCGTATCCCAGCTCGTTGGTCACCAGCACCACGCCGGGATTTTTCTCCAGCAGCTCCTCCAGGGAAAATTCCCGTTCTTCCTCCATGCTCCTGCGGATATATTCATGGAAATGGTACAGCATTTTGGTCTCAAATATGGCTTCCGGCGGGCAGAGAGCCCCGTCCGCAGCCTCTTCCGGACGGATTCCGAACTGCCGGAACGCGTATTCCTTCTTGCCCTGGAAGCATCCTCCCACTACCAGTATCATAAAAATTTCCCTCCCAGCATCACAGCGAACGCCATGGCCAGCTCACAGCATTCCAGGAAGAATCCTGCGATGTCTCCGGTCGTGCCGCCAAATTCTTTCATCGCCATATGGTAATAATATACATACACTGCTCCCGCCGCCAGGAACATGAAAAGCGTCAACCGCCAGTCCATGAAGCAGCAGCCCAGCGCCGCCGCCAGCAGAAGCCAGCCGGCCAAAGACAGATAGACCGCTTTCTTTTCCGACGCGTCCGCGAACGTGCCCAGAGAGCCTTTTTTATTGGCGCAGGGAAACGCGTTCAGCGCGATGCCGCTCAAAGCCCTGGATATGGTAAACGACAGGGCCGCCGCCGGAAGGGCCGCCGTCCCTATCTCGCTCCACACGCCCAGCGCCAGCACGAACCACACGCATCCCATGATCACCGCGAATGCCCCGGCATTGGAGTCCTTCAGGATCTCCAGCTTCCGCTCCCTGGGCTGATAGGAGCTGAGGGCGTCCATGGTGTCCAGATATCCGTCCAGATGGATTCCCCCGGACACCAGCACAGGGATCACCACCAGCCCTGCCGCGCGCATCAGGCTCCCAAAGCCGGCCGCCTCACACAGCCAGCCATACCCATACACCAGAAGGCCGGTCACGGCTCCCACGCCCGGAAAGAAACACACCATATATTTCATGTTTTCCTTTGTCCAGTCCGCCTTGGGCACTGGAATCTTGGAAAACATGGCAAACGAAGTCAGAAAACTGTTCCAGATTACCTTCATCTTCGCTCCTCCAATTTCTCCAGATTTCCTTTATGGACCAGCGGAATGGTATAGACCACTTCCACCGCCAGATCCGCCATTTCCGCAATCCGGCAGTTGATCTCTCCCAGATACCGCTGATACCGGCGGGTCTCCGGATCGTATTCTATGCCGTCGGAGAAGATCTCATTGGACACCACCACCAGATGGGTACAGCGTTCCCGGACGCGGCGGATCCCTTCCAGGATCTCTTCCACGCACCGGTCCCCAGAACCGCCCTCCTGGTACATCTCGTTGGCCGCCAGGTTGGACATGCACTCCAGAAGCACCGTGCCGTAGCCCTCCGTTCCGGCGTCCTTAAGCCCCGTATAGCACTCCAGCGTATCAAACTCCTTTTCCCGGCGCATGGCCCGGTGTCTCTGGATCCTCTGCAGGCATTCTTCGTCGAAGGGATACATGGTCGCCACGTACAGATAAGGTTTTGTATGTAACCGCAGCACCAGATTCTCCGCAAACTCGGATTTTCCGCTGCCGCTTCCGCCTGTCACCAGTATCAGCATGTCTCATATTCCCCGCATTTCTTTAAAAATTCATACGCCGCGTCCGGGTTGGAGTAGTAAAACAGATGGGGGAATCCCGCGTACAGGCTCTCCCCCGCGCACACGCAGTCCCACTCCCTGCACCCGGCGGGTTTCCTGGCATGAAAATCCTCCCCGCACCGTTCGCTGTCCCAGTAGTGGAACTCATGCCCCCGGATCGTCATGCCCCTGGACCCCAGAAGCTGATCCTTTCCGGCCTCCAGCGTGATATATCCGAAGCGTCCCAGCCGGTCCGTCCGATAGGCTTTTGCGTCGATCACACCCGCCATGGGATAATAGACGCCGTCCGCGCCCTCCAGCTCCCGGTGCAGATACAGAAAGCCGCCGCACTCCGCGATACATGGCATTCCGTTCTCCACCGCCCGGCGGATCGCCCGGAGCATGGAGGTATTCCCACTGAGTCTGGCGGCATGAAGCTCCGGGTAGCCGCCGCTTAAGATCATTCCCTTTGCTCCCTCTGGAAGCGTTTCGTCCTCCAGGGGAGAAAAGGGCACCAGCTCCGCTCCCATATCCTCCAGAAGCTCCAGATTGTCCAGATACGTGAAGCAGAACGCCTCGTCCTGGGCCACCGCGATTCTGGGCCGCTTCCCTTCGGGAAGAACCGGAAAATCAGGACGGACCGCCTGCAGATCCGGCGCTTCCTTCGCCAAGGCCAGAAGGCCGTCCAGATCCAGCGTATCCTCCAGCACCTCTGCCAGCCGTGCCAGCTTTTCCTTCAGTTCCCGGATCTCGCCGGGAAGCTTCAGCCCCAGATGGCGGCTCTCCAGGGCCAGCTCCGTGACCTTTGGCACATAGCCCAGCACCCGTATGCCCAGTTCTTCTTCCATCTGTCTTTTCAGGCCCTGATAGATCATGGGCGACACCTGGTTCAGAATCACGGCGCGGATATGGCTGTCCTTCCGGTACTCCAGAAAACCTTTCACCAGCGCCAGCAGCGACAGACTGGCACCTCTGCCGTTTACAATCAATATCGTGGGCAGATCCAGCGTACAGGCCGCATCATAGGTACTGCCCTCCGTCTTCATACCGCCCAGACCGTCATAATACCCCATGACCCCTTCCGCCACGGCCACGTCGCAGCCGGACGCGTTCTTGCAGAACAGATACCGGGTTGTATCGGGATCGGTGAAAAAGGTATCCAGGTTCCGGGATTTGGTGCCGATGACGTTCCCATGGAACATGGGGTCGATATAATCCGGCCCGCATTTAAATGACGCGACTTTCAGCCCCCGGTTCACCAGCGCCTGCAGAATGCCGCAGGTAATCAGCGTCTTGCCGCTGCCGCTGGCCGGAGCGGTCAGCAGGATTCTTGGTATGCTCATGACGCACCTCCCCTGCAGGTGACAATATAGATGGGGTTCTGCCCCGTCATCAGATGGTAAGCCCCCAGCTTTCTGGATCTGGCCGTGCTCACCGACAGGATCTCTTCTTCGATCAGCGGCAGTTCCTTTAAGCACTGCATCACCTCACTCACCGTCTCCAGCGTCACCGTGTTGATGACCACGCGGATCTGCGGATTCTTTGCCAGCAGGCACTCCAGAATCTGTTTTAAATTCCCCGCGGAGCCGCCGATGAACGCATGGGTGGGCACAGGCAGTTCTTCCATGGCTTCCGGGGCCAGCCCCTCCACCACCTGCACATTGGGCGTTCCGAACTTCCTCTTGTTCTGCTCAATGAGTCCGCAGGCCTCGCCACTGCGTTCGATGGCATATACCACGCCGTCCGGGGCCTGGAGCGCCATCTCGATGGATACGGAACCGGTTCCCGCCCCCACGTCGTAGACCACTGCGTCCGAAGGGAGATGGAGCTTCGCCGCCGACAGGCAACGCACCTCGCTCTTGGTCATGGGCGCTTTGCCCCGTATAAACTCTTCATCGTCGATGCAGGCGCGGCCATCGTCCGCCGCCTGGGGATTCTCAATAAGCGCCACGCAAAGGCCGTCGTAAACTCCGTCCGCCAGCTCCCCAGGCGTCCCGGAGACGATCCGTTCCTCCTCATAGCCCAGCCGTTCCCCCACATGGATCTGTACCTGGGACAGCCCGTATTCCTCCAGCTCCCGGCACAGGTTCCCCACGCCGTCCTTCCCTCCCAGAAGCGTAAAGGTCTTCCGGTGGGTACGCACGGCGGCGGGGAGGTTGGCGCTGCGGCCGTGCGCGCTTTTCAGGCACACGTCCTCCCAGCTCATGCGGAGCCTGGAGCAGAAATATACCACGGAAGAGATCCCGCAGATGCTCCGAATCTCCCAATCCTGTCCTTCCATTGCTTCATAAAGCCGCTTCGCCCCGCTGTAGAATCCGATATCCCCGGATAAGAGCACCGCCACCCGGCGGTACTCCGGATGATCGGCGATATACTCCGCAATCTTCTGCGGGTCATAAGCGCAGAAGGAGGGCGTTCCCGCACAGTCCGCGGCCTCCAGCATCCGGCCGGCTCCCACCAGCAGTTCCGCCTCTTTCACTGCGGCTCTGGCTTCCAGGGTCATGCCCGCGCCGGAACCCATGCCGATTCCCACTAGGGAGACCACCCGGGGCGGGGCGGCGGTGTCTTCCATGCCACGTGGCTCCGCCGGGGCGGCTGCGCCTGCCTGGAAAGCCCCGGCTTCTGCCTGCGCGGCCTCATGGGGCAGTCCCAGCCGTTCTTCCAGGATGCGCACCGTCTCCTGATAGGAGTATCCCGGCTGATCCTCCGGCCGCCGGACCAGCACCACTTTCGCTCCGGCGCGTTCGGCCGCCCGGATCTTCTCATCAAAGCCTCCTGCCCTGCCGGTCTCCTTCGTCACCAGATATTTGCACTGGAACTGCCTGAGCATGGCCGTATTCAGATCCTCGCTGAAAGGCCCCTGCATGCAGATCAGGTTCTTCCCCCGAAAGCCCAGCTTCTCGCACGCGGATGCCACCTCCGCCGTGGACAGCACCCTTGCGTAGACCCGGTTCGCGTAATCCGGGATCGCGGTATATTTGGACAGTTCCTTGCTTCCGGTGGCCGCCAGAATATTCCCCTCTACGCCTTTTAAGTATTCCACGGCTTCGTCCACCGAATCCACCTGAACCGCACTGGCGGACAGCCCTGCCGACGACGTTTCCCTGACCAGACGCAGGTATTCTGTCCCCGCCTTCTCACACGCCCGGACCAGATTCTCCGACACCACGCGGGCATAAGGATGTGTGGCGTCCACCACCAGCACGGGATCCTGCTCCCGGATCCACGCCTCCATCTCTCCTTCGTCCATGCGTCCGGCATGCACTTTGAGACCGGGTCGTTCCGCAAACAGGGTCTCCCCGTATTCTGTCGCCACACAGGCGGTCACGGGAATTCCTCTTCCTGCCAGGTACTCCGACAGCGTCCTTCCTTCTATGGTTCCCGCAAAAATTATCACTGGTTTCATCTCATTCCTCCATGCAGAGCGTATAATCAGTCATTGCCGCGGCAAGCGTCATGCCGTTCCTGGCCGTCTTTCGGATCAGCAGCCGGTGCGTGCCGGCCAGCAGAAGAGCCGATCGTTCGCAGACATTTCCCACGCCCGCCACTTTTCTTACAAAATCGGACTCTGTAAATCCGTCCTCCGACTCTGCCCGCTCCAGTTCCTCCGGCGTATAGACCCGGAAAGACACTCCCAGGCTCTCCGCCAGGGCGTGAATCCCTGCTTCGTCCTTTTTCAGATCCACGGAGGCGACGCCGCAGACGCTCTCCGGGAAGATCCCGTACCGCTCCAGTTCTTCCTTCACAAAACTCTTCAGCGCCTCCCCGTCCGTTCCTTTCCGGCATCCGATCCCCAGCGCCACAGCCCTGGGCACCAGATGGAGCGTCCGGTCAAACGGGCTGCTTTTTTTCACATCCACGGCAAATCCCAGCTCCTGCGGACTCTCCGTATCCAGTTCCTCCGGTATCGGCCCCAGCACCGGAAAGGCGCTGTACATCCCCACGCGTGTATCCGATACCAGCGCCGCCGCGATCTCTTTTGCCAGCGGCATGGAATCCAGGTACATCCCCCTGCGGGCCGCGAACGCGTCCACCGCGAATTTTCCATGAAGATCCGTGGCCGTGGTGATCACCGGCTCCGCGCCCAGGATCTCCGCGGCCAGAAGCGTAAGGGCGTTGGCTCCGCCGATATGGCCGGACAGCAGGGAGATGGCGTGCTTCCCCTGCTCATCCACCACGATCACCGCCGGGTCCGTCTTCTTGCTCCTGACAAAAGGAGCAATAGCGCGCACACAGATCCCCGCCGCGCCCACGAAGATCAGCGCGTCCTGATCCTGGAACTGCCGCCGGGTCCACTCAGACAAGGATTCGGAAAACAGGCAAATCCCCTCTGCTCCCGCCTCCTCCTCTGAGACGCCTTTTCGCTTCACCCATGCCTCACAGGCGATCCCCTGGACAGACAGTCCCGTCTTCAGCTTTTTCATCAGTTTTTCACTGTTTCTGGTAAATCCGATTAACGCCGCCTTCATAAGTTCCTCCTGTCGTTACTGCTCACGGGTCAGACGCAGACGGTAATCTCCTATCTTCCGCACCAGATCTTCCGTCAGCGCTGTCTGTCCCAGGACGCCGTACACCTTGGAAAAAGTGATCACGCCCAGTTCCAGGTTCTGCTGCGCTCGCGCGTTCACGTAGAATTCCATCTTCTCCATGAGCCTTCCCATCACCGCTTCCAGGTATCCGGCCTCCTTCAGATATTTCAGCGCGTCGTCCGTGGTCACACAGTCCATGATCTGCTGCAGAAGCTCACGCGGCGCGCCTTCCAGCGCCGCGTGCACGGCCAGAAGCTCCATCCTGGCGTCCGCGTTGTGGGAGTGAGTATTCATGATCCCGCCTGCCAGCTTCACAAATTTTCCGATATGCCCCACCAGCAGCACACCCTTCGCCCCGTATTCCACGGCTGCGTCCAGAGCCTCTCCCACAAAATTGCTGCATTTGACCGCATCCTCCAGATCCAGTCCATGCCCGTATTCTTCCAGAAAGTCGATGCCGTAATTGCCCGGCACGATCAGCAGATAGTCCATCCCGTCTGCCAGTTTCTGGCGGATCTCCACCCGGATCGTATCAATCAAGGCCTGCTCGCTCATGGGCTCCACAATGCCCGTAGTACCCAGGATGGAGATGCCCCCCAGTATACCCAGACGCGGATTGAAAGTTTTGGCGGCCAGCGCCTCCCCTTCCGGAACGGAGATCACCGCTTCCAGACCGCCCTCATATCCCAGCTCCCGGCAGACCGCCTCCAGATTCTCCCGGATCATCTGCCTGGGCACATGGTTGATGGCCGCCTCGCCCACCGGCTGGTCCAGCCCCGGCTTCGTCACCCGGCCCACGCCTTTTCCACCGTCTATCCGGATACCCGGCTCCCTGGTCCTGCGGACGGAGGCGCAGATCAGGGTGCCGTTGGTCACATCCGGGTCGTCGCCGCCGTCTTTTCGCACCGCGCAGCCTGACTCCTCAGAAGTCCGTGTCCGGTTCAGCACTTTCAGCCGCAGGCGCACCCCGCCCGGCGTCATCAGCTCCACCTCCGGGACGTCCTGCCCGGATAAAAGCATGAAGGCGGCTGCTTTCGCAGCCGCTGCCGCACAGGAACCTGTGGTGTAGCCGTATCTCAGCTTTTTATGATTTTTGTATACGTACTGTTCCATGGAGCCTCCTTTATGCAGACGGGAAACGCCCGCTTCCTGCGGGCGGCGAGTCATTCTTTAGCGCATGTCCGCCTGACTCGCCCCCGCCCGTCCTTTTATACCTGATGCTCGTATGCTTCCACGTGGGCTCCATCCCAGGTGGCAATATGATAGTAAGCATTCAGTCCCTGGTCAATGAGCGCAAGACCCATGATGGCTCCCGTGCCCTCTCCCAGGTGCATGCCCGCGTGCAGCGGGGCCTCCATGCCCAGACGTTCCAGCACCAGCCGGGCCGCAGGCTCCGTGGAGCAGTGAGTGGCCAGCATATATTCTTTGGCCTCCGGGCAGAGCATGCCCGCCAGGTAAGCGGACACGGCGGAGATGAAGCCGTCGATGAGAATGGGCATATGCTCATGGGCTGCTCCCAGATAGCATCCCACCATGCCGGCGATGTCCAGTCCGCCCACCTTGGAGATCACGTCCAGGGCGTCCGCCGGATCAGGGGCGTTCACCCGGATGGCCTCCTTGACCGCGCGGATCTTCCGCTCCAGCCCTTCGCTGGAGAGTCCCGCCCCGCGTCCGGTCACATACTCCACATCCTGATCGAAGAGCACGGCGGCGCAGGCGGAGCTGGTGGTAGTGTTGCCGATGCCCATCTCGCCGGTCACGATCAGGTCGTATCCTGCTTCTTTCATCTCTTTTACCAGGGCTGCGCCAGTCAGGATGGCGCGGACGCACTCCTCCCTGGTCATGGCCGGGCCTTTGGCAATATTGCCGGTGCCGTGGCGCACCGCCACGTTGCGGATCCGGGGATGTTTCCCATCCGTCAGGCAGCCGATGTTCACCGGGATCAGCTCGCAGGACGCCAGATTGCACATGACGCAGGCCGTTGAGAGCCGGTCTCCCATATTCTCCAGTACCTGGATCGTCACGGAACTGTCTGTCTGGGTCACCCCTTCTTCCACCACGCCGTTGTCCGCTCCCATGATCAGCACCACCCGTTTATCCGGATGGGGATAGGGCGTGCCATAGATCCCTGCGATCCGCACTACTGCCTCTTCCAGCCATCCCAGGCCCCGCAGGGGCTTGCACAGAGAATCCCAGCATTTCCAGGATTCCTCCATGATCTCCCGGTTCACAGGCTCGATTCCCTTTATCAGTTCTTCCAGTGTATTCATGATTATTCTCCCCCTTCTTCTGCCACCAGTCCCTCATACTCCGGGTGCTTCTGGAACCATCCCCGGGCATAGGAACAGCCCAGGACAGCTTTTTTGCCCTGTTCCTGCAGGTGCCTGGCCGCCGCTTCCATCAGTTTTCCACCTACGCCCTGTCCCCGCAGGGAATTGTCCACATAGGTGCGCTCGATATTCACCGTATCTTTGTCCACCGCCGGGAAACTCACCAGGGCAATTACCTTCTTCTCATCGTCCCAGAGCTCGATGCGATCTTCCTGATAATGAAATTCCATCCGTCTTCCCCCTATTCTTTTGCATAAAGCATGGCGTTGCAGATGGTGGCGGCGATATTGCTGCCGCCCTTGCGCCCTCTGGGCACAATATAGGGAACACCCGCCTCCATGATCAGTTCCTTGGCTTCCACCACGTTGACAAAGCCCACCGGCGCGCCGATGATCAGGGCCGGTTTCACCTTTCCTTCCTGGATCAGCTCATACAGCCGGATCAGGGCGGTGGGCGCGTTTCCCACGGCAAAGATCACTTCGCCGGGCAGCGCGGCTCCCCGTTCCACGCAGACCGCCGCACGGGTGCAGCCCCGCTCGGCCGCTTCCGCCGCCACATCCTCGTCGGACATGAAGCAGTATGCTTCGCCGCCGTATTCCTTCAGCTTCTTTTTGTTGATGCCGGACCAGGCCATCCGGGTATCCGTCACTATCGACGCGCCCCGGCGCAGGGCTTCCACCCCCAGCCTGGCGGCATCCTCCGAGAAACACAGATTATCCGCATAATCAAAATCCGCAGACGTATGGATGCACCGTTTGACAATGGAGAACTCCGGCTCCGGCCAGGTTCTTCCGTTCAGTTCCCCGGTGATGATCTCCATGCTGCGTTTCTCAATATCCGCAGGTTTTACAATTTCTATCTTATCCAGCATCAGATTCCAGCCTCCAATATCTCGTAGATTTTTTTCATGTCCAGCGAACGCCTGACCAGATCGGCCAGCTTGTCGTACTCCTGCTCCTTGTAAGCCTGCAGATCGAAGGCTTCCCCGCCATACTCCATGCCTTTCGCTTCCATCAGGCGGCGCACCACGGACTCCGCGAAGCCCTCCGTGTCAAAGATCCCGTGCAGATAGCTTCCCAGCACGCTTCCGTCCTCATTGGCCAGCGCGTCCGTCCTGCCGTCCTCCAGACGGATCAGTTCCTGGCAGCCGCCCAGGTTCTCCGTGACGCCCATGTGGATCTCATAGCCGGACACTTCCCGGCCTTTCCAGTCCTGCCAGAGCCCGGCGCCCTGTTCCATAACGCCGGTGATCCGCGTACGGGTCTTGGCGCTGCAGAACACAGTCCTGGTGTCCAGAAGGCCCATCCCCCTCATGGTTCCACCGTGTTCCACCCCGTCCGGATCTGCCAGCTCCCTGCCCAGAAGCTGAAAACCGCCGCAGATCCCGATCACCGGCGTCTTTTTCTCCGCCTGCCGCAGGATCAGCGCTTCCATGCCCGATTCTCTCAGCCACTGCATATCGTCCATGGTATTCTTCGTACCCGGAAGCAGAATCAGATCCGGGTCTCCCAGAAGTCCCGGCTTCTGCACATACCGCAGGGACACGCCGGGCATCCTCTCAAACGCGGAGAAATCCGTGAAATTGGAGATGTGAGGCAGATGGATCACCGCCAGATCCAGTCCCTCGCCCCGGCCGGTCTGCAAAAGCCGGTCGGAAAGACTGTCCTCGTCGTCGATGTCCAGCCGCTCCATGGGCACCACGCCCACCACGGGTATCCCGGTCCGTTCCTCGATCATCTCCAGGCCCGGCTCCAGGATCTTCACATCCCCGCGGAATTTGTTGACGACCAGCCCCTTGATCATGGCCTGCTCCTCTTCCTCCAGAAGCTTCACCGTGCCGTACAGAGCCGCGAACACGCCTCCCCGGTCGATATCTCCCACCAGCAGTACCGGGGCTCCGGCCATCTTGGCCATCCCCATGTTCACGATATCATTCTCATGAAGATTGATCTCCGCCGGACTCCCCGCCCCCTCGATGACAATGATATCGTAGGCCTCGTCGAGCCTCTGATACGCCGCCATCACATCCGGGATCAGTTCTTTTTTCCTTTTATAATAATCCATGGCGGCCATGTTGCCGCGGACTTCCCCGTTGACGATCACCTGGCTCCCCACGTTGCTGGTGGGTTTTAAAAGGATGGGATTCATATCCGCCGTGGGCTCGATCCCCGCCGCCTCCGCCTGCATGGCCTGGGCCCGGCCGATCTCCAGCCCCTCGCTGGTAATATAAGAATTCAGCGCCATGTTCTGAGATTTAAACGGAGCCGTCCGGTAACCGTCCTGCCAGAACACCCGGCAGAGTCCGGCGGTGAGAAAGCTCTTGCCGGAATTGGACATGGTTCCCTGTATCATGATTGCCTTTGCCATCTTGTCATCTTCCTTTCCTAACATCCGCAGACTTTTCTGATTTTTTAAGTCTGCGGGCGGCCTCCTTTGCTCAGGACACGCTCCAGCGCCTCCAGAAGCCGCAGGTTCTCTTCCCGGGTCTTTACCGCCGTCCGGTAGCACTCCCTGTCCAGTCCCCGGTAATTGGCGCACCGGCGGATCAGGATGCCCTCCGGATACAGCCGTTCATAGAGATCCGTGACACCGTCCGCGCGGAAAAACAGATAATCCGCCTGGCCGTCCCAGACCCGAAGGCCCAGGTCTTCCAGCCCTTTTTTCAGCATCTGCCGCTCTCTGCGCACCAGGCGCACCGCTTCTTCCTTATATGCCCGTTCCTTAAGGGCCGCAATCCCCGCTTCCGACGCCAGCACGCTCACGCCCCAGCACTGTCCGGCCCGCTCCATGCACTCCAGAAGCTCCCGGTTCCCGCTGATTCCGTAACCCAGCCGGATCCCCGGCATGGCATACATCTTGGTAAAAGATTTCAGGATAAACAGATGGGGAAATTCCTCCGTCCTCCCGATGAAGGACCGTTCCTCCTGCCCTGTAAAATCCAGGAAGCATTCGTCCAGCACCAGGCAGATGCCCAGTTCTTCCGCCCGCGTGGCCGCCGCCTCCAGAATGGACGGCTCCGTCAGAAGCCCCGTGGGATTGTTGGGATTGCACAGGAACATCACGTCCGGCCGTTCTTCCATCTGCTCCAGGATATCCTCCCGGATCTCCAGCTCCGGTCCCGTGCGGTAGAACGAAATCTCTGTCCCGGTCTGCTTTAGGGCCTCCTCATATTCCGCGAAGGTGGGCGCCGTCAGAAGGGCTGTCCCCGGACGGAGGGCATAGACCAGACGGTAAATCAGGTCCGCCCCTCCGTTGCCGCAGATCAGATATTCCTCCGGAACACCGTGGTATTCGCCCAGCGCCTCTTTCAGCTTCCTGCACATGGGGTCCGGGTAATGGACCGCCTGGGAAAGCGCCTCCGTCACCGCCCGGCGGACGCCCTCCGGCATCCCCAGGGGATTGATATTGGCGGAAAAGTCCAGAAGCGTCCCATTCCTGCGGAACGCCTCAAGACCGCCGTCATAGACATTTCCTCCGTGCTGCAGTTCCATCTAACCGTTCCTCCGGTCATACAGCAGTACGTCCCGGATGCCCTCCGCCGTATAGGTCACCGCGGACTGATAGACGGGGATGCCGGCTTTCACAGCCGCCCGCTCCGTCACCGGCCCGATGCAGACTGTCTTCGCGGCGAAATCCCGTTCCCGGGTCATGGCTGCGAAGGCTCTCAACGCAGAACCGCTGCAGAACGTCACATAATCCACCTCTTTCAGAATGCGCTCCAATTCCTCGGCTTTACGCATATCCACCGCCGTGTGGTACAGAGCCGCGTCCACATACGGGATTCCTGCCTTTCCAAGCGCTTCCGGCAGTTCGCCGGAGGCTTCCCTTGCGCGCATAAGAAGCACGTTGTCTTCCCTGCCCAGCATGGGGAGCCATTCTGCCGACAGATCCCTGCTGCTGAAAGCGGACGGCACGAAATCCGCCAGGATACCGTGTTTTTCCAGTTCTTTCCGGGTACCGTCCCCAATCACGGCGAACTTCACCGCCGCCAGGCTGCGGACGTCCCTTCCCCGTTCTCTAAGCAGACGGAAGAATAATTCCACGCCGTTGCTGCTGGTAAATACGATCCAGGTGCAGGTATCCAGCGCTTCCATGGCATGGGAAAGCGCTTCCCCGTCCTCCGGCTCCGTGCGGATCAGGCTGAAGCGCACGGCCTCCGCCCCTTCTTCTTCCAGGACGGCGCACAGGTTCTCCGCCATCTTCTCCGTGGCCGTCACCAGCACCCTTGCGCCGGACAGCGGCTTTCTTCCGAACCATTCCACAGCCCCCCGCACCGACACCACATCGCCGATCACCGAGATGGCCGGACTCTCAATTCCCGCGCGCACCGCCTCGTCAGCGATGGTTTTCAGCGTTCCCACCGCCACCTTCTGGCGGGCCGTCGTCCCCGCCTGCACCACGGCTGCCGGCGTCTCCGGCGCTTTTCCGTACTCCATGAGCTGAGCGGCGATATTGGGCAGGTTTTTCAATCCCATGAGGAAGACCAGCGTGCCCTCCTCCCTGGCCAGCGTCCGGTAGTCCAGGGACAGGCTCTGCTTGTGCTGTCCCTCATGGCCGGTGATCACATGGAACGACGAGGCGTGATCCCGGTGGGTCACCGGAATCCCCGCATAAGCGGGCGCGCCGTAGCAGGATGATACGCCGGGTACGATCTCAAATTCGATTCCCACCTCAGAAAGTTCCTGAGCCTCCTCGCCGCCTCTGCCGAAGATAAACGGGTCGCCGCCCTTCAGGCGCACCACATCCTTCCCTTCCAGAGCCTTGCGGATCAGCAGGCGGTTGGTCTCCTCCTGTTTCAGATGATGATGGGACGACCGTTTGCCCGCGTAGATCAGTTCCGCGTCCGGCCTGGCCTCGTTCAGCAGCGAATCGGTGGCCAGGCTGTCATAGACGATCACATCCGCCTCGCGGATACAGGCAAGGCACCGTTTCGTCACCAGATTCAGATCCCCCGGCCCGGCTCCCACCAGATGCACCTTCCCGCGGCAGATCCTGGAGGCCAGGTCACGCCCCAGAGCCTCGCCCTTCTCCGGATTAAGCCCTGTGACCATGCTTCCAACGACGCGTTTTGTATGGACGCTGTCCGGCGCATGGAGGACTTCCATATGAAGTTCCTCCCCTTCCAGACGGGCGTAGGCCGCAGCCGGCGCATTGCAGCTTCCTCCGATGGCGGAGAGATACGCCCGCTCCGCATGTAAACATAAAAATGCTTCCGGATCGTTGATCCGATCCAGAATCTCCCGCAGATCTCCCTTACGGCTCTCCACCGCCAGGATAGCCTGTCCCGCCGCCGGCAGGCACACCGACGTATCCAGATGTTCAAAATGATACGCCTCCCCGGAGTTCATCTCCAGCCGCTCCAGACCGGCCGCCGCCAGGATAATGGCGTCGTACTGCCCTTCTGTCAATTTTCTCAACCGGGTCTGTACGTTTCCCCGGATCATCTTCACATGAATGAGGGGATTTATCTTACGGATCTGCAGTTCCCTGCGCAGGCTTCCGGTACCCACCACGCTGCCCGGCTTCAAGTCCGCCAGCCGCGTGCCGTCCAGAGTCACCGACATATCCTCCACAGGTCCTCTTTTCAGAGCCGCGCCGATGCCCAGTCCCTCCGCGAACTCCATGGGCATATCCTTGGCGCTGTGCACCGCCAGATCGATCTTCCCCTTCTGCAGCGCTTCCTCCAGCTCCTGGGTAAAGACGCCCTTGCCTCCAAAAGAGGTGAGGGATCGGTCCAGCAGTTCGTCCCCTTTGGTGGACATCTCGCAGATCTCCACCTGCAGTTCCGGGAACGCTTCCAGGATCTTATCTTTTACAATATTGGTCTGGGCCAGGGCCAGCAGGCTCTTCCTGGTCCCGATACGTATGATTTTCTGCATAACGCCTCCTTACAGCCGGTAGCCCCGGGGAGTGATCATTCTGCCGCCTTCCACATAAGTCTGGGAGTTGCCGATGATCACCACGCTGAACATGTCGATATCCGCGTCTTTCAGGTGCTCCAGCGTGGTGATGCACGAAGACTCTCCCTTTCTTCCCGCATGGCGCACGATGCCCACCGGCGTCTCTTTATCCCGGTATTTCATCAGGATGTCCGCCGCCTGCTCCACATAGCCGGTTCTTTTCCTGCTCTTGGGATTGTACAGGCAGACAATCAGGTCTCCCTGTCCGGCGCAGTCCACCCGTTTCATGATCAGATCCAGCGGCGTCATCAGGTCGCTTAAGCTGATCACGGCAAAATCGTGCATAAGCGGCGCGCCCAGCACGGAGGCCGCGGCGCTGGCCGCCGTTACGCCGGGCACCGTCTCGATCTCAATATCCGCATGCTTCTCCGCCGCCACCTGGTAGATGATCCCTGCCATGCCGTAGATCCCGCTGTCGCCGCTGGACACCATGGCCACCGTCTGATCTTTCAAAGCCTCTTCCACCGCCATCTCGCAGCGTTTTACCTCCTGCATCATGGGCGTGGCAATATAATGCTTGTCCGGAAAAAATTCCTTCAGCATCTCCACATAGGTGGTATATCCCGTCACCACATCCGCTTTCTTGATGGCCTCCACGGCTTTCACCGTCATATGTTCATATCCGCCCGGACCGAATCCGACCACATATAATTTACCCATTCCTAATTCTCCTTCATATTTTCAAAAAATGCCCGCAGTTCCCTGGGGTCGGAGTTGTCCCTGATACGGTAAAACATCTTGTCCACCGCGTGTTCAAAATCTTTCTTCTCCGCCTCTTCCAGCATCCACTGCTTGATCTCCCGGATCTGGGGCAGGGCCTGCTGAAAAATCATCCAGCGCTCAAAATCCAGCCGGGACTCGTCCAGGATATGGTCTGCCTCCGCCGCCTCATGAATCTTTTTCTCGTTGTTGGTTTTTGCCAGCTCCCTGAAATCGTCGATGTCGTAACGGCGCACGCCCGGCAGCCATTCCGTCTTCTCTTCAATATCGATGGGCACCGCCAGATCCACCAGCACCCGCGGCCTGGACGTACGCAGGCTCCTGGCCAGTTTCTCATAGGTCAGCGTATAGTGGGGACTGCTGGTGGCGCTGATGATCACATCCATGTCGTCCGCCAGGTCGTATCGGTTCTCATATTCCATGACCTGATAGGCGATCTTGTGATGGTGATCCTTATGCGCCTGGGCCATATTGCGGGAAGTCAGGAACACCCGCACGCCTTCGATGCACTGCAGATTCTTGAGCACCGTGCTCCCGATCTTTCCGGAGGCGCCGATGATCATCACGTTCTTTCCTTTGAGCGTGCCCAGCCCCTGCTCCGCCGCCTTGATCGCCATGGTGGCCGTGGAGACCGTGGTCCGGGACAGTTCCGTCTCCGTCTTCACTTTTTTGGCGGCCGTCACCGCGAAACGAAACAGCGTATTCAGGTAGACGCCGCAGGTCCCGGTCCTGCGGGCCTGGTCGTGGGCCCGTTTCACCTGACCCAGGATCTGGTCCTCGCCCATCACCATGGAATCCAGCCCGGCGGCCACGCGGAACAGATGCGTCACCGCGCCGCTGTCGCTGTAAAGCCGGATATAATCCCCGATGTTTTCCACGTCCGCGGCTTCCGCAAATTCCAGCAGAAGCTCCTGTACACGGGTAAAATTGCTTTCCTCCCGGTCCGAATATGTATAGATCTCCGTCCGGTTGCAGGTGCTGATCAAGATGCACTCTGCGGCGATCCCCCGGCTGACCGCCTGACGCATCAGCTCACACTGCTGCTCTTCCGGGAAAGCGAACAGTTCCCGGATGGCAAGAGGCGCCACCCGATGGCTGATGCTGATCAGTGAGATTCCCATCACTCGCTCACTCCTTTTCGGAACTCCGTCGTAAAGGTTTTATCGTAAAGTTTAGACAGTTCATATTCATCGCCCAGGAAATCCCCCACCACGGTCAGCGCCGTCTTGGTAATGCCCGCGGCTTTTACTTTCTCCGCGATGTTGGTCAGATCCCCGATCACGATCTTCTGGTCCTCCCAGGATGCTTTATACACCACCGCCGCCGGCGTCTCCGGCCGGTATGCCTGGCGCAGAATCCCGCTCATCTCGTCCAGCATACCTACGCTCAGGAAAATGATCATCGTGGCGTTGTGCCGGGCCAGATCCAGAAGTTTCTCCTTGGGCGGCATGGGCGTGCGTCCCTCCATACGCGTCAGGATCACCGTCTGGCTCACACCCGGCAGCGTATATTCTTTCTTCAGCGCCGCCGCCGTAGCCAGGAAGGAACTGACGCCGGGGATCACCTCATACTCGATGCCCAGCTCGTCCAGCCTGTCCATCTGCTCCCTGTGCGCTCCGTAGATGGCAGGATCCCCGGTGTGGACCCGGGCCACCTTCAGGCCCTTATCCTCTGCCTCCTTCATCACCTGGATCACCTCGTCCAGATGCATTTTCGCGCTGTTGTAGATCACCGCGCCTTCCTTAGCATCCGCCAGCACCTGGGGATTCACCAGCGAACCGGCGTAAATGATCACATCCGCGCTGTCGATGATCTTCTTTCCTTTGATTGTCAAAAGCTCCGGATCGCCGGGGCCCGCTCCAATAAATGATACCATCCTTTATTTTCCCTCTTTCTTTATGATAACCGTTGTAAAATAACTGTATTCTCTGTCCGGGTCCAGGGGACCTACATACTCGTCATCCATCCCCACCCTGGACAGCACGGTGGCATGGGACAGGGGGATCTCTCTCTCCTCCATCATACGGCGCAGCTTTCCAATACTGTTTCCGGCCTTCATCACCACCACGTTCTGGAACGCGTCCAGCGCCGTCTTCAACGCCTCATTCTCCCTGGCGGACGGGACGATGGCCAGCGCCTCGTTTCCTTCCATCAGCGCCACCTGCGCCCTGGCCGCGCCGCCGCAGAAGGATGGGATGCCCGGGATAATCTCCGTCTCAAAACCTTCCTCTGCCAGATAGTCGTTCACATACATGTAGGTGCTGTACACCGCCACATCGCCCAGCGTGATCATGGCGATCTCTTTTCCTTTGCGCAGTTCGTCCGCCAGAAGCTCGCAGGCCGCCTGACGGCATTTCTTCCGCTCCTCTTCCTCCGGATGCATGCGGAACACCACTTCCATGATCTCCTTTTTCTGAAGGTCCACCACCGGGCGGATGATCTCCAGCGCCGTGCTGTATTCGCCTTCTTCCTTTACCGGCACGGCGATGATATCCGCTTCGTCCAGGATTTTTTTTGCTTTCAGCGTCAGAAGCTCCGGATCTCCGGGGCCTACGCCGATTCCATAAATCTTGCCCATACTTGTTCTCCTTTTTCTCAGTGCTGTGTTGAAGGACTGGGAGCCTTGCCGCGTCCCGGCTCTGCGCCTTTTCCCAGCAGGACAACCAAAAAAGACCCGCATACCGAAGTATACAGGTCTCATCGCGCATCATAAAAGCCCGCGGACATATGCGCCCGGCGCGGCTGCGGTCAGGATCCGCTTTCCTCGGAAGCTCTCCCCTTCTCAGAAAGCAGGTTTCCTGACTTACGTTCCCAGCTCTATCCCGCCTTCTCACCAATGCTGCGGCTTTACGCACCATCTTCCGGCAATGGCCTCCCAGGATATCGCTCCCGCTTACAGTGACCGGATCGTTCAGGACTTCCACCTGATTCCCTTTTCCGCCCGCCTTTGGGCGCACTTTCTGATCTCTTTGTTCGTGGCTATCATACCATATTCGGGAGGATTCGTCCAGAGGTTTGGGATAACATGCTCTGACTATCCAGCAAATTTATTATACTTCCCGTCCAGGTCTCAGCGGCCCATAAAAATAAGAAGCGGTGGCGCCTCCATCGATCAGGAAATCCGCGCCGGTGATAAACGCGCCTTTGCCGCCCATCAGCAGCTCCGCCACATTCGCTACTTCATCCGCGGTGCCGGGCCGTCCGGCCGGGCAGTTGGCGAACATATTCTTATAGAACTCTCCCCTAGGGCCGTTGAACTCGTCCATGGCCAGCGGAGTCACAATGATGCCGGGAGAGATGGAATTGATCCGTGCGCCCCGTCTTCCCCATTTTACGGCCTCCGCCATAACGCGCTTTTCATTGCAGCGCTTGGCCAGCTGATAAGCGTGCAGCGTGTCCCGGATGTTTTCCGGCCGGAGCAGTTCCAGTCCCAGCAGTTCTTCGGCGGGGGTGCAGGCCAGCTGTTCATCCTGCTCTGCGGTCAGCTGTGCCATGCGGTGTCCCGACTGGCTGGATATGGTCACACCCACACCGCCGGGAGCGATGATCCTGCCCACTTCCTCCAACAGTACGGCGGTTCCGTAGAGATCCACCTTTAAAATAGCTTCCACCGGAGCCTGACTGGGCGAAACGCCTGCCGCGTTGACCAGCATGGTTACCGGCCCGTACTTCTGCGCTTCTTCTATCAGGGACTGTATCGACTTCCTGCTGGACAGATCCATTTCCATCGGAATCACGTCATATCCGGCGGCATTCATGATTCCGGCGATCATTTCAGCGTTTTCCAGCCGTTTATCTCCCACAACGATCTTCATCCCGTATCCCATGCGTCGGGCAATCGCCATGCCGATCTGTCCTGCCCCGGTCAAAATCATTACCTTCTTTTCCATTCTGCAAACCTCCTTATATTCCTGGCGCCATCCATAGCAGAAAACCTCAGCTTTTACAGACACGCCAGCTTTGGATTTATTATAATTCCATACACTGGACGCATCAATTTGACTTTCAGAGCTTTCGGATCAGTTTTTCTTATACGAAAAAGGCCGGCCCGGATCACTTTCCAGCATGGGCCAGCCCTGTCTTTTAACTTATTCTATGTTTCAAACTGCCGCTTCAGCATTTCGGCAAATGCTTCGATATAGTAACCGGAATTATCCCGTTTCCAGAACGCGCAGTAGTTTCTGACGACCGGCCTTCCGGCACGCACCAACGGAATCCTTTTTATGGCTTCTCCCAGGCCGAAAAGCTCAGAATTCCCGTCTTCCGGCATAAAACCGCGGCCTCCGATGACCAGAAGTCTTGCTTCCTCCATATTCTGCGCAAACAGATACTCTCCCTGGAATCCCACAACCGTCCGGTAATAATCCGCTTCGTTTTCCCGTTGGGCATCGGAGGAAATCAGGATACAGGGAGTATTCTTCAGTTCCTGCGGTTCCACGGACGTCAGTCCCGCCAGAGGGCTGTGCGCCGCGACCTCCACACAGCTTTCCACCTCCGCCAGCAGGGAATTCACATATTCGTCAGAAAAAGCCCGGCGCTGGTCATTCATCACCAGATCCACCTGCTCCGTCCGCAGCAGCTCATACAGCTCTTCGTGGTTACCGCAGGTAATCTCCACCGTGACCTCCGGACAGCATTCTGAAAATTCTTTCAGAGCCCGGTGAAATTCCCGTCCTCCATAACAGCGCGGGTATCCCACGCGCAGGCTTGCTGTCCCACCATGGCTGATCCTGGCGCTCTCCCGGCAGATGCGGTCAAGGTCTGAAACCAGAACCAGCGTCTTCTGATAAAAATACTCCCCTGCCGGAGTCAGCAAGAATCTCCGGTTCTCCCGCTTCATCAGAGGGAATCCCAACTCCCTCTCCAGAGCCTGTATCTGCTGGGAAATCGCCGACTGCGAAATATGGCATTCTTCCGCCGCTTCTGAAAAACTGTTGTTCCGCACGACAGCATGAAAATATCTGATTTGCCGGATCAAGTCTTGGCACCTTCCTTTCCCATTTTACTGCTCTTTCTTCCTATAGATAAGGGTGCCATTCTCTGCAATTTCCAGTTCCAGCACATCCCCGTCTTTGATATCCAGTTTTTCCAGCACCCACCGCGGAATGCAGATCTGGCCTCCGCTGTATACCCTGGAAGTTCTCTGCAGAAGATCTTCTCTGGAGACTCCCGGTATCAGCCCTCTGTCAATGGCCGTATAAATCGTTTTGGGAGACTGGGGGATATCAGAAAATTGATTCCCGCTTTTCTGTAGCACCTCGATAATTTTTTCGGGGCTTATATGTTCCGTCCGTATCAAATCTGAGATAAACCCTGCCAGTTCCCGGTCCGCCAGCTTTTCCTCACGGCCCTTTTCCCGCTGTTTTTCTTCACACCGCATCTGGGCATACTGAGGGTCGTAACAACCGCCCTGGCTTCCCCTCTCTATTTCCCGATAAATCGCGGAACGGTGAAATCCCAAACTTTTTGCAATATCCGCTATGCTCCGCCCATCCTCCAGCATGGCTTTCAGCTTCCATCTCTGCTCCGCCTGCATCTGTTTAAATGTTCTGCCCATAAAATCTCCTGATCCTGTCCGTACCTTCGACCCGCTTCATGCATAAAAACACCAGGCTTTCTCTGCCTGATGTTTTGCTATAACTTATTCCTGTATTGTTCCAAAATAATCAGCTTACGACCCATATTGTTCCTTTATAGATTCCGACGACTTTCTTGCGTCCTTTGTCTTTCCTTCCTGGATCTGTCTCTCCGAAATCTCCAGTTCCCGATAAAAATTTAACTGTTTCATGTTCTGTTCATAAACATCCATGCTCATGAGAACCATATCACCATATCCGTTTTTGGTAATATAGATAGGTTCCTCGCTGTTATGGCACAAATCCGAAATCCTGGAAGTATTCTTCAAATCTTTAATTGGAATGATCTGCGGCATATCTTTGACTCCTTTTTTTGCGATAATTATACCATTATTATCCCACCGCTTCAAGATTTTCCTCAGCGGGAACGTCTGGTTATGCGCAGAGGCTACGGAACAACTTAGCCCCATAATGCCCCAGGAACATGCACCGCTCCCTTCCTCATATTTTCTGGCTGCCGGTGGACCACACATGGGCGGACGCGGCATCTGCCGCCGTATTCTGAGCCATCACGCCCACCAGTTTATGCGGCACATAAGCTTCCTCCAAATATACCAGGTCGCTTCCGGACAGCTTCAGATCCACCGCCTTCACAGCGTCCGCCATATGATGCGGCTTTGTCGCGCCCACCACCGGAGCCGTCACCCTGGTCAGCAGCCACGCGAGAGAAACTTCTGTCATGGAAACGCCGTATTTTTCTGCCAGTTCGGCCACTCGGCCAATGATCACGCTGTCCTGGCGGGCCGTGGCATCATATTTCCCTTTCGCATAGCTGTCTTCCTCCAGGCGCTTCGACGTTTCACCGGGACGCCGGGAGAGCCTGCCGCCTGCCAGGGAACTGTACGGCGTCATGGCAATATTGTCCTCCGCGCAGAGCCCTGCCATCTCCCGCTCCTCCTCACGAAACAGAAGATTATAATGCCCCTGGACAGAGACAAATTTCGCGAACCCTTCCCGCTCGGCCAGTGCGTTCGCTTTCGCAAGCTGCCATGCAAAGCAGTTGGAAATACCGATATAGCGCACCTTTCCGGCCTTCACCAGATTGTTCAGCCCTTCCATAATATCGTAAAGGGGCGTCCTGTAATCCCACATATGGTAAATATACAGGTCGATATAATCCATGCCCAGGTTTTCAAGGCTTTTGTCCGCCATCCGTTCAATATGCCTCTGGCCGGAGATGCCGGCCTCCATATCCTCATTGGTGCGGGGAAGGAATTTGGTGGCGAGCACCACCTGATCGCGCCCGGCAAAATCTCTCAGCGCCCGTCCCACGTACTGCTCGCTGGTACCGCTCTGGTAGGCAATCGCCGTATCAAAGAAATTCACGCCCAGATCCAGTCCCTGCTTAATGATCTCACGGGTATGTCCTTCATCCAGCGTCCACGTATGCTGGCCGTTCTTGGCATCTCCAAATCCCATACAGCCCATGCAGATGCGGGAAACATGCAGGTCTGAATTTCCAAGTTTTACATATTCCATAAGAATCCTCCTTCTGCGGCGTCCGCCGCCTGTGAAGCCAACGTACTATTTTCTGGCTTTATTGTACCCTCATCCCGGATTCTATGCAAATACTTATGTTCCATAACCTGTCATGCCGTTTTTGTATAACTGAGCCGTCATTACAGGCTGGTCAGAACCGGATTTTTCAGATAATCATAGACCCGTCTGATCTCGCTGAGTTTTCTTGTGTCCAGCATGGACGGCTGTCCCAGATCCAGCGTTTCTATCCGCTTCATGTCGTCTTCATCCAGTTCAAAATCCCAGATCTCCAGATTTTCTTTCATCCGTTCCTTGTGTACGGTTTTGGGAATCACGATCACGCCCTGCTGCACGTTCCAGCGGAGGATCACCTGGGCCGGCGTCTTCCCATACTTCGCCGCGATTTCCGTAAATACCGGCTCCGTGAACATCCCCTTCAGTCCCTCCGCAAAGGGCGCCCACGCCTGAGGCTGTACGCCCAGTTCTTTCATCAGCTCCAGATCTTCTTTCCGCTGATAGTGGGGATGACGCTCGATCTGGTTGATCTGCGGAACCGTCTCCGTATTCATGCAAAGATCCAGCAGCCGGTCCGGGAGGAAGTTGCAGACTCCGATGGCCCGCACTTTTCCCTGCCGGTACAGTTCCTCCATGGCCCGCCAGGAGCCGTAATAATCTCCAAACGGCATGTGGATCAGATACAGATCCAGGTATTCCAGTCCCAGCTTCTTTAAAGACTCCTCAAAAGCTGCTATTGTATTATCATATCCCATCTGGTGGATATAGGCTTTTGTGGTGATAAAAAGTTCCTCCCGGCTGACCCCGGATCTCTGGATCGCCCGCCCTACGGCCTCTTCATTCTCATAAGAACTTGCCGTGTCGATCAGGCGATATCCCGTATGGATCGCATCCAGCACCGTCTGTTCACACAGCGCCGGGTCATTTACCTGAAATACCCCGAATCCTTCCTGCGGCATCTCCACGCCATTGTTTAATTTTCTTGTTTCCATTCCCTTCCCGCCTTTCTATTCTTCAAATACAGATACCGTCACTGTTCCTGCCAGATCCGCCACATTCTCTTCGCCGGAAACTGCTCTCCCCAGCTCAAACAGGCTGCTGTTGGGGGCGCAGGGCGCGTAAAACATCACCACGTCGCCCCAGGGCGCGTAATAAGCCAGCGTCCCCGCCTCTTCGCTGCCCAGCGGCGTATTTCCCGTATCCAGCTTCTCCGGCGGATAGAATGTGATTTCATTATTGCTGAACGGTTCTGTTTCCACAGTCAGCGGGAGCTGTTCCAGCAAATCCTGAGCCGCTCCGCTTTCATTCAGTTCGTAGATGATTTCGTATTCTGAAGATTTTACTGATATTCTCATGCCTGCTTCCTCCATATTTTCTGTTTCTGGTGAAGTCTCTTCCTTTTCCTCTGATAAAGCTGCTTCATTCTTCTCCGGCAGAGCGGCTGTTGACTGCTCCGCCTCTTCATTCTCTGAAATTCCGCATCCGGCAGTTCCCAAAATCAGCACTGCCGCTGCGATTCCGACTGCGATCCGATGCATGGTTCTACCTCTCTTATGCAAAACTTTCTATTAAAAACCGCTCCATCTCATCAAACGGGATTTTCGATGTGTCATCATAGAGATCCACATGCTTGCAGTCCGGCACTACCACCAGGCGTTTCGGCTCTGCCGCCTTTTCGTAAGCCATATCGCTGAAAAACCGGCTTTCCGCCCGGTCGCCTACGATGAACATCACCGGCCGCGGAGAGATCTCGTCGATGTGATCGTTCAGTCCATAGTTCATGAAACTCAGCGCGGACGTGGAAGTAAAATTGCCTCTGGCGTTGGGATGATGTCCCCGCTTCGTTGCATAGAATTCAAAAAATTCCTGGAAAATCCCCTGCATTTCATCGGGGATCACAGCCGCCGGCTCCTCAGGAAAGGAAGGAATGTACTCCGGATACCCGTTTTCTGCATCCACCCATCTCTGCTGTGACAGCTTTTCTTTTTCCTTCTGAATCTGTTCGGAAGAAAGTCCCAGCCGTGACGCAGCGCTCATATCATACATGCTCGCCGTAACCACCGCTTTGATTCTGGTATCCACGGCCGCAGCGGACAGCGCGAACCCTCCGCTCCCGCAGATGCCAATCACGCCTATCTTCTCACGATCCACAAAGGACTGAAGCCCAAGATAATCCACGCCCGCGCTGATATTCTCGCTGAACAGATCCGGAGAAGAAACATGGCGGGGCTCGCCGCCGGATTCTCCCATATAGCACGGGTCGAAGGTCAAAACGACAAATCCCCGCATGGCAAGCTCATTGGCATAAACGGCCGGCCCCTGCTCTTTTACCCCGCCGTAGGGCGCGCCCACGATCACCGCCATGTGCCGCCTGTTCTGATCCATATTTTTTGCCGTATACAGATCGCCGGCAAGCGCGATCCCGTACCGGTTGCGGTAACGCACATGCTTCCTCTCCACCTGTTCGTGCAGTCTGCAGATATAATTGCTCATTCCTGTTCTCCTTTCAGCCAGTTTTTGTTCTCACTTTGATTTTCATTTTAATTATATCTTGGGTCATCAGGAATCACAAACGGCTGTTAAGCATTGTTTATCATCGTTTGCAGGAATGATTCTGGAACCGCTGTCAGAAAATCTCAGGGCAATGAAACAGGAAAAGCCGCATAAAAACGGTTTTACAAAAAAATATAGGTTTGCTATAATAAACACAGGAAATTGAGCATTTGGGTATGAATATTTCAATATACGGGAGAGTTTCATAATGTGGATAATTATTTTAGCGGCAGTCATCGCGATACTACTCATCCTTTACATTAAATTCTATAACCGCCTGCGGCGGCTTTCCGTCAAAGTGCAGGAAGGCAGCGCAGGCATTGATGTTGCTTTGGAGAAACGCTACGATATGCTGTCAGAAGAAATTGATGCAGTAAAAAAGTATCTGGCGCATGAGTATCAGATTTACACAGAAGTCACATCCACCCGTGCGGGCAAAGAATTGAACGAGAGCATATTTCAGGAAAAAAAACAGCTTTCTGAGGAAGCGGTCAAAGTGATCACCGAGACGATTGCTGAACAGCAAAAGCAGATGGAAACAATCCGGCAGCAGTTGGATCAGCAACGAGAGCATGAGCATTCTTTTGGAGCAGAAACATCGGGCATGGGAGATGACAGGCTGATCGGACATCAGGTGAGTCTGGATCGGAAACTCGACCTGCTTACTTCCGCGCAGCAGGGCCTCACTGGTGTCAACTCTGCCATTAATGCGCTGGCCGAGCAATACCCAACCCTTTACTCCTATGCGTCCATGCAGCATTTCCAGCAGGATATTTTTGACGCAGAGGAGCACTTACAAGCGGCGAGACGGCTGTATAACTCTAATGTATCCTTGTACAACCAGAGAATCCACACCTTTCCTTACTTACTTTTAGCAAAACTTCATGGCATGAAAGAGGCGAAGTTTTGCACTGTGGAAGAAAAGAAAAAAGACTTTAAGGTGCAGTTTTAAGAAGAAAGGAAAAAAGATGTATGAAAATGGTGGAGCAGAATATCAGCAGTGTCAAGCTGGAACAGCAGCGGCAGAATGCCCTTAAACATCATAAAATCCTGCAAAAGCTGCTCCCGGTGTGCCTGATTTTGTTTATAGGATCGGCACTGGTGAAAAACCGTTTTTTGTTTGTCTTTATCAGCGAATATGGATGGGGAAATCCGGCAACCCAGGGCGCTCTTTGGATGCTGGCAGGAAACCTGATATTCAGCCTGCTTCTGGCATGTTCTATCTTTTGTTGTTACTATATGCTGGTCTTTAAAAAAGCTTATGACCTCTTTTGTATCAATTTCAAAAATAAATATGTGCTGGACACTCTCCGGCAGCTGCCGGATTTTTCTGAACTGCGCTACAATGCCGGAGGAGGCCTTTCCTATGAGGAAATGAACCGTCTGAAGTTAATCCCCGGAGGCCAGTCGGTCTTTTATCAATCTTCGGATGAACTGTCCGGCAAGCTGGGTGGAGTCCCCTTCCGGGCTGTCAATGTCTGCACTGGCGAAAAAGTTTCCAGACGAAGTTCTACCCCAAAAATCCTGTTTGAGGGGCAGGTCATTGCCTTTTCCTGTTTTGATGACCGGAAAATCAGCAACGGTTTTGTCCAGGTGTTTTCCAAAAAGGGACTGGCTCAGATGAAGGGAACCAGAACCCCGCTTCCCATCCATACCGAGAACATCGTGTTCAACGAAAATTTTGCGGTGTTCGCTGAAAACGAACAGAATGCTTTTTACATACTGACACCTCAGGTAATGGAGCGGATTACGGCTTTTCAGGAGGCTATGGACGGAAAAGTTTATCTTTCCTTTTCCGAAAAATCCCTGTATGTAACCTGTAGCCGGTTTCTGAACCCTTTTCATATTTTTATCGACATCCCCGTTGAGGAACAGCGTCAGCGGATTGTCAGCGATACGGCAATTCTCCGCAGCGCAAGAGAGATTTTGGTCAGAGCCGGACAAAACGGGCGGGGCCCTGTAAGGAGGAAATGATTTGATGGGATGTATGATCATATTTGTGGTTCTGATGGTCATTGGAATCGGCATTCTCTGCTTTTTGACAGGGGATATGACAGCTTTTTTCGCACTGGTTATCACTTTGGCAATCGGTTTTGTTCTGATAGGAGTGTTGTATCACAAGTTCAAGCCCCGTGAAAAACAGGTTGACACTATGAATCCCCTTTCTCCTACCCTCCAGTGGATGAATACAGCAGGCTCTATCCTGCTGGCATCCAATTACTCCACGGATTTCCGATATTTGGGTGGGTACGGATACCGCATTCAGCATGAGAAACGGAAACGGCTTCAAGATGCCCTGTGGAAATACTGGGGGATTCAGGGTCATGAATCTGCGGTAAAGGAGATGCGTTCCTTGGTGACTGAGGGGATGCGCGCCCAGTACCGGCGGGAAATGGAAGCTCTTTCCCAGCAGTATGCGGGATATTCCGAAGAACAGCTGATTGAGGAAGCCAGGAAAGGGAACCCCAATGCCAACGAAGACAGTTATCTGCCCAAAATGCTGATGGCTTACCGCCGCTACGGAGAGAACGCCCTGTTGGGATGGGATCTGGGGCGGTGCGCCTATAACATTCAGTGGTGTTATCTGGCTGGTTATGTGAATATGCAGGAAATGTTGGACATCGGCGTGGAAGCTGGGGAAAAGGCTCAGGCGTTTTTCCAGAATTGGGAGGAAATGATGGAGAGCTATCTGCTGGGTGGGCAGTTTTGGCAGCATGAGGATAAAAACGATCCGAAATCCATGACAGCAAAGCGCTGGAAACTGTACAAGCAGCTCTGGCAGGGAAAGAAGCATTGCAAAATCTCCCCCTATCTCTCTGTCCCCTTCGACCAGCCCCTCTCCAAAGAGGTTATTACTGACGAATACGGTATTCTGCCAGAATACCAAAAATATTATAATCATGGATAGTTAGCATTGTGTGCGCTCTGCGAGGCAAAGCGGCGGATTGCCAGACGAAGCAACCCGCCGCCCAGCTGGTGATACAATCGTTTGAATATCATCTTCACTGATAATTTCTATCCTTCTTTTGACAATACAGGCTTTCCCGGTACGCTTTCGGAGAATAACCTGTTTTTTCTTTAAAGCATTTTCCAAAATGGCTCATTTGATGAAATCCCACAGCCGCGGCAATATTGCCGACAGGTTCATTTGTTTTTGCCAAAAGCTGTGCGGCTTTTGACAAACGGTATTCGGTCAGGTACTTATAAGGCGTAGTGTCCATACTTATTTTGAAGCAGCGGGAGCATTCCGACTTGCTGATATTTGCGCTTGCGGACAGGTCGGAAAGTGTAATATCTTCCGAAAAGTGTTCTTCCATATAACGCAGTATTTTTTGCATACGGAGATGAACGACGCTTTCTTTCTGTTCCTGCGGGAGTATAATATTCTTACGCATTACCAGCCAGAGAGAAGATAATTTAACCAACACTTCATACACGTAGAAATTTGTCTTTTCTTTTTCAATCTGAACTAATTGCCGCAAAAGTGTCGTTATCTCTTTTTGCCACCCGATAGCAGGTGTGAAATGGACAAAGGGCAGCCGGTCATTCATTATAATGCTGTCCACAAAATCTTTCGCAGGACTTCCCGCATAAAAGGCAAGAAAGTATGGCGGGAACAGAAAGCTGTTATAATGGCAGTTTTTAATTTCCCCCACAAAATGCACCACATTTTTATTGATAAAGATTGCCTCTCCCGCCTGTACCCGAATGGAATGATCGAGTGTACGCACTTCAATGATTCCGTCCAGTACATAGATAAACTGCAAGTCCTCATGCCAGTGCATGACCTGAAATCCCGGATTCCGCGGGTAGGAATTTTGGCCTATTACGTCAAGGACAAGGTACGGAAAATCCGTGTCGATATTCAAATTGACCGAGTTGATATAATTTTTCTTTTCCAAATCCATCTCCCTTTCTCTTTCGGGAATATTACGATAATATTTGGGGATTTTGCGATAGTCCAGCACGCTGTTTTGTGATAAAATCATAATGAATACCAGGAAAAATGTCAAGGAAACCGGAGGTGAACCGTTTGTATTTTCAATATGGCGATAAAGAAACCGAGTATCTGAAAAAGAAAGATAAGGCATTAGGTGAGGTTATTGAAAAAATCGGTCATATTGAGCGTGAAGTGGACAGCGACCTGTTTTCCTCTGTCATACATCACATTATCGGCCAGCAAATATCAACAAAGGCACAGGAGACCATCTGGCGGCGTATGAAAGAACAATTTGGAGAAGTGACCGCGGAGAGCATATCGGCGGCTGACATTCCGGAGTTGCAGTCTTTCGGTATGACGTTCCGTAAAGCAGAATATATCAAAGATTTTGCGGAAAAAGTGCAAAGCGGCGCGTTTGATCTGGAGGAAATTTCCCGGTTGCCGGACAAGGAAGCAATTAAAATGCTGACAACTCTAAAAGGTATCGGCGTATGGACGGGGGAAATGATTTTGCTCTTTTGTCTGCAGCGTCCTGATATTTTCAGCTTTGATGATCTGGCGATCCAGCGCGGTCTGCGTATGGTCTATCATCACAGGAAAATAGACCGGAAACTCTTTGAAAAATACCGCAGGCGTTTTAGCCCCTATTGCAGTGTTGCCAGTCTGTATTTATGGGCGGTTGCGGGGGGCGTGATCCCCGGCATGAAAGATTATGCGCCGAAGAAAGAGCATTAAAAGCTGGCTGCCAGCCATATATACGGAACACAGGAGGTAATAAAAGTGGCGAATATTATTGTTCTATTTGAAGTAAAGCCGACCAAAGCCGGAATGAAAAAATATCTTGACCTTGCGGCCATGTTAAAACCGATGTTAGCCGGTTTTGAAGGTTTTATCCGGGCAGAGCGCTTTTCCAGCCTAAATGAGGATGGAAAGCTGCTGTCTATGAATGTATGGACGGACGAAGCTGCCGTAGAGCGTTGGCGGAATGTTATGCAGCACCGCATGAGCCAGAAAGAGGGACGGGAAAAACTGTTTGAAAGCTATAAAATTACCGTCTGTTCTGAAATCCGTTCCTATACGGACACGGACCGCGCGCAGGCTCCTAAGGATTCTAACCAATATTTTGATGTGGAGGGATAATATGCAGTACATCAGTCGCTATCAATCTCCCATGGGAGAGATCCTGCTGGCCGCAGATGAAATCGGCCTGACAGGACTATGGTTCGAGGGTCAAAAATATTTTGCCCTTTATTTGGAGAAAGAACATGAGGAAAAAGAACTTCCCGTGTTTGAACAGGCAAAAAAGTGGCTTACTATTTATTTTTCCGGAAAAGAGCCGGACTTTAAGGTGCCGCTCCACTTTATCGGAACGGATTTTCAAAATGAAGTGTGGGAAATCCTCTATTCCATCCCATACGGACAGACTATGACCTACGGGGAGATCGCAAAACAGCTTGCCGCCAGGCGCGGATTGAAGCGTATGTCCGCCCAGGCGGTAGGCGGAGCCGTCGCCCGTAATGAGATTTCCATTATTGTACCCTGCCATCGGGTGGTAGGAACAAACGGAAGCCTGACCGGGTACGCCGGCGGCATTAAGAAAAAAGTGGAACTGCTCAAGCTGGAAGGGGCTTTGAAAGAGGAGTATTTTATTCCCAAACACAGTACGGCCCCGTAAAGGAGACCTGATGAAACCAGTTAATTTTACTGACATCCATCATTCTTTTGAAATACAGGCAGAGAATTTTGAAAGTAAAGAACTGAATTTTACAAAAGAGGAATATTTGAATTATACACTATCCTGTGTCGCGCCGGACAAGCAGGACATCATTTTGGAAGTTGCCGCCGGAACCTGTGCCTGCGGCCGTTCCTTCGCCCCGTTTGCGCGCACAGTCGTATGTCTGGACGCCACGCTTCCCATGCTGACGGTTGGGAAAGAAAGAGCAGACCGCGATTGTATGAATAACATGATCTTCATAAAAGGCTATGCGGAAGAACTGCCTTTCTTGAATGACAATTTTAACATTGTGTTTTCGCGCCTTGCGTTCCACCACTTTACAGATCCGAACGTGGTTTTCTCTGAAATGGTAAGAGTGCTGCGTCCAGGCGGCAAATTGGTCCTGATCGATATGGAGGCTGCCGATGAAGAATTGCGAACTGCGGAAGATAAAATTGAAACCCAGCGCGACCCCTCTCATGTAAAAAACATGAGCAGGAATGAAATGCTGCATCTGTTTGCCACCCACGATCTTTCCGTAGAAAAATGTGAAAAAACCGAAATGCGGCAGAAACTGAAAAACTGGCTTGCGCTTACCAGGACACCGCAGGATATACAGGATGAAATTACAGAGCGCATGAAAAATGATATGAGCGGCCAGGAGAAAACCGGCTTTTTCCCATATATGGAAAGCAATGACATCTGCTTTGATCAAAAGTGGATTTTAATCATTGGCCGCAAAAAATAACAACGCCAAAGGGGGAAAATAGAAACTGTCTTTCGTCAGACAGACTATTTGCCGCCTTTTTGCAGTTCTTCATCTCGCTGGTCGTGGATGAGAAAACGCTCCAGTCCAGCCTGAATAAAGCCGTCCACTACCCTCTGGATCTTTCTCCAGTCCGTGCATTTGTTGCGGAACATCAGCCGGTTGATGGTCAGACAGCCGTTCATCTGAAAATGGAAGATTGCCTCCGCCTCCTCGAAGGTCAGCAGGCTGTGGGACATCAGCCAGGTAATAAAATGCTCCTTAATCCCTGACATTTTTTCAATAATTTTTTCAGATACAGTATCATCCAGGAATAAAATGCGGTACTGATCGTTGCTGCGGATTTTTTCACAAAATGGGTATGTACAGCCTTCGTTTCCGCAGGGGACGGAAAGTACATGCTCTACCACACTCGAGGTGTCTTTCAGGATTTCACTCAGGATTTCATCCAATACATCCTCCATGTCATAATAGTGGGTATAAAAGGTTCCCCGGTTGATGTCTGCCTGCCGGCACAGCTCTGTGACGGTAATCTGCGGGTAGGGCTTTTTCTCCAACAGTTTAAAAAATGTTTCATGAATGACCTTCTTTGTATATTGTACGCGGCGGTCTTCCTTTTTTGCTTTTTCCGGCATTGCTTCTCCTTCCCTTCCATGTATTCAGATAATCAACAATTTCCGGATCTTGTTCAAAAACCAGACAATTCGGAAAAATTGTTTATTGTGTTCTTTCAGGAAAAATTATAGTATATGGAAAAATAATAATCAACAGGTTGTTGAAAAAAGGAGATGTTTTCATGGGACATATTATTGCAGTGGCCGGAAAAGGCGGCGTCGGAAAAACTACGCTGTGCGGTCTGTTGATTCAATATCTGTGCGAAAACGGCAAAGGGCCCGTGCTGGCTGTGGATGCGGACGCGAATTCTAATCTTAACGAAGTTCTTGGCGTGGAGGTGGACGTGACTCTGGGGCAGCTGCGGGAGGAAATCGAACGTTCTGGTTCAGACAGTCGTTATCAGATTCCTGCAGGGATGACGAAACAGACCTATCTGGAAATGCGTCTGACAGACGCCGTGGCCGAAGAGGACAATTTTGATCTCATGGTCATGGGCCGCACCCAGGGGCAGGGATGTTACTGCTTCGTCAATGGGCTGGTGCAGACACAGATTCAGCGGCTTCAAAGCCGCTATCCCTACGTGGTGGTGGACAATGAAGCCGGGATGGAACATATCAGCCGGGGACTGATTCCCACGATGGAGACCGCCATTCTGGTCAGCGACTGCTCCCGCCGCGGCGTTCAGGCGGCAGGAAGGATTGCCGGACTGATGAAAGAACTGAACTTCAAGCCCAGGAAGGTTGGCCTTATCGTCAACCGGGCGCCGGAAGGCAAGCTGGATGCGGGAACCCTGGAAGAAATCCAAAAACAGGAACTGGAACTTTTAGGAGTCGTACCCCAGGACGAGCAGGTATATCGGTTCGACTGTGATGGAAAACCCACGGTACAGCTTCCCGCCGATTCCCCGGTACGCACCGCACTGAAGGAGATCATCCAAAAACTGGAACTGTAGTAGAGATATAGGCCGGAAAGCATGATAAATAAACGGAAGGAGCAAAAAAATGAGCGTATTATCAGGATGTCAGGACGCAAGACATATGAAAACCATTGAGGAAATAGACTGTCCCAGATGCCACGCACAAGGAACAATCGAAGTTATTCTTCAGGACGGCGCATCCATTGGCGACAGCGTATGTGACAGCTGCGGTTATGTATTGCCTGAGGGCAGCCACCTCATGGATGAAGAACTATAAACGAAACAGAAGGAGAGGAATCAACAAGGAGATCCCATGGAGAACAGAGCATACCTTGAGATGAAAAAAGCTGCAGTGCTGCGGCTTCAGAAAAAATCCACTGAAGAAATCTGCAAAACCGCAGGCGTACAGTATGACGCCCGGCGGTCGGAACTGAAAGTCCCCACCCTGGGACGGCTTGTAACGGTACATTACCCCTCATGGGAAATAGCCAATCCACTGGAGGAATGGCACAGCCTGCTCCTTTGGCACTATCTGGATATGGCAGATGGGACGCGGCCTTCCGGAGATTGGGTTTCTTTTGGCGGCCTGAAAGACGGACTGATCCGTGGAACCAAATATGACCATACTATGGAACTGGAACTGCAAAAATTTCTGGCAGGGAAAAATCAGGATCAGTTAGTCCGCATTTTTGAAAAGCTGGGCGCAGAATTTACGGAAACCAGAGCGGATTTATCGCCAGTGCTGTATCTGTTTCCCTTCTACCCCATCCGCCTGAACATCTGGCTGGAGGATGAAGAGTTCCCTGCCGCCGGGAAACTGCTGGTGGATAAAAATGCGGATCACTTCCTGACCATTGAGGACGCTGTTACAGCCGGGGATGTGCTGCTGCGTACATTGGAGGCCGCTGCCGCAGAGCTATGAAATCTGTCTTTCGAACAACACCTCCTGTCAAAAGGAGAAAGGGCCGGCATGATTAGCCGGCCTTTTTCGACGGATGCCTCTGATGAGCTGATTTGGAACAAGATCCTCATACGGCAGGGATCTCCTTTCTGTTCTGCTTTTATGAGGACTTAAAGTTTTTTCACAAACAGTGCCCGGATAGCGTTGAGTACCGCAATGATCATGACACCCACATCTGCAAACACTGCCAGCCACATATTGGCAAATCCCAGGGCAACCAATACAAGGCAGATCAGCTTGACGCCGATTGCCACTACAATATTCTGATAGACTATACCCAGACACTTGCGGCTGATCTTGATTGCTTTGGAAATCTGCATAGGATCATCGTCCATCAGTACCACATCGGCAGCCTCAATGGCAGCATCGGAACCCATAGCCCCCATAGCAATACCAATGTCGGCGCGGCGCAGCACAGGAGCATCATTGATACCATCGCCTACAAAAGCCAGTTTTTCTTTTTCCGGCTTAATTTGAATCAGTTCTTCCACTTTATCCACCTTGTCGGCGGGGAGCAGTTCGCTGTAAACATCATCCAATCCCAGAGCAGAAGCCACCTGATCGGCTACCTTTCCGGCATCGCCGGTAAGCATCACTGTCCTGCGGACTCCGGCTGCTTTCAGGGCTTGAATCGCCTGCTTGGAGTGCGGCTTTACAATATCAGAAATAACGATATGTCCAGCGTACTTTCCGTCCACAGCCATGTGGATGATGGTACCAACGCTGTGACAGGGAATTGCCTGGACTCCCAGACGATCCATCAGCTTATCATTTCCGGCAGCTACCTGATGGCCGTCTACTGTGGCAATCACACCATTGCCGCTGATCTCCTCAATATTTGTCACACGGCTGCGGTCAATTTCCATACCATAGGCTTTCTGGAGGCTCTTACTGATGGGGTGTGAGGAGGCGCTTTCTGCCAGAGCCGCGTACTCTACCAGTTTTCGCTCATCCATCTCATTGTGGTGGATGGCATTTACCTCAAATACACCCTGTGTCAAAGTGCCAGTCTTATCAAACACCACGATTTTCGTCTGGGACAGGGTTTCCAGATAATTGGAACCTTTCACCAAGACGCCGGCCTTACTGGCTCCACCGATGCCGGCGAAGAAGGAAAGGGGAATTGAGATTACCAGAGCACAGGGGCAGCTTGCCACCAGGAAGGTCAGGGCACGATAAATCCAGGTTTCCCATCCAGCCTCCAGATCCATTCCAAACATCCGTACCAAAGGAGGAAGAACAGCCAGCGCCAGGGCGGCATGGCATACTGCCGGGGTATAAATTTTAGCAAAACGAGAAATAAAATCCTCCGATTTTGACTTCCGGGAAGAGGCGTTCTCCACCAGATCCAAAATTTTAGAAACTGTGGATTCCCCGAACTCTTTGCTTGTCTGGATATGAAGCAGGCCCGTCATATTGATACAGCCAGAGATAATCTCATCACCAGCTGCGACTTCACGGGGCAGGCTCTCTCCAGTAAGTGCAGCAGTATTCAGCGTGGATTCTCCCTGAACCACAGTACCGTCAATGGGTACCTTCTCGCCGGGCTGAACCACAATAATGGTACCAATCCCTACCTCGTCCGGGTCCACCTGCACCAGCTTTCCATCCCGCTCGATATTGGCATAGTCAGGACGGATGTCCATCAGATCGCTGATATTGCGGCGGCTCTTGCCCACGGCATAGGACTGAAACCACTCACCCACCTGATAAAACAGCATCACGGCGATAGCCTCCAGGTAATCACCATTCTCATACACGGCCAGGGCAAGAGCGCCCAAAGTCGCCACCGCCATCAGGAAATTCTCATCAAACACCTGACCATTGCGAATTCCCTTGCAGGCTTTTCGCAAAATATCATAGCCGATAATCCAGTAATCTACCAGGAACACTACGAGACGTACCCATCGGCCCGCGGCACCGAAGGCATCAAAGGCACCTGCACCCAAAACCTGCAGCACAAGCAGCAAGGTCGCAGCAGCCAGAATGCGCCACAACATCGTTTTTTGTTTTTTGGTCATACCAGCAGAAGGCCGTATGCCGATGATTTGAAGAACCACCGCCAAAAGAGCCACCACAACCAGCAGGCCGTTTATAATATACTCTTCCATCTCACTCAACCTTTCTATGATTGTTTATTTCTTAATGAAGAGGAATGCCCTGCAAGCTGCTGCATAACAGGGCACCCATCCACACACATCTTACAGGAATACCTCACAGTCAGGCTCTACCTTTTTGCATGCCTTACGCACTTCCTGCATGACGGCCCTGGGGTCCTGCCCCTCTTCAAACTCTACGTTCATCTTCAGGGTCATGAAATTGACCGTAGCATTGGCCACACCGGCAGTCTTGCGGGCGGCATCCTCCATCAGATTCGCGCAGTTGGCGCAGTCCACTTCAATCTTATACGTTTTCTTCATTTTGAAAATCTCCTCTCTAAAAATAATGGGTTTCGTAAAGATAACAATTAAACAATCATTTAATTGTATTGTCATTATATGCAAGGAAAACGCTCCGGTCAATGCCTTGGAGCCACATCCTGCCGTTTGGGCAAAAAGAACTTCTACTTGGGCAAAGTATGGCTTCTATCTGCACAAATCAGTACCCCGATAGGGACACCCACTACACTTTCCCTGATTCTTTTTCCGTCGTTTCACAATATGCCGCAATGACCAAATGGAATAGACCGCCAATGCAGCAACCAATATCACAAGTCCTACGTGTCATACCCAGGGCTTCCAGACGCCGCTCCAGCTGAAAGGGCAAGTGGACGGTTTCCACTGTATATGTCCGTCCAATTTGAGCATCTTTTAAAATCATTTTCTTCACCTCACAGTATCGATTAAACAATCACTTAATTGTTATGCCTGCATTGTAGAACGCGGCGTTTTAAAAATCAATGGGCGGGGCATAATTCCTTCCAAGAGGGTAAAGAAAACTTCTGAATGGGTAAACATTGCATTCATAAAAAAGGTTCTGACATTGAAGCACAGCTCCATGTCAGAACCTTTTTTATTTCACAAATTATTTTTTAGGGTTGCGTCGCCCGGTGTTTTCCGAGCCACGCACTTCCTCATGGTAAAAGTAATCCACAATTACGGGGTGCTCAGGCTCTGCTCGTCCGTAGGGCAGCTCGTTGTCCACAAAGGGACAGCTGTATTCTTTCGCTAGCCGTTCCGCTTGATCCTCCAAACCACGGAAGTAGCTTCTGTCTCCCTTGTTGTAGATAGCGTCGTACAGCGGAACCAAGTCAGGATATTTTTTACGAATATAGTCCAGGATGTCTTTTTTGAATCCGCCTCGCAGATTTAGATTTTCTAGCCATATCAGGTCGCATTGGTTTCTGACCTGATGGAAGATAGCCTCAAAATCTGTGATACCCGGAAAGACAGGGGCAATAAAGCAGACAGTGCGAATGCCCGCATCATAGATCTGCTTCATGGCATCCAGCCGTCGCTTAATGCTGACGGCATTGTCCATATCATTTTTAAAGCCTTCGTCCAATGTATTGATCGACCAGGAAACCGTGACCTTTCCCAGTTCTTTCAGAAGGTCGATGTCACGGATTACCAAGTCTGACTTGGTACAGATGAGAATTTCTGCCTCGCTGCCCCGGAGCTGCTCAAGAAGCTTTCGGGTGTTCTGAAACTGAGCCTCCTGGGGCAGATAGCCATCGGTCACAGAACCGATGACTATGCGTTGCCCTTTGTACTTTTGTGGATTTTTGATTGCTGGCCAATGTTTCACATCCAAGAATGTCCCCCACGGTTCGGTGTGCCCGGTAAATCGCTTCATAAACGAGGCGTAGCAGTATTTGCAGCCATGGGTACAGCCCACATAAGGATTGACGGAATAGCCGCCCACCGG
>CALWLW010000009.1 GCA_944381625.1 uncultured Lachnoclostridium sp.
ACATCTTTTTTCCTGACGACATGAAATAACCCCTTTCATTAGACTTCTGTTTTGTCTAACAAAAGGGGTTCACTTCAATTTGTAAAAGGGCGGCGCAGGCTCTGATTTTATTTTTAAAATACCATGGCGAGAGTTTTTGGTGATTTTTAGTGATTTTTGGTGACGGCTTAAAGTTGCCACGAGGCAGATCCAGGTCTTTACATATCCGATTCTTTGAAATCCCCTTTTCTTCGAGCAGTTCTATAATTCTAATATGTATGTACTTCATATATTCACCCCCTGCTATTTATCAATTATTATAAATTCATCTTGGTGGATTCTAACGGTTGCACTTTTTCTTGAGTTGACATATAATATACTTAACAAGGGAGCCGGAAGGTGAATGAAGCTCACCCGTCCCGGCGAAAGATAATACTAAGCTATGAAATGGCCGTTCCTAACTTTTGCGAGAGCAGGACGGCTATTTCTTATGTGTATAAGTCAGAATGGCGACTATCAACAGAGCAATGCTCACGATCAAGTTCAGTTCTTCATATGTACTCATAATAATCACCGCCTTCCGTAAGGTCTCGGAATGAGTGAGAGCACGTCCCCCAGCTCCCTGGGTAAGTATATTATATTATCAAGGTTCGGACAGTGGAATGAGGTTTTTTCAATATCTTTCAAAAAAGTGATTCCTTGTATTTCCACCCCTACAGCCTTATAATAATAACAGCAAAAAGGAGAGGTGGAAATGAAGGAATTATCTTATCTGGTAATCGGGGCCGGAGGCACCGGCGGCAGTATCGCCGCGTTTTTGGGCAGGGCGGGAAAGGACGTGATATTGATCGCCCGGGGCGCCCATGGAAATGCCATTCGGGAAAACGGAATCCGCATGATCTGTCCGTCGGGAATCTGGAACACCAGGGTGAAAGCGGTGGAAGAGGATGCCTATGAAGGAAAAGCCGATGTGATCTTTGTGTGCGTAAAAGGGTATTCGCTGGAGAGTACCTATGCGTGTATCCGCAGGGCGGCTCATGAACATACGGTGGTCATCCCCATATTGAACATCTACGGTACCGGGGAGCGTATGGCAAAGGAACTGCCGGGTATCCGCGTGCTGAACGGATGTATCTATATTGCGGCGGCGATGGAAGGGCCGGGCGTGATCCGTATGAGCGGGGATATCTTCCGCATTGTATACGGGAGCCTGGACGACAGTGTATCGGATCCGGTGCTGCTGCAGGTGAAGAAAGATCTTGCAGAGAGCGGGATCACTCCCATTTATACAGAGCAGGTGAGCCGGGATACGTTCCAGAAATACGCGTTTGTCTCGCCCATGGCGGCAGCCGGTGCTTATTATGACGCGGCGGCAGGCGATATGAAGCGCGAAGGCTGCGTGAGGGAGCTGTTCATCGCCTGCGTCCGGGAGATCGACGCGTTGGCGCAGGCCATGGGGATTCCTTTCCCGGTGGATATAGTGGAAGAAGATCTGAAGATCATGGATGGGCTGGCCGACGACTGCACGGCGTCCATGCAGAAGGATATGAAGAAAGGCGGAGCTTCCGAAGCGGACGGCCTGCTCAGGGAAGTGGTGCGCATGGGCGAACGTTTTGGAGTACCCACACCGAACTACCGCATGGTGGTAGACAAGGTCTGCGGCGGGATGGACGGAGCCTGTTGAACTCTACAGGGAATGGCGGGGATCCGCTGAATTTTACAAAAAATTTACGAAAACAAGGTTATGGATTTTACATAGGAAGGATATACTATGAAATGTAAGGTACCCAGCACCTGCTTTTTCATATCGGACTTGGATAAGTCCCCTCCCTTTGATTGGGCTGTCAGAGTTCTGGCAGCCGTTTTTTCTATCAGGATGCGCGATCTTCCCGATAGAAAAAGCTCTTCGGGCGGGAAGGCGCCGGGTTGAAATCAGGAGTTTAGTAATCATTCAGGAAAGGATATTGTATGAAGAAAACAAAGATCATCTGTACCATGGGACCCAATGCCGACAACCGGGACACGCTGAAGAAACTGGCGATGTACGGCATGGATGTGGCGCGTTTTAATTTTTCCCATGGGGATCATGAGGAGCAGAAAGGGCGTCTGGAACTGCTTAAAAGCGTGCGGGAAGAGCTGGATCTTCCCATTGCGGCGCTGCTGGATACGAAAGGGCCGGAGATCCGCACGGGACTTCTGAAGGATGGAAAAGTGTCCCTGCAGGACGGCATGAAATATACGCTGACCACCAGGGAAGTGGAGGCGGATGGAGAGATCTGCCACGTGAACTATGAGGGGCTTCCGGCCTGTGTGAAGGCGGGGACGCATATCCTGATCGACGACGGCCTGATCGATCTGGCGGTGGAAAGCGTGGAAGGCACGGAGATTCACTGCAAGGTGGTGAGCGGCGGGGAACTGGGCCAGAAAAAGGGCGTCAACGTACCCAGGACGAAGATCGACCTGCCCGGTCTGACGGAGAAGGATAAGGCGGATATCCGCTTCGGCATTGAGCAGGGATTTGATTTTATCGCCGCTTCCTTTGTGCGGAATGCAGAAGTTATCCGCGAGATCCGGAGCATGCTCGAGGAGGCGGGCTCGCATATCCGCATCATAGCCAAGATAGAAAATGAAGAGGGAATTGAAAATCTGGATGAGATCATTCAGGAGAGCGACGGCATCATGGTGGCGAGAGGTGACCTGGGTGTGGAGATCCCGCCCCAGACCCTTCCCTATATCCAGAAAACCATGATCCATAAATGCAACGAGGCAGGCAAGACGGTGATCGTGGCCACGCAGATGCTGGATTCCATGATCCGCAATCCGCGGCCCACCAGGGCGGAGGTGACCGACGTGGCCAACGCTGTGTACGAGGGAGCGGACGCGGTCATGCTCTCAGGAGAGACGGCGGCGGGCAAATACCCGGTGGAGGCTCTGCGGATGATGGCGCAGATCTGCCGGGACGCGGAGGAGCATCTGGACAGTCAGTTTTACCAGAAGCGGACGGTCACCCCGGAGATCCTGGGAACTGTCTCCAACGCAGTCTGCTATTCCTCTGTCTCCACTGCCCATGACCTGAAAGCCAAGGCGATTGTGGCGCCCAGTATGAGCGGATTTACCACCTGGAGACTTTCCAAGTGGAGGCCGGATACGCCCATCATCGGTCTGTCGCCGGATGAGCAGGTGGTGCGCCAGATGCAGCTTTACTGGGGCGTGCTTCCGTTCCAGGCAAAGAGGGCCGAGTCCACGGATATCCTGATCTATTCTTCTCTGGAGCTTCTGAAACAGAAGGGAGTGATCCGGGAGGGAGACCTGGTGGTGGTGACGGCAGGCATCATCCGGGATCTGAACACGGTGGAATCCTCCAGACACACCAATATCATGCGCGTGGTGGAGGTGGACTAAGGCTGCGCGGGCAGCAGGCCCGCGATATGCTCTTCTGTGATAGGAAGATAGTCCATGTTAAAAATCGGAGCATTTCCGTAGGTAGATTCCAGAAAAAGTCCATAATCTGTGTAATCTACCCAGGGAGCGTCGCCTGTATCCTGACCGGCTCTGGTAATGCGGTAGACATATCCTGTGCCGCTTGTGTCCACCTGGTCAGGATAGACGTTCCCCAGGCGGTCTGTTGGGAAAGTCGCTTTTTCCCAGGCTTCAACAAAGGCAATTCTTGTATACACGTCCTGCGTTCTGTCATACTGGAAAACGGCGTACGGCCAGAATGAGTTTCCGATCCCCTGGTTGTGGGAGGCCTGTATCGTGATATATCCGTTGGTATATATTTCTTCGCCGGGAAACGCCAGAAGTTCCACATGAAAATCCTCTGATTCAGGCATATACTGCAAAATATAATAGACCATTCCCACCATGGATGCATAGGAATAAGAGATGATCAGTTCTTCCGTCCCGTCCCCGTCTATGTCGCAGACTGAAAAATGATTATGGGAAAAGTCGCCATCCTTGATGAACGTAACGTCCACAGGCGTACCGTCGGGAAAAACGTGCTCTGAAATCAGAGAGTTCAGGGCTCGTTGGTATTGTTCCCGGTATAATGCCGTGCGGGCGGAAACTCCGGCTCGGTGGGTCTGCAGGAAGAAATATCCTGCGATAAGGATAAAATGGAGCGCCGCGGCGGCCAGAACCCAGGCGGCGATTCTGTGTCTGGAGTGCGTCATAATTATGTGTGTCCTGCGGTTATTTTAGAAAGTTCTCTTATCCCATATTATATAATGATTTTTTCTGTATGTATACATTTAGTTAAAACGCCAATCAGGGGAAAAAGACAAAAAGTTACAGTTCACACGCGCCATTCGCAAAGCCGCGCTTTCGTGCTTCCCGCTGCTTCGCAGCTCCCTTTGCTCATAACCAGGCGCTCCCTTCGTCCGCTCAGGAGCAGCCATTTGTTCGTGCAAGCACGACATCCGGCTGATCCTGGCTGACGAGTGAACTGTAACGACAAAAAAAGGTCTTCACTTTCGTGAAAACCTTGATATTTTCGAGGGAGTGGGGGCTTTTGGGAAAGCCCCCTAAAGTGTTATGAATGAAATACTGATGTGTTCCTGTTACGAGTATTATAATAGCAAGTAAATGTGACGAAAGTGTGGCGGCGAGATAAAGGATTTCTAAAAAAACAAAAGAAATACGAAACAAAAAGGAAAGAAATTTGCAATCGCCGGGAAATGTGCTACAATGTTCGCGGGAACGGAGGAAGCATATGAAGATACTTCTTGCGGCGATAAACGCCAAATATATTCATTCCAATCTGGCCGTGTACAGCCTGAAAGCCGCGGCGCGGCGGTTCGGGAACCAGATAGAAATCGCCGAATATACCATCAATCAGCAGTTTGAGGATATCTTCAGCGATATTTACCGAAGGCAGCCGGACGTGGTTGCTTTTTCCTGTTATATCTGGAACCGGATGCTGGTGGAAGAGCTGGTGGAGGAACTGCCGGACGTGCTTCCGGGCGTCATGCTCTGGGCCGGGGGGCCGGAGGTATCATATGATACGGAGGCTTTCCTGCAAAAGCATCCCGGACTTGCCGGCGTGATGCGGGGAGAAGGGGAGAAGATCTTCCAGGAACTGGCAGCTTATTATATAGAAGGAACCGGTTCGCTGGAGGACATACCGGGTCTTACGTTCCGGGGGCCGTCCGGGGAGCTTGTGGAGAATCCTCCGGCGGAGCCGCTGGATATGGACGAGCTTCCGTTTCCATATGAAGATCTGGAACTTTTTTCTCATAAAATTATCTATTATGAGTCCAGCCGGGGATGCCCGTTCCGGTGCAGCTACTGCCTGTCGTCCCTGGACCGGCGCGTCCGTTACCGGAGCCTGGACATTGTGAAAAAAGAATTAAAAAGATTTCTGGACGCGAACATACCCCAGGTAAAATTTGTGGACCGTACCTTCAACTGCAATGCCGGACGCACGGCCGAGCTCTGGCGATGGATGATGGAGCAGGACAACGGCGTCACGAATTTTCATTTTGAGATTGCGGCGGATCTGATCACAGAGGAAGAACTGGAACTGATGAGCCGTATGCGGCCGGGACTGATCCAGCTGGAGATCGGCGTACAGTCCACGAATCCGGATACCATCCGCGAGATCGACAGGGTGATGGATCTGAAGCGTCTGACCTCTGTGGTGGGAAGAATCCGGGCATTCGAAAATATACACCAGCACCTGGATCTCATCGCGGGACTTCCCGGGGAAGATCTGGAGAGCTTCCGCAGGTCCTACGACCAGGTGTACGCCATGAGACCGGAGCAGCTGCAGCTGGGATTTTTGAAAGTGCTACGGGGAACGAAGATGAGCGCATGCGCCGGCAGTTATGGCATCCGGCGGCGCAAAAACCCGCCCTATGAGGTGTACGCCACCTCGTGGCTCTCTTATGAAGACGTGCTTTTGCTTAAAGGTGTGGAGGAGATGACGGAGGTCTATTACAATTCCCATCAGTTTGACCGCACCCTGGAGGAGATTCTCCGCTGGGAATCATCTCCATTTGATTTCTTCCACGGGCTTGCCGTATATTATGAAGAACATGGACTGATGGGGATCAGCCACGGCCGCATGGCCCGGTACGAGATCCTGAGACAATATCTGCAGGCCGCCGGACGGCACAGCGCCGCCATCGACCGGCGCATGGTGTTCGATCTGTACGCCAGGGAGCGTCTGAAGAGCAGGCCGGCGTTCGCGGCGGATCTGGGGCCTTACCGGGATCGCCTCAAAGAATACGAGAAAATCCATGGACGGCGGGTGCACATTGAGGTGTTTGAGGAAGAGCAGGGGCCGCGGTTTGTGCTGTTCGACTATGACCAGCGCAGCCCGCTGACAAAAGAAGCCCATACGGAGGTACTGCAATGACGAAAAGGACGGGAGAGATCCTGGCGCTACTGGATCAGGAATACGGGACGGAATATATCTGCTACCTGAACTATGAGACGCCGTGGCAGCTTCTGATCGCCACCATGCTCAGCGCCCAGTGTACGGACGCCAGGGTAAACCTGGTGACGGCGGATCTGTTCCGGAAGTACGACACCCTGGAGAAATTTGCCCGGGCGGATCTAAAAGAGCTGGAGCAGGATATCAAGCCCACGGGATTTTATCATAATAAGGCCAAAAATATCATTGCCTGCGCGAAGAAGCTGGTGGAGGACTACGGAGGAGAGGTGCCGAACGATCTGGAGGCGCTCACGTCCCTGGCCGGCGTGGGCCGCAAGACCGCCAACGTGATCCGCGGGAATATCTTCCATGAACCCAGCGTGGTGGTGGATACCCATGTGAAACGCATCTCCAGGCGGCTGGGCCTGACCAGAGAGGAAGACCCGGTAAAAATAGAATTTGACCTGATGAAGAAACTTCCAAAGGATCACTGGATTCTCTGGAATATACATATTATTACATTTGGAAGAAGTATCTGCACGGCAAGGAGCCCCAAATGCGGGGAATGTTTTCTGCGCGGTTACTGTAAGGAAAAGAAGATATGAAGAACAGATATGTTGCGCTGGATGTGGAGACCACGGGGCTTGACCCTGCCAGGGACCGGCTCCTGGAGATCGGGGCGGTGAAAGTGGAGAACGGAGCCATCGTGGACAGTTTCCATACGCTGATCAATACCGGGATAGAGATCCCCTGGCGGATACAGGAACTGACCGGCATCACGGATGAGATGCAGAAGACGGGCAGGGCGCTGGAGCCGGCCATGGGAGCGTTGGTGTCCTTCTGCGAGGGTTATCCGATCCTGGGGCATAACGTGCAGTTTGACTACGGTTTTTTAAAACAGGGAGCGGTCAGGTGCGGGCTGAGCTTTGAAAAGGACGGCGCTGATACGCTGAAGATCGCCCGGAAGCTTTTGCCCGGCATGCGCTCCCGGACGCTGACGGCCATGTGCACCTATTACCGGGTGGATCCGGGACATTCCCACCGGGCGCTGGACGACGCCCGCTCCGCCCATGAGATCTTCCTGAGAATGCAGGAGGAATTCCAGGGAGTGGATCCTGGGATCTTTGCGTTTCAGAAGATGATGTATTCTGTGAAAAAAGAGTGTCCTATCACGGATTCTCAAAAAGGATACTTGAAGGATCTGATGAAATATCATAGAATAGAAATGAATACCTGCGTGGAAGAGATGAGCAAAAGCGAAGCTTCCCGCATGATTGACCATATCATTCTGCAGTATGGCAGAATCGGAAGCAGGAAAGGATGATACAAATATGAGATCTAATGATAAGAAAAGAAGAGTAGTCGCGGCAGTAATCGTACTGCTGCTGGTGGCGGCCATGATCGTGCCGCTGTTGACTTACGCACTGTAGGAAGGATGAGGAGATATTATGAAAAGATGGATCCGTAAGATCGCGCTGGGCGTGTGTCTGCTGACGCTGGGCCTGGGGCTGACTGCTTTTGCAGAAGAGGAAGATACGATCCTGAACGGAGTTACGATCGGCGACGTGGACGTGTCGGGCATGACGAAGAGCCAGGCCATGGACGCGCTGGCGTCCTATGTGGAGGATGTGAAGGAAGAGACGATCACGCTGAAGATCGGAGACAATACCCTGGAAGCGCCTCTGGCGTCCTTTGGACTGACCTGTACCTATGAGGACGCGGTGGAGGAAGCGCTGGGGATCGGGCGCACCGGACATGTGCTGAAGCGCTACAAGGAGCAGAAGGATCTGCAGCAGGGCGGAAAAGCCTACCCGCTGGAATGGACAGCGGGCGAGACGCAGGTGCGCGCGTATGTGGAGTCGAACTGTACTCAGTTTGATCAGGAGGCGAAGAACGCTTCACTTACCAGAGAGAACGGAGCTTTCCAGTTTGTGGCCGGGGAAGACGGTCTGGTGCTGGACGTGGATGCTTCTGTCCGCGCCATTATGAATTATCTGGACGGCGGCTGGGATGAGGGTGAAGCCGTGGAACTGGCGACAGAGATTACAGAGCCGGAGGGCAGCGCGGAGGAACTGCAGTATGTGCAGGATCTTCTGGGAAGCTTTACCACCAGCTTTTCCACATCCGGTTCCAACCGGAGTCTGAATGTCAACAGCGGTGCGGAACATATCGACGGGACGGTGCTGTACCCGGGCGAGGAGTTTTCGGCCTATGAGACGGTGGCGCCGTTTACCGCGGAAAATGGATACGCCATGGCAGGATCTTATCTGAACGGAGAGACGGTGGACAGTATGGGCGGAGGAATCTGCCAGGTATCCACCACGCTGTACAATGCGGTGCTGAGAGCGGAGCTGGAAGTGACGGAACGTTCGCCCCATTCCATGACGGTGGCTTATGTGGAGCTGTCTGAGGACGCGGCCATCGCCGGGACTTATAAAGACCTGAAATTTGTAAACAACACGGACTACCCGATTTACATAGAAGGTTACACCACCTCCGATAAAAAAGTGACGTTCAATATTTATGGAAAAGAGACCAGAGATCCCAACCGGAAGATCTCTTTTGAGAGTGTGCTGGTGAGCAAGACGGATCCGGCCACCGTACTCACAGAGGACGCGGGCCAGCCGCTGGGCTACAAGAGCGTATCGTCGGGCCGCACCGGCTATGTGGCGGAGCTGTATAAGGTGGTAACGGTGAACGGCGTGGAGACGGAACGGACGAAGGTCAACAAGAGTACCTACCGGGGCGGAAACCGGACAGTGACCTATGGTACCGCCGGGGATCCGGTGCTGTCAGAAAATCTGCGCGCGGCGATTGCCCTGCAGGATGAGGCGCTGGCGGACGCCAACATCGCGCCGCTGATTCCGGCCCCTGCGCCCGCGCAATAGTCCGGGAGATGGAGATATGGAGATTGGAAAGGTGCCGGAAACAGTCCTGAAAAGGGCCGTTTTCCGGCAGATACGCACCAAGAGAGAAGAAGTGCTGGTGGGAGCTGGCGTGGGGGAAGACTGCGCGGCCCTGCAGCTGGGGCCGGACGAGGTCTTTGTGCTGTCCACGGACCCGATCACCGGGACGGATAAGAATACGGGAGAGCTGGCGGTGCAGATCACGGCCAATGATCTGGCCAGCGCCGGCGCGGAGCCGGTGGCGCTGCTTTTGACCGTGCTGCTGCCGGTAACCGCGGATGAAGCCATGATCCGCCAGCTGATGCAGGAGGTGGAAAACGCCTGCGAAAAACTGCATATTCAGGTGGTGGGCGGCCATACGGAGGTGACTGCGGTGGTCAACCAGCCGGTGATCTCGGTGACGGGCATCGGGAAAGTGAAGAAAGGATGCCTGGTAACCACAGGCGGGGCCCGTGTGGGCGACGACGTGGTGGCTACCAAATGGATTGGGATCGAAGGGACTTCGATCATCGCCAGGGAAAAGGAAGAAGAACTGCGGGAACGCTTTGCGGCGCCTTTTGTGGAGGAGGCCAAGAACTTCGATCAGCTTCTGTCCGTAGTGCCGGATGCCGCGGCCGCGGTGCGCTCAGGCGTCACCGCCATGCACGACGTGACGGAGGGCGGCATCTACGGAGCGCTGTGGGAGCTGGCGGAAGCCTCCGGCGTGGGTCTGGAGATCGACCTGAAAGCGATTCCCGTGCGGCAGGAAACCATAGAGATCTGCGAGCATTTCCGGCTGAATCCTTATCAGCTGATATCCAGCGGATGTATGCTGATGACAGCGCCGGACGGGCGTAAACTGGTCCGGGACCTGGAGAGAGAAGGCGTCCGGGCGTCCCTGATTGGCCGCTGTGTGGTAGGGAAGGCGAAAAAGATCCTGAATGGAGAGGATACCGCCTATTTGGAGCGGCCGAAGACGGACGAGCTGTATAAGATCTATGAGTAAGGAAAAGAGGGATGGCCATGGCTTTCAATATTGTGCTGTATGAGCCGGAGATACCGGCGAATACCGGGAATATCGGCAGGACCTGCGTGGCGACGGGTACCAGGCTCCACCTGATCGAACCCCTGGGGTTCCGTCTGGGAGAGAAGGAGCTTCGCCGGGCCGGCATGGATTATTGGAAGGATCTGGATGTGACGACCTATCTGGATTATGAAGATTTTCTGGAGAAGAATCCGGGAGCCAAAATCTATATGGCGTCCACCAAAGCGCTGAATGTGTACAGCGACGTACAGTATGAACCTGACTGTTACCTCATGTTTGGGAAGGAAAGCGCGGGGATTCCGGAGGAGATCCTGCACAGGCATAAAGATACGGCGATCCGGATTCCCATGAATCCGCAGATTCGTTCGCTGAATTTGTCAAATTCCGTGGCGGTCGTCCTGTATGAGGCGCTTCGCCAGCAGAATTTTGCGCATATGCAGTTGAGAGGAAACCTGACAAAATACGACTGGGATTAGGGGGGCTTGTTATGGGGAAAAAATTCAGTAATATATGCGGACGGCTGCTCTGCCTGATACTGACGGGATGCATGCTGGTCTCTTCCTGCGCGGTGCTGGCGGCCAGCAAAGAGACGCAGGACAAGATCGACCAGGTGGAGAAGGAGAAGAACGAAGCAGAGCAGGAGAAAGCGGAGCAGGAGAAGGAAAAGAGCAGCCTGAACAACGCCAGGTCCGAGATGGAAAATTATCTGAAGAATCTGAATCAGGAGGCCAGCAGTCTGAATGAGCAGATCTCGATTTTGACGAAGGATATCGAGACGAAGGAGGCGGAGATAGCCGCGAAGGAAGCGGAGGTGGCCGCGGCTCAGGAAGAGGTGGAGAAGCAGTACCAGGATATGAAGCAGCGGATCCAGTACATGTATGAGAACGGTGGGAATAATCTGTTTACTTATCTGTCCGCGGCGCTCACTGGCGGGATCTCCGATATGCTGAATCAGGTGGAATACGCGGAGAATATCAATACATACGACCGTCAGCGTCTGGAAGAGTATAAAGAATCCAAGATCTCCCTGGAGGAACAGCAGGCTTCCCTTGCCGACGAGCAGGAGGCGCTGGAGCTTCTGAAAGCGGAGACGGAAGACAAGAAAAAGCAGGTGGCGGCCAAGCAGGCGGCCACAGGTTCCAAGATCAGCGAGTACAACAGCCTGATCGGCGAGCTGGAGGGTCAGATCAGCAATATGGACGAGCTGATCCAGGAGAAGACCAGAATCCTCAATGAATTGATTGCCAAAGCGGCGGAGGAAGAGCGTCAGGCCAGGATTCAGGCGGCGCAGAACGCGGCGTCCTCCATGGAAAATGTCACGATTATTGCCGGCGACGCCAATATTTCCGGCGGTCACCTCTCCCTGAGCGACTATGAGCTTTTGATGCTAGCTACGATCATTTACTGCGAGGCCGGGAACCAGAGCTACCAGGGGCAGCTGGCGGTGGGCTATGTGATCATGAACCGGGTGCGAAGCAGCCTGTATCCCAATTCTCTGGAAGCGGTTCTGCGTCAGTCGAAACAGTTTGAGCCGGTGGGATCGGGACGTTTCGATCTGGTACTGCAGGCGGAACAGGACGACGATATCCCCAACATTGTGACTCAGTCCTGCTGGAACGCGGCCAGGGAAGTGGTCAACGGAAGCAGCAACGTGGGCGAGTCCCTGTTCTTCCGAACCTGGGCTCCGGTGCCGTCGCTGATCACGAACCTGGAAAATGGCGGAGTTCCGTACTGGATTATTCAGGATCATATTTTCTATTATTACTGGACCAGCTACTCCACATCCAAGCCCAGCGAGGAGCCGGAGGATACAGAAGAGCCAGACGAGCCTGAGGAGCCGGAAGAAGAGGAAGAACCGGAAGAAGAACCGGAAGAGCCTGAGGAGCCGGAGCAGACACCCCAGGAGCCGGAGCAGACACCCCAGGAACCTGAACAGACGCAGACTCCTGGACAATCCCAGGAACCGGGCGGTTCAAATGCCGGTCAATCCCAGGAACAAGGAGGAACGAATGCCGGCCAGTCTCAGGAGCAGAGCGGCTCAAACGCCGGCCAGTCCCAGGGACAGGACAATGAAGGCGCTTCGGGGGCGGGAACATCACAGCCTTCTGGTACAACTGGAACTAACGCAGCCGACCCTGCCGCGGGCACTCAGACTCAGCAGGCGGAGCCGGGCGGAGAATCCGGGACTGCGGCTTCCACGGACGGCCAGAGCGGAGCATAGGCCTGCCGCGGGCATCGGGGTGCCTGATTAAAAAGTAATCGATAAAATATGGTGAGTCTATTCGCCGGCCGGAATCCGTCAGATGTCGTTTTTACATGAACAGATGACGGATTCTGAGCGGGCGAATGGCACGCAGGGGGCGGTAAAGCAGCGTCAGATGCGGGAATCCGGAATGCCTGGATGAATAATTACAAAATAATCGAGAAAAATCGAAAAAACTCTTTACAAATGAGAAATGACAGTGTATAATAAACGAGTTCGCAGTTGAGAACAGAGAATTGAATAACGATGCGTGGCTCAGCTTGGTAGAGCGCTGCGTTCGGGACGCAGAGGTCGCAGGTTCAAATCCTGTCGCATCGACTAGGAACCCTTGATTTTCAGGGGTTTTTCTCTTTGTGTTGAAAATCTCATTGATGGGAATATTGCAATCCAAATCCGCATATGCTATAATGCCAATAGGCAAAAAAGATGATACAAGTCCATTGTGGACGACAATGAAAAACCTCGGACGGCCATCCGGGGTTTTTCTTTTCCCTGTTTTGGAGCGGCAGTCCTTTACCCCAGACACCTCACCGCCCCGATCCCCAGCCCGCCCGGGCCCACGTGGGTTCCGATGCTCATGGACAGGGGGAAGTAGACCAGCTCCAGATCCGGAAATTCTGCCTGAAGGGCTTCTTTGAAATGCTCCAGCCTGTCGGGATCCATCAGGGTGTTGGCCAGGCCGATCTTTAACTGACCCTGTGCCGCCAGATCGGAAAATCTGGTGTCGATGTCGGATCTCAGCGCCTCCAGCATCACATGGAAAGCGGCGGCGGTGCCTCTGGCCTTCGCAAAAGAATCCAGCTTTCCTCCCTGGATGGTGAGAACTGGTTTTACTCTCAGAATAGTGCCCAGAGCAGCGGCGGCCGCGGTGATACGTCCGCCCTTTTTTAAATATTCCAGCGTATCCACGGCGATGAAGATGGTGGCGTCCATGGCTTCCCGCTCCAGGATCTCTTTGATCTCGGCGCCGGTGCGTCCCTGCCGGGCCAGTTCCAGGGCGTCCAGGGCGGACTGCGCCTGGGTCACAGAGATCCGGTGATTGTCCACCACGAAGACTCTGCCCTCGTAGGGCTCGTCCCCAGCCAGCAGAAACGCGGTCTGGCATGTGCCGCTGAGACCGGAGGACATGGGGATAAATACGATTTCATCGTAAGTAAGAAGCAGTCGGTCCCACATGGCAGTTACCTCTCCGGGAGAGGGCTGGGATGTGGTGATGTCCGATCCGACCGCCTGCCGGCTGTAAAAATCATCAGGGCTGATGTCAACACCCTCATAATACGTCTCGCCGTCTATGATCACAGGCATGGGCAGAATATGAATCCCGTACGATGCTCCTTCCTCCGGCATGATGCCGCAGTTGCTGTCTGCCATAATTGCTATTTTCCCCATAATTTCCTCCGTTCTGCCCGCGCCGTACTTTGCGCGCCCGGCAGTCCATATGCTTTCTGTATTAAATACAGCAATTATAGCAAAAGAATCGGAAAACTACAATGGGAAACCAGGGAGTTTTGCCGCAGTTCCAGTGCCGGATTCGGCGGAAGCGGCCGGTGTGATGCAGGGCCGGTAAACAGACTCTCACGCCCTGCCGCTGCCGGAAAAAGCCGTCAATCATAAACCGTACATTTAAGTAAATACAAATATAGTACAAGTTATTTTTAAGTTGAATACAATTTCAAATGAAATGAACAAAAATGTATATTTATATGGACAAAATGGGGCGGATGTAATTGACAAAACGGCCGTCAGAATGTATATTGTTACTAAACGGTACACAATATGGAAAAACAAGTTTCGTGAAAATGACAGAAAAAATGTCGAAACCTGAAAACCATATGTGAGTTTTGAATAAGTACAACACCGTACAAATAGTACGGATTGTAAATACAACTTAATATCAATTTAAGGGAGGATTTTCAACAATGAGAAGAAAAGCTTTAAGCGCAATTCTCGCTGTCGCTATGGTAGCAGCTCTGGTAGTTGGATGCGGAAGCAGCACCACAGAGACCACCGGCGACGCAGCAGCTACCGAAGAAGCCACGGATGACGCAGCAGCAGACGACGCTGCGGCAGAAGCCGAAAACGAGGCTTTAGCAGCGGCAGAAGGCGGAAGAATCGGCGTGGCAATGCCGACCCAGTCTTCCGAGAGATGGATCAACGACGGTGCAAACATGAAGGAAAAACTGGAGGCTCTGGGATACGAAGTAGACCTTCAGTATGCAGAGGATGATCCTCAGGCACAGGTTTCTCAGATTGAGAACATGATCGCGGCAGGCGCTAACTGCCTGGTTATCGCAGCCGTTGACTCCGGTGCTCTGACCACGGTAGAGGCAGCAGCAAAAGAGGCTGGCATCCCGATCATCGCTTACGACCGTCTTCTGATGGATACCGACGCAGTTTCTTACTACGCATCCTTCGATAACAAGGGCGTTGGAACCGCTATCGCGAACTACATCGTAGAAGCAAAAGATCTGGAAGCTGCAAGAGAAGCTGGCGAGAGCTACACCATCGAGTTCTTCATGGGCTCCCCGGACGACAACAACGCCGTTCTGCTTCATCAGGGTATTATGGAAGTGCTTCAGCCGTACCTGGACGACGGCACCCTGGATTGCAAGACCGGAAGAACCTCCTTCGAGGATACCTGTATTCTGAGATGGTCTCAGGAGACCGCTCAGCAGTGGTGTGAGAACTACCTGACCGGATTCTACGCTGAGGAAGATCTGGACATCGCCTGCACCGCATTCGACGGATTCGCATACGGCGTGAAAGCAGCTCTTCAGGGCGCTGGATACACCGCAGAGAACTGGCCGCTGGTAACCGGACAGGATGCAGAGCTGATGGCCTGCAAGAACATCCTTGACGGAACCCAGACCATGTCTATCTACAAAGACACCCGTCTCCTGGCTGAGAAGTGCATCACCATGGTACAGGCTGTGATGACCGGAACCGAGCCGGAGATTAACGATACCACAACCTACGACAACAACGTAATTGTTGTTCCGTCCTATCTGTGCACCCCGGTAGCAGTGGATGCAGAAAACCTGCAGGAAGTCATTGTTGACGGCGGATACTACGCAGCAGAAGACCTGGGACTGTAAAATTTGGTCTGACAGAGGCGGCGGCGAAAGCCGCCGCCTTTTTCAACAAATATAAAGAAAAGGAGCGAGAGGTATGTCGGAATATATCTTGGAGATGAACCACATAACCAAGGAATTCTCTGGCGTCAAGGCACTGGACGATGTGAATCTGAAGGTGAAAAAAGGAGAGATCCATGCGTTATGCGGTGAGAACGGCGCCGGGAAATCCACCTTGATGAACGTTCTGTCCGGAGTATATCCTTATGGAACCTACACCGGAGATATCGTCTATAAGGGCGAGGTTATGAAGTTCCACCACATCAAGGACAGTGAGGCCAAAGGCGTCGTTATCATCCATCAGGAGCTGGCGCTCAGCCCGTACATGACCGTGGCGGAAAACGTATTCCTGGGCAATGAGCAATGTTCATCCAAAGGAGTGATCGACTGGACGAAGACCCAGGCCAGGGCAAAGGAGATGCTGGCCAAGGTCGGGCTGGAACATGAGAACGTGAACGTGCCGGTCAACACCCTGGGCGTGGGCAAACAGCAGCTGATCGAGATCGCCAAAGCCATGGCGAAGAACGTGGACCTGCTGATTCTGGATGAGCCGACGGCGGCGCTGAACGACGAGGAGTCCGCGAAACTTTTGGAGATCATGCTGGATCTGAAGAAACAGGGCGTGACCATGATCATCATTTCCCATAAGCTGAACGAGATCAGCTATGTGGCGGATTCCATCACCGTGATCCGTGACGGCCACACCATTGAGACGCTGACCAAGGGTGTGGATGATTTCTCGGAAGACCGTATCATCAAAGGCATGGTAGGCCGTGAGATGACGAACCGTTATCCGGTTCGCGAGGGAGTAACCATTGGAGATACCATATTTGAGGTAAAAGACTGGAACGTATATCATCCGGAAGATCCGAACCGTCAGGTGCTGCAGAACATCAACATCAAGGTGCGCGCCGGCGAGGTGGTCGGACTGGCAGGCCTGATGGGCGCCGGCCGTACAGAGTTCGCCATGAGCGTATTCGGAAAATCCTATGGACAGAAGATCAGCGGAACCGTGAAGATGAACGGCAAGGAAGTGGATCTGAAGGACGTGCGCACGGCCATTGACAACAAGCTGGCCTACGTGTCCGAGGACCGGAAAGGCAACGGACTGGTGCTGATCGACGATATTAAACGGAACATGACAATGGCTGCTCTTCGCAACTTCTTCTCCAAGAACGGAGTGGTGAACTCCAACGAAGAGATTGTAAAGGCAGAAGAATATAAGAAACTCATCAACGTGAAGGCGAACTCCATCGACCAGGCGGTCGGTTCCCTGTCCGGCGGTAACCAGCAGAAAGTGGTGCTTGCCAAGTGGATGCTCACGCAGCCGGATGTGCTGATTCTGGATGAGCCCACCCGAGGTATCGACGTAGGCGCGAAATACGAGATCTATTGCGTCATCAACGATCTGGCGAAAGCCGGAAAAGCGGTGATCGTCATCTCCTCTGAGATGCCGGAGATCATCGGTACCTGCGACAGACTGTACATCATCAACGAGGGCCATATTGCAGGCGAACTGAGCAAGAGCGAGATGACTCAGGAGCGTATTATGGGATGCATTATGGCGGATAACAGGAAAGGTGAGTAATCATGGAAAATAAGAAAGTAGTTAATATTGATATGAGACAGTACGGCATGGTACTGGCCCTGATTGCGGTATATGTAATCTTTGCGATCCTGACCGGAGGAAAGAACCTGTCCCCGGCCAATATCAACAACCTGATCATGCAGAACGGTTATGTGGTGATCCTGGCGGTAGGTATGCTGCTCTGTGTACTGACCGGTAACGTAGACCTGGGCGTCGGCTCCATCGTGGCTACCTGTGGCGCCGTCATCGGTATCGGTATGGTAGACTATGGCTGGAACATGTGGATCGCGATCATCGCGGCTCTTGTAGTAGGTCTTCTCTGCGGTATGTTCGCCGGATTCTTCATTGCGAAGCTGGGCATCCCGCCTTTCATCGTAACGCTGGCAACCATGCTGATGGGCCGCGGCCTTACCTACGTGCTTCTGCAGGCGCAGACCAAGGGACCTCTTCCCACCGACTTTACCTACATAGGCGCAGGTTTCCTGCCCACCATCAAAGTGGGACCGGAAGGCGCTCAGATTGATATGGTATGTATCATCGTGGCGGCAGTAGTATCCGTTCTCATCGTTCTGGCAGAACTGAAGAGTATTGCAACGAAGAAAAAATATGGGTTCGCAGGCAACCCGGTGTGGCAGCTGGTAGTGAAAAATGTAGTCATCATCGGAATCGTATGGTTCTTCTTCTACAAACTGGCCTGCTACAGCGGTATCCCGTTCGTGCTGGTGCTGATGGTGATCCTGGTGGGTCTGTACCACTTCATCACCACCAAGACCGTGGCAGGGCGTCAGATCTACGCTCTGGGCGGCAACGCGAAAGCGGCAAAACTTTCCGGTATCAATACGGAGAAGGTGTTCTTCTGGGTATATACCAACATGGGTATCCTGTGTGCAGTGGCAGGTATCGTCCTTTCCGCACGTAACGCATCCGCTACTCCGAAGGCCGGCGACCAGTTCGAGATGGACGCGATCGCATCCTGCTACATCGGCGGCGCGGCTACCTCCGGCGGTATCGGTACCATCATCGGAGCAGTCGTAGGAGCATTCATCATGGGTATCCTGAACAACGGTATGTCCCTGTACGGATTCTCCACCGATATGCAGAAGATCGTAAAAGGCGCCGTGCTTCTGGGCGCAGTTACCATCGACCTGGTATCCAAGAGAAAGAAATAATTAAATTTGACTGAGTAAAAGGGAGGGGGCTGCGCCCAGCTAAATAATTAGCTAGTGCGACAGCCCCCTGTTGATAGGTATGAAACAGCAAGAGCCCAAATACATCCTGCTGGTAAACTGGATAAAAGAAAAAATAGATTCCAAAGAGCTGCGGCCCGGTTCCAGGCTCTATTCGGAGAATGAACTGAGCGCCATGTTCGGCCTGAGCCGGCAGACGGTGCGGCGTGCCATCGGCGTCCTGGAAGCGGAAGGGCTGGTAGAGCGGGTGCGCGGAAGCGGCACCTATGTGGGACGGCGCGCGGGAACGGCCAGGAAACGGACGATGAACATCGCGGTCATCAGTACCTACGTGGACGGTTATATATTTCCGCCCATGCTGCAGGGCATCGTACAGACCCTTTCCACAGAAGGCTATATGACGCAGATCACCTTCACCAGGAACCAGATCGACGATGAACGGAAGATCCTGGAGGATATCCTGGCGAGGGATCATGTGGACGGCGTGATCGTGGAAGCGGTGAAGTGCGCGCTGCCCAATCCCAACCTGGAATATTACCGGGAGCTTCAGAGGCGTCAGATCGCTCTGGTGTTTTTCGACTGCAAATATCCGGAGCTGGACGCACCGCTTGTGGCGTTGGACGATGAGAACGTGGCGGAAAAAGCGGTAAATTATCTGCTGGATATGGGACACCGCAAGATCGGCGGTATCTTCAAAGCGGACGACGGACAGGGCCGTCTCCGGTACTTTGGCTATCTGAACGCGCTGCTGCAGGCGGGCCTGAGTGTGGACGACCGCAAAGTGCTGTGGATCGACACGGAGGACCAGAAGAATCTGAGAAATATCCGCTCTTCCCTGTTGCGCCGTCTTATGGACTGTACGGCGGTTTTCTGCTATAATGATCAGGTAGCGTTTGAACTGATCGAGCTTCTTAAGAAGGAAGGGATCCGGGTGCCCGGGCAGCTTTCTGTGATCAGCATCGACGGAACGGAACTGTCGCTTCTGTGCGAGCCGAAGATCACGTCGATTCCGCATCCCATGGAAGAACTGGGGCGGAAGGCGGCGGAGTACCTGATGCAGATGATCAGGGAACCGGGGTTCCGGGAAAACTTTTTATACTGTCCGGACGTTCTGGAGCGGGAATCGGTGAAAAAAATAGGAGGCTAGAAGGATGGATGGGTCAAAGAAACACACGGCCACAAAGCTTACGCTGATTCTGCGTATTGTGGTGGCGGCATATCTGCTGTATACCGTATGGGAGCTGCGGGGAGCGCCCGCGGCGCATGTGGGAGGACAGCGCATATTATTTATCGCCGCGATGATCGTATTTACCGTGATTGCGGTCATATTAGGAGGATTCTCCCTGAAGGCGCTTCTGAAAGGCGAGTATGAACAGCCTGGCGAGGAAGAGCCGGAAGGAAAAGAATAAAAAAATATAAGGAAAGAGGTAGGAGCTATGAAAAATTATAAGTTCTGGTTTTGTACCGGATCTCAGGACCTGTATGGAGACGAGTGTCTGAGAAAAGTAGCAGAGCATTCTGCAAAGATCGTGGAAGGCCTGAATGCCGGCGGAAAGCTGCCGTTTGAGGTGGTGCTGAAACCGACGCTGATCAGCCAGGCGTCCATCCGCCAGACGTTGAACGACGCCAACAACGATCCGGAGTGCGCGGGCGTAATCACCTGGATGCACACCTTCTCTCCGGCCAAGATGTGGATCATCGGCCTGCAGGAATATAAGAAACCCCTTTGCCATCTGCTGACGCAGTTTAACGAGGAAATCCCGTATGGCACCATCGACATGGATTTCATGAACGAGAACCAGTCCGCTCACGGCGACCGTGAGTACGGCCACATCGTGAGCCGCATGGGCATCGACAGAAAGATCATCTTCGGACATTGGAACAATCCGTCCGTGCAGGAGCGTCTGGGAAGCTGGATGCGCACCGCCATCGGCGTGATGGAGTCCTCTCATGTACGTGTATGCCGTGTGGGCGATAACATGAACAACGTGGCCGTTACCGAGGGCGACAAGGTAGAAGCACAGATCAAGTTCGGCTGGGAGATCGATCATTACAATGTAAACGACCTGGTAGCATATGTGGATGCAGTTCCTCAGGGCGACGTGGACGCGCTGGTAGAAGAGTACTACAGCAAATACCAGATCCTGCTGGAAGGCAGAGACGAGGCAGAGTTCCGCAGACATGTGGCGGTTCAGGCACAGATCGAGATCGGCGCTGAGAAATTCCTGAAAGACGGCGACTATCACGCAATCGTAACCCACTTCGGCATGCTGGGCGGCCTGAAGCAGCTTCCGGGTCTGGCGATCCAGAGACTGATGGAGAAAGGCTACGGCTTCGGTGCTGAAGGCGACTGGAAGACCGCAGCTATGGTGCGCCTGATGAAGATCATGACCGAGGGCGTGAAAGACGCGAAAGGTACTTCCTTCATGGAAGACTATACATACAACCTGGTAGCCGGCAAAGAAGGCATCCTGCAGGCTCACATGCTGGAAGTGTGCCCGACCATCGCGGAAGGCCCCATCTCCATCAAGGTTCAGCCGCTGTCCATGGGCAACAGAGAAGATCCGGCCCGTCTGGTATTCACCTCCAAGACCGGCCCGGCTGTGGCCACCTCTCTGGTGGATCTTGGAAACCGTTTCCGCCTGATCATCAACGCAGTGGACTGCAAGAAGGTGGAAAAAGAGATGCCGAAGCTCCCGGTAGCTACCGCGTTCTGGACCCCGCAGCCCAGCCTGGAAGTTGGCACCGAGGCATGGATCCTGGCAGGCGGAGCTCATCACACCGCATTCTCCTACGATCTGTCCGTAGAGCAGATGGTAGACTGGGCGGCAGCCATGGGCATCGAGAGCGTCGTGATCGACAACAACACAACCATCCGCGACTTCAAGAACGAGCTGAGATGGAACGCGGTTGCTTACAGATAAGTAACAGGGAGGCAGATTGATGCTGGAAGAATTAAAACAGAAAGTATTTGAAGCCAATATGCTTCTGCCCAAATACGGGCTGGTCACGTTCACCTGGGGCAATGTGAGCGGCATCGACCGCGAGAGCGGGCTGTTCGTCATCAAACCCAGCGGTGTGGACTATGAGACCATGACGGCGGACGATATGGTGGTTATGGACCTGGAAGGGAACCGTGTGGAAGGGCATTACAAACCCTCTTCCGACACGCCCACTCATCTGGAGATCTACAAAGCGTTCCCGGAAGTGGGAGGCGTGGTGCATACGCACTCTTCCTACGCCACAAGCTGGGCGCAGGCAGGCCGGAGCATCCCGTGCTACGGAACGACCCACGCGGACTATATGTACGGGGAGATCCCCTGCGTCCGCTGCCTGACCAAAGAAGAGATCGACGGAGCCTATGAGGAGAATACAGGGCACCTGATCGTGGATTCCTTCAACGCGATGGGCAAAGACCCCATGGCGGTTCCGGCGGTGCTGTGCAAGAACCACGGCCCGTTCGCATGGGGTAAAGATCCCCATGAAGCCGTGCACAACGCGGTGGTACTGGAGGAAGTGGCGAAGATGGCTTACCGTGCGGAGACCATCAATCCCAGAATCCAGCCGGCCCCGCAGGAGCTGCAGGATAAGCATTATTTCCGTAAACACGGAGCGAACGCTTATTACGGGCAGGATACCAAATAAAATAGTTCTGTGAGATACAGGCCAGGCCGCAGGGGAAATTCCCTGCGGCCTGGCTGCGTTTTATGGGGCGGCAGTTTCTTTTGTGGGTCGGAGAGACCCGGCTGCTATAGCCCATGTGTTGAGGGAAATAAACTCCTCTTGAAAAACAGCTGTAAGTATCATTTTTCTTCGCTTCATGGTATAATGTTCACGTAGTCAATGAGCAGTGCGTCAGACGGTAGGAACCGTCGCTTCACGCTTGCATGGAAGCGACGATTCCTGCTGGATGACATAGGGCGAAGCCCGTGAGCGAGACGGAGCCGAAGCGGAGTCGAGCGCTGCACTGCGGACATGGTACAAGATAACTGTAAAAATTTCAGAGAACTTCCTGTGACAAACTGGAATTGCCCGGAAAGGAGCAGAGCAAATGAACAACGATGAATTACAGCTTTTTGAAGATAAAAAAATCAGGACGGCATGGGATGAGGAAAAGGAAGAGTGGTATTTTTCTGTTGTTGATGTGGTTGCGGTACTGACCGACAGCGTAAACCCTACTGATTATTTGAAAAAATTGCGGAAACGCGATGAACAGCTTGGCGCGTACCTGGGGACAAATTGTCCCCAGGTAGCCATGCGGACAACGACAGGTAAACTTCGAAAAACGCTTGCCGCCACCACAGAACAGCTCTTTCGGATTATTCAGTCCATCCCCTCTCCGAAAGCGGAGCCGTTTAAGCTGTGGCTTGCAGAAGTGGGGCGGGAGCGTATAGAAGAAACCATAGACCCTGAACTTACCATAGACAGGGCTCTTGAGACGTACTTGAGAAAAGGTTATTCCCGCGAATGGATTAACCAGCGCCTGCAGGCAATCCAGGTGCGTAAAGAACTGACCGACGAATGGCAGGACAGAGGCGTGCAGAAGGGCGTTGAATACGCGATACTTACCGATGAGATCACCCGTGCATGGTCGGGAATGACGACACGGCAGTACAAAAAATTAAAGGGCCTGAAAAAAGAAAATCTGCGGGACAATATGACGACGACGGAACTCGTTCTGAACATGCTTGCGGAAACTTCCACAACGGATATTTCCAAAGAAACAAAGCCGGAAACTTTTGAGGAGAACATACAGGCGGCCCGGCAGGGCGGTGAGGTCGCCGGAATTGCGCGGCAGGCCTTAGAGCAGCGGACGGGGAAAATGGTCATTACGTCCCGGAACGCGGCGCAGTTAAATGCGGTTGTAACGGGTATGATTGAGGGGGTGGTAAACGTGAAGGATGAGAAAGAAACGGAGGAAAACAAGGGATAGAAAGCGGAACAAAGGGGCTGAATTGCCTGTATTTCTGCAACTTTCCCCTTGTCGAGAAAAAAACTGTTGTCTTCTTGGAATATTCCCGATATAATCATTAATGATTTATTTATGAATGGAAAACTGCGGGCTGATGATCCGTGTGGTAAAAACAGATGTCCGCCAGAAAAGAACGAGGAGATGGAAGAATGAAAAAAGTGGTGAAATTCGGAGGAAGTTCCCTGGCCAGCGCGGAGCAGTTCCGCAAAGTGGGAGATATCATCCGCGCGGATGAGGACAGACGTTATGTGGTGCCGTCCGCGCCGGGCAAACGCTTCTCCAAGGATATAAAAGTGACGGATATGCTGTACCAGTGCTATTATTCCGCGGCCAACGGCGAAGACTTTGAAGGGATGCTGCGGCAGATCCAGTCCCGGTACAATGAGATCATCGGCGGGCTGAACCTGAAGCTTTCCCTGGAGGATGAATTCAAGGTCATCGCGGAGAACTTTGCGAAAAAGGCAGGCAGCGATTACGCGGCGTCCAGAGGGGAGTACCTGAACGGCCGGATCATGGCCGCATACCTGGACTACCCGTTCATCGACGCGGCGGAGGTGATCTGCTTCGACGAACAGGGCGAATTTGACGCGGACAAGACAGATCAGGTGCTGTCCGCGCGCCTGGAGGAGATGCCTACGGCGGTGATCCCCGGATTTTACGGGGCTCTTCCCGACGGCCGTATCAAGACCTTTTCCAGAGGCGGTTCCGATATCACCGGCTCCATCGTGGCGAAAGCGGCGGGCGCGGATCTGTACGAAAACTGGACGGATGTGTCCGGATTCCTGATCACGGACCCCAGGATCATCAAAGACCCGGCGGTGATCAGCGTTATCACCTATCGGGAACTGCGGGAACTTTCCTATATGGGAGCGACCGTACTGCATGAGGACGCCATCTTCCCGGTGCGCAAGGCGGGCATCCCCATCAACATCCGCAACACCAACCGTCCTGAGGACAAGGGGACGATGATCGTGGCCAGCACCTGCCACCGCCCGGATTATACCATCACCGGCATCGCGGGCAAGAAAGGCTTCGTGACGGTCAACATAGAGAAAGACATGATGAACTCCGAGATCGGCTTCGGCCGCAAGGTGCTGGAGGTCTTCGAACAGTACGGCATCTCCTTTGAGCATATGCCGTCGGGTATCGATACCATGAGCGTGGTCGTTCACCAGGATGAGTTTGAGGAGTACGAGCAGAATGTGCTGGCGGGCATCCAGAGGGCGGTACAGCCGGATTACATGGAAGTAGAAGGCGATCTGGCGCTGGTGGCCATCGTGGGACGGGCCATGAGAGCCAACCGCGGGACAGCGGGGAGGATCTTCTCCGCGCTGGCTCATGCGAATGTGAACGTGAAGATGATCGACCAGGGTTCCAGCGAGTGGAACATCATCGTGGGCGTGAAAAACGATGATTTTGAGCGGGCTATCCGCGCCATCTACGACATTTTCGTGACGACGCAGTTATAATGCCTGGCAGAAAAGACCGCAGATAAAAGAAATATAGTGAAAAGACGCAGGAAAAGGGCTTCGTAGGACAGACTGACATGGCACGGGGCCCTTTCCCCATGCCCCCGCACCTCTGATCTTAAAGAATCCTTAAAATTTTATGAAATTCCACTATCCGGGGAAAATATGTGCTACAATGTGCAAAAATGTATAACAGTTCAGCCATGCAGAATTTGACGGCCAATCACGCCTCAAGTCAGCCGATATTGTAAAACACGTCAAATTATGAACTGTATGGCTGAACCGTTGTAAAAATATGTATAGAAGGTGAGTCACAATGGTTACACGGGAAGAATTTTACGTGGACTCCGTGGATGGCATCCATATGATACATGGTTATCGTTGGTACGATCCTGAGGTGGAATACAAAGGCGTCCTGCAGCTGGTGCATGGCATGCTGGAATATATTGAACGTTATAATGAACTGGCGGAATACATGGCATCCGCCGGATATTTTGTGGTGGGGCACGACCATCTGGGCCACGGGGACTCGGTGAAGTCTCCGGAAGAGCTGGGATACGTGGGAAAACAGGGCGCGGTGCTCTGGCTCAGGGATATCGGGCAGATCCGCCGGATGGCGGTTTCCTACGCCCCCAAAGTCCCCTACATTATGCTGGGACACAGCATGGGCTCTTTTTTGGTGCGCAGATATCTGATCTATCACGGGAAGAAAGTGGACGGCGCGATCCTCATGGGGACTGGCCAGCAGCCCATGCCGGCAGTCAAGGCGGGTCTGGCGCTTACCTATCTGGGTATGCTGAGATCCGGCAAGAGAGGGAAGAGCCGGCTTCTGGACAATCTGACCTGCAGCGGTTTCGCAAAGCTGTATCCGGACAACGCCCGTACCGGGAGTTGGATGAGCCGCGATCCCCAGGTGATGATGGATGTGGTGAACGATAAGAAGATGAATTTCCACTTTTCCCTGAATGCGTTTGAAGCGCTTCTCAGGACGGTGGAAGAGGTGATAGACCCCAGGCGGGCGGCCAGGATGCCAAGGGATCTGCCGATTCTGATCCTGTCCGGCGACGCCGACCCGGTGGGAGAGAACGGCAAAGGCGTCCGGCGGTTTGAAAAGATGCTGAAAAAGATCGGCATGAGAAAAGTAACCTGCAAGCTTTATCCGGACAACCGGCATGAGCTGATTAACGACCTGGATAAACAGGAGGTATTCCAGGATATCCGAAAGTGGTGCGACACGATTCGGAGAAGATGAAGGAGGAACGTATTATGAAGAAATGGCTTTCCATATGCTGCCTGATTGCCGGGCTGTTTGCGGCGGGCGGCATAAAGGCTGACGCGGCCCAGCCGCCGGTGCTGGCGCTGGGGGCGGATCTGACGGAAGACCAGAAGACGATTGTGTTCTCAGAGATGGGGATAACGGCGGAACAGGCGGCGTCCTATCAGACAGTTTATATTACCAATGATATGGAGCATCAGTACCTGGACGAAGCTCTGGGTGCGTCCGTGGTGGGGACCAGGTCCCTGTCCTCGGTGCTTCTGATCCCCCAGGAGGACGGGAGCGGCCTGAGCGTAGAGACACATAATATCAGTTACTGTACCATATCCATGTACCGAAACGCGCTGCTGACCGCGGGCGTGGAAGACGCGAAAGTGATCGTGGCGGCGCCCAGCTCCATCAGCGGTACGGCGGCTCTTATCGGAGCGGTGAAAGCCTATGAGGCGTACAGCGGCGAGGCCGTGGCGGATGAGGCGCTGGCAGTGGCCACCGACGAGCTGGTGCTGACCGGAGAACTGGCGGATCAGCTGGGGAATCTGGATGCGGAACAGGTGTCAGATATGATTGCCTACCTGAAGCAGCAGATCGCGGAGCGGGGACTGGATGACCCGGAGGAGCTGGAGACCCTGGTGCGGCAGGTGGCCGTGGAGATGGGTGTGGAGCTGACGGACCAGCAGGTGTCAGAGATTGTGGATCTGCTTTTGAAGCTGGGGAACCTGGATATCGACGCCAATCAGCTGATTTCCCAGGCGAAAGAGCTTTACAGCCGGCTGGAATCCATGGGGATTGAACTGGACGGAGAGAAGGTGGGAAACTTTATTACCCGCTTCGTATCCTCCATATGGGATCTGATCCAGAGTTTCCTGAAACAGTAAAAGAGGAGGACTTCAGTCCTCCTCAATCACCTGAAATTCCAGAAAATCAAAATCCACATCGTCCACGAAGCTGTCCGGACGGAAGCGCGTCCGGGCATGTCTCTGGAATTCGCGGATGTTGGAGTCCAGCCAGATCGGCCTGCTTAAATCAAACGCATAACAGATTTCGTCCAGAGCCCGGAACACCTTGTGGGTCCTGGTATCGGACCGGCTGTCGCAGACGGTCATATCTTTCAGCATGCGGTTATCTTTAAATATCTTTCCCCATACACGGAACATCATCCATCCTCCTGCCGCAAAGTCGTTGTGATCTGCTTTTCAGTATAAGGGCTGGCGCGGGGAAAGTAAAGAAGGAAGTCAAAGGAGAATCACATGGAGCGCTATCGGGAGATCGAAAGAAGCATCATAAAAAAATACCGGAAAGAGATCTGGAGGCCCTTTGTGCTGGGCGTCCAGAAGTATGACATGATACAGGAAGGGGACCGGATCGCGGTCTGCATATCGGGGGGCAAGGATTCCATGCTTCTGGCGAAGCTTCTGCAGGAGCTGGAGCGCCACGGGAAATTCCATTTCGGCCTGAAGTTTCTGGTGATGGATCCGGGCTACCACCCGGCCAACCGCAGGCGCATTGAGGAGAACGCGAAGCTTCTGAACATCCCCATAGAGATCTTTGAATCGGATATCTTCAATGTGGTGGTGGATATCAAGGAGAATCCCTGCTATCTGTGCGCGCGTATGCGAAGGGGCTTTCTGTACGCCCACGCCCGGGAGCTGGGATGCAACAAGATCGCGCTGGGACACCATTTTGACGACGTGATCGAGACGATTCTCATGGGAATGCTGTACGGAGGACAGATGCAGACCATGATGCCCAAACTGCACAGCACGAATTTTGAGGGGATGGAATTGATCCGTCCCATGTACCTGGTACATGAGGAGGCGGTGGTGGACTGGGCCAGGTACCACGACCTGCATTTTCTCCAGTGCGCCTGCCGGTTTACGGAAGCCTACGAAGTGGACGGCAACGGAGCCAACAACTCCAAGCGCCAGGAGATGAAGGAGCTGATCGCCCGGTTCCGCAGGATCAGCCCCGTGATTGAGAAGAACATCTTCCGCAGTGTGGAGAATGTAAACCTGGATACCATCATCAGCTATAAAAAAGGAAAAGAGATCCATCATTTCCTGGATGATTATGAAAATAGATAAGGATGGCTTATAAATGCATAAAATGACTGTGAAAAATATATAGATTATGCAGAAAAAATGACATTTTATGTATATCTTTTATGATATAATATATATGTATGTGCGTGTGAAAGCCGGACTGCGGGACATAACCAGGCAGGGGGCCGCGCGATGAGAAGTTCTGTACAGGGGAGTTAATGCAGAAATGGCAGTGGAGATGAGTATACAGGAATATATCAGAAAAAGACCGGAGAAGGACAGCTTCCAGACCGCGATGTTCATCTATGAATCCGCGTTGATCCAGATGAAGAGCCGGCTGGAGATCCTGGATAATGAACTCAGCCATGTATATTCTTATAATCCGATCGAATATATCAGGACGAGGCTGAAGACGCCGGAGAGCATTACGAAAAAGCTCCGCAAAAACGGGCATAATATCAGTATCGACGATATGGTGGAATATGTCCATGATATTGCGGGGCTGAGGATCACCTGCTCGTTCTATTCGGAGATCTATTTTCTTGCGGACATGATCGCCAAGCAGGACAACCTGAAGGTGGTGAGCATTAAGGATTATATCAGCCATCCCAAGGAGAGCGGGTATAAGAGCTACCACATGATCCTCTGCATCCAGGTGGCGCTGGCGGACGCGGTGGTACCCACCAATGTGGAACTGCAGATCCGCACCATGGCCATGGATTTCTGGGCCAGCCTGGAACACAAGATCTATTACAAATATGAGGGAAACGCTCCGGATTATTTCTCCAGGGAACTGAAGGAGTGCGCGTCCATCATCTCCAAGCTGGACGGGAAGATGATGTCGTTGAACGAAGCCATGAAGAAAATCGACGGCGGCTGACAGGAGACAGGCGGCCGCCGGGCAAGAAATACCCCGGAAAATGGATGCCGGGAAAATGCAAAGTCCCCTAGCATACAGATTCCGGGGGAAAATGAGGAGTGCCCCGGTAATACGGATACCGGGGCTATTATGAAAAAATCTGTCAAGTTGTCGGTTTTAACGGGTTCTCTTCTGAACTGTTTATATTGTAGCATCCAGATATGGATAAAATATGAACAAACTTTGAAGAGATCGTGAAAATTCACAAAGAAGTGCAGAGAAACCAAAGAGAAGATATTAAAAATCAATAAAAAAAGGAGCGCTGATGCAGGGAGATAGTTGTCAATGCGCACAGGAAGTGCTAAAATAGTGCCAGAAATATAGGGAGGAAACACAAATGGCAGCAGGAGAGAAGGCGCCGATCTATATTATCGGCCATAAGAATCCGGACACGGATTCCATATGTTCCGCCATTGCTTACGCAGAACTGAAAAACCGTCTGTACAAAAAAGGATACAGCGCGGCCAGAGCGGGCCAGATCAACCAGGAAACGCAGTATGTGCTGAACTTTTTCCAGGTACCGGCTCCTCAGTACGTGGCGGATGTGATGACGGACGTGCGTGATATCGATATCCGCAAGACGGAGGGGGTATCCGGGCAGATTTCCCTGAAGAAGGCATGGAATATGATGCGCGCGCTGGGGGTGACCACGCTTCCCATCACGGAGGATCATAAGCTGAAAGGCCTGATCACGGTGGGCGATATTGCCAACGCCTACATGAACGTATATGACAACAGTATTCTGTCTACGGCGAAGACCCCGTACAAAAATATTCTGGAAGCGCTGGACGCCACCATGCTGCTGGGGGATGAGGACGCTTTTTATGAGAAGGGAGAGGTGGTAATCGCTGCCGCCAACCCGGACGTGATGGAGGAATATATTCACGAAGGGGACATGGTGATCCTGGGGAACCGGTACGAATCCCAGCTGTGCGCCATCGAGATGAACGCGGCCTGCATCATCGTATGTATGGACGCGAAGGTATCCAAGACGATCCGCAAGCTGGCCCAGGAAAATCACTGCAGCATCATCGTGACGCCCCACGACACGTTCACAGTGGCGCGTATGATCAATCAGAGTATGCCCATCTCCCATTTTATGAGATGCGAGGGGCTGACCACATTCAAGCTGACGGAGAAGACGGAGGATATCAAAGGGATCATGGGACAGAAGCGCTACCGCGAGTTCCCGATCCTGGATCTGGAGGACAACTATATCGGCATGATCTCCAGAAGAAACCTTTTAAATCTGCGCAAAAAGCAGGTAATCCTGGTGGATCACAACGAGGCCAGCCAGACCGTGGACGGTATCGACCACGCGGAAGTGCTGGAGATCATCGACCATCACCGCATCGGCACGCTGGAGACGGTGGAACCGGTGTTTTTCCGCAACCAGCCGGTGGGCTGCACCGCCACAATCATCTACCAGATGTACCATGAGAACGGCGTGGAGATCCCCAAGAAGATCGCGGGTCTTCTGATGGCGGCCATCATATCGGATACGCTGATGTTCCGGTCGCCCACCTGTACGAAGGTGGACCAGAAGGCGGCGGAGGATCTTTCCGCTATCTGCGGCGTGGAGATCGAGGAGTTTGCCATCGATATGTTCAGCGCCGGCAGCAACATGAGTTCCCGGACGGCGAAAGAGATCTTCCGGCAGGACCAGAAGAAGTTCGAAGTGAACGAGTACAATTTTATTGTATCTCAGATCAACAGCATGAATACCATCGAGCTTCAGGAGATCAAAGCCAAGATGATGCCATATCTGGAGGAGGAATTCGAGAACCTGGGCGTGGACATGTGTTTTGTCATGCTGACCAATATTGTAAAAGAGGATACGGAGCTGCTCTGCTTCGGAGACCGGGCGCGGGAAGTGATCCGGGAGGCGTTCCAGCTTCCGGACGATATGCAGGAGATTATCCTGAAGGGCCTGGTGTCCAGAAAGAAACAGCTGATTCCCAGCATTGTGACCGTACTGCAGCAGTAGGGAGTCAGGGCGGATATAAGAGAGCCGGGGCGGACGTGCGTTTGGCGCGTGTCCGCCCTGTTTTTATGCCTGGAAACAGGAACGCTGAGGGTTTGCCGGGGCTTACATCTGATATTGATGATAATATTTATCTATAAGCGATGGATATTTTTTCAAAAGTTAGTTGACATTAACGTATAATGCCTCTATAATACAGGATATAAATGATAGTCGTTTTCATTTATGCTGAAAACAGGAGGGAGCATGATGGCATTATCACTGATGAGTATCGGAGAGTCACGGACTGTGGTAAAAGTCCGGGGAAAAGATGAGGTGGTCAGGCATCTTCAGGATATTGGGTTCGCGCCGGGATCTGAAGTCCAGGTGCTGGGTGAGACTGCCGCAGGCATGATTCTCCTGGTAAAAGGCGCCCGTATTGCGCTGGACCGGAGCCTGGCCAATAAGATCATGGTAGCGTAGCGCGCGGGATGGGAAGGAGAATGAGATGCAGACTTTGAAAGAAGTACCGGTTGGAAAGAGCGTATCGGTGGTGAAACTCCACGGCGAAGGCGCGATAAAGCGCAGGATCATGGACATGGGGATCACGAAGGGGACGGAAGTGTATGTCCGCAAAGTAGCTCCGCTGGGGGATCCGGTGGAAGTGACAGTGCGTGGTTATGAGCTGTCTCTGAGAAAAGAAGACGCCAGGATGATCGAGGTACAGTAAGAAGTATTTGGAAAGCCGCGGAAGGCGGCTTATTTTTAGCAGCATGGGTTAGAAAATGCTAACCCCGAGGAGGAGAAGATGTCAGTGAAAATCGCACTTGCCGGCAATCCAAACTGCGGCAAAACCACATTATTTAATGCGTTGACCGGAGCCAATCAGTTCGTAGGAAACTGGCCGGGCGTTACGGTGGAGAAGAAGGAAGGAAAACTGAAAGGACACTCAGATGTGACGATCATGGACCTTCCCGGGATCTATTCCCTTTCCCCTTATACCCTGGAGGAAGTGGTGGCCAGGAACTATCTGATCGCGGACCGTCCGGACGCGATCCTGAACATTGTGGACGGCACCAACCTGGAGCGCAACCTTTATCTGACCACGCAGCTGATGGAACTGGGGATCCCGGTTGTCATGGCAGTCAACATGATGGACGTGGTGAAAAAAGAAGGGGATCAGATCCATATTGATAAGCTGAGCAGGGAACTGGGCTGCAAGGTGGTGGAGATCTCCGCTCTGAAGGGAACGGGAGTCAAGGAAGCCGCGGAGGCCGCGGTACAGGCCGCGTCTTCAGGAGCTGCCCAGACCATCGTACATACTTTTGATAAAAAGGTGGAAGACGCCCTGGACGCCATCGAAGGAATGCTGGGATCAGAAGTCTCCGAGGAGCAGAAGCGTTTCTTTGCCATCAAGCTTTTCGAGCGGGACGACAAGATCGGCGACCAGCTTCGGCAGGCGCCGAATGTGGAACAGATCATCGCGGATCTGGAAAAAGAGCTGGATGATGACTCCGAGAGTATTATTACCAACGAGCGTTATAATTTTATTGCGTCCATCATTGGAAAGTGCTATAAAAAAGCGAGAAGGGGAGAACTGTCCACTTCGGATAAGATCGACCGCATCGTGACCAACCGGATTCTGGCGCTGCCCATCTTTGCAGTGATCATGTGGGTGGTGTATTATGTATCCGTAACCTCTGTGGGAACCATTGTCACCGACTGGACCAACGACGTGCTGTTCGGAGAGATCATTCCTCCGGCCATTGAGAGCCTGCTGGTGAGCATGAACTGCGCGGACTGGCTCCAGGGCCTGATCCTGGACGGTATCGTGGGCGGCGTGGGAGCAGTCCTGGGCTTTGTGCCGCAGATGCTGGTGCTGTTCCTGTTCCTGGCATTCCTGGAAGGCTGCGGATATATGGCGCGTATCGCGTTCATCATGGACCGTATTTTCCGTAAATTCGGTCTGTCCGGCAAATCCTTCATTCCCATGCTGATCGGTTCCGGCTGCGGTGTACCGGGTGTGATGGCTTCCAGAACTATCGAGAACGACCGTGACCGCAAGATGACGATCATGACGACCACGTTTGTGCCCTGCGGAGCGAAGCTCCCGATCATCGCGCTGATTGCGGGCGCGCTGTTCGACGGAGCGTCCTGGGTAGCGCCCAGCGCGTATTTCGTGGGAATTGCGGCGATTATCTGCTCCGGTATTATTCTGAAGAAAACGAAGCTGTTTGCCGGAGATCCGGCTCCGTTCGTCATGGAGCTTCCGGCATATCACCTGCCTACGGTTGGCAGCGTACTGAGGAGTATGTGGGAGAGAGGCTGGTCCTTCATTAAGAAGGCCGGCACAATCATCCTTCTGTCCACCATCGTACTGTGGTTCCTGCAGGGTTATGGCTGGGGACCGGACGGTTTCGGAGCTGTGGAACTGGAAGACAGCATCCTGGCGTCCATCGGAAACGCCGTTGCATGGATCTTTACTCCGCTGGGATGGACCCAGGGCGGCGAAGGCTGGAAGATGGCTGTGGCAGCCGTAACCGGTCTGATCGCGAAAGAGAACGTGGTAGCTACGTTCGGTGTGCTGTTCGGTTTTGCTGAGGTAGCGGAAGACGGCGCTGAGATCTGGGGCAGCCTGGCGGCCTGCATGACGACTGTGGCGGCATACAGCTTCCTGGTATTCAACCTGCTGTGCGCGCCGTGCTTCGCGGCCATGGGCGCGATCAAGAGAGAGATGAACAATACCAAATGGTTCCTGATCGCCATCGGCTATCAGTGCGGCCTGGCATATCTGGTCTCTCTGTGTATCTACCAGATCGGAACCTGGATCACCACCGGAACATTCGGCATCGGCGTGATCGTAGCGCTGGCTGTAATCGCGGCATTTATCTGGCTGCTGGTGCGTCCGTATAAACAGGACGGCAAATTGAAAGTGAATCTGAAAGGAATGGCGAAGGCTTAATGGGAACCTTGATCGTTGGAATCGTTGTTTTGGCAATTGTGGCTGCTGCGGTCCGCAGTATCTGGAAAGATAAAAAGTCCGGAAACCCCTGCGCAGGGTGCAGCGGAGGGTGTTCAGGATGCAGGACGAAAGAGTAGCAGGCAGAGAGCAGGAGAAAAAACAGATTCTGGACCTGTTTCGTGAAAAAGGAATGCGGGTTACCAGGCAGCGGGAGCTGATTCTCGATATTGTACTGGAGAATGAGTGCAGCTGCTGCAAGGAGATCTATTACCGGGCGGCGAAGAAGGATAAAAATATCGGGATTGCCACCGTCTACCGCATGGTAAATGCGCTCAGTGAACTGGGGCTTTTCCGGCAGAATCTGCCTTACTGCCTGACGGGCAGGGATTCCTGCGAATCAGGAAACGGCTGTAAGATATTCCTGAAAGACCAGAACGTGGTGGAATTGAACTTTGAAGAGTGGCGGAAGGTGCTGCTTCGGGCGCTGGAGGAAAAGGGATATTCCGATCATGTGGAGATCGATCACATCATATTGAAATAAAACGAGAAACGGGGTATGCCGCATAGGAATGCCCCGTTCCTTGTTTTGTGGGGAAGAATGTGGTATATTGGCAGTCGCATTTAATGTGAAAGACTATATTTAACACGAGAACAGGAGGGATGGATAGTGAAGGAAGGAGTCCGGCTGACGGAAGGCCCCATTGGGAAGCAGCTTTTCTGGTTCGCGCTGCCCTTATTTGGAGGCAGCCTGATCCAGCAGCTCTATAATACGGTGGATCTGATCTTTGTGGGACAGCTTTTGGGATCGGAGGCGTCGGCAGCTGTGGGATCCGGCGGGCTTCTGGTGACGTTTATCCTTGGCCTGTTTACCGGCCTTGGCGTGGGCGTGGGAATCGCGGCCGGTCGGGCGTACGGCGGGGAGGAAGAGGAGGAACTGCACCGGATTGTACATACGGCAGAAGGCATTACGGTTCTGGGCGGCGTGGTATTTACCATTGTGGGCTGGATTTTGACACCCTGGTTTCTCCGTATGCTGAATACGCCGGAAGACATCCTGGAGATGTCCATAGTTTATCTGAGGATCTATTTCCTGAGCCTTCTGTTTATTATTGCATATAACATCAATTCGGGCATTTTAAGGGCGCTGGGCGATTCCAGGAGGCCCATGCTGTATCAGCTTGCGGGAGGGATTGCCAACGTCTTCGGCGACTGGTTCTTCCTGTATGTGCTGAAGATGGGCGTGGAAGGCGCGGCGCTGGCAACCATGCTGTCCCAGGCAATAGCCGCCATTGTGACCACCGCCCATCTGTGCAGGATGAAAGGGGCGGGACGTCTGATGCTTTCCAGAATCCGCATCTATCCCAGGACCTGCAGGCAGATCCTGGCGGTGGGCATCCCTTCCGCAGTGCAGTCCATGGTGATGACCTTTTCCAACCTGATCGTCCAGTCCCGGATCAATATCCTGGGTGTGGAGAGCATTGCGGCGTTTACGGTCTATTTTAAGGTGGAAAATCTGGTCTATCTTCCAATTCTGTCCTTCGGGCAGGCCAACGCGTCCTTTGCCAGCCAGAATATGGGTGCCGGACTCCTTGGACGGGTGAAAAAAGGGACCTGGGTCTCCATCGCCATGGGGATCGCGGTTACGGTGGCAATCAGCGCGTCGGTACTGCTGAACGCGGAATTCGTGTTCGGATGGTTCAGCACAGAAGAGGCGGTGATCCATCTGGGAGCGCAGATTGTGGCGGTCACGTTCCCGTTTTATTTCCTGTACGTGTTTCTGGAGGTCTTTGCCGGCACGATCCGCGGGGCGGGGCACGCCCTGGAGACCATGCTGATCGTGGTATTCAATCTGGTTGTAGTCAGACTGGGCGTGCTGGAAGCAGTCATGCGGATCTGGAGGAGCGTTCAGGGTGTGGCGCTGATCTATCCGGTCACATGGGCGGCCACATCGCTGTGCCTGTTTCTTTACTATAAAAAAGGCAGATGGTGTTCCCGCCAAAAAAACGTATAACCCCCTTCCCTGTACAAAGGTATGCAAGGACCTCTCCATGTGGAGGTATGCCAAATTGGAAGTGGAAAACTTTCTGGAAGAAACGTATACTGGAAATGTGTTTATAAAAGGAAATACTGTATTTCATGGAGGATGGTTCCGCCGCAGGCGGATGAAAAGGGAAACCGGTGAAAGTCCGGTACGATCCCGTCACTGTGATAGGGAGCCGGCGGCAGAAAGGCCACTGGGGCAGAAAGGCTCCGGGAAGGCGCCGCAGGCTGTGAGTTTAAGTCAGGAGACCTGCCAGACTTCCGGTGAGAAAACTCATACGGTGTATATGAGGACCGCATACGAAAGATACTGGTATTCTGATGAACGGAACGCAGTTCTGCCCTGCCGTGGGAGACAGATGTTTCCATGCCTGCATCGCTGCCGGTTTCATGCCCTGCATGTTTATAAGGGGGCATTGGCCTTTTATATGTTGTTGACATTGGAGCCTGTGAGTCACAGGCTTATTTTTATGCAGATCTTTTTATAGGTGCAGAAAATTTATAATATGCAAAGGAAGGGATTGACTATGAAAAAGACATGGAAGAGAACGCTGTCTGTGGGTATCACGGCAGCATTGGCGGCAGGTATGCTGGCAGGCTGCGGCGGTTCCGCGGATACGGCAGGCTCCGCGGGTACCTCGGGTACGCAGAGCGGTGCAGGCGCAGACGGGGAGAAGGTGCTGACCTTCGGATGCCAGAACTACGGCGACGGACTGGTGGACCCCACGAACCAGACGAACGCGGCCTGGAACCTCATGCGTTACGGCGTGGGCGAGGCGCTGTTCAAATTCAACGACAATATGGAAGTAGAGCCTTGGCTGGCAGAATCCTATGAGGTGACCGACGATCACCTGACCTGGACCATCAAGCTGAGGGATGATGTGAAATTTTCCGATGGCTGTGAGATGACGGCCACGAAGGTAAAGGAATCCCTGGACCGTCTGAAAGTGGAAGGCCCCAAAGGCTCTTCGGGCCCGGAGAAATTCCTGGAATATGAAGCGGAGATCACCGCGGACGACGCGGCCAACACCATTACCATCCAGACTGTGACCGCGTACCCGAACCTGCCGGGCAACCTGGCTTATCCGGTTATGGCGATTGTGGACGTGGCGGATACCACCGACTGGAACAACGGCGTCATCGGTACCGGTCCCTATGTGATCGAGACTTTCACGGACCAGGTGGGGTATACGCTTGTGGCTAATGAAAATTATCGGGAAGAGGTTCCCTACGACCGGGTGGAGCTGCTGTACATGAGCGACGCCAGCGCGAAGGCCATGGCGCTTAAGAACGGCCAGGTGGACCTGGTGGAGAACATCACCAATGTAAGCGACATTCAGGAACTGCAGAACGATGAGAACTTCACCGTGGATATCGCCAGCGGCGTGCGCTGCGGCTTCTCATGGATCAACTTTAACGGCGTGCTTGGCAACGATGCCCTGCGCCAGGCAGTGATCATGGGCATCGACGATGAAGCCATCTGTGCTTCCAACCTGATCGGCGGCCTGTATACGCCGGGATATTCCGTGCTGCCCTCCAACCTGGAGTACGGCTATGATACGCTGGAGAATCCGTTCGCCTTTGATGTGGAAGCGGCCACGAAGCTGCTGGACGACGCCGGCATCGTGGATACCGACGGCAACGGCATCCGGGAACTGGACGGACAGGACATCGTTCTGGATTATGTATATTATGACAACCGCCTGCTGAAAGAGTTCGCTCAGGCTCATCATCAGTATCTGACCGCCATCGGCATCGAAGTCAATGAGCGGGAGGGAAGCTCCGACGACCAGTGGAGCAGCCTGGTGGCCGGCGACTACGACTTTAACGCGAATAACTGGACGACCGTAGGAAACGGCGATCCTACCGAGTATATGGCCAACTGGTGCAGCACCTCTTCCGCAAACTATTGCGGTTATGTGAACGAAGAGTATGATAAGCTTTACGCGCAGCTGGTGACGGAGACAGATCCAGATACCCGTACGGAGATCATCACCCGCCTGCAGCAGATCCTCATCGACGACGCGGCAGTACTGGTGGACGGCTACTACAACAGCTCCATGATCTATTCCAGGAACGTGGGCTACGCGCATATCCATACGGCAGACTATTACTGGCTGAGCACGGAGATTGTCCCGGCCGAGTAAGCTGGCAGGTAAGGGGAGTGATAGTGTGACAAAGAAACAACTTATTTCCAGGCTGCTGCAGATTGTAGTGGTATTGATCGGGATCAGCTTTCTGACCTTTCTGCTGACCTATTTATCGCCGGGCGATCCGGTGCGGACCATGCTGAGCGCCACCGGTGTGATGCCCAGTGAAGAGCTGGTACAGTCCATCCGCGACCAGATGGGGCTGAACGATCCGTTCTTCACCCAGTACTTCCGGTGGCTGGGGAACTGCCTGCACGGGGATTTCGGAAATTCCTATTCCTTCAGCAAACCTGTGGTGACGCTTCTGGCGGCCCGGCTGTGGCCCACCCTGAAGCTGACCATCTTCTCCATGGTTCTGATGCTGCTTGTATCCGTGCCTCTTGGCATGTGTTCGGCAGTGTATAAGAACTCCTGGGTGGACAACCTGGTGAGGGGCGTTACGTTCCTGGGCATCTCCATGCCGAACTTCTGGGTGGGACTTTTGCTGATGCTGGTGTTCTGTGTACAGGTCAACTGGCTTCCGGTTATCTGCTCCGGAGGGGATTTTAAGAGTATGATCCTGCCCTCCGTGACGCTGGCCATCGCCATGTCGTCCAAGTATACGAGGCAGGTACGTACGGCGGTGCTGGAGGAACTGAGCCAGGATTACGTGACAGGCGCCAGGGCGAGAGGCGTGCCGGAGTGGAAGATTCTCTGGCTGAATGTATTTCCCAACTCCCTCCTGCCCCTGATCACCATGCTGGGCCTTTCCGCAGGCTCCCTGCTGGGCGGTACTTCCGTGGTGGAAGTGATCTTTTCCTATCCCGGCCTGGGAAACCTGGCGGTGTCGGCGATCACTTCCTGCGATTATAACCTGATTCAGGGATATGTACTGTGGATCGCGCTGATTTACATGGCGATCAACCTGATTGTGGATATATCTTATAATTTCGTGGATCCGCGGATGAGAGTGAAGAGGTGAGACAGATGAAAAAGGAAAATTTCTTTATTAAAAGTCTCATATCCCGCAAAAATCGGGATATGAGACCCTCGCGGCAGTCGCCAAATGGACATGCAAGCATGTCCGCTTGGCTCGTTGCCCGCGGGAATAAGACCTTCACGATCTTTGGGATCCTTGCGATTCTGATTGTTCTGACGGCTGTCTTCGCCCCGGTAATTACCGGGGGAGTCAGCCCCACAGAAGGGGAACTGATGAACGCGATTCAGCCGCCGGGACCGGGACACATTTTTGGAACGGATAAACTGGGCAGGGATATCTTTACCCGTGTTATTTATGGAGCCAGAATTTCACTGACGGCCGCCTTTGCGGTGGTGATCCTGATCTTTGTAATCGGTACGTTTCTGGGGATCCTAGCCGGATATTTCGGCGGCGTCGTGGATACGGTGATCATGCGTATCGCAGATATGCTGATCTCTTTCCCGGGCCTGGTACTGGCCCTGGCTGTGGCAGGTATCATGGGAGCCAGCATCCGCAACGCGGTCATTGCCATCGCTGTGGTGAGCTGGACAAAATACGCCCGTCTGGCCCGAAGCCTGGTGCTGAAGATCCGCCACCGGGATTTTGTGGCGGCGGCCATCGTAAGCGGCTCCAAAACACCCTATATACTGTTCCGCTACATGCTGCCTAATGCCCTGCCCACGCTGGTGATCACGGCGGCGACGGATATCGGAAGCATGATGCTGGAGCTGGCGTCCCTGTCTTTCCTGGGCTTCGGCGCCAAAGCGCCGGCCGCGGAGTGGGGCCTGATGCTGAATGAAGGGCGGGCTTATATGCAGGCCGCTCCCTGGCTGATGGTATTCCCCGGCCTGGCAATTTTCATCACGGTGGTGGTCTTCAATATGCTGGGCGACAGTCTCCGGGATATTCTGGATCCGAGAGACGAGTAGGAGGTGCGTGAAGAGATGGCAATGCTTGAATTAAAAGATGTTACAATTTCTTATAAAAACGTACCTGCCGTACAGAATGTGAACCTGAGCCTGGAGGAAGGAGAGATATGCAGTATCGTGGGAGAGAGCGGAAGCGGCAAGACCACGGTGATCCGCGCAGTCCTAGGTCTTCTGGCGGGCGGCGGAAAAGTGACGAAAGGCGATATCCTTTTTGACGGGGAGACGCTCCTCACCAGGTCGGGAGAGGAATGGCGGAAGCTGAGAGGTACGAAGATCTCCATGATCTTCCAGGATTCCGGGGCCATGATGAACCCCACCAGGAAGATCGGAGACTGTTTCGTGGAATATATCAGAACCCACGAAAATATCAGTAAAAAAGACGCCTGGGAAAAAGGCGTCAAAATGCTGGAGAACATGCGTCTTCCCAACGGAGACAATGTGATGCGGAGTTATCCGTTCCAGCTGTCCGGCGGTATGCGCCAGAGGGTGGGTATCGCCATGGGCATGACCTATCAGCCGAAGCTTCTGCTGGCGGACGAGCCCACCAGCGCCCTGGATGTGACGACTCAGGCTCAGATTATCCGTCAGTTCATGGAACTGCGGGAGGAGTATGGAACCAGTATCATTATGGTGACGCACAATCTGGGCGTGGCCGCGTATATGTCCGACTATATAGTAGTCATGAAGGACGGTATCATAGAGGATGAAGGCACAAGGGACTATATTCTGAAAGGAACCAGGAAGGAGTATACGAAGACGCTTCTTGACGCGGTTCCATCCCTGGGAGGTGTGCGTTATGTTTGATGAAAAAGACGTGATCCTGGAGGCGAAACATATCACGCGGAAATTTCCGGCCTCCGGTGGACGCACGCTGACTGCCTGCAGTGATGTGAGTTTGAAATTATATAAGGGCAAGACCCTGGGGCTGGTGGGAGAGTCCGGCTGTGGGAAGAGCACCTTTATGCGCTTCCTGGTATCTCTGGATACGCCCACGGAGGGAGAGATCTTCTTCCATGGGAAAAATATTACACAGCTGAAAGGCGAGGAACTGCGCCAGAACCGTCAGTATATCCAGATGGTGTTCCAGGATCCTTCGGCGTCTTTTAACCCGAAGATGAAGATCCGGGATATTATCTGCGAACCGCTGATGAATTTTAAGCGGATCAAAGCCAGTGAAAAAGACGCGGTGGCGCGTAAGTTCCTGGAGATGGTGGATCTGCCGGGCGAATTCGCAGACCGGTATCCCCACAATATGTCCGGCGGACAGCGGCAGCGTGTGGCCATCGCCCGTGCCATCGCGCTGGAGCCGGAGATCATCGTCATGGACGAGGCCACCTGCGCGCTGGACGTGTCGGTACAGAAGACGATCATCGAGCTGGTGGTGGGCCTGCAGAAACAGAAAAATATTTCCATCGGGTTCATCGCCCATGACCTGGGACTGATCCAGTCCTTTGCCCATCAGATCGCGGTGATGTATCTGGGAACGATTGTGGAAGTGCTGCCCGGCGAGGAGATCAGCACCAGTGCCATGCATCCCTATACCCAGGCGCTGCTGGGCGCGGTGTTCGATCTGAACATGGATTTCTCCAAAAAGATTGAGAGCATTGAGAGCGAAGCGCCCAGTCCGCTGGACGTACCGCCCGGCTGTCCGTTCCAGAACCGCTGCGACCGGTGCATGGAAATCTGCAGGGAAAAACGGCCGGCGCTCATAGATGTGGCAAAAGGGCATCAGGTGGCCTGCCACTTGTATACCTAAAAGGAGAAGCATAAAGTGAAAACGAATTTAGTATTGGATCATCTTACGGCGAAGCCGGGAGAAAAAATTTCCGGATATATGAAAATCATCAACACGGAGCTGGAGATTCCGGTCACCCTGATCTGCGGCACCCAAGAGGGTCCTGCTGTTCTTGTGACGGGAGGCATCCACAACGCGGAATATGTGGGGATCCAGGCGGCCATGGAACTGTGCGCGGAATTGGACCCGTCGAAGCTGTGCGGGGATGTGATCATCTTTCCGCTGGTGAACCGTTCCGGTTTTGAACACCGGACCATGAGCATGGTCTATGAGGACGGGAAGAATATCAACCGCGAATTTCCGGGGAATCCGGAAGGGACGACGACGGAGCGGATCTGCCATACCTTTGTGGAAAAGATCTTCCCCAGGGTGGATTACTATATGGACCTGCACTGCGGCGACGGATATGAAGCGCTGTACCCTCATGTGTATACACTGGGAGCAGCCGCCCCCGACGTGAACCGCGCGTCCGACGCCATGGCAAGGGCTGTGAACATGGATTTCCGGTATCCGTCCAAAAACGCCTCAGGAGGCGCCTACAACCATGCGGGAAGTATGGGTGTGCCGGGGATTCTTCTGGAGCGAGGATCAAGATCTCTGTGGAGCCGGGAAGAGGTGGAGGCGGACAAGGAAGACGTCCGCAACGTGCTTCGGTATCTGCATGTGCTGGAAGGCGAGGCAAAAGTATACGACGGCGTCCAGAGGGAGCTGCGGGACGGGTATTTTCTGGAAGCGGATGATACCGGCCTGTGGTATCCATGTTATCAGGTGGGCGACCGTTTTGAAAAGGGCGCTCTTCTTGGAACCATAAAAGATTATATGGGCAATGTGGTGAAAGAATACTATGCCCAGGTGAGCGGGATACTGCTCATACAGACGATCAGCCTGAACGTCCTGAAGGGCGGTGCAATGCTCTCTTATTGTGAATTAAAAGATTAGAGGGGTCGAAAGGAAGGATGAGGATGAGACATATATGGGTATGGCTCTCTGCTCTTCTGGTCTCCGCGGCCCTGACGGGCTGCGGAGGCGTCTCCCAAAAAGAGACCGAAGCAGCGCAGGAAGACCAGACACATAAAATCGGCGTGCTGGTATACAATCTGGCGGACGGGGAAGTGATGTCGTTCCGCAGTTATCTGGAAAATTATATCATGGAGTGTTTCCCTGATGTGGAGTTCTACTATTCAGACAGTGTTTCAGACGAGGAAGGGATTCAAGAATTCCTGGCTCTGGCTCGTGAGAACGGGGTAGAAGGGATCATGTCTTTCCTGTCCTATGATCTGGAGGAAGAAGTCGCCGCGTGTGAAGAATATGAGATGTACTATCTCATGGCGTCGGGAACGGTGGCGGAGGACGCGTTCCATGCCGTGGAGGACAGCCCCCGTTTTCTGGGTGTGGTAGGCCCCGGTACGGATGTGGAATACCAGGCGGGAAAAGAGATGGCAGAATACTTCATGGAAGAAACAGCCGGAGATTCCTATCTGATTTACAGCGGCGGAGCGGCGCAGGGCAATGAGATGCACCGGATCCGTACACAGGCGATTCTGGAGACGCTGGAAGAGGGGTACGGCGTGACCTTTGATACGCCGGCCGAAGAACTGGCATTGACGGAGGAACCTGTAAAATTGCAGTCAGGCAGCCTGGAAGTAGGCATTTATCCGGGATTTGTCCGTCTGGACGGAGTGCGCGAGGGCGCGGCGAAGGAGCTGGACAGCGGCGCTTACGACAGCGCCATGGCAGTGCTCCCGGTAGGCCCTCTGGTGGAGGAAGCAAGGGGTTCCAACATCCCGCTGGGAACCGTGGATGCGTATACAGAAGGGAACCAGACCCTGTTCAACAGCGGTGACCTGAACTATGTAACCGGAAAATACAGTTCGATCATCGGGCCGTCCTTTGCGGTCATGTATAATGCGGTCAAAGGCTATGCGGAGGATTTCCGTCAGGATGGGAAAGCGTTTCAGATCCAGCAGGGCTTCTGGAGCTCTTCCAGCGCCGAGGACTATGGAGAAAAGTACAGCCTGGCCTCGGCGATTTATGTAAATGCCTATAATTTTGAGGATCTGCAGCATGTGTGCAGGGATTATAACCCGGACGCCACGCTGGACGACCTGATTGCACTGGTTTCGGCGTATACATATGAGGACGCCCTTGCCAGAAGAGGAGAGTAGGGCGAAGGGAAAAAGGCTCTGATCTCCATTTTCGTAGGAGCGGCTCTTTTCATTGTAGGAGAAGTGATGGAGCACATGGGCGCTCCGCTTCCGGCTCTGCTGGTGATCCTGACCGTAGCATACCTGATCCTGGGCGGAAAGGTGCTGCTGGCGGCAGCGAAGAATATTTCCAAAGGCCAGGTATTTGATGAAAACTTCCTGATGAGTATTGCGACGCTGGGAGCGTTCGCCATCCAGGAATACCCCGAAGCGGTGGGCGTTATGCTGTTCTACCGGATGCGTCAATACCTCCGGCCAGCTGACGATCCGTGCGGAAAAGGTACTGGAAGAGTCCATGGTTACCCGAATCCTGGATTCCGTGGAAAATGCGGCGGCCAACAAGCCGGCGATTGATAAATTCATCACCCGTTTCGCAAGAGTCTACACGCCGGCCGTGGTTGTGGCGGCGATTGTGGTCGCGGTTGTCCTTCCGTTCATCCTGCCCAACTGGCATTTCTTCGTATCGGAGGGCTATACGGGTGCGGAGACCGTGCTTCATGGAGCGACGGGAACCGCATCTGTACTGACGGCGCTGACTTTCCTGGTTATCAGCTGCCCGTGTGCGCTGGTACTCAGCGTGCCGCTGGCGTTCTTCTCGGGCATCGGAGCCGCTTCCAAGAAGAATATTCTCTTCAAGGGCGGCAACGTGATCGAGATGCTGTCCGGCATCAAAGCTGTGAACTGTCCTCCACCCATCCCATCGGCGTCAGCGTGGTGGCGGCAGAAGAGAAAGGTCTGGATGTGGAGCGTCCGTCCAGGGTGGAAGAGATCGCCGGACATGGTATCCGTGCGACGGTATCCGCCGGAACGGTTCTGTGCGGCAACCGGAAGCTGATGGATGCCAGCCAGATCGACATGAGCGGATATAAGAACGATACCTTCGGCACCGAGGTGCTGGTGGCACTGAACGGCAAATTTGCCGGTCATGTGGTGATCTCCGATACCATCAAGGAAGACGCGGCTCCGTCTATTGCCAGGACGAAGAAGCTGGGTATTGTGACCGCGATGCTTACAGGCGACGCGGAAGAGAGCGCCAGGAACGTGGCGGCCCAGACCGGGATCGACGAAGTCCACGCGAAACTGCTTCCCCAGGATAAGCTGTCCGAGCTGCAGAAGATCCGCCAGGCTCACGGAAGCGTAATGTTCGTGGGCGATGGTATCAACGACGCGCCGGTTCTGGCCGGAGCGGATGTGGGCGCGGCCATGGGAAGCGGAGCGGACGCGGCCATCGAGGCGGCCGACGTGGTATTTATGACGTCGGAGATGTCCGCGATCCCCCAGGCCATCGACATCGCCAGAGCGACGAAGCGGATCTCCTGGCAGAATGTGTACTTTGCCCTGATCATCAAATTCGTGGTCATGATCGTGGGTCTGTTCGGCTTTGCCAACATGTGGGTGGCGGTGTTCGCGGATACAGGAGTATCCCTGCTCTGCCTGCTGAACTCTGTGCGGATTTTGAGAAGGAAATAACTGACAAGATCATAGAAATATCCACGGGCGGCGCCCGGCTTCTTCGGAGGCCGGGCGTCTGCCTGTCTGCTATTTGAATATTGTAAAATCACAAAAAAGGTAATAGAATAAATAAAAACAGGGATTTATGCTGAGGAGAGATAATACGATGAATTTGACCAAACGGGAACAGGATATCATGAATATTTTATGGATGGCGGATCAGTCCTTGACGGCTTCACAGATTGCAAAGAGCAAGGAAGAATTGTCGATCAATACCGTGCAGGCCAGTCTGAAGAAATTGATGTCGAAAGGTTTGATAAAAGTAGATCAGGTGGTGTACAGCGGCACAGTGCTTTGCAGGTCCTACACGCCATGCGTGTCTCTGGCAGAATTTGAAGCTGAACGGCTGGCGCGCAGTTTCAGCCAGTCAAAAAATAAAATGTCCGTTTCCTGTTTTGTTTCGGCTTTTCTGGACAGGGAGAAAGACAGCAAAAGCGCGCTCGCGGAGATTGAGGAACTGGAAAATCTGTTGAAGAAAAGGAAAATGGAACTCAAGGAAAAAGAGGAATAGTCCTGGAAAGGAATACGGCCATGAGATTTTCTTTATCAACAGTTCTGAATACGACGATTATTCTGGGAAGCAGCTCATGCTTTCTCATATTGCTCCTGAGATCAAAATGGCACAGGAAAATACCGGTAAAAGTGATTCTGATGGTTTGCCTTGCCATCATGTTCCGGTTTTTAATGCCATTTGAATTTCCATTTACAATTACTGTCGGTATTACCAAAGTCTGGCCCCATATATATTTGTTTTTCAGGCGTACTGTGTTTGAGAGTTCTGATGTAACCATTTATCTGTACCAGGGATTGTTTGCCATTTGGGCAGCGGGCAGTGTTTTTCTCCTGCTGAGGCTGTATCTGAAAAGCATTCGTTTTAAGAAAACTGTTTTGTCATTGCCGGATGCGGAGAATCCTCTTGTCATTTCTGCTTTGGATGAAGTAAACCAGCGGTATAAACACCCCCGTCCTGTACGGATTGCCGTCTCCAGCGATATCAATACGGCGCCGTACATCACGGGGATTTTAAGCCCCACGGTCGTTCTTCCGGATATAGAGTGGAACAGTCAGGAGCTGTCTTTTGTGCTGGGACACGAGCTGACACATTATTATAATCACCATTTACATATTAAACTTGTATGTGAAGTCATTACCCTGTTGTATTTTTGGAATCCCTTTGTGTATCTGCTGAAAAAGCAGATTTTCAGGCTTCTGGAGCTGGAAACAGATTCTCTGTTTACCGCGTCCATGAATGAGGAGAAACGGCTTGCGTACGCGGAATGTATGCTGAGTATGTCCCGCCTGCAATATTTATCTCCAGGATTAGGAACTGCATTTGCCACTCATGGCGAATCAAATTTGCACCAGCGTATTCAGATGCTGCTGGAAGACGGAAAAAATAAGAAAAAATTTCCGGCCTTTTTACTTTCTGCATTTGCACTGCTGGTGTTTCTGTTGAATTTTGTGTTCGTTTTTGAGTCGTCGTATACGCCGCCGGATATCCAGGCAACCACCATAACTTTGAATGAAAAAAATGCATACTTGATTCACAGGGGAGACGAGTATGACGTATATTATGAAGGGGAGTATCTCATATCGGTCCCTGAAATTTTTGATGAATCTATTCCAGTGTATGAGGAGGAATAGATTGCAGGAAAGTTTGCCCGTTCACAGGATCGGCTCAATCACCGCCCGGAAATACCGGTCCAGCTCTTCGGGCGTCTGTTTCATACGTCCCCGGATCCACCACAGTACCATCTCCACGAAACTGCCGGAGATATGGTTGACCAGGAAGTCCTGGGGGACAGCCGCGCCGGTCTTCCGGTCCCGGTTGACAAACAGCTCCTGGATCAGCTCATTAAGGCTGTCTTTGAAATACCGGAGAAAGATTTCGCTGCTCTCGCAGGAGAGCAGGCCCAGGATATTGTGGTCGTTTTCCTGAAGATGCTGGAGCAGGTGGCAGAAGACGGATGCGGGCGCTTTCCGGTCTGAATACAGCCCGTGGGTGTGGGTGCAGTCCATGGCGCTTCCCACAATATGTCCGAAGAGTTCTTCACACAGCGCCTTTAACAGATCGTCCTTTGTCCCAAAATGGGCGTAGAAAGTGGCGCGGCCCACATCGGCGGCGTCGATGATCTCCTGCACGGTGATCCTGCCGTAGCTTTTCTCTGCCAGAAGCCCGGTAAAGGCCCGGAATATGGCCGCTCTTGTCTTTTGCTGCCGTCTATCCATAGATTTTCCCTCCATACAATTTCATCAGAATGTTCCATAAGAGACATACCCGCGGAATCATCCGTTGTAATTTGCCGTCCGTTTGCTACAATAATAGTGAACAGATTGTTCGTTATTATATTAATTGTACGGTAACTGCGGACGGATGTCAAGGACGCGGGAGGCCGGAGCGTATGCGGAGGGGAGAGAGCGCGATGGTGAAAAAATGCAGTGATTTTCTGGCAGGAGTCCCGATGACGGTGGTATCCGGCCTGTTTCTTCTGGTGGATCTGGGTCCCCATCTCATAGAAGAATTCGGAGGCGAGGCGGCGCATCTTGGCTTCCTTCCCTTTGACCCGGCGTGGGTAACGATCCTGATCAGCGGTATCCCGCTGCTCTATCTGGCCATCTGGCGGGTGATTCACAATCCCGGCATCAGCAAGATCTCGTCTGCGCTTCTGATCTGTATTGCCATGTTTGCGGCCATCGGGATCGGAGACCTGTTCGCCGCCGGAGAGGTGGTATTTATCATGGCGGTGGGGGCGATTCTGGAAGACGCTACCACAGACCGGGCGAAAAAGGGCCTGAAAACGCTCATCAGCCTTGCGCCGGCCATGGGCCGCCGGGTGAAGGCCGACGGCGGGGAAGGCGGAGACACGGACGGCATGGGCGGCGCGAGAGACGGACATGCGGCATACGGCAGCGAAGAACTGGTACCTGCTGAAGAGATCCGTCGGGGAGACATCCTGCGGGTTCTGCCCGGCGAGGCCATTCCTGTGGACGGGAGGATCATAGAGGGCGAGACCTCCGTAGACCAGTCGGTCATAACTGGAGAATCCCTCCCTGTGGATAAAGGCGTGGGAGACGAAGTGTTCTGCGGCACCATCAACCGTTTTGGCTCCGTCCTGATATCAGCGACGAAAGTGGGCGAAGACAGCTCTCTGCAAAAGCTGATCCGCATGGTGCAGGAAGCGGAACATAAACAGGCGCCCATGCAGCGCATGGCGGACAGATGCGCCAGCTGGCTGGTGCCCCTGGTGCTTCTGATCGCGGTGGGAGCCTATTGGGGAACGGGAAATATCGTCACGGCGGTGACCGTGCTGGTGGTGTTCTGCCCCTGCGCGCTGGTGCTGGCCACACCCACCGCGATCATGGCGGCCATCGGGCAGGCGACGAAGCACGGTGTCATCATCAAATCCGGCGAGGCTCTGGAACGGATGGGCAAGGTGGATACCATCGCGTTTGACAAGACAGGGACGCTGACCTGTGGCCGTCTGGATGTGAGTGATATCCTTTCTTTCGATCCGTCTGTCAGCGAGGAAGAACTGCTGTCCCTGGCGGCTTCGGCAGAGGCGAACAGTGAACATCCGCTGGGAAAGGCAGTGACGGATTATGCGAGGGCAAAAGGCGTGCCGGTGGAAGCGTCGTCGGAATTCCGGATGGTTCCGGGCAGGGGCATCTGCGCGGAGGTGAAGGACCGGAAGCTGTTCTGCGGCAGCGTAAAGTTCCTGGAGGAAAACGGGATTCCGTTGGACCGCGTCTCCTGGCCTGCGCTGGAGGAACTGCGGGGTCAGGGGAAAGCGCTGATTCTTGTGGCGGATCAGGAAGGATGCATGGGCGCGGCCGCTCTGTCCGACGTACTGCGGCCGGAAGCCGGAGCCATGGTCTCCCGTCTGACAGATCTGCACACCTCTGTGGTTCTGCTCACCGGCGATAATCAGAAAGCCGCGGATTATTTTGCGCGGCAGGCGGGAATCAGGGAAGTGCGGGCGGAGCTGCTGCCGGAGGAAAAAGTACGAAGTATCGAGGAACTGCAGGCGGGCAGCCGTGAGGTCTGCATGATCGGAGACGGGGTCAACGACGCCCCGGCGCTGAAGACCGCTTTCGTCAGCGTGGCCATGGGCGGCATGGGAAGCGATATCGCCGTGGAAGCGGCGGACGTGGCTCTGATGGGAGACGATCTTTCCAAAATCCCATATCTGAAACGGCTGTCCAACGAGACCGTGAGGACGATCAAATTAAGCATTACCCTGTCCATGTGCATCAACGCGGCGGCGGTCACCCTTTCCCTTATGGGAATCCTGACTCCCACCACCGGAGCGCTGGTACATAACGTGGGGTCCTGCCTGGTGGTGCTGCTGGCGGCCCTGCTGTACGACAGGAAGATTGAGTGACGCACAGACGGCTGTCAAGAGGCATGATATGCGAAAATGGAATACCATGCCTCTTGCCGCGCCGCGGCGTTAATGTTACAGTATAAGCGTAATCGAGGCGTCAGACAAGGAAAATGAGATATGGATTTAAAACAGCTGCAGTATTTTGTGGTCAGTGTGGACAGCGGCAGTTTCAAGAAAACGGCGGAGCTTCTGTACACGACCCAGCCCCATGTGAGCAAGATCATCAAGTCGCTGGAGACAGAGCTCCAGACGGAACTTCTGGTTCGCAAAGCCCGCGGGGTGGAGGCGACGGAAATCGGGAAAAAAGTATATGAGCATGCCTGCCGGATCTTGGTGGAATCCGGGCAGATCTACACAGCCGGAGACCGGCAGCCGGCGCGTATGCTGCGGGTGGCGGCCAATCCCAGCGACCGGCTGGCACGGATTTTCCGCAGATTTTATATAGAGGAAAAGGATCTGGATGCCCAGTATCTGGAATGTGATCTGGAAGGGATCTTCCAGGCGCTGCACCGCCATACGGCGGAGGTGGGATTTGCCTATGTGGATCAGACGCAGAAGACGGCGTTCCAGCAGACGCTGGAGTATAAGCGGCTGGAATTCACTGAACTGGGTGTGACTGGCCCCAGGCTGTTTGTGGGCCCGGAGCATCCGCTGTACGGGGCGCCGGAGGTATCCGGCCGAGAACTCCGGGATCTGAGATATATCGGGAACGAGAACGACCAGGACATCCTGAGTATCCAACTGATACCGGAGAACGAGGACTACCGGTACTATAAGAGAAAAGGGACAGTTCTGGAGACCAGCAGCCGGGAACTTATGGTGGGGCTTTTGCTGGAAACGGATCTGTGCCATATAGGGTATGGATTCTCTCCGGATGCTTCTCTCCAGGAAAAGATATGCAGTATACCGATTAAGGGAGCCAAGGACAGTATTTTTTACGGATATATCAATCGGAAAAGGGACGGGCTCTCTGACGAGGCCCGGAAATTTGTGCGGTATGTGAAGCGGGAGCTGAGCTCTCAATATGATTGACGGGAAGAGAGAATCAGGCTCCTGAATATGGACGGGTGAAAACCGCCGTTGTTGAACAATTTTTTCATCAGCGGCGGTTGCTTTTTTCCTACCTTTTTGGTATGATTAGTTAGCAACAACTAATTAGATATAACTAACCAAAAGGAAAGAGATATGGAAATGGACAGAAAAATATGGGAGACGGTGGCGAATCAATGCGCGCCTGTCCTGATGGACGTGAAGCCTTCCAATCTGTTGATCCTGACCAGAGCGGAAGAGGAACGGTATCTTGGGATGGACGGAATCCCCGGGATATCCAGTCTGCGCCTCCACTCCGGAGCCGGAAAAAGCACCTGGCTCTTATACCGGAAGGACCGGATGGAGGCGGTACTGATCTGGCCCCAGGTACAGGCGTTCCTGGCGCAGTATGGATACGATGCGCAAAGGGAGGCTGTGGACCGGCTGCTGGAACGCATGGCCGCAAGATACGCGCGGTACAGAGAAAAGCAGGACGGATTTCCCCATGAACTGGGGATATTTCTGGGATATCCGCTGGGGGATGTGGAAGGATTCATCCGGCATCAGGGGAAGAATTATCTGTGCGCGGGCTACTGGAAGGTGTATCAGGATGAACGCCGGGCCCGGGAAACTTTCCAGCTCTACCGGACGGTGAGGGACGCGGTGCAGAACATGCTGTCGGCGGGCGGGAGCCTGTACGAGATCTGCAGCTTCGCCAACTAAAACAACAGGAGGAGATTTCAAATGGGAGAAATTATTATTGCATACTGGAGCGGTTCAGGAAATACGGAGGCCATGGCGTCCATGGTGGCAAAGGGAGTGGAGGCAGCGGGGAAGACCGCGAAAGTGGTATCCATCGACGACTTCCAGGCGTCGGAGCTGAAGGATCAGGCAGTGTTTGCGCTGGGATGCCCGGCCATGGGGGACGAGGTGCTGGAAGAGACCATTGTGGAGCCGTTCGTGGCTGAGGTGGAAAAATTCGCTTCCGGCAAGAAGATCGGGCTGTTCGGTTCTTATGGATGGGGCGACGGCGAATGGATGCGGAACTGGGTGGACCAGATGAAGAACGCGGGCGCGGAAGTGCTGGGCGGGGAGGATGCGATCTGCGTGGAGGCTCCGGACGGCGAAGCAGAAGAAAAATGCATGCAGCTTGGCAGAGAGCTGGCATCCAGTTAGGAGGTGTCCGTCCATGAGTGTTGTCATTATCGGAGGACACGACCGCATGGTCTGCCAGTATATGAAGATCTGCAAGAACTATAAGTGTAAAGCGAAAGTGTTTACCCAGATGCCGGCCAGCCTGAACAAACAGGTGGGTACGCCGGACATGTTCATCCTCTTCACAAATACGGTGTCTCATAAAATGGTGAAATGCGCAGTGGACGAAGCGAAAAAGAAAAATATCCGCGTGGTCCGCTGCCACACCAGCAGCAGCGCGGCGCTGGAGAATATTTTAAAAGAGCATACAGCATGATATGTCAGGATTGTATCCAAACGATACAAAATGAAGACCCCGGGGGTGCCTCTCCGGGGTCTTTTTCAGGTCAGGATTACTCGTCGATCCCTACCATCACGGAAGTTGCTTTCACGATGGCATAGGCCTCTTTGCCCACCTCCAGCTTCAGTTCCTTGATGGCGTTCATGGAAATGGTGGAGGAGACGATATTGCCGCCTCCGATATCGATCTGAACGATGCCGTTGACCGCTCCTTCGGTGATGCTGACAACAGTTCCCTTGAACTGGTTGCGTGCGCTGCTTTAATGAGCATTAACAGCTGTTATTTTTAAGCCCAGGGGATTCAATTCGGAGTCCAAAAGATCCGCAATCCATATCTCCCCTGTTGCTCCCATCATGATTCCCGACCAGTTACAGAACATTCTATTGCAGTTCTCGTTTTCAAGCCCGGCAAAAAAGTCCTCGCTCAGACTCTGCGCAAAATCAGAAGACGCTTCTAAAAATTCCTCTTTGTCCGCATAAGTGATATCCGAAATGGTAATCGGATAAGAAATCTCATCCGCGATCGACGCCCAGTCATGTGTCAGAAAACACTCTCTTATATATCTTGCGTATGCTTCCACCTCACTTGCGGGGATGTCCGTAGCGACACGGTAATAATCTTCCCCGGCCGGAAGCTCGGATTCTTCCGGCTGTTCCGGCATGCTTAATTCTCCCTCTTTTCCTTCCTGATAATTTACTTCCAGCCGTATATACACATCCAGATAGCAAAGGCCTACTTGATCTTCATAGGTAATTGCAGGATTACACACCATGTATATCTTCCCCTCTTCAAAAAGAAACGTGCTGTTACCAGAAAAATAGACGCCTCTAAACGTATCCCGGATCGGATTGCCCTCGCTGTCACAGGAAGTCCTTATGAATTCTTTTCCTGTTTCACGGTCAAAGATCCGTACCTGCATCTGTTCTTCATCAAATTCCCAGCCTAAAAGAGCGCTGCATTTATTTTCCACTCTGTCATTGATCATGCTGTCCAAAGGAAATACATCTGTCCAGACCGCTTCGCCGTTGTCTTTCTTTTCGATCACCAGCAGGCCCACTGCGGGAAACGAGCCGGCCCCATATGGATAAGAAAAGGCTGTTTCGATCTGACCGTCGCCGTCATAGTCTGCCTGCGCCATTTCGCCGCTCCCGTAAGAGGTGTGCCAGGACGGGACGTCCAGTTCATAGGATTTTCCATCTACTCTTAACAGCATGTCCTGATAAGTGACCTCGGGCTCTGTCCCATAAACGGCCACAGTATGATCCGGGCTTTCCGCGATCAGGTCAAGCTGTTCGGCCTGTCCCAGCATAAAATAGGGTTCTTTATCCTGGCAGTGTATCTTGAATTTGGCATAAAAGGGAAGCCAGGCTTCAGATGTTTCCGCTTGAAGGCATATGGCAGCAGTCAGATACAGCCCGCCCTGTTCTATAGTAATCTGCGAAGGGGAAAGACGTATCCCGTTTGGCGTCCCTTCTTCATATTCAAATGCATATCCGGAATAGATCCCGCTTCGGATCTCCTGGCCGCTGTCTATCCATATGATGGAATAAGCCTCCTTTTCCAGATCCAGCTCCGTCTCCACATAATCGGCAAAATTGTTTTGTGCATCCACTGCCGGATCATACCTTTTCCAATAGGCTTTTCCCTTATGGTTCCAAAAAACATATAACCGGTTCTGTGTTTCTTCTGCCTGATTATCGTAGAACCGGACAATGAGAATTTCTTCCAAAACCCCGTCGCCGTCACAGTCCAGGGACTCCGCCCAAAGTTGTCCAGAATCCAACGGGAAATTATCATCCAGGAAATAGACCCGGTCCTTCCAGGAAACGACGAGCTGCTGTGTCTCAGAGCCGTTTGGGTATCCCAGGACCTGAAAGCCGCTGCCGTCATGCTCCAGAAGAAGCGCGCCTCCTTCAGGCGGATCGGCCGCTTTGCCCCATTCCTCGCTGGAAACCCTCGGCCTGTTCCACAGATACCAGCAGCAGATGAACAGCGCTGTAAGCAATAACAAAAGCACAACGATTTTTACCTGTTTTTTCTTCATCTTTTTCAATCTTAGCCCCCTGCCTGAACTCCTGATAACCATTTGAGTTTACACCATCATAACACATGGCGCATGACAGAGATATAGAAATATGGACAGATGCGGCGGTTAAAAAGAGTAAATAGAAAGGGAAAAGTATGATATAATGAGCGCATCGCGCGAATTATATCATCGCGCATACGGATAAAAAGACCAGCATAAGGAGGAAACACAATGGCAAAACAGTACTGGAGACCAGGCAATATGCTCTACCCGGTTCCGGCGGTGATGGTGAGCTGCCGTCGCCCGGGGGAGAAGCCCAATATCATCACCGTGGCCTGGGCAGGGACGGTCTGTTCCTCCCCGGCCATGGTATCCATCTCGGTCAGGAAGGAACGGTATTCCTATGATATATTGAAGGAAACAGGAGAATTTGTCATCAATCTGGTGACGAAGGAGCTGACGCGGGCGGCGGATTACTGCGGTGTGCGTTCCGGACGGGATGTGGACAAGTTCCGGGAAATGAAACTGACGGAGCTGCCGTCGAAAGAGATCGCCGCGCCGGGGATCGCGGAGAGCCCGGTGAGCCTGGAGTGCCGGGTAAAAGAGGTAATCCCGCTGGGCAGCCACGACCTGTTTCTGGCCGAGGTGGTGAACGTCACTGTGGAGGACCGGTACATGGATGAGAACGGGAAATTCCACCTGAACCGCGCGGGGCTGGTGGCTTACTCCCACGGGGAATATTATCAGCTGGGAGAAAAAGTGGGTACGTTCGGATACTCCGTCCGGAAAAAACCGGCGGCGGGCAAAGGAAGAAAGAGGAGATAGCCGGATGATGGAGCAAAAGGGGGAACTGTATTACGCGGAAGACGATCCCGTGATCGCGCAGGCGGTCAGAGAATATCTGGGGGATCGGGGATACGCGGTGGCGGTGTTCACGGAAGCGGAAGGGCTGAGGCAGGCGCTGAAGGCCCGGCGGCCGGATCTGCTGCTGATGGACTGGAATCTGCCGGATGGCCGGGGCGATCTTCTGTGCCGGCAGGCCAGGAACCAGTACCCGGATCTGCCGGTGATCTTCCTGACTGTCCGGGGAGACCTGAACGATATGGTCGCCGGTTTCCGAAGCGGGGCGGACGATTATGTGGCAAAGCCTTTTGACCTGGAAGTGCTTCACGCCAGGATACAGGCGCTTCTGCGAAGGGCAGTGCGGCAGGAAGAAGGCGTGGTTCTGCGCTGCGGCGGCATCAGGCTGGATCAGGAGAAGATGCGGGTATTCTGCGGGGAGCAGGAAGCCGCTTTAAGCCGTCCGGAATATGAGATCCTGCTGCTGTTGATGAAGAACAAGGGGCGCACCGTCACCCGGGGGCAGCTTCTGGAGCAGGTGTGGGACAGCGGTGGTAATTATGTGAATGACAATACGCTGACCGTGACCATGAAACGGTTGAGAGAGAAGCTGGGACGCCCTGCCTGCCTGAAGACGGTGCGCAGCTTTGGATATCGGATGGAGGATACCTTATGATGGGAAGGAGATACCGCACCCTGCGCATGCTGCTGCCCCTCTGTGTCTGCGCGGCAGCGCTCCTGGCTGTGATTTTGGTATGGAGACAGCAGTATGAGCAGGCGGCATATCTGCACATGTCCGCGTTCTGCCGCACATACCTGGAAAAGAATCCTGAGGCCGAAGGGGAACTGCTGGCCGCGCTGAAGGAATACCCGGAATATCTGCGGCGGGAAGCGGCAGGCTCCATGAGCGGGTATGGAGATGAAGCTGACGGCTTCCTGAGCAGATACGGTTATGGGCCGGAGGATTTCCGGGCCGTACCCGGAAGCGTGACGGCCGGAGTGTGCATCGCCGCGGCCGCCTGTATCCTGGCGGCCTGTCTGTTTCCCCGGCGGCGGGACGCCGCATATTCAAAAAAACGGATCGGGGAACTGACCGGCTATCTGGAGAGGGTCAATACAGGTGCGGAAGGAACGCTCCTGGAAGCGGGGGAGGACGCGTTCGCCCATCTGCAGGATGAGATCTACAAGACGGTGACGGGATTATACGCAGTCCGGGACGGGGCGGTGGCGGCCAGAGAAAATTACGCGGGATACCTGGCGGATATTGCCCATCAGCTGAAGACACCGGTGACGGCGGCGCTTTTGTCCCTTCAGCTTCTGGAGGAACGTGTGCCGGAAGTGGACGGGGAAGATGTGCGGCGGCAGCTCGTGAGGCTGAACGATCTGGAGGAGGCGCTGCTTACGCTCTCCAGAATCGACGCAGGCGTCCTGGAATTCGAGCATGCTCCGGTGGACCTTTATACGGCGCTCTGTCTGGCTTCGGAAAACCTGCAGGAGCTGCTGGATAAAAAGGGCGTCCGGACGGATATCCGGGAGCAGGGCGGCGTGATCATCTGCGGGGACATGGAGTGGACCATGGAGGCGCTGATGAATCTCATGAAAAACTGCATGGAGCATTCTCCGGCAGGCGGGACGGTCCAGTGCAGCTATGGGGAGAATCCTCTGTACGCGTGGATCCGCATCTGCGACGACGGGCCGGGGTTCGCGCCGGAAGAGCTTCCCCGCCTGTTTGACCGGTTCTATCGGGGGGAGAATGCAAGACTGCCGGGCGCAGGGCTGGGCCTGGCGATTGCCCATGGGATCATCGAACGGCAGAACGGCAGGCTTACGGCCCGCAACCGGCCGGAGGGAGGCGCGTGCTTTGAGATCCGGTTCTACAGTCACTGAGCTGTCACTTTCGCCTGCTATACTGGTGTCAGGAAAGGAGTGACGGTTTATGGAAATATTGCGATGTGAAGGCGTCAGGAAGATCTACGGCGCCGGGGCGAACCAGGTAACGGCGCTGGACGGGATCAGCCTGTCCGTGAAAAAAGGCGAATTTGTGGCGGTGGTGGGAACTTCCGGCTCCGGCAAATCCACGCTGCTTCATATCCTGGGGAGCGTGGACCGGCCCACAGAAGGAAAGGTGCTGGTGGACGGCGGGGATATCACCGGATTTAAGCCGGCTGAGGCCGCTCTGTTCCGCCGCAGGAAGGTGGGGCTGGTCTATCAGTTTTTTAATCTGATTCCCACCCTGACGGTGAGGAAAAATATACTGCTGCCATTGGCCCTGGATAAACGGAAGCCGGATGAGGAATATTTTGATCAGGTGATCAGTACGATGAAGCTTGCGGACCGGCTGGAGTTTCTGCCCTCCCAGCTTTCCGGCGGGCAGCAGCAGCGCGCGGCCATCGCCAGGGCATTGATGTACCGACCGGCTCTTTTGCTGGCGGACGAGCCCACGGGAAACCTGGACCGGAAGAATTCAGAGGAGATCGTGGACTTCTTAAAATTGTCCAACCGCCGATGGAACCAGACGGTGATCCTGGTTACCCATGATGAAAAGACGGCGCTGGAAGCCGACCGGATTCTGACGCTGGAAGACGGGCGCATCGTCAGCGACCAGAAGCGGAGGTGAGGCCATGTGGAAGGAATATTCCCGGGATGATCTGATGCGGAGCCGTGGTTCCGGCCGGTCTGTGATCACAGCGGTTTTTATTTCCGCGCTGCTGCTGTCGCTTTTGTGCAGCGTGCTTTATAATGCCTGGAATTATGATGTGGTGAGAGTCCGGACAGAGGACGGGGATTATCACGCCCGGCTATGGGGGGATCTGGATGAGGAGGATCTGGAGATTATACAGGGCTATGCCAATGTGGAGGCTGCCTGGTTCGGGGAGGAAGCGTCCAGAGACGGCAGGACAGCTGTGGAGATCCGTCTGAAAGATGTGTCCTCCGCATACGAAGATATTCCCAGGATCGTTTCTCTGGCAGGGCTGGAGGCCGGAAGCGCAGAGTACCATGAGGAGCTTCTGAATCTGTACCTGACGGTTAATCCTGACCGGCCCGATGCGATGGACGTCTATGCGTTTTTGGGGATTTTCGCGGCGGCGGCGCTGTGCGCCTGCATTTCTCTGATCCTGGTCATCCATCATTCCTTCGGGGTATTTATGGATGAGAAGATCCCGCAGCTGGGCGTTCTGGCCAGCGTGGGTGCCGCGCCGGGACAGATCCGGGCTGTACTGATGCAGGAGGCGGCTGCCTTAAGCGTGCTGCCGTCGGTTCTGGGAAGCCTGCTGGGCCTTGGAGCCGGAGCCGGGATGATGGCGTGGATCGATCTGGTGAGGGATCGGGCGGTGGAGGACGCTGTGGACGTTGCGTTTGCCTGCCATCCGCTGGTCTTTGCCGCCGCGCTTCTGTGCACGGCGGTTACAGTGGGGATCTCCGCATGGATTCCGGCCAGGAAGCTTGGCAGGATCAGTCCCATGGAGGCCGTGAGGGGAGTGCAGGACGTGCCTGCATCTTTGCCGGGTGCGGCTGCGGGAAGAAAGAAAAGGCGGAATCCCCGTCTGCTGCGTCTGCTGTTTGGCGTGGAGGGGGAACTGGCGGGAAATGCCCTGCGGGCCAGAAAGAAGCGTCTGCGCATGGCGTCGTTCTCCTTTGTGCTCTCTTTCCTGGGATTTGGATTCATGCTGTGCTTTTTCCGTATCAGCAGTCTGAGCGTACAGATATCATATTTTGACGGGATCGCGGACCAATGGGATGTAATGGTTACTGTGAAGGACACGGATATTGGGGACTTTGGCGGAACCGACAGGATACAGGGCCTTTCCGGCGTGAGGGACGCGGCCGTCTACCAGACCGCTCGGGCAAAACGCTTCGTGACGGAGGAAGAACTGAGCGCTGAGTTCCTGGCAGCCGGAGGCTTTGAGGGAGCGTCGGAGGCTTATGTGACAGCCGGGGACGGCGGCTGGATGGTCAATGCGCCGGTCTGGATTCTGGATGACGCGAGCTTTCTGCAGTACTGCTGGCAGACAGGCGCGGCCCAGGACCTTTCCGGCGCGGTGGTGCTGAATCAGGTGCGCGACAGCGCCGATCCCAACTTCCGGATAAGGAATTCCCTTCCTTATCTAAAAGAAGAACGAGAGATGATCTGTCTGCAGAGTGCCGGAAGCGGGGAAGTCACGATACCGGTGACGGGATACGCGCAGGAGCCTCCGGTGCTGCCGGCAGATTACCAGGACCTGGACTATTATGAGATGGTGCATATCCTGCCGGTGTCTCTGTGGGAACAGATCGGGGATCAGGTGGGCGGAGCAGAAGAAGACGTGCATATCCGCATTTTTGCTGGGGAAGAAAAAACAGGAGCCTATGCGCCGGCAGAGAGCGGTGGAGAAATGTCACCGGAAAATCTGGAAACACTGGAGGCGTTGGAGGAGGCGGCTGTACAGGAACTGGCAGGAAGTTACGAACTGGAGACCAATAACAGGATTCGGGAGGAAGAAGCCAGCGACCGGGCATATGGGGGGCTGACGACCATAGTGGGCGGCTTCTGCGTTCTGCTGGCGGTGATCGGCATCGGAGACGTATTTTCCAACACTTTGGGTTTCGCGCGCCAGAGAAGGAGGGAGGTGGCCCGTTACCTGTCCGTGGGGATGACGCCCCGGGGCGTCTGGAAGATGTTCTGGGTGGAGGCGCTGGTGCTGGCCGGCCGTCCCGTGATCATTTCCCTGCCGGTGCTGGTGTTTTCTTCCTGGCTGTTTATGCGGGCGGCTTACCTTGATCCTGTCCTGCTCCTGCGGAACGCGCCGGTTCTGCCTCTGCTGGCGTTTGCGCTGGCAGACTTCCTGTTCGTTGGGCTGGCATATTATATAGGAGGAAAGAAGGTTCTCCGTATCAATCTGTCGGACGCGCTTCGGGACGGAACGTTCTGAGATGTTTTTTTGCCACCATCAGCCGCATGGCTGAATAGTTTAAACAATATTTCCGGGAAGGGTATTGACAAACGCATCCTTCCCGGATATACTTTAGCCGAAATAGTTTGATATTCAAAGTAAATGAGATTGGGGAACGGATCTGGCCCATGTCCGGCAGATCCGGTGAACGGAGAGAAAGATGAACACGAAGATTATTGGAACCGGCTATGATCTGCCGGCATTTGCAGCGGACAATAATTATCTGGCGACGCTGGTGGATACCAGCGATGAATGGATTGTGGAGCGCACGGGCATCCGTACCAGGCATCTGGCAAAAGAAGAGACGACCACGTCCATGGCCGTGAACGCGTCCAGGCAGGCTCTTGAGAGGGCCGGAATGCAGGCGGAGGACGTGGAACTCCTGATCGTTGCTACGATCTCAGGAGATACGGAGACGCCCAGCACTGCCTGCCGGGTACAGGCGGAGATCGGGGCGAACCGGGCGGTTGCCTTCGATATCAATGCGGCGTGCTCCGGATTTCTGTACGGCATGCACGTGGCGGAAGCGTTCATCCGCAGCGGGATCTACCGGAACGCTCTGGTGATCGGTGCGGAGACATTATCCAAGCTTATTGACTGGACGGACCGCAGCACCTGCGTCCTGTTCGGGGACGGGGCCGGAGCCGCAGTCCTGGCGGCAACTGAAGAAACAGGGATTATCTCCCAGTCCATCGGAAGCAACGGAGAGAAATGGGAGGTGCTGGAGTGCCAGGGCCGTCCTAACGGAAATCCTCTGTGTGAGAAGGGCCAGGAACTCAAGTATATGACCATGAACGGCCAGGAGGTTTTCAAATTTGCGGTAAAGACCGTGCCATTGTGCGTGGAGGACGCTGTTGAAAAGGCCGGCATAGGACTGGATGAAGTGAAATATTTCCTGCTGCACCAGGCAAACAAACGGATTATCCAGAGCGTGGCAAAGCGTCTGGGACAGCCGGAGGAGAAATTCCCCATGAATCTGGACCAGTGCGGCAACACCTCCGCCGCGAGCCTTCCGATCCTTCTGGCGCAGATGGACGAGCAGGGACTTCTGCAGAAAGGGGACAGACTGGTGCTGTCCGGATTCGGCGCCGGGCTGACCTGGGGGGCATGCCTGCTGGAATGGCAGAAATAGGCAGAAAAGATTGACAAAAGCATTGACAAACGGCATGTTTACACATATACTTTGAGTGTCAAAATAAAGGGAAACCGATTAAAAAAGAGTTTTAAGGAGAGCGAACATGTTAGAAAAAATCAAAGAGATGGTAGCAGAGCAGTTAAACGTTGACGCAGCGGAGATCACCGAGGCAACTTCTTTCAAGGATGACCTGGGAGCAGATTCCCTGGACCTTTTCGAGCTGGTGATGGCTCTTGAGGAAGAGTATGAAATCGAGATTCCGTCTGAGGAGCTGGAGAAAATCACTACAGTTGGAGCGGTAGCTGACTATCTGAAGTCCAAAGGTGTAGAAGAATAAGAAAGCAGGTTATAAGATGAAGACAAGGGTAACAGAACTTTTAGGCATAGAAAAGCCGATCATTCAGGGCGGCATGGCCTGGGTGGCAGAATCCCACCTGGCGGCGGCTGTCTCGGAGGCGGGCGGTTTCGGAATCATCGGAGCTGCGAATGCACCGGCTGATGTGGTAAGGAACTATATCCGCGAGGCAAAGCAGATGACGGATAAGCCGTTTGGTGTAAACATCATGCTGATGAGCCCCTATGCGGACGATATCGCAAAGGTAGTGGTGGAGGAAGGCGTTGCGGCGGTGACCACCGGCGCGGGCAATCCGGAGAAGTACATGGAGCAGTGGAAAGCCGCAGGTATTAAGGTGATCCCGGTAGTCGCTTCTGTTGCACTTGCAAAACGTATGGAGCGGTGCGGCGCCGACGCAGTCGTAGCAGAGGGTACGGAGTCCGGCGGACATATCGGACAGGCGACGACCATGACCCTGGTGCCCCAGGTGGTGGACGCGGTGAAGATTCCCGTGATCGCGGCCGGAGGCGTGGGCGACGGCAGAGGATTCGCGGCGGCTATGATGCTGGGCGCGGAGGCCGTACAGATGGGTACCCGTTTCTGCGTATCCAACGAATGTACCGTTCATGACAAATACAAAGAACGTATCCTGAAAGCAAAAGATATTGATTCAGAGGTAACCGGAAGAAGCCATGGGCATCCGGTGCGCGGTCTGAGAAATAAGATGACCCGCGAGTACCTGAAGATGGAATCCGAAGGAGCGACCTTCGAAGAGCTGGAGACCCTCACGCTGGGCGGCCTGCGCCGCGCGGTAGTGGAAGGAGACACCGACAACGGTTCGGTGCTGGCCGGCCAGATTGCAGGTATGATCAACAAACGCCAGAGCTGTAAAGAGATCATTGACGAAGTTATGGATCAGGCGGAAACTCTTTTAAAATTGAAATAAACAGGACTGATGAAGGCTGCCGGAACATTGAGTGCCGCAGCCTTTATTGGAAATAAAAACTTTGATTATCAAAATTTATGAGGTGAAGGTATGAGCAGGACTGCTTTTGTATTTCCCGGCCAGGGGGCACAGTACGTCGGCATGGGAAAGGATTTTTACGAAGCGTTTCCGGTCTGCAGGGAAGTATTTGACACTGCATCGGAAGCGGTCGGGCTGGATATCGCGAAGCTCTGCTTCGAGGAGAATGACCGGCTGGATCAGACGGAATATACACAGATCTGCATGCTGACGGTGGAAGCGGCCATCCTGAAAGCAGTGGAAGAACAGGGGATCCGTTCAGACGTGAACGCGGGCCTGAGTCTGGGCGAGTACGGCGCGCTGGCGGCGTCCGGCGTTATGGATCTTGCGGACGCGTTCAAGGTGGTGCGTCAGAGAGGGATTCTCATGCAGAATGCGGTTCCCACCGGGGGAGCCATGGCGGCGGTGCTTGCCATGGACGCAGGGAAGATCGAAGAGATCTGCGAACAGACGGAAGGAATCGTATCCATTGCCAATTATAACTGTCCGGGACAGATTGTGATCACCGGAGAGGAAGCGGCGGTGGACGCGGCCTGCGAAGCGCTGAAAGCAGCAGGAGCCAAGAGAACGGTGAAGCTGAATGTGAGCGGGCCGTTCCATTCCCGGATGCTTGCGGAAGCGGGAGAAAAGCTGGGAGACGTGCTGAAAGATGTGAAGTTGAATGATTTTACTGTGCCCTATGTCACCAATGTGACGGCGGACTACGTGAGAAGCACAGAGGAAGTCAAAGACCTCCTGTGCAGGCAGGTGGCTTCCAGCGTGTGCTGGCAGCAGTCTGTGGAGCGTATGATTGCGGACGGTACGGATGTATTTATAGAGATCGGGCCGGGCAAGACCCTGTCCGGGTTCATGAGGAAAATTAACCGAAACGTGACCATGATGAATATCGACAAGCTGGAAGATTTCGAGAAGGTCATGACGGCCCTGAAAGGAGAGGGAGCATGTTAGAAGGAAAGGTAGCGTTGGTTACCGGAGCGGCAAAGGGTATCGGACGCGCCATCGCGCTGGCGCTGGCGGCGGAGAAAGCGACGGTAGTGGTAAATTACAACGGTTCTAAAGAGCGGGCAGAGCAGGTCGTGGAAGAGATCAAAGCGCTGGGCGCGGACGGCATGGCATATCAGTGCAATGTGGCGGACACGGCAGCCGCGGCGGATATGATCAAAGAGGTGATCAAGACCTACGGAAAGCTGGATATTCTGGTAAACAACGCAGGAATCACCAGGGACAACCTGATCATGAAGATGAGCGAGGAAGATTTCGACGCGGTCATCGATGCCAACCTGAAGGGCTGCTTCAATACGATCAAGGCGGTCAGCCGCCAGATGCTCAAGCAGAGGGCTGGAAGGATTATCAACATCACTTCCGTGTCCGGCATCCTGGGCAACGCTGGACAGGCCAATTACGCGGCGTCCAAGGCAGGCATCATCGGTCTGACCAAGACCATGGCCAGGGAGCTGGCCAGCCGGGGCATTACGGTGAACGCGGTGGCGCCGGGATTCGTAGACACGGATATGACGCAGGTGCTTCCGGAGAACGTAAGGGAAGCGGCCACAGCGCAGATCCCGCTGGGACGGTTTGGAAAGCCGGAGGATATCGCCAATATGGTGGCTTATCTGGCTTCCGAGAAGGCGTCCTATATTACAGGTCAGATTATCAGTGTTGACGGAGGAATGGCGATTTGATGAGAAGAGTAGTAGTGACCGGTATGGGAGCGATTACTCCCATGGGTTTGAATGTGGAAGAGTTTTTTGAAAATGTGAAGGCGGGGAACCATGGGTTTGGTATGATCACCCGGTTCGACGCCAGCGAATACAAGGCGAAGGTAGCGGCGGAAGTCAAAGGCTTTGTGGGAAAGAACTACATGGACTTTAAATCTGCCAAGAGAATGGAGCTGTTCTCTCAGTACGCAGTGGCTGCCACGAAGGAAGCGCTGGAGCAGTCCGGTCTGGATATGGAGAAGGAGGATCCGTTCCGTGTGGGCGTGTCCATCGGTTCCGGTATCGGCGGGCTGGAGACCATGGAGAGAGAGTACGCGAAGCTGACCCAAAAAGGGCCCAGCCGTGTGAATCCTCTTATGGTGCCGCTGATGATCTCCAATATGGCGGCGGGCAACGTATCCATCGCCTACGGCCTGAAGGGTAAGAGCATCAATGTGGTGACTGCCTGCGCTACGGGTACCCATTCTATCGGCGAGGCATACCGCAGCATCCAGGTGGGAGACGCGGACGTGATGGTAGCCGGAGGTACGGAGAGCTGTATCTGCCCGCTGGGCGTGGCCGGTTTCGCGGCGCTGACGGCTCTTTCCTCCAGCGAGGACCCGGACCGCTGCTCGATCCCCTTTGACAAAGACCGCGACGGTTTCGTCATGGGCGAGGGCGCCGGTGTGGTGATCCTGGAATCCCTGGAGCACGCTCAGGCAAGAGGCGCAAAGATCCTTGCGGAAGTGGTGGGCTATGGCGCGACCAGTGACGCTTACCATATTACCTCCCCGGCAGAGGACGGCCTGGGAGCTGCCACCGCCATGAAGTGGGCGGTACAGGAGTCCGGCGCGGCCATGGAAGATATCCAGTACATCAATGCTCATGGCACCAGCACCCATCACAACGACCTGTTCGAGACCCGTGCCATTAAGGCCGCTTTCGGCGAGCACGCAAAGAACCTGAAGATCAATTCCACCAAGTCCATGATCGGCCATCTTCTGGGCGCGGCGGGAGCTGTGGAATTCATCACCTGCGTGAAAGAGATCCAGGAAGGCTTTGTGCATGTGACGAGAGGTCTGGAGCAGCCGGACGAGGAACTGGATCTGGATTATGTACAGGGCCAGGGCGTTAAGATGGATCTGGAATACGCGTTGTCCAACTCCCTGGGCTTCGGCGGACACAACGCCAGCATCCTGGTGAAAAAATGGGCGGAGTAATTCCCGCCCGGAAACCTGTTAAGAAGGTCTGCATATAAGAAAAGAGGATACACCTATGGTTATGGATATTAAAGAGATCATGGAAACTATCCCGCACCGTCAGCCGTTCCTGCTCATCGACCGGATCGAGGAGCTGGAGGAAGGCAAGCGCGCGGTGGGAAAGAAATGCGTCACCTACAACGAGCCGTTTTTTAACGGACATTTTCCCCAGGAGCCGGTGATGCCGGGTGTGCTGATCCTGGAGGCTCTGGCACAGGTGGGCGCCGTGGCGATCTTAAGCCAGCCCGAGAACAAGGGCAAGACCGTTTATTTTGGCGGGATCGACAAGGCAAAATTCAAGAAAAAAGTAGTTCCGGGCGACGTGCTGACCCTGGAACTGGAGATTATCAAACAGAAAGGCCCCATCGGCGTGGGCACAGCCAAAGCGACGGTGGACGGCAAGCTGGCCGCGTCGGCGGAGCTGACATTCGCGGTAGGCTGACATATAGAAATACATACAGAAATACGGACAGAGAGTTCGTCACTTCCTTAAGTGGCGGCTCTCTTTTTTTGATTCGTCCCGTTTTTCTTCGCTATGCCGGAAAATCTTATTCTTTCGGATTCGCTTTAGCCAGTTGTTCTCTCAGCATCCGAATTTCCTGGTCTTTTTCCAGCAGTTGTTCCTGTTGCTCATCAATTTTCTTTTGCTTTTCCTCCAGCTCCTTCTGCTGTTCTTCCACCATGTATTTTACCGTGTTGCGGTCCATAATCCTCAGCGCTTCCGAAAACATATGCAGCACCTCCTACGGCTTCTGGCGCAGCATGGCAATCTCCTCATAGATCTCTTTCAGCCAGGGATACTCCGTCATCAGCCTTTCGGCTTCCTCCACCGTTTCCGTGACCAGAAGGGACAGCCATGCCGCCTGTTCGTTCCTGTCTACAGCATACGGGATTTGACGGAACACGTCAAGGGCGACCAGGCAGTATTCCTGCAGGAATTCCATCTCCAGGCCCGTGGCGAAAGCGACTCTTCCCCGATGGATGTACGTCTCCGGCATCCGGTGGAAATTTCCCGCACTGTTTTCAAAAATGACGATGGTATACACCTTCCTCATGTCCCGGTAAGAAAACTTATCTCCTCTCAAGGATTTGGTGCGGGCATATTGGCGCATAACCAGATCGGAAGAGTAACAGGTCATGCGCTCCGCCGGGAAAGCGTAAGGCACCTTCTGGATCTCCACATTGGTCAGGGAGCCATCCTCCAGCTCCACCAGCACGTCCATGATCAGCAGGGATTCTCCGTCCAGCATCCGGTCTTCTGTTGGCAGGATTTCTTTTACTTTTACGGGGATTCCCAGGAGACTGGAGGTCAGGCCGGACAGACGTTCCGGGTGCAGTCTGGGATCGAAGATGGCTTTGAAAAAAGGATCGTAGGTAAGGGGCAGCGTTCTGGCGCCCCGAAGGAAATCTATGAAGCGCTCCCGGAGGGGTGCGGAAAGGCGGCAGTATGAGTTCCTAAGTTCCAGACTTTCCTCCACTCTCTCCAATATTTCCTCCCTAGTGCCGGGAGAAATCGGCCAGACGGCGAATGTGTTTACTTGACGCTGCTGAATAGTCGCTGTATCCGGCGGGCAATTCTTTGTACTTACATTTTCCATTGTATTTATATCTGTATTCACATTTTCATCTCTTCCTCTGCTCATATTTTACTTGAAACAGCCTCCTTTCAGATAGATTCTGCACACAAAAGGTCTGTGCGCACAAAAGAACCTTTCATTTGCAAATATAAAAATAAAAAATAGTTGGGAAATATGGTGAGATCTCACCGGAATTCCGATTTCTATGAATTGATTGTATCATAACGAGAGAGCACGCGCAAGATGGGATTCGCCGCCGTTTGCCTGGATTTCCAGATCAATGTACACTTTGCTGTCAAACATTCGTGTGTGAAGCATATCCACGCAGACGACGCCTGTCTGGTTCGGTTGAAATGTGATATCTGCCGCTATCTTCACCTTTTCAAAGATACAGTCCTCAAAGTTTCGGGAGCTGACCGTGGACTGCTCCCTCGCGTTGCCCGGTCAATTGGAATTCTCACAATACTTCAAACTCTCCTGTGCAGATACGCCCCAATGAACATGCGGCAAGTCCAATCCGTAACAGACGATATCGCCTGAGCCTAAATTGTCCCTGTTTCTCCCGGTATGAATACTGTATCCGCACCAGGTTCTGTAGTGATATTCCGTATAAAATTCATAATCCTCTTGAAAAGTATCCGCACTGACTTCCACATAAAACCCCTCAGGTCTGCTGTCGGCTTCACATAAAATATGAAGTTCGTTTGGCTCTTTTCCGTTTTGTGAATATCTGAATTCCCCGCGAAAATATGCAAATGTGTATGCCGGAATGCTCTTGACGCTTTTCGGAATAAAAACATAGCGCAGGCTCTCCGTAACTTCAGAAAAAGCTTCTTTCGCTAAGACGCAGATTCCGTCAGGAATCGAAAAAAACGATCCCCTGCCACAGATTTTAAGCAAAACACGGTTCTGGTCCTGATCAAGTCCTTCTCTTATTTCAAATCCCTGCTTGTCGGTATATGTAGATTCCGAGATAATCTCAGTTTTTACTTCAAACATACTTACCCCTCCTTGGCCTCAAAAAAACTTGCTAAACCAGCTCTGCTTTTGCTCCGGCTCCTTGTAGTATGGCAATCAACGCCGTTTCTGAGGTTTCGCAAGTTTCGCTCAATGCTTCAATCAATCATTATTTTAACAGGAGAGCATTTATTGCTATTGCATTTGCTTTCTGATACACTGCAGGCGGCAATTCCTCTGCGGCCGCCCGAACCGTATTCATTAACTGCGTATGATCCATAAAATTACCTATGCTCATATTCTTTGTCTGCCTGATATAGTGGAATTGGTATGTTTCAGATTATTTTATCATAGTCCCATCTGGCAAAATAATATCGCCATCATCTCCACTCACATCAAAAAATCCAACTTTGTGTTTTTGAGCTAAGCTGCGCGTAAGCTCATACGCCTCATTTGCGACTGACCAGGAAAACGCGGCATAAATCACATCATATCCAATACAGTAATCAACCGTATGGCGTTCTAACTCTTCATCTTCATCAAGAAGATCAAAATCTGGTGCATATTCCCCATTCATGGGCGGAAATTTTTCCTTTATTTCCATAAACCAATTTTGTAAAGCAGGAGAAGAAACACTAATCGTTTGGTAATCGTGTTCTTCTTCCCATTCCGTTTGCTTTTCATACCATGCCATAAATTCTTTTTTTGTAGTAGGTGCCTTTGTTTTTTCAAAAACCATCAAATCATAACTCATATCTATTACCCCTTTCAGATTTCGATTTATTTCTTTACTTAGATTTCCATAAACTGGGCTTGTTCGCTAGATTGCATCCGTATTAAAACCATCAAAGCTAAATTTTTTTTGAACTGGATCATAATCAAACCATGCTTCCATGCCTAAATAATCATCAATTTCTTTTCGTGCACATCCTTTCGGATAATAACCTAAAAAGTGAAGATATAATTGAACTACGATTTCCTTGTCTTGTTTTCGTACAGTAACAGAGGCCAAATACCATTCGCCGGTTAAATCTTTTATACGTGGAAAAGTTTCTTCTTCCATCCAATCATCTGCGTTCAGGTATTCTTCACATTTCTTGATGGTTTTTTCAATCAATTCTTTTCTGTGGGTGAGATAAAATTTTATTAAATCCTCTGATTCAAAGACCATTTTAGGTTGTAGCTTTCGGTCATAATCTGTATATGTATTTTCCGGATTAGGATACGGCATAACAATTTCTTTGAATTTTAACGGCTTTTCCATTCCTTTTGCCCTCCTATATGAGTTCCAAGTGATTGAGACTATCATCTTCTTGAGCAAAAGCTCAAGAAGCGTCCCACGCGCTGCCCGGTCAATTCTGATTTACCACCTTGTTTAACTTTCTGGTAAACTGGACGCTGCGCTATTCAATGATAACCAAATGATTTTGTAGTAATTTTCCGCATTTTGGACATGGTATTTTATGAAAAATCGGAGAAACACCGGCACGTTTATCACGAGGATAAATGGTTGCGTCAGCCTCCACCATTGGCATGAAGATGGATTTATTCATTACATTCCCACATTCTCGACACATCCATGTATTTCTATAACTAACATGATAAAATTGATTTTGACTTTTATAGCAGTATAAAGGCAGCCACTGAAATCTTTCTGCGAAAAAAGGAAGATATACAAATGCAAGATATAGTTTATCTGCACCGACTTCTTTTGCTATTTTAGCATAAGAAAGTACAACTTCATAACGTGCTTTTGTTATTTGCAAATCATTTAAAAGGTTGCTGTCTTTTATAAAAACATCATATTTCGCAGGGGAAATTATAAATGTTTGCAGACCATCTATCATGCATACGTTCAAACAATAATCTTTTAACCGTTCCATATGTTTCCTCATGAACTGGAATTCACAGACTTGTCAAAAATACTTCTGGGATATTTTTCTTACGCAAATGATAACATTGTACTTTTGACATAGGAATCTCAAATTGATGATCAGACTCAGCATAGCCCCTTTTTCAATATCTGCATAAAGTCTTTTTATAAAACATAACCACCTTTCAGACCTGCGATCCTTTTGTTCCATATCTATTAGATATGCATATCCGTCGGCAGGAAAACAGGGCTGGGGTTGCTATGCGCACAGCAGAATCTGTACCATTTTCTTACGCACTCCGCAGACCGGGCCGGGGAAAATTAAAAATATTCCCGCAGGAGCTTCTCCGCCTCTTTCCGCGCATATTCGTTTTCGGACTGTTCGGCGGCCTTTTGCAGCCACAGCTTCGCTTTGGCCCTGTCCGCCGCCGCACCCTCGCCGGTGCAGTACATCCTGCCGCATTTGTATTGGGCCTCGGCAATCCCCTGTTCGGCGGCCTTCTCGTACCAATACAGAGCCTTTTCCCTGTCCTCCGCCGCGCCCTCGCCCTTGGCGTACATCACGCCGCAGTTGAATTGGGCAATGGCGTATCCCTGTTCGGCGGCCTTTTCGTACCAGTACAGGGCCTTTTTCTTGTCCGCCGCTGTACCCTCGCCCTTGGCATACATCACGCCGCAGTTGAATTGGGCCTCGGCGTTCCCCTGTTTGGCGGCCTTTTCAAACCAGTACAGAGCCTTGGCCTTGTCCGTTGCCGTACCCTCGCCGTTGTAGTACATCCCACCGAGGTTGAATTGAGCGACAGCGCCCCCCTGTCCGGCGGCCTTCTCAAACCAGCACAGGGATTTCTCTTTGTCTGCCGCTGTGCCCTCGCCCTTGTAATACATCAGGCCGCAGTTGCATCGGGCCTCGGCGTCCCCTTGTTCAGCGGCTTTTTCAAACCAGTACAGAGCCTGTTCCTTGTCTGCCGCTGTGCCCTCGCCCTTGTAGTACATCCAACCGCAGCGGAATTGAGCCTCGGCGTCGCCTTGCCGGGCGGCGTCCTCATACCATGTAAGATTGTTTTCTTTGTCTTCCGCCATCAGTCCTCGCCTCCTTCTAAGTTACTTTCCCGCCTGCTCAATTATCAGTTTCATCAACTGCTGGAATTGTTCGCTCGTTTCCTCATCCAGCGGTATGACCTTTCCAGTCTGTTCCGTAGCCAACGCCGTCACATCATCAACAGTATGCAGCTTCTGCTCCTGTGCGGCGTTCTGGATAGTTTGAAACATGGCGGCAGTAACGGTTTCCCCCGGGTGTTCTTTCATTAAATCAGACAGAGAAGCTGTAGCCATATCGATAAGCTGGTTTCGTGCCATAACGCCCCTTGCCGCTGTGTCCTGAAAATAAATCCGTATCAGGCTTATCAGCCGTGGGAAATCTTATGCTCCAACAGACGGTTGAGGATTTCTGCATCTACCGCCCCTGTCACAAGCCCCCCTGACTGAGCCCTCTGACAAGCTCAATTCAGAGATTTCATAGCTTTTGCGGACGCTCACATTGCAGTCTGACAGGCGCAAGCAATATCCTGCTCTCCTATGTGAATGTGAAGATAGCGGAACTGGACGGGCGCAAGCAGGAACTTGTAAAGCAGATAGCGGAGTTGACGGTGGAAGCCATCAGCCCGGAGCAGGTCAATCAGATTTCCGGCTATCTCGACACTTGGGAGAATGTATCTTTTGACGATAAGCGACGGGTGGTGGATTTGATGATTACCACTATTGCCGCCACAAGCGATAGCTTGAACATCACATGGAAAATCTGACGGGCGGCACACCTCCCGTCAGACCGTTACCCTGTGTAGTCCCTTGTAAACTGTACTTTATTGCCCTTGTAAATTCTAAGCTATTGAGACAATCATCTTTTGAGCAAAAGCTCAAGAAGCATCCCTCGGGTTGCCCGGTCAATGGGAATTTTATAAAGCAATAACCGAATTTGAAGCAGCTATCATCATATCATTTGCTATTGCTGCCGCATCTTTCCCTGACATAATATAACTCATTACATCTGTCAAAGATAAAGATTTATGAAGCAGTTCCATATAGTATTCTGCTTTATTGTCATCTGATATGAAGCATGTTTTTACTAGCGAAACGATTTCTTCAATTTCATTCGTAGTTAAATCACAGATACGGGGAGGTTCTGCGGTCAGAGCTTTTTCTGCCAGAGTATCTAAGTCAGTCCATCCCCAATATTCCATAAATTCTATCGCTTTATATGATTTTCCGGTAATGCGATTTAATTCTTCTATATAATCATCATTGGGTGATGTTTCGTTAATGCGATCTATCAAATTTTTTACTGTCTCAAGTTTCTGTTTATCTATTTGCGGATAATTTAAAATCTCTCTCATAAATATTCCTCTTATAAAAGTCCGATTTATCTTTCCGTTTTTCATTCTACCACAATTCCGAGAGCGTGGAAATAAGCAGCCTGCGGCGGTGCAGGATGCCTCGTATCAGCACTCTGCGGGGCTAGTCCCGCTAGGGCGGTTCATAAAAGTGAGATTCGATAAAACGCCTGCTGACAAAGAAAAAAGTCCGCTATGATAAGCGGTCTTTTCCTGGTGGTTCGATAAATGAGAAAGTTGTTAAAACATCCCCCAACAAGAATTATCAAAAATAGAATATTTTTTACAATTATCTATTGGAGGGAATTGTTCTTTTAACAATAATATCCCTCATTATCTTTTCATACCATATTTTAGTTTTCGTTATGTAAAAATCCTCGTAATGTCCTGATACCGATTCACCACTCTGTAAATCTCCACATACTCTTTTCCCACTTTGTAAATAATTACATAATCTTTCCAAACCGCATACTTATAATCCATTCGAAAACTGACTCTTTTAGAAAGATCCGAACCAATTCCTGGAAACATCTGAATGTTTTCAAATTTACTGTAAATTTCATCAATCGTTTTTACTGCGTATTCTTCGTTATCCTCAGCGATATAATCACGGATTTCTTTTAAATCAGCTGCAACTAATGGGTTGATTCGCAATTTCAACATATTCTATTCCCCCATAAGTGCTTTTAATTCATCCAGACTAAGCCAGCCTTCCCCATCTTTTACTGCATCTTCTGCCTCCTGCAGCTTCATCATCAACTTTTTTTCTTCTCGATCACGTTCATAATCTTCTATATCAAGCACTACAAAACGTCCTCTTCCATTTTTCGTAAGAAAAACAGGCTCACCTGTACGACAATTTTTTAAAACCTCATTATAATTTCTTAAATCAGATACTGGTAAAATATTTGCCATATACACCCATCTCCTTTTTATTTGCGTTTCTATATATATATTTATTATACGCAGAAAAGCTGTAAAACTCAACTTAAAATTTTACAGCTTTTCATTATCAAATCATTCTTCTATTTCTTCCATATTCTCTGTCATCTCTGCATCTTCAACATCAATAATAATCTCATTTTCTTCATCTGCATCCACATGATCTGGATTACTCAACAGTGTGTCTTGTAAAGAAACTTTTTGTATTCTTGTCCTACATATATATCTTTTTCTGCACAAGAATGATGAAAATATAAATTGTTTGTAATGGATTTTTCTCTTTGAAATATCTTATATTCGTTTGATTGTAATAATTGATTTCCAATACAGCATTCTTCAAGTTCAGGTATTAAATCATTTTTAACCAGTTCTGGATTGAACCATGCCATCAAAATAAGCTTTTCTCCCATATATCTCGCCTCGAACTTCCGATTTATCTTTCCGTTTTCCATTCTGCCACAATTCCCCTCATTGTCTGCTCGATAAATGGAATTTATCACTCTAAAAGAAATGGGAGTATAATCATAATAATTCCAAACAAGGCAAATGAAATACCACCAATTTTTGTGACTTTTAAGTAGAACTCAGACGGTTCATCTGCCCGATAAGATTTCCATTCTTCTGTTAATTTCCATACTAAGCCTGGCTTCAAAAAGATAAACATACCTAACGCAAAGATTATGATTCCGCCGCCAATAGACCATAGCATATTTACCATCTCCTTTATTCAATCATTCTACCACAATTCCGCGAGCGTGGAAATAAGCAGCCTGCGGCGGTGAGGCAGGATGTCTTGTCGGCGCTCTGTGAGGCCGGGAACCGTCCTGCGATAAGTTGGAGCGGCGTATAAAAGCGGGAGTGGATAAAACGCCTGCTGACAAAGAAAAAGAAGTCCGCTATAATGAAAAGGAGTAAAAAGGACTGACAGAAAAGCTACGGAAAGGGGAGCATTTTTATGGGAAAAAGATATCTGGACTGTACAGCGTCGGAGATCCGCAGGATGACGGGAAAGGAGCTGGTACAGGCCGTGGCGGGCAGCGAGGGCCGGATTCTGGTCTGCGAGACTATCGGGGCAGTACGCCCCATGCTGGGAGATGTGACCAATGCGGAGTTCGCCGCGGCCATGGGAGCCGATCTGCTCATCCTGAACCTGTTTGACGTGCAGCATCCTCAGATCCAGGGTTTGCCGGAGACGGCCCCGGAGGAGACGATCCGTGAAGTGAAGAGATTGACGGGCCGGGCAGTAGGGATCAATCTGGAGCCGCTGGAGGCAGGCGTGGAGAGCACGGTGACCACGGGCGGCGAATGGAACCTCACGTCGGGACGGGCCGCCACACTGGAAAATGCCCGCAGGGCGGTGGAGATGGGCACGGATTTTATCGTGCTCACCGGGAATCCGGGCGTGGGCGTCACCAACCGGGCGATCATCCGCACGCTGGAAGTATTCAGGGAAGCTTTTCAGGATCAGGTCATGCTGGTGGCAGGTAAGATGCATGCAGCGGGAATCCTGCAGGAGAGCGGGGAACGGATCATTACCAGGGAAGACGTGCAGGCGTTCGCGGACGCAGGGGCTGATGTGATCCTGATGCCGGCTCCGGGAACCGTACCGGGGATTACCACGGAATATATCCGAGGCCTGGTGTCCGTGGCCCATGAGCTTGGAAAACTGACGCTCACCGCCATCGGGACGTCCCAGGAAGGGGCGGATACCGCGACCATCCGGGAAATCGCTCTCATGTGCAAGATGACGGGGACGGATATGCATCATCTGGGGGATTCCGGCTATGTGGGCATGGCTCTGCCGGAGAACATCCTGGAATACGGGAAGGTGATCCGGGGCGTGCGCCACACGTACCACCGGATGGCGTCCTCCATCAACCGATAGACTTATGTCAGGGACGAAAACAAAAGCCGTGCAGAGCATATAAGCCATGCGCGGCTTTTCGGGTTCCATCCGGGTCTGCTTTACGCCGCGCCCCGGCGGCTTCCTGAGCATGCTTGCTGAAATTCTTTCAGCTTTTGCCTGGCTTCGGGGCTCAGGTCTGTGGGCACCTGGATCTGCACCGTGACATACTGGTCGCCCCTTGTGCCAGGATCTTTCATGACGGGGACACCTTTGCCCCGCAGACGGATCTTGGAACCGGACTGCGTCCCTTCCCGGATCCGGCACACCACATCGCCGTAAAGGGTGGAGACTCTGGCCTCTCCGCCGAAGACGGCGGTTGTAAAAGGAATGGACGCGGCAGTGTACAGATCCACGCCTCTTCTCTCGTAACCGGATTTATCCCCGGCCTGTACCTTCAGGTACAGGTCGCCGGAGGGGCCGCCGCTGTATCCCGGGGAGCCTTTCCCCTGAAGGCGGATGCTTTGTCCCGTATCGATACCGGCCGGAATGTGGACCTGCAGCCTCTGGGAGCCGCCGTCCGGGCTGGAGAGCGTAATGGTTTTGTCCGCGCCGAATACCGCCTCGTCAAAGGTGACAAAAAGATCGGCATGTACATCCTGCCCCTTTTCACGGAAACTGCCATGTCCGTTCTCACGGAAACCGCCCTGGCCGTGGAACATGTGCCCGAAGATGTCTCCAAAGAGATCATCCATGGATCCCCCCTCAAAATGAAAGCTGTGGAAGGTTCCGTCCGTATCCTGAAAGCCCCCGCCTGTATCCTGGAAGCCTCCGCCGCCCGCGCTTCCGTCAAAAGCGGCGAAGCCGAACTGGTCATACAGTCTCCTTCTTTCCGGATCGCTTAAAACCGTATAGGCTTCTGTGACTTCCTTAAATTTCTCAGCCGCGCCTGCGTCGCCGGCATTGGTGTCAGGATGGTATTTTTTAGCCAGTTTCCGGTATGCTTTCTTGATTGTATTTTCATCTGCGCTTTTTGAAACGCCCAGTACTTCGTAATAATCTCTTTTTGCTGCCATAGTATTCACCTTCTTTATGCAATATTTTTATCCCCGTGGACGGCGGGCCCTGCGGGCGTGCATCGGGGGATGGATTTATAGGGCTTTTCATAATAGTTATATTTGTTCTATATAAACTATAACACTAATAAATTCTCAGGTCAATATGGAAAATATGGATTTTGTGTGAATAAATTGTATCCGCCCTTATCCAATTTGCACGTGGAAAGCTTGAAAATACGCTCTTTTTTGACAATGTGTTCATTGATTTTTCATAGATGGTAATATATAATATATGAGATGTGCCGGAGCGCACAGTTGGAAAAACAGAGAATAAAAAGCGCTGATTTGGCGCAACCTTTACATAGAAGATTCCTGCAGGAACCAAACAGAACGAAAAACTGGGGTGCAATCGTGGAGCAATATATTATCAAAGGCGGAATACCGCTGGAAGGCGAAGTGGAGATCGGAGGAGCCAAGAACGCGGCCCTTGCGATCCTTGCAGCGGCAAACATGACGGACGAGACGGTTTATATTGAAAATATCCCGGACGTACGGGATATCAATGCCATGCTGGAGGCGATGGAAGGCATCGGCACAAAAGTGGAACGGGTGGACCGGCATACCGTAAAGGTAAATGGAGCCGGATTGGAGAATTGTATTGTAGAGAGCGAGAGTATGAAGCGTATCCGCGCTTCCTACTATCTTTTAGGCGCGCTACTGGGCAAATACAAAAAGGCTCAGGTGCCGCTTCCGGGAGGCTGTAATATCGGCAGCCGTCCCATTGACCAGCATTTAAAAGGCTTCAAAGCGATGGGAGCCGTTACCAGGATTGAACACGGCTTTATTATCGCCGAGGCGGAGGAACTTCACGGCGCCCATATTTTCCTGGATATGGTGTCGGTGGGTGCTACGATCAATATAATGATGGCGGCGTCCATGGCCGACGGAAATACGATCATCGAGAACGCGGCGAAGGAGCCCCATGTGGTGGATGTGGCCAACTTCCTGAACAGTATGGGAGCAAGCATCAAGGGCGCCGGAACGGACGTGATCCGTATCAAAGGGGTGAAGTCCCTGCACAGGACGGAATATTCCATTATTCCGGATCAGATCGAAGCGGGCACGTTTATGTTCGCGGCGGCGGTCACCGGCGGCAATGTGGTGCTCCGCAATGTGATCCCGAAGCATCTGGAGGCCACCAGCGCCAAGCTGCTGGAGCTGGGATGCGAGGTACATGAATATGATGACGCAGTTCGCGTGATTTCCCACGGCAGACTGCAGAATACCCATGTCAAGACCATGCCCTATCCGGGATTCCCAACGGATATGCAGCCGCAGATTGCGGTTTCCCTGGCGCTTGCGGAGGGAACCAGCATTGTGACGGAGAGCATCTTTGAGAACCGTTTCCGTTACGTGGACGAGCTGGCGCGCATGGGCGCTTCCGTGAAGGTGGAGGGAAACGTGGCTGTGATCAGCGGCGTAGAAAAATTCACCGGAGCCAGGGTCAGCGCACCCGACCTGAGAGCGGGAGCGGCGCTTGTGATCGCCGGACTGGCGGCGGAAGGCATCACGATCGTGGACGATATTTATTACATTGAGCGGGGATATGAGAATCTGGATCAGAAGCTCCGCGCTTTGGGAGCCCAGATCGAGAAAGTGGCCAGCGAGAAAGAGATTCAGAAATTTAAATTAAAAGTAGGCTGAAATGTTCAGGGGCGCCGTGCCCATCGTCTGTGGCGATGAGACGGCGCCCTTTTGTGTCACAGTAAAAACAGGGTACCGTCCATCCGAACGATACCCTTGCATACTTTTTAGTCAAATTCCTTACCGCCTAAAAGTTTCCTGCATGACGGCAGGTTGCTCCATCATGCTTACGCTTCAATATGATGCTTATCTGCATAGCCGGTCAGGATCAGCGTCAGCGCACCGTCGCCGGTTACGTTGCAGGCAGTTCCAAAGCTGTCCTGCAGGGCGAAGATGGTGAGCATCAGGGCGGTGCCTGTGGCGTCAAACAGCAGGACGCCGGTGATCAGGCCAAGGGAGGCCATCACAGTACCGCCGGGAACGCCCGGAGCTCCGATGGCGAAGACGCCCAGCAGCAGGCAGAAGAGAACCATCGTCCCGATGGACGGGATACTGCCGTAGAGGATCTGGGACACGGTCATGACGAAGAACACTTCCGTGAGCACGGAGCCGCACAGATGGATGTTGGCGAACAGCGGAATACCGAAGTTGACCATATCCTCTCTGAGCACGGTAGATTTCTTCGCGCATCTTAAAGCGACGGCCAGGGTCGCGGCGGAGGACATGGTACCTACCGCTGTGATGTAGGCGGGGCCGTAGTGTTTGACCACTTCCAGCGGATTCTTGCCGGAGTAGATGCCTGCCAGGAAGTACAGCAGCGTCATCCAGATGTAATGCCCGATCATGACGATGATGATCACTTTCAGGAATACGGGAAGCTGCTGGGTGATCGTTCCCTCATATGCCAGTCCGCAGAAGGTGCAGGCGATGAAGACGGGAAGGATCGGGATGATCACGCGGGTCACGACCTGAAGTATGATCTTCTGGAATTCATCCAGCAGTTCGGCCGTACGCGAGGAGTTGGTCCAGGTAACGCCCAGCCCGATGAGGATGGAAAATACCAGGGCGCTCATCACGCTCATGATCGGGGAAATCTCCAGCTGGAAAACGGCTTCCGGAAGCGCCCGAAGTCCCTCTGCGGCGGAAACAATGGAGAGCCGGGGGATGAGCACGTACCCTGCGGACATGGAGAAAAGCGCAGCTCCAATGGAAGAAACATACGCGATCAGCAGGGCGACGCCCAGCATGCGGGACGCGCTTTTTCCCAGTGTGGTGATAGACGGCGCAATAAAGCCGATGACGATCAGCGGCACGCAGAAATTGATGATCTCGCCGAGGATCTGTTTCAGAGATACGATGACGTTCATAAAAGCTGCCGAGACGGAAGCCTCCGGGTAACGCCCGAACAGCAGTCCCAGCAAAATGCCGATGATGACTCCCGCCAGGAGCCGGAACGGCAGGCTGTGAATAATTTTTTTCATGTCTTTTTCTCCCTCCAGGTAGATTTGGTCCGCACAGAGCCGGACACACGTTTCTATTAGTATATGATATTTTTCCCCTTCTGGCAATCCACTGAAATTACCAGAGAAAAATTTTGGCAGTAATTCAAAAAAGGCCGCAGGCCCAGAGGAGGGTCGGCAGCCTTTTTTGCGGGTGCGCCGGATGGCGCATACCCTGGATTATATCCCTGATTATTTTAAATATGCCCTGAGAGCATCTGCCTTGTCCGTTTTTTCCCACGGCAGATCCAGATCGGTGCGGCCAAAATGGCCGTAGGCTGCGGTCTGCTTGTAGATGGGGCGGCGCAGATCCAGCATCTTGATGATGCCGGCGGGTCTTAAGTCGAAGTTCTCGCGGACGATCTCCACCAGTTTGCTGTCAGAGAGTTTTCCGGTGCCGAAAGTGTCTACGCGGACAGAAGTAGGACGCGCCACGCCGATGGCGTAGGAGAGCTGGATCTCGCATTTGTCGGCCAGGCCTGCGGCTACGATATTCTTCGCCGCATAGCGGGCCGCGTAAGCTGCGGAACGGTCCACCTTCGTGCAGTCCTTTCCGGAAAATGCCCCGCCGCCGTGACGTGCGTAACCGCCGTAGGTGTCCACGATGATCTTGCGTCCGGTCAGACCGCTGTCCCCGTGGGGGCCGCCGATGACAAAACGGCCGGTGGGATTGATGAAGAACTTGGTGTCCGCATCCACCATGTCCGCGGGAAGGATCTCGTCGAATACATATTTTTTAATATCCGCATGGATCTGCTCCTGGGTCACATCCTCGCTGTGCTGGGTGGACAGTACGACCGCGTCCAGGCGGACCGGCTTGCCTTCTTCATTATATTCCACCGTCACCTGGGTCTTGCCGTCGGGACGGAGATAAGGAAGCGTTCCGTCCTTGCGGACCTCGGTCAGACGGCGTGCCAGCTTATGGGCCAGCGCGATGGCGTACGGCATCAGTTCCGGCGTCTCGTTGGTAGCGTACCCGAACATCATACCCTGATCCCCGGCGCCGATGGCTTCGATCTCGCTGTCGTCCATGGTATGCTCTTTTGCTTCCAGCGCTTTGTCCACGCCCATGGCGATATCTGTGGACTGTTCGTCGATGGCGGTGATGACCGCGCAGTTGTCGGCGTCAAAGCCGTATTTTCCGCGTGTATAGCCGATCTCGCGGATCGTGTCGCGGACGATTTTCTGGATATCCACGTATGCTTTGGTGGTGATCTCACCCATGACAAGCACCAGGCCGGTGGTGGTGCTGGTCTCGCAGGCCACGCGGCTCATGGGATCCTGTTCCATAAGCGCGTCCAGGATGGCGTCGGAGATCTGGTCGCAGATCTTATCCGGATGGCCTTCGGTTACAGATTCAGACGTAAATAATAATTTTTCCATCAAATGCTCCTTTCGTTCTGTTGCGGAAAAGTTCTCTCCGCAATGAAAATGTTACATAAAAAAAGCCCGCATAAGCGGACCTGATAAAATCGTTTATCAAATCCCTTATTGTTCGATTGCTCGCTCAGGTTAGCACCTTCCTGCAGGACAGGGGTTGCCGGGTTTCACAGATCCTATGTATCTCCACCACTCTGAATAAGAGAAATATCTCTATGGACTTTTTTCACAATCATTAAGATACGACAGGCGTATGGAAAAGTCAATAGGCTTTACAAAAAGTTTATAAATAGAGAACACAATGTATGGTATAATATTCGAGAAAGCATGAGCAGTGCGGCAGACGGTAGGAGCCGTCGCTTCATGCTCGCATGAAAGCGTCGGTTCCTGCTGGATGGCATAGGGCGAAGCCCGTGAGCGAGACGGAGCGAAGCGGAGTCGAGCGACGCACTGCGATGCGAAGTAAAGTGCGGAAGCGGGCAAAAGCGCAGATGCCATGCTCGCATGAGCAGAGTCGAGCGATGCACTGCGTACATGCAGGGAGGATATCATGAATCTGAAGACAAAGCTGATTATTACATTCGGCGTGGTGATGGCGGTGCCTCTTTTCCTGATCTCCATTGTATTTATTGGATTTATCAGTATGCAGCCTGCGGAGGTAGCTACGCCCCAGACGAAGGAGTTCCTGGGAGAGATGCTGCTGTCGGTGCTGCTGATTATGGCTATGACCAGCGCTTTTCTGATTGTCTGGATTTATCGAAGTATTCTGAATCCTATTGAGACCATGAAAAAGGCCACCCGGAATATCCGGGACGGCAACCTGGACTTTGAGATGGAGATCGAAGACAACGATGAGATTGGAGAACTGTGCGCGGATTTTGAAGAGATGCGGCTCAGGTTGAAGGAGTCCACAGAAGAGAGGATCGCCTTTGACAGCCAGAGTAAGGAGCTGATCAGCAATATTTCCCATGACCTGAAGACGCCCATCACGGCCATCAAAGGCTATGTGGAAGGGCTTCTGGACGGCGTGGCGGACACGCCGGAGAAGCAGGTGAAATATCTTCGTACCATTTACAATAAGGCGAACGATATGGACCGGCTGATCAATGAGCTTACCTTTTATTCCAAGATCGATACCAACCGGATTCCATACACCTTTAATAAAATCAATGTGAAAGAGTATTTTGATGATTGTATCGAGGACATCGGGCTGGAGCTGAGCCCCCAGAAGATCGGCCTTGCCTACAGCAACCAGGTGGCGGACGACGTGATGGTGATTGCGGACGCGGAGCAGATGAAGCGGGTCATCAACAATATTGTAAGCAATTCTGTAAAATATATGGATAAGCCGGAGAAATTTATCCACATCCGGGTCAAAGATGTGGGAGACTTTATCCAGGTGGAGATTGAGGACAATGGCAAGGGGATTCCCACCAAGGATCAGCCGTATATCTTCGACCGGTTTTTCCGTTCGGACGCGTCCCGGAACTCTTCCAAAGGAGGCAGCGGCATCGGGCTGTCCATCGTCCACAAGATTATGGAGGATCATGGGGGCAAGGTGTGGGTGACCAGCAAAGAAGGAATTGGCACGACCATGTATTTTGTGCTTAGAAAATATCAGGAGGTACCAGTCGGTGAGTAAAATATTGATTATTGAAGATGAAGAAGCCATCGCGGATCTGGAAAAGGATTATCTGGAACTGAGCGGGTTTGAAGTAGAGATCGAGGAGAGAGGAGACGCCGGGCTGACCAGGGCGCTGAAAGAAGAATTTGATCTGATCATCCTGGACCTGATGCTTCCTGGAGTGGACGGATTTGAGATCTGTAAAAAGATCCGGGAGGAAAAGGATATTCCGGTGATTATGGTGTCCGCCAAAAAGGATGACATCGACAAGATCCGGGGCCTGGGCCTGGGCGCCGACGACTATATGACGAAACCGTTCAGCCCCAGTGAGCTGGTGGCCCGCGTCAAAGCGCATCTGGCCCGCTTCGAACGTCTGGTGGGAAGCGGCGTTCCGGAGAATGAAGTGATAGAAATCAGAGGTATCAAGATCGACAAGACGGCCAGGAGAGTGTGGGTAAATGGAGAAGAGAAAGCATTTACTTCCAAAGAATTTGACCTGCTCACATTCCTGGCGCAGAATCCGAACCATGTATTTACCAAGGAGGAGCTGTTCAGCAAGATCTGGGATATGGAGTCCATCGGGGATATCGCCACGGTGACGGTGCATATAAAAAAGATCCGGGAAAAGATAGAATTTAATACTGCCAAGCCTCAGTATATTGAGACGATCTGGGGCGTGGGATACCGGTTTAAGGTATAATAGCCATAATGTAGACAAAGAAGAGCTGCCCGCATCCGGACAGCCCTTCTTGCTTTTTACGATTTTTTCCCAAAATGACGTTTGAAAAATCCCTGCTTTTTCTGGGGCTTTTCCAGACCGCCACGGGCGCTTTTGATGGCGGTGATGTAGATACCGCTGATTACGACCTTGACTTCCTTTTTTACCGGGATCAGATCGAATACCTTTTCGTCTGCGATCAGCGTCATGATCTTCGGACCAACTTTGGCTTTTACGACCGGTACTTTGGACCGGCGCAGATACCAGGGCGTCTGTTCGATGACGACGGATGGAAGTCCGGACTCTTTGATCTTCATACGCTTCTTATCGATAATCAGCATACTGGCGGTCTGGGCCATGGCGTCCAGCTGGGCCTGGCTTTCCGTCTGCTTTTTCTGCAGCTTGCGCCCCAGAAAATACAGTACTGCCAGTACGATGACCAGAATTACAAGAATAACTATCAGTACTTTCCAAACCATATGTGCTCCTGTATTCCTCCCTGCTTCGTTTTCTTGTCCCATTGTAGCATTGTTTGCCGTAAATTGCAAGGATAAGAGAGGTTGCCAAGGGCTCAGGGAGATGATATACTTTGTTACCATAACGGAGGAGAATATAACTATGAAGAATAAGTACGCAGTATTATTGTGTGCAGTAGTCCTGGCGGCAGGGCTGACTGCATGCGGCGGCCAGACAGGCGAGAGCGGCCAGTCCGCGGGAGAAAATACACAGGGATCATCGGAAAGCGGCGGAGCCGCAGATTATGACCCGGTGACGTATGAAGATCTGGCCAGCACGGTCGTATCTCTGGGGCCGTACAAGGGCCTGGAAGCGCAGCGTGTGGTGGAAGTGGTGACCGACGAGACGGTTCAGAAGGAAATTAACGCGATCAAAAAGGAGTATTCCCAGCTGGTGACGGTGGATCGGCCCGCCCAGGAAGGGGACGTGGCCCTGATCAATTTTACCGGCTATGTGGACGGAGAGACTTCGGAAGGCCTGCAGGGGACCGAATATTATCTGGAGCTGGGCAGCGGCGAGATGGTTCCCGGTTTTGAGGACCAGCTTATCGGCGCGTCCGCGGATGAGAGCCGTGAGGTGGAGATCACGTTTCCGGAAGATTATTATCCGGAGATGGCGGGGAAGGATGCGGTTTTCGACGTGTATGTGGCCGAGGTGCAGGAATATGTGCTGGAAGACTGGGGAGACGCGTTCGTCCAGGAAAATCTGGGGTATGACAGTATCGAGGATATGGAAAGCTCCATACGGTCGGAGCTGGAGCAGGGGGCAGAGGCTGACGCCGAGATGAACCTGCAGTATGCGCTGGTGGAAAAATTCCTGTCAGGATGCGAGTTTGAGATCCAGGACAGCGACGTGGAGGCGTATATAGACGAGATGATGTCTGAATACGAGACTTATGCCACTATGTATGGTATGGAACTGAGCGAGTTCCTGGACCAGGCGCTGGGAATGAGTGCGGAACAGCTCAGGGAAAATTTCCGTGAGACCGCCAACTTTCGTGTACAGATGACGCTGGCTTTCCATCAGGTGGCGGAAGAAGAGGGAATCACGGTGTCTGAAGAGGAGTACCAGGAACAGCTCCAGACTGTGGCGGATCAGTACGGTTATGAAAATCCGGCAGAAGTGGAAGCGGTCTACAACCGGGATATGATGGAAGAGCAGATGATCCAGGACAAAGTGATCAGCCTGATTGTGGAAAACGCAGTGATTTCCTGAAAAATATCTTGTTGATTCCACGAAAATGTAGTAAGATACAGGTATGGGCACAGCGTGCCAAATATGGTGAAGAAAGGAAGATAAACAATGGCGTTAGTTACAACCACAGAAATGTTTAAAAAGGCCTATGACGGCGGATACGCAGTAGGCGCTTTTAACGTGAACAACATGGAGATCGTTCAGGGTATTACCGAGGCAGCCGGAGAGCTGAAGAGCCCGGTGATCCTTCAGGTTTCCAAAGGAGCGAGAGCTTACGCAAACCACACCTATCTTGTAAAATTAGTAGAGGCTGCAGTGATTGAGAATCCGGATATCCCGATTGCTCTGCACCTGGATCATGGCGATAGCTTTGAAACCTGCAAATCCTGTATCGACGGCGGATTTACTTCCGTTATGATCGACGCTTCCTCCAAACCGTTCGAGGAGAACATCGAGATCACCAAGAAAGTCGTTGAGTATGCGCATGCTCACGGCGTTGTAGTCGAGGCTGAGCTGGGAACCCTGGCTGGTATCGAGGACGAGGTAGTTGTAGAAGCAGGACAGGAGAGCTATACCCGTCCGGAAGAGGTAGAGGAGTTCGTAAGCAGGACAGGCTGTGACTCTCTTGCAATCGCAATCGGAACCTCCCACGGCGCTTACAAGTTCACTCCGGATCAGTGCACCCGCAACGCGGACGGCATCCTGGTTCCGCCGCCACTGCGTTTCGACGTGCTGGAAGAGTGCATTAAGAGACTTCCGGGCTTCCCGATCGTTCTTCATGGATCTTCCTCCGTACCGCAGGACTTCGTAAAGATGGTAAACGAGTATGGCGGAAATATGCCGGATGCAGTTGGTATTCCGGAAGAGCAGCTTAGAAAAGCAGCTCAGCTTGCAGTCTGCAAGATCAACATCGACTCCGATATCCGTCTCGCTATGACCGGTACGATCAGAAAATATATGGCAGATCATCCGGATCATTTCGACCCGAGACAGTATCTGAAACCGGCTCGTCAGGCAGTGAAAGAGATGGTTGCTCACAAGATCGTGAACGTACTCGGATCCGACGGAAAAGCCTGAGAAGCGGCCTGCCCTCGAATGAATTGAGTCAAACTTTTACAATCTGGCCGTCAACTATTCACAGTAGTTGGCGGCCATTTTTCTCCCCAAAAGGCTTGCGCCTTGCTGTGCGCTGTGCTATATTGATAATAGAAAAGGGAAAGCCAGAGAAGCGGCCTACCCTCAGATGAGTTTTAGCTTGACGCTTTACAGCGCCAGCCGTCAACTATTTGCGGTAGTTGGCGGCTACTTTTTTCCCTTGAAAATCTGATAGCACAGACTTATAAGGGCAACAACAAATATACAGAACTGGAACAAATCCGGATATGTAATATTCATTGGCAAGCCCTCCTTTCCTCTTCAGTCTGGAGGGTCAGCCCCTCCGAAAACAGGAGGGTAAGCCGCCTTGGCTCTCTGGTTTTCCCATATGGAAAGTATAACATATCTTTCAGTGGAGGACAATGATACTTTTAGTTTGTCTCCACAATCTTAACCGAAGTAATCACCGGCTGGTCCTCCGCGGCCACGGTGCCATTATTGTCCTGTACCGGAGTATCCGCGCAGATGGCGTCCACGATTTCCATGCCCTCCGTCACGTGTCCGAAGGCTGCGTACTGTCCGTCCAGATAAGTGCTGTCCTGATGGACGATGAAGAACTGGGAGGAAGCGCTGTCCGGGTCCATGGCCCTGGCCATGGAGATGACACCCCGTTCATGGGAGATGGGGTTCTCCACTCCGTTTTCGGAAAATTCCCCTTTGATCGTTTCCTCGGAGCCGCCGGTGCCGTTGCCCAGAGGATCGCCGCCCTGGATCATGAAGCCGTCGATGATGCGGTGGAAGGTCAGGCCGTCATAGAAACCGTCCTCTGCCAGTTTCACAAAATTGGTGACGGTGATCGGCGCGGTGTCGGCGTCCAGCTCCAGAGAAATGGTTCCATAGTTTTCCACTTCAATCTCGGCATAATGAAGGCCGGAGAGCAATGCTTCCTCTCCTTCGGCGCCGTTTTCGGAAGAACTGCTTCCTCCGGAAGCAGACCCGCAGCCCCAGAGAGCGGCGGTCAAAAACGTACATAATAGAAATACAGATAATTTTCTCATACTTTTGCTCCTCTTATCATTGATGTGTCTATTGTAGGAGTGTACAATGGAAATGTCAAGCCGTTCGGATATGCCTGCGCGCGGCCCGCCGCAGGCTGTGACGAGATTCAGAGAAAGGAAAGAGAAAGATGAAAGTATTGTTTGTGGAATATCCCAAATGCACCACCTGCCAGAAGGCGAAAAAGTGGCTGGATCAGCACAGGGTGGATTATGAAGACCGCCATATTAAAGAGCAGAATCCCACGGAAGAGGAACTGAAGGAATGGCATGCCAGAAGCGGCCTGCCGCTGAAAAAGTTTTTCAATACCAGCGGAATGCTCTATAAATCCATGCAGTTAAAAGACAAGCTGCCCCAGATGGGAGAAGAGGAGCAGATCCGCCTCCTGGCGACCGACGGTATGCTGGTAAAGCGTCCGCTGGTCGTCATGGAGGATCAGGTGCTGGTGGGCTTTAAAGAAGCGGAATGGGAGAAAGCGCTGGCTGAAGGCGGAAGCGCTTTATAAAATCTTCCCCAGGAAATACGCGGCCTGCTTCTGCCACCAGTCCCAGTCATGGTTCACGTCCAGGCCCCAGTAATCCACAAAGGCGGGGATGTGTTTGGATCTGAGGACCTGATCCAGCTTGCGGGTGTCTGCCAGAAGCTCGTCTTCCCAGGCTCCCTGCCCTACGCAGAAAAACATATGGCTGCGATGATAGAGGTCCATGTAGGGATGATCCGCCGGCATGTTGGGCAGGCAGTGTATGGGGGAGTTCAGGTAGACCAGATCGTCCATATATCCGCCCAGGATATTGGCGGCGTCGTAGACGCCGCTGAGACAGATCGTAGCGTCAAAAACATCCGGGAAGCGGAAGAACAGGTTCCCGGCATGGAACGCGCCCATGCTGCAGCCCATGGTCATGAGCCGGCTGCCCTCGCTGCAGCCTTCCATGAGGGGACAGACTTCCCGCATAAGGTACTGGATCCAACGCTCATGAAGCTCGATGCGCTCTCTGGGAGGCTTCCAGGAGCAGGACCAGGTCTCAGAATCGATGGTATCGATGCAGAAAAGCTGCAGTTTTCCAGCGTCGATCCAGGGTCTGCAGGCATCTACCATGCCAAAAGACGCAAAATCATTGTGTTTTCCGTTCTGAGATGGGATCACCAGGCAGGGCTTTCCTGCGTGGCCGTATATTTTCAGGGGCATATCCCGGTTTAATCGTTCACTGTACCAGTGGAGTTCTTTTGTCTGCATTTTCCAGTTATATCCTTTTCATTTTGATTTTTTCCCTCTCCGGGGGCCGCATCGCAGGAAGGCACGGCAGGGGGCACGGTTTCCAGCGCGTACTGGAAGAAGCCCTGCAGTTCCTCGCGGTTTTTCAGCCGCGCCAGATACATATAGTTGCCCATCCCGTGGGCCAGCACTTCAGGTAGCTCCTCCGCCGCCTTTAACTGGAGCCGGTATGTATCCAGGATCTCCTGGTGGGAATGAAGGTAGGGAATCCCCTTCCAGCGTCCCGCGTAGGCGCACAGACAGCGGGTGGATTTGGTCTGATGCTTCAGGCTGTCGAAGACCATCATATCCGCATAATGCTGATAACAGTCGGTGCTGTAGGCAAAGTTGACCATATCCGGCGTGGGGCCGCCGGAAGGACGCATATTCACCTCCAGGCCCACGATCTGCCCCTTTTTCCCCAGATAGCTGTGGTCTTCCAGCAGGCGGAAAAATTCCAGATGGACAAAACGGCTCCGAACCCGGAATGCTTTCAGGCAGGAACGGCCCGCGGCCTTCAGATCCTCCGCCACTTCATCCACAATATAAAAACGGATGCTCTCGTGGTCGTTGACGCAGTCCATGATGGAGACCGGCGTGATATTTCCTGTCTCAAAGAGGACTTTCCCGCGGCTGTTCACGATGGCGTCATAGGAACAGATCTCCCCGGGGACAAATTCTTCCATAATATACTGTGTGGAAGGGAGATTGCAGTAAAATGCGTTCAGATCCTGCTCGTTCTGGATCTTCCAGGTGTCGGAGGCGCCGACGCCGCAGTCCGGCTTGACGATGACGGGGTATCCCACTTCCTGTATAAAAGCTTTAGCGCCTGCCAGATCGTTCACCATATGGTAACGCGCGCAGGGAACGCCCGCCCGCTGATATCCCGCTTTCATCTTGGACTTGTACTTGATGGCGGTCATATCCTTCGGATGCAGGCCGGTGGTGATGTGAAAGTCCTCCCGGAGCCGGGCGTCCTGTTCCAGCCAGTATTCATTATTGCTTTCCAGCCAGTCGATCTTCCCGTAGCGGAAGGAGAGGAAGGCTACAGCCCGAAACATTTCGTCGTAGTTCTCCATGTCGTTCACACGGTAATATTCGGTGAGGGCGCCTTTCAGGCGGGGAGACAGCCCCTCATAGGGCGTGTCGCCGATCCCCAGCACATTGACGCCGTCGGATCTCAGGGCGGCGCAGAAATTCTCATAATTGCCCGGAAAGGCAGGGGAAATAAAAATAAAATTTTTCATGGTATGGGTTCCTTTCATAAAGGAAGCCCGCCCGCCGTTAAGGGGGAGGGCCCGGGACTTCAGATCTGTCCGCTCCGGTATTTATCCAGGAATGCGGTGATTCGCTCATAAGGATCCAGAAGATCGCTGATGGAAGCGTCGTGGTTCAGCGTATCGATCAGCAGGGCAATATATTTGCTCATGTCGCAGGAAATGTAGTACGGCCTCGACAAAAGCTCCGGCGTCTGGTAGACCAGGTTCGTGGTCAGGATCCGATAGAAGACGCCTTCCTCATATGCGGCGTCGAACTTGTCCATGCCGTTGGTAAACAGGCCGAAGGTGGAGTACAGGAAGATCCGCCTTGCCTTCAGGTCTTTCAGTTTCCTGGCCACGTCCAGCATGCTTTCCCCGGAGGATATCATGTCGTCCATGACAATCACGTCTTTTCCTTCCACATTGCTTCCCAGAAAATCGTGCGCGACAATGGGATTGCGCCCGTTGATGACACGGGTATAGTCCCGGCGTTTGTAGAACATGCCCATATCGATGCCAAGGACGTTGGCGATGTAGATGGCGCGGTTGGTCGCGCCTTCATCCGGGCTGACCACCATCAGATGCTCGCTGTCCAGCTGGATATCCGGCACATTGCCCAGCAGTGCCTTGATGAACTGATAAGCGGTCTGGACGGTCTCAAATCCGTGGAGCGGGATGGCGTTCTGCACGCGGGGATCGTGGGCATCAAAGGTGATGATGTTGTCCACACCCATATTGACCAGCTCCTGGAGGGCCAGCGCGCAGTCCAGAGACTCTCTGGAGGAACGCTTGTGCTGGCGGCTTTCATAGAGGAAGGGCATGATCACGGTGAGCCTTTTGGCCTTGCCGCCGCAAGCGGCGATGATACGCTTCAGATCCTGGTAATGGTCGTCCGGGGACATGCGGTTGACCTGTCCTCTGAGTTTATAGGTCATGCTGTAGTTGCAGACATCCACCATCAGATAGAGGTCGCGGCCCCTTACGGATTCCTGGACGATACCTTTGGCTTCGCCTGATCCAAAACGGGGAACGGCGGCGCCGACCAGGTAGGATTCCTGCTCGTATCCCTGGAACGCGATGGTGTTTTTGTGCTCCAGGGCGCTTTCCCGGCGCCACTGCACCAGGTAATCGTTCACTTTCTGGCCCAGCTCCCTGCAGCTCGGCAGGGGGATGATGCCCAGAGAGCCGACCGGAATCGTCTCCAGGACACGCTCACTGCGTTGAATATTCATATAATATGTCCTCCCAATGTAAATGAAAATAGCGTTGTATTGGCAAATACTGTGTTAAAACCTTTATAACATTCTCTGAGTGCGGCAGTCAAGGGATTTCACGGAGAACCGGAAATTTTCCTGCGGATACGGATGTCGCTGCCTGTAAATTTCAGCAGTGTATAAGAGCTGGTGATCCTGGAGAAGATCCGTTCACTGTAAAGGTCCCGAAAATCCTTCAGGGACAGGTTCGTGGATATGATGGTGGAGCGTCTGCGCAGCGCCCGCTCGTTCAGAACCTGAAAGAGACGGGATACGGTGAACGTATTCAGAAGCTCGGTTCCCAGGTCGTCCAGGATCAGCAGGTCGCTGTCCAGGATGGCGTCATGGCACTGCTCCTCCGCACTGCCGGCGTCCCCGTAGGACGGGGAAAACTGCTCGAAGAGCTGGAAAGCCGTGAAATAGACGACCGAATGGCTGCTGTCCAGAAGCTCCTTGGCGATACAGTTGGTCAAAAACGTCTTTCCCGTGCCCACAGGCCCGTACAGCATGAGATTCTGGAACTCCTGGTCAAAGGTCTGTACGAATCTCTGGCAGGCACCGATGACGGCAGGCATGGCCGCTTTCTGCTCCGCGTCGTATACGTCGAAAGAGAGGGTGGAAAAGTTCTCTTTTGACAGAGCCTCCTCCAGGCGGGAGGAAGAATACAGCAGGCGGATCTCTTCTCTTCGGAAGCAGTCGCATTTGCGGCGGCCGATATAACCGGTATCCTGGCACGCGGGGCAGGTATAGTGCATCTCCAGATAATCGGCAGGATAGCCCTGTCCTTTTAACAGCAGTTCTTTTTCCTGGCGCAGAGCAGTCAGGCCGCGGCGCAGATCCTCCAGAGCGCGGGGGTCTGCCCCGGTCCCCTGTTCGTCCAGGAACAGCTTTTCCGCCTGTGCAATGCTGAACGAGGAAATCTGTTCCTCGATCTCCCGGATGCGGGGGATCTTCTGGAACACCTCGTCCCGCCTCGCGCACTGGGTGCGGTAATTGCGGTACTGGCGGCGGTCATATTCTCGCATGATCGCGTCGTATTGCTTATTGGTCAGCGGCATAAGTCCCTCCTATGAGTTTTGAGTCAGCTGTTTCTCCAGCTCGTCAAAATTATAATCTCTCTGCTCAAAATTGCTGAACCTGGTGGCAGGCTGGGACGGAGCCGGCTTCTGCCGGGCGGCGCGTTTCTGGTGCTCCTCGTCCAGCTGGCGCACATCGTTCATATTATGTACCTTCTGATCGGCCCAGCGCTGGAGGATGCGGTCCGCATACTCGAAATTCGGCTTGTGGAGCCGGGCCATGGTGCGGGAGCAGGCTTCCTGGACCAGATCCAGGGTAAAATCGTACTCCTTCAGCCATTTGTTAATATATTTCAACTCCACGTCCACCGGATTGCGGTCGTTGATGCCGAACGCTTTCATTATAGTAAAGGTGAAACGCGCATAGAGGGTCGTTCGTTCTTTTGCCTGGGAGACTGTCTGGATCCCGTCCTTCGCCCAGGCCAGAGCCACGGTGTTGATGTAGTGGATGCTGAGGCTTCCCTTGGAAACGCAGTATTCCACCAGATACTCGATCAGGTCCGCGGAGAAATGAAGCTGGTCGTAAAAATACAGCAGGGTCTCGATCTCCGACGGAGACAGCGTTTTCTTCATATATTGTTCGCATACAAACAAAAGCTGGCGGATTTCCGCCTGCTCTGCGAACTGTGCCAGCTCACCCGGGCTGTAGGATCTCTTTTCCGGTACGGCTTCGCCGGAAGGAACGGAAAGCCTCTCGGTGTCCCCGGTCGGCGCCGGTACCTGCAGGATATAGATGCCCATAAGCGTATTGGATTCATCGCACTCCAGACGCAGAAGGCGCTGCTTCTCCCAGTATTTCAGGGCGCGCAAGATATCGCTCTCTGTATATTCCAGCGCGTCTGCCAGGCCGGCAACGGACAGATCCTGCCGTCCTCCCTGGAGGATGCGGAGCAGGTACAGGTATACTTTTGTATATTCACCGCTGGCTTTCGGCATATAGCAGTCCAGAAATACATTGGACACGCTGGTGGCGCCGGAAGCCGGATCGGTCTTTAGTGTCAGATGCTCCATAAGTTGTTGCTCCTATTCTTTGAGGTCATTGCACCTAGCTCCGCAGTGCGTCGCTCGATTCCGCTCCGCTCCATCTCGCTCACGGGCTTCGCCCTATGAAAACAGCTTCAACCAGATGTCTCCATGCAAGCATGGGCCATCTTCTTGAATCTGTTTTCGCACTGCTCATTGATTGCGTGAACATTATATCACACCCCGGTTTAAAAGAAAATAGGGGTGGACAGATGGGGATGGAGGGAAACGGGTGTTGACAGAAAATGTGGATAATGTGGATAACTCGGTGGAAAGATCGTATTATGGGAACCAGGATTCGACAAAAAGTACCTAAAATAGCGTAAATTCGAGGGTGGCATGAAAAGAACAGGTAAAAATTATGTAAATCCGTTATCCACGAAAAAATCCACATGCTTCAAACATACGAGATGTTGATAAACATGTGGATAATGTGGATAACTTTATCTGCTAAGAAGATTTTCCCCGATTTTATGCACGTCCCCTGCTCCCATAGTTATCAACAAGTCCCCGTGCATACAATTTTTTAACAAGAATGCTTCGATTTCCTCAAATGTGGGAAAGTAGCTGCAGGATTTTCCGGATTTTTCCATCTCTTTCTGCAGGTCCGCGGAGCTGATCCCCAGAGTATTTACCTCTCTGGCGGCGTAAATATCAGCCAGCACCACATGGTCGGCCAGGGAGAGGGCTTCCGCAAATTCATGCAGGAACGCCTGCGTCCGGGTATAGGTGTGGGGCTGGAAGACGCACCAGAGTTCTCTGTGCGGATAATTTGCCGCAGCTTTCAGGGTGGCGGCAATCTCCGTGGGGTGGTGGGCGTAGTCATCGATGACGGTGATGCCTTCCACCTCGCCTTTATACTGGAAACGGCGGTCAGCGCCGTGGAAAAGCCGGAGCCCGCGGCAGATGGCGTCAAACGGGACGCCCACTTCCAGGGACGCGGCGATGGCGGCCAGAGCGTTGGATACGTTGTGCATGCCGGGAACAGACAGCCGGACAGTGCCAAGCGCCTCTTTGCCCTGCATGGCCAGGAAAGACGCGCATCCTTTTTCATCATAAGAAATCTCACCGGCGCTGTAGTCCTCCTGCCCGGTCAGGCCGTAAGTGACCACGCGCGCCTGGACGCCTTCCGTGATCTCTTCCGGATGGGGAATCTCCCCGTTCATGACCAGAAGGCCGTGCCTGGGCAGCAGGAGTGAGAAGCGGTGGAAAGAATTCCGTATATCCGCCAGATCTTTGAAAAAGTCCATATGGTCTTCTTCGATATTCAGAATAATCCCCAGTGTGGGATAGAAGGACAGAAAGCTGTTGGTGTATTCGCAGGCTTCTGTCAGGAATGTATCGGAGTGGCCGATGCGGATATTGCCCCCGATCTCGTGCAGGATGCCTCCTACGGAGATGGTCGGGTCTTTTCCTGCTTCCAGAAGAATGAGGGAGAGCATGGAGGTAGTCGTAGTCTTCCCGTGGGTGCCGGATACCGCGATGGCGTGCCGGTAGTTCCGCATGATCTGCCCCAGAAGCTCCGCTCTTGCCAGCAGGGGGATGCCTGCCTGTACGGCTGCCGCGTATTCCGGGTTATCCGGATGGATGGCGGCGGTGTAGACCACCACATCGATGCCCGCTGTAATATTTTCCGCACACTGTCCATAGTGTATGGATGCGCCTGCTGCTTCCAGGTGTCTGGTCAGTTCGGATTCCCTGGAATCGGAGCCGGAGACGGTGAAACCCTCTTTCAGCAGGATCTCCGCCAGTCCGCTCATGCTGATGCCCCCGATCCCGATAAAATGGACGTGGACAGGGGTATGAAAATCTATCTGATACATATGAAAGTCCTCGTTTCCTTTCTGTTTTTGCGTTGATTCTGCTTAAATTATACTTCTTTTCATTAAAAAATCAATGCATGGATCTGTAGAAAAACGAGGGAATCCATATAATTGCACAAAAACAGCCGAAATAAAATGTGAAAAATGACGAATGGTACAGAAAAAGTAATTGCATTAGCATAAATACTGTCACAAAATGTTAAAAAAGTACTAACAGTTTTGCAAGAAAATATTCACTATTCACAAAAGGTGTGATATAATGTCTCCAACAATATATGTTGCAACAAGAGGTGATAGCGTGATTAAAAAGGAAATGATTGCCATGCTTCTGGCAGGGGGGCAGGGGAGCCGCCTTGGAGTATTGACGTCCAAAGTAGCGAAACCTGCGGTGGCCTTCGGTGGGAAATACCGTATCATTGATTTCCCGCTGAGTAACTGCATAAATTCTGGAATCGACACGGTAGGAGTGCTGACCCAGTACCAGCCTCTGCGGCTGAACACGCATATCGGCATCGGTATGCCCTGGGACCTGGACCGGAACAACGGAGGTGTGACAATCCTGTCACCCTATGAAAGAAGTGCCGGAAGCGACTGGTATTCCGGTACTGCCAATGCTATTTACCAGAACATTGATTATATTGATACCTACAATCCGGATTATGTCCTGATCCTGTCCGGCGACCATATTTATAAGATGGATTATGAAGTGATGCTGGAGTACCACAAGGAGAACCAGGCGGCGGTCACCATCGCGTGCATGCCCGTACCCTGGGAGGAAGCCAGCCGTTTCGGTGTGGTGATCACGGACGAGAACGGACAGATCAATGAATTTGAAGAAAAGCCGGCCAATCCCAGGAGCAATCTGGCGTCCATGGGCATCTATATCTTCACCTGGAAGGTGCTGCGGGAAGCGCTGATCAAGATGAAGGACGTGACCGGATGCGATTTTGGAAAACATATTCTTCCGGAGTGCCTGGGGAACGGCGAACGCCTCTTTGCCTACGAATACAACGGCTACTGGAAAGACGTGGGGACGCTGGGCTCTTACTGGGAAGCGAATATGGAGCTGATCGATATTATCCCGGAGTTCAACCTGTATGAAGAATTCTGGAAGATTTATACCAAGAGCGACGCGGTGCCTCCGTTATACGTATCCTCCACAGGCTTTATAGAGAAAAGCATCGTCAGCGGCAGTTCTTCCATAGAAGGAACAGTGATCAATTCGGTCATAGGGGCCGGTGTCACGGTGGGAGAAGGCGCCGAAGTGAGAGATTCTATCATTATGAAGAATACGGTGATCGGCAAAGGCTGCAGGGTCAACCGGGCCATCATCGCGGAAGAAGTGACGGTGGGGGACGGCTGCGTCATCGGCGAAGGAGAAGACGTTCCCAACAGAGTAAATCCCAAAGTATATTCCTACGGTCTGGCTACGATCGGAGAAAAGAGCGTGATTCCGCCTGCTGTACATATCGGAGTGAATACGGCGGTTTCCGGGGTGACGGTGAAAGAGGATTATCCGAACGGCGTGCTTGCAAGCGGCGAGACATTGATTAAGGCAGGTGAATAAGCATGAGAGCAATAGGTATTATTTTGGCCGGCGGCAATAATCACAGGATGAGAGATCTTTCCAATAAAAGGGCGATTGCGGCGATGCCGGTAGCGGGAAGTTACCGGAGCATAGATTTTGCCCTGAGCAATATGTCCAATTCCCACGTACAGAAGGTGGCGGTGCTGACGCAGTATAATTCCCGCTCCTTAAACGAACATCTCAGCTCTTCCAAATGGTGGGATTTTGGAAGGAAACAGGGCGGCCTGTACATATTTACGCCCACGGTGACGGCGGAGAACAGCTACTGGTACCGGGGAACGGCGGACGCCATCTACCAGAACCTGGACTGGCTGAAACAGAGCCATGAGCCGTATGTGGTGATCGCTTCCGGCGACGGCATCTATAAGATGGATTACAATAAGGTACTGGAGTACCATATTGATAAGAAAGCAGATATCACAATCGTATGCAAGGAGATGCCCGAAGGGACGGATATGAGCCGTTTCGGAGTGGTGAAGATCGACCATACGGGAAGGATTCTGGATTTTGAAGAAAAACCCATGGCCACGGAAGAGAGCGTGGTCTCCTGCGGTATCTATGTGATCCGCAGGCGGCAGCTGATCGAACTGATCGAGAAGTGCGCCCAGGAAGACCGGTACGATTTCGTCCGGGATATTCTGATCCGTTACAAAAACATCAAGAAGATATACGCATACCAGATGGACACCTACTGGAACAGCATCTCATCGGTGGAGTCTTACTATGAGACCAATATGGATTTCCTGAAACCGCAGGTCAGAAACCATTTTCTTCAGGAATATCCGGAGATCTATTCCAAGGTGCAGGATCTGCCGCCGGCCAAGTTCAACGCCGGGTCGGAGGTGAAAAACAGTCTGGTGGCCAGCGGCTGCATCATCAATGGTACGGTGGAGAACTCTGTTCTGTTCAAAAAGGTATTTGTGGGGAATAATTGCGTGATCAAGAATTCCATCATCCTGAACGATGTGTACCTGGGAGATAATACCTATATAGAGAACTGCATCGTGGAGAGCCGGGATACGATCCGTGCCAATTCCCGCTATGTGGGCGAGGACGGCATCAAGGTTGTTATAGAAAAAAATGAAAGGTATATCATGTAGAAGATTAGACATGACAGGTATACGGGAGGGAGAACACATGAAGATCACAGATGTACGGATCAGAAAAGTTGCCAAAGACGGCAAGATGAAAGCGGTGGTATCGATCACGATAGACGACGAGTTTGTGGTACACGATATCAAAGTGATAGAAGGAGAGAAAGGGCTTTTCATAGCGATGCCCAGCCGCAAGGCGTCTGATGGCGAATACCGTGACATCGCCCATCCCATCAATTCCGCCACGCGTGATTTTATTCAGACCATGATACTGGAAAAATATGCGGAGGCCGCGGCCGCCGCGGAGCTGGCGGCAGAATAGGAACCGTCCGGGGCTGTTGCAGGATAGATGCACGTCATCTGTCGGAGCGGCAGCCCTGTTTTTTTGCCCATACAGGCTTGTCAAAGAAAACGCCGTCGTGTACAATGAGCAAAGCGGCCAAAGCCGCTGAAATGGAGAGATGTAGAAGATGTATGTGATCGCAGGCCTGGGCAATCCGGGCTCAAAATATGAAAAGACGAGACATAACGCAGGGTTTCAGGTTATTGACCGGCTGGCAGAGAAATATCATATAGATATGAAGATGAAAAGACACCGGGCGGTCTGCGGAACGGGGCTGATCGAAGGGGTCAGGGTGCTCCTGGTCAAGCCTCAGACCTTTATGAACCTGAGCGGCGAGAGCATCCAGGAGGCGGTGCGCTTTTCCGGGGCGGATCCCCAATCGGAGTTTCTGGTAATTTATGACGATGTTTCCCTGCCGCCGGGGCAGCTGCGCATACGCAAAAAAGGCAGCGCCGGGGGGCATAACGGGATGAAGAACATCATCCTGCACCTGGGTACGCAGGAATTTGCCAGGGTGCGGGTGGGCGTCGGCGAGAAGCCGGCGGGATATGACCTGGCGGACTATGTGCTGGGGCATTTTTCCAAAGAGGAAGAAAAACAGATGGAAGAGGCTTTTGAACGGGCGGCGGATGCGGTGGCCGTAATCTTGAAAGAGGGAACCGACCGTGCCATGAATCAGTTTAATTAGGAGCGGAAGATGGATACTTTTTATGCGCCGTTGCTGCAGATGGAGGCCTTTGTACAGATCAGGGACAGCCTGAAGAAAGAAGAAGGCCTTCAGCTGGTCACCGGATGTGTGGATTCCCAGAAAACCCATCTGATGTATGGGCTGGGACGGGACTGGCCGGTGAAATTGATTCTCACTTATAATGAGCTGAAGGCAAAAGAAATCTATGAAGAATACCAGTCCCTGGACGAGGAGGCATACTATTATCCGGCGAAGGATTTCCTCTTCTTTCAGGCGGACATTCAGGGGAAAGAGCTGCTGCGCCAGCGGATATCGGCGGTCAGCAGCCTGTTTTCGTGTCCGGGAACTGTGATCATCACCACTCTGGACGGCTGTATGGACCCGCTGCTTCCGCCGGAAAGATGGAAAGCGCTTACGCTGACCATCGGGGTGGGCAGCGTCCTGGAGATGGACGCCATGAAGACCAGACTGGTGCGGATGGGCTATGAGAGGACCGGCCAGGTGGAGATGCCGGGACAGTTCGCCGTGAGGGGCGGTATCCTGGATATTTATCCCATGACAGAGGAAGCACCGGTCCGTATCGAACTGTGGGATGACGAAGTGGATTCCATCCGCAGCTTTGACGCGGAGAGCCAGCGGTCCATGGAGAATCTGGAGGAGATCACCCTGTACCCGGCGGCGGAGATGGACCCGGAGCAGGGCGGCGGGGGCGTCAGTCTGCTGGAATACATCCGCCAGTTCCGGTCACTGGTATTTCTGGACGAGGTAAACCGCCTGGCGGAGTGCGGCGAGACCGTGGAGAAGGAATACCGGCAAAGCTATGAGAATCGCATGGAAAAAGGGCAGATCAAAAAGGACCAGCCGGAAGAGATCATTCCCTATGAACAGGTGCTGCACATGCTGAACCGCATGAGAGGCGCGGCGTTGGGAACGCTGGAGACCACCGACAGGCGGATGGATTTTAAGGGGCGTTTCCGGCTGGATACCCGTTCCATCCAATCCTATAACAACCATTTCGAACTGCTGGTGAAGGATCTGAGACGGTGGAAGCGGGAAAAATACCGGGTCGCCCTTCTGTGTGCGTCCCGGACCAGGGGACGCCGTCTGGCGGAGGACCTGCTGGCAGAGGATCTGAACGCGTTTTACAGTGAGGACCCGCAGCGGGTGGCCCAGCCGGGAGAGATCATGGTGGTGCATGGGAACGTGTTCCGGGGATATGAGTATCCGCTGATCCACTTTGCCGTGTTGTCCGAGACGGACGTCTTTGGACGGGAGAAAAAGAAGAAGCGCAGGAAGCAGCATGCCTACGAAGGCAGGAAGATCAGCAGCTTCACGGAACTGTCCGTGGGGGACTATGTGGTGCATGAGAACCATGGCCTGGGAATCTACCGGGGGATTGAGAAGATCACGGTGGATAAGACCGTCAAGGATTACATGAAGATCGAGTACAACAAGGGTTCCTGCCTGTATATCCTGGCCACGCAGATGGACGCCATCCAGAAATACAGCAGCGCTGACGCCCAGAAGGTGCCGAAGCTGAACACCCTGGGCGGACAGGACTGGAAGAAGACGAAGTCCAGGGTGAAAGGGGCCGTCCAGGAGGTGGCGAAGGACCTGGTGGAGCTGTATGCGGCCAGACAGTCGGAGAAAGGCTATGTATACGGGCCGGACACGGTCTGGCAGAAGGAATTTGAAGAGCTGTTCCCTTATGAAGAAACGGAAGACCAGGCAAAAGCCATTGCGGAGACCAAGAAGGACATGGAGAGCGGCAGGATCATGGACCGCCTGATCTGCGGGGATGTGGGCTACGGCAAGACAGAGGTGGCCATACGGGCCGCGTTCAAAGCCGTTCAGGAGAGCAAACAGGTGGTATATCTGGTGCCCACCACGATCCTGGCCCAGCAGCACTACAATACCTTCGTCCAGCGCATGAAGGAATTTCCCGTCCGCATCGACCTGCTGTGCAGGTTCCGCACGGCGGCCCAGCAGAAGAAAACCATTGAGGATCTGAAAAAAGGCCTGGTGGATATTGTCATCGGCACCCACCGGGTCTTGTCCAAGGATGTGGAGTACAAAGACCTGGGACTGCTGATTATCGACGAGGAACAGCGGTTTGGGGTGGCGGACAAGGAAAAGGTAAAGAAGCTGAAGACCAATGTGGATGTGCTGACGCTTAGCGCTACGCCTATCCCCAGGACGCTCCATATGAGCCTGGCCGGTATCCGGGATATGAGTGTGCTGGAGGAACCGCCCATCGACCGCCTGCCCATCCAGACCTATGTGTGCGAGTATGACGAGGAGATGATCCGCGCGGCTATCCACCGGGAACTGGCAAGACATGGGCAGGTGTACTATGTGTACAACCGGGTGGAGTCTATCGCCGACGTGGCCCACAGGATCCAGGAACTGGTTCCGGAGGCGGTGGTGGCCTTCGCCCATGGACAGATGAAGGAGCATGAGCTGGAGAAGATCATGTACGACTTCATCGAAGGGGAGGTAGACGTGCTGGTGGCCACGACGATCATCGAGACGGGCATGGATATCTCCAATGTGAATACCATGATTATCCACGACGCGGACAACATGGGGCTTTCCCAGCTCTATCAGCTCCGGGGAAGGGTGGGGCGCTCCAATCGTACGGCCTATGCGTTCCTGTTGTATAAACGCGACAAAATGCTCAAGGAAGTGGCGGAAAAACGCCTGCACGCCATCCGGGAGTATTCCGACCTGGGGAGCGGCTTCAAGATCGCCATGCGGGATATGGAGATCCGGGGCGTGGGCACGCTGCTGGGACAGCGGCAGCACGGCCATATGCAGGCGGTGGGCTACAGCCTGTACTGCAAGATGCTGAACGAAGCAGTGATCCGTATGAAGGGCGGAAGTCAGGACGGCGGCGACGAGTTCGAGACGGTGGCGGATCTGCAGATCGACGCGTTTATCCCGGATACCTACATTCGGAACGAGGCGCTGAAGCTGGATATTTACCGCAGAATCGCCGCGGTGGAGAACGAAGCAGAGCGGGACGATATGCTGGAAGAGCTGATCGACCGGTTCGGCGAGCCGCCCAGATCCGTACTGAATCTTCTGGAGATCACCGGGCTTCGGGGCAAGGCGCACCGCCTGTATATCAAAGAGGTGCAGGGGCGCCCGGACCGTATTGTATTTACCATGTATGAGCGTGCCCGGATCAATCCGGCGAAGATACCGGAACTGATCGCTTCCATGGACGGGGCCATGTCCTTCCGGAAGACGGAGCCGCCCCAGTTCATATATGAGATGAAAAATTCCAGAAGGAAATATTCCGGAAATCTGCTGGAGATGACGGGACAGATTCTGGATGATATGGAAATACTGAGAGAACAGGGATAAGAGATGAGAAGATGGATGAGCATGCTCCTGACAGTACTGCTTTTGACCGGATGCGGGACTGCCGGAGAGCAGGGACAGGATACGGAGCCGGATATGGCGCAGACGGCGATGACCGTGGACGGCGAGGCCGTCAGCCTCCGGGAATGGAACTTTTATGTGCGTATGAACCAGATGCAGTGGGAGAAGGACGAACTGGAGACCTATGGGGACGACATGTGGAGCCTGGAGTTGGACGAAGACGGGACTACGCTGGCTGACAGCCTGAAAGCCGACGTGCGGGACCTGATCTGCCGGACCCATCTGTCCGCCCGGCGGGCGGAAGAGTACGGGGTAGAACTGAGCGGGGAAGAGCTGGAGCAGGTGAAAGAGCGGGCGCGGGATTTCATGGGCGCTTATCACCAGGCGCTCCTGGAGTACGCGGGAGCCGACGAAGACTTTGTCTATGAACAGCTCTGCCTGACGGAACTGTCACTTGCTGTGGAGGAAGCGGCCGCGGCAGAATATGAACCTCAGATCCCGGAAGAGGACTATCACAGGGAGGGGATCTGTTATGTGCTGGTGTCCACTACGGGACTGCGGGACGGGGAAGGGAACCTGACGCCTTTTACGGAGGAAGAGGTGGAGGAACGCACGGATCTGGCATTTTCCATCTGTGAGACCGCCAGAGAGACAGGGGATCTTAAAAGCGCGGCCGAGGACGCGGGCATGACGCCCATTGTCTCCAGTATGGGAGCGTCCAATGAAGGCGACGGGCAGGAACCTCTGATGCTGGACGCGGCAAGAGAACTGGCTGTAGGAGAGATCTCCGATCCCATCGAGACGGAGGAAGGCTGGTTTGTGGTTCAGCATACCAGCGGCTACGATGAAGAATCCAGCGAATACTGGAAAGATTATCTGACAGAGCTGGCCAGACAGGAATATCTGGATGGCGTCCTGGCAGGATGGATGGACGAGGCCGTGATCCAGGAATATCCGGAGGTCATGGATCAGGTAAATGTGAAAATTGTTTTAAAGGAATTGCTTTAGAAAATAAAAGGGATTATAATTAATTGACGCTGGGCTTCGCATCGGGCGGGCCCATGATGAAGTTTGAGGAGGAACACTTATATGAAGAGGAAAATAGCGGGTCTTTTCGCCCTGCTGCTGGCTATGAGCACGGCGGTCACCGGATGTTCCGGGAAAATCACGCTGGACGGTACGGCGGAAGCGGCCAGTGTGAACGGGGTATCCATCCCGTTGTCAGAGGTGAATTTCTACCTGAGATATCAGCAGAGCCAGATGCAGAGTATGTACGGAGCATATTTTGGAGAGAATTTCATGAGCCAGGATCTCATGGGCATAGGGGTTCCCTATGGCGAGACCATCCGTGATACGGTGGTGGAGACGCTGGAGGAGTATTATATTGTGGAGGCCAATGCGGAGGAGTTGGGCGTATCTCTGAGCGAGGAAGAGAAGGCGGCCGCGTCGGAAGCGGCGCAGGCATTTCTGGCGGCCAACGACAGTGAGACGCTGGAAGCCATGACGGCGGACGAGGCCAGCGTGACCCATGTGCTGGAACTGGCGGCCCTGCAGGCGAAGGCGTACCAGACGCTGGCGGCTACCATCGACACGAATGTGCCGGATGAAGAGGTGGCGCAGAAGCGGATCACATATGTGAGGAACGATACCACCGGAGCGGCGGACGCCGATGGGAATACGGCGGAGCTGTCCGACGCGGAACTGGCGGAAAAAGAGATCACCATGAATGAGATCCTGAAAGACGCCCAGGAGAGCGGGGATCTGACCGCGGCGGCGGAAGCGCGTGAGCTGACGGCGGTGACTACGACCTATGGGGAAGAGGATTCTTCTCTGAGCGAGGGCCTGCAGGCGGCGGCTGACGGACTGGATGAAGGCGAGTTCTCTGAAGTGGTGGAGACGGACGGCGCACTGTATATCGTGCATATGGACAGCCTGTTCGACGAAGAAGCGACGGAGACCCAGCGCCAGAACGTGTTGGCGCAGCGCGAGCAGGAGGCGTACGACAACTGGCTGAACGGACTGAAAGAGGCGGCCGAGATCGTGGTGAACGACGAGGTGCTGGAAACCATTTCTCTGGAAAAAATATTCAATATGAAGCAGGAGGAGACGGAATCCACAGAGGAAGTCACAGAAGAAGTGCAGGACGGCGATGCTTCCGGCACGGACGAAGAATAAGGTCATGTCCGGAAGAGCAGCAGCGGCGGCATTCTTTCTGGGAGGGCTGATGCTGGCGTCTGCAGGATGCGGCGCCAGAGAGGAGAGCGCCGTCGGCGCACAGGATTTGGAACAGGAAGAACAGAGGACAGAACCTACGGGACAGGAAAGCGGAAACGATACAGAAGTTTCCGCTTTTTATAAAACCGGAGAATCGGGCGGTTCTGCGGAAGAGAAAGAAGAAATGCCGGAACCGCAGAGTGTACCGTATACGGCGATGGATATTTCGGGGATACTGATAACGGAAGATGAGGCAGGTTCCGGGGAGGACGGCTGGATATCTTCATCCGTTGGAGGGATGCCGCCGGATACGGTGGAGTATGTACCCTCTTCCCGGGAAGAAATACTGGAAACGGTTTATGAAGAATCCACAGTAGATGAAAATGATCCGGACACCTACCGGATCATCGAGTACGAGCAGGAGGTTCCTGTAATACTGGAGGAGCCGACGGAATACACGGACAGCGCGGGGATGGTGCGATACGCTCTCCAGGACGGCATATGGTATGAATATCTCTACGGCGCAGGAGAGGTGGCGCTGGACACGGAGGACGAAGAACTGGCGCTGCTGCTTTTGAATATGGATGGGGCTTATGATGATTATGAACTCATGGAACTCAACTGTGAATACAGTGGAGAAGAGGGAGACCCGGCGGCGTACAGCTATCACGTATTATACCGGAAAACGATAGAACTGGAGGGAGCGCCTGAAGAAGTGGAGCATCTGTCTGTTACGAAGACGGAACAGACACAGAGCATGGAACTACAGACGGTGCAGGAAAAGGTGCCCGTCATGGTGAGCAGGGAGGAACCCACCGGAGCATACCGGTATTTCGGCTGGCAGGAAGAAGAGGGCAAAAGCTGTTATTATGATGAGGATGGAAACCGGGTGACAGGCGCTCAGGTGATCCGGGGAATCCGCTGTGAATTTGACAGGGACGGATATCTGATCAGCCGGTCCGGGGTGGACGTATCCAGCCGGAACGGCACGGTGGACTGGGAGAAAGTGCGCGCCGCCGGCATTGGATTTGCCATGGTCCGGGGTGGTTACCGTGGAACCGGGAACGGGGAGCTGATCCTGGACGGAGAAGCCGGACGCAATCTGGAGGGCGCGGCGGCCGTGGGGATCAGCACCGGCGTATACATTTATTCGCAGGCGGTCAATGAATTGGAAGCAGTGGAAGAAGCCAGTCTGGCGGTCGCTCTGGCCAGGGAGTACGGAACCGACATGCCTCTGGCTCTGAAAATGGATACTTCCGGTCCCTCTTATGCAGGAAGGGCAGACGGACTCAGCCCGGAAGACCGGACAAAGATCGCCGAAGCATTCTGCGAGACAGTCAGGAACGCGGGATATGAGCCCATGATATTTGCAGGAGAAAACTGGATCGCCAACAATCTTGAGGCACTGGAAAATGTAACCGTCTGGTATGCGGCGGACGATGCGGATCATTCGGACATGGACGGCTGTGAGATCTGGCAGTATACCGCAAAAGGAACCGTGGACGGAATCACAGGAGACGTGGGAGTGAACATCAGCTGCGAAATGCAGCAGTAGATAAAAGGAGGAATTCCAATGAGCAGTACAGCACAGAATCTGACGCTATTGACAGACTTATACGAGCTGACCATGATGCAGGGGTATTTTAAAAATCCGGTTCAGGAGACGGTGATCTTCGACGCGTTTTACCGGGTAAATCCTTTCGGAAACGGTTATGCCATCGCCGCGGGACTGGATCAGGTGATCGATTATATCAAAAACCTGCGTTTTTCCGAGGAGGATGTGGAATATCTGGGGAGCCTGGGTATCTTCGACGCGGATTTTCTGGAGTATCTGAAGCATTTCCGCTTCAGCGGCGATATTTACGCGATACCGGAAGGAACGGTGGTATTTCCCAGGGAGCCGCTGGTCAAGGTGGTCGCCCCGATCATGGAAGCCCAGCTGGTGGAGACGGCGATTCTGAACATCATTAACCATCAGAGCCTGATCGCCACCAAGGCGGCCCGCGTGGTGAATGCGGCCAGAGGGGACGGAGTCATGGAATTTGGTCTTCGTCGGGCGCAGGGACCGGACGCGGGGACCTACGGCGCGCGGGCGGCCATGATCGGAGGATGTATCGGGACCTCCAACGTACTGGCCGGGCAGCTTTTTGACGTGCCGGTGCTGGGAACCCATGCCCACAGCTGGATCATGAGCTTTCCTGACGAGTATACAGCGTTTAAGACCTATGCGGAACTGTATCCCGACGCCTGCACGCTGCTGGTGGACACCTACGACACGCTGAAATCAGGCGTTCCCAACGCCATCCGCGTATTCAAGGAGATGCGCAGGGCGAAAAAACTGAAAGGGCGTTATGGCATCCGTCTGGACAGCGGTGACCTGGCTTATCTGTCCAAGGAAGCCCGCAGGATGCTGGATGCGGCCGGCTTTAAGAACGCCATCATCTCGGCTTCCAGCGACCTGGACGAGTATCTGATCGACAGCCTGAAATCCCAGGGAGCCCAGATCACGTCCTGGGGAGTGGGGACGAACCTGATCACCGCCAAGGACTGCCCGGCATTCGGCGGCGTCTACAAGCTGGCGGCGGTGAAAACCGGGGACGGGGAATTCGTGCCCAAGATCAAATTATCGGAGAATTCTGAAAAAGTGACGAATCCCGGCAATAAGACCGTATACCGGATCTATGAGAAAGCCAACGGAAAGCTGAAGGCAGACCTGATCAGTCTGGTGGACGACCAGTTTGACGAGTCCAAAGATCTGACCATCTTCGACCCGCTGGAGACCTGGAAGAAAACGCATCTGAAAGGCGGCACCTACACCATGCGCGAGATTCTGGTGAAGGTTTTCGACAAGGGAGAATGTGTCTATGAATCGCCTTCGGTGATGGACATCCGCGAATACTGTATCCACGAACAGGAAACTCTGTGGGATGAAACGAAACGTCTGTTCAATCCTCACGAAGTGTACGTGGATCTGTCGGACCGTCTGTACAAGATCAAAACGGATCTGTTAAACCAGATGCACGCGGGCGACTGAGAAGAAAAGGAAATCCTGGAGTATAAATTCCTCCGTTTTACGAATAATATGATTATCTTCCGGATCTGACGTATTTACGGCAGAAGGTGATAAAGACAGCATGTAGGATGGAGGAATGATTGACTATGAAAGCAACGGGAATCGTGCGGCGGATTGACGATCTCGGAAGAGTGGTGGTTCCGAAGGAGATCCGGCGCACATTGAGGATCAGGGAGGGAGATCCCCTGGAGATCTTTACGGATCGGGAGGGGGAGATCATCCTGAAGAAATATTCTCCCATCGGAGAACTGGGAACATTTGCAAAACAGTACGCGGAGAGCCTGGCTCAGACCACCGGGCATATGGTGTGCGTGACGGATCGGGATATGGTAATCGCCGCCGCGGGCGGAGCGAAGAAGGACTATTTCGGCAAAGCCATCAGCCCTGAACTGGAAAAGCTGATCGAGGAGCGGGAGAACCTGCAGGCCGCCGCAGGCGACCGGAGATTCATCCCGGTGATTCAGGAAGAGATGGAAGGCATCACGGCGGAGACCATCTGCCCGGTGATCAGCGAAGGCGACGTGATCGGCGCGGTTCTGATCCTGGCCAGGGACGCCAAAGCCAGGATGGGAGAAGTGGAGCTGAAGGTGGCGGCGTCGGCCGCGGGATTCCTGGGCAGGCAGATGGAACAGTAAACCTTTGTACGAAAGAAGAGGGATACATGGATGTACACCTGGGAAGAGATCGAGAAGTTCGTGAATCACTGCGGGGCGTGTCCCCTTGGCCGAACCAGAAACCATCCGGTGATGGGGCGGGGAGACCGGAAAAGCAGGCTCATGCTGGTGGCGGAGGCGCCCGGAGCGCAGGAGGATCTGGCGGGCGTACCGTTTGTGGGTCCTTCCGGCAAAGTGCTGGACGAACTCCTGGCTCTTGCAGGCATCCGGCGGGAAGAGATTTATATTACGAATATCCTGAAATGCCATCCGCCGGGCAACCGGGACCCTCTGGATCAGGAAAAGGAAGCCTGCATCCCGTATCTAAAATGGGAGACCTATCTTTTGAAGCCCCGGATCATCGTGTGTCTGGGGCGTGTGGCGGCCCAGCGTCTGATCTCACCGGATTACCGGATCACGCGGGAGCATGGAACCTGGGTGGAGCGGAAGGGCTGTTCCCTGACGGCGGTCTATCATCCGTCGGCGCTGCTCCGGGATCCTGCCAGGCTGGAGGTCGCCAGGAAAGACTTCCGCGCAATCGGGGAGAAACTGCGCCGTCTGGAGGCCGCGGAGCCATGATCGGAAGGACGGAAGAAAAAGTAAAAAAAATTGGCAAAAAATTTAAAAAAGTGCTTGCATTTTCGCGCGGTATCCCGTATAATAACATTCGTTGAACACATAGGGCTATCGCCAAACGGTAAGGCAACGGACTCTGACTCCGTCATTTCAAGGTTCGAATCCTTGTAGCCCTGCTTTCAAGGCTCCGGTGAGAAATCACCGGAGTTTTTTCATGCCCTGAAAGTGTTGATTTTACGGGCTTTTCTGCACAAATCAATTTTCAGGCGTCTTCCCCGTCAAAAATCTTCCTGAAATAGATTTCCCGGATTTTCTGGTTTTTTCCCATGAATTTTAGATGAAATGTATCCCATGTACAGGATCTGTCCTTCTGCCTTTGTATAATAAAAATTACAAAATACTATCCAGAGCGAAAACTGGGAGGAGGAAAGACTGATGTTGGATCATGAAGAAGATGTAAGACAGGAAGGTGAAACACCACTGCCGGAAAATGGAGAAAGGGAGTCTGGAACGCCGGGATTCTGCGGGAAATGCGGCGCGCCGCTGACAGAGGGCGTTAAATTCTGTGGTAAATGCGGAGTTTCTGTGGATGGAAGCCCTTCCGGGCAGGAATTTCAGCAGCTGGCGGAAAGCGCGAAAGCGGCGGCTGATGTGCAGGAAGAGGCCAGAGCGGATGACGCGCCGCCAAATTCAGAGAATCAAGACACTAATAATCGGCAGGCCGTAAAAGATGCGCTTAAAATGATTAAGACCTGGGTGGAACGGATCGCTGGTATTGCTTTGATCATTTTCTTATATTGGGCGTTCTTTACCAAGAAACCCATTCTCGACGTTCAAAATATGGTCTTTGAGCAGTACAGCTCCCGGAGCCTTAAAGAAGCGGTAAATTTGTCCATACCGGAACCGGCCTGGGAGAAAGAGAAACTGGGGAAGAAGCATTACATGGTCACTGTGTCCGGGTTCTGCCCGGATCTCTACTCCAATATTGAAATCATCTTCGACGTGAATTATTCCGGTGGGGATGCGTACGGAAGCGTAGAAGGCGTAAGGCTGGATGGAGAATACTATGACGATCTGTTTTCCATCGGCATTGTGATGGAAGCGATCTATTGAAGAGGAGGGGAACTATGTATTGTAAAAACTGCGGAAAAGAGATAAAAGACGGGAGTCTGTTCTGCACAAACTGCGGGGCAAAAACAGAAGAAAACAGAAAACCAGTTGGAGAAACACAGGAAGATCTCATGCGGCGGGTGATTGGGAAGAATGCGGTCTATTACCTGGCCCAGAGGGACAGGTTCCAGAGAGGGGAAAAAGGAAGAATGAACTGGGCTTCTTTTTTCCTGAGCATGCTGCACGCAGGATACCGGAATATGTGGAAATCCTGGCTGAAGGCGGTGGGCCTTCCCCTGGCGGTTTCTTTGCTGGGAACGACGCTTGGGAGCGTACTTCTCTTTATTCAGCCGGCGGTCAGTATGGTCATGAATGTCATCGGCGGAGTCGGAAGTGTATGGCTCCTGGTCGCCCAGATCCTGTATGCAAAGAAGTTTAATCGTATCTATTTGGAACATGTGGAGAAGAAGATTGCCGGAAAGGATGAAAAGCCGGATCCGTCCGCGGGGAGGGCTGCGGCTGTCGCATTGATCGTTGCCGTAATTGCCGGGATTCTGGGAATGCTCTCGTCCGCGGGGATGATGATGGGGTTGCTTGGAGGGATAGATACAGGATCAGAAGAACTGTATGCGGATGATTACAGCGGAATCGATAGCTACAGCGGCATGGATGATTATAGCGATATGGACGATTACAGTCTGGAAGGCTATGAGACACAGGACGATTTTGCCGGGACGGCAGAATCTCAGGATCCTTATGCGGCCGAACAGGAGGAAAGCCAGGAACCTGCAGAAACAGTGTCAGAACCGGAAGAAACATACATATCGCCCAATTATACACTGTGGATTGGGGATTACCAGAGAACCAGCGGCCCGGCATGCAGCCTTTCCATCTGGGAAGCGGATGAGACGGGAATCCTGTTTGTGGCGAATATCGGATATTCGGGAGCTGATGCCTATGTGGACATGAGAGAGCACACCGCAGAATGGGTGGATAATTCGACTGCCATATTCCAGGAAGGCGACAATTGGATCGTCTTCACCTACTATGACGGCATATTGACCGTATCTGAAAATCCGGACGCGCTCTATGGAGCGCTGAGTATATCCGGCGTCTATGTATTGGCGGAGGAAGCGGATTACCCGGATTGCGAATTTGTATTCCCGGACAGCAGCGAATTTGAAGTTATGGAAGTATCCTGCGACGGCCTGACGGCAGAAGAGTGCAGGATTGCCAAGAACGAGATCTATGCCCGCCATGGAAGGATGTTCAGTGATCCGGTTCTGCAAAACTATTTTGATTCTTGCAGTTGGTATGTTCCGGGCATCGCCCCGGAAGATTTTACAGAAGATATGCTGAGCGAGGTGGAACGGCAGAGTATTCGGGGAATCGAAGCATACGAAGGGTATATGGGATATTAAAATTATGGACGGAGCCCTGCAACGGCAAATCAGCCGGTTCAGGGCTCTGTCCATTGGCTCATACCTCGTTTATTTCTTTGCATCTTCTAAGTCAATGCGAAAATCCAATAATTCTTTAGGTGCAACTTGCAATACTTCAGCTATGGTAAAAAGAGAGTCCAGAGACAGGCTGGTTTTCATATTGGGAGCTTCGATATTGGAGATATGAGTCCGGCTCATATCCGTAAATTCTGCCAGATCCAGCTGGGTCATGCGGCGGAGCTTCCGGTAATAGGCAATGTTGAGACCTAACTGCTGGTAATACAATTTATATTTTTCCTTCATTTCCGACTCCTTTTTCCTGTTTTCGATTTCATGGACAGATATTGTCCATATTCTTATTTTATCCACTTGTATAAATTGCATAAACAATATAAAAGTTATAAAAAGCATACAAATACTTTGCAAAAAACAAGTGTTGTGATATGATGAGATCAGGCAGAAAATTGTGCAAATTGAGGCAAAAAGGACAAAAGAAGTCCATGTTTCTTCGTATAATTGTAGAAAAAGAGGATACAACGGAGGAACCATCATGGCGGAAACAGGAAAAAATGAACGTGTTTTAGATATTTATACCAGGCTCTTAAATGGAGAGACGGTCAATAAATTTGAGTCCGCGTCCCGATACGGGGTAAACGAAAAGAGCATACAGAGGGATATCGACGATATCCGGGATTTCTTTTCCCAGAAATTACTTGAGGATGGGCAGGGGAAGGCGGTGGTATATAACCGGAAGACAGGGGGCTATTATCTGGAGACACGGAACCAGAGGAAGCTCACCAACAGTGAGATCCTGGCCATCTGCAAAATTCTTCTGGAGAGCAGAGCTTTTACCAAAGAGGATATGGACCGGATCCTGGACAAACTCTTATCCTGCTGTGTACCCCATAAAAATCTGCTCCTGGTAAAGGAACTGATCTCCAACGAGGCGTTTCACTACGTGGAACCCAGGCATCACAGAAAAGTGCTGGACAAGCTCTGGGACATCGGTACTGCGGTGAAGGAGTGCAGGGTGATTGAGATTACCTACAACAAGAGGAAAGGCGAATGTGTTCACCGGAGGCTGGAGCCGCTGGCGATCATGTTTTCGGAATATTATTTTTACCTGACCGCGTTCGTGGAGAATGTGGACAAAAGCCAGTTCCATGTGAAAAATGACCCGTTTCCGACGATTTACCGGATCGACCGGATCGCTTCCCTGGAAGTAACAAAGGAACATTTCAAGATCCCCTATAAAGACCGCTTTGAGGAGGGTGAGTTTCGGAAGCGCATCCAGTTCATGTACGGAGGGAAACTTCAAAAGACCACGTTCTGGTACAAAGGAGAGGCCGTGGAAGCAGTCCTGGACCGTCTGCCAACGGCGCAGATCTTAAAGGAGGAGGACGGAAAATATCTGATCAGCGCGGAGACGTTTGGAAGCGGGATTGAGATGTGGCTGAGGAGCCAGGGGGAGGCGGTGGAAAAAATATAAGAATAAGATGAAATAATTGATTTATTAATAAGCGGAGGAGCGTATTATGAGCCGAAATTCTATACGGATTGTTTGCAATCCGGCTACAAATAGATTGTCATATTACATGAAAAATGAGAAGGGTGAATGGGATATTTTATCAGGTAATTCACCTTTGTCCAGACAGTGTTATACAAAGACCACTATCAGAAAGAGCGCAAAAGGAATATTGATGGAAATAGATGGGATATATAACCGGAAGAATAGAGGCGTCGATATTTTTTTTGAAGGAACAAAAGGTGATTATGATTATTTAGTGGCTGTAATAGAGAAATTTTTCTCGAATCGCAATATTCAATGTGATAGTAAAATATCAAAAATTGCAGTTCTTGGTAAAATTGCCGTAGGTAAATCCACGCTAATTGAAGGGCTGGAGGCAAGAGAAGGCAATAAGTATTCAAAAATTGAAAAGAAGGAATACATACAATATACAGATGAACGTAATCGTACAGCATGGTTTGAAATAGGGATTGATCTTGGAAAGGAAAATGTTGAAAAAGCCTTACAAACAGTTGAAAACCTTGCAAAAGAAGGATTATCTACAGTCATTTATTGCATTTCTGCAACGAGTGGAAGAATAGAAAATATAGAAAGAGAATTTATTCAGAAAATAGAAAGACAATTGAGTGGGACAAGGGTAATAATCGCGTTAACCATGTGCTATAGGGACAATGATCGGAAAATTATTGATGAAATTAAGAAGGTAACCGATCAGGCGACGGTGATCTCGACGTTAGCGAAAGAATATAAAACAGGAGTAAAAGACAGGAGAGGCAATATGATAATTGTTGAACCGTTTGGTCTTGATCAAGTTTTGAAATATGTATTTGAGGGACGATAGATGCAAACGATTGATATTATTGTGATGGGAAAGACAGGCGCAGGAAAGAGCACACTCATTAATGCAGTATTTGGGGAAAAAGTTGCGCCAACCGGGGTGGGAGGTGCGGTAACAAAGGAAAACAAAACCTATTGCAAGGAGGTATTGCTGCCTGTGAAACAATCAGAGGATGATTCCATGGGTTATTACAGGAGGGTAGATTATAGGCTGAACATGCATGATACCGTTGGGCTTGAGATTGACAGTTCCATTACAGATAAGACGTTGAAAGAGATAAAAGATCATATGGAACTTATGAAGTTGAGGGAGACCTCTGAAAGTATCAGCTTGGTGTGGTTTTGTGTCAATGACCGCAATAACAGATTTGAACCATATGAATTAGAATTGATCAAAAAATTGTCGATTGATTATGAAATTCCTTTCATTATAGTTATCACACAATGCTTTTCTGTAGGCCGGAATATTATAGAAGAGCAACTTGAGAAAAAATTGGCAGGTGTATCTGTGCATAAAGTTTTAGCCGAAGACTATAGCACCAGAGGCGGAACGATCCGTGCTTATGGAGTAAATAAACTCCTTAGAAAAAGTGTGAATGATTATCGGAACCTGAAGGTGAGAATTTTAGAAACAAAAATTTTTGAACTGGATGCGAGCCGAAATTTGAAAATTGCAAAGCTGAAAAGAGAGGGACGAAAACTTATAACCGAGTCTTCATTGACAGCAGGAAAAATAGGAATTGTTCCGGGCGGCTGCATACCGTTGGTACATGGTATATGTATCAAGCTGATTACAGATCTAAATAATTTAGCAGGGCTGAAATCAGATAAAAGTTTTGCTGGGGAAATCTTTTTGAATGTGGTAATTGGATTGATTGCTACGCCGTTAATGGCAGTACCATTTTACAGTTCAAGAATTGCCAGCAATTATGTCAGGGAGATAGGAGATAACTATTTGGAAGCACTGACGAATGTCATTAACTTTTCATCAGATCAAGAACTACAGGAGAAGGAATTAATGAAACAGAAACTTGTGCGAGAGTTAAATAGGATGAAGAAGTGAGAATATGAGAAGAAACTGGACGACTAAAGTGTAAAGGAGGTGGAGAGTGTGAGAAGAAAAAACTTGAATGAGATGGTAGTTGCTACATTGATAGTGATAGCTGGTTTGATTTCTATGGTACACATGCTGCTTAAGCATCATAAAGAATAGGGTAGTGGGAGGATAAGAAAGATGAAAAAAATAAGCGGACAGAATGAATTTGAATGTGAGAAGGAAGAACTAGAAATGGATATTGATTCAAGGAATCAGTCCGGTGATCTGCCAGACGCCAATATTATAGTCGCAGGAATCACAGGAACGGGAAAGAGTACTTTGATCAATGCAATATTTGGAGAGGAGATAGCTGCTACAGGGGAAGGCAGGCCAGTGACAGAGTATATTCGTGAATATAACGAAAAAAATACTCCTATCCGAATCTGGGACACCGTGGGACTGGAATTGGATTCAGAAAAAACCAAAAAATCCATAAAAGATATTAAGGGTACGATCGCTTCTAAGGCTTCTTTTAGTGATAAATATGATCGAATACATGCGATTTGGTATTGTATAAATTCAGGAAGTAATCGTTATCAGGGTGCAGAACTGGAATTTATAAAAGAACTTTATGCTGTAGGAGTTCCTTTCATAATCGTATTGACACAGTGTTCCGGGGATGAAGAGAAAATAAATAGATTTGAAAGTGAAATAAAAAAAATAAATGCTTCCATGGGGTTAGAGGACATAAGAATTGTCCAGGTGTTGGCACAAACGGTTAAATTTAGAGGTGTGGATTGGGAGATTTCCCCCTTTGGCCTTGATAAACTTGTGAATGTTACATTGGAATTGCTTCCTGGTTTTATTAAGAGATCATTTATTGCGGCACAGAGAATAGGAAAAATACAAAAGAGGGAGGAATGTGAGAAAATTATATATGATTATGTAAAAGCCGCTGAGAAGGGATTTTGGGAAAAAGTGCCTTTGGTTAATATAATACCTACCGACCGCAAAATAATGCAGATGACGAAAGAAATTTGTATGGTATATAATACCTATTTACCGCAGGAAAGTATTGAACGAATTAGTCAGTATCACCTTGATTTTGAAAATAAACTTCGGGGGTTAATCATCCCCATATATAGGGGATACAGCAAAAAAATAACCGCTTTATTGGAGCAGAAAAAGGAAGAAGGATTTTCAGTAGAAAGCTTGAACGTAAATAAAAAAGATCGAGCGGCTAGAATGGTGGCATTTTATGGATATACAGATATGGATTCCATAGAAGAGTTGTGGGAACAGACTACAGCTGAAGAACTTAAAGATGTAGACAGGGTTACCAAAGAACTTGGAAGAATCATTAACAGAAGATTACGAGAAAGTAGTAAAATAGGAAATTAAGGATATGAGGAAAAATAATCATAATTTGGCTATTATTATTGGAATTGTTGCAGCAGTTTGTGTAATTGCTGCTATATGCAAGTTTTTATTCTAAAGAAAGCAGGAAAGCAGTATGGGAATTATCAATAATGCGAAACAATATTTAGCCAATAAAGCTATTTCGACAGCTCAGAAAGCTGGGGATGGAATAGCTTCGCTTTCAGCATTAAGTCCCAAACAGTTACAGGAACTGGAAGAAAAAAGGATTTCCTATCTGAGCGAAAAACCGGATATGGATGGCGAGGAAACCCAGGCTATCATTCAAAAAAACATGGGAGCCATAGGTATAGAGATTTATCAGGCATATCTCGAACAGATAGGTGCAATTTATTCACCGGTAGATATTGCATTAGAAAAATTCGATGCTGATAACCGTATTAGGTTTTTTGATATTACTAAATGGGTAACTGATGCAGAAGAACAAAATCTTGACAAACTGGTAAATGTTTATCATGTGTTAAGTGAAGAGGAATGTAATATTGCGTTGATCTATCATAGAGGGATAAACCAATGTCAAGTTACTGTGGGAGTAGTGAATACAGATGAGAACCATTCGGATCCGGCCATAGCGGATAGCTATTATTCGCGTATTATAGGTGCTATTAAAGGGAATTTCCCAGGAGCGGATGTTCGGGAAATGGATTCTAAATATCAAAGTTATGGTATTGGGATTCCAGAATGCCTGGAAAATATAAATGATAATATATCCGGCGGCCATGTAAAATCTATTGCCATAGTTTCAAATGTTGCATCGGAAAAATCAGAAAACTTTATCAGTCAAAGCATGGAAAAACTGCTTGATGGAATAATTCCCAAGAATAAATCACAGGAATATACGATAGTCTTACTTGCAAAGCCAATTAAAGATCAATTAGAGAGCAAAAACAGGCTATATAAGTTATATTCTGCGTTAGCACCCTATATGAGCTGGCAGACCGGATATACATATACTGCATCAGATGGAATTTCGTCTGCGGCTAATTTTGGGGTAAATTTAGGAGTAAGCGCTGGGACGCACTCGATTGTTAATACATCAACAGGTAGTAGTATATCGGATGCCGTAACGGAAGAAAAGGGTAAGTCAATTGGAGGCTCTGTTAATGCTGGTGGTGAGGTGGGGATTCCATTTGTAGCTAAAAGTCATGTTGGAGTTGAGGGTGACTATCATCGTTCGAGTTCCAAAAGCAATACATGGACGAATAGCACTAACGAATCGCAGGGAATGAGTTCGGGTTTTAACCTTTCAGCAAATTTCGGCGTTTCTTTTTCCAGGTCTTCGAGCATTACTGCAAACGTGGGGAAAAATGAAAGTCTTACTCAAACTTATACAAATTATAATGTGAAGCATACATTGGAAATTATAGAAGAACAGGTTAAACGAATTGAGAAAAGTGCAGCGCTTGGAATGTGGGAGTTTGCCTCATATATTATTTCTGACAGCCCGGTGATTGCCAATAATGTAGCGCATATGTACCTTGCTCTTACACAGGGAGATCAGTCCTATTTGACGAAAGCGGCAGTCAATTTGTGGGATGGGGATATTGATACGGATTCCGCCAGAACGATTTTGGCAAGCGTCCAAAAACTACAGCATCCGGTATTTGGACTAAAAACGTCTCTTGAGGATGAATGGCTTATGTATCCAACATTAGTAACTCCGACTACCCCATTGTCTGGAATAGAACTTGCCAAAGCATTGAATTTTCCAAGGAAGTCAGTAAGTGGTTTCCCTGTACTGGATGTAGTGGCGTTTGGAAGAGAGCCACATTCTCTGCTTGATGAAACCCTGGAGCTTGATCTGGGGTATGGGTATCATATGAGAAAAAAGATCCCGGAACAAAGAATAGCTTTGTCTAAGGAGGAAATGACGAAGCATACTTTTATTACAGGGTCAACTGGATCTGGAAAAACAAATGTAATTTATAAATTGTTGAATTGCCTGAGCAAAAGGAATGTAAAATTTCTTATTATAGAACCGGCAAAAGGGGAATATAAGGATGTCATAGGCAGAAAAAAAGATGTTATCACTTATGGAACAAATCCCAATATGAAGGATGTTCAGATGCTCCGCATCAATCCGTTTCGGTTTCCTAGGCATATCCATGTCTTAGAGCATTTGGATCGTCTGGTTGAGATCTTTAATGTTTGCTGGCCTATGTATGCTGCTATGCCCGCTATATTGAAAGATTCAGTGGAAAGAGCATACATAGATTGTGGATGGGATCTCGCAAAATCAGAGAACAAGTATGATCCGGAATTGTTCCCTACATTTAGGGATGTTGTAAGTCAGATTAGAGAAGTCCTTGCAGAGAGTGACTATTCCGCTGATAATAAAGGAGATTATACGGGGTCTTTGGTTACCCGTTTGAGGTCTCTGACAAACGGTATAAACGGCCTGCTCTTTACACCGGATGATATCAAAGACGAAGACCTGTTTGATAAAAACGTAATTGTAGATTTGAGCCGGATTGGGTCTTTAGAAACAAAGTCCCTGATCATGGGATTGCTGGTGCTGAAACAACAGGAGTTTCGGATGGAGCAGCGGGTCAACGGTGCAAATATGAATGATTCTTTAAAACATGTTACCGTGTTGGAGGAAGCCCATCACTTACTTAAAAGAACATCAACAGAACAAACTAGCGAAAGCGCGAATTTGGTTGGAAAATCTGTGGAGATGCTGGCAAATTCCATAGCAGAGATGAGAACTTATGGAGAAGGATTTGTGATTGCAGATCAGTCTCCGGGACTGCTCGATATGTCTGTAATAAGGAATACAAATACGAAAATAATTCTCAGATTGCCTGATCTTTCAGACCGGGAATTAGTGGGAAGAGCGGCAGGACTGACAGACAATCAGATTATAGAGTTGGCAAGGCTTGAAAAAGGCGTAGCTGTGATTCATCAGAGCGATTGGCTGGAGCCGGTTCTTTGTAAAATTGATAAATATGATGAAGGAGAAAACTTAAATTTCCAGCCCCCATCTCTTTTGATTCTTGAGCAAATTGATAAAAACGAAAGTGGAGATGCCAGCACAGAAAGTGAAAAAAGGATGTTGCTCGGAAAGACTATAAAAAGAACCATAACTCAGCGGAAAGAGAGACAAGACGTTTCATTGACTCTTCTGGACTGGATCATGAACAAGGAATTGTATAGAAAAAATGACCGGGTTGATATTGAGAAATTAAAATCAATGATTTTAAAATCGGATTTGGAATTTACTGTAAAGTGTGATTTTATCAGGTATATTAACGCTGATGGGGAAGAAGGCTTGGAATCATTGAGGCTCCTGGTTTATGATTTTTTAAAAGCGCGTAACGCCATGAAAAAGGCGAGAATGTACAAAAATATACGGGAATGGGTTCATGCTGTGGCAGAGCATCTTTCTCCGTCAATTTCTGGATATTCCCGTGAACAAATTGATCTTGTAATGGCACTTCTGATATATGAACAATCTTTGCGAAATGTGGAATATAATGACATATTGAGCCGATATGTGGAGTTGTATAAAAAAGAAGGAGGGGTGTTTTGATGTTTGAAGTACAATCTCCTAAAGTGGAGAGAATGGAGAGACCAGAAAGCGAAAATTTCAAAGAAATTAAGCCGGAAGGGAAAATATCAGTAGAGGAAGCAAGAAACTATGTGGACGCTTTGTTTCGGGGGATGGAAAAAAATCCTAAGATAAAAGATATAGATGAGGCGGACTGCCATTATGATGATTGTGGACAGTTGTATCGTATTGGTGATAAACTGGTAGCAAACACATCGTATGAATTGAATGGTTATTGCTTTGGCACTGATGAACTGGGCAGGATTGCTTCAGCCGAGGGGCAGTTACATATGAAAGACCGTGATGAAAGGCTTCCTATCAAGGATTCAATAGAAGTGATTGGAAGAGGGGATCAAAGGGAAGGCGATGACAGGGGGCATTTGATCGGCGACCAGTTTGACGGCCCCAATGGGTTGGAAAACTTAGTTCCGCAAGATGCCGAGATCAACCGCAAGGATTTCAAAAATTTTGAAAATGAACTGGCAGGCGAGGTCAAAGCAGGAAAAGATGTTTATGTGAAAACAGATGTACTTTATGATGAGGGTTCGAGACGTCCGACCAATATAATTGTTTCTTATTCGATTGATGGAAATGAAAGTGTTCGGATTTTTCCGAATGGACCAAGGGAGGTATGAGTTATGCCGGAAGTAATGTTTCAAAGTGTTTTCAATCATTTACAGAAAGTGCTGCCAGTGTCGTGGAAAAAACTGGTATTCTATGCTGGCTACACAGAGGGAAGCTACAGCATGAAATTTTATATTGATGCTGGAGATGGGCAGTATATCGATTGTTTTCAGATTGCAGGGGTGGATAAACGTCGGTTATTTATGGTTTTTGCAGAGATCGATCAAGTTCTTGCGTGTGAACGCGATAAGCAGGATGCCGCGCGCCGATGGAATTTTTTTACCATGATAGTTGATTCATCTGGCGCGATGCATGCTGATTTTGATTATACAAATATTGATAAAAATACTTTTGCTTATGAAAGGCAGTGGCAGGAGAAATATTTGCGTTAACTTACAATGAGCATTTGATAACAAATTTGATAGGATCGTTAAACCCTTTTGAGAGGGATGCTCAAAAAATATGAGGGATCTAGCAGAGGAATCAGTCTGGAACTGGTTCCTCTATTGTATTGCTCAAATTATCATTTTTGGTGATGTAAATATTCCCTCAACGCTTCTTCCGATACTTTCCAGTTTCCTCCAATCTTGAACGCTTCAATCTCTCTGTTCCAGATTGGCTCCAGCATTTTATTTTTTCCAATTTTTAAAATAGAACGGCATTCTTTTAGAGTGTATAGTGCCAAATGACTTTGAACCATAAGAAAATCCTCCCGTTTACATATTTTTTTCTTGCCCGTTTCAGTTGGAGTGGGTTTATAGCTATTTGAGAAAGTGTTGTCTCCTTGGTACGAAAGTAAAAAAGCTGGAAGGAGAAATATCAGGCTTCAATAAACAATTAGATCTTTAAAGGAGCATATTAATATTTTTCTATAGCCCTGCAGGGCTGTCACATTGTTTTGACAAGACGGATAAGAACTTTGCGAAGCGCTGCGAGATGCTGCGAAGATATCCGTTAAACGCTATCCGCATCCGGGAGATCCTGCCTGATATATTATTTCCCCGGAAAGGAGTGATATACTATGGCTGAAATAATAGCAGTCGTAAACCAGAAGGGTGGTGTGGGTAAGACCACCACAGTGGCATGCCTGGGCGTCGGCCTGGTATCAGGAAAAATATGCTTACATCCTGCTGGATGGCCCGCCCATGTTCGGACTGTTGACACTGAACATCCTGTGCGCGGCAGACTGGGTGCTGGTTCCGGTGGGGAATTAAGCGGGAAGGGGAGATGAATGTATGAACCTGATTTCTTTTGAAAGTAGTATACATAGTGATATTGATATATAATAAAGACATAAAGGGGGCAAAATGAGTAGTTTAATCAAGCCATCAGCAACCATCAGGAATAACTATAATGAGATCTCTGCATTGTGTAAAGAAACCTGGGAGCCGGTGATCCTGACTAAAAACGGGGAAGGCGATCTTGTTGTATTAGATTTGAATACATTTGAAAGCATGCGGGCAGCACTGGATTTGAGAGAAAAGATGGACATGGTAGAAGAGGCGAGAAAATCTGGAATGAAGGATGTGAAAGCACGGGATACCATAGAGCATATGCGGGAGGCCATAAAGCATGTATGAGGTTCGGATTCAACCCAATGTAGATAAAGAACTTGTTGATTTTGCAATTCGATGTATGGCTGATAATGGAAAAGAATGCGCAGGCCTTAGAAACTTCGTGCGGTAAACAGGTCTTGTGTACAGCGTGGGAATTGCATATAATATTTGTATAGTCAATTGAGTTACGCATGAATCAGGAGAGAGTAAATGGTCACAGTATACTTTGAACTGCCGGATGAAGAGATTATATCTACATCAAAATATTTTAATAATTCCTATACAGACGAATGGCTGGATGACTGGGCGAAACGGGTGATTCGCGAAATTGACAACTCAGAACTCATATCGGAAGGAATGGTACAGAGTCCGGTGCTGGGACCAATTACAATCAGGGAAATCAGCGGCGGAGCAAAAGCCCTGATTACCATGAATTCTGACAATACCGTGATCAGTAACGCGAACAGCTGCGGAGATAATTGCGCGCCGTTGCTGGCAGAACTGAGCCGTAAAAAAGATTTCTCTGTTTATTTGTCTTATCCGATGAAATTTGAAGGTCTCATTTTTGATATGAAGATTGCAAGGACAGGGCGGATCTGCCACAGAGCGGCAGAATATGAGAAGGAGTACCTGTTATGGAGACAAAACATGACATCTTAGTGAACAACAAAAGGGGCATCCAGTTTAAATTTACCATTTACCGTAAGTTCACGATTATACGGGGGGACAGCGCCTGCAAGAATCCGAATGCAACGTGCAGAAAATGAAATATAATATCATTCATGGGACTTCCGAAAACGGGCAGTCCCTGTTTTTGTATGACGGGCATGCCCGTATTCTGTGGTGAAAGTCCACATAGCCGTGGCTGCTGAATCATAATCAACGCAGCAGCGGCAGGCTCCCCGTCAGTTTATTGACCTTCTTTTTAGCTCCGCAGATGGCGATCCCAAGATAGCGCAGATCTGTCTCCTGGGCGTTCTTCATCTTTTCTGTAAACTCATCGTAGGTGCGGCAGCTTTGCGCCAGATCGGAAAAATCCACCACCGTCAGACCGGCAAACTCCGGCGCATACAGTTTTTCGCGGATGGTTTTCATGTATTCCCTGTCCCCTTTCAGAATGGGTACGGGAAATTCGATGATCCCCGCGTGTTCGTGCCCGGTCCTGTCGGCCACGTCCGGCCCCACGGTTTCCGGCATCCTTTTTCCCAGCGTGATCCCCATGATTGCCGCTGTGTTTGCGATGACGCCCGGCGGCAGGCTCCCGTCCAGAATCAGGACGCATTTTTCATTTTGTACATCCATTTATCTCTTCCTCCTCTTCCCTTTCGTTCCCGCGCGCGGCGGATGTGCCGGCATCGGGGGAGCTGAGCGGCCGCACGTGCGGAGCCGGCTGTTTTCCCTGGAAAATATCCCGGTAGGTGCCGGGGGTCAGACCAATAAAGCTGTTGAAATAGTTGGTAAAATGGCTCTGATCTGAGAAGCCCGCCTGTACGGCCGTTTCGGCGGGCGGCATGCCGTCCTCCAGCATCCGCTTGGCCTCGCTGATCCGGACGGCTTCCAGGTACCGGTACGGAGTAATGCCTTTGGATTTGGTAAAAGCCCGGAGCAGGGCGGATTTGCTCAGACCTGCATGGCGGCAGATCTGCTCCAGGCAGATGCGTTCCTGAAAATGCTCCCGGATAAACGCGCAGGCTTTCTCGGTCTCCTGCCGGCATTCCGGCACCCCGGCTTCAAATGGCTGGCCATAATTCTGGATCAGCGCGGAGATAAGAAACAGGAGCTGTTCTTCCTTCGCGAAATCAGCGGCGCCGCTCATGATCATCTGGTGGAGCGGCCGCAGATAAGAAGTAATCTCCGCGCTGCGGACAACATTTTTGGAAAAACCGGGGAGCTCCCGTTTCCCGGTCACTTCCTCCGTCAGATCCATCATGACCTGCCTGGGGATGTTGAGTCCGCGGTAATCGAAGACGCCGCCGTCGGCCTGGACACAGCCATGGTTGTCTCCGGGATGAAAGATCACCACATCCCCTTTGCCGATGGGATATTCTCTGTTTTTACAGGAAAGGCGGCGTGTTCCTTCCTCCACAAATCCAATGACATAATGTTCATGAAAATGGTTGGGGAAAGGCTGTACGATTCCTTCAAAACGATAGGCTTCGATGTTCAGCTCATCGTCGTAGACGACGGTTCTGGTCTCTTTTTTCATGTACGGCTCCTCCTTCCGGAACAGCATACCGCCAACGGTCGGAAATGTATTGTAAAATATCTTCAAATCTCCAGGAGCTTCAGGGAGAGCAGAAGCTCCAGTGTGAGATCCGAGGAAAATTCAGAGATTCCGGTCAGGCGGCAGATCTGCTCCATGCGCCGGCAGAAAGTTGTCCGGTGGATGTACAGCTCCTGGGCGGATCTGGTCATGTTCATACCGCAGTTCAGATACGTCCTCAGGGTGGCGGTCAGCTCTGTCCCTCTGCGGGCGTCCCAGTCCCGCAGTACGCGTACAGCCGGATGAAGCAGACGGTCAGCCGGGAACTCTCTGGTTACGGCGTCCAGACAGTAGTCCAGCCGGTAATGCTCAAATTGATAATACCAGAAGGTCTCGCCGGTGCGGACGCCCAGACGCAGAGCGGCCGCGGCTTCCAAGGCGGCGCTTTGCAAAAGAAGGATGGGAGAAAAATCGCCGCTGACTCCCGCCCGGCAGACGTTCTCCCGGATAAAAACGGAGAACCTGGAGAAAAAGGATTCCTGATCCGTAAGTGTAAAATTGACCAGCCAGAGGATCCGGTCACCCAGGGAAATGGCGCAGGAGTCCGGCCACTGCTGCTCCAGCTGACGGACCAGGAATGGGAGGGCGATCTCCATCTGAGTGTGCCACTCCTTCTGCTGATAGACTTCCAGGATTATGACGCGGTACTGGTGATCCGGCTTCCAGCGGTATGGAGGCAGAGCTATCTGGACCAGAGAAGCGTCCGGTGTCTCCCCGGCGTATAAGGCCCGGCAAAGCTGGTGCAGCAGATCGTTCTGATGGCGGTCTGTATTCCGAAGGTCGTTCTGGAAGAAAAGTTCAATGTATCTGGCGAACACCCCGAAAAGCTGTGCTTCGCCCGGCGGCAGAGCGGATTCTCCTTCCCGAAGGCGCGCGATCAGCCTGGCATAATACTGACCGAAATGAAAGATATTCTCACAGTAAAGGGAGGCTTCCGAGTGGTAACTGTAAAAATAGAAGCCTTCTGTTTTTTGCGCCGATTCATGAAAATCCTTCCGCACAAGCAGGGACTGGATAAGCTCCGCGGAGAGATGCGCCGCGCCTTCCGCCGAACCTTCTTCTTCGCCGGCCAGTTCCGCGCCGTATCCCGGCGTGGAATACAGGACGTTCATGTCCCTGTCCACCAGCATGTACTCGTGCAGGAGATATTTTCTGCCATGGGACAGAATATCCTCAAGCGGCGCGTGCTGCAGGATCAGCCGGGCGAGATCGTTCTCCCAGGAGCTCAGTCCCTGCCAGGCTTCGTTCAGAAGCTCCGCTGTCTGTACGGCATTCCCCATCCCCCGTATACGGCAGCAGGAGTGGTCATCTGGATCGCTGCCGGAGCCGGAAAAATACAGTTCCACTGTTTCCGCGGATACTCCGTCTCTCAGGAAAAGCGTATCCTCTGTGTCGGCGCCCCAGGTAGAATGATCATCAGTGTTTTCAGAAGAATGGCCGCCAGCGCTCCCGGAAGAACGGCCGTCGGCATTCCTGCAAGGATGGCCGCCAGCGTCCGGCGTGAGCAGGCGCAGCCGCTGGATGCGCCGGTTCTGGCCGAACGTTTCCTCTATGTGCATATTTCCGGTTTCCATGTGTCTTTCCAGAAGATAAATAAGGACGGCAAACGTCATATCCATAGCAATTCCCTCCACGCTACAAATTGTAGCGCGTTCCCTTGAAAAAATCAACAGACGGCGTCTGTACAGGCGCGGTTCCATCACATACAATTTAACTATCAGAACATATTCAAGGAGGAGGATCATAATGGATAAACAGGCAGTTTTAACCCCGGAACAGCAGCTTTTTGAGGAGCGGATACAGCGTGTGGAGACCGCAATCGCATTGAAAGAGCCGGACCGTGTGCCAGTGGTTCCTTTTATCGCGTCTTACGCCCAGAGAGCGTATGGCTCCTGCTATGCGGACCTTTATTATAACTATGAAAAGGCGGGGGACGCCGCCGTGCAGTTTTACCGGGACCATCCGCAGATGGACGTGAGCATGTTTTCCGGATTTACCAGTGGACGCGCCAATGAACTGGCAGGCTCCCAGATGATCGACTGGCCCGGCCGTCCCGGCACCATGGTTTCTCCGTACAGCTCCCATCAGGTGATTGAACGGGAGTTTATGACTCCGGAAGAGTACCCGGAGATGCTGGGGGATTTTACGGGCTTTATGCTCCGCAAATATATCCCGCGCGCGTACAAGAACCTGACCGGCACTGCCGGCCTGCGCTTTGACCCGGCCATTGTCCTGAATACGGGCCTGGTGGGATCGCTGTATACGCCGCAGGCTCAGGAGACCTTCCAACTGCTGGGGCAGATCGGGGAGGAGGATGCCAAAGCCGCCAAGATGACCTCGCTCTACCAGGGAAAGATTGCCGCTATGGGATTCCCGCCCATGATGACTGGACGGTGCGAGGCGCCTTACGATATCCTGGGAGATTATTTCCGGGGCACCATGGGAATCTTTGAGGATCTGCTGGATGAGGAGACGCAGGAATATGTGGAGCAGGCCTGCTGGATGTTTGCGGATCAGCAGATTCAGGCGCTGCAGTATTTCCGCACGGCGAAGCTTCCGGTGAGACGGGTGTTCTTCCCGCTTCACAAAGCCATGGACGGATTCATGAGCCCGGCTCAGTTCGAGCGGTTCTACTGGAAGCCGCTGAAGAAGATTATGATGGCGCTGATCGATATGGATGTGACGCCTTATATTTACACGGAAGGCCCGTACAACACCCGTCTGGAGCAGCTGGCTGACGTACCCAGGGGCAAGGTACTGTATCATTTCGAGACTGTGGATATGAAGGAAGCAAAACGGATTTTGGGCGATACCGCCTGCATCTGCGGAAACCTCTCCGTCACGGAGCTGGAGTTTGGGAAAAAGGAAACCGTGGTGGAAGAGACTAAACGCCTGCTGGACATCTGCGCGCCCGGCGGCGGCTATCTGTTCGACCTTAATGGCAGTCTGGAGAACTGCAAGCCGGAGAACCTGGACGCCATGTTCGAGACACTGGAAAAATACGGAAAATATTGATTTCTTCACAAGGGACGCCGCCCGGTCAGCCGGGTGGTGTCCTTTCTTTCTGACACGCTTTCCTGACCGGCGGGTTTTTCTGGCCGCTCTCTTGCTAAATTTTACTGACAAGAAAAACTCGAAAATAAAAAAGATAAATAATAAAAATTTTTATAAAATATTTTCAGAAAACTATTGACAAAATGGAAAAGATATTGTAATATAAACACATAAAATCAAAAGAGATTCACCAGTCTCTGGATGATGGAGGAAAGGTCCAATGGGAAGGTAAGATAAGCTCACCAGAAGGATGACAGGACGTAAAGAAAAGCCGGACATGGAAGTACATGACAGGCCAAAGAAAACGTCGTAAATCCCCAAAAGCGTAAGGCAGAAAGAATCAGAAAGTATTTATTCTTTTGAATCTGTTTTTGCCGGACGTACGGGAACTGGATAACCTGGAAGTGAAAAAATCATACGTGAGAAGTTTATCAATGATCCATATTATCTGAGTAGAAATTCGACGATGGCAGAAGCATTGAAGAGATGAACTTAAGATGATGATAAAAAGATCAGAGATAGAGATCAGATATGAGAAAGTCACGAAGATAAGGTTAGAGAGCAGATTACACAGATCAGAGGATACTGGAATCCCAAAAATATCTGTGAAAGGGGATTGTAAAGGTGAAACTCCAGATTGACAGGTAAAGAGCCATTCGAGAAGAAAAAGTATCGAATGGCTCTTACCTATTCCGGGCCTCGCGCGGAGCTGAAAACAAGACTGATAAAATAGATGATGATTCGAAGAAAAATCATAATAAAAATTTTTTGAAAAAATTCTCAGAAAACTATTGACAAATTGGAATAGATATTGTAATATAAAATCACAAAATCAAAAGAGATTCACCAATCTCTAGATGACGGAGGAAGGTCCAATGGGAAGGTAATCTTAATTCACCAAAAGGATTTCAGAATGGAAGTAATCATCAGGATGGAATGACATGGATGATGACAAAGAGATCGGGAACCTGAAGAGGAAAGGCAGAGAAAGAAGTAAAAGTATTTTATAAGACGCGTGGTTTTGTAGAAGAACTTTGAAAGGTATTTCTGAAAGGACTCAACAGGAAGAAGATCAAAAAGATCAACAGAAATGCAGAACTGTCGGGGTGATAGGCTTAAGTTCAGGAAAAGTCTTAAATGTGACGATTGCAGAGAACAGGGGATGCTGGAATCCGAAAAATATCTTGAAAGGAGATCAAAAAGGTGAAACTCCAGATTGACAGGTAAAGAGCCATTCGAGAAGTTAAAGTATCGAATGGCTCTTTCCTATTGTGTGCAAAACTTCTTGTGGCGTTTTACTGGAAATACCGTTATAATGGAGTCTGACGATCAGAAAGCAGAAAGAAGATGACACAATGTATCAGAATGTCAGCCGTGTACGGCTCACAGAAGTGGATCAGAACAGAAAGCTCACGCTGAATGCCATATTGAATTATTTTCAGGATTGCTGTACCTTCCAGTCGGAGGATCTGGGAATTGGTATGGAGAGGCTGGAGGCCATGGATCGGATGTGGGTATTAAGCTCCTGGGAGATCCTGGTAAGCCGCTATCCGGTGTTTGGAGAACAGATTACCATAGAGACCTGGCCATATGAATTTGGGAAGATGACCGGACAGAGGAATTTTCGGCTGCTGGGTGAAGACGGGAGCGTGGCGGCCTGCGCGGATTCCCTGTGGGTGTATATGGATACCAGGAGGATGCGGCCTGCGCGTCTGGATGAGATTCTGACGAAGACTTATGTGTTGGAGCCCAGGCTGGAGATGGAGCATGACGCGGGCAAGATCCTGCTTCCGGAAAACATGGAGGAGAAGGATGCATTTCCTATCCATGAATATCACCTGGATGTGAACCATCATGTGAATAACGGCCAGTATGTGCGCCTGGCGGGAGAATACCTTCCAGAGGGTTTTCAGATCCGCCGGATGCGGGCTGAGTATAAGAAATCCGCTTTGCTGGGCGATGTGATCTATCCCCGTTTCGGGAAAACGGAAAGCGGATATGCGGTTCTGCTTGGTGATGAAAAAGGGGCTCCCTATGCGGCGGTGGAGTTCAGTTAAGGAGAAAATGCATGCAGTTAGGAAAAAAACAGATATTGACAGTGGTGAAGATGGTGGACTTTGGCGTCTACCTGGCAGATACAGAAGATCCGGAAGACCGGGTGCTTCTGCCCAAGAAGCAGCTGAGGGCAGGGGTGCGTCCGGGAGACCAGCTGGAGGTCTTTCTCTATAAGGATTCCAGGGACAGGCCCATTGCCACGACGGCTGATCCGCTGCTGTCGCTGGGCGAAGTGGGACGGCTCAAGGTGAAAGAGGTATCCCGGATCGGCGCATTCCTGGACTGGGGACTGGAGAAGGATCTGTTCCTGCCGTTCCGGCAGCAGACCAGAAAGGTGCGCGCGGGGGAGGAGTGCCTGGTGGCGGTTTATGTGGATAAGAGCGGCCGCCTGTGCGCCACGATGAATGTATACGAATATTTGAGAACAGACAGTCCTTACGGGGAGAACGACCGGGTAACGGGGACCATCTATCAGATCAGTGATAATTTCGGGGCGTTTGTAGCCGTGGACGATCTGTATTCGGGGCTGATTCCCCGGAAGGAGTTTTTTGGACAGGCACAGATCGGCGACCAGGTGGAGGCCAGAGTGACGGGAGTGAAGACGGACGGCAAGCTGGATCTGAGTCTGCGGGACAAGAGCTATCTGCAGATTGATGCGGACGCTGAACTTGTGATGCAGGCGCTTGAGGAATCCGGCGGAGAACTTCCTTTTTCTGACAAAACCTCTCCGGAAGTGATCAAAAAAGAGTTTTCCATGAGCAAAAATGCATTTAAACGTGCAGTTGGCAGGCTTTTGAAGGAAGGGCGCGTTGAAATTACAGATAAAAGCATCCGTAAACCATAAGGCTTCCTAGGCAATTTGCTGATTTTCTCATAAATGGGAAAAATTACTTGAAATTCAGGAATTGTTTGATTATAATGAGGGCGTAAGAAAGGAAAGGAGCATAAGGATAATGAAAGTACAGAATATAAAAGACGTGAATAAGTTTTTTGAAGTGGTAGACAGCTGCAAGGGTAAAGTGGAACTGGTAACGGGTGAAGGCGACAGACTGAACCTGAAGTCCAAACTTTGCCAGTATGTATCTCTTGCAAATATCTTCTCCAACGGCGAGATCCCGGAGCTGGAGATCATCGCTTATGAGAAAGAGGATATCGATAAGCTGCTGTCCTTCATGATCAACGGCTAATCCATACGAGACTGAATGAAATCAAGGCGTCCGCGAGCGGGCGTCTTTTTTCCATGTTGTTTTGGCACCTCTGACACTTCTGCACGGGGATCCGGCGTTGACATATTCGGAGTATTTGATATAATATACTTAACAAGGGAGCCGGAAGGTGAATGCAGCTCACCCGTCCCGGCGCAATTTAAAATGTACTATCAAGAGACAGCCGTTCCTAAACTTTGTGAAGTGAACCCCTTTTGTTAGACAAAACAGAAGTCTAATGAAAGGGGTTATTTCATGTCGTCAGGAAAAAAGAT
>CALWLW010000010.1 GCA_944381625.1 uncultured Lachnoclostridium sp.
CCGCAGAAATCCGGGCGCATCCGCCGGGGGCGATCATGTCTGCGGCGCAGACATGGTATAATGAGCGCATCGCGCGAATTATATCATGGCGTAAAGAGCGCGCCGCGATGCCATCGCCTAGTTACAGAAGCAGGGGGGATATTTATGGTTTGCAGGACGATAATTCTGGATAATGAGACCGGGCTGCATATGCGTCCGGCAGGACTTTTGGTAGGAGAAGCGAACAAATGCCGTTCTCATATTATGCTGATTCATGGGGAGCATAAGATGAACTGCAAGAGTTTAATGAGCATTCTGGCATTTCCGGTTCCTCCCGGAGATGAGGTGACGATCGAATGCGAGGGTGAGGACGAGGAGCAGGATCTGGAACGGATCGTGGATTTTATCACACACCTGGAATAAGAACGCAGAGCTGCCGTCTTTCCGGCTTTCAAAGCCGGATGCGACCACGCGGCTCTATTTTTATGCTTGACAGGGGGAAGAGGATTCTTTATCCTGTACATGTCTGAAGAAATATTTCATATGCCATGGTTCCATGGCGAAGATTCCTGCTTTTGTGAAAAGAAAACGCTGCGGTCTGGGTACGGAAGGAGCAATCTGTATGTATTACAGAGAGGATGCAGAAATAATGGAAAGGATATTTGGGCTGTCTGACCGTGCAGTAATTGGGATGATCAATCACATGTTTCAAAAAAGATACCAGGAAGGGGAGGGGATTATCAAGGAATGGAGCCGCAGGGAGAGGCTGTGCGTCCGGCTTACAGTGGGAGGAACGGATATGTATGAATACCGTCTGCTCCACGGGCAGGACTGCGTTCAGGTGCAGGCCGCCGAATGCGGCAGCAGGTATCTTGCGGGAGACCGGCCTCTGCGCAGTATGGACACCATACGCGATCCTGGTATGGTGTATGCGGGGGAGAACAGGCAGGAGCAAGGGACTGTGATCCGGGAATACCACAGCGGGGAGCGAATCCGGCTGACTGTACAGACGGTGACACTGACGGGGTGCTCTGCCGCCGGCCTGAGGGAGATGGGAATGATCCTGTTTCTGCCGTATTTGTTTTACGGATTTTTGAGAAAAGAATGGGAAAAGAAAAGCAAGCAGCAGGCGCTGCGCTATCTCCTGATTTATGAGATCCCGGAGACGTTGAACGGCTGTCTTGGGCAGGGAGAGATGACCGTATACGACGTGCAGAAACTGAAACAGGCATGCCGGAGAATGGCCTGGTGCCTGCTGGCTACAGAGGGGTGGATGAAAAGCCTGGAGATGCAGAACCTGGTGATGGAGACGCTGGATACAGATCTGGATCTGTTGGAGCAGGCGTACCAAACCGCCCTTCATATGCAGGAAAAAGACGGATCAGGTACTGAAGAAGGAACCTGAAGGGTCACTCCTCGATATGCTCCAGACCCTGACTTAAAATAGTTTCCACATGATGGTCCGCAAGGGAATAATAGACGGTTTTACCGTCCCGGCGGAATTTTACCAGACGGTTCTGCTTCAATATACGGAGTTGATGAGAGATGGAACTGGGGGTCATGTTCAATTCTTTCGCAATATCGTTGACGCAGGATTCCTGATTTAACAGGACATACAGGATCTTGATCCGCGTGGCGTCTCCGAAGACTTTATAAAATTCAGAGAGGAAATAGATCTCCTCATCAGCGGGCATGCAAGTGTTCTGATTCATAGCTGAAAGCCTCCTTTATGAAAATTTTACACAATATCCGCCGGAAATGCAATATGGTTCGGGTTCACAAAGAATACACAAAATGAACAATTTTCAAACACACTTCATCCGTAAAATGTAACGTGGAATTTATAGGAAACAGCGCATTGGCAAGGAGGATGAAAGTGAAAAAGCCGACGAGAAAAATCCCGGCATGGAACCTTAAGGGACTGTGGAAAGGGAAAAAAGAGAAGGAACCGGCAGATAAGCCGACGAAGATTAAAAGAAAGAAGATGAGCAAAAAGAAAAAGATCGCACTCATCGTTCTGATTGTGATTGTGGTGATCGCGGGGGTTCTGTTCTGGATGTCCTATAACCGCAGACGTGCCATGGAAGTCATGAGGGAGAGCATGAGCCAGGTGAACACGGTACAGGTGACCAGACAGAATCTGATCGATTCCATCAGCGTGACGGGAACCATTGAGAGCGCGGACGCCTGGGATGTGTCTGCCAGCGCCAGCAACGTGGAGGTGCTGGAGGTCAACTATGAGGTGGGCGATTATGTGAATGCAGGCGATGTGATCGTGGTGCTGGATTCCTCCGACCTGGAGGTGAGTCTGGCCCAGGCCCGGAACAGCCAGGCGCTCAGTGAATATACGGAGAACAAATCCATCGAGACGGCGACGGAGAATTATAACGAGGCCGTGGAGGACGGTACCGACGACTATAACACCGCGGTGGATAATGAAGCGGACGCCAAAGAAGCGCTGCAGGAGGCGGAGGCGGACTTGAGCGAGGCGGCGGAACGGCTGAAACGCCGGGAAGAGCGGCTGAGTGAGGCCAGGAAAGCCCAGGAGGAGGCCTACGCCGCGTTTTCGGCGTTCGCCGAGGATGACGTTTCAGAGGAGGCAAAGGCGGCGAAAGACGCCTATGAAGCCGCGGCACTGGCCGTGAACCAGGCGCAGGCGGCCTATACGGAGGCGCATCAGGCTTATGAGGCGGCGGCGACGGCGGAAGAGAAGGCTCTGGATACTTATGAGACGGCGTCGAAGAACCTGGAGACGGCCCAGAAGAACAATGACCGCAATATTTCCAGCGCAGAAGACCAGCTGGAACAGGCTCAGGTGCAGCATCAGTATTCCAACGACAGCAGTCAGCAGACCATTGAGAGATACCAGGAACAGATCGAAAGCTGTACGGTAACCGCTCCCATCTCAGGCGTCATCACCGCCATGAATGTGGACGTGGGGGATACTTACATGGGAGAAGGAAGCACGCTGTTCAGCGTAGCTGACAACGAGTATTTTGTGGTATCTGCGGATGTGGATGAATATGACATCAGCAGTATTTCCACAGGTATGGAAGCGGCGGTGATCGTGGAAGCGCTGGGCGAGGAGGAGCTGCCGGCAACGGTATCCTTCGTCTCTCCCACAGCCACCACGGCGGAGATGGGAAGCTCCGGCTATGCCATCGAGATCAAACTGGATGACGCCAACACGGATCTGCGCATCGGCATGACGGCCCAGGCCAGCATTGTGCTGGAGGCGGCCTACGATGTACTGACAGTGCCCTATGACTGCGTGGAGACGGACGAGGACGGAAACTCCGTGGTCTATGTGGATCAGGCGGGCGAACGGACGCCGGTCAGCGTGGAAGTGGGCATGGAAGGTGATTATTATGTGGAAATCTCCGGCGAGGGGCTGGATGAAAATTCTTTCGTATATTACAGTACGCCCATGCTCAACAGCGGTTCCTCGGACGGAGGGACAGAGAGCATGGTGACCTTTAACGGTGGCGGAGGTATGCCGGGAGGCGGCGGAATGCCCGGCGGCGGAGGCCCGGGAGGTGGTTTCTAGGAGGCGGCCATGGAAGAAAAAAGAACAATTATTGACCTGAAAGGGATTGTTAAGCGGTTTTATATCGGTTCGCCCAACGAACTGGAGATCCTGCACGGCATCGATCTGCAGGTGAAGGAAGGAGAATTTCTCTCCATTGTCGGTTCTTCCGGATCGGGCAAGACGACCATGATGAATATCATCGGCGTACTGGACCGGGCGACGGAAGGGGAATATACGCTGGACGGCGTGGATGTGTCAAAGGCGAAGGACAAAGAACTGTCCCATATCCGCAATCAGAAGATCGGGTTTGTATTTCAGACCTACAATCTGGTGAGCAGGACCAGCGCCCTGAAAAATGTGGAGCTGCCCATGCTCTATGCCTCTATGGGAAAACGGGAACGGACCGAACGGGCCAAGGAATTGCTGGCCATGGTGGGTATGGAGTCCCGTATGGCGCACAACCCGGATGAACTCTCCGGCGGACAGAAGCAGCGCGTGGCCATTGCCCGCGCCATGGCCAACGATCCGTCCATCATTCTGGCCGATGAGCCCACAGGAGCGTTGGATTCCAAAACCGGAAGGATGATCATGGATATCTTTCAGCAGTTGAACCGGGAACAGGGCAAGACCATCGTCCTGATTACCCACTCCCAGGAGCTGGCAGAGGAGACCGGGCGCATTGTGACGCTGAAGGACGGAGAGATCATCGGGGAAAGGAGGGGGAGCGGATGCTGATATGGGAGAATATCCTTCTGGCCCTGAGCGGCCTGAGGGCAAATAAGATGCGGTCGCTTCTGACCATGCTGGGCATCATCATCGGCATCGCATCGGTGATCGCCATCATGACGCTGGGAGATTCCATCAGCAGTTCGGTGACGGATTCCATGTCGTCCATGGGAGCGAATAACGTCACCGTGGGTCTGCAGCAGAAAAGCACCACGGAAGAAACCACTGACAGCGGTATGACTTTTGCCAGAGCGCCGCGGATGACGCAGATGTCGGATGAGGATTATGTGACAGACGAGATGCTGGAGGATCTGGCAGAGCGCTACAAAGATTCTATTGACGGATTTTCTCTTACGGAAAATGTGGGGAGCGGCACGGCCCAGCAGGGCAGCGCCTACGCCTATGTGAGCGCTTCCGGACTGAATGCGGACGCGCTGGAGAACCAGGATCTGACCCTGATGGCAGGGAGAAGCCTGACAGAACGGGATCAGGCGGAAGGCCGGAAGGTGGTACTGGTCTCTGACCTTCTTGTGGAGAATATGTTCGGCGGTTCCAATATGGCGGCGGTGGGGCAGACGGTCAGCGTCCTGTTTGACAGCCGGTACTATTCCTATACCATTGTGGGCGTATATGAATATGAAGAATCGGCCCTGGGCTTTTCCTCCAGCTCCGCAGAAGATACAGAAACGGCCATGTATATGCCCCTTCAGACGGCAAAAGACCAGAATCATAATACCTCCGGCTACAGTCAGTTTACGATCCTGACGGCGGACGGGGTCAGCGCATCCGAATTCTGCGCCACTATTGAAGATTATATGAACAGCCGCTATTATGGTAAAAATGAAAGCTTTGAGATCGGAGCCATGAGTATGGAATCCATTGTGGAGAGCATGACCGAGATGCTGTCCACCATATCTCTGGCCATTGCGGCCATCGCGGGAATCTCTCTTCTGGTGGGCGGGATCGGCGTTATGAATATTATGCTGGTATCCATCACGGAGCGGACCAGAGAGATCGGCACCAGGAAAGCCCTGGGGGCTACCAACGGCTCCATCCGCCTCCAGTTTATCACAGAAGCTATCGTGCTGTGCCTGGTGGGCGGAGCCATCGGCATCAGCCTTGGTATCGGCCTGGCCGCTGTGGGCACCAGCCTCCTGGGATATTCCGTCAGCCCTTCTGTGTCGGGGATTGTGCTGTCGGTCAGTTTCTCCATTTTCATCGGAGTTTTCTTCGGATATTATCCGGCCAATAAGGCGGCAAAACTAAACCCCATAGAGGCGCTCAGATACGAATAGCATTCATGGATAAGGGCGTTTCTTTTTGGTAAAATACAGGAAGAAGCGGTTGAAAATCGGATAGTCTTATGTTATCCTGTTCCTGGAGGGTTTACCAATGAGACGGAAGAGGATATGTCTCCTGCTTCTGGCGGCGCTGCTGGCGTGGGAAGCGGTCTCCATGACCGCTGGCGCTTCTATCAACAGCATCCAGTCCCAGAAGGCGGAGAATGAAAGACAGTTAAACAGTATACAGTCCCAGATCAGCAGTCTGGAGAGCCAGAAGAGTTCGCTCAGCAGCGAGGTGAACAGCCTCAACGACGAGCTGACGGACACACTTTTGAATATTGAGGTGCTGGAGGGCGACCTGGCAGATAAAGAAGTTCAGATTGCCGAGGCACAGGAGGATTACGAGGAAGCCAAGGCGACGGAGGAAGAACAGTACGAATCCATGAAACTCCGCATACAGTATCTGTATGAGGCAGAGCAGGAGAGTTATATTGAGATGCTCCTCACGTCAGACAGCGTGGCTGACCTGGTGAATAAGGTGGATTATGCAGAAGAGCTGCAGGAGTATGACCGGCGGCTTCTGGAAGAATATAAGGCGGCCAAACAGGCGGTGATTGATCTTCAGAATCAGCTGGAGCAGGAAAAGGCGGAGCTTCTGGAGATGGAAGAGCAGCTGGAGCAGGATAAGGCGTATCTGGAAACTGTGATTGCCCGGAAGCGCAGCGAGATAGCGGACTTTGACAGTCAGCTCAGTTCTGCCCGTGCAAAGGCGCAGGAATATCAGAAAAAGATTAAAGAGCAGAACAACCAGATTAAGAAACTTCAGGAAGAGGCCAGGAAAGCGGCTGCATCCAGCAAGGGAAGCAGTTCTTCAGAAAGTTCTTCTGCCAGCGGCAGTTCCTCAGGAAGTTCTTCTTCGGGAAGCAGCAGCTCCTCGGGGAGCAGCAGTGCATCCGTTTCAGGGGGCGGAGGCGGAGCGTCCATCGCATCCTATGCTCTGCAGTTTGTGGGAAATCCCTATGTATATGGCGGAACGAGCCTGACCAATGGGGCAGACTGTTCTGGTTTTACCATGGCGGTGCATTCCCATTTCGGAATCTCCCTTCCCCGTACTTCCGGCGCACAGGCTGGAGGCGGCAGAGCAGTCAGCGATTCGGAAAAGATGCCGGGAGATGTGGTCTGCTATTACGGACATGTGGGTATTTACATAGGAAATAACCAGATTGTGCATGCCAGCACGCCGTCCAGCGGTATTAAGGTAAGCAATATGTATTACCGCAGTATCCGGTGTATCCGCAGATACTGGTAAATGCAAGGAAATACAGCAAAAAAGATTGACAAACAGAAGTTCAGGATTTATCATGATATCCGATGCACCATATGCATCGGATATCTTATTTTTAAGAGGAGGATAACATTATGAAAAAGTTACTTTGTCTTGCACTGACAGCAGTTCTGGCTTTTTCTGCAGTTGCCTGCGGAAGCAGCGATTCCGGCGCGGCTGACAGCACGGCATCCACGGATGCGGCTGACACGTCTGATGCTGCGGACGATACGGCAGAAGCTGCAGGCGACAGCGCCGCATCGGCAGAGGGCGTCCTGAAGATTGGCGGCATTGGACCGACCACCGGAGGCGCGGCAATCTACGGAACCGCAGTTATGAATGCGGCTCAGATGGCTGTTGACGAGATCAACGCTGCCGGAGGCATCAACGGTATGCAGATCGAGTTCCGTTTTGAGGACGACGAGAGCGACGCAGAGAGATCCATTAACGCATATAACACTCTGAAAGACTGGGGTATGCAGATGCTGATGGGAACGGTTACGTCCACGCCCTGTACTCAGGTTGCAACCAAGACGGAAGCTGACAACATGTTCCAGCTTACTCCGTCCGGTTCCGCAGTGGAGAGTATCGCTCCGGCGAACGCGTTCCGCGTATGCTTCTCCGACCCGAACCAGGGTATGGCTTCCGCACAGTATATCGGCGAGCATGACCTGGCTTCCAAGGTGGCTGTGATCTATGACAGTTCCGACGTGTACTCCAGCGGTATCTACGAGAAGTTTGCACAGGAAGCAGCGAACCAGGGCATCGAAATTGTTGCCGCTGAGGCGTTTACCGCTGACAACAAGACCGATTTTTCCGTGCAGCTGCAGAAGGCAAAAGAAGCTGGCGCTGAGCTGGTATTCCTGCCCATTTACTATACGGAGGCTTCCATCATCCTGACCCAGGCTAACGGCATGGGCTATGACCCGATCTTCTTCGGATGCGACGGTCTGGACGGCATCCTGGGCGTGGAAGAGTTTGACACCTCTCTGGCAGAGGGCGTAATGCTGCTGACTCCGTTCGCTGCAGATGCAGAGGATGAAGCTACCCAGGCGTTTGTAACCGCTTACCAGGAGAAGTTTGGCGATATCCCGAACCAGTTCGCAGCTGACGCTTACGATGCGATCTACATCATCAAAGCGGCTGCAGAGCAGGCAGGGGTGACCGCTGACATGAGTATCTCCGATATGTGCGAAGCTATGAAGACGGCTATGACGGAGATCACAGTGGACGGTCTGACCGGACAGGGCATCACCTGGTCCGCAGACGGCGAGCCGACCAAAGAGCCGAAAGCAGTTCAGATCGTGGACGGCGTATACACGGCAATGTAATAAATACTGCGAAGAAGCAGTTTTCAGAACAGAGGCGTTCCCGCAAGGGAGCGTCTCTTTTTATGAAAATAAAAACATGTCGTCTTGTGTTGCTTTTTATTCTATGCTATAATTGGCGGATAAAGGCTGAAGAGCCGGAGTCAGATGCCGTAACGCAAACACACGGACATCTGCCCCTCACGGCGGCGGTCAATGGACATGTCTGCGTGTCCGCCCGATCCGCGGCCTGCGGGAATGAAACTGTAAGAGAAGAGGAGTGAATGAAATGAGCTTTATATCCTATCTGTTGAACGGCGTCAGCCTTGGCAGCGTTTATGCGATTATTGCATTGGGGTATACAATGGTTTACGGCATCGCCAAGATGCTGAACTTTGCCCATGGCGACGTAATTATGGTGGGAAGCTATGTGGCGTTTGTGACGATTAACAACATGGGACTCCCCATTCCGGTGTCCATTCTGCTGTCTGTGATCGTCTGCACAGTTCTGGGTGTGGTCATTGAGGGCGTGGCTTACCGCCCGCTCCGCCATGCGTCCAAGCTGGCGGTGCTGATCACTGCCATCGGCGTCAGCTATTTTCTTCAGAATATGGCGCTGCTGATCTTCGGAGCCAATACGAAATCCTTTACTTCCGTGGTTCCGCTGGCCGCATTGAGCCTGGCGGGAGGACAGCTGAACATCTCCGGGGAGACGATTGTGACGATTCTGGCCTGCCTGGTAATCATGGCCGGTCTGATGGCTTTCATAAAATATTCCAAGGCAGGGCATGCCATGCTGGCGGTCTCTGAGGACGATGGCGCGGCCCGCCTGATGGGGATTAACGTGAACCGGACGATCTCCCTGACCTTTGCCATCGGCTCCGCCCTGGCTGCCATCGCGGGAGTGCTGCTTTGCTCCGCATATCCGTCTCTGACCCCATACACCGGTTCCATGCCGGGTATCAAGGCGTTCGTGGCGGCGGTGTTCGGCGGAATCGGGTCCATTCCGGGAGCATTTGTGGGAGGCGTCCTTTTGGGAATCATTGAGATCCTGGCGAGAGCGTATATTTCCTCCCAGCTCTCAGATGCTATCGTCTTTTCCGTGCTGATTATCGTGCTGGTGGTTCGTCCCACCGGTCTGATGGGGAAAGCAATCCAGGAAAAGGTGTAAACGGAGGTTGGAGATATGAAGAAAATGTCAAAAAGAGCCAGGAGCAACCTGATCACCTACGGTATTGTGATCCTGGCATATGTTGTATGTGAAATTGTAAAAGGAACCGGAAATATGTCCAGCCTGATGCAGGGGCTTCTGGTGCCGCTCTGCGTCTACGCGATTCTGGCGGTATCCCTGAACCTGACGGTGGGCATCCTGGGCGAGCTGAGTCTGGGACACGCCGGTTTTATGTGCGTGGGCGCCTTTGCCAGCGCCACGTTTACCAAATGTATGGAACAGGCGATACCGATTCCCACAGTCCGCTTTATTCTCGCGGTTCTGATCGGCGTGGTGTGTGCCGGAATCTGCGGCGTCCTGATCGGAATCCCGGTACTCCGCCTGAGAGGCGACTACCTGGCCATCGTGACCCTGGCGTTTGGAGAGATTATCAAAAACCTGGTGAACGCGATCTATCTGGGCGTGGACAGCCGCGGATTCCATTTCTCCATGAAAGATACATTGTCTCTTGGACTGGAAGAGGACGGGGAGATCATCATCAAGGGCGCGCAGGGGATTACGGGCGCTCCGTCGGATTCGACCTTTACTCTGGGCATCATTTTGCTGTTGATTACGCTTTTCATCGTGCTGAACCTGATCCATTCCAGGACGGGACGCGCGATCATGGCCATCCGTGACAACCGGATCGCGGCGGAGTCCATCGGTATCAATATTACAAAATACAAGATCATGGCGTTCAGCATCTCCGCAGCCCTGGCTGGGGCGGCAGGTGTTTTATACGCCCATAACCTGTCTACGCTGACGGCTTTGCCCAAAAACTTTGGATACAACATGTCCATTACGATTCTGGTATTTGTAGTGCTGGGCGGGATCGGCAGCATCCGCGGTTCCATGATATCCGCAGTGGTGCTTACCATGCTTCCGGAGCTGCTCCGTTCCCTGGACGAGTACCGTATGCTGATCTATGCTGTGGTTCTGATCGTGGCCATGATCTTTACCTGGAGCCCGGCCGCTATCGGCCTGAGGGAGCGTTATTCCCCTGCGAAGCTCCTGGGGAAAAAAGAGAAGGAGGTGCAGTGACATGCCTATGCTGGAAGTAAAGAATCTCGGTATCTCCTTCGGAGGCCTGCGCGCAGTGGATGATTTTAATCTCACCATTGAAAAGGGAGAACTTTACGGGCTGATCGGCCCCAACGGCGCGGGAAAGACCACAGTTTTCAACATGCTGACCGGCGTATATAAGCCTACGGACGGAAAGATTTTCCTGGACGGCGAGGATATGACGGGAAAAAGCACCGTAGAATTGAATAAAGAAGGGATTGCCCGGACGTTCCAGAATATCCGGTTGTTTTCCGATCTGTCGGTGTTGGATAACGTGAAGGCTGCGCTTCATAATCAGAAAGAATATATGTATTCCACGCTCACGGGGATCCTGCGTCTGCCAAGCTTCTACCGGCTGGAGAAGGCCATGGACGAACGGGCCATGGAGCTCCTTGAGGTGTTCGGACTGGAAAAAGAGGCGCATTATAAAGCTTCCAACCTGCCTTACGGAAAACAGAGAGAACTGGAGATTGTCAGAGCCATGGCTACGAACCCCAAGCTTCTGCTTCTGGACGAGCCGGCCGCAGGCATGAATCCCAACGAGACCCAGGGACTGATGGATACCATCCGTTTTGTCAGAGACAAATTTGATATGACGATCCTCCTGATCGAGCATGATATGAAACTGGTAGCCGGTATCTGTGAAAGGCTGACGGTTCTGAACTTTGGACAGATTCTCGCCGCGGGCGGGACAGCGGAAGTCCTGAAGGACCCGAAGGTCATCACCGCATATCTGGGAGAATAGGAGGAACGCAGTATGGCAATGCTTGAGATCAAAGACCTGAGCGTCTACTATGGCGTGATTCAGGCGTTAAAAGGGATTTCCTTTGAGGTCAACGAGGGCGAGGTCATCGCCCTGATCGGCGCCAATGGAGCGGGCAAGACCACGACCCTGCATACGGTGTCCGGGCTGATCGCTCCCAAGAGCGGCAGCGTGATTTTTGAAGGCCAGGATATTACGAAGGTGCCGGCGCACAAGATTGTCTCCATGGGGATGGCGCATGTGCCCGAGGGACGGAGAGTCTTCGGATCCCTGAGCGTACTCCAGAATCTTCGTCTGGGCGCTTATACCAGAAGCAGCAAAGACGAGGTGGAGGAGACTCTTCAGAAAGTATATAAAAGATTCCCCAGGCTGGAGGAGAGGAAAAACCAGCCGGCGGGTACTCTGTCGGGCGGCGAGCAGCAGATGCTGGCCATGGGACGGGCGCTTATGTCCAATCCCAGGATTATTTTAATGGATGAACCGTCTATGGGGCTTTCGCCCATCCTGGTGAACGAGATCTTCGACATTATCAAAGAAGTGAGTGCCGGCGGCACAACCGTACTCCTGGTGGAACAGAATGCGAAGAAAGCGCTTTCGATTGCGGACAGAGGATATGTACTGGAGACCGGGAAGATTGTCCTGGAAGGAAAGGCGCAGGAATTGCTTCATGACGAGTCTGTGCGCACGGCTTATTTGGGCGAATAATCCAAAAGGTGTACAAAAAAACGGTGTGAATTATGTGAGTATGAACAATTGTAATGGGTTCGATTTTCGTTAAAATATAATTGTAACCGTTAATATGTAAAAAAGTAAGGTATTGAGGTGGTTCAGATGAAAATGCAGAAAATGGAAATTACCAGGAGAATGTATGAAGTGGGAGCTCTCGCGGTGGTAAGAGCCGAGACACTGGAAAGGGCCTGTGAGATTGCGGACGGATGCATCAAGGGCGGAGTTCCGGTGATGGAGATGAGCTTTACGCTGAACAACGCAGGTGAAGTGATCAAAGGACTGCGTGAGAAATATGGAGATGACCTGATTGTGGGAGCCGGTACGGTGCTGGATTCCGAGACTGCAAGGCACGCGGTGCTGTGCGGCGCTCAGTTCATTATCGCTCCTAACTATGACGAGGGCGTGGCAAAGGTGTGCAACCGCTACCAGATCCCGTACGCGCCGGGCTGCACCAGCGTGACGGAAGCAGTGGACGCATTGAGTATGGGCGCGGCGTTTATCAAGGCCTTCCCGATCTCGGATTTCTACGGCCCGAAGATGCCGAAAGTTTTCAAGACGCCGATCCCCACCATGCCGATCATGGCCAGCGGCGGCATCAATCTGGACAACCTGGAGACCTGGCTGGACAACGGCGCGGACGTATGCGGCTTCGGCGGTCTTCTGACCAAAGGAAGTTCCGAGGATATTGCGGCAAACGCACAGAAAATTCACGACATCATTGCTGCGCAGAGACAGAAATAAACAGGTATCATTAACAGCCAGTGGGCGGATGTAACAATCCGCCCGCTTTTTTTGTGCCTGAAAATAACAAAATGACGATTTGCAGGAAGGCGAGGTAAGAAATAAAGAGAAAAAGTCGCCAATTAGAAATTGTTTATAAAATTTATCTTAAATAATTTGTACAAAAACATAAAAAATGACCTGTTTTTTGGGTCAGTCGAACATAGGAAAGAAAAGCGGCGTTTGATAAGATGTCATTAAAAGGAGGAATGAGATATGAGTATTGTTTTAACTCGAGTGGATTTCCGTCTGATCCATGGCCAGGTGATCACCCGGTGGCTGACCCAGTGCCAGATCAACGAAATCGTAACGGTCGACACCGCTTTGAGCAAGGACGAATTTATGCAGGACGTGTTCAAGATGGCGGCTCCCAAAGGAGTGAAGATCAAAATCCTTGACATCGACTCGGCGGTGAAACAGCAGCAGGAAGGCGCGTATGATGCGAACCGTGTGCTGGTGCTGTTCAAGAGCGTGAAAGAGCTGAGCGATGCCTGCAAGGCAGGGCTGAAGCTTGAGGAAGTACAGATCGGAGGATTGGGCGGAGGACCGGGCAGAAAAGCGGTGAACAACGCGATCACACTTGACCGCGCGGACGCGGACATGCTGCTGGAACTGGAAAAAGATGGGATCAATATTTATTTCCAGACCACGCCGGATTATCCGTCTATCACTTTAAAACAGGCTGTGGCGAAACTTTAAAGACAGAGGGGGACTAAAGAAATGATTGTAAAAGCCGCATTGGTAGGCTTGCTCTACTGGATCTCCATGGGGCGGGCACAGTATTACTTTTCGTTTGCATTCCGTAAGCCGGTTGTGCTGGGTGTGTTCATTGGCCTGGTATTTGGGGATGTACAGGCTGGCCTGCTCTATGGAGCGACGATTCAGCTCATGTGGATGGGCGGCATCGAGGCAGGCGGAAATATTCCCAGCGACCAGGGTCTTGCGACCTGTATCGCGGTTCCGGCAGCCATCATGGGCAATCTGGACGCCGGAGCAGCCATTGCGCTGGCCGTGCCGTTCGGCGCGCTGGGCGTTTTGATCAACAACGTGAGACGTACCATCAACTCTTTCTACAACACGAAAGCGGATCAGTTCATTGAAAGAGGAGAATATGACAAGGTATCCAAGATGTGCTTCATCCTTCCGTGGCTGACCAACGGAGTTCTTTACTTCACTCCGGTGTTCATCGCTACCTGGCTGGGCAACAACGTGGTGCAGGCGTTCATCAACGCAGTGCCCCAGTGGGCGATGGACGGACTTGCCAATGCAGGAAATATGCTTCCGGCATTAGGTTTTGCACTGACGATCGTAGTTATGGGAAAACAGAAGTATCTGCCGTTCTTCGTGCTTGGCTTCTTCCTGTATTCGATCCTGGGATTCTCGATGCTGACCGGCGCAGTGCTCGCAATGTGCCTGGCAATGATCGCATCACTCTTTGTACAGACTGAGGAGGTGGAAGCATGAGCGAAGCAGCAGTAACGCAGGCGGCAGAGGAAAAGAAATCTGTCATTACAAAACTGGATCTTCTGAAAGCATGGTTCAAATGGTGTACAGCCGTTGAGGTGCCGGTAAGCTTCGACAGAATGCAGGCGCTGGCATTTGGGTACTCTATGAACAAGATCCTGAGGAAACTTTATAAGGATGATCCCGAGGAGCTGAAAAGCGCTATGAAGCGCCATCACTCCATGTTCAATACAAACTGTGACTGGGGCAGTATTATCCATGGTATCACGATCTCCCTGGAGGAGCAGCGTTCCATGGGAGAGGATGTATCTCCGGAAGTGATCCAGTCCCTGAAGCTGGGCCTTATGGGGCCGCTGGCCGGCATCGGCGACAGTGTGGACCAGGGTATCGTGGCTACGATCCCGCTGGCCATCTTCGTCCCCATGGCTTTGAACGGAAGCGTATGGGCAGCGTTTATGCCGGGTCTTATCTATCTGGCATGGTCCTACGGCTGGTCCTGGTTCCTGTTCCAGAAAGGCTATTCTCTTGGTAGAAAAGCTGTGCTTGAGATTCTGCATTCCGGCATGATCAAGAAAGTCATCGATATCGCAAGCATTGTAGGTCTGTTCATGATCGGCTGTCTGTCGGCGTCGTATGTGAAGGTGACAACAGCGCTGACTTATGTGAACAATGAAACCACAGTGGCGCTCCAGGATACGCTTAACGGCATCCTTCCCAATCTTCTGCCGTTCTGTGTGGTCATGGGCATGTACCTGTACATAACCAAACGGGGGCCGAAGTATTTAAGACTGATGGTTTATACCATGGTGATCGCAATTGTGCTGACGTTCTTTGGAATTATCTAAACAGATAGGTGGGGCAAACCTGCAGGGCGGGTTTGCCCCGCTGAATATCAGAGGAGGAGAGACGGATGAAGGTTTTGATTACCCCGCGCGGGTTTGCCAATTACGGCGTAGATATTGTGAAAGAGATGGAAGCGAAGGGACTGACCGTACACTACAACAATACGGGAAAACAGTATACGCCGGAGCAGTTCCTGGAACTGGCGAAGGACGCGGACGGCATCATCGTGGGCGTGGATGTGATGGACCGGGCCATGATGGAGCAGTGCCCGAATCTGAAAGTAGTATGTAAGTTCGGCGTCGGTACAGATAATATTGATCTGGACTATGCGAAGGAGAGAGGGATCTATGTGGGCAGGACGGTGGGTTCCAACTCCATCGCTGTGGCGGAACATGTGGTAGCTCTGATGTTTGCGGAGTCCAAAAACCTCTATCCCAGCATTCGTGATGTGAAAAATCATGGCTGGAGCAAGCCCACAGGACGGGAGGTAAGCGGAAAGACCCTGGGTATTATTGGATTTGGACAGATCGGAAAGCATCTGGCACAGTTTGCAGTGGGACTGGGTATGAAAGTGCTGGCGTACGACGTGTTCGAGATTCCCGACGAGGTGGCGGAGCAGTATCATGTGACGAAAGCAACTCAGGATGAGATCATTGAAAACAGTGACTTTATTTCTCTGCATGTGCCGCTTCTGGATTCCACCAGGGATATGATCTCCGCCGATGAGCTGAAGCGGATGAAAAACGACGCCTGCCTGATCAATGCGGCCAGGGGAGGCATTGTAAATGAGAAAGCGCTGTATGAGGCGCTGGTGAACCATGAGATCCGTTCAGCATGCTTCGATGTGTACAGCGATGAGCCGCCCAAAGCGGACGATCCGCTGGTAGCTCTGGATAATTTCCTGTTGACCCCCCATACGGCGGCGCGTTCCAGAGAGTCTGAGCGAAGGACCTGCGAGATGTCCTCTCAGATTGTGATGGAACAGCTTCTTGGCAAGTAGACAACAATGACTCTGGAGGAGATAGAATGGCTAAGTTTAATATTGTAATCGCAACCCATGGGAGATTTGGCGAAGAGATTGTGAAATCTGCAGAGATGATCACCGGAAAAATGGAGAATGTACAGGTGCTTTCCCTGCTTCCCACCATGTCTTTTGAGGACTTCATGAAACAGGCGGATGAGATCCTGGCAAATACAGAGAAACCCATGATGGTACTTACAGACCTGTTCGGCGGTACGCCCTGTAATGTTTTCACCGCGCTCAGCAGAAAATATAATTATGATGTGGTAAGCGGATTGAACCTTCCCATGCTGATCGACCTGTATGTGAATACACTGAATATGGATGACAGTGACGTGGATGTGGACCAGCTGGCAGAAAACTGCATTGAAATGTTGAAAGAAAGCGGTGTGCATACCAATAAGAAGTTAGATTCGGAAGAATAAAACAGCCACCTGCTGTTCTGTGAGCAGATAGACCCCTGAGATAGACCTGTATACAGATGTTGTGAGTTCTGCTATAATACTCAGATTAGCATTGATGTGTAGGAGTTCATTCCGTAATAGTAAAATTAGAGGGGCAAAATGATTATTGACAGCGTTTTTAAGGAATTTATCAATGTGGTGCGTGAGAACAAGAACTACACCATAGGACTCCTGAATGGGGAGGGCGACGTGGTGGACTGCAGCGACGAAAATCTGATCGGCACACACCGGGATATCAACAATTCTGATATCCATAATCTTTTTTATCCGGTCAAGGCAAAAAACTTTGATTACGGATATTTGTGGTTGTCCGGCAACGATGAAAATTTGAGTCTGATGGGCAACTTGATCAGCGACTCTTTGAATATTCGTCTTACGTATGAGATCACGCAGAGCACATTGAAGCAGAATATTACGGAAGACGACAAACTGGTTAAACTGCTGCTGGACGAAGAATCGTTCGATATGGACCGGATTCTGGGGCTGATTGAGGAGATGGGCTTTGACCAGAGCCGGTCCAGGATCGCGATCTACATCGTGAACGAACAGGGCTTTGACAACCGAAAGATTGCGAAGCTGAAGCTCATGCCGGATGGGGAAGACAATCTTTGCTCACTGCTGAGCCGCTATGCGCTTCTGATCTTCAAAGCGGTTCCCGACAATCTGGAAAATCAGCAGATGAAAAATTATGTTGGGAAATTCCTGAAGATGCTGAAGGATCTGGATGTGGCAGGAGACGGATATTGGATTGGGTCGGTTCAGAAAAAGCTCCGCAATTACAAGCAGAGTTATCGTCACTGTCTCTGGCTGAAAGATAATGAAAAAGAGAATAGAGAACGGACCGTTTGGTTTATGGATTTCCTGTACGACTATTTCATGTCGGAGATCTCTCTTGGCGATGTAAAGGACGTATTCGATTACTATCATGATTTTGGAAAAGACACGGATATGGATGAACTGATTCAGATCGCAGACTCTTTGCTGTCCAACAATTTTAATATATCTCAGACCGCAGAAAGCTTGTATCTGCACAAAAATACTCTGGTATATAAGCTGAAAAAATACGAAGAGTTATTCCACATCGATATCAGAGGGGATTTCAAGGGGAGATTTCTTTTTATCTTGATTTCTGCATCTATGAAAGAATATCGGAAACGACGGCGGGTAGGTGAAGAGGTATGAGTATGAAGATAGTATTGGCGCGTGTGGATAAGCGGTTATTGCACGCCACGGTTACTCTGAACTGTGACCCTTTCTTTAATACAGATTATGTGGCAGTTGTTGGATCGGAATACGACGATGATCCTTTCATCGCCAGTGTGATGCAGCTGTGCCTTCCAAAGTCTATGAAGGTGAAAATCCTGACAGAAAAAGGTCTGATGGATTTTCTGAATCAGAACGATTCGCCCAAGACCATGACGGTTCTGGTGATCTTCAAAGATCTGGCCAGCGTTCGTGAAAGTGTAAGACTGGGGTTTCATGTGGATGAGATCCAGATGCCCTATCCCACGCTGTCCCTGAAGCCTAAAAATCTGTCTGACTATTTTTCGGATGAGGAATTGAAGGATATTTCTTATATTCAGGGACAAAACATCCGATTCTATTTTCAGACGACGCCATTTGAGGCGAAAGATTACGGGAGTTTCAACAAATGACGAAAAGCAATATGAGGGACAAGATAGAAGAGGTGGGGATCCATTTCTCCAAAAGAAGATCCAACCGGGACAAACTCCGTTTTATGAACCGGCTGGCCAGCCGCCTGAAAGCGGCCGGCCGGGCGCTTCAGATGATAGAAGCGGGGGACAGACATGTACAAAGCCACCATCTGGTGTGCGGAGACCTGAAAAAGAGCCGGATCGTATTCCTGGCCGCCTATGATACCGGGAGCCGGATGCTGAATCCCGGCTACCGGTACACGCCGCTGGACTCCCGGAGAAATCTTCGGGAGGAGATGAAAAACATCGCCGGATATTCAGTGATGACGCTGGCCGCCGCGGCGGCCGCCGTCCTGCTTACCAGGGCGCTCTGGGGAGGCACAGCGCTCATGCAGGCGCTGGCAGCCGCAGTGGATGCGGCGGTACTGCTCCTGGTCTTCCGGTGGATGAAGAAGCCGGACAATAAGATGAATATGAACCGCAACAGCGGCGGGACGGCAGTCTTATACGCCTGCGCGGAGGATACGTCCAGGGGTTGTTTTGTGTTTGTGGACAACGGGGTTATGAGTAACCAGGGCTTCTATGAGACAGCGGAACATCTGGAGAACCGGGAAGTCGTGGTGCTGGACAGCATCGCGGGTACGGGGACGCTGTTTCTGGCCTGCCGGGAGGAACAGGTAAAACGGGCGGAAGAGATGGCCTCCGCCTTCGACTGTGAGATCCGGGTACTGCCGCTTGGCGAAGAGCAGTACCAAAATACTCCGCTGGAGGGTTTTCCAAACGGATATATGCTTACGGCAGGGGAAGAAAGAAACGGTACCGTGTATGTGCGGCATGCCCGCAGGCCGTCCGATATGGATCTGAACGTGGAGCGGATGGAAAAGATCCGGGATGGAATTTTGAAATTAATATAATACTATATAATAGAAAATTGGCGTTATGCCGTCGGGTGCAGGAAATGCTCGGTATTTTCAGGAGACTGCCGCAGGAGGGAATCAATCCTTTTGCGGTGGTCTTTTTTACAGGAGGTGACAGACATTCAGGAACAATCATTCGCCGCAGGGAGCGGGTTGACCAGCCCGTGGGTTTTGGATATACTGAAAACAGAACATTGTTAGGAGGGCATCAATGATGGGGAAATGGTATGAGAGCGCGGTGTTCTATCATATGTATCCGCTGGGAATGCTGGGCGCGCCGAAACATAACGACGGAGGGGAGGTTGTGCATCGGCTGCCGGAGCTTTTGCCCTGGGCAGACCACGTGGGAGAACTGGGATGTACGGCAGTCTATATTGGACCGTTGTTTGAATCCACATCCCATGGTTATGACACCAGGGATTATAAAAGTGTGGACCGCCGCCTGGGGGACAACGAAGACTTTAAGCGTTTTGTAGATCACTGCCATGAAAAAGGGATCCGTGTGGTGGTGGACGGCGTCTTTAACCATACAGGACGGGAATTTCACGCGTTTCAGGATATTCAGAAGAACCGGGAACGGTCGCCTTACTGCGGCTGGTATCAGGAACTGAGCTTTCAGGGGGATACCTGTTACCACGACGGTTTCTGGTATAAAGCCTGGAGGAACTGCTTTGAACTGGCAAATCTGAATCTGCGGGACGGGCAGGTACGGGAATATCTGTTTGATGTGGTCCGTTTCTGGATACGGGAATTTGGTATTGACGGTATCCGGCTGGACTGTGCCGACTGTCTGGATTTTGATTTTATGAGAGACCTGCGGAAGGCGACTGACGCAGAGAAAGAAGATTTCTGGCTGATGGGCGAGGTGATCCACGGGGATTACAGCCGGTGGACCGGAGAAGGCCTCCTGCATTCGGTGACCAATTATGAACTGCATAAGGGACTGTATTCCGGGCATAACGACCACAATTATTTTGAGATTGCCCATACGATACGCCGCCAGTTTGACGCGGCCGGCGGTATCTATAAAGGACGCAGGCTGTATTCCTTTGTGGACAACCATGATGTGGACCGCATTGCCAGCAAGCTGAATGTGAAAGAACATCTGCCTCTGGTGTGGATGCTTCTGTATACGCTGCCGGGAATTCCTTCCATATATTATGGAAGCGAGTGGGGGATCGAAGGACGCAAAGAGGGTGCAAACGACGATCCGCTGCGTCCGGCGCTGAACCTGGAGGAGCTGCAGGCGGAACCGCCGGTGAAAGAATTGCCGGCTCTTCTTCGGAAGCTGGGACAATTGAAAAAGAAAAGTCCCTGCCTGACGGACGGAGTCTACCGGGAGCTGTATCTGAGAAACCGGCAGTATGCATTTGCCAGGATTCTGGACGGTTCGGCAGTGATTGTGGCGGTGAACTGCGACGATGCGCCCGCTCAGTTTGAATTCCCCAATCCGGTTGGTAAAAATTGCTGTAAAGATGTATTTTTAGGGTGTGAAAAATCGGTAGAATGTGATAAAATGACTGTATCATTAGACAAAAACTCGGGCAGTATTTTCCTGTTCGAATAAAAGGGGAAAGCTTATGGGTAAAAAAGTGGAAAATGCAGTTGTCAAGGAACGTCCGTGGTGCGCGGTGACAGATATGGACCAGTACCTGTTCGGCCAGGGAACTCATTATGAGATTTACAAAAAGCTGGGCGCGCATCTGACGGAATATGACGGGGAAAAGGGTGTCTATTTTGCAGTGTGGGCGCCCAACGCCAAACGTGTGCGGGTGATCGGCGAGTTTAACCGCTGGGGAACCGACGGTTATGAGATGACCCGGCTGGAACCGCTGGGCATCTGGGAGGTATTTGTACCGGGGCTGGCGGAAGGCTGCATGTATAAATATTTGATTGAGACGCAGAAAGGGGAGTATCTCTACAAGGCGGACCCGTTTGCATTTTATGCGGAGAAACGTCCGGGGAATGCCTCCCGTGTGGCGGATATCGATCACTTTGAATGGCATGACGAGAAATGGATGGAAGCCCGGAAGAGCTGGAACGGGCCGGAAGAGCCCATGGCGATCTACGAGGTGCATCCGGGTTCCTGGAGACGCCATCCCCATGAGGAGGATGAGGACGGTTTTTACAATTACCGGGAATTTGCCGTGGAACTGACCAAATATGTAAAAGAGATGGGTTATACCCATGTGGAACTGATGGGAATTGCGGAGCATCCCTTTGACGGTTCCTGGGGCTATCAGGTGACCGGGTATTTTGCCCCCACATCCAGGCACGGCACGCCGGAAGATTTCCAGTATATGATGGACTATTTTCATAAGCATGGCATCGGCGTGATTCTGGACTGGGTGCCGGCCCATTTCCCCAGGGACGGGTACGGCCTGGCGAATTTTGACGGCACTCCTCTGTTTGAACATCCGGACAGCCGCAGGGGCGAGCATCCGGACTGGGGAACCAAGATTTTTAATTATGAGAAATCCGAGGTGCGCAATTTCCTGATTGCCAACGCTCTGTACTGGCTGAATCACTATCATGTGGACGGCCTGCGGGTGGACGCGGTGGCGTCCATGCTGTATCTGGATTATGGCAAGAGGGACGGGCAGTGGCTGCCCAATAAATACGGCGGGAAAGAGAATCTGGACGCGATCTGGTTCTTCCGCCATCTGAACTCCATCATTGCCGGACGGAAGGACGGCGCCATGATCATCGCGGAGGAATCCACCGCGTGGCCGGGTGTGACGAAGGATGTGGAAGAGGACGGCCTGGGCTTCAATTTCAAATGGAACATGGGCTGGATGAACGACTTCCTGGAATATATGAAGCTGGATCCTTATTTCCGCAAGGACAACCACAATAAGATGACGTTCGCCATGAGCTATGCCTACAGCGAGAATTATATCCTTGTGCTGTCCCATGACGAGGTGGTACATCTGAAGTGCTCCATGCTGAACAAGATGCCGGGATACCTGGTGGATAAATTCGCAAACCTGCGGGCAGGTTATGCGTTTATGTTCGGACATCCGGGCAAGAAGCTGCTGTTCATGGGCGATGAATTTGCCCAGCTTCGGGAGTGGAGCGAAGCCAGGGAACTGGACTGGTTCCTGCTGGGAGAAGATATGCATAAGCAGATGCAGAATTTTGTGAAGGCGCTGCTTCATATGTATACGAAATACCGCTGCCTGTACGAACAGGACGACAGTTGGAAAGGGTTCCAGTGGATCAACGCCGACGACTGTTTCCGCAGTATCTTCAGCTTTGTACGTTACAGCAGGACGAAACGCAAGAGCCTGCTGTTCGTGATGAACTTCACGCCCATGGAGCGTCCGGATTATCGGGTGGGCGTGCCAAAAAAGAAAAAATATAAGCTGGTATTGGACGGAGACGCGGCGGAATTCGGCGGAAACGGCCGTGAGAAGCCACAGGTTTACGAGGCGCTAAAAGGCGCGTGCGACGGGCAGAAATACTACCTGGAGTACCCGCTGTCCCCGTACGGCGTAGCCGTATTTGAATTTTAAGCTTAAGAACTTCTTCACTTTTTCTTTATAAAATCATAAAAAAGTGATCACTCAATGGACACAATTCTCTGGCATACTCTGATCTGTAAACAGTAAACCGACTGTAAATCGATCAAAGGAGGAGACAAGATTATGAGAAAAAGATGGTTTACATTGTGCTGCATTGGAGCGATTACGGCGTTTGCCATGGTAGGATGCGGATCTACGGCATCGGACACCAAGACTGACAGTACGGTGACGGAAGAGGCTGTGGAGGACGAGACCACGGTTGACGAGACGGAAGAGGCTGTTGACGAAACGACGGACGCTGAGGTGCCGGAGGAAGTGCCGGCCGCAGGCGGTGAAGAAGAGATCCAGGAAGAGGTGCCGGCCGCAGGCGCTGAAGACGGAGAGGAGCCCGCTGAGGACGCTTCTGCAGAGGATGACCCCGCAGCAGCAGACGAAGGTGCGGACGCAGCAGCTGAGGAAGAGGATGCAGCTGCCGCAGAGTAAGCTTACGCTTCCCCTGCGATAATCTTCGGGATTTTGTGCATGTCGGCCGCAATATCCGTGAACGAACTGAAATAACTGCCGATAATCTTCCTGGTACTTGCCAGACAATATAGATCCAACAGGGCATCCTGAATGCCTTCGGCGCTGTCTCTTCGGAGGCAGCGTTTTTCATTGGACAAAATGCGTCCCGGAAACGCTTCCCGCAGGATACGTTCCTCCTCAAAATCATCGGTGGCCAGATAGAACCGGGTATCCGGATCTTCTGCCGCTTCTCTTTTCATGCATTCTATGAAATGCTCCGTGGAGCTTTTCCCGATGGCCGGCTGGTTGTCTGTGCGCCGGATATGCACGCCCACGCAGGATGTGCCGAATCGGGTGGTCATGGCTTCGATGCGTTCCTGCAGTTCCTGGGTGGGTCGGAACAGATGGTAATCTTCAGAGGGATAGAATTGCTCCCAGGTAAAGATGTAGATATTGCCGGGAAGCTCCCGGACATAATCCGAATCCAGACGTCCCTTGGGGGTGCGGTGAGCCAGGATCTCATCATTTGTCAGATAGGACCGGGCAGTTTTCTGGTAGAAAAGCTTTCTGGGATTCGCCACAGAGCGGATATTGATCAGCTTAAACTCTTTAATTGGAAGAAACAGGCTTTCAAAAGGACAGTTCAGCTCAGAATTGCAGTTCCAGAGAACCAGAAGGCGTTCCTTTCTCTCCCGGGCCAGACTCCATCCGGAATTTATCACCCGCATTCTATTGCATAAACCGCCTGAAGGTTGTATGATTATCATTGACTTACCTCGCTTAAGGGACAAAAATACATTTTGTCCCGGAATTTTCTGTTATTATAGCATAGAAAGGGAACACGGACAACGCTGTGAGGGACAGGGAATTGAAAGTTTTGCAGATCAGCACTGTGTGCGGAAGCGGGAGCGTGGGCCGTATCACGGTGGATATTTATCATACTTTAGAAAAAAATGGGGATATTCCCCTGATTGCATATGGGAGACGCTCCGCGCCGGAAGGGCTGGCCGCGTACCGGTTCGGAAGCCCGCTGGATATGGGACTGCATGTGCTGTCCACATTTTTTAAGGGCGAACATGGATTTGCTTCTGACGGACAGACGCGGAAACTGATTCAGAAGATGGAAGAATGGAAGCCGGATGTGATTCACCTGCACAATATCCACGGCTTTGTCCTCCAGGTGGAGCTTTTGTTTGATTATCTGAAACGGGCCGGAAAACCGGTGGTATGGACGCTGCACGACTGCTGGTCGTACACGGGGCACTGCGCGTTTTATGATTATCATAACTGCGATGGCTGGCAAAACGGGTGTACCGGGTGCCGGGAGTACCGAAGAACATACCCCTACGCCCTGTTCCGGAACCGGACGCCCCGGAATTTTGAAAGAAAGCGGGCGGTATTTACCGGGATGCCGGATCTGGTTATAGTGACGCCCTCTCAGTGGCTGGCCGGACAGGTCCGCCAGTCCTTCCTGGGAGAATATCCGGTGAAGGTCATTCCCAACGGCATCGATCTGGAGACGTTCCGGCCGGTGCGAAGCTCCCTGCGGGAACGTCTGGGACTGGAAGGGAAATACGTGATCCTGGGCGTGGCCAACGTGTGGGAGCGGAGAAAGGGTCTGGAGTATTTCGTGGAGCTGGCTGGCCGGCTGCCGGAAGACTGCCGGATCGTGCTGGTGGGACTTTCCAAAAAACAGCAGAAAGGACTGCCGGTATCTGTCGTCGGACTGGGACGCACGTCCGGCGCGGCGGAGCTGGCGGAGTATTACTCCATGGCGGACGTGTTTGTGAACGCTACGCTGGAGGATAATTTTCCCACCACGAACCTGGAGGCGCTGGCCTGCGGGACGCCGGTGATCACCTTCTGCACGGGAGGAAGCCCGGAGAGTCTGGATGAGACCTGTGGGCGGGTGGTGCCCAAACGGGATGCGGAGGCGCTTCTGCGGGCGGTCATGGAAGAAAAAGAATGCCCGAAAAACTCCGGGGACTGCCGGAGACGGGCGGAAAAATATGAAAAATACGGCCGGTTCCAGGAATATGTGGAACTGTACCACCGACTGGCGGCCGAGGAGCCTATATGAACACATTGCCGAAAGTGTCGTTGGTGACGACGACGTACAATGACGCGGACAACCTGGAAAAAATCTTGGAGCAGGCCGTGCGTCAGGATTATGAAAATCTGGAATACGTGATTGTGGACGGTGGTTCCACAGACGGCACGCTGGATCTGATCCGGCGGCTGGAGGCTCAGAAGCCCGGCAGGGTGCGCTGGATCTCGGAACCGGACAAGGGGATATATGATGCCATCAACAAAGGGATCGCGCTGGCCCAGGGAGATATCATTGGTTTCTGTTTTGACCGGCTGGCTGCGCCCGATGTGATCAGCCGCATGGTGGACGTGATACAGCGGGAAGGCACCGACGGCGTCCACGGGGACCTGTGCTACATGGACGGGGACCGGGTGGTCAGGAAGTGGCACCAGGGTCAGGGAAGCATCCGAACCGGCTGGCTGCCGGGACACCCCACCATGTATCTGAAAAGACAGGTTTATGAAACCTACGGAGTGTACAAGACGGATTACCGGATCTCCGCAGATTATGAGTTTATGGTGCGGATTTTGTACCGGAAACAGGTAAGACTTTCCTATATTCCGGACATACTGGTATATATGTCCTACGGAGGGACCAGCACCAGGAGTTTGAATGCCTATCTCACCTCCTTAAAGGAAGGCCACCGGGCATTGAAGGAGAACGGCGTACCCTTCGCCTGGTTTACCGATCTGTGCAGAACCTGCCGGGTGCTGCTGCAGTTTATATGGAAATAGCGCACCCCGCACTGCTGTTGGCAAAAAACGGATAGGTGTGATATAATGTCCAGAAAGGCATGAGCAGTGCGTCAGACGGTAGGAACCGTCGCTTCATGCTTGCATGAAAGCGCCGGTTCCTGCTGGATGACATAGGGCGAAGCCCGTGAGCGAAGCGGAGCCGAGCGTGGCACTGCAGAGTACAGGGCATCCAAGCGGCACTGCGGAGCACAGGGCAGATGGCGCCGTATATACAGGAGTATTATAAGCATGAAAAAAATTGTCATTATTCCCGCGTACAACGAGTCCGGGAGCCTTCTTCAGGCAGTGAAGGATATAGAAGAGCATGCGCCGGGATTTGACTATCTGGTGGTCAACGACTGTTCCACAGACGGGACGCTGGAGCTTTGCAGAAAAGAAAAGCTGAATTATGTGAATCTGTCTGTGAATCTGGGCATCGGCGGGGCGGTGCAGACCGGTTATCTGTATGCATATCAAAACGGTTATGATGTGGCGGTCCAGTTCGACGGTGACGGCCAGCACGACGCCCGTTATCTGGAACAGATGGCGGAGGAACTGGAGCGGACCTCCAGCGACATGGTGATTGGCTCCCGTTTTATTGAAAAAGAGGGCTTTCAGTCGTCAGGGCTGAGGCGGGTGGGCATCCGGTATTTTTCCCTGCTGATCCGCCTACTGACGGGAAAGCGGGTGACGGACCCCACTTCGGGCATGCGCATGGTAAACCGGGACGTGATGGGGATCTATGCGGAAAGTTATCCCAAGGATTATCCAGAGCCGGAGAGCGTGGTGGCGATTCTCCGCCTGGGAAAAAAAGTGACGGAAGTGCCTGTGGTCATGAGAGAACGGCAGGGCGGTGTATCATCCATCCACGGGTTTAAAACCATATATTATATGATAAAGGTAACGCTGGCCATCTGTATGGAGAGGCTGAGAGGCTAGGCCGGGAGGAAAACGAAGTATGATGACAGTCAAGCTGCAGATCGTGATTGCCGCCGCCATTCTGGTGGTGTTCGCGGTTCTGATTAATATGATACGGCGGAAAAGCCTGGAACTGAAGTATGCGCTGTCCTGGATGCTGGTGCTGACGGCGCTGTTTGTCTTTGCCTGCGCCCCCTGGCTGCTCAATGTGGTGTCGGAATTTCTGGGGATCTATGCGCCGGTCAATATGATCTTTTTCCTGGGCTTCTGTTTTTCCCTGCTGATTATTTTTACCCTGACGGTGGCGCTGTCCCGGCTGTCCAACAGTGTGCGGACACTGGACCAGATCGTGGCGCTGAACGAAAAGAAACTGGAAGAGCTGGAACAGGCGCTGGAAGAAGAAAAGGCGAAAAACCAGAATCATATTGCGGATAACGAACAAGAGTAGATGGGTCTGCGGGGCAGACATTTGGAGGAAACATGGAGAGAACGAAGAATCAGATTTTGTACCTGGTAATTCCCTGCTACAATGAGCAGGAGGTGCTGCACGAGACGGCCAAAAGACTGAAGGAAAAGATGGAGTCCCTGATGGAGGCCGGGAAGATATCCAGAGAGAGCCGCATCATGTTCGTCAACGACGGGTCCAAAGACCGTACCTGGGAGATGATCCGGGAGCTTCATGAGAGCGATCCGCTCTATCAGGGTGTAAAGCTGTCCCGGAACCGGGGACATCAGAACGCCCTGCTGGGAGGGCTGATGACCGCCAAGGAGTATGCGGATATGGTGATTTCCATGGATGCGGATCTGCAGGACGACATCGATGTGATCGACCAGTTTGTGGATAAATATTATGAAGGCTGTGAGATCGTCTATGGCGTCCGCAGCGCCCGTACCACGGATACATTTTTTAAACGCTTTACGGCGGAAGGCTTTTATAAGCTGATCAATTTCATGGGCGGAGAGGTGGTATTCAACCATGCGGATTACCGGCTCATGAGCCGCCGCGCTCTGGAAGAACTGGCCAGATATAAGGAAGTCAACCTGTTCCTGAGGGGCATCGTGCCCATGATCGGGTTCCAGACGGCGGTGGTGACTTATGAGCGTCATGAGCGCTTTGCCGGGGAGTCCAAGTACCCGCTGAAGAAGATGCTGGGGCTGGCCGTGGATGGCATCACGTCCCTGAGCATCAAACCCATCCGTTTCATCGTACTGCTGGGCATGCTGATCTTTCTCTGCAGCATCGTCATGCTGGCCTATTCTCTGGTACAGCATTTCCTGGGCAATACCAGCATTGGCTGGACGTCCCTGATTGTGTCCATATGGGCCATCGGCGGGCTGCAGCTTCTGGCCATCGGCGTGATCGGAGAGTATATTGGGAAGATCTACCTGGAGACTAAAGAAAGGCCGAAATTTATCATAGAGGAAGTGTTAAGATAGGAGCCGGAGTATGGACCAATGTGTGAGAAACCTGCTGAACAGGAAAATATCCATAGGAAAGTATGAGATTGCGGCGTCGGAGGCTTTGTTTCTGGCGGCGCTCACCCTGCTGGCCGCCGCGGTGCGCGTGGCGGTCCGCTCCTTTATCGCGGAGGACTGGAGCGTCTACTGGAGCGCGTGGCTTTCAGAACTGGAAACGAAAGGATTTCGGGCGCTGGCGGGGGATTTTTACGATTACGCGCCGCCGACCATGTACATTCTGTATCTGGTCACGCTGCTTCCGGTCAATTCCATGACGGCTTTCAAGGGCCTGTGCTGTCTGCTGGACTTCGCGGGCGCGGCGGTAACCGGAGGGATTGTGAAAGAATGTACGGGCAGCGCCGGAAAAGCGCGGCTGGCCTACGGGATCTTTTTATTTCTGCCCACGGTGATCCTGAACGCGTCGGTGTGGTCCCAATGTGATATCATCTATACGCTGTTGATTCTGTGCAGCGTTTATTTCCTGCTGAAAAACCGTACCTGGACCGGCATGTGGTTCTATGGCGCGGCGTTTGCATTCAAGCTCCAGACGCTGTTCATCTTCCCCTTCCTGGTGATCCTCTGGGTCAGGAGAAGGGTGGATCTGAAGCACTTTATTACGATCCCGGTCATGTATCTGGCGGGGATACTGCCGGCCTGGCTGGCTGGCAGACCGTTTTCAGAACTGTTGGGAATCTACGCTTTCCAGGGAGGAAAGGACCGCTGGTCCCTGTCCATCAAGTTTCCCAATATTTATCAGATTATTGGGAACAACTATTTCCTGGACGAGTATGTGGGGGCGGGGATGTATCTGATCCTGGGCATCCTGATGATGGTAATGTTTTATATTGCGTACCGGAAGGTGCGCGTGACAAAAGAGACGGTGATTCTGCTGATCCTGTTTTTCGGTCTGCTCACCACCTATTTTATTCCCCACATGCATGAGCGGTATCTGTATGTGACGGACGCATTTCTGCTGGTCTACGGGCTGATGCGGGTGAAACGGTTTCCGTGGTTTCTGGCCTCCGCGTTCCTGGGCGTGGTGGGGTACGCGGAATACCTGTCGAAAAATGCCGCGCTTGTATCCTACGGGGTTCTGGCCTGGATTCAGCTGGCTCTGCTTGTGGTCATTGGACTGGATCTGTACCGGCATCTGCACGACCCGGAGCAAATGCTTCCGGCGGAGGCGCAGGAGGAAAGGAGGATTCTGTGATGAACGTGGACGATATGCTTCGGAGCCTTCTCTTCCGGCGCTTTCGGATAGGCAGGCTGCAGTTTGACTTTCTGGAGGCGCTGCTGGCAGTCTGCATCACCGGAACTGCGTATTTGATCCGGACGCCGTTTGAATATGGGCCGCCCCACTGGACGTACCTGATTGCGGAATGGTACCTGGCGCTGGCCGCGGCGGTTCTGGTCTTCCGTTATACGGCGGGAAGGAAACGGGCGCTTTTGACGTACGCGGTTCTTTTGATCCTGCCCACAGGAGTGGCGGAGGGGACGATCCTCCGGGGAAATGCGTGTGTGGGCGCGCTGCTGTTTATCTGCGCCTTTTTATTTTTGGAGGACGGACGCAGATGGCTGTTTACGCTGGCCGCGGCCGTACTTCTGTTATGGTCTGTGCGCTATGCGGGGCTGTTGGCGGCCTGCGCGGTGCTCTGGCAGAAAGAGGAACTGAAGACAGAACAGTTTTTGTGCCTGCTGACCGCCGGAGGGGCGCGGATCGCCGTGGCCTACCGTGCGTACCTGCAGGCCGGATATACCCTGACCACTTTTCACTGGCCCAATATTTATGAGATTGTGGGCCGGGAATCAATCCAGGGACAGCTCATCGATCCCATTGCCCTGGTGGGGCTTTTCCTCACGGCGGGGCTTCTGGTACTGGCGCTCTGGCTGTTCCGCATGGGGACCATGAGGCGTGAGCGCGCATTTTTGATTCGCCTGTTTTTGTTCTTTGGCCTGGCGGCCGCCTATTTTCTTCCGTATATGGATCAGTCCTGCGGATATCTGTTCTGTGTCCTGGCGGTGGTGTACTTCATGCTGGAGCCGAAGGAATTTCCGGTTCCCATGCTGCTGCAGATTGTGGCTTACGCGGGCTATCAGGAATGCTTTAACGGGGAGTCTATGATGCCCATGGCGCTGTTTGCCGCGATCCAGTTTCTGGTCATGGCGTACCTGGGCGTCCGCTTATTACAGGAGATGGGAGTGATCCGCTTATGGAAGGAAAAAAGCTTGTCTACCTGGACGGACTGAGGGGGATCGGCTGTACGGCCGTGTTCCTGACGCATTTTGTGTTTGCTTTTTATTATGGGATGTATCATTTTCAGCCGGAGAGTTGTCATCTGCCGGGCAATCTGGATATTGCGGTGGGAAAATCCCCGCTGAATCTGCTGTTTAACGGCAATACGGCCGTGCGCCTGTTCCTGGTTCTCAGCGGTTATCTGCTCTGTCGCGGATTTTTCCTGAGTGGAGACAGAAAAAGGCTGGCTGCAAGCGCCAGGAAACGGTACCTTCGCCTGATGCCGTCGGTGCTGGCAGTCAATCTTCTGATCTTTGCCTGCATGTGTCTGGGACTGTATCAGAACGGTCCCGCATCGGTGCTGGCAGGATCGGAGGAGTGGTTCCAGGGCTTTAACGCGTTCCCGCCGGATTTCCTGAAGATGCTGTGGGAATCGCTGGCCGGCTGTTTCCTCTTTGGAACCAACGATTATAACGGCGTGCTCTGGACCATGCAGATGCTGTTTTTGGGCGCGTATCTGGACTATGCGCTGGCCGCTTCGCTGTCAGGAAAACGCTGGCGCTGGCCGGTCTACGGCGTGCTGGCTCTGTTGCTTCTGCGGACGGATTTCCTGGGGATTTACCTGGGATATGTGCTCTGTGATTTTATGCATACGGACTGGAAGTGGAGGAAGCGGCTGTGCGCCTGCACTCCTCTGAACTGGTGTTTTCTGGCGGTGGGGCTCTATTTTATGGCCTATCCTTCCGCCGGATTTGGCTATGAGGGTACGGTCTGGGGAATCCTGCCGTTCATCTTCGTGAATTATTACCATGTGTTCGGCGTGCTCTGCTTTGTATTTGCCGTGCTGAACCTGGAGGCCCTGCAGAGATTTTTCTCCGCAGGAGTCTTTCGATATCTGGGAAAGATTTCCTATGCTCTGTATCTGGTGCATTTCCTGGTGATCGCCACACTGGGGGCCTGGTTCATGCTTCGCATGGAAGGCACGCTGGGGTATAACGGGGCCGGGATATGCTGTCTGTTTTTGACCTTCGGCGTCACGGTAGGGCTGTCTGAGCTTCTGACGCGCTACGTGGAGCCTCTGGGAAGGAAAGGGGAGGAGTTCTTTGCCCGCATCTTCAAAAAATCTTAGCAAACGGCTGGGCTGGCTGGACTTCGGCAAGGCCGCGGGTATCCTCATGGTACTCCTGGTGCATGCGGAATGCAGTCTGGGTCCGGTGAGCTTTTTCGGCGGAATGTTCTATATGCCTGTATTTTTTGTGGCCGCCGGATTCACATACCGCAGAAAAGACGAGCCGTTCACAGCTTTTGTAAAAAAGAAAGCTGTGCGGCTTTTGCTGCCTTATTGGGGTGTCAGCGCGTTCCTGTGGGTGTTTTTCTGGATCAAGGATTCTCTGCTGGCGGGGAATCCGTCGGATCTGAACCTGCCGTCTGTCTTCGGTATCCTGTATTCCCGCAATCAAATGTACCAGCCTTCTTACACGGGGGAGAACCCGGTGCTGATGACGCTTCTCAATGCGCCGCTGTGGTTTTTGACCGCCATGTTCCTGACCTATGTGTGGTATGGCTGGATCAGCAGGAGAAAACAGAAATATGCTCTGCTGTCCGCCGGACTGGCGGCGTCGGCTGTGTGGCATTATTCCACAGAGCTTCTGCTGCCCTGGAGCCTGGACGCAGTTCCGTATTTCGCATGTTTTATGGCGGCGGGAGAATGGTTGCACAGGAAGGACAGAATCCTGTATTTGATGGAAAAGAGGAACCGAATCAAAGGGGCGGAATTGCTCCTCTGCTTTGTGGCCGCCGCATATCTGAATGGGAGCGTGAATCTGTCAATTGGAGAGTATGGTTTCAGCATGCTGCTGTATCTGACGGTGGGAATCTCCGGTTCCCTGCTGGTGTTCCTGGCGGGAGCATATCTGGAGCATATCTGGAATCCATTTATAAGGTTGATGGGGGTGATCGGCCGGCAGACGCTGCCCATTCTGTGCTTCCACATGTTTTTGTTCATGTTTATCCGTACCGGAGGAAGCCTTCTGGGACTGCCGGGCGGGATTGTTAAGGCGTTGCTAGTGCTGGGCAGCGCGGCTGTCCTGACAGCCGCGGGGGAAGCATGGAGGAAGATCAGGCCGGCGTAAGGCGGCAGAAAGGGGGAATCTGCATATGCAGAAACGAACAGTTATTTTATCAGGAGTGCTGGCGGCGGTGATCGCCGCCGGGGGATATGTGTACATAAGGGAGGCGCGCGCCCCCAGACTCCATCCGCTGTTTCGGGAGGTAGCTTCTCTGTACGGCAATGAGCAGGCCATACCGCGAAGCTGTATCCAGAATATCTCTCAGACGGCGGAGATGGACGGAGTAACAGTGACGGTACATCAGACGGTGACTTATGATAATTACCTGGGAATCCTTCTGGAAGTGGATTTCCCGGAGGAGTGGCTGACGGAGCAGGAGGAAGAATCCGGCAAGGCGGCCCCAGCGCAGATTTCTTTATATGAGATTGTTCATGGAGAAGATGGAACGCAGGAACAAAAACGAGTAGCCAGCCGGGGAGGAAGTTCCCATCAAAAGTATCCGGATCAGGGGGAGGGGACATCTGCCCTGTATTTGGGATACGACCACGATCGGGATATTTTCTATGATGGCATGGAACTTTGCCTGTCCATAGAAGCGCTGTCAGCAAGTCCGGAGAATGTTCGGGAGTTCTCGGAGCCTGTGGAACTGTGCTGGACCGTGGAAGCTCCAGGAGAGTCGGTGGAGATGGAACTGGACTGCGAAGCGTTCACCGGGAAAATGATACTGAATCCTTTTTACTTCAATCTTGTTCTGTGGGATGCTCCGTATACACGGGAAGAACTGGAAGACGTGGTGCAGCTGCTGGATGAAAAGGGCGAACCTGTCCGCCTGCCGGGAAGCGGAGGCGGCGGAGAAGGATCGTCTGGTTATGTGTCTATGAGAAGAACCGGGGGAATGCCCATGGATGTGGATCATATCCGGCAGCTGAAGATCGGGGATCAGGTGTTTGAGCTTTCTGCCGGTTTGCCAGGAAGATGAAAATGTCAAAGGAAGAAATTTTCCGGGAATTGAAAGAACAGTTCGAGATTACGGATGAGGAAGCGGCAGATTATCTGTCCCGTTTCTGGGAATGACGGGTGGGGAGGAAAAGCCTCCCCGCCCAGATGGTCATACGGATTGTCTGTTTTTGATATAGTCCACCAGCGCCTGGGAGGCGTGGCCGTCGTCATAATACCCCAGCCGTTCCAGGAAGGGCTTCCGGGCCTGCTGGTAGGCTTCCTGAGAGAAGCTCAGGATGTTGGAGATCATCTCCTCGTTGGAGAACGCCAGCGGGATGGGCAGTTCCTCCAACTGGAAATAGTAATCTTTTGTCCGCTTCATTTCCTCATAGTCTTCGGCGTAGAGGAAGGACGGGCGGCCCAGCTGGATGTAGTCGAAGCCGCAGGAGGAGTAGTCGCTGATCACCGCGTCTCCGGCGGCCAGCAGTTCCTGCACATTGCTGTAGCGGGAGGCGTTCAGCACGCGCTCCGTATAGTGGATCTGGAAATCGTCTGGATTGACGTTGGGATGCAGGCGGACCAGCATGGCCCAGGTTCCGCCGAAGCGCTTTTCAAAAGCATCAAGACAGCCTTCAAAATCCAGATGATAGACGTTCAGCTTCCGGTTCTCCCGCCAGGTGGGCACATAGAGAACCAGGTTTACGCCGGCTTCCAGGCCGAAGGCGTCACGGACGAGTCCACGCACTGCGTCTGTATCCCGGAAATACAGGTCGTTTTTGGGAAGCCCTTTTTCCAGGATGGGGCCGTCGTACCAGAAGCACCTGCGGTAGCATTCCGTGCACCAGCGGCAGTTGGAGATCATCAGATCCATCTGGCGTGCGTCTTTTTTCGCGTATTCAATATATTCTGCCGACAGGCTGTTTCCCGCGTCTTTTTCAATTTTTTTCAGACCGGGGCCGCCGTGCCAGACCTGAATATAGGTCTGGTTTTTCTTTTTCTTAAAGTAATACAGTTTCCGCGTATTGTCGATCCATACGCCGGCTGTGGACATATGATAGACGAACGCCGGAGTGTTTGGACGGACGGGGCGGATGGCAGACGGTATGGAGACGTCCGGTCTCTGGCTGACCCAGAAGAGGCGGTAAGGCAGATCTTGCCGCAGAAGCTCTTCCGCAATATAACGGGGATTGTCCCCAAAGCCGTTTCCGTTAAAGTTGCTGAGTATGATTTTATCCTTCTGTACGGGACAGATGGCAAAGAGCTGCCAGCAGAACCGGATCAGGGTTCTGTGCAGGAAAAGATACATTTTTAATAGTCCCGGATAGAGAGGGGAACGCCGCAGTAATTCCAACATGGCCGGTACCTCCGTTTTTCAAAATTCGCGGACTTGTCTGATTTTGCAGGGAAAAGAGCCGCTTTGCTTACGGACATCCCGTAAACAGTAACAGTCTACCACAGAACGAAAGGAAGGACAAGAGAGGCCGCCTTGACGGTGGTGTTTTGGACATGGTATCATGTCCGCAGAGCGGATATGATAAACTGTTTTTACAGGGAAAACGTCCCTGCTTTTGAAATATTAGAAGAAAGTGCAGAGAGATATTTATGAAGGAACGGAACGAATCGCTGGACTGTCTGAAGGGGATTGCGATCCTGCTGGTCATGTTTGGCCACGTGCAGGTGCACAACCAGATGACGGATCCTTATTTATATGACGTAATTAAATCTTTGCAGATGCCGCTGTTCTTCCTGGTCAGCGGATATCTGGCAGGGGCCGGGAGCAGGGTCAGTACCCTCAGGCAGTATGGGGAGAGGATGAAAAAGCGGGCGCTGGCCTATCTGGTGCCGTTTTTTGTGTGGCTGGTCCTGCAGCATGCGGAAAATATCCCCGGGGCATTACGCACGGTGCTGTTCCAACTGGATTACGGACTGTGGTTTTTAATGGTGCTGTTTTTGTTCAACCTTCTGACCTGTACGGCTCAGCTTCTGGAGGCCCGGCTGGGAAAGGAACGGGGCTTCTGGCTGGTATGGTTTGGCGGATGTGTGCTGATCCTTGCCGTCTATCTTGGGGGTGTGGCGTTCTTAAGCCCGGCTATCCTGGTGACTTATCTGCCCTATTACACGGCGGCGTACGCGGCGGGCCGCCATCCGGATATTCTGGGACGGATTCCCATACGCTGGCAGCGTGCCTGCGTCTATACCGGCGGCATAGTATTCCTGGGGATGGCGGCCTGCCTGGATCTGGTGACAGTGACGGGGCCTGTCATGCTGGGGGTACAGACGGCGGCTTCGTTTCTGGGCTGTCTGGCGGTGGTGCGCCTGGTGCTGGACTGGAAGCCCTGCCGGGCAAAAAAACGTCTGGCCTGGCTTGGACTGTACACCCTGGAGATTTACGTGGTGCACTATCATTTCGCAGCGGTCTTCAGACCGGAAGGCGGAGCGCCGGCATTCTGGAGCATTCAGGGGCTGGCTTACAGCGCGGCGGCATTCGCATTTATGAGCGCGGTCACGGCGGCTCTGGTCTGGCTGATCGGCAGGATTCCGCCGCTGAAACGGCTGTTGTTCGGGAAGAAATAATTGAAAACAAAAGATACATATGATACACTGATTCCAGTAAAATTGCAAGGAGAGAAGAAGAGATGATAAATAAACTGATCCGGAAAATCCAGGAGACGAACGCACCCATCGTGGTGGGGCTGGACCCCATGCTGAACTATGTGCCGGAGCACATCCAGAAGAAAGCCTTTGCTGAATTCGGCGAGACGCTGGAGGGCGCGGCGGAAGCCATCTGGCAGTTCAATAAAGAGATTGTGGACAAGACGTATGACCTGATTCCCGCGGTGAAGCCGCAGATCGCCATGTATGAGCAGTTTGGCATCGAAGGGCTGAAAGCCTACAAGAAGACGGTGGATTACTGCAAGTCCAAGGATCTGGTTGTTATCGGAGATATTAAGAGAGGGGATATCGGCTCCACCTCCGCCGCTTACGCGGCCGGCCATCTGGGACATGTAAAAGTGGGAAGCCGTGTATATGCGGGCTTTGATGAGGATTTCGCCACGGTGAACCCCTATCTGGGCACGGACGGGGTGAAGCCCTTTGTGGACGTGTGCAAAGAGGAGAAGAAAGGACTGTTCATCCTGGTCAAGACGTCCAATCCGTCCAGCGGGGAATTCCAGGATCAGCTTATCGACGGCAGGCCGCTGTACGAACTGGTGGGAGAAAAGGTGGCCCAGTGGGGCGAGGATCATATGGGCGACGGCTACAGCTATATCGGCGCGGTGGTGGGAGCCACCTACCCGGAGCAGGGTAAGCTGCTCCGCAAGGTGATGCCCAAATCCTTTATCCTGGTGCCGGGCTACGGCGCCCAGGGCGGACAGGGAAAAGATCTGGTGCATTTCTTTAATGAGGACGGGCTGGGAGCGATTGTGAATTCGTCCCGCGGCATTATTGCAGCCTACAAACAGGAAGCTTACGCCAAGTTCGGACCGGAGAACTTCGGGGATGCGTCCCGCGCGGCTGTGGAAGCCATGGCGGCGGATATTAAAGGCGCGCTGGAAGCGGCCAAATAGGAGGACAGCGTTGAAAAGCAGAGAATTTGCAAAGGTGGCGGAGCAGGAAAAAATAGCTTCTGATATCTACAGCCTCTGGATCGAGGCTTCCGGGATCGCAGCGGAAGCGAAGCCGGGACAGTTTCTGTCCCTGTACAGTGCGGATCAGAGCCGGATGCTTCCCCGTCCCATCAGCATCTGTGAGATCGACCGGGAACATGGGCGCCTGCGTCTGGTGTACCGCACGGTGGGAGCCGGCACGGAGGAATTTTCCCGGCTGAAGGCGGGAGACCGGATCGAGGTGCTTGGGCCGCTGGGCAACGGCTTCCCGCTGAAGAAAGGAAAGGCGTTCCTGATTGGGGGAGGGATCGGTATCCCTCCCATGGTACAGGCGGCGAAGGAACTGGCAGGGCAGGAAGACCCGTCCATGATCCAGGTGATCGCCGGGTACCGCAGCGAGCAGTTCCTGACGCAGGAACTGTCCGCGTATGGAACACTGTATATTGCCACGGAGGACGGCAGCGCCGGAACCAAAGGAACGGTGCTGGATGCGGTGCGCGAGCATGCTCTGGATGCGGAGGTCATCTATGCGTGCGGCCCCAGGCCCATGCTCCGCGCGGTGAAGGAATATGCAGAAGAACATGGGATCGAGTGCTGGATTTCCATGGAGGAACGCATGGCCTGCGGGATCGGCGCCTGTCTGGCCTGCGTATGCGGGTCCACGGAGGTGGACGGCCACAGCCATGTGAAGAATAAGCGAGTCTGCAAGGACGGCCCGGTATTTTTGAGCACGGAGGTGGAGCTGTGAGAAATACAAAAGTGACGCTTGCGGGAGTGGAACTGAAGAATCCGGTTATGACGGCGTCGGGGACATTCGGGTCCGGCGCGGAGTACGGTGAATTTTATGACCTGGGCGCGCTGGGGGCCGTGGTGACCAAAGGCGTGGCCAACGTCCCGTGGCCGGGAAACCCCACGCCGCGGATCGCGGAGACAGCCAGCGGGATGCTCAATGCCATCGGGCTCCAGAACCCGGGCATCGACGTATTTGTGGAGCGGGATATCCCGTATTTGAGACAGTACGACACGAAAATCATTGTGAACGTGTGCGGGAAGACCACGGAGGATTACTGCCAGGTGGTGGAACGTCTGGCTTTGGAGCCGGTGGATCTTTTGGAGATTAACGTATCCTGCCCCAATGTGAAGGAAGGCGGGATTGCGTTCGGACAGAATCCTAAAGCGCTGGAGGCAATTACTCGGGAAGTAAAAAAATACGCGAAGCAGCCGGTGATTATGAAACTGAGCCCCAATGTGACGGACATCGCGGAGATGGCGAGAGCGGCGGAGGCAGGCGGCGCGGACGCTCTTTCCCTGATCAATACGCTGACAGGCATGAAGATTGACATCTACAGAAGGTCATTTGCCATTGCCAACCGCACCGGAGGACTGTCGGGTCCGGCAGTGAAACCGGTGGCGGTGCGCATGGTGTACCAGGCGGCTCAGGCGGTGAAACTGCCGGTCATCGGGATGGGCGGCATCTGCACTGCCGAGGACGCGCTGGAGTTTATCCTGGCGGGAGCCACGGCCGTGTCCGTGGGCACGGCAAACTTTACCAATCCCTGCGCGGCGAAAGAAGTGGCGGAGGGGATTGAACGCTATATGGAACAGCAGGGCGTGGACGACATCCGGGAACTGATCGGCGCGGTGAAATAGAGAACGAAGACGGCGGACGCCTGCCGTGACGGCGCGGCCGCGGATATGGAGGTTACGATATGGAACAGTACAAGCAGGAATTTATTGAATTTATGGTGGAGTCCGACGTTTTGAAGTTTGGAGACTTTGTCCTGAAGAGCGGAAGAAAATCGCCGTTTTTTATGAATGCGGGAGCCTATGTGACGGGATCCCAGCTCCATAAGCTGGGACAGTACTACGCGAAAGCGATCCATGCCCGCTACGGGGATGATTTTGATGTGCTTTTCGGGCCGGCGTACAAGGGGATTCCCCTGGCGGTGGTGACGGCGATCGCCTACAGCGAGCTGTACGGAAAGGAGATCCGCTACTGTTCGGACCGGAAGGAAGAGAAAGACCACGGCGCGGACAAAGGCGGATTCCTGGGAAGCGCCCTGAAAGACGGCGACCGGGTCGTCATGATCGAGGACGTGACCACATCCGGCAAATCTATGGAAGAGACAGTGCCCAAAGTAAAAGGCGCGGCGGATGTGGAGATTGTGGGGCTTATGGTTTCCCTGGACCGCATGGAAGTGGGCAAGGGCGGCAGCAAATGTGCCCTGGAGGAAGTGAAGGATCTGTACGGATTTGAGACCGGGGCAATCGTGACCATGGCTGAGGTGGTGGAATATCTGTACAACCGCCCGTGCAGGGGAAGAATCATCATTGACGATGCATTAAAGGCGGCGATCGACGCATATTATGAACAGTATGGAGCGAAATAGGAGGCGTTGATATGAGCAGTGAGAAAACCTATAAGCTGATGACGGGCGTAGGAGCCGGGAATATCGCTCTTGGGATTATCGTATTGGCGGCCGGGATCTCTGCCGGCGTGATGATGATTGTGAACGGCGCCCGTCTGCTGAAAGGAAAGAAAGATCTGATGTTTTAGGGATTGAGGAGTTGTCAGTGAAGGAATCGACAAAGAAGCATGTCCGGTTTTTAAGCCGTATTTTCTTCGGTCTCTATATTCTGCTGCTGATCTATCTTATGTTTTTTTCGGAGGAATGGGGAAGAAATTTCATGGGAGGGGATTACCGGTACAACCTGGTTCCCTTCCGGGAGATCAGAAGGTATCTGCAGTATTATCAGAGGATCGGAGGGTGGCTCGTCCTTTTCAACCTGGCGGGCAATATCCTTGCTTTTATACCCTTTGGGGCGCTGCTTCCGCTTATTACCAGGGAAGGGTCGGGGTTTGCGAAAACGGCGCTTCTGAGCATGGATCTGAGCCTGTGCATTGAAGTGGCCCAGCTTGCCCTGCGCGCCGGGAGCTGCGACGTGGACGACATGATCCTGAATACCCTGGGCGGCTGTGTGGGATATGGGCTGTACAGGCTGGCGGTCTGGGTAAAGGAGAAAAAGATTGAAAAAAAGATATAAGTTTACAGATAAAAACCAGTCGAAAAATGGGATAATTTCCGCTTCCCTGGGGGCGGCGGCGCTGCTCCTGACCGGGGGGATCTTCGCCTCTGCGTATCTCAGGAACGGACAGGCTGGGAAAGAGGTGGCAGTGCTGGGATTTCTGGCGCTGCTTTTGTCAATTGGAGGGCTGTATTACGGCTTTTCCAGCATGAAAGAAGAGGATACATACCGTTTGTTCCCGTATCTTGGGTGCGGGGTGAACGGGATGATCCTGACCGCTTATGTGCTGGTCTATATGCTTGGATGGTAAGAGAGGTGGTAGCTTTGGAAAAAGAGGAGGAAGTCCTGAAAGAAAGATGGGAGCTGGCCAGGGTCAGAATCGCGCAGATCGCGGCTGCCCCGGAGCTTCCGGGAGCCTTCGGGGATTATTTTAAATGTACGGCGGATTTCCTGCTGCTTATGCTGGAGGCCTGGGATAAAGCCAGGGACCGGTGGATGCAGGACGCGTCCCTGGGTGAACTGGAGGCGTGGAATCTTCGCCTGTATGGAGAACTGACCAAAGATCAGTATAAGGAAAGCTATGCGAACCCGGTCTATGCCGCAGAACGTCTGGGAACAGAACATGGACAGATTCTGTCCTTCCTGCGGGCAGAGCTGCAGGGACTGGTTGTCTATGCGTATGAGCAGAAGCAGGAAGAGATGCTGGTCTATATGGAACTGTTTCTGCAGATTCATGCAGAATTTGAAGGGGGAAACATCCCTGAAGCCAGGCAGCTTAAGGATGATATCTACTGGTTCGTCAGCGACTACAGTGACCTAATGGTGGCGGGCAGGGTGCGGGAGCAGATTGATCCGTCCCTGTCCTTTGCGAGAGATCTCATCATGGAGGCGGATCTTGCGGATCCCCGATATCTGTACCGGTTCGGAGAGTATATCTCGGACACGGAGCGGAAGACCAGTGCGTTCCTGAACAGTCTTCCCCAGGAAGAGATCGACCGGATCGCGTCCGTGTTTACGGAGGGATACCGGATGGGTTTTCTGGCGGCGGGCAAACCGCTGGAGAAAAAGAAGACGGTGAATATCCGGTACAGCGTGGGATTTGAGCGTATCATCCGCAGGGCGGTGGAGAACTTTAAGGCCATGGGTCTGGAGAGCATCATCTACCGGGCGGCGGTGAGCCGGGTGAACATGAGGGAAGCCAACAGGATCGGCTATTACAGTTCGTCGCCCAACCGTCAGTTTGATTATGACCATAAAGGCGACGCTGCCCTTTTCCTGGACAAAGCGTTTGCGGAACGGAAGCTGGGCGTATTGCGGACCGCATACGAACGGCAGAAGGAACTGGCGGCGGTCCATGGAGGACCGGCGGTGATGGAGATCTTCGGAGAGACGCCGTTTGAGCCGGAGAAGTGTCCGGAGGCGCTGAAGCTGAGCGAGAAGCAGCAGGCGGTTCAGGTCTATCTGAACAGCCGGATGGGACAGATCACCAACGAATATATCAAGGGCGAGGAGCGCAGTTTTACTATCATTGCGTTCCCGGTGCCGGATATCGGCGGGCGGTTTGAAGATATTTTCCGGGAGACGGTGCGGATCAACACGCTGGATTACCAGACCTACCAGCGGATCCAGCAGAGGCTGATCGACGCGCTGGACCGGGGGACGGCGGTGCATATCCTGGGAAAAGGGGAGAACCGCACGGATCTTCGGATAGCGCTCTGGCCGCTTGAGAATCCTGATAAGGAGACAAATTTTGAAAACTGTGTGGCGGATGTGAACATTCCGGTGGGAGAAGTCTTCACGTCTCCCAGGCTGACCGGTACGGACGGGATGCTGCATGTGACCGGCGTCTACCTGAACGGGCTGTTTTACCGGGATCTGACCCTCGTCTTCCGGAACGGCATGGTGGAGAGCTATGGCTGCCGGAACTACGGGGAGGAAGAGGAGAACGCAAGATATATCCGGGAAAATATCATGTATCATCATGATACGCTGCCGCTGGGTGAATTCGCGGTGGGCACCAATACAACGGCGTATGTGGCGGCGAAAACGTACGGCATCGAGGACAGGCTGCCCATTCTGATTGCCGAGAAGATGGGACCCCATTTCGCGGTGGGGGATACCTGCTATTCCTGGGAGGAAGACGTCCCCACCTTCAATCCGGACGGGAAGCGGATCATGGCCAAAGAGAACGAATGCTCCACCCGGCGGAAAGAGGATGCAAAGCAGGCGTATTTCAACTGTCACACGGACATTACGATTCCTTATGACGAGATCGGAGAGATCGCGGTGGTGCATGAGGACGGGAGCCGCACGGCTCTGATCCGGGACGGCAGGTTCGTCCTGCCGGGAACCGAAGAACTGAATGAGCCTTTTGCTTGACAAGGGATGGAAGTGCCTGTAATATTCTTTATAAGAAAATATAAATTTATAACCATAACTTATTAACTGAACTTATAAATTTTCTCAGGGAAATTTATAAACACACAGCGGAAAAGGAGATTGGATATGGCAAAAGTAGGAATTGTCATGGGCAGCGATTCAGATATGCCTGTGATGAGCAAAGCGGCGGAAGTGCTGGAGAAACTGGGAGTTGATTTTGAGATGACGATCATCTCTGCCCACCGGGAACCGGATACGTTCTTTGAATATGCCAAAGGCGCGGAGGCCAGAGGGTTCAAAGTCATCATCGCGGGAGCAGGAAAAGCGGCCCATCTTCCCGGTATGTGCGCGGCGATCTTCCCCATGCCGGTGATCGGCATCCCCATGAAAACTTCGGATCTGGGCGGCGTGGATTCGCTTTATTCCATCGTGCAGATGCCCACAGGTATTCCGGTGGCAACAGTGGCCATCAATGGGGGCGCCAACGCAGGCATCCTGGCGGCGAAGATCCTGGCTACCTCCGATCCTGAACTGCTGGAGCGTCTGAAAGCGTATTCTGAAGAGATGAAACAGGAAGTGGAAGCCAAAGCAGAGAAGCTGGATGAACTGGGTTACCGGGAATACATGATCCGTATGAAATAGGAGGAACGAGAGATGGATTATAAGAATGCAGGCGTGGATATTGAGGCTGGCTACAAATCAGTGGAACTGATGAAAAAACATGTGCAGGCTACCATGAGGCCGGAGGTGCTGGGCGGCATCGGCGGATTCTCCGGCGCGTTTTCCATGAGCGCGTTTAAAGATATGGAGAAACCAACCCTGGTATCCGGCACGGACGGTGTGGGGACGAAGCTGAAGCTGGCGTTCCTGCTGGACAAACATGATACGGTGGGAATCGACTGCGTGGCCATGTGCGTGAACGATATTGCGTGCGCGGGCGGAGAACCGCTGTTCTTCCTGGATTATATTGCCTGCGGGAAAAATTACCCGGAGAAGATCGCGGGGATCGTCAGCGGCGTGGCCGAAGGATGTAAGCAGGCAGGAGCCGCGCTGATCGGAGGAGAGACGGCGGAGATGCCGGGCTTCTATCCGGAGGATGAATATGATCTGGCCGGATTCGCCGTGGGCGTGGTGGACGAGAAGGATCTGATCACCGGCGCCACGATCAAACCAGGCGACACCCTGATCGGGATTGCGTCCTCCGGCGTGCACAGCAACGGATTTTCCCTGGTGAGGAAAGTATTCCCCATGGAAAAAGAGGCGCTGGATATGTATTACGACGAACTGGGATGCACGTTGGGCCAGGCGCTGATTAAGCCCACGAAGATCTACGTGAAGGCGTTAAAGCGCGTGAAGGAAGCCGGCGTGAAGATCAAAGGCTGCAGCCATATCACCGGCGGCGGTTTCTATGAGAATATCCCCAGGATGCTTCCCGACGGTGTGCGGGCAGTGGTGAAAAAGGACAGCTATCCGGTGCTGCCCATCTTCCGTATGCTCCAGAAAGAAGGGGATATTGCAGAGGATATGATGTATAACACTTACAATATGGGACTGGGCATGGTGCTGGCGGTGGACCCGGCGGACGCGGAGCGGACGATGGAAGCTGTGCGCGCGGCAGGCGAGACTCCGTATGTGGTAGGCTCGGTGGAGGCCGGAGAGAAAGGCGTGACCTTATGCTGAAACTGGCGGTGCTGGTGTCGGGCGGCGGCACGAACCTGCAGGCGATTATGGATTCCATTGAAGACGGACGGATCACCGGAGCCAGGATCCAGGTGGTGATCAGCAACAATAAAAATGCTTACGCGCTGACGCGGGCGAAAGAAGCGGGGATTCCTGCCCGGTGCATCAGCCCGAAGGACTATGAAAACAGGGAAGCCTTCAACGACGCTCTTCTGGAGGCGCTTGTGGAATCCGGCGCAGATCTGGTGGTGCTGGCCGGCTGCCTGGTGGTCATTCCGGAAAAGATCGTGGAGCGTTTTGAGAACCGGATCATCAATATTCACCCCTCCCTGATCCCTTCCTTTTGCGGGAAAGACTATTATGGGCTGAAGGTACATGAGGGCGTACTGGACCGGGGTGTCAAGGTGACCGGAGCAACGGTTCATTTTGTGGATAAGGGCACGGATACAGGGCCGATCATTCTGCAGAAAGCGGTGGAAGTGCAGGACGGCGATACACCTGAGATTCTCCAGCGCCGTGTGATGGAGGAAGCGGAGTGGGTGATCATGCCCCAGGCCATCGACCTGATCGCGAACGGCAGGATCACAGTAACAGATGGGAAAGTAAAGAGAAAGCAGTTGTAGAGGAACGGGAGGCTGACAGCATGAAAATATTGATCGTAGGAAGCGGCGGCAGGGAGCATGCCATTGCATGGAAGGTAGCCCAGAGCCCGAAGGCGGAGAAGATCTACTGCGCGCCGGGCAACGCGGGAATCGCGGAGTACGCGGAGTGTGTGGATATCGGGGCCATGGAGTTCGACCGTCTGGCCGCTTTTGCCAAAGAGCAGAAGATCGACCTGACGGTGGTAGGCATGGACGATCCGCTGGTGGGCGGGATTGTGGATGTGTTCGAAGCGGAAGGGCTTAGGGTATTCGGTCCCAGAAAGAACGCGGCGATCCTGGAAGGCTCCAAGGCGTTTTCCAAAGACCTGATGAAAAAATACGGGATTCCCACGGCCGCGTATGAGAATTTCGACGACCCCGCCAGGGCGCTCCAGTATCTGGAGCATGCGAAGTTCCCCATCGTGCTGAAAGCGGACGGCCTGGCGCTGGGAAAAGGCGTGCTGATCTGCAATACGCTGGAGGAAGCGCAGGAAGGCGTGCGTTCCATCATGATGGATAAGAAATTCGGTTCCGCGGGCAATCAGATGGTGATCGAAGAGTTTATGACGGGACGCGAAGTATCCGTGCTCAGCTTTGTGGACGGAAAGACCATCCGCATCATGACCTCGGCCCAGGACCACAAACGGGCGCTGGACGGGGATCAGGGCCTCAACACCGGCGGCATGGGCACCTTTTCGCCCAGCCCGTTCTACACGGAAGAGGTGGACGCTTTCTGCAGGGAACATATTTATCAGAAGACCGTGGACGCCATGGCGGCGGAGGGCAGAGAATTCAAAGGGATTATCTTCTTTGGCCTGATGCTGACGGAAGACGGCCCCAAGGTGCTGGAATATAATGCCCGCTTCGGCGACCCGGAGGCCCAGGTGGTGCTTCCCCGTATGAACAACGACATTGTGGATGTGTTTGAAGCCTGCGTGGACGGTACGCTGGATCAGGTGGAACTGGAATTCCAGGACAATGCGGCCGTGTGCGTGGTGCTGGCCTCCCAGGGCTATCCGGTGAAATACGAGAAAGGCTTCGAGATCCGGGGGCTGGAGCATTTCAAAGGAAAAGACGGCTATTATGTGTTCCATGCGGGCAGTAAATTCCAGGATGGGAAGATCGTCACCAACGGAGGACGGGTACTGGGCGTTACCGCTCTGGGCGAGGATCTGAAGAAAGCCCGCGCCAACGCCTACGAGGCGGTAAAATGGGTGGATTTTGACAACAAATACTGCCGCGGAGATATTGGAAAGGCCATCGACGAGGCATAGCGCCGCGGAATTAAAAAAATAATTTTTCTTACGCAAAAGAACGGTTTTATGTTAATATAAAACAGAAGAGAACCTGCAGAGACTTGAAATGAGACAGAAAGGCGAATGCGTATTGAAAAATTATCGGGCAATATTGAAGGAAAAACTGAAAGAAAAATTAAAAGAGTCATTAGGAGCAGTCGTACCGGTCATGGGGATCGTTCTTTTGCTGTGCTTTACCATAGCGCCCATACCCTCCGGCATCCTGATGGCTTTTTTAATTGGAGGCGTTCTGCTGATTTTGGGCATGATGTTTTTCACCCTGGGGGCGGAGATGGCCATGACGCCCATGGGCGAGAGGATCGGCATACGGATGACAAAGATAAAGAGCGCCTGGCTGGTGGCTCTGCTCTGTTTTATCCTGGGGTTTATCATCACCATATCGGAGCCTGATCTGCAGGTGCTGGCGCAGCAGGTGCCGTCGGTACCCAATCATATTCTGATTCTGGCGGTGGCCGCGGGCGTGGGGATTTTCCTGGTGGCTGCGGTTCTGCGTATGCTTTTGGGAATTCCGCTCCAGTATATGCTGCTGGCGCTGTATCCGGTGGTGTTCCTGCTGACGGTTTTTGTACCGGACGACTTTATAGCGGTGGCCTTCGACTCCGGCGGAGTTACCACAGGTCCTATGACCGTTCCCTTTATCATGGCGCTGGGCATCGGATTTTCCGCTGTGCGAAGCGATAAACACGCGGAAAACGACAGTTTTGGATTGATCTCGCTCTGCTCTGTGGGCCCGATCCTGGCGGTGCTGGTCCTGGGGATGATTTACCGTCCGGACGGCGGCGTGTACGCCGCGGAGGCCATCCAGAATGTGGAAACTTCAGTGGAACTGACCGGGATGTTTGCGGAAGGTTTTCCAGAATATATGAGGGAGATCATGGTATCCCTGCTGCCAATCGTGATATTTTTTGGGATTTTTCAGGTTCTGTTTCTGCGCCTGAATAAAAAAACGCTGGTGAAGATCCTGATCGGTCTGGTGTATACATATCTGGGGCTGGTCCTGTTCCTGACCGGCGTCAACGTAGGGTTCATGCCGGCGGGCAATTATCTGGGGCAGATCATCGCGTCGCTCCCGTATCGCTGGGTGATCGTTCCCATAGGAATGGTGATCGGCTATTTTATCGTAAAGGCCGAGCCTGCCGTCTATGTGCTGATGGAACAGGTGGAGGAGCTGACCTCCGGGGCTATTCCGGGAAAAGCCATGGGGCTGAGTCTGTCTGTGGGCGTGGCCGTATCCCTGGGGCTGGCCATGATCCGGGTGCTCACTGGGATACCGGTTCTGTATTTTCTGGTTCCCGGCTATGCCGTGGCGCTGGTTTTGAGCTTTTTTGTGCCGAAGATTTTTACGGCCATCGCCTTTGACTCCGGCGGCGTGGCTTCCGGTCCTATGACGGCCACTTTCCTGCTGCCTTTTGCCATGGGAGCATGCGAAGCTGTGGGAGGAAATATTACGGCGGATGCGTTCGGTGTGGTGGCCATGGTGGCCATGACTCCCCTGATTACGATACAGGTTCTGGGAGCGGTATACCAGTTCCAGTCCCGCAGGGGCGCAAAGACAGTCTTGGAGCCGGAGCCTGTGCCGGTACTGCCGCTGGAGGCGTTTGGCGATTATGATATCATTGAACTGTAGGAGGGTGTATGAGCAGATTATATATGATGGCGGCGATCACCAACCGCAATATGAAAGCGCAGTTTAAAGAGTTTTTTGAGGGCAGCGGCCAGTCAGTTTTTTTCAGCACGACGGGGAGGGGGACAGCCAGCAGCGAGGCGCTGGATTATTTCGGGCTGGAAGCCACGGAAAAAGCGGTATTTTTAGCTGTTGTCACGGGAGAGATGTGGAAGAAACTGAAGCGGGGGCTGATTACCCGGATGCATATTGACGTCCCGGGAACCGGGATCGCGTTCGTCATCCCCCTTTCCAGCATTGGCGGAAAGCGGGAACTGCAGTTTTTGATCCAGGACCAGGAATATGAAAAAGAGGAGGAGACGGAATTGAAGGGGACGAAATATGAACTGCTGATCGCCATTGCCAATCAGGGAAGTATCGACACAGTGATGGACGCCGCCAGGAGCGCGGGTGCGGCCGGAGGCACGGTGATCCACGCCAAAGGCACGGGGATGGAAGGCGCCAGGAAATTTCTGGGTGTATCGGTGGCGGAAGAAAAAGAGATGATATTTATTGTGGCCAGGGCGGAGCAGAAGAACCGCATCATGAAAACGATCATGGAGAAGACCGGGCTGGACAGCAAGGAAAAAGCGGTGGTATTTTCCCTTCCCGTAACCGGGACCGCGGGAATCCGCGCCATGGAAGAGGATTTGAGAATATAATGATTCAGCCATGCATCTTGGATTCCCGCAGCTTTTGTAATCTCCAGCCGCATGGCTGAATAGTTGTTACAGTTCACACTGTAACGAATAGTTACAGCAAATCTAAAAAATCTGTGAAATAAATTGACTTTTTCCCTCCGGCACCTTATCCTAGATAGAAGCAGTCTGAAACGAAACAGGAAGAAAGAGAGTGTATTTATATATGTTTGCGAAGAGTAAAAGACACTGGACCGCGAAAGCGGGACTTCTGGCAGCAGGGGTTATGCTGTGGTTTGGGATGCCGGCGTCGGCGGCTCCGGCTCTGGAAGGAGAGACAGAACTGTCGGTGACAGCGGACGAGGTGCTTGTGGTGGAATTTACAGTCACCAATGAAGACCCTATGGATACGGTGACGCTGGACCTGCTGTATGACAAAGAGGCCATGACGTATATGTCCGGAAGCGGCGGGGATAACTTTGATGTGACCGGGGGCAACGGCAGCGTGCAGATGACCAGCAGCCCGGAAGATACGGAAGCAGTATTTACAGTGCGGTTCCGCGGGACGGAGGATACACAGACCACGGTGGAAGTGGCGTCCTGTACCGCGGTGGTAGGAGGCGAAGAGACGGACGTGCTGACCGGAGAGAGCGTTTCTTCGGAGACCGGCACGGGAGAGGAAGATGAAGAGGAAGACGAATCCGAGGAGCGGGCCAGCTTCGTGATCGACGAGCGTACTTTCTATGTGCGCAGGCCGGGAGATATGGAAGGATTCGATGTGGCGCACCTGGATATTCAGGGGATTGACAGCCGTGTACTGAAACACAATACGCTGGATCTGTACCTGGTTTACCTGCGCAGCGACAACGGCAGCTTCCGGGATTACTTTGTGTACAATCCGGATACGGGGAATGTGATCCCCTACGTGGAGATGGAGAGCGGCACGGACGACGTGATCTTCATTGAGAAGGACGAGGATGTGGAGCCGCCGGTCCGCTATACCTATGTGGATCTGGGATGGGGACAGAAATATACGATCCCTGCCTACAAGCATGTGACCATCGACGGAGTAGATGAGATCTTCGACGACACCAACCGCTATCTGGTCTACGGTATCAACCAGGACGGGGAGAAAGCCTGGTACAGCTTTGACTATGATAAAAATTCCCTGCAGCTGTTCGATACGTATATGTACGACGGGGAGCAGATCTATATCGAGGAACTGGAGACGAAAGACACGGCCATGCGCTCAGAGATGGCGTATCAGCTGGAACGGTATAACAGGGATATGGGAACGCGCCTGTTCGTGATCCTGGTTCTGGTATTGATCATTATCGCCCTGGTGAACGTAGTGGTCTTCATGTATCTGAAGATGAAAAAGATGCGGGCGCCTCTGGAGGCGGAGCCGGGAACGGATGAAGCAGAAGAAGGAGAGGACTCCGGCGAATATATTGTGGGAAACCTGGAAGAAAACGAGACTGATTTTTCCGACCCGGACGAACGGGAAGAAACCGATGAACTGGAGATCATCGACCTGGACGACGCCGACGGGGACGACCGATAGATACAGAGGAAAACGCCGTAAAAGGGGCTGCTGCGACAGCCCCTTTGTTATGCGGTCCGGTTCCCTTTGATCAGGAGAAGTTGACCGGCGCCGGGATAACTGTTACACTGGCGATATAACAAAAGAAACAAAATGAAGGACAGGTGATACCATGTATCTGGAGATCGATTTTAACAGCGACGAAGCGTTCTACGTGCAGTTGTGCAATCAGATTATCATAGGCATAGCCACGTCCCGGCTTCAGGAGGGGGACGCGCTCCCCAGCGTGCGCCAGCTGGCGGACGAGATCGGCATTAATATGCACACTGTGAATAAAGCCTACAGCCTTTTAAGGCAGGAGGGCTATATCCGGCTGGACCGGCGCAGCGGGGCGGTTATCTCTGTGGATGTGGATAAATTAAAAGTGATGGAAGAGATGAAAAAGGAGCTTTCCGTGATCCTGGCGAAAGGAAGCTGCAAGAATGTAAGCCGGGAAGAGGTACACGCGCTGATCGACGAGATCTATGCGGAGTACGGGGAATAGGAGGACGTTTATGCAGAATTATACAGGAAAGGCCGAGCGTGCGTTACGCACAGCCAGACGCGCCGCCCTTCAGCTGGGGCACCCTTACGTGGGGACGGAGCATATTTTGCTGGGACTGGTGAGGAATCCCGACTGCCTGGCGGGGCAGGTACTGGAATCGGCCGGGGTGACGGAAAAGGAGCTGATCCGCATGATCCGGGAGCTGATCGCGCCGGATGGGACGGAAGCCCTGGAGAACCGGGAGTTCACGCCCCGGGCAGGAAAGATCCTGGAGGATGCGCAGGCAGAGGCCAAAAGATTCCATGAAGGTTTGACGGGAACGGAGCATATCCTGATCGCGATCCTCAAGGACGGGGAGTGCGTGGCTTCCCGCCTTTTAAATACGATGAATATCCGGCTGAAGGATCTGTATACCGAGCTGGTGAATTCCATGGGCGAGAAAGCCTATGAATATAAAGAAGATCAGAAAGGGCGCGGGCCGCAGACCCTGGAGCAGTACAGCCGGGACCTGACCGCCATGGCCAGGGAGGGCCGGCTGGACCCCATCATCGGGAGAGAGGAAGAGATCCAGCGGGTGATCCAGGTACTGAGCCGCAGGACGAAGAACAATCCCTGCCTGATCGGGGAGCCGGGCGTGGGCAAAAGCGCCATCGTGGAAGGGCTGGCCCAGCGGATCGCCGGTGGCATGGCGCCGGATACGCTCCGGGGAAAACGTCTGTGCATCCTGGATCTGACCGCCATGGTGGCGGGCTCCAAGTACCGGGGCGAATTCGAGGAGCGGATCAAAAATGTGATCGACGAGGTGCGCCAGGATGGGAATATCCTCCTGTTCATCGATGAGCTGCACACTATCATCGGGGCCGGCGGCGCGGAGGGCGCCATGGACGCGTCCAATATCCTGAAACCGGCCATGGCCAGGGGCGAGATCCAGATCATAGGCGCGACGACGCTGGAGGAATACCGGAAGCATATTGAGAAGGACGCGGCTCTGGAACGCCGGTTCCAGCCCGTCATGGTGGAGGAGGCCAGCGTGGAGCAGACGGTGGAGATCTTAAAAGGTCTGCGGCCTTATTATGAGGATTATCATCAGGTGAGGATCACTGATGAGGCGCTTCAGGCCGCGGCCAACCTGTCCGCCAGATATGTGAACGACCGCTTCCTGCCGGATAAGGCCATCGACCTGATGGACGAAGCTTCGGCGGGACTGCGTCTGAAACAGTCCGGAGCGGGAAGCCTTTCGGACAGCGCCGCAGCGGCCAAAAGGATGGCGGAAGCAAGGGAGAATATGGAAACGGCGCTGATGGAGGGTGATCTGGAACAGGCCCGCCGTTTCCGTCAGGAGCTGCAGGAACTGGAGGGAAATCCGGACGCGCCCTCCCGGAAAAGAGGGCACAGAGCTGCCGTGGTATCCGAGGAACAGATTGCCAGGACCGTGTCCGCCTGGACCAGGATCCCGGTGCAGCGGCTGGAGGAAGCCGAGTCCCAGAAACTTCGCCGTCTGGAACAGACGCTCCACAAAAGGGTGGTGGGTCAGGATGAAGCGGTGAAAGCGGTGGCAAAAGCGGTGAGAAGAGGCCGGGTGGGCCTGAAAGATCCAGGAAGGCCTATCGGTTCTTTCCTGTTCCTTGGCCCCACCGGCGTGGGCAAGACGGAGTTGTCCAAGGCGCTGTCGGAAGTCCTCTTCGGACGGGAGGACTCCATGATCCGGGTGGATATGTCGGAGTATATGGAAAAACACAGCGTATCCAAGATTATCGGTTCGCCGCCCGGTTACGTGGGGCATGAAGAGGGCGGACAGTTAAGCGAGAAGGTACGGCGCAATCCCTACGCGGTAATTCTGTTCGACGAGATTGAGAAAGCCCATCCGGATGTGTTCAATATTCTGCTTCAGGTACTGGACGACGGGCATATCACGGATGCCCAGGGACGCAGGGTGGATTTTAAGAACGCGGTGATCATCATGACTTCCAATGCCGGGGCCAGCGCCATCGTGACGCCGAAAAAACTTGGCTTCGCCTCAGAGCAGGATGCGCGGCAGGACTATGAGTTCATGAAAAACCGGGTGATGAACGAAGTAAAACAGATCTTCAAGCCGGAATTCCTGAACCGTATCGACGAGACGATCGTGTTCCACATGCTCCAGAAGGAGGAGATTGCCCGGATCGCGGGCCTTTTGCTCCAGCAGCTGGAGAAACGCTGTGAGCAGCAGCTTTCCATCCATGTGTCCTTTAAGGACTCGGTGAAGAAATGGCTGGCCGAGATCGGATACGACGTGAAATACGGCGCGCGTCCTCTGAAGCGGGCGATCCAGAGCCGGCTGGAAGACCTTCTGGCGGATGAGATCCTGGAAGGTAAGATCCATGAGGGAGATCATGTGGACGTAAAAGTGGTGAACGGACAGGTGAAAATATCAGTCAAGACGGAGGGGTAAGGTTATGAAGAAAAGCGGGACCGTGTTTTTCTGCCAGAACTGCGGTTATGAATCCGCCAAATGGTCGGGCCAGTGCCCTTCCTGCCGGGAATGGAACACCTTTGCGGAGGAGCCCGCGCCCGCGTCGGGACGGAGCGGGGGGCAGGCCCGGAAAAAGCGGGCGATGACCCATACGGCGCCGGTCTCTTTAAAGCAGATCGAGACCGGGGGACAGGAGCGGATATCCACCGGGATGGGAGAACTGGATCAGGTGCTGGGCGGAGGCATTGTGCCCGGTTCCCTGGTTCTTGTGGGCGGTGATCCCGGGATCGGAAAATCCACCCTTCTGCTCCAGGTGTGCAGGAACCTGTCGGAAAAGCTGGATCAGGTGCTGTACATCTCAGGAGAGGAATCCCTGCAGCAGATCAAGCTGCGGGCGGAACGGATCGGCAGTTTTGCAGATTCTCTGCAGCTGCTCTGTGAGACGAACCTGGCGGATATCGAAGAGGTGATGCTTGCCAGGAAGCCCAGGGTGGCCGTCATTGACTCCATCCAGACCATGTACCAGGAGGAGATCTCTTCCGCGCCGGGCAGCGTCTCTCAGGTGAGGGAAGCCACAGGCGTACTTATGCGTCTGGCAAAGGAACATGGCATCGCCATCTTCATCGTGGGCCATGTGACAAAGGAAGGAACAGTGGCCGGTCCTAGGGTGCTGGAGCATATGGTGGATACGGTACTGTATTTTGAAGGCGACCGCCATGCGTCCTACCGCATCCTGCGGGGCGTAAAGAACCGCTTTGGTTCCACCAATGAGATCGGCGTGTTTGAGATGACAGACGGCGGTTTAAAAGAGGTAAAAAATCCTTCTGAATATATGCTGAGCGGGAAGCCGCCCGGTGCTTCCGGGTCGGTGGTGACCTGTACCATGGAGGGAAGCCGGCCCATGCTGCTGGAGGTGCAGGCGCTGGTATGCCGGACGAATTTTGGACTGCCCCGGAGAACGGCGGTGGGAGTGGACGCCAACCGTGTGAACCTTCTGATGGCAGTGCTGGAAAAGCGGCTGAACCTTCCTCTGTCCGGGTATGACGCTTACGTGAATGTGGCGGGCGGCATCCGCCTGAACGAGCCGGCCATCGATCTGGCGCTGGTGATGGCGATCATCTCCAGTTATAAGGACGTGCCCATCCCGGATAAGACGGTGGTCTTCGGCGAGGTGGGGTTAAGCGGGGAGATCCGCGCGGTCAGTATGGCCAGACAGAGAGTGCAGGAGGCGAAAAAGCTGGGATTCTCCAGAATCCTGCTTCCGCTAAGCTCCATGGACCAGGTAAAAGAGACCTCGGGAATCCAGGTGGCGGCGGCCGCTTCCGTCAGGGAGTTACTGTCCACGGTGTCCCGTAAACAGTAACTTTCGCGGGCTGTGGGGCTGATCTGAGGTCGGTCAGCCTGAGGCCGGACTGCGGCAGGATCGGGCGGCAGGATCGGGCGCAAAAAATTCGTTGACACTCAGAAAAAAATATGATATATTATCCGAGTGTTAGGAAATACAGGGATATAGTTCAGTCGGTAGAACGTTGGTCTCCAAAACCAAATGTCGAGGGTTCGAGTCCTTCTGTCCCTGTTGGAGCTTCGGATCTGTGTCCGAAGCTTTTTCTTTGTTATACAGGAACGAATGCTGCATAAGCAGCCCGCCGCAGGCGGAGAATCCTGGAATCCTGCAGAGCGGGATTTTTAGTTTTATAAAATCAAGAGGAAGATTCAGATAGATGAAAAGATTTGTATTTGGACTGCTGTTTGCAGGAACGGCGGCGGTCACGGCAGCCTGCGGCCGCGCCGGAGACGGGACGGAAGCCCCGCAGGCCCATATTTTTGGCGGAGAGAAAAATCTTCTGGAAGAGATTCAGGAGGAAGGGAAACTGGTCATCGGGATCTCCGCAGATTACGCACCCTTTGCCTTTACGGTGGAAGGAGAGGACGGATCAGAGGAGTACCGGGGATCCGATATCGAATTGGGCAAATACATGGGAGAACAGCTGGGCGTGCAGGTGGAATTCCGGGAGATGGATATGGAAGACTGCCTGGAAGCGGTGAAGGCGGGCACTGTGGACATGGTGCTTCTGGGCATGCTTCCGGAAGCGGGCCGCCTTGGTTATGTGGATTTTACAGATCCCTACTATCAGCCGGGCAGACAGGTGCTTTTGATTGAAAAGGCCCAGAAGAGCGTATATACGGAACTGGAGGATTTCGAAGGAAAGTCGGTGGCTGCCCAGTATGGAACCCTGCAGGCGCAGCTGGTCATCGAACAGCTTACGAAATCTTATATGGAACTGGTGGATACGGTGTCGGAGGGGATCGAGATGCTGAACAACGGCCGGGTGGACGCGGTAGCCCTGGATGAGCAGGCGACGGACGATATTCTGAAAGAATATTCTTCCCTGACCCTTGCTTCCGTGGAACTGGAGTATGAGCAGGAAGGCGTCGTGGGCGGCGTGGTGGAACGGGAGCCGGAGTTCCTGGCAGCCGTCAATCAGGTGATGGATCAGGTGAGGGAGGACGGCCTTTACCTGGAATGGATGGACGCCGCCATCCAGCAGGCGGCGGCTGTCTCTTCTATTCCTGAAGCGTCCCCACAGGGATCTTCTGCAGCCAGTCCGGCTGTTGGTAGCGACTGACAATGCCGGAGACCGTCTCCATGGAGATGGACGGGATCTTATCTTTGTGCGTGACCAGGCTGAAGGACCGTTCAAACTCGTCTGTGGGCACATTGAAGATGCGGATGCTTCCGTTTCGGATGTCTGTTTCCAGCAGACGGACGGAGATGACGGCCAGGCAGTGGTTGTTCAGGATGGCGTTTCGGAAGGCTTCCGGGCAGGTGGCTTCCCAGGCAGTGCGGATATGCAGATGGTGGCGCTCAATGAAACGGTCGAACAGCGCCCTGGTTCCGCTTCCTTTTTCCCTCATGACGAAGGGCTGCTGGTTCAGTTCTCCGATATGAAGGTCGTCCCTTTGGGCGAAGGGGTGGCTGCTGGCGCATCCCAGCACCAGGTAGTCCCGGATGCAGGGGCGGCTGACCAGATCCGGGTGGCGGACGTCGCCCTCCACGATGGCGATATCCAGCTCGGAGCGGAGAAGTTTTTCTTCAATGGTACGGGTATTGCCCACGTAGACAAAAGTGTCCGCTTCCGGGAGCGCCGCCTGGAAATCAGACATGATATTGGACAGCAGGCAGGCGCCCACGGTGATGGTTCCTCCGATTCGGAGGCTTTCCCGGCGTCTGTTTTTCTGCATCCGGTTTTCCAGCAGGTCGAACTGCCCCGCGGCCTGGTATGCATAGCCCAAAAGCTCCTGCCCTGCGGGAGTGATGTGCAGACGCCTGGAAAGACGTTCAAACAGACGGACTTCATAATGTTCCTCCAGCTCCCGGATCGCCTGGCTGACCGTGGGCTGTGAGAGGAAGAGTTTCTGCGCGGCCTTGCTCATGGAGCCGGTTTCCGCCACTGCGATGAAGATTTTCAGGTGCCGGATAGTCATGAATAGTCCCCCTTCGTTTTCTCTAACTATAGGTATTTCCTATATTTATGATAGAATATTATCATTTTTCAAAAAGATATACAAGTGTTATAATGATAACAACTTAACAAGGATTTCCAAATGTCAAAGAGAAAGGCGAAAGAGAATGAGAGTAATCATTGTGGGCGGCGTGGCTGCCGGGACCAAGGTGGCGGCAAAACTGAAACGGGCGGACAGAAGCGCGGAAGTGACGATCCTGACCAAAGGAAAGGACATTTCCTACGCGGGCTGCGGGCTTCCGTATTATGTGGGGAAAGTGATCCCGGACCGTTCCGGTCTGGTGGTAAATACGCCGGAGAAATTCCAGGACCTGACGGGCGCCCAGGTGTGCACAGGGATGGAAGTGACAAAGGTGAACCGGGCGGACAAGACGGTGGAGGCGGTCTGTACTGACACAGGGGAGACCAGCGTATGGCCCTATGACAAACTGGTGATCGCTTCGGGAGCGTCCCCCATACGTCCGGATCTGCCGGGGCTTGATCTGCCGCAGGTCTTTTTCATGAGGACGCCGGACGATGCGGTGGCGCTGAGGGACGCGGTGGAAGCCGGCGGAATCAAAAAGGCGGTTGTGGTCGGCGGAGGCTTTATCGGCCTGGAGATCGCTGAGAATTTAAACGCCATGGGCGTGCGCTGCAATGTGCTGGACATGGCGCCTCATGTGCTGCCCGGATTTGACAGAGAGATCCAGGAGTATGTGGAAAATCACCTGGCGGATATGGGGATCAATACCATGACCGGCACCCGGTTTGAAGGCGTGCTGGGCGACGGCAGGGTGGAGAAGGTACAGACCGGAAAACGTGCCCTCAAGGCCGACGCGGTGGTACTGTCCATCGGCATCCGGGCCAACACGGCGTTTCTGGCCGATACCGGCATTGAGATGGCGCCCAACCGCACCATCCTGGTGGACGATCATATGCGGACCAATGACCCGGACATCTATGCGGTGGGCGACTGCGCCATGGTGAAGAACCGTATTACGGGAAAGGATGCCTGGTCGCCCATGGGCTCTACTGCCAACATCGCCGGGCGCGTGGCGGCGGAAAATATCGCCGGCGGCGATGCGGTCTACAGTGGAGCCATGGGAACGGCAGTCTGCCATCTGCCAGAACTGAACGTGGGCAAGACGGGGCTCTCGGAAGCACAGGCAAAGGAGGCCGGTTACGATGCGGTCAGCGTCCTGACTGTAGTGGACGATAAAGCCCACTATATGCCGGGCGCAGGGAATTTTATCATCAAGCTGGTGGCGGACAGGGCCTCCAGAAGAATCCTGGGCGTGCAGGTCCTGGGCAAAGGGGAAGTGGACAAGGTGGTGGATATCTGCGTAGCCGCCATCGCCATGAAAGCCACCGCCGACGATATGTCGGACATGGATTTTGCCTACGCGCCGCCGTTCTCCACGGCGATCCATCCGCTGGCCCACACGGTGAACGTACTCATGAACAAGATGGACGGGGCGCTGGACAGCTTTACCCCGGCGGAGTTTGAAGAAGGAAAGGCGGAGGGGTACCGGATCATCGACGCGTCTCCGGCCCCGGCTATCGAGGGAGCGCCCTATGTGGATCTGACCAAAGTACGCGGCGAGGCGGAAGGGCTTGGCAAAGACGAGCCGCTGCTTCTGGTGTGCGCCAAGGGCAAGCGGGCGTACCTGACCCAGAATCTGCTGAAATATTATGGATATACCAACACGAAAGTGCTGGAAGGCGGCCTGTTGTTCAACAGGGCGGCAATAGAAGAAGCTATGGAAGAAGAATAAAAAAACCAGGAGGGAAAAAGGCATGGCAACACTGACAGTAAGCGCGGCGGATGAAAAGCGCGTAAAGGCGATGGGATTCTTAAGCAACAAAGGAACGGACAATTTCAATGCCCGGATTATCACAGTGAACGGCAAGATCACGGCGGAGCAGCAAAGATGCATCGCCGAGGCGGCGGAGAAGTTCGGAAACGGAGAGGTGGCGTTCACCACCCGTCTGACCGTGGAGGTGCCGGGTGTACCTTATGAGAAGATCGAGGAATTTCAGGAATTTATCGGGAAGGCCGGGCTGACCACAGGCGGTACCGGCTCCAAGGTGCGTCCGGTCGTGGCCTGTAAGGGCACGACCTGCCAGTACGGTCTTCTGGATTCCTTCGGGCTTGCCAGGGAGATCCATGAAAGATTTTATGTGGGCTACCGCCAGGTACAGCTTCCCCACAAATTCAAGATCGCGGTGGGCGGATGTCCCAACAACTGCGTGAAGCCGGATCTGAACGACCTGGGCATCATCGGACAGCGCATCCCGAACTTTGACGAGGATTCCTGCAACGGATGCAAGAAATGCGCCATTGAAAAGAACTGCCCGGTGGGCGCGGCCAAGGTGGTGGACGGCGTGCTGGAGATCGACAAGGACGTGTGCAACAACTGCGGCCGCTGCGTGGGCAAATGTCCGTTTGATGCCATCGAGGATGGAACTTACGGCTATAAGATTTATATTGGAGGACGCTGGGGCAAGAAAGTGGCTCAGGGCCGTGCGCTGAGCAAGGTGTTCACTGACAAGGAAGAGGCGCTGTCCGTAATTGAGAAAGCTCTTCTTCTGTTCCGCGAGCAGGGAAAGACCGGGGAGCGGTTCTCCCAGACCATCGACCGCCTGGGATTTGAAAACGTGGAGGCTCAGCTGCTTTCCGACGAGATCCTGGGAAGGAAGGACGAGATCCTGGCGGCAAACCTTCATACCAAGGGAGGAGCGACCTGCTAAGCCTATGCAGAGAATAGGAACACACATGTCCATCGCCAGAGGATGGGACAGGACGGCAGAAGACGCGGTGCGGATGGGGGCGGACACCATGCAGGTGTTCAGCCGCAACCCCCGCGGCTCCGGCTTTCGTGACCCCAAAGAAACAGAGGCGGAGCAGTTCCAGAGGATACGCAAAGAGCATGGCCTGGGTTCTCTTCTCGCCCATGCTCCTTATACCATGAACCTGGCCAGCGCCCAGGAGAAGGTCTATGAGTTTGCCTGCACGGTGATCCGGGAGGATCTGGCTCGCATGGACGCCCTGGGGATGGAGTATATGGTATTTCATCCGGGAAGCCATACGGGGATCGGCGCGGAAGCGGGTATCCGCAATATTATCGCGGGGCTTGACCAGGCGGTCACGGGCAGGGAGAAGACCATGGTGCTTCTGGAGACCATGTCGGGGAAAGGCACGGAGATCGGAGCATGCTTTGAGGAACTGAAGGCTGTCCGGGACGGAGTCAGCCATCCGGAGCGGATTGGGGTGTGCCTGGATACCTGCCATGTGTATTCTGCCGGTTATGATATCGTGGGTGACCTGGACGGGGTACTGGAAGAATTTGACCGTGTGATCGGCCTGTCCGCCCTGAAGGCGGTTCACCTGAACGACAGCCTGACGCCGTTCGCATCCCGCAAAGACCGCCATGCGGCGGTGGGAGAAGGCAGTATCGGGCTGGAGGCGCTGCTGCGCGTCCTGGAGCATCCGGCGCTTAAAGACCTGCCCTTTTATACGGAGACGCCTCTGGACGACCGGGGGCACGGAGAGGAAATCCACATGCTGAAGGAGCATCTGCGGAATCGGAGCGAAAGTTAAGATTCCGCAAAGAAAAGAAGAAATGCCGTTAAACAGAAGTTAATTACATTTCCTGTTTATAGAAAGAGAAGCCCGGCTGTGATATGATTTGTCTGGATTTGAAAATCCAGAAAAGAGGGCTGAACATATGGGAAATATAGGTATTTTCATTCTGATTGCTTTGATGGTGGTTATGGGAGGCGCGTCTTCCCTGTACATTTTAGTAACAATGCCGGTGATTATCGCCAAAAAAATCTATGGAAAGATAAAGTATGGGAAATCACTTTATGACTAGAGGGTAACTATGTCTGTTTTCAAAAATGCTGTGAGGACCGCCGCGATACTGCTCGTGGCGGCTCTTTTCTGTTTCTGGCTCCAGAAAATCGGGGCGTCGGACGCTCAGATGCCGCTGGTATTTGTGGTGGCGATTGTCTGTATTGCCCGTCTTACAGACGGGTATGCGTATGGCATCCTGGCGTCCGTGCTGTCGGTATTCGGAGTGAACTATATATTCACATATCCCTATTTTGAGCTGGATTTTACGCTTACAGGGTATCCCCTGACCTTCGCCACCATGCTGGCGGTGTCGGTCAGCGTCAGCATGCTCACCTCCAGGGTCAAGGAGCAGGAAGAGCTCCGGCTGGAGGCGGAAAAGGAAAAGATGAGGGGGAACCTGTTAAGGGCGGTTTCCCATGACATTCGGACGCCCCTCACGTCCATTGTGGGTTCTGCGTCGGGGATCATCGAGAATCACCGGGTGCTGACGGAGGCCCAGATGCTGGAGCTGGTGGAGGATATCCGGGAAGAAGCCCAGTGGCTGATCCAGATTGTGGAGAATCTGCTGTCGGTGACCAGATTCCATGGAGAGAGCGCCCGGATCAACAAGCAGGAGGAACTGGCAGAAGAGATCATCGGCAGCGCGGTGCTGAAGATCGAGAAACGTTACCCGGAGGCCCAGATCATGGTGGAGCTGCCGGATGACGTGCTGCTGGTGCCCATGGATGGGATTTTGATTGAACAGGTGCTGGTGAATCTTCTGGAAAATTCCATCCGTCACGGGAAAAATACCAGCCGGATCGTGATCCGGGTGAGGGAAGCGGCGGGCCGGGCGGTCTTTGAAGTGGAAGACGACGGGATGGGAATCCAGGAAAATATTCTTCCCGGCATCTTTGAAGGAAAACACAGCCCGCAGGAAGGCGGATCGGATTCCGGCAGGAACATGGGGATCGGATTATCCGTCTGTATGAGCATTGTAAAAGCCCACAGAGGGAACATGAAAGCGGAGAACATAGACGGCGGGGGAGCCAGGATGACGTTCTGGCTCCCCATGGAGGAGGAGCAGGCGGATGGACATTAGAGACAGAGTGCTGATTGTGGAAGACGATAAAAGTATCCGGAATTTTTTCCGGACCGTTCTTGAAGCCAACAATTATGACGTGATCATGGCCAGCACGGGGGCCGAGGCGTACAGCATGGTCACGTCCCAGTGCCCGGACGTGGTGCTTCTGGACTTGGGACTGCCGGACATGGATGGGATGAAGATCTTAAAAAGCGTGCGGGAATGGTCGGCCATGCCGATCATCGTCGTATCCGCCCGGGGCCATGAGAGAGACAAGGTGGAGGCGCTGGACGCGGGGGCGGACGATTATATCACAAAGCCTTTTGGTACGTCGGAACTTCTGGCCCGGATACGGACGGCCATCCGCCATGCGCGCACAGCCTATCTCTCCCCGGAGGGAATGCAGACAGGGCTCTTCCGTTCCGGCGGACTGACCATTGACTATGACAAGCATCGAGTGTATATTGATGGCAGGGACGCGGGTCTGACCCAGAATGAGTATAAACTGGTCAGCTTGCTGGGAAAATACGCCGGAAAGGTACTGACCTATGATTATATCATCAAGGAGATATGGGGGCCGAACATGAAGAACGACAACCGGATTCTCCGTGTGAATATGGCGAATATCCGGCGGAAGATCGAAAAGAACCCGGCGAAGCCGGAGTATATTTTTACGGAAGTAGGGGTCGGCTACCGGATTGCGGACCCGGATTAGAGGATAGAGCATGGGAAAGAAAGATACGGAAGATACGGAGACGAAGCGCAGCCTGGCGCTGGAGCTGATCGCCCGGTTAAAGGAAGAGTACCCGGACGCAGGGTGCACCCTGGATTATGACGACGCCTGGAAGCTTCTGGTGAGCGTGCGCCTGGCGGCCCAGTGTACGGACGCACGGGTGAACGTGGTGGTGGAAAAGCTGTATGAAAAGTATCCCGACGTGGACGCGCTGGCGGAGGCGGACGTGGACAGCATCGAAGAGATCGTCCGCCCCTGCGGGCTGGGGCGGAGCAAGGCCAGGGATATCAGCGCCTGCATGAAGATTCTGAAGGAGCAGTACGGCGGGAAAGTCCCGGACGATTTTGACGCGCTGTTAAAACTGCCGGGCGTGGGCAGGAAGAGCGCCAACCTGATCATGGGAGACGTATTCGGCAAGCCGGCCATCGTCACCGACACCCACTGCATCCGCCTGGTAAACAGGATGGGCCTGGTGGACGGCGTGAAAGAACCCAAAAAGGTGGAGATGGCGCTCTGGAAACTGATCCCGCCGGAGGAAGGAAGCGATTTCTGCCACCGTCTGGTATACCACGGCAGGGATATATGCACTGCCAGGACAAAGCCCTATTGCGATAAATGCTGCGTGGCGGATCTGTGCGCGAAAAATGGGGTGTAAGGAAAACGAAAGTATAGAAAAAGATATAGAAAAGGCCGCGGACGGCATATTTGGTCCGCGGCCTTTTAAAATCTCGTCAAACTGCGGCTGGCGTGCCGGGTTTGCTTTAAAATTTACAGCATTTTACTGAGCGTCTTCCTGGGCAGGCCCGATGCGGAAGATGGTCAGGCCGATATCAGAGTATATAAAATTGCCTCCGGAAGTCATGACTTCCAGCGTGACCGGAGTTGTGGATACCTGGATGACCGTGGAGAAAGACACGGTGGCCACGTCTGCGGTGGTGTGGAACGTATGTCGGGCGGCGGCGCCGGGAGCTTCAGCCCCCTGTACCTGAAGATAGAACAGGAGCGCCAGTGGGAAATCGGAGCCGCTGGCCGGGGCCACTGCGCCGTGGAACGCTATATAATAGAGGCCGGTTTCCTGGATCATGAACGCGGCAGATCCAGGGGTGTGAGTGATAGCAGTGCCGACGACAACGGCATTCTGGTCAAAGATCAGAGGGGTGCCTGAGGAGCCGGGATGGGGCGGTGTGGAATAGGCGTCCATCACCTCTGAGGGAAGAACGCCTGTGCCGGCCGGCCCGGTGGCACCCTGGGGTCCAGTCGGCCCGGTGGGGCCGGTGACGCCCTGAGGCCCAGTCGGTCCAGTGGGGCCGGTGACGCCCTGAGGCCCAGTCGGTCCAGTGGGGCCGGTGACGCCCTGAGGCCCTGCCGGTCCAGTGGGGCCGGTGATACCCTGAGGCCCTGTAGGCCCGGTGGGAGCGATGTTATAAGGAAACAGGACCCCGGCCTCTTACCGGTGGGCGACACAAAAATCTTGTATTCCTCTGTTGATTATGCTAAAATAAAGCCAAAAATAGAAAAATGTCTTTATTTTGACGAGGGAGTGATAGCATGCCAAGGGTGGCTTATTCTGAAGAAGACCGGGAACGTATCAGAACGGCGCTTATTACAGTGGGGCTCGACCTGATGGCAAAGCAGGGCATACAGCATACAACAGTGGAGCAGATATATAAAAGGGTCGGTATTTCACGAACTTTCTTTTATTCTTTTTTCCCCACAAAAGAAGATCTGGTGGTGGAATCGCTGTACTGGCAGCAGCCGAAAATCATAGAATACGTTCAAAAGCTGATGGCAGATCCTGCTCTTGGCTGGCGTGAAGCCGTGAGGAAGTTTCTTCATACCTGCTGTTACGGGGAGAGGAACGGAATCGCTGTTTTGACGATTGAAGAACAACAGCTGATATTCAGGCGCCTGTCGGCAGAAAATTACCGGATTTTCCGCCAAAGGCAGCTCCGGCTTTTTGGGGAGATTTTGGAAACCTTTGGGATAAAGACAGACGAAAGAAGGATCGGGCTGTTTACGAATTTAAGCCTGTCCATGATGGTTGTGCGCAGAGCGCTCCCGGACACGCTCCCCCTGCTCGTTCCTGAAGCTGCCGACGAAACGGTGGAGTTTCAGATTGATGCGATTGTGGACGCCCTGGAAAAGCTGAGGAGGGCTTCTGCGTCTTGAACGATGAAATGAAGTAAATCCATCTGAATATTGTGTTGCGGTGCCATATTCAGATGGATTTTACTTTAACCAGAATAAAGACAAGTATTAAAATTTGATTTTATTTTGGCAACATAAAAAAGAAAGATATTCAGGAGGAAAACGTCATGGGATTTTTCAGCAAGCTATTTAAGGGACCGGAGATCGATATGGAGAAGAGCAGTGCGAACGCAAAGAAAATGCGGGCTTTGTTCAACCATGTTGTGGAAGATGGGGACAGCTACAGGCTGATTTTCGGATACACCGAGGATGTGAGCAGATTTAACTATGGATTTGTTCATGGAAGCAAAACGAGAATCGGCAATTTAATTGTGGGCTGGAACGAGGCCAGCCGGACGATTGTGGTGGTTCCCACAGTTCCCGATCTTTCCGGATGCGGCGACCCGACTTACTATCGCCGTTCTGAAATTCTGAAAGCCTACCGGAATAAGTATCCTTCCGACGCGTTTATCATATACCCGGACAAAAAAGGGTATATCGGTATTAACGCCTATGACTGGCTGGAAGACGAAAAACTGTATGTTTATGTGTCGCAGGACGAGGAACTGGCCGCTTTTACTGAATTCTTTATGAACAGCTTTGCAACGAAGTGAGGGAAATGTGCCAGAATCTCAGGCATGGCATACGTTTCACCCGGATGAGGAGGACGGAAAAGATGTTTGATATCAACGAAATCAGGAAACGGGCGCAGGAGGCCAGCGAACGGGCTGCCGACGCCGCGAAAAAGACCTTTGAAAAAAGCCAGGAACTGATTGATAAGATTGAGGTTCCCGATACGGAAGAGGAAGAAACCACGTCTGATGCCAGGATAGAGGAACAAATCCATGCCAATACGGAGCGGCAGGTAGAAATTCTTGGTCAGGTGTTTGGGGCAGACAGTATGGCGCAGATGTTTGGAGAGGATATGGGCGTGCTCGCGGCGGCTTTGGAGATGCTGGAGACGGAGGACGCGGACGGGGAAGACGACCTTGAATTTAATCTGGAACTGGAGCAAAGTCTCTATGTTACCCTGGAAGAGACCATGGCCCGGATTGAATCTCTGCCCGAACCGGAACCGCTGCCGTATCAGAAAAGCGACGCAAGATGGGAGCGGTTCGGCATCCTGCTGTCCGGCATCGTGTCCAGGCTGAACAGCCATGAGCTGGACGGAATGGATGTGGAAGAACATATTCCCGTTATGGAACAGAAGATCGTGTCCATTGTCCGACGATCCTGGGGGATAGATGGACGCAGCGATCTGCTGGATATGATCCGCTATCTGGCGCAGGAGGGCTATATCCTGCGGTATCAGCTTTACAGCGAAGCGGCTTCTCCGGAAGAACTGATGGACGAATCTATGGATGAGGACGACCGGGATTCTGTCAGCCGGGCCTGGAGATTCGCACAGCGGTATAAAAGCCAGTATACGCCCGGTTTTATGGCCGGCTGGGATATTGGCCGGGCGGCGATGCTGACCCGCTGGGGCTGCTATTTGGGATGGATTACGCAGAGTGAGGCCGTCGGCATCCTCTGGGATTTGTCTCAAAAGGTCGTGGAGGATCTGCACAGCTGGCGCGAATTTGCTCAGTCGTACCTTTTCGGCGGCCTGATGTGGAAGCTGCTGTGCGGCGACAGCTCCGCCGGAAGCTACCTGGGTTATATCGCGGACGCCGCCACCGAGCTGCTGGCCGGAAAAGCGGAGCAGGACGGCGGCCAGTGGCGGGAGTGCCCATGGCCGGCGGGGAAGAGGATCGGTTTTGTATGGGAAAACAGTTAAATTCTGGATGACAGCCCGGAGCTGATAAAAAGAACGAGGCCAGTACCCTTCGGGGACGCCGGCCTCGTTCTTTTTATCATGGGACAAATGAGCGCCTGCATAGAAATGTTGGGAAGGAGGCGTATAGGCTATGAATAACCGGCAGATTGACGCTGCGGCGCCGGCAGGCGCCGACGTCCAGAAAATAAACAAGGAGGAACTGACGGATGTGAGCGGACTGGTTCTCGATCCCGGAGTCCCCCGGGAGCTCCGGACCGGGTATATCCTGCGGGCAGCAGGCAGCCCATATTGTTTCCGGGCGGGTGACCTGGGCGTGAAACTGGAGTTCCCGGACGGCGCTTCGCCTTTGCAGGACGTCTTCTCTGATTTTTTACGGCGCAAAAAGGGGGAGTGTCATGGCGCGGAGACGTCCGGTGAATGGTGAGGATGTAATACCTAGATGCAGGGTATGGAGAATTGCAGTCTATATCCGCCTTTCCAAAGAAGATATGCGTTGTCTGGATGAGTCTGAGAGCGTGACCAACCAGCGGAAGATGATTGAGGACCATATTGCCGGGCTTCATGACGGCGACGAATACAGGATCGTTGACGAGTATGTGGACGACGGCATATCCGGCGCCACCGACGACGAGAGGGACGGTTTTCAGCGGATGCTGTCCGATATAAAGTGCGGGCGAGTTAACTGCGTGATCGTCAAAGATCTTGCCCGGTCTTTCCGCAACTACAGCGACCAGGGCTATTATCTGGACGACTGGTTCCCCCGGCACAACGTCCGTTTTATCTCGCTGTACCATCAGCCGTTGGACAGCTACAGGGAGCCCCAGAATATGAGGAGCATTGCCGTCCCCATCCAGGGCGTGCTCAATGAAAACCACTGCGCGGAAACTTCTGACAAGGTGCGCGAAGTGTTTGATATGAAGCGCCGGAACGGCGAACACATTGGTTCGTTTGCTTTATATGGCTATGTCAAGGACCCCGGCAACAAGAATGCCCTTGTGGCGGACGAGGAGGCCGCCTCCGTTGTCCGCGGCATTTTTCGGATGTTTCTGGACGGCATGAGCAGGAACGCCATTGTCCGATACCTGAACGATCATGGAATATTGAGTCCTGCCGCTTACAAACGGCAGCGCCTGGGATTGAATTATCAGAATCCCAGCGTCGATCCGGCAAGGCCGCCTTTATGGTGCGCGCAGTCCGTAAGCGCCATATTGAAAAACCGTATGTACTGTGGCTATATGGTACAGGGACGCTGCCGTGTGAAAAGCTATAAGATCCATGTGCAGGAAGCAGTCCCGCAGGAAGAATGGTACGTTGTAGAGAATACCCATGAGGCCATTGTTGACAGGGAAACTTTTGAAAAGGCGCAAAGGCTCCTTCTGCGGAATACCCGCACGGGGCCCCGGCAGAAAAGCCTGTATCTGTTCAGCGGTTTCCTGAAGTGCGCTGACTGCGGCAAGTCCATGACACGAAGCAAAGTCGGAAATGTGGTGTACTATTATTGCCGCACGTATAAAGATCAGTCAAAAAAGGCATGTACCAAGCATACCATCCGGCATGACCGCCTGGAGGCCGCTGTCCTCTGCGCCATTCAGCAGCAGATCTATCTGGCGGTGGATTACGCAAAGACCATTGAGCGGATCGACCGGGCTCCACTGCCTAAGGGCCAACCTGATAAACTGGCGGACGCCATCGCGCAAAAGGAACGGGAGCTGGCCAGAATCAGCCGCTACAGACAGGCCATATACCAGGACTGGAAAGACGGCGAAATCTCCCATTCGGACTACCAGTACATGAGAGCAGACTATGAACGTCAGGCCGGAACTCTGGAAGCTGTCCTTGAAAAACTCCGGGAGGAACAGGAAGAGCTGGAAAACGGCATGGAGGCAGAAAATCCCGTCCTGTCCGCGTTCCGGCAAAATCAGAATATCCACAGGCTGACAAGGGATCTTTTGATTGAACTTGTCGATCATATCAGGATATATGAGGGCGGCTGGATCAGCATTGTATTCCGTTTCGCTGATTTCCTTAATCAACCGCCCCGGTAGGGCCTGCAGGTCCGGTTGTCCCGGTAACGCCCTGGGGTCCGGTCGGCCCCGTAGGGCCAGTGATGCCCTGAGGTCCAGTCGGCCCAGTGGGGCCGGTGATACCCTGAGGTCCGGTCGGCCCCGTAGGGCCTTGTGGTCCTGTGGGTCCCTGCGGCCCAGTGGGGCCAGTGACGCAATGAGGCGGGCAGGGGGGCGGACAGGAGGGCGGCCCTTCGTGGCAGCCGCAGTGAGCATCGTCTTTGGGATAATTACAATTCCATGACATTGAGATTCCTTCTTTCTACTATAATATGAATATTCCGCGGCGCAGGGACGGCCCGTGTTTTCCGGGGAACCTGGGGGCCGCGGGGCGCTGCCCGCTGTTTTCGCGGGACAGCCGGTTATGATGTGCGGACGGAATCGTTCAGCAAGGGTTCCAGATAGGCTTTGTTGTGGAGATAATGGGGTGATTCCGGCTGGAAGGAGCCAGCCAGCTCGTTGCACGCATAGGCTTTCCCGTGGTCACCCAGACGGTCGTAACAGATACAGAGGGAGATGGCCGGATAGAAGCCGTAGCATTCTTCCTGGATGAACGCGCCCGAAGCAGTTCTTTTTTCCGCCTGGAGCGCCTGGCCGAACCAGTAGACGGCCTGGGCGTAGCGGGCGTGTTCCATGAAATAGCGGCCCAGGTCGCAGCAAAGCTCGCCGGAAGGTATGCCGTAAGACAGGGCTTTTAAAAGCGTTCTCAGCTCATCTTCCTCCTGTCCCAGCCTGCGGCAGCAGAGCGCGGCCTGGCGCGCCGCGTCGATTCTGTTCTCATCCCAGGCATCTTCCCTTTCCAGAAAATCCAGGAGGGTTTTCTTCCCCTCTTCATATGCTCCATGGTCAAGAAGCTCTCTGCCGTAATAGTAGAGATCCCTGGCCTGGAGAGGAGCGCCGTCTTCCAGCATTTTTCGGTAGATCTTAAGGTTCCGTTCCGGGTCCGGCGCTTTGGTCTTCCGGTGTTCCACGGGAATATCCCGGAAAACGACGTTCCCGGAGAGCGGAATGGCTTCGTGTACCCGTCCCTGAAAACAGAAATTCCGGCGGTTTCGGATCAGCCGTTCCCGGCAACAGGTAAATACCGGCCGGTCCTGGCTGTCAAAGGCCGTGTGGTAGGGGAGCAGGACCATATCCACATCGGGAGTCAGTTCTTCTTTCATCCGGGCAAACAGCCCGGCGCTTTTGGGAGGCAGCAGGTCGTCCGCATCCAGCCACATGCAGAAATCCATCTGCGCTTTGGAAAAGATAAAATTTCTCGCCGCGGAAAAATCGTCGATCCAGGGAAAATCCCAGATCTGTCGGGTATATTGTTCCGCGATCTGTCGGGTGTGGTCCGTAGATCCGGTATCGGCGATGAGGATTTCGTCCACAAGATCCCGGACGCTGTCCAGACAGCGGCCCAGGACCTCTTCTTCATTCCTCACAATCATACAAAGGCTGACAGTAATCATGGTGCGTCCTCTGACTTTGGCTGGTTATTCCATGGATATGCAGGGAAGGAGGAAGAGGTGCTTGACTTTTTGGGACGGAAGTTTATAATGTGAGAGTAATTCTCAGATTGGAGGGGCGTTCCATGTCACATTACCAGACCGGCCAGAGGAAAATGCTGCTGACGTTTTTAAAAACTCACAGCGATCAGGCATATACCATAGAAGAATTGTGGGAAACCATGAAGGAGGAATCCTCCTGCGGACAGATTCCGGGGAAAAGCACCATCTATCGGATGATGCCGGGACTGGTGGAGGAAGGGCTTGTACGCCGTTTCGTAAAAGGAAACAGCAGGACGTTTGTCTATCAGATGGTCTGCGGAGACCATTGCGACTGCCATCTGCATTTAAAATGCTCCGTCTGCGGACGGCTTTACCATATGGGAGACCAGGAGACGGAGAGGCTGATCGAGGAAGTGTTCCGAAAGCACCATTTCAGCGTGGACGAGGAGAAGACCGTGCTGTTCGGGCACTGCGAAGACTGTGGAAAAGAGGAAGGAAATCATAGATGAGGATACAAAAATATCCATGGGGGGCGGCGCTGCTGGCGGGCCTGCTTTTGTGCGCTCTGTCTGGATGCGGCGCTGAAGGGAAAATATCCGGCGGGGAGACATCTGCCGGAGGAACAGTCACCGGGGAGTCTGTCCCCGGCGAGCCGGAATACCGGGTGGTGTGCACCATATTCCCGCTGTATGACTGGACGGCGCAGCTTCTGGAAGGGCAGGAGGGAAGGGTGGAGCTGGACATGCTCTTAAAGGACGGCTCGGATCTGCACAGCTATCAGCCTACGGTGGCGGATATGGTGACCATTTCCCAGGCAGATCTGTTGATCTACGTGGGCGGCGAGTCGGATTTCTGGGTGGAGGACGCCCTGAAGAATGCCGGCAATCCGGATCTGCGCGCAGTGAGGCTGATGGACGGCCTGGAGGGATATCTACAGGAAGAGGAGTACGTGGAAGGAATGGCCGGCGCGGACATGGAAGTGCATGGCCATGAGCACGATCATGAGCACGGAGAGGGCGAAGCCTACGACGAGCATATCTGGCTTTCTTTAAAGAACGCCCGGCAGAGCTGCCGGATTATCGCCGGGGAACTGTCCGCGATGGATGAAGAACATGCGGAAGACTATGAGGCGCGCGCGGAAGCCTACTGCGGGCTTTTGGATGCGCTGGATGAGGAATATGAAACGATGACTGCTGAAGCCCCGTATGATACCCTGGTGTTCGGCGACCGGTTCCCGTTCCGCTATCTGGCGGAAGACTACGGCCTGGACTATTATGCGGCGTTCCCCGGATGCTCCGCGGAGACGGAGGCCAGCTTTTATACCATATCGTTCCTGGCGGAAAAGACCGCGGAGCTGGAGCTTCCGGCGGTGCTGGCCATCGACGGCTCGGACGGGAAGATTGCCCGGACCATTGCGGATAATACTGCAACCAGAGATCAGAAGGTTCTGGTGCTGGATTCCATGCAGTCTGTGGACTGGAGGGACGTGCAGGAGGGTGAGAATTACCTGTCCGTGATGGAGAAAAATCTGGAAGTACTGGGGGAAGCCTTGGGAGTGGAGGGAAGAGAAAATGGCGCAGATTCTATGTGAAAATCTGGAACTGGGATATGAAGGCCGGGCAGTGGTCCGGGATCTGAATTTTGAAGTGAACCGGGGAGACTATCTCTGCGTGGTGGGAGAAAACGGCTCCGGAAAAAGCACGCTGATCAAAACCCTTCTGGGACTGAAGAAGCCCATGGGCGGGGAGATCCGCTTCGGAGACGGTCTGGAGCCGGATGAGATCGGCTATCTGCCCCAGCAGACCATCGTGCAGAGGGATTTCCCCGCGTCCGTGCGGGAGATCGTCCTGTCAGGATGTCTGAACCGTACAGGTTTCAGGCCCTTTTATACCAGGGAAGAGAAGAAAAAGGCGGAAGACAGCCTGGAACGGCTGGGAATCCGCATGCTGGAAAAACGATGCTACCGGGAATTGTCCGGCGGCCAGCAGCAGCGGGTGCTTCTGGCAAGGGCGCTGTGCGCCACCCGGTCCATGCTTCTGCTGGACGAGCCGGCCGCGGGCCTGGACCCGGACGCCATGCAGGAGATGTACAGCATCCTGGAGGAACTGAACCGGAAAGAGAAGATCACGGTGATCATGGTGTCCCACGACATTCCGGCGGCGGCCGCCTATGCCACCCACATCCTGCATGTGGGAGAAGAACCGCTGTTTTTCGGCTCCAAGGAAGATTATGTAAGAAGCGGGACCGGGAAAAAATATCTTTCCGGGCCGGGAGGTGAGACACATGTTTGAGACGCTTTCTCTGTATTTTAGTTATCCTTTTGTACGTTACGCCATGATCGTGGGCGTGCTGATCGCCCTGTCTTCGTCGCTTTTGGGCGTGTCCCTGGTGCTGAAGCGCTTTTCCTTCATCGGGGACGGTTTATCCCATGTGGCCTTCGGAGCCATGGCGGTGGCGACGGTGCTGGACGTGGCGAACGATACGGCGGTGGTGCTGCCCATTACCATACTGGCCGCGGTCTTTCTCCTGCGCACCGGCCAGAACGCGAAGCTGAAAGGGGATGCGGCCATCGCCATGATCTCCGTGGGCGCGCTGGCCTTCGGATATCTGATCCTGAACCTGTTTTCCAAATCGGCCAACGTCAGCGGGGACGTGTGCAGCACTCTGTTCGGATCTACGGCGATTCTGACGCTGACCAGGGCAGACGTGTGGACCTGTATCCTCATGTCCGTGCTGGTGATCCTGATCTTCCTGCTGTTTTACCATAAAATCTTTGCGGTCACCTTTGACGAGACCTTTGCCCAGGCGACAGGGATCCGCGCCGGAGCTTACAACCTGCTGATCGCGGTGGTGACCGCTTCTGTGATCGTATTGGCCATGAAACTGGCCGGCTCCCTGCTGATTTCGGCGCTGATCATCTTTCCGGCCCTTTCGGCCATGCGGATATTCAAAAGTTTTCGGGCTGTGATCCTGGCTTCTGCCGTAATCTCCGTGGTCTGCGCGTCGTCGGGCATCTTCCTGTCCATCCTGGCCTCCACCCCTGTGGGCGCCACCGTGGTATGTATGAACATGGCCGCGTTCGCGCTGGCCGGCCTTGTGGGAGTGTGTCTGAAAAAAACTTGACCTTTCAGGAAAAATAGAAGAAGATATATACTGTACGAATAAGTTTTGGATAGTCAGGAGAGAATGAACGATGTTTCTGTTGCGGAGAATATACTGCAGGACATTTCAGGCGGCGTTCCGGGCCGCCATACCGTTTCTGCCCTACCGGAATCCCAAGATTATACCGGGCGTATCGGGGATCACGGATGTGTGCGCGAAGCATGGGATCGATTCCGTGATGATCGTGACGGACGCGGGGATCCGTGCCCTGGGACTGACGGATTTTCTGGAGAAAACCCTGAAAGAGCAGGGGATCGCTTACTGCATTTATGACCGGACTGTGGCCAATCCCACCATCGGGAATGTGGAGGAAGCGAGAGCCTTGTATCTGGAGCAGGGCGCCCAGGCCATCATCGCCTTTGGCGGGGGCTCGTCCATGGACTGCGCCAAGGCTGCCGGTGCGAGGATCGTGAAGCCCCGCCAGTCCATCCGGCAGATGAGGGGGCTTCTGAAGGTACATAAACGCCTGCCGCTTCTGATCGCGGTTCCCACCACGGCGGGCACCGGCAGCGAGACCACGCTGGCGGCGGTGATCACGGACAGCGAGAAGCATTATAAATACCCGATCAACGATTTCAGCCTGATCCCCCGCTATGCGGTGCTGGATTACCATGAGACGCTGGGCCTGCCAAAAAGCATCACGGCGACCACCGGTATGGACGCGCTGACTCACGCGGTGGAGGCTTACATCGGAGGCTCCACTACCAGGGAGACCCGGGAGATGGCGGAGGAAGCGGTGGCGCTGATCTATCAGCATCTGAAAACAGCCTATGAAAACGGACAGGACAAGGAAGCCAGAAGCGGCATGCTGAGGGCAGCCTACTGCGCGGGCGTGGCCTTTACCAAATCCTACGTGGGGTATATCCATGCGGTGGCGCATTCCCTGGGAGGACAGTATGGGACGCCCCACGGCCTGGCCAACGCGGTGATCCTGCCCATCGTCCTTCGGATGTACGGCCCGGCATGCTGGAAGAAGCTGGCCCGGCTGGCCAGGAACGCCGGTGTGGTGGAAGCGGGCTTAAGCGACGAGGAAACTGCCGGATGCTTTATCAACTGGATACAGGAGATGAACGATTCCATGGAGATTCCCCGGCATTTTCCGGAGATCCGCAGAAAGGATATTCCGGTGATGGCGCGCCATGCGGACAAGGAGGGCAATCCGCTGTATCCGGTGCCCGTGCTCATGAACCGGAGAGAGCTGGAACGGATCTACGAAGAGGTGAAAGGGAGGTAGCAGATGCAGATCGAAGAACTGATCAGGGCGCAGCGGGAATTTTTCCATACGGGAAAGACGCTGGACGTGTCTTTCCGCATACAGGCACTGTCCCGGCTGGAAGAAAGTATCCTGAAACACGAGAAGGAGCTGGAAACCGCGCTGGAAAAAGACCTGGGGAAATCCCGCATGGAAAGCTATATATGCGAGACCGGACTGAGTCTTTCGGAGATCCGCTATATCCGCAGGCATGTGCGTTCCTGGAGCCGGGACCGGCGGGTGAGGACGCCTCTGGCGCAGTTTGTGTCAAAAAGCTTTACGGTTCAGGAACCCTACGGCGTGACGCTTATCATGTCCCCGTGGAATTACCCGGTGCTTCTGACTCTGGAGCCGCTGGCAGGGGCGCTGGCGACGGGAAACTGCTGCGTAGTCAAGCCGTCAGCCTATTCGCCCCATGTGTCGGCGGTGCTGGCGGCGCTGATTAAGGAAGCGTTCCCGGAAAAATATGTATCGGTGGTGGAGGGCGGCAGAGCGGAGAACCAGAGCCTCCTGGAGCAGCATTTTGACTACATCTTTTTCACCGGCGGCGTGAACGTGGGGAAGATGGTCATGGAGAAAGCTTCTGTTCACCTGACGCCGGTGACGCTGGAACTGGGAGGGAAGAGCCCCTGTATCATTGAAAAGACCGCCGACCTTAAGCTGGCCGCCAGGAGAGTGGCGTTCGGGAAATACCTGAACTGCGGCCAGACCTGCGTGGCGCCGGACTATGTGCTGGCAGAACGGTGCGTCAAGGACGAGTTCGTCCGCCTGGTCAAAGAGGAGACGGTGAAGATGTACGGGGAGCATCCCCTGGAGAATCCTCTGTACGGAAAGATCATTAACCGGAAACATTTCGACCGGATCCTGGGGCTTCTAAGCCGGGAGAAACTGGTTCTGGGCGGTGAAAGCGACCCGGAGACACTGAAGATCGCTCCGTCCATTCTGGACGGGGTGTTGGAAACGGACCCGATCATGCAGGAAGAGATCTTTGGGCCGGTGATGCCGGTGCTGGCGGTGGATTCCATGGACGAAGCCTGCCGTTTCGTGAAGGGGCGTCCGTCCCCGCTGGCGCTTTATCTGTTTACCGGGGACAGGAACGTGGAGAGGCGTTTCCTGAGAGAAGTGCCGTTCGGCGGCGGCTGTATCAATGACACTATCATCCACCTGGCGACGCCTTATATGGGCTTCGGCGGAGTGGGGAACAGCGGCATGGGGTCTTATCACGGGAAGAAAAGCTTCCAGACCTTCAGCCATGAAAAAAGCATTGTGAAAAAGGCGACCTGGCTGGATCTGCCCATGCGTTACCAGCCGTACAGTCCTGGAAAAGAAAAACTGGTCCGTTTCTTTGTGAAATAGCGCAGAGCCGGGCTTCAATTATACAGTATACAGACAGCAGGAGGAAGTCAGATGAATGTAAGAAAAAGAAGCGGCAAGGTAGTGCCGTTCGACGAGGGATTTATCCGCAGGGCGGTGGCGCTGGCCTCCGCGGCTTCCGGGGAGACCGGAGAAGACGTGGTGGAGAAGGTGACGGAGCAGACCGTGGAAAAGCTGAAGGCCATGAAGGAAGAGATCGTGGATATCGAGAAGATCCAGGACAAGGTGGAGGAGACGCTTTTTGAACAGAAGTGCTATCAGACGGCCAAGGCGTATATTCTTTACCGCATTGAAAAAGAAAAAGAACGGGCCAGCGGAACCTGGAAAGAGGGGCTGTTAAGCCGGGAATTTTTAAGCCCATATAAGCACGCGCCCAATCCCATGGAACAGCTGGGATCTTTCGTATATACCCGGACCTATTCCCGGTATCTTCCCCAGTTTGGACGCAGGGAGTTCTGGTGGGAGACCGTGCGCAGGGCGGTGGAGTATAACTGTTCCCTGGCACCCACGTCCCGGGAAGAGGCAGAAAAGTTATATGATAATATTTACCATTTGAAACAGTTCCTGTCGGGCCGCACCCTGTGGGTGGGCCAGACCCAGGTAGCGGAAGAATACCCCATGGCCAACTACAACTGCGCGTTTGAGGTGATCGACGACTTCCACGCGTACCACGACCTGTTCTATCTGTTAATGGTGGGCAGCGGCGTGGGTGTGCGCGTGCTGAAAGAGGACGCCCTGAAACTGCCCAGGATCCGCACGGACGTGAGGATTCTCCATAAAGCCTACGACGCAAGACCCAGGGCGGAACGCCTGGAGTTCACGAACCTGACCTTCGACGGGGACAAGATGATGCTGGAAGTGGGAGATTCCAAGGAAGGCTGGGCACAGGCACTGGATCACTATTTTGAGGTGCTGACCAACCGGGAATATTCCCGCATCCGGGAGATCGTGGTGGATTATGATTCCATCCGTCCCAGAGGGGAACGGCTGAAACGGTTCGGCGGCACGGCCAGCGGATACGAATCCATGATGGCCATGCTGGACAAGATCCACAAGGTAGTCACGGCGGCCGGAGCCAGGGACAAGGCTGTACGCACCCAGTTAAAGCCCATCGATCTTCTGGACATTGCCAATATTATCGGGGAAAACGTGGTGTCCGGGGGTGTGCGCAGGACGTCGGAGATCGGCCTTATTGATGCGGAGGACCGCACCTGTATTGAGGCGAAGAATGAACTGTACCAGCAGACAGACGGACGCTGGGAGATCAACAAGGAGATCGCCCACCGGCAGATGAGCAACAATTCCATCTATTACCGGAAGAAACCGGACCGTCAGATGCTGCACTGGCACTTAAAACAGATGCGCTATTCCGGAGAGCCGGGCTGGGTGAACGAGGAAGCCGGACGGAAGCGCCGGCCCAATTTCAACGGCTGCAATCCCTGCGGCGAGATCCTGCTGGACAGCCACGGGCTGTGCAACCTGACCACGCTGAACGTGATGGGATTCGTGAAAGACGGTAAATTAAATGAACAGGAACTTCTGGAAGCCCAGAGGCTTTCCGCACGGGCCGGCTACCGCATGACCTGCCGGGAACTGGAGATCCACCGGTGGAACCTGGTACAGCAGAGGGACCGTCTGCTGGGCTGTTCCCTCACCGGATGGCAGGATATGGTGAACGCCACGGGAATGGGCAGAGACGCCCAGGCGGAACTCCTGGAACGTCTGAGGGCGGCGGCCCATGAGGCGGCGGAAGAGATCTCCGCGCGCCTGGGCGGAGAAAAACCGCTTCTGATCACCACCGTGAAGCCGGAGGGGACGCTGTCCCTGCTTCCCACCGTGTCCAACGGCGTGCATTATTCCCACGCGCCGTATTTTATCCGCCGGATCCGCATCAGCGCCACGGATCCGCTGTGCAAAGTCTGCGAGGAACTGGGCTATCCGGTGCTGCCGGAGGTGGGACAGGACCCGGAGGATCCCAAGACGAAAGTGGTGGAATTCCCGGTCAAAGCGCCCGCAGGACTGGTCAAGGCGGATGTGTCGGCCATCCAGCAGCTGGAGAATTACCGCATGTTCATGAAGCATTATGTGGATCACAACTGTTCCATCACGATCCATGTGCGCGACCATGAATGGGGAGATGTGGAGCAGTGGGTATGGGACAACTGGGATGATATTGTGGCCCTGTCCTTCCTGAGCTACGACGATAATTTCTATGAGCTGCTTCCGTATGAGGAGATTACGGAAGAGGAATATGAGAGACGCCGGGCGGCCATGCGCCCGTTCAATCCCTCTCTTCTGGCAAAATATGAATATGAGGAGACGGAACTGGATATCGGGGATTCCGAGTGCGTGAACGGGGTCTGCCCGGTGAGATAGACAGGGGAGCATAGAAATATGGAAAACGGAAAAAAGATACTTTACCTGGAATGTGAGAGCGGGATCAGCGGCGATATGACCGCCGCCGCCCTGCTGGATCTGGGAGCGGACGAAGAGGTTCTTCGCAGAGCGATCCAAAGTCTTCCGGTATCCGGATACGAGCTGCGGATTTCCAGGGTAAAAAAATCCGGGCTGGATATGTGCGACTTCGATGTGCGGCTGGACCATGAGCATGAGAACCATGATCACGATATGGAATATCTCCATGGGCATGCTCACGCGCATGGCGGGGAACACAGCCATTTTCATGGGCACAGCCATACGCAGGCGGAGGGCCATCCCCACGCTCACGGCGAAGCGCCCGGCCCTTCCCGCGCTTACGGCGAAAACCATGAGCACCGGGGCATGCAGGAGATCCGCCGGATTCTGGAGCAGGGAGACCTGACGCCGGGCGCACGGCGGACAGCCCTGCGCATATTCCAGATTCTGGCGGAAGCGGAGGCCAGGGCCCACGGCGTACCGGAGGATCAGGTGCATTTTCATGAGGTGGGGGCGGTGGATTCCATTGTGGACATTACCGCTGCCGCCGTCTGTCTGGACAATCTGAATATCGGCCAGGTCATCATCCCTTCGCTGAAGGAAGGGAGCGGAACCATACGCTGTCAGCACGGCGTTCTGCCGGTGCCGGTGCCGACGGTGGCCAACATCGCCAGTGCCTATGAACTGCCCCTGCACATGACGGGGATACGCGGCGAGCTGGTCACGCCTACAGGCGCGGCCATCTCGGCGGCAGTGCGTACCTCCGGGACGCTCCCGGAGTCGTTCCGGGTGAAAAAAGTCGGCATGGGAGCGGGCAAAAGGGATTATGAGGTGCCTGGCTTCCTGCGGGCCATGATCATTGAGCCCGTCTCAGAGAACCGGGACCGGATCATGAAGCTGGAGACCAATGTGGACGACTGCAGCGGGGAGTGCCTGGGACATACGCTGAACCGTCTGATGGACGCGGGAGCCAGGGACGCTCATTTTATTCCGGTCTATATGAAAAAGAACCGACCGGGCTATCAGCTCAATGTGATCTGTTCGCCTGAAGACGCGCCCAGACTGGAACAGATTATTTTTGAAGAGACGACGACCATCGGGATCCGCAGGATGCTGATGGAGCGGAGTGTCATGGACAGAGAGATCCGTACCGTGCGGACGCCCCTGGGGGAAGCGAAGATTAAGATATGCCGGTATCGGGATGTGGAAAAGCGGTTTCCGGAATATGAGAGCGTGACCGCCCTGTGCAGGGCAAGCGGCAGAAGCTACCAGGAGGTTTATCGGATGGTGGAAGAGGCCGGGAGCAGCATGCCCGGGGATGCAGGCCGCGAATGACGGATAGAGGAGAGGCTATGGAGAGAGAGGATATCAGATACCAGACCTATGTGCAGATTCTGAAAGAAGAACTGATACCGGCCATGGGCTGTACAGAGCCCATCGCCATATCTTACTGCGCGGCCAAGGCCCGCGGTGTTCTGGGAACCCTGCCGGAGGCGTGCCTGGTGGAAGCCAGCGGAAATATCATAAAAAATGTAAAAAGCGTGGTAGTGCCCAACACAGACGGGCTGAAAGGGATCGAAGCCGCGGCTGCGGCCGGTATGGTGGCCGGGAAAGAGGAGCGCATCCTGGAAGTGATCGCGGATGTGACGGACAGCCAGAAAGAACAGATCCGGGAGTATCTGGGACGGGGCTGCATCAGAGTCCGGCCGCTGGAGACGGAGGAGATCCTGGATATTGTCATCCGCGTAAGCGGCGGCGGCCATGAGGCAAAGGTGCGCATCGCGGGCTATCATTCCAATATTGTGCTGATTGAAAAAGACGGGGAGATCCTCTATGAGATCGGCGGAAGCACCGCCAGAGAAGGCGCCAACCAGGCGGACAGGAACCTTCTGAATGTAAAGGATATTGTGGAATTTGCGGATACGGTTGACGTAAGGGACGTTCAGGATATTCTGGACCGGCAGATCGAGTATAATTCCGCCATTGCCCGGGAAGGCCTGACGAATCCGTGGGGCGCGAACGTGGGGAAGGTACTGCTGAAAGCTTACGGACAGGATATCCGGGTGAAGGCGAGAGCCGCGGCGGCCGCGGCGTCCGACGCGCGCATGAGCGGCTGTGAGATGCCTGTGATCATAAATTCCGGCAGCGGCAACCAGGGGATCACCGTGTCCGTGCCTGTGCTGGAATATGCCAGAGAACTTCATTCCGACCGGGAAAAGCTGTACCGGGCCCTGGTGGTGTCCAATCTGGTGGCGATCCATCAGAAGACCGGGATCGGCCGCCTGTCAGCGTACTGCGGAGCGGTCAGCGCCGGGTGCGGCGCCGGCTGCGGAATTGCGTATCTGCAGGGAGGAGATTTTCGGTGTATCGCCCACACGCTGGTCAACGCGCTGGCCATCGTCTCAGGAATTGTCTGCGACGGTGCGAAGCCGTCCTGCGCGGGAAAGATCGCGTCCGCTGTGGATGCGGGGATCCTGGGATACGAGATGTACTGCCAGGGACAGCAGTTCCGGGGCGGCGAAGGGATCCTCTCAAAAGGCGTGGAGAATACCATCCGGAACGTGGTGCGCCTGGGCGCTGTTGGGATGAAAGAGACGGATAAAGAGATTATACAGATTATGACGGAGTGCTAGGGGAAGGCGCCGGAGTAACTATTCAGCCGTGCAATACGTAAATAAAATTTAAAACCCCCTTGCAAAACTTTAAATTTTATTGTATAGTAAACGAGAACTGAAAATAATATGGTACATGAATGGGCATGGAAAAGATAGCTTTCCATGCCCTTTTTGCTTTTCTGAAAGGAGATCAGTATGGACAGTGTGGATCGCAGCATATTGGAATGTTTGAGTGAGAACGCCAGGCAGTCGGCGACGGAGATCAGCCATAAGGTGCATCTGTCGATCGCGGCAGTGATTGAACGGATCAGAAAACTGGAACGGCAGGGAGTGATCCGCCAGTATACCATTGTGGCGGACCAGCATAAAATGGGAAATGACGTGACCGCGCTGATGGAGGTTTCGCTGGAGCACCCCAGATACTATGAAGAGTTTGCCCGGGCCATGGAGGAGATGCCCAGCGTGGCGGCCTGTTATTATCTGACCGGCGAATTTGATTTTATGATCCGGATACACACGCCTTCAGCGGAGACTCTGGAACAGCTTCACCGGGTGATCAAAAGCGTTCCCGGAGTTTCGGCCACAAAAACCTATTTTGTGCTGAAAGAAGTAAAGCACGGGCCATGTACGGAATTCTGCGCGGAAAACGGCGCATCTGCGTAACATGTATAATCGGCGGCCAGGCAGGACACACTAGGTGCAAAAGGAGGTAGTCTTTGATGAATAGAGGCTTGGATTATTTTGCACTTACGATAGTGATTATCGGAGCTGTCAACTGGGGACTGATCGGATTTTTCGGTTTCGACCTGGTGGCCTGGCTGTTCGGCAGCATGAGCTGGATATCCCGGATTGTCTACGGGCTGGTAGGGCTGTGCGGCCTGTATCTTCTTTCGTTTTATGGAAGATTGTCCGGCGAATAAAAACATTTGTCTTCCTGGGAAAATAACGGTTGATAATTCACCCGCCCTGTGATATACTCGGTAAGACAATGGGGATAAGAAGGTAACGGGTGTATAGAATGACAGCAGAGATGTCAGAAGAGTTGAAGCGCATGCTTTCCGGAAGCAGCCTGCCTCTGTTTGAGCAGGCATGCATTTTTGCGGCCATAGCCCACCAGGGCGCGACGCGCAAAGGAAGCAGGATTCCATACCTGGTTCATCCGGTGGAAGCGGCGGGGATTGTGGCTGAGATGACGGATGATGAGGATTTGATAGCCGCAGCCGTACTGCATGACGTCCTGGAGGATACGGACGTGACATGCGAAGAACTGGAAGAGTTTTTCGGGCCGCGGATCGCAGGGTATGTGAACGGCGAATCCGAGGACAAGCGCAGAGATCTTCCACCGGAGAGTACCTGGATGCTCCGCAAGCAGGAGACGGTAGACTTTCTGATGAACAGGGCGGACAGGAACGCCCGGATGCTGGCATTGGCGGACAAGCTTTCCAACATCCGCGCCATAGCGAGGGATGTGGACAAGATCGGCGACCGTGTATGGGAGAGATTCAACCAGAAGGATAAAGCAAAGCATGGTTGGATGTACCGCCAGATCGCAGAGGCTTTAAAAGAACTTCAGGACTATCCGGCGTGGAAAGAATACGACGGGCTGGTTCGGAAAGTATTTCATGAGGATTCCATGTAGGGGGGCTGTATTTTTATACAGTCTCTTGTCATGTGTGGATGACATATAAATATGAGGAGGACATAAGATGACAGCTTACAAAGATTTAACCAGAGAAGAACTGCTGGCCATGAAAAAGGACCTGGAGCTTCAGTATGAGGACGCGAAAGGAAAAGGACTGAAACTGGATATGTCCAGGGGAAAACCTTCAGAGGAACAGCTTGATATGACCATGCCCATGATGGATATTTTCAACAGCAGCTGCGACATGCGCGACGACCAGGGCGTGGATACCAGAAATTACGGTAATCTGGAAGGAATCTGGAGTGCCCGCAGACTTCTGGGCGAAATGCTGGGCGTGGCGCCGGAGAAAGTCATCGTATTCGGTACCGCCAGCCTGAGCGTTATGTATGACAGCATTTCCCGTTCCATGACCCACGGCGTGATGGGAAGTACTCCCTGGTGCAAGCTGGATAAAGTAAAATTCTTATGTCCCGCGCCGGGATATGACCGTCATTTCTCCATCACGGAGCATTTTGGGATCGAGATGATTACGATCCCCATGACGGAGGAAGGCCCGGATATGGATCTGGTGGAAGAATATGTAAAAGATCCGGCGGTCAAGGGAATCTGGTGCGTACCCATGTACACAAACCCGCTGGGGATCACCTATTCGGAGGAAGTCTGCCGCAGGATGGCGGATTTGAATCCGGCTGCGGAGGATTTCCGTATTTACTGGGATAACGCGTACTGCGTGCATCATCTGTATGACGATGAGCAGGATACGCTCCCCGAGATGCTTTCCATGTGCGAGGCGAACGGCAAGAAGGACATGATCCTGGAATTTGCATCCACCTCCAAGATCAGCTTCGCGGGCGCGGGCATCAGTTGTATCGCGGCTTCCGAGGGCAACCTGGAGTGGGTGAAAAAATCCATGACCATCCAGATCATCAGCCATGACAAGATCAATCAGCTCCGCCATGTACGTTATTTCAAGGATATGGACGGCATCAAAGAGCATATGAGAAAACATGCGGCGATCATGCGCCCGAAATTTGAAATGGTGCTGGAGACGCTGGAACGCGAGCTGGGAGGTCTGGGAATCGGTTCCTGGACGAAGCCTCTGGGCGGATATTTCATTTCCTTTGACGCCATGGACGGCTGTGCGAAAGCCATCGTGAACAAATGTAAGGAAGCGGGTGTGGTACTGACCGGAGCAGGCGCCACCTTCCCGTATAAAAAAGACCCCCATGACAAGAATATCCGTATCGCTCCGTCCTATCCCACCATGGAAGAACTGAAGCTGACCGCAGAGCTGTTCGTGCTGTGCGTGAAGCTGGTGAGCGTGGAAAAACTTCTGGGAGAGATCTAAAAAAGTATTGACAGCATAGAACCGGATGCAGTACAATGTCAGCGTATGAATGGATTGTTACTGTACGGCAGGCTATACTATTTATACACGTTTCAGGACGTGTAGGGATAGTGTAGCCTTTTTTGTGTGTAAAAGTTCCGCAGAGAGGGGGAGAAGCGGAATTGAATGTGGAAAAAGTAATCAATAATAACCTGGTCCGGTCAAAAGATGAATCCGGACGGGAAGTGCTGGTGATGGGATGCGGCCTGGGCTATAAAAAGTCCGTAGGAGACGGGATAGACACAGACAAGATCGAAAAGATCTATACGATGAAAGACAAAGATGCGTATCACCGCCTGGAGGAGATCCTGTCCAAAGTACCTCTGGAATGCATCCAGATTACCAATGAGATTGTGGAATATGCCAAGATATCGCTGGGGAAACGGCTGAGCGACAGCATATACCTGACCCTGTGCGACCATATCAGTTTTGCCCTGGAACGGAGCCGGAACGGAATTCAGATCCGGAACGCCCTGCTGATGGAGATCCGCAGATTTTATTATCATGAATACGAGATCGGCCTGGAGGCCCTGCGGCTGATCCGGGAACATACAGGGATAGAGCTCCCGGACGATGAGGCGGGATTTATCGCCTTCCATCTGGTCAATGCGGATATGGATTCCATCGGGATTGGGCAGACCCAGGAGATGATGAAGACCATCCAGAATATCATCAATATTGTGAAATACCACTATAATATTGAACTCAATGAAAATTCCATCCATTATGAACGGTTTGTGACGCACCTGAAATTTTTCCTGAAACGGGTCTTTTCCGGGCAGGAACTGGAAGACGGGGATCTGAATTTTTTCCTGATGATCCGCAGCCAGTACAAAAAGGCTTATGCCTGCGTGCTGAAGGTATACGATTATATCCAGAAAGAGTACGGGCTTACGCTGACCAATGATGAGATGATGTATTTAACCGTGCATATTCACCGTGTCACCACGGAATAAATATGAGAGAAAAAACAGGAGGGAAACACATGAACTATCAAGAACTGGGAATGAAAATTCTCGATCTGGTGGGCGGAAAGGGCAATGTGACCGGACTGACCCACTGCGCGACGCGCCTTCGGTTCAATCTGAAGGACGAGGGAAAGGCAAAGACAGAGGAACTGAAACGGACGCCCGGCGTGCTGGGCGTAGCGCAGAGCGGAGGACAGTATCAGGTTATCATTGGAAATGATGTGAATCATGTATACAAGCCCATCGCGGGAGTGTGCGATCTGAACCAGGACAAAGGGGGCGCGCCGGAAGAGAAGAAGAGCCTGGGAGCGCGTCTGATCGATACGATCACCGGCATCTTTACTCCGGTGCTTCCGGCAATCACGGCCGCCGGTATGCTGAAGGCCGTGCTGTCTCTGCTGGTGGCTTTCAAACTGATCGATACGACGGGAAGCACCTACCAGGTGATCAACTTTATGGCGGACGCGGCGTTCTATTTCCTGCCGGTCCTGCTGGCAAATTCCGCGGCGAAGAAATTTGGCTGCAATCCTTATCTGGCCATGATGCTGGGAGGTATTTTCCTGCATCCGAATTTTGTCAACATGGTTACGGCATCGAAGGAGACGGGGGAAGCCATTCATCTGTTTTTCCTGCCGATCTATAACGCAAGCTATTCGTCTTCCGTTATTCCGATCATCCTGTCCGTATGGTTTATGTCTTATGTGGAGCCGATTGCAGACAGGATATCCCCGAAGGCGATTAAATTCTTCACAAAACCGCTGATCACGATTCTGGTGGCAGGAACCGTGGCGCTGTGCGCTCTGGGGCCGGTGGGATACATTATCGCGAGCTGGATCGCGGCCGGCGTCAATGCGCTGGATACATATGTGAGCTGGCTGGTACCCATGATCCTGGGCGGCGTATTCCCGCTGCTGGTTATGACGGGAACGCATTACGGCATCATCCCCATTGGCATCAACAACCGTATGACCACAGGATTTGACACGATTGTATATCCGGCGAACCTGGCGTCCAACATTGCCCAGGGCGCGGCGGCATTCGCGGTGGCGTTCAAGACGAAATCCCAGGAAGTGAAGCAGGTGGCTTCCTCCGCGGCGATCACTGCCGTCTGCGGCATCACGGAACCGGCTCTGTACGGTGTCAACATGAGATTTAAGACTCCGCTGGTCTCCGCCTGTGTGGGCGGCGCTGTGGGCGGGCTGTTCATGGGAATCTTCCACGTGAGAAATTACGGCGGCGGTTCCCCGGGTCTGATGACGCTTCCCGGATATATCGGAGGGGACGGTCTTAATGACCTGATGCTGGCCTGCATCGGAGCGGCTATTGCCTTTGTGATCACCTTTGTGTTAAGCTTTATTTTGTACAAAGACGAGGCTGAAGATACCCGGCCGGCGGCAGCAGGAACGGATGCGGCGCCGGAAACAAAATCTGAACATGCGGGAAATGTCACGGTTACTGTCCAGGCGCCGGTATCCGGAACGATGGTTCCGCTGTCGGAAGTGAACGATCCCACGTTTGCTCAGGAGATTCTGGGGAAAGGTACGGCGATTCTTCCGTCAGAAGAACTGTTCTGTGCTCCGGTAGATGGGAAAGTACAGATGGTGTTCGATACTAAACATGCCATTTCCTTTGAAGATGAAGCCGGTACAGAGATTCTGATGCATGTGGGGCTGGATACGGTGAATCTGCAAGGGGAACATTTCGAAGCCCTGGTGAAAGCAGGGGATCAGGTGAAGGCCGGAACGCCGGTGCTGAAGGTGGATCTGGAAGCGGTGAAGGCGGCCGGATATGATGTGATCACCCCGATTGTGATTACCAACAGCCTGGACTTTGGAAATATTATCAGCGTGAACCAGGGAGAGGTGAAAACCGGAGACTCCATTGTGAAAGCGTCGCGCTGACAAAGGAGGAGTATCATGGCGTTAAGCAAGGATTTTTTGTGGGGAGGCGCTACGGCGGCCAATCAGTGTGAAGGCGCATACCGGGAAGGGGGACGGGGACTGGCCAATGTGGATGTGATCCCCCATGGCCCCGACCGTCAGGCGGTCATGCGCGGTACCCGGAGAATGTTGGAGCCGGATGGAGAACATTTTTATCCGGCCATGTACGGGATCGATTTCTACCATCATTATAAAGAAGATATCCGGATGTTCGGAGAGATGGGATTTAAGGTGTTCCGGCTGTCCATCGCATGGTCCCGGATCTTCCCTCAGGGGGACGAGACGGAACCCAACGAGGAAGGGCTGCGGTTTTATGAGGACGTCTTCAGGGAGTGCCATAAATACGGTATTGAGCCGCTGGTGACCATCACTCATTTTGACTGCCCCATCCATCTGATTGAGGCATACGGAGGATGGAAGAACCGGAAACTGATTGATTTTTACAAGAATCTGGTCACCATACTGTTTACCCGGTATAAAGGACTGGTAAAATACTGGATCACGTTTAATGAGATCAATATGATCCTTCATTTGCCGTTTATGGGAGCGGGGCTTCTGTTTGAAGACGGGGAGGACCAGACGGCGGCGAAATATCTCAGCGCGCACCATGAACTGGTGGCCAGCGCCTGGGCCACAAAGATTGCCCATGAGATCGATCCGGAAAACAAGGTGGGATGCATGATGGCAGCGGGAGATTATTATCCGTACTGTTCGCTTCCTGAGGACGTGTGGGCGGCAAAAGGAAAAGACCACGAGAACCTGATGTTCATTGACGTACAGGCAAGGGGCTATTATCCGGCCTACGCGCGGAAACAGTTTGAGCGTATGGGACTGGATCTGGGGATCACAGAAGAGGACCGCAGGATGCTCCGGGAGTATACGGTGGATTTTGTGAGTTTCTCCTATTATTCTTCCAGATGCATCACAACGCAGGAGGGAGTGGGCGAGACCATAGGAAATGCCTTTAAAGGCACGCGCAACCCGTACCTGAAGGCCAGCGAATGGGGGTGGCAGATTGACCCGCTGGGACTTCGGATTACCATGAACAGTCTCTACGACCGTTATCAGAAACCGTTGTTTATTGTGGAGAATGGCCTGGGGGCCAAGGACGAGCTGGTGGACGACGGACACGGATCATATACGGTGGACGACCAGTACCGCATCGACTATCTGCGGGAACATATCCAGGCGTTTAAACAGGCGGTGGAAGAGGACGGCGTGGAACTTCTGGGCTATACACCCTGGGGCTGCATCGACCTGGTCAGCGCCTCCACCGGAGAGATGGCGAAACGCTACGGTTTCATTTATGTGGATCGGGATAACCAGGGAAACGGAAGTATGAAACGGTATAAAAAGAAATCCTTTGAATGGTATAAGAAAGTGATCGCCTCGAATGGGGAGGATCTGGCATAATAAACAGGGCACGAAAACGGCCGGGGACATTTCTGATATCCCCGGCCGGATTTTTTTGCCAATACTGTCTATTTCAGCATTTCTTCTTTCTTCTGAAGGATCGCTTCCACTGCCTTGCAGGCCGGGCAGTCGCAGTATTTTGCTCCGTCTGCCTTGATCTCCTGAGCGTGGGCGACGATGCCCGCCGCCTGGTCCGCGCCGAAATACGCTTTGCCCTGGTCGGAACCGGCAAATCCAATCAGCTGATCGATGGGCATAATGTCTGCTTCCAGTTCAGCGATGTATTTTCTGGTCGCTTCTGCCTCTGCGTCCGTGCCGATGGATTTCAGCCAGTCTTCTGCCGCTGCCTTTGCTTCCTTGCTGCAGGAGAAAGCGTCCGTCATCGCGTGGGTTTTCTCCACCACATAATCCAGTACCTGTTTTTCCATATTGCATTCCTCACTTTCGTAGTGTTATATAAAGGTCAGGAGGAGGCGTCTGCCTTCCCTGCCATATAGTTGATGAACTGCTGGGCGGTGCGCCCGGAGATGCCTCCGTGACTCAGCTCCCATTTGTTGGCTTCGGCGCACAATTCCTCGTCGCTGACAGTGATGGAAGGATAACGTTTCCGAAGCTCTTTTACAATGGTGAAGTATTCCTTCTGGGAAGGTTTTCCGTAGTAGATCGTCACGCCGAAGCGCGCCACCAGGGACAGTTTTTCCTGCATGGTGTCGGAGCGGTGCATGCCGTTTTCTGATTCCATATCGCTGCGGTCCGACCAGTTCTCCTTGATCAGATGGCGGCGGTTGGAGGTGGCGTAGATCAGCACATTGTCCGGCTTGGTCTCCATGCCGCCTTCGATGACGGCTTTCAGGTATTTATACTCGATTTCAAAGTCCTCGAAAGAAAGATCGTCCATATAGATGATAAACCGGTAGTTCCGGTTCTTCACCTGCGCGATGATGGAGGAAAGATCCTGGAACTGATGTTTGTAGATCTCAATCATGCGCAGGCCCTGGTCATAGTATTCGTTGAGCAGAGCCTTGATGCTGGTGGATTTGCCGGTTCCGGCGTCTCCGCACAGAAGTACGTTGTTGCACGGCAGGCCGTGGATGAACGCTTCCGTATTTTCGATCAGCTTTTTCTTCTGGATCTCATAACCGATCAGATCTTTCAGAAGGACGCGGTCCGTATTGTTGATGGGCAGGAATTCCACTCCGTTTTCCAGATGGCGGATGCGGAACGCCCGGTTCAGTCCGAACATGCCCACGCCGTAGGCGGCGTAGAAATCTGTGACAATGCGGAAGATCTCCTCCTCGTCTCCGGCCTGTTCGATCCGGACGCTGACCGCCTGCACTTTTTCACTGACATTCTTGTTGTACATGCGCTCCCTTTTCTGGATGGAACGGTAATTGCAGATGGTGGAGAAACAGTCGATTCCCAGAGCCTCCTCAATGGGACCGAAATCAAAATCGAACAGTTTCTTGAAGATGGCGAAATCACTCTTTGCGAAATGATTTACCGTGCCGTCGTTGGCTCCCACCTTTTCGCTGGTCATGCTGAAGGAATTTTCATTGGTCAGCAGGATGAAAGTCAGATAGTTGTGCCAGAGATTCCGGTCGAATCCATACTGAGTGGCCAGATCCAGCAGCGCTTTCATCTGCGCGTAGATCCGGGTGGTCAGCTCGGCTTTGGAAGCCCGGTTCAGGTCGAAATCCTCGAAGATTCCACTCAGTTTTAAGAGGATGCTGTCCTCCCCAAGATCCCGGTACAGGATCAGTTTTGCAATCTCTTTGTACATTCCATGTTCCTCTTTTCTTTGGGTCTATTTTGCCAGCATGAAATAAGCAAGCACCAGGATACCCAGCACGATGCGGTAGTATCCGAAGGATTTGAAGTCGTTTTTCTTAATATAGCCCATCAGGAATTTGATGGCCAGGATGGAAACCACAAACGCGGAGACCATGCCCACGCCCAGCACCGCCAGTTCCATAGACGTGAAGGAAAAACCGAATTTGACTAGTTTCAGCAGGCTGGCTCCGAACATGACTGGGATTGCCAGGAAGAAGCTGAATTCGGCGGCGATGTACCGGGATGTTCCCAGAAGCATGGCGCCCAGGATCGTGGCTCCGGAACGGGACGTGCCGGGGATCAGCGCCAGCACCTGGAAGACGCCGATAAACAGTGCCATGGACCAGCTCAGGTCTGCGAAGGTATTGACGCGGGGCGTCCGTTTTTTGTTGTAGTTTTCCACAACGATGAACAGGACGCCGTACAGGATCAGTGTGACGGCCACCGTCAGGTAGTTGTAGAAAATGGCGTCGATCTGGTCGTCAAAGGGGATGCCTATGACAGCGGCCGGAAGGACGGCTACCAGTACCTTGAACCAGAGCATCCAGGTGTCCTTCTTGATCCAGCCGTTTCGCGGCGAGCAGAACGGCCACAGCTTCTGGAAATACAGGACGACCACGGCCAGGATTGCCCCAAGCTGGATGACCACGCGGAACATCTCCATGAAATCTGCGCTGACGTTCATATGGACAAACTCTTCCACCAGAATCATATGCCCGGTACTGGAGATGGGAAGCCATTCCGTGATGCCCTCCACGATACCGAGAAGCAGCGCTTTTAAAATCTCAAACATTGACAATACTCCTTTTATACAAATCTTTTCCTAATCAGCTCTTATTGTACTCACCATGGCAGGAAAAGTCAATGTGGGCCGAAAGAACGTATTAACAAAAACGACAAATTATGCTATGATTAACCCAAAAACTTTCGACTTTTGGGAAATTAAGGGAGAATACGATGAAACAGCGGGTGATCGATAAATTTGTGGATGTCTATGGCGGTTCGGAGCAGGGAGTGAAGGTCTATTTCGCGCCCGGGCGGGTGAACCTGATCGGCGAGCATACAGATTATAACGGCGGGCATGTATTCCCCTGCGCGATTACCATCGGGACGTACGCCGCGGCAAGGAAGCGGCAGGACAGTATGTTCCGTTTCTATTCGTTGAATTATCCGGAGCAGGGCGTGCTGGAACTGCCGATGGAGGAGCTGGGCTACCGTCAGGAGGACGGCTGGGCCAATTATCCCAAAGGCGTGATCGATACCTTCCGAAAGAAGAATTATCCTGTGCGCCGGGGCCTGGATCTGTTTTATTACGGCGAGATCCCCAAGGGTCTGGGTCTGGGCTCTTCCGCGTCCCTGGAGGTGGTGACAGGGCTGATCCTGAGGGACATGATGGGATATGAGGATGTGAGTATGGTGGATCTCAGCCTGTTTGCCCAGCTTGCGGAGAACGAGTACATGGGTAACCGCTGCGGCATCATGGACCCGTTCACCAGCGCCATGGGCAGGACGAAACATGCGCTGCTGCTGGATACCAGCGACCTTTCTTATGTATATGTTCCGCTGAAGCTGTCCCATGAACGGATCATCATTACCAACAGCAAAAAAGAGCGGGCTGTGGTGGAAGCAGAGTACGAGAAGCGCAGGAAAGAGTGCGAGACCGCGCTTATGGAACTGCAGCAGGTCATCTCCATCCGCAGCCTGGGCGAACTGACGGCGGAAGTGTTTGAGGAAGTGCAGGAGATGATCAAGGATCCGGTGCGGGTCAGGAGGGCGCGGCACGCGGTGACGGAAAACCAGCGGACGATCCAGGCGGCGGAAGCGCTGGAAAAAGGGGATATCCATGAGTTTGGGCAGCTGATGAACGCGTCCCATCTGTCACTGAAGGAGGATTACGAGGTGTCCTGCCCGGAACTGGACATCCTGGTGGAGGAAGCCTGGGACATCGACGGCGTGCTGGGTTCCCGCATGATGGGAGCCGGGTTCGGAGGCTGTACGGTCAGCATCGTGGACGAGGACGCAGTCAATGAATTCATCACCAGGGTGGGGAAAAATTATCAGGAACGGACCGGGCTCACGCCGGAGTTCTACGTGGTGGTGACGGGGAACGGGGCCTGTGTGCTGTAAGAGAAGCTATGTCAGTTGTAAAAAAACAGGATTTTAGATATAATAAAAATAGAAAAATTATTAGAAAGGGGCTTAGCTATGGATGGTTATAACTATAAAGTTGTTGCGGAGCTGCGCTCTGATTTATCGGAAAATGAACGCAACAATGCAGTTGAGACTATTAGAGAACTGCAAAAAAAATTGCGGATTGTCAATGTTGATACAGTTACTTATTGCAAGGCGCAGCCAATTAAAGGATATGACGATTTTGGAGCCGTTGCCTTTTTCTTTTCTGCTTTAAAAGATATGCAGGATTGTTTCTCGCATCTGGAATACTACGATTTGTGGGAGGACAGGAAACGTGTCGTCGTCTAAGGAAAAAGGTATTTGGACGAATGGAGTAGTGCTTTCCTTTGACTTTGCTGTTGATGATTTAAAAGTGTATTATTCTCAGACGGCGCCGCAGGGTGCTTATGAGATGATCAAATCGTATCTTGTGAAAAACGGTTTTAAACATTTAAAGGATTCTGATTATAAAAACGAAAAAATAGATGATTTGGAAACTGTAGATTTGCTTTATCATTTCTCGAAGAAAAATAAATGGTTTCCGTTCTGTTTAAAGAAAATGGATATAAGTCCTAATGTGATAAAACTGGATATCGCAATGGATATATGGGCATTCAGAGACGATGAGTGGGGCAAAGAACGAGAAGAACAAAAGAAAAAATGAATGGAGTTATTCTATTTGAAGAAAAATCAGGAGAGAACCGCAGGTGAACGGTATCTCTCCTGATTTTTGTGATAATGTCTGTTTTCAGCGCTGCGCGTTCGGACGGGGGTCCAAAAAGAGGGAGAAAAATTTCCTCACCCGGACAAATGGCTTTCTTAAAAAATCTTAATTCTTGCCCTTGGATATCGTCAGACACGCGCGGACATGTTACACTGGTAGTGGGTGATGAGAATGGAGAAACAAAAAATTTTGATCGCGGACGATGAACCAGAGATCAGGGAAGTGCTGCGCATGATGCTGGAGAGCGAAGGATACGGAATCGTGGAGGCCTGCAACGCGGAGGAAGCGGTGGAGTATGCGGAAGGCGTGGATCTGGTGATCCTGGATATTCTGATGCCGGGAGAATCCGGGATACACGCGTGTGGGAAGATCCGGGAAAAATCCAATGTTCCTATCCTGTTCCTGACGGCGAAATCCGGGGAACATGACAAAGTGCTGGGATTTTCCGCCGGGGGCGACGACTACCTGGTAAAACCGTTTTCTTATATGGAACTGCTCTCCCGGGTAAAAGCGCTGATCCGCCGGTACCGGGTTTATCAGAAAACCGAGGATAAGACGGATAAGATGATCTTTTATCGGGATCTGGCCATTGACACGGAACTTCAGTCGGTAACTGACAGCGGAAGGAAAATATCTCTGACGGAGATGGAATATCAGATTCTTTTGCTTCTGGCGTCCAATCCCCGGAAGATTTTCTCGGTGAAAGAGATCTATGAAAAAGTCTGGAAGGAAGATTTCTATCCCAGTTCAGGCAACACGGTGATGGTGCATATCCGAAATATCCGGCGGAAACTGGAAAAGGAAGGAGAACCCTATATTCAGAATGTGTGGGGACGGGGCTACTGTGTCAACTAAAAAGAAAACGTGCAGAAAACGAAGACTGGCCCTGGAACTTTTGATGACCACGGTCTTTGCTTTGCTGGTGGGCGTCCTGGTGGCGAATGGGATAGCGGGTCTGGCGTACAACTATCTGGATAAGAAGCTGACGCAGGAAGGCTACTATGAGCGGCGAGTGGAGGAAAGTCTGGAAAGCCTTCAGCGTTTTATCGACCAGAACCAGGTGACGGAAGAGAACGTGGAGCTTTTGTATATATGGGCGCAGAGACAGAGGGACGTGTACGCCATGTTCTATAAGGATGTGGATTCCCTGTTTAATCCTTACCGCGTGGAAGATCCGGACGCTCCGGAAAGCTGGGACCCGGAATCCTCCTATTATGATCTGGAACTGGCGGACGGGACGCCGATCAAGGCGGAGCTGGTATGCTATATGGGGATGGAATATTATTACAGCGTGGATGCGGCCAGCATCCTTGTGGGCGTCGTATGCTTCGTCGCGGTGCTACTGTTCCTGATCCACCGGAAGATCCGGTATATTAACCGTCTGGAACGGGAGCTGAAGATTCTGGGCAGTGGCAATATGGAGTATCCCATTACCATCCAGGGGAATGATGAACTGACCAGCCTGGCTCTTGGGATCGAGACCATGAGAAATGAGATCCAGGAGCGCCAGCGTCTGAAAGCGGAGGCAGAAAAAGCCAATACAGAACTGGTTACGGCCATGTCTCATGACCTGCGTACGCCGCTCACGTCGCTGATCGGATATCTGGAGCTGTTGAATCTGCATCGGTACGAGGATGAGAATCAATTGGGCAAATATCTGGAACACTGCCGGGAGAAGGCTTTCCAGATGAAAAAGATGTCGGACCGCCTGTTTGAGTATTTCCTGGTATACGGGAAAGAGGAACAACCCTATCAGTTTCGCGAGGTGGCGTGTGAGAGCCTGCTGGAAGATCTGTGCAACAGCCAGTTTTTTGAATGGCAGGAAGAAGGCGGAACTTTGGACTGCCGCGTGGAAGAACTGAAAGGAATTGTCAGGATCGACGCGGAATATATGCAGAGGGTGATGGACAACCTTCTGTCGAATCTGAAAAAATATGGAGACCGGGATTACCCGCTCATGATTCATGCGTTTGAGCGGCAGGATATGCTGCATATCCTGCTCACGAACCATGTTCGTGAGCAAAAGAACCTGGTAGAAAGCACTCAGATCGGCTTGAAGACCTGCAGGAAAATTATAGAAAACTGCGGAGGGAATTTTGAGTGGAGACAGGACGGACAGGAATTTACAGTCAGCATGGAACTGCCTGTCCTGCCGGCAAAGTAAAACGCGGACAGATATGCCGCCCATGAACCCGTACCCTGGTGCGGGGACATGGGCGGCATAAATTTTATGCGCGGCTTTCTGACTTGGCGTCCACAATGCGCTTAAACTCCTCAAAGCTGATCTCGTTATTTTTGGCCTGTTCCAATGCGGCCTTTGCGCGCTGGTTCCATTCCCGGAAGGTTTTTTCGGAGGAAGGTTTGTTGCGCAGGTTCCGCTGCTTCTTTGCATTCTGCACTTTATATGCGGCCCGGTAGTACCGGGTCAGATCGTCTGATTGAAGACGCTCTTCCTGGTACAGCTCCCGGCATCGTTTTCCGTTCTCCCATATCTTTGAACAATAGATCTCATCGCTCCGGTTGTAAGGCGAAAAGTAACGGCCGCATCGTTTGCAGCGTCTCACATGAATCCCCTTTGATACCAGTGTAAAAAAAGAGTACATACAGGCGGTGTAGACGTCTTCCAATGTCTCGATATCCAGAGTGAGCGCAAGTTCCGTCTCCTGACTGTCAATGTCCGTGAGATATCTCTGATAAGTGGTTTTGGAATCTGCGTTCTGGAACAGGTTAAAATAATTTTTTGTGGAAAAAGTACTCTGGTACAATTGTTTTTTCGGAGTGATGGTTTCGGTGTTTGTGGTCAGTGTCTTTCCGGGCGGAAAGGGATTCCGTTCCGACAGGTGCAGAGCCACCTTCATGGAGTCGTTGGACATGAAGTGGTTGTCAAACAGAGACTGATACAGATAAGACCGTTTAATCGGATGCATTTCCTTTTGCTCCGGAAAGGTGGAATCGTCCAGGCAGAAAGCCACCGCATTGCCCATGGAAGTGATAAACGAGGCTATGGTATCAAACAGAGTGATCTCTTCCAGTATGGATCTTCGGGTCAGGTCCCAGTGATGGCGCATGTGTTCCTGGCGGGCTGTTTCCCCAACGGGCGCGCAGTCCTGGAGGTATTCCCTGGTGGAATAGAACTGATACCAGTGGTAATGGAAGAAAACGGGACTGTTGGACAATACCGATTTCCAGATAATATTGGTATCTGCCAGCTCCTGGTACAGCTTTTGGATGAAGAGCAGATAGCTCTGTATTTTCTCAAAGTCCGTGTAATCTCTGGTAAGATAATCATCAATTCCGTGGTACTGCTCTGCGATCCGGCCGATCATGTCTTTGCTGGATTCCAGCAGGTCCAGAAGGTGCTGTCCCAGTGCGGTTTTTGTCTGTTCTATGCAGATATAGGTACCGGACGCGTGGGCGGCCTGCCGGAAAATACAATAATATTCCCGGTTGGATTCCAGCAGAATCCTCAATTTCCCCAGTGATTTCCTGTCTTCTGTATACATATAAAACCCCCTAAAAATGATGACAAAATATAAAAAAATTAGGCATTATCCACAAAAAAGAACTGCAAATTGTTGAGAATACTAATGAATATAACTATAATTGAGAATAGCATAACAAATATCAGAGAAAAAATAAAAATTAGAAACTGTTATGCAAAAATTCTGGAAAACGTTTGCCATTAAATTATAGTATAACATTTTCCAGATGCAATTTACAGCCTGGGCCCGGTAAAAATTGCGAAAAAACAAAAGGGAAAGCCTGAATTGAGAAAGGCGACATCTAGACAGAGAACAGGAGGGCAGCAATGAAACCGTATGTGGTAATCGAATGGAACGATACAGAGACAGAAGCCAGGGGGTGGCTGTGCATCTTCAATTTTGTGAAAGGATATTCCGGGGGAGGTATCCGGATGCATCCGTCTGTGAACCGGGAAGAGGTGATCCGTCTGGCGGAAATTATGGCGTACAAGAGGAACGCCTGTGAAAATATCTGTCAGGGAGGCGCGAAAGCAGGCATTGCATACGACTATAAGGCGCCGGATGCTTATCAGGTGCTGAAACGCTTTATCATTGCCATGAGGCCTTATATCGACGTGGGTCTTTCCATGGGATCAGATCTGGGCACAAAATATGAGGATGTTTACGGTATCTTTGACGAGTTGGGCATGGGACGTCCCCAGACGAAGTCCATGAAGAGAAATCCCATCGTCGCGCAGGGGCAGGAGAACGTGCGCAGGCTTCTGCAGAGCAAATATGATGGATGGCTGGTCAACGATGTGACTACGGGATTCGGCGTGGCGGTATCCGCGGACGAGGGATGGAAGCAGATTGATGGCGCGCCGGGCGCATCTGTGGTGGTGCAGGGATTTGGCTGTGTGGGCTTAAGCTGTTGCCACCGCCTGTATCAGCTGGGATATAAGATCGTGGGTATCGCGGACGCCAATTGCTTCGTATATTGTGAGGACGGACTGGATGTGCCGTCGCTGATTGAGAATGTGAAGCCTAAAGGGGAAATGGACCAGAGTAAATTCGATCCGTCCTGGAAAGTAATGCCCAATACGGCATGGCTGGACGTGCCCTGCGATATTCTTGTCCCGGTGGCGCTGGAGGATGTGATTAATGAGAAGAATGTGGATCAGGTCAAAGCGAAGCTGATCTGTGAAGGAGCCAACATCCCTGTGGATCAGAAAGTGGATCCGATCCTGCATCAGAAGGGCATCTGGGACGTGCCGGACTTTATCGCCAATGTGGGCGCAGTCCGCTTTTTCTACACAGTGACATTCGGCGTGATCGAGGCGACGCCGGAATCTGTGATCCAGGATATTGAAGCGCTCTGCCGGAGAAATGTGGCGAAACTGTTCGAAAAGTCCAGAGAGACCAGAAGGTTCCAGAGAGAATTGGCATTTGAGATCTTTGAGCCGACCATATCTGACGAACCGGAGTGCTGACGGAACAGGATAGATTGTGCCGGATCTCCGCGGTATTCGCCGAATGGACGCGCCAGTGCGTCCGTCCGGCGGATTGCGCGCGGGAATAAAGGGGGTAAACACGGATGGTACATATTAACAGTGAAAAATGCAAGGCATGCGGGTATTGCGTGAAAGCCTGTCCTAAAGGTGCGCTTGCTTTTGGAGAAAACGTAAACGGAAAAGGGTACCACGCAGTGACGGTGGACGAAGAAAAATGCGTAAGCTGCGGGACCTGTTATACGGTGTGTCCGGATACGGTATTTACGATAGAGGAGGGGTGAGACCGTGAAACGATTGATGAAGGGAAACAATGCGCTTGCGGAAGCGGCGATTCTGGCAGGGTGCCGGTTTTTTGCGGGATATCCCATCACGCCTCAGACGGAGATACTGGAATATCTGGCAAAAAATCTTCCGGAACGGGGAGGGCATTTCATCCAGACGGAGTCTGAACTGGCAGGCGTCAACATGGTGCTGGGAGCTGCCGCTACGGGATATCGGGCGATGACCAGCTCGGCGGGACCGGGATTCAGTTTAAAACAGGAAGGAATCTCTTATATGTGCTCCATGGAACTGCCTGCGGTGATCGTGGATGTAATGCGCTATGGCATCGGACTTGGAAGCATTATGCTGGGACAGGGGGATTACTTCCAGGCTGTGAAAGGCGGAGGCCATGGAGGATATAAGGTGCCTGTCTACGCGCCGGCTTCCGTGCAGGAGAATGTGGATTTTACGATCAGGGCCTTTGACACTGCGGAAGCGTATCGGACTCCGGTACTGATCCTGAGCGACGGAGCGATCGGACAGATGGCGGAATCCGTGGAACTGCCGGAAGGCAGGGAGCACGACCCGGATCAATACGACTGGACCCTGAAGGGGCGCGATGCAGCGCATCCTACTGGGCGGAAGATGACGGACCGCATCTATTATGATTTTAAATTCCATGAGTACGATCCGCATATCCGTGAACGATATGCGAAGATGGAAAAAGAGCTGCAGATGTGGGAAGAAGTGGAGACGGAGGACGCAAAGATCATTCTGGTAAGTTACGGGATCAGCTCCCGCGTATGCAGGGAAGCGGTAAAAACCGCCAGGAAAAAAGGGTGGAAGGTGGGAATGATCCGCCCGATTACCCTGTGGCCGTTCCCCAAAAAAGCGTTTGCGAAGACGAACTCCCACGCAGAAGCATACCTCACTGTAGAGATGAATGCGTGCGGGCAGATGGTGGAGGACGTGGCGCTCTATGGGCGGGGAGTGCCCATCTATTCCTATCCGTCGGGAAGGTCGATTGCGGACCCGGAAGCGATTCTTCAGAAGATAGAAAGCATCATGAACGGCGAAGAGAAGGAGGTGTTCTGACCGTGGCAGCAGTGAAAAAAGCCCCAAGCACCATTTATGGATATAACAGTTTCTGCCCTGGCTGCGGCCATGGGATCGTGATCCGGCTGATCGCGGAGGTTGTGGAGGAGATGGGACTGGCAGAAGACGCCATCGGCGTCCTGGCCGTGGGATGTTCCTGCCTTACCAACCGGTATCTGGCTCTGGATCTTTTGCAGGCGGCTCACGGCAGGGCGGCGGCTTCCGCGGGAGCGATCAAGAGATGCCGTCCGGACAAGCTGGTATTCACCTACCAGGGGGACGGCGACGCAGCCTCCATCGGGATTGCGGAGACCCTGTACAGCGCCCAGAGAAATGAGAATTTTACACAGATCATTGTAAATAATGGCGTATACGGCATGACGGGAGGTCAGATGTCGCCTACCAGCCTGGTGGGCCAGAAGACGACTACCTCTGTGAAGGGGCGCGACCCGGAGATTATGGGCATGCCCTTAAAGATCTCTGAACTGATCAGCCATTTTGACGTGTCATATCTGGCCAGAGGATCCGTACATGATGCTGCCCATATACGAAAGACCAAGACATATATCCGCAAAGCGTTTGAGACGCAGATGAACCAGGGCGGCTATACCTGTGTGGAAATTATTTCTCCATGTCCCACCAACTGGCATCTGACGCCGCTGCAGGCGGTAGACCGGATCGAGAAGGAAGTTCTGGAATATTATCCGGTGGGAGAGATCAAAGGAGGTGCCAGATAGTATGCTGAGACAATTTGTTTTTGCCGGATTTGGAGGGCAGGGCGTCCTGACTGCGGGAATGATTCTTGCAAACATGGGTTCTTTATACGGGAAAGAAGTTATCTGGATGCCGTCTTATGGATCGGAGATGCGCGGCGGCACGGCGAACTGCAGTGTAAAACTCAGCGATGAGCCAATCGCCAGCCCCTTTGTAAAACAGATCGACTATCTGGTGGCAATGAACAAACCGTCGCTGGATAAGTTCCTTCCGCAGATGAAGGAAGGTGGAACTGTAATCGTGGATTCCTCCATCGTGACGGAACTTCCACAGGCAGATAAATTCCGTGTGGTGCAGGTACCGGCGGACGCCATCTGTGAAAAACTGAAAAATACCAGGAGCGCCAATGTGTGCGTGCTGGGCGCCCTGGCGGCATGCTGCGAACTTTTTACAAAAGAACAGTATGAGAATGGAATCCGCGAATATTTTTCCTCCAAGCCCCAGTTCCATGAGGGGAATATCAAAGTGTTTGAGGCCGGATATGCGCATGTAAAGGAGGGATGAGCCTTTGGACCTGAGAAAATTGCTGCGCCCGTCCAGCATCGCGGTGATCGGCGCCAATGACAAAAACGGATTTGGGAAATCAACCTGCGTCAACCTGCTGAATTCTCCGCTGAAAGATCACATTTATTTTGTAAATCCCGGAAGGGAGCAGGTTTTCGGGAAGAAGTGCTACGACAAGATCGCCAACGTGCCGGAAAAAATAGATATGTGCGTGATTATCCTGAACAAAAAGCTGGTGCCTCAGGCGATAGAAGAAGCGGCGCAGGCCGGCTGCCAGGCGGCGGTTGTGTATGCCAGCGGCTATGGGGAGACTGGAGACAGAGAAAGCGAGGAGGCCTTAAGAGAACTGTGCAGGAAGCACGATATGGCGGTGATGGGCACGAACTGCGCCGGTTTTATCAACAACCTGGATGGGATCTTTGCCTTCGGCATGCTGGTCAACCGGGAACCCCAGGCGGGAAATATTGCGATTATATCCCAGTCCGGAAAGATCTGCCTGAATATGATGCAGATCAGGCACATGAATTATTCCTACCTTATTTCCAGTGGAAACAGCACCTGCATACACGTGGAAGATTATCTGGAGTATCTGATCCACGACGAGGAAACGAAGGTTATCGGGCTGTATCTGGAAGGGATCAAGGATCCGGAGAAATTTACCAGAGTGATGGCGCTTGCGGCAAGAAAGAGAAAACCCATTGTGGTCATGAAAGTGGGAAAGACCGCAAAGGGCAGCGCGCTTGCGGCGTCTCATACAGGAAGCCTGGCAGGATCAGACAAGGCGTTTCATGCAGTGATGCAGAAATTCGGAGCCATCCGCGTGGATGATATTGAGGAACTGGCAGAGATGTGCCATCTGCTGAGCGTGATTCCCATGCTGCCGCCCAAACCTTCGCTCTGCGCCATGTGCCTGTCGGGCGGAGAGACCGGGATCTGCGCGGATATGGGGACGTTGATGGGACTTGCTTATCCGGAGCCGGCTCCGGAGACCGCGCAGAAGCTTAAGGAGCTGCTCCCGGGCTATGCCACGGTGGCCAACCCGCTGGATATGTCCGCCACGCTGGCGCACGACGGGGCGCGGTATGCGCAGGTGATCCAGGCGTTTATGGACGACCCCGCCGTGGGACTGGTCATATGCGGCCAGACTGTCCTGCAGCACCATGAGGTGCAGGATGTGATCTATCCCATGTCCGACGGAATGGTGATGGCGGCCAGGGAGAAGAAAAAACCCATTGTGGTCATGAGCTTTTTTAATTCCAGCAGGGATGAGGTGATCCGTCAGAAACTGGAATCCGAGGGCGTGCCGATTCTTCCGGCGACGGGAGGAGGCTTTAAGCTGCTGAAATATCTGATGGACTTTGTGAACTATGACCCGGACGCGCATACGCTGGAACTGGCAATTCCGAATCCAACAGGAAAGCAGCGGATTGCGCTCAGCGAGCGAGAGAGCAAGCAGGAACTGAAAAAATACGGCGTCAAGATTCCGGAGGAGTATGTGGCGGCGGATCTGGAGCAGCTGGAAAAGCTGGATATCCAGTTTCCTGCCGCGGCCAAGATTGTGTCTCCGGACATCCTGCATAAAAGCGATGTGGGAGGCGTGAAGCTGAATATTCAGAACCTTGAGGAACTGAAGGCGGCTTTTGGTGAAGTTATGGACAATGCAAAACGTCACTGTCCGGATGCCCGGATCGACGGAGTGCTGATCAACCGCATGCTCCCGCCGGGAGTGGAATTCATCGTGGGAGTGAACAGTGACCCGCAGTTTGGCCCCATGGTGCTGTGCGGGCTGGGAGGCGTATTTGTGGAGGTGTTTCAGGACGCGGCGCTGTATCCGGTTCCTTTGGGCCGGGAAGAGGCGCTTGGCATGATCCGTTCGCTGAAGGGCTATAAGCTGCTCGCCGGTTACCGGGGCGGTAAAGAAGGAGATGTGGAGGCGCTGGCGGAGCTGGTCGTTCAGATTGCCGCATATGCGGCGGCAAATAAGGATACTCTGGCAGAACTGGATATCAATCCGGTGTTTGTGTATCCGAAAGGGGAAGGCGCCGCCATTGCGGATGCCTTAATCGTAAAACTGCAGTAAGAGAAATGCCGGGCTGGAAGAAGGTCCGGCCCGGCGTCCCCCTCTTTGGCATTCAGATATGGGGGAGGAAGGAGGTAATTTATGGGAACTGGCAATGCAGGAAAAAAAGCAGAAAAGTGGATAGGCTTTATTGTGCTGACTGTGGCGGCGGGATTGATATACCGCGTGCCGTATCTGAAAACAGTCTTCTATGATTCTCTGGTGGAGACATTCGGTATGACCAATACGGATGTGGGAACGATCATGAGCGCGTACTCCATTACGAAGACCGTCATCTATATTCCGGGCGGAATCCTGGCCGACCGGTTTGACAACCGCAAAATGCTGCTGGGGTCCACCGCGCTGATGGTGCTGTGTACATTCTGGTATGCGACAATTCCTTCCATTGCCATGCTGATGGTGATCCAGATACTTCTGGCTCTGTCCAACGTACTGTTCTGGGTTTCCTTCATAAAAGCGATCCGCATGTTCGGCTCCGAGAACGAGCAGGGTTCCATCTTCGGATACAGCGAAGGGATCCGCGCGGTGGCGGGACTTTTGATTAATTTTGCGGCGCTGAGTGTTTTGAATTACTTTATGGAAAGAGCAGAGTATCCTCTGCAGTATGTGCTTGTCTTTTATGGGATCACTTATGTGGTGCTGGGAATCGCCATGTGGTTCCTGCTGCCAAAGTCAGATGGAAAAGAGAACGCTACGGCCACATCCATCAAAGATTATATTGCTGTTCTGAAAGTGCCCGGAGTGTGGCTGGTAGCGGCGCTGGTGCTCTGTGCATACAGCTGCCAGGTGGCTTCTGAATATACCACAACTTATCTGACCACCGTATTTGGCATGGGCGTGGTAATGGCAGGTTTTGTGGCCACAATCCGCAGCTACGGGATCGGCGTGTTCAGCGCACCGATTATCGGGAAGATCGCTGATAAAGTTGGATCATATTCTAAGACGGTCATTGCGCTGTTCGTCTGTGAGATTGTTCTGGCAGCGGTGCTTCTGTTTATTCCGGGAACTGCAGGGACTCTGATTCCGGCGGTCATTGCCGTGCTTGCATTCGCGACGGTGATGTATGCGCTCCGGGGTGTCTATTACGCGACCATGGGAGAATCCGGAATCCCCATGGCTCTGACCGGAACTGCCACGGGCATTATCTCCGTTCTGGGATATCTTCCTGATGCATATCTGAATGTTGTTCTTGGAGGATTCATGGACCGGCATCCGGGAGCGGCCGGCTTCCAATATGTTTTTGGATCCATCATCGTCCATGCAGTGATTGGAATTGTACTGGCGCTGATCATTATGAGAATGGGAAAGAAAAAGACACCGGCTTAGGAGGTGCAGCGTATGAAAATCGCAATTACCTGCCATTATGCCAGACTTCCGGAGGATCATCCGGTATGGCGCAGAGCGGTGAGCCTGGCAGATGTGGTGTTGAGCAAAAAAGTAAACCTTACTTCGGATGAGCTGATTGATTTTATACAGGGGGCGGATGCTCTGATCACCGGTACGGACTGGATGCGGGAGGATGTGATCAAACAGGTGCCGGACTGTCTAAAAGTGATTTCACGGCCGGCAGTGGGGTATGACCGGGTGGATATCCGGGCTGCCAGGAAAAGAGGGATTGATGTATGCAACGCGCCCGGAACCAACACCGATGCGGTGGCGGATCTGACCATGGGCCTGATTTTGAACTGCGCCCGCCGGATCCCTGACTATATTGAAGGAACGAGAGCTCTGGAATGGAAGCTGGAAGGAAAACAGATGAATCTATCTGGGAAGACGCTGGGAATCCTGGGGCTTGGTTCCATCGGAAAAGCGGTGGCTGTCCGTGCAAAGGCGTTTGGTATGAAGCTTCTGGCTGATGACCCGATATGGGATGAAGATTTTTGCGGACAATATGGGATTGAAAAGACAGATATGGAAACCCTGTTGGGAGCTTCGGATGTGGTGAGCCTGCACCTTCCGCTGATGGAACATACGCATCATATCATCAACGAGGAAAACATTGGAAAGATGAAAGACGGCGCGATTTTGATCAATGCCGCCCGGGGAGGGCTGGTTGATCACGAAGCATTGTGCCGCGCACTGGAGGATCAGAAGATTCTGGCATATGGGGCGGACGTTATGGAAGAGGAGCCGCCGGGGGATCATCCGTTGTTTCATCTGAAAAATGCGTATATCACGCCTCATATTGGAGCCAATACTCTGGAAGCTTCTCAGAATATGATGCAGACGGCTCTGACCAATGCCCTGGATATCCTGGAAGGGAAGGAATGCAAAAACATAGTGAATCGTTTCGAAGATTCCTGAGTGTTATCTTGATGGGAGTGAGATGCATTGAAGCGGAATAAGAGACAGACCTTTTACATTTTTGCGGTACTGATCCTGGCAGCGGGAACCGTATATAAAGTGCCGTACCTGAAATCTGTTTTTTATGACCAGATGGTTTCCAGCCTGAACGTGACGCATACGCAGATAGGGATTTTGTCATCTGTTTATGCAGGGGTCAAGATGGTACTGTACATTCCCGGGGGGATTCTTGCGGACCGGCTGAATACAAAGAGATGCCTGATTTTCTCTCTGATCGGGGAGAGCCTGCTGACGGCGGTCTATGCGACGCTGCCGTCCATGGTGATCCTGGCGGCGATCCAGGCGCTGATGGCGGTTGTCAACATCTTTTTCTGGACCAGTTTCATCAAGAGTATCCGCATCCTGGGGAAAGACCAGGCACAGGGAAAAATATTTGGGTTCAGCGAGGGCCTGAGAGGAATCACCGGGTCGGCGGCTACCTTTATGGGACTGCAGCTGATCAGCATTTTTGTGGAAGATAACAGTCCCATCCGTTTTGTACTGTGGTTCTATGCCGTGTACTATTTTGCCGTGGGACTGCTGGTATGGAAACTTTACCCGGAGCATATGGAGAGTGTCAGTGAAAGGTGCCAGAGCTGGGGAGATTATATAGAAGTGTTCAAGAAACCGGCCATATGGATGGTTTCCATGCTGATCTTCACTTCATACAGCCTGCAGGTGGCTTTCGAGTACACAACAGCTTATATGACCCAGGTTCTGGGAGCCGCGGCTGTCCTGGCGGGCGTAGTGGCGACGCTCCGGGACAATGTGTGCGGGATGATAGGTTCGCCGCTGGCCGGCAGTTGGGCGGACAGGAGAAAATCACCCACCCAGGTGGCGCTGCGCCTGCTGCTGATAGAGATACTGCTCTGTCTGCTGCTAATCCTGAGTCCGGAGACATCGGAGGCCGCTCTTCCGGTTATGGCGCTGATCCTCGTATTCAGCGCGGTGATCTATGGTGTCCGGGGCGTCTATTATTCGACCATGTCTGAGACGGGAGTTCCTGTGACACTGACTGCGACTGCGACAGCCGCCGTTGCAGTTTTTGGATATACGCCGGATATGTTTATGTCTCTGTGGTGCGGCCGTATTCTGGATACTTATGGATATCAGGGTGGGTATAAACGTATTTTCCTTCTGATGCTGTTCTTTGCCTGCCTGGCAGTGTGCGTCTGCCTGGTGATGCTGTGGTACCAGCGGAAATTGGCAAAGAAAGAAACCGGAGGCTTCGTTAAGGAGCAGGGAACGTAAAATTTAAAAAGTTATGGAAAGCTGCCGTCCGGGTCTGCGTATGCAGGTCCGGGCGGCAGTATTTTGCCTCCTAAAATGAACTTTTTTTAAAATTGAACTTTAGAAATTCCGGGATAAAATTAGTATTGAACTTTGTGAGGCCATGTGCTATACTCCTCCTATGAAATTGAACTTGAGAAGGGAGACCTATAGATTGAAAGAGACATTTGCAGACCGGCTGAAGCAGTCCATGGACCGCCGGGGATTCAAACAGGTGGACCTGATCCGGCTTGCTGCCGAACAGGGTGTGAAACTGGGCAAGAGCCATATGAGCCAGTATGTGAGCGGGAAAACAGTTCCCCGGACAGAACTGCTCCGCTTTCTGGCGGAGAATCTGCAGGTGGATGAAGACTGGCTCGCCGGACGGACGCCGGAGGGCGAGGCGGAGGAGCCGGATGGGACGCGTCCGGCAGAAGTACTTTCGGCAGGAGAGAAATTTCAGGAGACAGAGAAAACAGGAGGAATCAAAATGAGGGAGTTCAAAAAATCGTCAAAGCTGAATGATGTGCTGTATGATGTGAGAGGGCCGGTGGCGGACGAGGCCATGAGGATGGAGGAATCCGGTACCCAGGTTCTGAAGCTGAACATCGGGAATCCGGCGCCGTTCGGTTTCCGCACCCCGGACGAGGTGATCTATGATATGCGCAGGCAGCTGGTGGACTGTGAGGGGTATTCGGAGGCGAAGGGGCTTTTTTCTGCCAGGAAAGCCATCATGCAGTACGCGCAGCTGAAAGGGCTTCCCAATGTGAGCATGGACAGTATCTATACAGGAAACGGCGTCAGCGAGCTGATCAACCTGTGTATGTCCGCGTTATTGGACGACGGGGACGAGATCCTGATTCCGTCCCCGGACTATCCGCTCTGGACAGCGTGCGCGACGCTGGCCGGCGGCAAAGTGGTGCATTACATCTGCGACGAGCAGGCGGAATGGTATCCGGATATTGATGATATCCGTAAAAAGGTCACGGACCGGACCAAAGCGATTGTCATTATCAATCCCAACAATCCCACCGGAGCTCTGTATCCCAGGGAGATCCTGCAGCAGATCGTGGATGTGGCAAGAGAACATCAGCTTATGATCTTTTCCGACGAGATCTACGACCGGCTGGTGATGGACGGGGAAGAGCATATTTCCATCGCGTCCATGGCGCCGGATCTGTTCTGTGTGACATTCAGCGGATTATCCAAATCCCATATGATTGCCGGGTTCCGGGTGGGCTGGATGATTCTCAGCGGCAACAAGGATTCTGCGAAGGATTATATTGAGGGGCTGAACATGCTGTCCAATATGCGGCTTTGCTCCAACGTGCCGGCGCAGTCCATCGTGCAGACGGCGCTGGGCGGCCACCAAAGTGTGAAAGACTATATCGTGCCGGGTGGAAGGATTTATGAGCAGAGAGATTTTATTTACAATGCCCTGTGCGATATCCCGGGAATCAGCGTGGTGAAACCGAAAGCGGCTTTTTACATCTTCCCCAAACTGGATGTAAAAAAGTTCAATATTGTGAATGATGAAAAATTTGCGCTGGATCTGCTGAAAAGCAAGAGAATCCTGATCACTCAGGGAAGCGGCTTCAACTGGGGACAGCCGGATCACTTCCGGATCGTATATCTGCCCCGGATTGAGATCCTGAAAGAGGCTGTGGGCAAGCTGGGAGATTTCCTGAGCCATTACAGACAGTAGAGGAGTGGAAAGATGTTCGCGGATTATCATGTACACACGGAGTTCAGCGACGATTCGGTCTATCCCATGGAAGCTGTGGTCAAAGACGCTGCGCGGATGGGGATGGATGAGATCTGTATCACGGATCATGTGGATTACGGGGTGAAAGAGGACTGGGACAGCGGCAGGGAGATCCTGTACCGGGACGGGGAGCCCATAGCCAATGTGAACTACCCCTTATATATGGAAGAAATCGAACGCATGAAGGTGAAATACGGAGAGCAGATCTCCATAAAGACCGGGCTGGAATTCGGTATGCAGACACATACCATTCCCCGGTATGAGGCTTTGTATGAGCGGTATCCTTTTGATTTCATTATTTTATCCGTGCATCAGGTGGAAGACAAAGAATTCTGGACGCAGGATTTTCAACGGGGAAGGACGCAGCAGGAATACAACGAGCGCTATTATGAAGAGATGCTGGCGCTGGTGAAGCAGTATAAGAATTACAGCGTGCTGGGACATGTGGATCTTATCGTCCGGTACGATGAGGCGGGAGTGTATCCATTTGAGAAAGTACGCCCATTGGTGGAGGAGATCTTAAAGACCGTGATTGCGGATGGAAAAGGGATTGAAGTCAATACTTCCTTCCACCGGTACGGTCTGGCCGATATGACTCCGGCCAGAGCCATCCTGGAGTTGTACCGCCAGCTGGGCGGAGAGATTCTTACAATAGGAAGCGACAGCCACAAACCGGAGCATCTGGGCGCCTATATACCGGAGACCAGGACCGCGCTGAAAGAACTGGGATTTCGCAGGTTCTGCACGTTCGACCGGATGCGGCCGGTCTTCCATGAATTATAACCATGCGGCCGGCTGCCCTTTCAGATATGGCGGAGCCTATGGCTGCGGCGGGAGATATCCGGGGACGGAATCCTGCTTCAGGCGCGCGTACATTTTCATGTCCAGGATTTTCCCGTTTTTTACGGCGTTGCTCCTGAGCAGCCCTTCATATTGGAAGCCGGATTTCTCCAGCACGCGGCAGGAGGCGGCGTTGTAGGAAAAAGGCTCCGCGAAGATTCTCAGAATATCCGTGCGGGCGAAAACATCGGCGCAGGCCTGCTGTACCGCATAGGTGGCCAGCCCCATGCCCCAGTAGGCTTCTCCGATATAGTATCCCAGCTCGGCGGTTCGGAAATGGATATTGCCGCACCGGTAGATGCCGATGCTTCCGGCAAGACGGCCTCCGGCAGTGATGGCGTAAGGAAACGTCTGGTCGGGATCGGCCTCCAGCATTTCCCGGATAAATGCGCGGGCGTCTTCTTCCGTGTACGGATAGGGGATGCCGTCCCGCAGGTTGTCCAGAATGTGTCTGTTGTTCAAAAGTTCCGCCAGAGGGGCGGCATCTTCCATATGCCATTGTCTGATCGCAAAATCCATGCTTGTCCTCCCTGGGCATTCCTTTTATGGGACGCATTGTTTTCTGATACTATATCTTATGTTTGTTCTGTTGGCAAGTTGTGTATATATTTTAACGTGGGATGCGTACTGATTGAATGATGCTCCGGCTTATCCAAGCAGTTTCGCGGCTTTTTCCATCCGCGCCATCACAGGCACGCCAAAGGGACAGCGTTCTTCACAGCCGCCGCAGGCGATACAGTCAGCGGCAGATGCCTCAAGCGCTTCATAATGTGCCCGAATGGAAGCGGGCGCCTGCTCCTGCATGGACGCAAGATCATACAGCTTGTTGACCATGGCGATATCGATGCCGGCCGGACAGGGCGCGCAGTGGCCGCAGTAGGTACACTGCCCGGAATATGCGTGATGCGGCGCGTGGGCCAGGACGTCCGCATAGTTTTTCTCTTCTTCAGAGGCAGTCTCATAGGCGACAGCGTCCCTGACATGTTCCGGCGTATCGTAACCTGCCAATATGCTGGCCACCGCCGGACGGGTCAGGGCATAGTGGATGCACTGTATGGGCGTCAGCGCTACTCCGAAAGGCGAGGACTGGGCCGAGAACAGCCGTCCGCCCGCATATCCTTTCATCACGGTGATTCCCACGCCCTGCTGCTCGCAGATCCGGTAAAGCTCGGCGCGGTCTGGATGGATTCCGCCCAGGGTTTCTTCATAATCCTCGGCGAAATAAGTATTCATGTCTTCGCTGGCCGGGAGCAGGTCGAAAGCCGGATTGATGCTGAACAGGATCATCTCAATCTCGCCGCTCATGGCCGCCAGTTTCCCTACTTTTGGATTGTGGGTGCTCATGCCGATGTGGCGGATTACCCCTTTTTCTTTCTGCTCTTTCACATAGGCCAGAAATTCTCCTTCCATAATCCGGTGGAACTCTGCTTCTTCGTCTACAAAATGGATCATGCCCAGATCGATGTAATCCGTGCCAAGCCGGGACAAAAGATCCTCGAACGCCGGTTTGACCTTGTCCATCTCCCGCGTGCGGACATACTGTCCGTCCTGCCAGGTGGAACCAAAATGTCCCTGGATGATCCATTTATCCCGTTTCCCCGCGATGGCCTTTCCGATGTTGGAACGCACGTTTGGCTCCGCCATCCAGCAGTCCAGGATATTGATGCCGTAGCTTTCACAACAGTCGATCACGGCTTTCACTTCTTCCGTATTATGGCGTTCCAACCATTCGCCGCCCAGACCGATCTCGCTGACCTTTAATCCCGTTTTCCCCAAATCCCTGTATCTCATCTTTCTTCTCCTTCCCATTGTATGTGATTGGATACGAGTTTCTTTTTTAAATAGTAGCATAAATTTGGACGGTGTACAATTGACTGCGGCGTGGATATTATTGTGGGCACGGCCTTCCATTGTGGCGAAGCGGTGGAAAACCAGTCGTTCTCACCAATAACTACATGACGAAACTACTGTACTTCGATTGCTAAGAACATATTAGTAAAATGCCGGCAGGCAGAAATGATGTAGATGTGCTCAGGGGTTTATGCTATACTTTTTTCAAAAGTAACAGAACGACAAATCGCTATTTCCATACAGCTAAGGAGAAGCCGCTATGAAAAAATTATTTACCGCTATCCGTCAAGGCAAACTGGACGAGGTAGCCGTCATTTTGGATAAAAAGCCAGAACTGATTTCTTGTTTAGCCAAAGCTCCGCCTAAAAAAGATGATGGTCAGTCGCCTTTGATGGTAGCTATCAAGAGTGATAACTTAGAAGTGGCTCACCTACTGCTGGACAGAGGAGCAGATGTGAATTTTCAAGACGCAATCAACCCTTATGGGAATAATTTCAGCGCTCCCGTCTGGTATGACGCCATTGTCCAATGTTACCTGCGGGCGGGGGACTATGTGTCTGAGCGAAACAAGGAGCGCACCAAGGAATATTTCCTGCTCCTGCGCCGTCTGCTGGATATGGGAATGAATCCCAATACAACTACAAACCCAGGTAACCTCAACGCCTGGCAGCACGCTCTGAATCAATATAACGACTTCGCTCGGAAGTCTTATAGTAGCTACAATACAGAGGGAGATAAGGCGCACAATCGCCAACTGCGAGAAATGCTCAAAGCAGTGTTAGATGAGCTTTTGAAACATGGGGCGGACATCCACAGCTATATCCCGCCAAACAAGGACGGTTTTCCCATTGTTTCTTGCCTGATTCGCAATCTGGAAGAAGGCCGGGAGCTGTTCGATAGCTTTGGCGGTCTGAATCCCGATTCTGACATATTCAAGCCCTACACGGAAATGTATCGTGGAAAAGAGCGTCTTGTCCAGCCCTACTACACCGTGGAGGACTACCGCCAGTGGTACGAGCTCAAGTGGGGAGCATTAGAGTCCATTCTTCGGTCTTATTATGAGTAAGTGCATTAACTTCCCATTTATCGAACAGCATGCTGGAAAGAACGGGACTATTCCAACTTTGAACCACTTCTTTCTTATGTCCCTGATGAATAAATCTGCATTCGTTCCAGATAGAAGATACGATCCAAAGTGCAATAGACGAGAAAACAAACAGTAAAAATTGCCCTTTAGACGAATTGGCGACCATAAAACTGATGATTGAAAATTCATGAAAATTAGCACTCCTCTCTTGACAGTGCTAACAAACGGTGTTATATTCTCTGTAGAACATGAAAACAACCATCACTGATAAGAAAGAGGAGGAGCTTATGAATTTTCAGAAATTTACGCAAAAATCCATACAGGCAGTAAATGATCTGGAAAAGGTTGCTCTGGAATATGGAAATCAGGAGATTGAACAGGAGCATCTGTTGTACAGTCTTTTGAACCAGGAAGAGAGCCTGATCTCCAGGCTGATTGCCAAGATGGATATAGATTCTGCTTTATTTAAGGAACGAGTGGAGGAAGCCCTGAATAAGCGGGTAAAGGTGTCCGGGGGACAGCCGTATGTGGGCCAGTATCTGAACAAGGCGCTGATCAGCGCCGAGGACGAGGCCAGGAAGATGGGAGACGAATATGTATCCGTGGAACATCTTTTCCTGTCCCTGCTGGATAATCCCAGCCCGTCCATGAAAATCCTGTTCCGCGAAAACGGCATTAACCGGGAGAAATTCCTGCAGGCGCTTTCCACCGTCCGGGGCAATCAGAGAGTGACCACGGACAATCCGGAGGCTACTTATGACACGCTGAATAAATACGGGTACGACCTGGTGGAACGGGCCAGGGAACAGAAACTGGATCCGGTCATCGGCCGGGATTCGGAGATCCGGAATGTGATCCGTATTCTGTCCCGGAAAACGAAAAACAACCCGGTGCTGATCGGCGAACCTGGCGTGGGCAAGACCGCCGTGGTGGAAGGCCTGGCTCAGAGGATCGTCCGCGGAGACGTGCCGGAAGGACTGAAGGATAAAAAGATCTTTGCGCTGGATATGGGCGCGCTGGTAGCGGGTGCCAAGTACCGGGGTGAATTTGAAGAGCGTCTGAAAGCGGTACTGGAAGAGGTGCGCAAAAGCGAAGGCCAGATCATCCTGTTCATAGACGAACTGCACCTGATCGTGGGAGCAGGGAAGACGGACGGAGCCATGGATGCGGGCAATATGCTCAAACCCATGCTGGCCAGAGGCGAACTGCACTGTATCGGAGCCACGACGCTGGATGAATACCGCCAGTATATTGAAAAAGACGCCGCGCTGGAGCGCCGTTTCCAGCAGGTGCTGGTGGATGAACCTACGGTGGAGGACACGATCTCCATCCTGCGGGGGCTGAAGGAGCGTTATGAGGTTTACCATGGTGTGAAGATTACCGACTCGGCGCTGGTGGCGGCGGCCACTCTGTCCCACCGCTATATTTCGGAGCGTTTTCTGCCCGACAAAGCCATCGACCTGGTGGATGAGGCCTGCGCGCTGATCAAGACAGAGATGGACTCCATGCCTACGGAACTGGACGAACTGCGCCGCAAGGTATTACAGTTGGAAATCGAAGAGGCGGCTCTGAAAAAAGAGACGGACCGGTTAAGCCAGGATCGTCTGGCGGCGCTGCAGAAAGAACTGGCAGAGCTGCGGGATGAGTTTAATAATAAGAAAGCACAGTGGGACGACGAGAAACATTCTGTAGAGAAGCTTTCCGGACTTAGGGAAGAGATCGAGAATGTAAATAAAGAGATCCAGACCGCCCAGAGAAATTATGATCTGGAAAAAGCGGCCCAGCTCCAGTATGGAAGGCTGCCTCAGCTTCAGAAGCAGCTGGAAGAGGAAGAGGAAAAGGTGAAGAAGCAGGATCTCTCCCTGGTGCATGAGAGTGTGACGGATGAGGAAATTGCCCGGATCATCTCCCGCTGGACCGGTATTCCGGTGGCGAAGCTGACGGAAAGCGAGCGCAACAAGACGCTGCATCTGGACGGAGAGCTGCACAAGAGGGTGATCGGGCAGGATGAAGCTGTGCAGAAGGTGTCGGATGCGATTATCCGTTCCAAAGCAGGCATCAAAGATCCCACAAAGCCCATTGGTTCCTTCCTGTTCCTGGGACCCACCGGCGTGGGCAAGACGGAGCTGGCCAAGACGCTGGCGGCCAGCCTGTTTGACGATGAACAGAACATGGTGCGTATTGACATGAGCGAGTATATGGAGAAATACTCCGTATCCCGGCTGATCGGAGCGCCTCCCGGATATGTGGGATATGAGGAGGGCGGCCAGCTCACTGAGGCGGTGCGCCGGCATCCCTATTCAGTGGTGCTGTTTGACGAGGTGGAAAAAGCCCATCCGGATGTGTTCAATGTGCTGCTGCAGGTGCTGGATGACGGCCGGATCACGGACTCTCAGGGACGCACGGTAGACTTTAAGAATACCATTCTGATCATGACGTCCAATATCGGTTCTTCCTATCTGCTGGAAGGGATCGATGAGAAGGGCGAGATCCGTCCGGAGAGCGAGGAACTGGTGATGAGCGACCTGCGCGCCCATTTCCGCCCGGAATTTTTGAACCGGCTGGATGAGATTATCCTTTTCAAACCGTTGACGAAGGACAATATCGGCCATATTGTGGATCTCCTGATTGCGGATCTGAACCGCCGCCTGGCGGATAAGGAACTGCATCTGGACCTGACGGACGGCGCGAAGGCATATGTGGTGGAGCATGGCTATGATCCGGTATACGGCGCGCGTCCGCTGAAGCGGTATCTCCAGAAATATGTGGAGACTATGGCGGCAAGGCATATCCTTTCTGGGGATGTGCAGGCCGGAAGCACCATGACCGTGGACTGCGACGGACAGAACCTTACGATTTCTTCCTGATAACAATGAGATTACCGAGAAAGAACCTATGTTATTTTACAGTATACAAAATTTTATAAACCAGCTGGGTACCATTTTATTTCTGGCTCCGGCGATCCTGATCGCGATCATCTGCCATGAATGTGCCCATGGCTGGGTATCGGACCGATTGGGTGACCCCACGCCCCGGATGTCCGGACGCCTGAGCTGGAATCCGCTGAAGCATCTGGATCTGTGGGGAACTCTGTGCCTGCTGGTGTTCCATGTGGGCTGGGCCAAACCGGTGCCCATCAATCCATATTACTATAAGGACCGCAGGAAGGGGATCATCCTGGTCTCCCTGGCAGGACCGGCCATGAATTTCCTGGTGGCCTTCCTCTGCCTGCTGGCGGAAGGGGCGCTGGTCAAATATGGTTCTTATAGTTCCAGACTGGTGGTGATCCTGATCCTGCTGATGGAGTATTCCGCCATGATCAACATCGGCTTTGGTATCTTCAATCTGATCCCGGTGCCGCCGCTGGACGGTTCCAAGGTGCTGGGAGAGCTGCTGCCTTCTGTGAGAAATGTTTATGGCAGATGGGGGCGGTACTGGAAGTGGATTCTGCTGATCCTTCTGGCGGCAGGCGTGCTGAGTGTCCCGCTGGGGATGCTTGACGGGGCGGTTTTCCAGGTGATGTGGAGCGGCGTGAGAGCCCTGCTGGGCGTGTAGTCAGACGGCGCTCCATCTGGCGGCTGTCTGTGGAGATAAAAAACGATACGGAAAGGAGAACCTGTGATGCCCAATGATCCGGTAATGCTTTTGAGCTATGTGAACACACAGCTGAGGGATTTTTATCCCAGCCTGGAAAGCTTCTGCGACGCGAATGGAGTCAGCGCGGAGTTCATCTGCGGGAAGCTGGAAACCATTGACTATCAGTATGATGAAAAACTGAATAAGTTCATATAAAAGTAAGAGAGATGCCGGGGCATCCATGTTCCAACTGCCAGGGACGCGGATGCTCCGGCATTTTCATATGGGCGAAAACAGGCATTTTGTGTTGTAAAAAGTGTCTAAAATACCAAAGAATTTGTTGCCTGTCTTTGTGAAAAGTTATATAATAGGGATACAAACAGCCGACGCTCGTCTGCAAAGACGAATATGGAAAAAAGGAGGAGATTACAATGCTGACAGCAAAAGAAAATCTGCGTGAGGCGATCCGCGGGGGGAATCCGGACCGCTTTGTGAACCAGTACGAAGCCATTCAGTTGCTGTTTCACCCGTTCAACCTGCACAGTCCGCAGCCGGCCAAGGGTCAGGAAAATGTAGTCAATGCATGGGGAATTACATTTTCATTCCCGGAGGGGACGCCCGGCGCTTTCCCGGTGCATACGCCGGACAAGATTGTGGTAAAGGATATTGAAAACTGGAGAGATTATGTACATGCTCCGGCTCTGGACTTCCCTCAGGCTGAGTGGGATATGTTCAAAGAGCAGTTTGACGCCGTGGACGGTTCCAAGTCTTTCAAGGCGGCGTTTGTGGCTCCCGGGCTTTTCGAGCAGACCCATCATCTCTGTGAGATCAGCCAGGCCCTGATGAACTATATCACTGACCCGGATGAGATGCACGATCTGATCAAATACCTTACCGAGTGGGAACTGAAGCTGGCGGAAGGAATCTGCTCGCATCTGCATCCGGACGCAATTTTTCATCATGACGACTGGGGCGCAGAGAAGAATACATTCCTGAGACCGGAGATGTTCGCAGAGTTCTTTGTGGAGTCCTACAAGCAGATTTATGGATATTATCATGACCATGGCGTGGAGCTGGTCATCCATCACAGCGACAGCTACTGCGCGACGCTGGTTCCCTATATGATTGAGATGGGCATCGATATTTGGCAGGGCTGTATGGAATCCAACAACGTGCCGGAGCTGGTGAAAAAGTATGGCGGGAAGATCAGCTTTATGGGCGGCATTGACAATAAATCCATAGATTTTGAAGGCTGGACGCCGGAAGATTGCCGGAAAGCGGCGGTGAAGGTCTGTGAGGACTGCGGAAACAAGTTCTTTATCCCGTGTATCACCCAGGGGGGACCGGGTTCCGTATATCCGGGTTCCTACAAAGCCCTCTGTGATGAGATCGACAAATACAACGCGCAGAAATTCGGCCTGAAGGTGGAAGAGATCGAAGAAGCGCGTCTGCCGTGGCAGATTCTTTTCTAAAAAATCATTGACAAAGGCCGCCGCCTGTGGTATGCTTGCTAAGGTTATGAAATGAAAGAAGAGTATCCACTCTCACCTTGGTGCAGGCGGCGACCCGGGTTAATACAGAAACAGACATATGCGGCGCATATTTTGTAGAGTAGAAGTGGATAGTTTTCTATCCACTTTTTTTGTGCGGAGGTGTACAGCTATTAGCGATTTAATGATCAATGAGCAGATCCGCGACCGTGAAGTGCGCGTGGTCAGCAAGGATGGAGAACAGTTAGGTATCATGCCAACCAGCGAAGCGATGAGGATGGCGAGGGAGGCGGAGCTGGATCTGGTAAAGATTGCTCCCAATGCAAAACCGCCGGTATGTAAGATCATCGACTACGGAAAATACCGCTATGAGATGGCGCGGAAAGAAAAAGAAGCGAGAAAGAAGCAGAAGACCATCGAGGTAAAGGAAGTCCGTCTGTCTCCGAACATTGACGATAATGACCTGAACACCAAGGTGAATGCGGCGAGAAAGTTCATCCAGAAGGGTGACAAGGTAAAGGTGACGCTCCGCTTCCGCGGCCGTGAGATGGCGCATGTACAGAGCAGCAAACAGATCCTGGACGTGTTTGCAGAGAAGCTGCAGGATATCGCGGTGGTCGACAAGGCTCCGAAGATGGAAGGCCGCAGCATGACGATGTTTTTAACTGAAAAACGTTAAAATAATTTAGATAATTCATA
>CALWLW010000011.1 GCA_944381625.1 uncultured Lachnoclostridium sp.
CGTTCTTGAATAATCTTTCAAAGAATTTTCGAAGATCTTCAAAGCACTGTTCAATTATCAAGGTTCATCTTGTTGTCATCCGCTGTTCAGCGGCGACTTGCTTATAATAGCAAAACTCATTTTAAAAGTCAACACTTTTTTTCATTTTTTTTACATTTTTTTCTTTCCTGTTTTACACATACGACACATATCCCGAAAAAAGCCCTAAAAACCTTCCTTTTTGCGCTGCTTCCGCAGCTGGTAGCGGCGCTCTCCCCCCGTCCATTCCATCTCCTGTTCCGCCGTTTCCCGGATCAGCCCCGGCACCTCCAGCGCATTTCCCTCAGGGTCAATGGCTACTTCCACCAGGTAGGCAGTATTGATCAGCCGCCGCTGCCCCTGCAGAGATTCGGCGTAAGTATCTACCCGCACCTCCATGGATGTGCGCCCCGTATAGGTGACCCGTCCGATCAGCACCACCGTATCGTTCAGATAAGCCGCCGTTTTAAAATTCAGCTGATCCACGCAGGCCGTGGTGATCTCACACTCCGAATGCCTTTTGGCCACGATGCCGGCCAGTTCATCGATCCATTCCATCAGCTGTCCTCCGAACAGCCTGCCGTAACCGTTGATATGACGGTTCATGATCAAATACGTCTGTTCCGTTCTGGAATCTGAAACTCTTTTTTCTCTTTTCATGTCCCCTCCTTATTCTGCTGTCTGTCTTTCCTTTCCTGGTCTTTCCATATTTTCACGATCCTGTCCCTGTTTTTCATGTCAAGGATCTCCCCGCCCCTGTCCAGTATACCTCCACATATTTTTGAACCAGCCGTTTCTCCCTCCGCATTGTCAGTAAAAACAAGATCGCCACGCCTGTAAAAATCTGTCCCACACAAGACCGGCATGCCGGAGCTTACGCCTCCGCGTCCACGGTAAACCAGAATTCCACTCCGTTCTCGTAGTTCACCACCCCGCACTGCTGGTGCATGGATTCCATGATGGCTTTCACAATGGACAGGCCTACGCCGCTTCCGCCGTACTCTCTGGTTCGGGCCTTGTCCACCTTGTAAAATTTATCCCAGATCCGGTCCAGATCCTGCTCCGGGATCGGCTTTCCTGTATTAAATACGCCCACGCGCACCTGTCTGTCTCTCTTTTCAAACGTAACCTTCACCACGTTTTCTCCCTCCACATGGTTCAGGGCGTTGCTCACATAATTCGTAACCACTTCTTCCAGTTTAAATTCATTTGCCCACACATACACGGGCTCGTCCACGTCGAATACCAGGCGGACGCTCTTCTGTTCAAACAGGATTTTCGCGGACTGCAGCATATTGCGCACCATATCCGTCAGGTTGAACCGCTCCATCTCCACCACTTCATTGCCAAATTCCAGTTCGTTCAGTGTCAGCAGGTTTTTCACCATGGTGTTCATCTTGCCCGCCTCGTCCATGATGACCTCACAGTAGAAATCCCGGCTCTCCGGATCGTCGTTGATACACTCCCGGAGTCCCTCTGCATATCCCTGGATCAGCGCGATGGGCGTCTTCAGTTCATGGGACACATTGGATAAAAATTCTTTGCGCATTTCGTCGATCTTTTCTCTCTGCTCGATGTCCCGCTGCAGCTCATTGTTGGCAGTCTTCAGCTCTGAGATGGTCTTTTCCAGCTTCCTCGACAACTGATTCATATGCTGTCCCAGAAAATCGATCTCCGCGTCTTTGCCTCCGGTGAATTTCACATTAAAATCCAGATTACTCATCCGCTCCGAGAGTCTTGCCAGCTCCAAGATGGGATTGGAAATCTTACCGGACAGGATCCAGATGGCGGCCGCCCCCACGGTCAGGGCGATCAACCCTATCTGAGCGAAGAAACGGTTGGCCAGCTGTACGCTCTCCCGGATGGGTTCCAGGGCCGTCCGGGCCACAAAGATTTCTCCCTTTTGGAGAAAACCGATAATTTCCAGATACTCAATATCCATCAAATAGTCAGCATTCACATGAATGCTGTATTCCTGCGTTTCCTGCATGACGATGTCCGAAGCGCTGTCCCGTTCAAAAAGATACCGGTACAGCCTTCTCTGCAGCACGGCGGAGTCCCGCACCGTGCTCATAATCCCTTTTCCGTCGCTTCCCATCACATACAGGCTGATATTGTTGGTCTCGCACAGGCTGCTCAGTTCCTGTACGAAATCATCCGACTCCAGTTCTTCGTCGCCGGAGGCATCGTCCAAAAGTGAGAAAGCCTCCGTCAGAACCATCTCTTTATTATTCATATAATAACGCTGAAGGAAAAAATAACTGGTCAGCCAGCAAACCGCCAGCGCCGTCAGCAAAACCACCGTAAATATAATCATCATCCGAACCCGGATCGAGTATTTTCTTTTTTTCTTCATCCTTGTTCTCCTGTCCTGTATGTTCCCCGGCCCACGCCTGAAAATGCGCGTTCATATATAGAAGGCGGAGCGCATAAGCGGCTCCGCCTTCTATTATAACTCTATTCGTCCTGTTTTTAAAGCTTCTCGATTTTGATCGCGCACACTTTATACTCCGGTATCCGGGCGTACTTGTCAAGCGCCGCGTTGGTCAGCCAGTTGGCGTTGCCGTCCGGGAAGTGGAACGGCATCCAGCTCTCGCCCGGCGACGTCTTCGTACCCACGCGCGCCGTGGATTCGATCACGCCTCTTCTGGACGATACTTTCACCCGGTCGCCATCGGCGATACCCAGCTTCTTCGCATCCTCCACATTCATCTCGATGAAGGATTTACCCTCGATCTCCATCAACTCCGGTGTCCTTCCGGTCATAGCTCTGGTGGTGTAGTGATACAGGATACGCCCCGTCATCAGGATGATGGGATAGTCGTCGTCTGGAAGCTCCGCAGAGGGAACATACTCAGCCGGATAGAACCAGCCCAGGCCGCGGGTAAATTTGCCCACATGCAGGATCGGCGTGCCTGGATGATCCTTGGAGATACACGGCCACTGCAGGCCTCTGCCTCCCACTTCTTCGCTGTCCAGCCGCGCATGGCTGATGCCGGCGAAGCTGGGCGTCACAGACGCGATCTCGTCCATGATCTGCGCTGAAGTCAGATGCGGCTGCGGATAACCCATGCGGTTCATCAGGTCGATGATAATATCCGTATCCAGCCTCATATCGCCTTCCACGGTTACTGCCTTGCGCACTCTCTGGACGCGCCGCTCCGTATTGGTAAAGGTTCCTTCCTTTTCTGCATAACTCATACCCGGAAGGATCACATCCGCGTATTTTGCCGTCTCAGTCATAAACAGCTCCTGGATCACAAAGAAGTCCAGGTTCTCCAGCGCCTTGATCACATGCGCCGTATCCGGGTCGGTGACCACCGGATCCTCGCCGTAGATATAGAGGCCCTTTACTTCCCCTTTGATGGCCTTGGGGAAGATATCGGTGGCATGGGTTCCCACCTCATGGCTCAGGGGCACGCCCCAGGCTTTCTCGAATTTCTCCACAACACCCGGCGCGGCGATCTTCTGATAGCCCGGGAAATCTGTGGGTGTCGCACCCATATCGCAGGCACCCTGTACGTTGTTCTGTCCGCGCAGGGGGTTGACGCCGCATCCAGAACGTCCCAGTTTACCCACCAGCAGAGCCATATTGGACATGGACATCACGCCCTCCGTACCGGTGGAGTGCTCCGTCACGCCCAGACAATAGATGATCGGGGCCTTTTCTGCTTTGGCGTACATGATTGCCGCGCGGCGCAGATCGTCCGGATCGATATGGCAGATCTCGGCCACACGTTCCGGCGTGTATTCCTTCACGATTTCCCGGATCTTCTCATATCCTTCCGTACGTTCTTTGATAAACTGCTCATCCTGCAGTCCTTCTTCGATGATTACATGCATAATGCCGTTGGCGAAGGCCACGTTGGTGCCCGGTTTCAGCTTCAGATGAATATCCGCGCGCTTGGACAGGCCGATATCCCGCGGGTCCGCCACGATCAGTTTACAGCCCCGGTTGACAGCCTGACGGATCTGCATACCGATCACCGGATGCGCTTCCTCCGGGTTGGAGCCGATCAGGAAGATCAGATCCGGATTGCGGGTGATATCCTCTATGGGGTTGGTCATGGCCCCGGATCCCAGCGTCATGGCCAGGCCCGCCACAGATGCGGAGTGGCACACTCGCGCACAGTTGTCCGTGCTGTTGGTTCCGAAGCAGGTGCGGACCATCTTCTGCACCATGTAGATGTCCTCGTTGGGAGAACGGGAGCATGCAAAGCCCGCCAGAGATTCCGGACCGTATTGTTTCTTGATCTCCATGAATTTGGAAGCCACAAGATCCAGTGCCTCGTCCCAGGTAGCCCGCTCAAATTCTCCGGTCTCTTTATTCTTGATCAGCGGATATTTCAGACGGTCCGGAGAGTTCACGAAGTCAAAGCTTCCGCTCCTGCCCTTGACGCAGAGCAGCCCCTTGTTGGGAGCTCCGTCGTAAGCTTCCGTATCCACAATCTTTCCGTCCTTCACCACCAGGTAAAACTGGCAGCCGGTTCCGCAGTGGGGACAGGTGGTCAGGACTTTTTTCTCCACCTGCCACGGGCGGTATTTCTTCCGCCGCTTCATGGACAGCGCTCCGGTGGGACATGCCTGCACACAGTTGCCGCAGGATTCGCAGATGCCCTGATCCCACCGGTTTTTGTAATGGGCGCCGATCACGGACTCAAAGCCCCTGTTCATAGTGTCGATGGCCCCTCGTCCCACGATCTCCTTACAGGTATTCACGCATCTGTGGCAGAGAATACACAGGCTGGGGTCATAAGTAAAGAATTTATTGCTGTCGTCCACCGGCATATCCTTCATCTCGCCCGGATAGCTGGTCTTTTCCACTCCATATTCAAAACAGTAATCCTGAAGCTTGCAGTTTCCGTTGGATTCGCAGGAGAAGCAGTGAATCCGATGATCGGAAAGCAGCAGATCCAGCGTATCTTTCCGATACGTCACAACCTTCTCCGACATCGTCTGCACCTCGTCCCCTTCTGAACAGCGCAGGGTACAGGCCGTGTCGAATTTGGTTCTTCCTTTGTTGGTCACTTCCACCACGCAGAGTCTGCAGGACCCGTCCGGCAGAACGTCTTCCAGATAACACAGAGTGGGTATCTCCACCCCGATCTGTCTTGCGGCCTGCAGGATCGTCGTTCCCTCTTCCACCTGGACAGGAATGCCGTCTATGGTCAAATGAATCATATCTCTCCTCCTCTACTTCACATACACAGCACCGAACGCGCAGTTATCCATACATGCGCCGCATTTGATACATTTGGCGGCGTCGATCTCATGGGGCTCCTTCCGGTTTCCGCTGATCGCGCCCGCCGGACAGTTTCTCGCGCATTTCGTACAGCCCTTACATTTTTCCGGATCGATGGCATATACCCGCATAGCCTTGCACACATGGGCCGCGCAGGATTTATCCACGATATGTTCCATATATTCTTCCCGGAAGTTCTGAATGGTGCTGAGTACCGGCAGCGGGGCGCTCTTGCCCAATCCGCACAGAGAGCGGTCTTTGACAAAATGAGCCAGATGCTCCAGCTTGTCAAGATCCTCCGGCTCTCCTTTGCCGTCCACAATCTTTTCCAGAATCTCCAGCATCCGTTTGGTACCGATACGGCACGGGCCGCATTTCCCGCAGGATTCCCGCTGGGTAAAACTCATGAAGAAACGGGCCACTTCCACCATACAGGTGTTCTCGTCCATGACCACCAGTCCGCCGGAGCCCACGATAGCCCCGTACTTTTTCACGGAATCAAAATCCAGGGGTACATCCAGATGTTTACTGGTCAGACATCCGCCCGAAGGGCCTCCGATCTGTACTGCTTTAAACGCGGCTCCCGATTTCAGGCCGCCGCCGATATCGAAGATAATCTCTCTTAAGGTGGTCCCCATGGGCACTTCTATAAGACCGGTATTCTCGATGCTTCCGGTGAGGGAGAAGGTCTTCGTTCCCGGCGAACCCTCCGTGCCGATGGTACGGAACCAGTCCGCGCCTTTCAGAATAATCTCCGGCACATTGGCGTACGTCTCCACATTGTTCAGCACCGTAGGCTTCGCCCACAGCCCCTGTTCCACCGTACGCGGCGGCTTCACTCTGGGCATACCGCGGCTGCCCTCGATGGATGCCGTCAGCGCGCTGCCCTCGCCGCAGACAAACGCTCCCGCCCCTTTGTTAATATGTAAATGGAAACTGAAATCAGTCCCCAGGATATGGTCGCCCAGCATTCCCTGTTCCTCCAGGATGGCGATTGCATGGCGCAGACGGGCCACAGAGTTGGGATACTCCGCACGTACATAGATATAGCCGTTCTGGGCACGCACCGCGTAAGCGGCCAGGATCATACCCTCGATCATCCGGTAGGGATCGCCCTCCATGACGGAGCCGTCCATGAACGCGCCAGGATCTCCTTCGTCACCGTTGCAGACCACATAGCGGGTGGTCTCCTTCTGCCGCGCCACCTGGACCCATTTCTTTCCGGCCGGGAATCCGCCGCCGCCTCTTCCGCGCAGTCCGGATTTATCCACCTCTGCGATGACCTGATCCGGGTCCATCTCGAACATGGCCTTCTCCAGTGCCTGGAACCCGCCGCTGGCAAGGTACTCTTCCAGGGATTCCGCGTCGTATTTTCCACAGTTTTTCAGGACGATCCTGGTCTGCTTGGCGATGAACGGAATATCCTCCGGCCTCTTGCAGTGCAGTCCGCCCTTCTGATACAGAAGGCGCTCCACAATCTCGCTGCCCAGGACGCTTTTCTCAAAAATCTCCTGGCAGTCGTCGATCTGTACCTTTGTATACTGAACCGTCTCCGCACCTTTCTGAATCCGCACCAGCGGCCCCAGCTCGCAGATGCCCTGGCACCCGGTCTTTTTCACGCCCAGATGGGCTTTTTCATCGTGAGGCGCGAATTCCAGTGTCACGCCCGGCACGTCCCCGGCGATCTCCAGGAATTTTTCATAGATCTTTTCCGAACCGGTGGCGATACAGCCGGTCCCTGAACAGACCAGAATCCTGCAGTCGTAGGAATCCAGCGTCTTTTTTGCTTCTTCTCTGGCCTGTACCAGCGTAGTTCTGTCCTGAATCATGCTCCGGCACCTCCTCTCAGCTGGTCGATCAGCTCTCTGGCTTTCTCCGGCGTCATCCGCGGATGGACTTCCTCGTTCACCATCAGGGTCGGGGCCAGCCCGCAGGCTCCCAGGCAGGAGACCGTCTCCACGGTGAACATCATATCGTCCGTGGTCTTCTTCTCCTTGCTCAGCCCCAGCTTCTCATACAGAGCCTCCAGCACCGGCATGGATTTCCGCACGTGACAGGCGGTCCCGTCACATACCTTGATCACATATTTCCCCTTCGGGTCAAAAGAGAAATTCTCGTAAAACGTGGCTACGCTGCAGGCTTTTGCCTCGGTGACCCCGATCTTCCCTGCCACATACGTGAGCAGTTCCCCTGGAAGATAACGATATTCCCCTTGTATTGCCTGCATGATCGGGATCAGCGCCGACGGCTCTCCGCCGTACTGGTCAATAATCTCGTCTGCTTTGGCATAATAGGATTGATCCAGCATACCTTCTACCTCCTTCTTCTGATTTGTATGTTTTATCCCATATATGGATATTATAAATGTTTTTTTTGTATAAAACAATCAATATTCATTTCCTTAATTATTCTTTATTTGGATAATAAATGCCTCTCCAAAATATGAGCATAATCTTCCGGCCGATTGATATTAAAGAACCACTCCTCCCCGCCGCCGCTTTCATAGACGCCGTATCCCATCCTGCGGATAAACGCGAACACAGAGCCCTTCCGCCGTTCCACCTCCTCCGCCATGGCGTCCGCCAGTCTCCTGCCATATACGCCGATCAGCGGTTCCTCTTTTCCACCATGGGACAGTATGGTGATTTCTTTTCCGTTTTCCTCCGCCTCCCGGAGAAGCTTTTCCAGTTCGCCTGCCGGAACCAGCGGCGTATCCACCCCCAGCACCAGAGCTTTTTCATGGGCAATCCTCCGAAGACAGCTTTCCAGCCCGCCCAAAGGCCCCTTCCCCTCCAGCCGGTCCCTGACTACTGGCGCCGGACACCGCTGCCCCCGGTACCCGGAGACCAGGATGTCCTGTATCCCCAGCATCCGCCCTTTCCGGATCTGAGCCTCCAGGAAGGTATCCTCCCCCAGCATCAGCTCTGATTTATCTCTTCCCATCCGGCTGCTTCTGCCTCCCGCCAGTATGATCATCGAATATTTCATTCCCAATATCCTCCTTCATCCCCCCCAAATTGACAACGACGCCGCACGGCGGCTATAATAGTGCAAAAGGAGGCCGTATCATGTATATTCAGGAACCGAATAAAACATTTTTCCCCACTGAAATAAAAAAATATACTCATATCGCCCGGGACGGAGCCTGCGAAGAGCGCTCTGAACCGGTGCTCCATGAGCATTCCGTCAGTATCCTAATAGAAGGCGGGGCCTCGTTCCGAACCGCCTGTATCCCACAGTATCTGCCGGAACTGGCGCTGGGGCGGCTTCTGACCGAAGGCGTCATCGCTTCCCCGGAAGACGTGGAAGAACTGCGCGTCGCCAAAGACGGCCATACGGTCCGGGTGCGCCTGACACGCCGTTCCCAGGGGGACAGCGCCAATCCTCCGGCTCTAAAGCCCATTCCGTGGACGCCGGAGCAGATCTTCGCCCTGGCCGACCGCCTTTCGGAAGGCATGCCCCTGCACCGACAGACCTTCGCCACCCACAGTTGTTTCCTGGCGCAGGATGGCCGGCTGCTCTTCACATGTGAGGACATTGGCCGCCACAACGCCATCGATAAAGCGGTGGGGTTCGCCCTGCGCCAGAACATCTCCCTGACCGGGTGCATCCTCTATTCCAGCGGACGCGCGCCCAAAGATATGGTCTGGAAAGCCATCCGGGCAGGCATTCCCGTCTTCGTCAGCAAGGCGTCCCCCACCTGTGAAGCGGCCGCCCTGGCTGAACAGTATGGGCTGACCCTTGTGTGCGCGGCGCGCAGCGACCGCATGAAACTGTTTGCCGGGACGCTTCCCCATCAGCCGGATGCTTTTTAAGCATCCGGCCTCTTTGTCTCTGTTTTCATATATTTCAGTATAAAATCCGCGACTCCCTTCGGGTCGTTCAGATCCAGGAGCCGAAGACTTTCCCCGGCTCCTTCTATCTCGTCCCGCGGCAGGTCAGAAACAACCGCCGCCACCGCTTTCCGGCAGACCATCCGGTCGGAATTACCCCGGCGCACCACCTCGATCTTCGGATAGGCAGAATCCTTCAACCCTTCCAGCAGGATCAGGTCCGCTTCCGGGAACTGCCCCATCAGGGCTTCCGGCACCGTTCCTTCCTGTCTTTTCACCACCATATATTTCTTATCCGAAAAAACGGCCGTGCCGTATGCCCCCGCCTGGAAATGACGGCAGCTGTCCGTCCCCGGCACATCCGCCTGGAAATCATGGCCATCGTGTTTAATCACCGCCGTCCGCACGCCCCGCTCTGTCAGAAAGGGCAGGACCCGGGTGATCAGCGTGGTCTTTCCGGAATTCTTCACGCCGCTGACCACCAGAACACATGGTTTTCGTTCCTCGTTCATCTTTGGTCCCTCCTGCTACAGAAGAATCGCTTCCGCCGGCGCTCCCGCTTTCAGTTCCGGGTCTCCCGGTTTTAAATCGATCAGGCAGTTGCAGCCCACCATGGACGCCAGCACTCCGTTGGCATGAAGCCCTTTGGGAAGATGAAATACGCCGTCCTCCCAGTAAGCCCGGATCAGTCTGCGTCCTCTGCTGGGCTTGGAGAAGGTATCCGCCATCACCCCTTTGACCCGCACCAGACGGAGAGACTCGTCTCTCTTTAATTTTTGGACAGCGGGACGCACCAGAAGCTCCGCCATCGCCGCCACTCCGAAAGGATTCCCTGACAGGCTCAGCACCGGCACGTTCCGGTACACAGAAAACAGCGTGGGCATCCCCGGCTTCACTTTTATCTTCCAGAAGATCCTCTGCGCCCCCGCCAGCTTCAGGGCCTCGTGCATGATATCTTTTTTCCCCACGGAGACAGCCCCTGTGGTCAGGATCAGATCTGCCTGCTCCGCCGCCTGGGTGAGCGCCGCGGCCATGGCTTCCGGGCAATCCTCCACCCACCGGACCAGAAACGGGCGCACGTCCATCTCCATCAGCCGGCCCGTCAGAAGCATCCGGTTGCTGTCATAGATCTTTCCCGGGGCCAGGGGCTGTCCCGGCCCCACCACCTCGTCTCCGGTGGTCAGAACCGCCACTCTGGGCAGGCGAAAAACAGGAACAGTCCCCCGTCCCATGCCCGCCAGCACGCCCATCTCCACAAATCCGATCCGGCTTCCTTTTTTTATCAGCGTACTGCCCGCCTTAAAATCCTCGCCTTTGAAGCAGTAGTTCCCCCACTCCTTCTCCGGACGGTAGATACGGACCACATCTTCTCCGTAATCCGTATCCTCCTGACGCACACAGCAGTCGCATCCCTCAGGCACAGGCGCTCCGGTCATAATGCGGACCGCTTCCCCTTTGCGGACCTCTCTTTGGGTATAGGACCCGGCGCAGACCTCCTCCACCACCTTCAGGCGGACGGGATGCTCCTCCGAAGCCTCCGCCACATCTTCGCTCCGGCACGCGTAGCCGTCTATGGGCGACCGATCAAAGGGTGGATTGTCAAAGGACGCGGTCATGTCCTCCGCCAGAATCCTCCCCAGGGCCTCCTCCACCCCGACCTGTTCCACCTCCTGTATCTCTTTCGTCCATTCCAGAACCAGCGCTTCCGCCTGTTCCACCGATATTGTCTCCATTGTTCATTCCTCCGTCGTTTCCCAGTCGATCTGCGTATCCTCCCTGAGTATACCGGGCGTGAGAATCCTGCAGAACACAAACCATTTTTCCATGGGAGCGCACACCTTCTCCCCCTGGTACGCGTCTGAAGCCGGTCCGCCCGCTCCCACTTTCACAATCTCCAGAAGGACGTCCCCGCTTCTGAGCCTGCGTCCTTCCCGCATGCTGCCCCAGTCCAGCCCCTCCACCGTCAGGTTTTCTCCGAACCAGCCAAAGCGGATCTCCTCCTGCCGACCCCGGAACCATGCCGCCGTCTGTTCTGCAGGGAGCAGGCTCACCTGACGCTCACCGCGCCCGCAATGCACATCTCCTTCCAGTCCCTGCCCCACAGCCATACACACATGAACCCGCTCCGCGCGGGTCTTCCTCTGCCTGTCAATACACACGCCTCTGATCCATCCCACAGCGTATCCGTCCTCCTGTTCCCTGGAGCCGTTACGGTTCAAATTTGTATCCCATGCCCCAGATCGTCTTGATCATCTCACCTTTTTCGCCCAGCTTGCTGCGCAGTTTCTTCACATGGGTGTCGATGGTCCTGGCGTCTCCGAAATAATCATAGTTCCACACGTTGTTCAGGATCTTTTCCCTGGACAGCGCGATCCCCTGGTTCTCCATAAAATAGGCCAGAAGCTCAAATTCTTTATAGCTCAGTTCCACACTCTGCCCTCCGATAGTCACCTGGTGGGCCGATTTGTCCAGTTCGATGCCGCCCACTGAAAGAACGTCCTCGCTCATCAGGCGGTTGGATCTGCGCAGGATCGCTTCCACCCGCGCCACCAGGATCTTGGGGCTGAACGGTTTTGTGATATATTCGTCCACACCCAGGTCGAAGCCCTGCAGTTCGTCCCTCTCATCCCCTTTGGCGGTCAGCATAATAATGGGAACCCTGGAGTAGTTCCTGATCTCCCTGCACACCTGCCAGCCATCCAGCTTCGGCATCATCACATCCAGCAGGACCAGTGCAATATCCTTCTCTTTAAAAAAGATTTCCAGCGCTTCCTCGCCGTCCCCGGCTTCCAGGACCTCAAAATTCTGTTTGGCCAGGAAATCTTTTACCAGCTTACGCATACGGCTTTCATCGTCTACTACCAGCACTTTCAGCTTATCCATCTTACGTACCCCTTTCCTGTCTGATAATACTTGAAAACCTTTTCGTTTTCTTATATTATTTTCCTATATTATCTTGGAAAAAACAAGGAGAACCTTATGAAAAAACGAAAAACCATGATTATGTCCCTGGCCGCGGCGTCTATCCTGGCCTGCCTGGCCTCCGCATGCGGCTCCGGCACCCAGGAAAGCGCCAGGCCCGAAACCGTCTCCCCCTCGCAGGAAGCCGAAGCCTCCGGGGAACTTACGCCCTTCACACCTCCCGTCAGTTTTGAGGCGGTGAATACGGACGGCGAGACGGTGTCCTCTGACATCTTTGCAGATTCCCGCCTGACTATGGTCAATGTGTGGGCCACGTACTGCAACCCGTGCCTGGTGGAGATGCCCTATCTGGGCGAACTTGCTTCCGAATACTCTTCAGAAGATTTTCAGATCATCGGCATCGTCAGCGACGTCCTGGAGGGCGACGAAGCCGCCCTGGACACAGCCCTCTCCCTTATTGAAGAAACCGGAGCCGACTATACCCATCTGCTTCTGAATGAGTCCCTGTACACATCCATGCTGACGGACGTCACCGCCGTGCCCACCACATTTTTTGTGGATTCGGACGGTCAGATCCTGGACACTGTCATCGGCGCCAGGGAGAAAGACGCATGGAAGGAGGTCATCGATGCATACCTGGAAGAATAATGACAAAACAGACAGCGCCAAAAGCCGCCTCCCCATCCCCGGATGGACCGCGGGCGTTCTGGCCGGCGTTCTGTTCCTGAGCATGGGAGCCGTGCGGGGGGAATTTACCGTTATCTTTCAAAAGGCTGTTATGATCTGCCTGGAATGCATCGGAATCGGGTGAAGCCATGAAACGAATCAGACTGATTGTACAAATCATTTATACCATCATCACAAACGGGTACGCGTACGGATTCCTGAATGGAAAGATCTACCAGGGAAACCTGAAATATGTCTGCGTACCCGGACTGAACTGCTATTCCTGCCCAGGCGCACTGGCCTCCTGCCCCATGGGCGCGCTCCAGGCCCTTCTCAACCGCCGGGGGTTCCAGGTGCCTTTTGCCGTGCTGGGATTTTTCTTCCTGTTCGGAAGCCTGCTGGGACGGTTTGTGTGCGGCTGGCTCTGTCCTTTCGGACTTTTGCAGGACCTGCTGCATAAAATTCCTCTTTTCCGCAAGAAAAAACGGCTTCCTCTCCATCATATCCTGAAATATGGAAAGTACGCCGTCCTGATTCTTCTGGCAGGCGCCGGCTCCCTGTTCCTGCTGGGGGGAAATTTTGCCAAAACGCCTGCTTTTTGTAAATATCTCTGTCCCTCCGGCACCTTTTTCGGCGCCCTGCCCCTGCTGGGCTCCAACGCCCTGCTGCGCAGCCAGGCCGGACTGCTGTTTTTCTGGAAGCTGGGGCTTTTGCTGGCCATTCTGCTTCTGTCCGTGAAAATATACCGTCCTTTCTGCCAGTATCTCTGCCCTCTGGGAGCGGTTTACGGATGGTTCAACCGTTTCAGCCTGGTACAGGTACGCTGGGAACGGGAGCAGTGTACCTTCTGCATGGCCTGTAAGAAGGCCTGCCCCCTGGACCTTGAGCCCGAAGAGATCTCCGTCTCCCCGGAATGCATCCGGTGCGGAGCCTGCGCGGACGCCTGCCCCGCATCCTGCATCCATATGGGCATATCAGCCGGAAAGGGCGCTTCCGCGCCCTGTCAGGATCAATAATTGATGCCGGTGATGGCCAGGCCGTCCTTCGTCACGCCAAAGGTGATGCTACCCTTCACTCCGTCCGTCATCAGCGTGAAGCCCGCCATGCTGGCGGAGAGGCCGTCCGTGTCAGCGCCTTCCACCGCTTCCATAAGTTCAGGCGTGATCACGGTATCCGCCCCCAGTTCCAGGAAATCTTCCCTGGTCTCCACAACGCCTTCTTCTGTGACGCCCACATATACCGGGAACGCCGTCAGGTCCGCCAGCGCCTCCAGATCCTGGGCGCTCACCGCAGCCTTGATCTCTTCCGCGAATGCCGCCGCTTCTTCCGGGTCCACATCAAAATTGTCCAGGCCGCCCGGAGCTGTCTCCTCCGCCGGCGTTTCCTCTGTCATGTCCTCCGGCTGAGCCTCCGTTTCCTGAGTTTCCTCCGGCGCCGCCGTCTCTTCCTGTGCCGCCGGAGTTTCTTCCGTATTTCCCTGACCTCCGCATGCCGTCAGGCATATGGCTGCCAAAAGTCCTGCCGCAATCAATCTCATCTTTTTCATTTTCTGTATCCTCCTGTTATGATTCATTTATGATTTCAAACTCCGGCATCCCTTCCGATCCCGGGGCGATCTCATACTGTTCAAATACAACCACCGGATTACCCGCTTCATTGATATAGAATTTTACATCCTGGGAAATCCCCGCGAATCCGCCTTCCTCTGGGGAGAAGAAGACTCCTTCCCCGTTCTCGGAACGCTCCCGAATCTGCCTCTCCACGCTTTCATTCACCATACGGATATAGTCGCTGCCCAGCAAATCTTCCAGCGTCGCCTCTTTTCCGGACGCCAGATCCAGATTATAATACCGTGTCTCGTTATAGGCCGACACCCAGTTTTCTGCTCCCATAACCGCGAAGGACAGATACTGTTCTGTCTGAGCCTTGATCTCGTACCATACTTTGATCTGAATATTGTGGGCTTTCCACTCTTCCTCGGTTCCGCCGGTGGCCATAAACGCTTCTCTGTATTCCTCCGCCCTCTTCACGGCCTCCTGAGCGTATTCTTCACACCGTGCATGGATCTCCTCGTTCAGCGCGTCCGCCAGGCCGCTCTCTTCTCCGATCAACTCCACGCCGGGAATCTCCACCGAGATCGACAAATCTTCTGTGGTCGTCTCATAGGCACGAAACGTCAGGACTTTCGCAATCGTCCCGATCACGGGGAGGGAACTCATACTTTCCGCGAAAACGGTGCTGGTATTCAGCCCCACTGTAAAGACCACCGCCACGGCCGCGGCCGCGGCCAGGGACTTTTTAATCAGCAAAATCTTTTTTCTCTTTTTTTGTTTTCTCCTGCGTTCTTCCGAATAATCCACGGCCGTCTGCACCACTTCCGAAAGCTCTTCCGGAATGGGAATCCTGTCATACTTCATTTTTGCGTCTGCTAACTGCGTCATGCGTCTACCTCCTCTATATTCTGTCTGAGCGTCTTCAGGCCCCGGTACAGCCGGGCTTTCACCGTGTTCAGGTTCGTGCCGGTGGCCTCCGCGATCTCCGGAAGGGTCAGTTCCTCGTAAAATCTCAGTTTAATTACTGTCTGTACCTCTTCATTCAACTGGTTGATCTGTTCATACAGATCCTCCTGGATGTCATATCCCCGCTCATGATAGGGAATTTCCAACGCGGCCCCGTCGTCCGGCAGAGGGGATTCTTTTTTCTTTTTCAGCATCATCAGACTTTCGTTCACCAGTATCCGGTAGAACCATGCCCGGACCGCTCCCGCGTCCCGCAGCGTTTCATACCGCTCCAGGGCTTTGCATATGGCGTTCTGTACGATATCCAGCGCGTCGTCTTTATTCTGGACATAACTGTATGCCAACCGGTAAAACCGGTTCTGGTCATCCAGGATATATTCCACAAGAATCTCATATAAATCCTTTTCCATGCCCGCTCCTTTCTATCTGTCTTTCTATTATATAGATTCATCCGGCGGGTAAATAGTTGCAGAAAAATTATTTTTTAAACGGTTTCTCTGTTTTACATAAAAAAGCACCGGATGATCTCCGATGCATTTCTGTCTGGTTTTTAATCCCAGTTAATAACGTCATGTGAAACCATCTCCCCACGTGCCATTTGTCAATCGCAAAAAATCGTTGACATAAAACTCCGTCGAAAGTATAATAATATCACAGAGCAGGATTGCTCCAAAAGCGGTGTACCCTACCAATAAGTGGGAGCCAAAAAAGCGAGGGCTGGGCTGCAAAGCTCAGTCCTTTCATTATCAAGTTTAAGACAGGCAACAAAGCTATATGCAACCATCACCCAGGGGAAAGCATGGGGAAATTTAGCGGAACGATGCTGCAATTTCCCATTGGACGAACAGCAATGCCTCGTCTATGAAAAAGAGGTTCTCGGTGTGAATGCATAGTTCACGCCCAAAAGAAACATCACTACGTTGACTGCAATGAGTATTCCCCAAATCCCTATCATAAAAAAGCTAAAATAACAGAACCCTTCGTTAGGATTTGCTTTCTCATTCTTGTATCTGAAAATATTTGCCGCATTGTTTTCTTTCTTCTCACTCTCTGGCTATAATTATCCGCCCCTGACAGCAAAAAAGCGCCTTATTATCGGCGCTTTTCTATGGACCTGGCGGGAATCGAACCCGCGTCCGAAAGCCCATCCATTGCAGTATCTCCCATCACAGCCGCTTATCTGGAATTCCCTCGGCCGCACGCCAACCGGCAGGCTTACGGCTCTGGTAGCTTCATCATACGCCCATATGCGCAAAGCTTAACATATGTCGTTTCCTGCATCGTCGATGCCTGGGTCACAAAGTGCAGGTGCTCTGTGTCAGACAGCTGCCATTAGGCAGCGATTGCTAAATTATCTTCAGCGTTTATATTTAGGTTTGCACCTTACGCGGTGCCTTCGGATGGCTGCCACAACTTCAAAACCCCCGTCGAAACCTTTACAAGCCCGAAAACGAGTAAAGTCTGGTGTGCCAAAGATAATTCTGCTGTTTGAATTATAGTACACGGCAGAGAGGAAAATGTCAAGGAGTGTTTGCAGATTCATCATACAACATTTTGTCAAATGCTTTTTTAAATATTGACGCAATTTTTTCAACGCGGCGTGGAACGGACAGGAAAAAAGGACAAAACCGGACAGGCGGAACGGATGGGGAAAGAGAATTTTTCATTGCTTCTTTGCGATATCAATGATAAAATCAACTCAATATTTTACATAATGTGGGTTCTCAACAAATTGGTATCTGTAAAGGAGATCATATATGAATGCAGAAGAAACAAAAACATTTATTAAAAGTTTTTTTGAATCCCTCTATGAAAAGGAAAAAAATGAAGCCGAGGTTCTTGTAAAGATACCTGCTGAAAAAGAGAATGAGCCAATGTGGGCGGAAGGTGCTGTTCCGGATAAGAGTAAATGGGTAACATGGCGATTAGTGCCTGCGCAAGTAAGTGATGAAGAAATTGCAGCATTGGAGAGGCAAATCGGTGTGGCGCTCCCACAAGTATTGAAAATCTTCCTCACGACCTATTTCCACTATTTTGGCGGAGAAGTTGGGCGGAATCCGATAGAGAACAAATTTTCAGGCTTTTTACATGCGTGGAATCCCATCCTGGTAAGAAACGGTTACCTGCCTTTTGGCTGGGATAATGATATGTATTTTATCCGTTGTATGGATTTAAAAAATATGCCGGATGAAGAAAAATGTCAAATTGTAGAGATTGACCATGAGATTTTGTTTGACTTTGACACAGATACAACAAAACGGGATGAACTGGCTTCAAAGATGAGGCCAGTTGCGGAAAACTTCTTTATATACCTGAAAAATCTGCTTAATTAGACCGATATAATACTGAAAATTTCCCTATTCTGTAGAAAAAGAAGGAGGGACTGCCCATGTCTGCGTTCAAAAACAGCTTTCATCATAACCTTTGCCCAGGCCGCGCCGCCGCAGCTCTCTTCTGCGCGCTGTTATGCTGGGGATGCGCCGCGCAGGAAGAAACGGTGACGAATGCCCCGGCGGTCGCTGATACGCAGGAAAGCGAGACTCCCGCCCCGGCGGCGTCTGATGCGGAAAACCTTGACCCGGAGACGCTGGAACCGGACATCGCCCGGATCGCATACTTCACGGCATATTATGCCAGTACCGACGAACCAAGGCAGTCCCCCTATCCCATTCTTCCCGACCTTCAAAGCGGCGAAGAATTTTGTTCCCCTTATATTATCTGTTCGGAAGATATTTTCTGTGTAAAAGACGAGGACGCTTTTGGCTATACGGACGCGGATGGGAGATGGATTGCCAGGCCGCAGTATGACTTTGCCTATCCTTTCTCTGAGGGAATGGGCTGTGTGAAAAAAGACGGATACTACGGCTTCATAAACGCGGACGGGGAAGAGGTGATCCCCTTCCGTTATCTGGACGCCGCGCCTTTTTCCGATGGGCTGGCGTATTTCTGTACCCAGGACGGGTACGGCTTTATGAATCGGGAAGGCGTACCCGTATTCTATCTGGACTGCGACAGCGTAAGTTCCTTCCATGACGGCCTCGCATATTTCAGCGTGAACGGAAAATACGGTTATATCGACCAGTCCGGGAACGTGGCGCTGGAGCCGGTGTATGACGACGCAGGACATTTTGAAAACGGCCTGGCCACGGTGCGTCTGGGAGAAAAGACCGGCGTCATCGACAAGGCCGGAAATCTGATCATCCCCGCAGAATACCTCTATATTTTCGAGACTGGTTTGGAGTTTATCGGTCAGAAAAGCAACGGCGAATGCGATTACTACACATCCGACGGTGAAAAAATCACATACGCCCAGTACTCCCAGATGTATGGCGAACGGCCGGAAACATCCCCGGATCCAGATATTTCCCTTCCCGATGATTACTCTTACCAGGAGATAGACAGCGTGGATCTACTCTGCACGAACCATATCACCCCGCGCAGGGAACTGTACTGGCAGCTGGCGGAAGGAAATCCGGCAACGGTCCAGGACATGGATGGAACTACATATCAGGAACAGGCGTTTCACATGCGAGAAGAGGATAACTACTACAAAATTTTCAAACTGTTTTCTGTGGACGGAATGGGAGCGCCAGTTCTCTATTGCTACGAATGTCCCTTGTATAGCGACACTTCGTCCAAAAGCGCTTTTTACTGTATCCAAAACGGCCGTCTCACAAAACTCCTGAGCGGATATAATTGCGGTGTTCCTGCCGGGGGAAGTCGGGTTGCCTTGCAGTGGAACCGGGAGAATGAGAAGATGATGATTGGCATTTGGGGAACGGCGGGAGGCATCGGCGGCTTCTCCAGTTATGGAGACATATATGGATTTCAGGAAAACATCCCTGAGATGCACATGAGTTTCTGGTCTGTATATCAGGCCAGGAGCAGCTACAGCGAAGAGTATCTGGCGGAGCACGTGGAGCAGATGTTTTCTCCCGACGGCACGCCGTTCACCCAGGACAGCATATGGGAAGCCGAGACCGTGACTGAATATGAACTGAACGGAGAGAAAGTATCTCCGAAAGAATACTGGCAGGCAATGGATGCATACCAGCAAATACTCATCCTGTAATAAAAAACGGGCGCGCAATCAGTACAGATTGCGCACCTTGAATTCTTTTTCCGCCTCCCGGCGCATATCCTTCTTGGCAATGTCCTGCCGTTTGTCGTAGAGCTTTTTGCCCCGCGCCAGGCCGATCTCCACTTTTACCAGGCTTCCTTTGAAATAAACCCTCAGCGGTACCAGCGTATAGCCTTTCTCCGCGATCTTGCCGGCGATCTTGTTGATCTCATACCGGTGCAGCAGGAGTTTCTTGGGACGCAGCGGGTCCCGGTTGAAAATATTTCCCTTTTCATAAGGGCTGATGTGCATGCCGTAGACCATGACTTCGCCCTTCTCTATACGGACAAAGGACTCTTTGATGCTGCACTTGCCCATGCGGAGGGATTTCACCTCCGTCCCGTGGAGGGACACGCCCGCCTCGTAAGTATCCTCTATGAAATAATCGTGATATGCCTTTTTGTTGTTTGCGATCAGTTTAATACTATCTTTCCCCATGAATCCCTCACTCTTCCTGATTTTCCGCCAGTTGGAAGTCCACGGTCCGGGTCGCCCTGTCCGCCCTTACCACCTGCACCCGCACCCCCTGTCCCAGGCGGTACCTTTTTCCGGTGCGCTGTCCAACCATCTCGTATGCACTTTCATTATACTCAAAATAATCTCCCTGTAAAGAGGCCGCGTGCACCAGCCCTTCGACGGTATTCGGCAGTTCCACATAAAATCCCCAGGCGGTTACGCCGCTAATCACGCCGTCAAATTCTTCTCCCAGATGGCGGCTCATATATTCTGCCTTTTTCAGACGGATCGTCTCCCGTTCCGCCTCATCCGCCCGTCTCTCCCTCTCGCTGGACTGTGCCGCCACCCTGTCCAGGATCGTCCGGTAATGCTCCGCCTTCTCCTCATTCATCCGTCCCCGCAGGGAGTCCTTGATGATCCGGTGAATCTGCAGATCCGGATATCTGCGGATGGGGGAGGTAAAGTGGCAATAATACCGGGCCGCCAGGCCGAAATGTCCGCTGCTCTCCGTGGTATATTTTGCCTGCTTCATGGAGCGCAGGGTCAGACGGCTGATCAGCATCTCCTCGGGGGTCCCCTCCAGACGCTCCAGAAGCTTCTGCAGTTCCTTGGGATGCACCTCGTCCTCCTTAAAACGGATGGAGTATCCGAAATTGTTGATAAACGTGCTCAGCTTCCGCATGCGGTCCGGGTCCGGATTATCGTGGGTCCGGTACACGAACGGCGTCCCCTGCCAGAAGTAATCCTCCGCCACCGTCTCGTTGGCGATCAGCATAAAATCTTCTATGATCTTCGTGGCCGTATTCCGGTCGTAAGGACGGATCTCCGCCGGCTCCCCCTTTTCATCCAGGATCACTTTCGTCTCCGGGAAATCAAAATCGATGGAGCCCCGGGACCTCCTGCGCGCCCGGAGGACAGCGGCCAGCTCCTGCATTCTCTGGAACAGGGGCGTCAGCTCCCTGTACCGGGCTGTCTCCTCCGCGTCCTGTTCTTCCAGGATCTTTTTCACGCTGGTGTAGGTCATCCGCTGATCCACACAGATCACCGTCTCCGCGATCACATGATCCACCACCTTTCCCTTCCGGTCGATGGTCATGATGCAGGAGAGGGCCAGGCGGTCCTGGCCGGCGTTCAGCGAACAGATCCCATTGGACAGGCGGCGGGGCAGCATGGGGATCACCCGGTCCACCAGATACACGGACGTGCCGCGCTCCAGCGCCTCCCGGTCCAGCGCGCTGTTCTCCTGTACGTAATTGGCCACGTCCGCGATATGCACGCCAAGAATATAATGCTCCCCGTCCATCTCCAGCGAGACCGCGTCGTCCAAATCCTTGGCGTCTTCCCCGTCGATGGTCACCATCTGCACATCCCGCAGATCCATCCGGCCCTGCAGGTCCGCCTCGCTGATCCGATCCGGCACCCGCTCCGCCTGGCGCATCACCTTTTCAGGAAATTCCACCGGCAGTTCGTATCCTTTGACGATAGACAGGATATCCGTTCCGGGATCGCTCACATGGCCCAGGATCTCCACAATCTTCCCTTCCGGGCTCTTCCGCTCCGTTCCATAAGAGATCAGCTCCGCCACCACCTTGCTGCCGTCCACGGCTCCTGACGAATCCTCCTTCGCCACGAAAATATCCCTGGTGTACCGCTCATTATCCGGAATCACAAAGCCAAAATTTTTACTTTCCTGATAGAGGCCCACAATACGCTCTGTACCACGCTTCAGGATACGGACCACCGAGCCCTCGCGGCGTTTTCCGCTCTGCCCCGGTTTTACGGAGACCTGAACCGTGTCCCTGTGCATGGCTCCATGTACCTGGTCTTCCGGGATGAACACATCCCCGTCCATCCCTTCCACGGCTACAAAGCCGAAGCCCCTGGCATGGGCGGTAAAGACGCCTGTCAGAAGTTCTTCTTTATATTTGCTGTACTTTCCTTTCCGGGAGATCTGAATCTTCCCTTCCTGTATCAGCGTGTCCAGTACCTCCAGAAGCTCCTGACGCTGCTCTCTGGGCACCTGCAGAAACACCGCCAGCTCCTTGATCTTCATGGGTGTATAAAAATCACTGCAGATCAGGCCGTACACCGTTTTTTTCTTCTGTTCCAATTCTTCCCGGGTCATCCCGTCACCTCCTTATCATACTCCGGCGCCTTTCCGGAGGGCTTTTTTCCTATAAAGAAATTCCAAGAACTTCCTTATAGAAAAAAACGAGCACTCTTGCCTACCACAAGAGTGCCCAAAATCCAGTCATTTTAAAAATTCAGATTCAAAATCACCGCAAGCACAATGAACGCCGCCGCAAGAATCTTCGTCAGCCTTACCAGCGTCCCTTCCATGGAACGGCCTTTATTCTTGCCCCAGTATGTCTCCGCCGCGCCTGCGATCGCACCCAGTCCTGCTGATTTCCCTTCCTGCATCAGCACCAGCACCACCAATGCAATACTTACTAATACAAAGATAACCGTAAGCACGATTCTCAGAATTCCCATTTTCACACCTCCTATGTGTCAAACAGCTATATTCTAGCACAAAACAACGGCAGCTTCAACCTCAGTTCCTACAAAACTTTTCCAAGGAAGCTCTTCAAACGGTCATTCTTAGGATTGCCGAAGAATTCCTCCGGGCTGTTCTGCTCCATCAGGACTCCATCGTCCAGGAACACCACCCGGTCTGCCACCTCTCTGGCAAATCCCATCTCATGCGTAACCACTACCATGGTCATATGCTCTTTTGCCAGGTCTTTCATAACCTGAAGCACTTCGCCTACCATCTCCGGATCCAGGGCGGACGTGGGTTCGTCGAACAGCATCACCTCCGGCTTCATGCACAGGGCGCGCACGATGGCAATCCTCTGCTTCTGTCCGCCGGAAAGCTGACTGGGATAAGAATCCGCACGGTCTGCCAGGCCTACCCGTTCCAGAAGCGCCATGGCTTCTTTTTCAGCCTCTTCCCTGGGAAGCTTCAGGAGCTTTTCCGGCCCAATGGTCATATTTCTCAGAATATTCATGTGGGGGAAGAGGTTAAAGTGCTGGAACACCATCCCCATCTTCTGGCGGTGATGGTCGATATCCACCCTCTTCCCGGTGATATCCTCGTCTTTAAAATAAATGTGTCCGCCGGTGGGAACTTCCAGCAGATTCAGGCATCGCAAAAACGTACTCTTACCGGAACCGGACGGCCCGATGATCACGACTACTTCGCCCCTGCGGATCTCCAGATCGATCCCCTTGAGTACTTCTTTTCCGTCAAAGCTTTTGCATACGCCTTCCGCGCGAATCAGTACACTATCGTTCACTCTGCTTCAGCCTCCTCTCCAGCATAGACACCAGCTTGGTGAAAGCCATAACCATGATCAGGTAGATCAGGGCCACAGCAATCAGCGGGAAGAAAGCGTCATAAGTCCGGCTCCGGATGATATCCCCGCCCTTTGTCAGATCCTGGAGCGCGATATATCCGGATACCGACGTTTCTTTCAGGAGCACGATAAACTCATTTCCCAACGCCGGCAGAATATTTTTGAACGCCTGCGGCAGAATAATGTACCACATGGTCTGTCCGTAATTGAAGCCGATGCTGCGCCCTGCCTCCAGCTGCCCGATGTCAATGGACATGATGCCCGCCCGGCAGATCTCCGCAACATACGCGCCGGAATTGATGCCGAACGCCAGCACCGCCACGATCACCTTATTGATATCCACCGATCCGAAGATGACGAAATAGATGATCATCAGCTGTACAACCACCGGCGTTCCACGGATCACCGTCAGATAGATCTGGGCGACAAAGTTCAGCGCTTTGAATCTGCCCGTACGGTCATGGGTGGATCGGATGATCGCGATGACAAAGCCAATGGCGATACCCAGCAGCGTGGCAAACAGCGTCACCGTCAGCGTTACTTTCAGTCCGTCCCAAATGTAAAGCCAGCGGTTGTCTTTGATAAAGTTCAAGTAAAAATGTTCCTGAAAACTCATGATTTATCCTCTGCCTGTATAGCGGCCGATTATTCAGCCGTGATATATTTGTCCACGATGGCCTGGAGCGTTCCATCCTCTTTCAGCTCTGCCAGAGCGGCGTTGACCTGATCCAGAAGCTCCTCGTTGTCCTTTGCAACAGCGACTGCGTAATCTTCAACTGCGAACGCCTCGTCCAGAATCTGAAGTCCTTCCACCTCGGATACGAACACGTTGGCCGGCTCGTTGTCGATGATCACCGCGTCGATCTTGCCCTGGGACAGAGACTGCACAGCCTCCATACCTTTTGCGTAACGCTCAATCGTCGCACCCTCAATATCCGTAGCGAAGATATCGCCGGTGGTTCCCTGCTGTACGCCGATGGTCTTGCCTGCCAGGTCGTCTGCAGACGCGATCTCGCTTCCTTCCGGAACGATAATCGCCTGGATACCGGTTGCGTAGGTATCGGAGAAGTTTACAAACTCCAGACGGTCCTCGGTCACGGTCATGCCTGCCGCCACGATATCAATCTTACCGGAAGACAGCGCCGGAATCAGGGAATCGAACGCCATATCCTCAATCTTCAGTTCCATGCCAAGTTTCTCAGCAACTGCCGCAGCCATCTCCGCATCAATACCGACTACTTCCTGTCCCTCATAGAACTCATAGGGCGGAAACTCTGCGTTGGTGCCCATGACCAGGGTGCCGCCTGCGGTCTCTTCCGTCTCAGCCTCAGCCGCATCTGCGGTCTCCTCTTCTGCCGCTGCGTCCTCTGCAGCGTCGGCAGCTTCTTCCGTACCTGCAGAAGCCGCGTCGTCCGTTGCGGTCTGGGTGCTGCTTCCGCAGCCTGCCAGTACAGCAGCCGTCATAGCTGCACACAGCATCATGCTAACTACTTTCTTTTTCATAATCATCATTCTCCTCACTTTGAACTCAGGTTTCTATAAGTAAACCTATTTCATTATAATGCAAAGTTCCGGTAATGCAAGCGTTTTTACGATTTTTGTGCATAATTTCTGAATAAAAAGTCATTTTCAGAGCGGTCTGGACCGGAAGACATAAAAGGGACGCCCGAACAGGCGCCCCTTCTTGGCCGGATGATCCGGCTTATTTTTCCACAACCTCCAGCACGTCCATGGGACAGGCTTTCGCACAGATGCCGCAGGCGATGCATTTGCTGGTTACCGGTGACTCTTCCGCTTTCACCATCACATGGAACGGACAGACTTCCACGCACTTGCCGCAGCCCGTGCAGAGTTTCTTATTGATCATGTAAACGCCTTTGGCGTTCTGGGTGATCGCTCCTGCCTCGCAGGCTTTCGCGCATTTTCCGCACTGTACGCAGACAGCCGGCTTTACCGCCCCGTTCTTCTCAACGATCTGGATGCAGGCTTTTCCCGGATCCATTACCTTGTAGAACGCTTCGGAACAGGCCTGTACGCACGCCAGGCATGCCATGCACTCTTTGTCTTTTCTGACAGTCAGTTTTTTCATGTCGATGATCCTCCGTATTTGAGACTTTTTATCGTATAGAATCATTATACGAAATTTCACCGCCAAATTCAACAATTATCGACAGGACTTCAGATCTGATGCTCCATATAAGCTTCTCCGTCCAGGCTTTTCCAGGTAAATATCCCATCCTCATAGATCATATAGCTGTGCGCGCTTCCTTCTTTGGGGATGGACACGGAGCCGGGGTTCATATAGATATAGTCCTCATGCTCCCTGCACACCGGCACGTGGGTATGGCCGTGGAGCAGGATGTCCCCCTTGTTCAGCATGGGCAGATGGTTCTCATGGAACACATGGCCGTGGGTCAGGAAGATCATACGTCCCTTCTCATACAGGAAGCCGTAATCCGACAGAATCGGGAACTCCAGCACCATCTGGTCCACCTCCGTGTCGCAGTTTCCCCTCACGCACAGGATCTCCTGCTTCAGCGGATTGAGCATGGCGATCACTTCCTTGGGCGCATATTCCTCCGGAAGGTCGTTCCTGGGGCCGTGATACAGGATATCGCCCAGCAGGATCAGTTTGTCCGCCTCCTCTTTCCTGTACGCTTCCAGCAGTTCCCTGCAATAATATGCAGATCCATGAATATCAGATGCAATCAGCAGCTTCATATTGTTCCTCCATCTTTCTTATTTTCTCTCTCAGCGCCGCCTCCTGGCTCCTGCGGTCCAGAAGCGCGGCATATTCTGGCCTGTAAAATCCCACAGCTCCGGCGTCCCCGTGACCTCGAAGCCCTTCCAGCCATTCCGCCAGCTCCAGGTCTTCCCCGAAAGCCTCCCTGACAAAATCCGTCAGGCGGTCCAGACGGTTCAGAAGCTCTGTCCTTTTCTGCTCCAGCGCTTCCGTCTCCCGGTCCACAGCCAGGATATCCCCGTCCCCATAGAGCAGTTCTTTCAGGCTGTGATCCACGGTCAGTTCCAGGCTTTCCTCCCAGGGTTTCAGAAGACCGTTCTCTTTTCTCACTGCCAGGGCATGGGCGCGCTGCTGGAAAAAGGCGTCCAGTCCGGCCTCTCTCCTTCCCTGATACTGTTCCAGCACCTCTTTCTTCCTGTGAAGATATCTCCGCTCCCGGCCATATTCCGTCATCTGCGCCCCGGCCGCCGCCAGAAGGTGGCGCACAAAGATGCCGCGGGCGTCTGACGGCATGTTTTTCACCGCCGCCCTCAGTTCCTGTTCCTCCTGCCGGCAAAGACCTCCCTTTGCCAGTTCCGCGATACGGTACTTCCCGGTGGTGGAACGGTACATCAGATAATAGGAAGCGAAATCCCCGGCGATCTCCGGGCATCTCAGAAACTCGTCCATAAACGCCCGGCCGATCTCCATCTCCTGTCTTTCATATTCCGTGAGCACCGCCGACAGGTCTTCCCATCCCCTGGCAGTCACAAACTCCCGCTTCCCATGCTCCTGGTTCACCCGGTAAAAATGCTCCGGATAAGTTTCCAGATAGGACAGCACCGCGGGATGCACGCCTTTTTTCCAGGCGTAATCTTTCCAGACGCCAAAATCCGCCTCCACTTCAATCATGCGGACCCGGTCCAGGGAAGCCATGTCCAGTTCCCGCACCGAACGGTTAAAATCCTTCGGATTGCCTGCGGCGGCGATGATCCAGCCCTCGGGAACCTGATGGTTTCCAAAGGTCTTATACTGCAGGAGCTGGAGCATGGCCGGCGCCAGCGTCTCCGACACACAGTTGATCTCATCCAGAAACAGGATCCCCTCCTGGAAGCCCGTTTTCTTCATATAAGTATAGATCTGGCCGATAATCTCGCTCATGGTGTATTCTGTGGCCGTATATTCTTTGCCTTCATACTCCTGCTTCACAAGCTGGGGAAGACCCACCGCGCTCTGCCGGGTGTGGTGCGTCATGGTGTAGGACAAAAGCCCCACCCCGCAGGCTGCGGCGGCCTGCTCCATCACCGCCGTCTTCCCGATGCCGGGCGGCCCCATGAGCAGGAGCGGCCGCTGCTTCATGGACGGTATACGGCGGGCGCCGTAGGCGTCCTTCGCCGTATACGCCCGCACACTGCGAATGATCTCTTCTTTTGCCTCTTCTATGTTCATTCCCATCTCTCCACTTCCCGATCCAGGGTGAGGGTATGGGCCCACGCCGGAGCCTTTCCCTTCCTGAGTTCTTCATTCAGAAATACGAACGCCGTATCGTATGCAGGCGCTTCGGAGGGATACACTCCGTCCCCGTCCGTAAAATACAAAAGCCCTTTCAGGTCCCGCAGGTCTCCTTCCTCCACCAGACGGTCCACCAGACGGAAAACCGGGGTGAAATCCGTATCACCATGACCCTTCACCTGAATATGCTCCAGATAGTCTTTCCATTCTTCTTCGCAGGTGATCCGCACATGCTCCTGAATCAGGCAGTCACACTGCAGGATATGGATCTCCATCTCCTGAAAGAAATTCTCCTTTTCATTCAGGATGCCCCAGGTCTCCTCCAGGAAACTGCGGACAATCTCCCCGGAACAGGAGCCGGAGGTATCGATGGCGATGACGAATTCCTGGAGTTTCCTCATATCCTTATATTCCAGAGGTTCCAGAAATACCAGCCGTTCATACATCCGGCGGCTGTAATCGTACGGGATATAGTCAAAGCAGTCCATATCCAGGCACATTTCCTCCCGCTCCACGGCGAAGCGTTTCAGAAACTGCCGGAAATCATGCGCCCGCTCTTTTTCCAGCACAATAGACACATCCCCCGTTCCTGCGCTTCCGCCCGCCTGTCTCCGGTGCTGGGCTTCCCTGTCCGGAAGCTGCTCGAACAGAACGCGCCAGCGGTGCACCGCTTCTGTCCGCCGGACCATATCCGCCGCGTCCGGTATCTGTTCCCGTCCTGGCGCCCCGCCGTTCTCCTCTTCCACGGAAAACCAGCAGTCATGAGAATCCCCTCCAAACAACCGTTCCAGCTCTTCTAATTCTTCCTCCGGCCTGGCGGCCAGCCAGTCCAGAAGCCTCCGGCCCGAAAATAATCCTCCGCACTCCCGAAGCTGCCGGTAGATCCGGCTCCTGGCGTCCGGAACTGCTCCCCCGAAATGATCCAGGTAAAGCCGGTCGATCCGATATTCCGTCATCAGGTCGCACGCCGCGTTCCACAGACGCCTTCCTGCGGCTACCCTGCGGAACGGATGCTGGTACAATCCATGATAGATCAGATGCAGATACGCGCGCCGCAGCCCTTCCGGGTCCCGTCCGAACTGCACCAGCACCCGCTCCGGCTCCCAGTACAGGCAGACCCCGTCCGTCCCAGGGCGTCCCGCCCTTTCCTTCCACTCCGGAAACGTCAGCGCTTCCCCCAGGGCAGGGAACCGGTCTTTCAGTTCCCCCAAAGTCAGCCGCAGCGCCTCCCGCGCCAGCGCGCTTTTCCCCTCTTCTTTCATGGGGCCAGCCTCCCTCTGCTCCTTTTTGTATGCGGACTGCACTCCTCCTCACCGCCCGCGCCATACGCCCATTGTACCCTGTTTCTCCCTCATTTGCAATTGCATTCCGGGATTTCCTGTGGTATGCTGGACATACAGTTACGATTCACAGCCGGTGCAGAATGGATGTCAGAGGCGTTATGCTCGCATATAAGCTGCTGACATCCATTCTGAATCAGGACTGCGAAGCAGTCACCCCGCCCACATAAGCAGTCTTAGCTCCGTAAGGAGCGGGACTGGAGCATCGAAGATGCGACGAGTGCGCATGGGGGCGGGGCGGCTGTGAATAACAGCAGCACTCGCGACAGCATACGCAGAGAGGGGGTTCATCTATGAAAATGCAGGAATCGCCGGAGGATTATCTGGAGGCCATATTAGTCCTTTCCAGAGAGCTGGGGAATGTACGTTCCATTGATGTGGCCAATCATCTGGGATACAGCAAGCCCAGCATCAGCGTGGCCATGAAACGCCTCCGGGAGAACGGATTCGTGACGCTGGATGACCACGGTAACCTGGTTCTGACCGGGTCCGGCCTGTCCATCGCCCTGAAAATCTATGAACGGCATCTGGTATTGTCCCAGTTCCTGATCTCCATCGGCGTGGACGAAGAAATTGCCAAAAAAGACGCCTGCCGCATGGAACATGTGATCAGCGATGAAAGCTTTGAAAAGATTAAGCAGCTTCCCAGGTAAGTCCGGGAGCTGCTTTTTTGTTTATCATCTGCGGAGCCTGTCTCTTATTTTCTGTTTTATCCGGAACGTGACCCGGGAAGAGTACTCTTCATTTTTTACCAGCAGTTCATAGGCATCCAGCACGCCGGCGCAGCAGCAAAATCCCATCAGGCCCGCGGCCAGGCCCAGAAACACAAATGAATGGTACTTCGACCAGGCCACGCCTCCCCCTATGGTAAAGGAAACTGCAAGAATGCCGCTGATATACAGGACAAGGCTGGGAATAAGCACCGCCGTATAGATCCTCTTTTTATTATAATACTCGGCCGATAGTTCTTTCAGATATCCCTGGTCAAGTATCAGCGGCTCCTCCTTTAAAATATGAAAGGAGGCTTCTTCGGAACACACCGCCATAACAAAGGCGCCGATGCCTGTAACAATGCATACTGCCATTCCCAGAAGCCGCCACACTGGATGGCCCGCAAACATGACAAATGGAATTCCCGCCAGCGCCCAGGCCATAAACCCGGCCCCGATGTACCGGCCCGCTCTTTTCTGTCCTGCAATATATCCGGCCGCCGTCTCTCGGCTCACATAATATCCCCTTCCGTCTGCATAGCTGACCGCGCCCTCTTCTTTCAGCAGGGAATCCACAGAGACGCCAAAAAAATTGGAGAGCTGCAGCAGTTTCTCCGTCTCAGGAAATCCCTGGTTATTTTCCCACTTGCTGACGGCCTGTCTTGTCGTACCAAGGCGCTCTGCCAGCGCCTCCTGAGAAAGTCCCCTTTCTTTCCTCAGTTTAAATAATTTTTCTCCCAGTGCCATAGATCGTCCTCCTTGGAATTGAAATGATAGATCCATTTTAGCAGATCATACCGCGGCTTTCTATCTTTCTGGGAATGCAGTTTGTCAACTTTCCGTTGCGGCCAGCTTCCTGAAAAGCCGTACCAGGATCACACCTGCCGCTGCCGCCAGTACCACCTCCGCCGTCAGCTGCGCGTAGGCCATGCCGTAGAGCGGTATGAGATAATTCAGGATAAACAAAGCCGGAATCTCCAGCACGACTTTCCGCAGGACTGCAAAGGCCAGGGATTCCTTCCCCATCCCGCAGGCCTGGAATACGCCCACCGCCAGAAAATCCACGCAGAGGAACGGAAGCGCCAGGCACATGCCACGCAGGAAACGGCTCCCATAAGCCGCCACTTCCTGATTTTCCATGAACAGCGACACGAGTCCCCGGGCGCCTGTATAATATCCCACAGTAATGACAGTCAGAAATCCCACTGCGGCGGAGACAGAAAAGACCACTGTTTTCTTCATGCGCCGCACATTCCCCGAGGAATAATTATAGCTGATCAACGGCATGATGCCCTGCCCCAGCCCCATGGCCACATACAGCGGGACCATATTAATTTTCTGGGCAATGCCCATGGCCGCCACAGCATTGGAGCCAAACGCGGACGTAAAATTGTTCAGGACGGTCATTCCCGTCACGTTCAGAAGATTCTGTATGGACGCCGGAATCCCTACCGCGCAGACGCCCAGTACGATTGCCTTCTGCGGCACAGCCTTGTCCGGCCGGATACATACATAGGTCTTTCCCCGCCGAACCGCGAGAAGGACAAAAAAGTAAAGACAGGCCACACAGTTGGACAGGAAGGTGGCAAGCCCGGCTCCGGAAGCCCCCATATGGAAGCCCCAGGGAAGAATAAAGATCGGGTCCAGGATCATGTTCAACACGCATCCGCTGATGGTTCCGATACTGGCGTGAAGGGACGCGCCCTCGGCCCGTACCAGATAGGCCATGACCACATTTAAGATAGCCGGGACAGCGCCGAAGCTGACCGTCCACATCAGATAGGCTCCGGTCGCTGCCGTATTCTCCGCGTCCGCTCCAAGGATACGAAGGACTGGCGTATGAAACACGGAAAACAAAAGAGAAAACATAAGGCCGAACAGCAGGGCGCAGGTGAATCCAAAAGCGGAACTGCGTTCCACCGTATCGTAATCCTTTTTCCCCAGGGCGCGGCTCATCATGCTGGAGCTGCCGACGCCGAACAGATTGTTCACCGCGTTGAACGCCAGCAGGACGGGCGCAGCCAGCGTCACCGCCGCGTTCTCTATGGGATCGTTCAGCATCCCCACAAAATAAGTGTCCGTCATGTTATAAAGCACCATGACCAGCGAACTGCAGATGGTGGGAACCGCCAGCGCAGCTACCGCTTTTGGAATAGGTGCTTCTTCAAAAAGCCTTGTCTTTTTTTCGTCTACCATAAACCACCACTCCTCATCCGGAGCGCCTCCATGATCATTGCATTTTACACAGATTCCACAAAATGAACCGGGTACATGTTCCAATACTTCCTGCAGACCCGCTCTGTATCTCCATCCAGATTGAGCTGATACAACCGGAATGTCACTGGTATGTTTTTCGGCTGCCACTGCTCTTCGTAGGAATACTGGTATTTCATGCCCACCTTCTTCATGACGCCGCCGCTGCGGGGATTCTTCCGGTCATGAGTCGCGGTAATATAGGGAATTCCGTCTTGTTTCACCTGTTCTATGACCGCCCTCGCCGCCTCCGTCGCAATTCCCTGGCTCCAGAATTCTTTTCTTAAACTGTATCCGAAATCATACGGCTCTTCCATGTCCACTTTCATATGGCCGATGGGAAATCCGTCCTCCTTCCGGCAGACGGCATAAGCATACGCCTGGGGTTTTGCGTATTCTTTCTCATATCTTTCCTCGAAAAATATCTTCGCCTCCTGGATGCTCTTCAGAGGAAACCATGGGAGGAATCTATTCACCTCTTCGTCACTGTACAGCTGATACAGGGCTTCCAGGTCGTCCACGGTAAATTTTCTCAAAATCAGCCGCTGTGTTTCCAGCACAGGCGTGTTCATGATCTTTTCCCTCCTGCCGCATATCTTTCTTACACGTCATAAAATTCAAACAGGGACATTCCGCTTCCATATCCATTTTACTGCCGGGCGGCCCTTTTGTAAATCGAATATGGTATAACAGAAAATTTGAAAACTACATCTTAATCACAAAAATCTATGATACACTGTCTTTGGAGGTGGTATGATGCAAAAGATTTTGGTCGTTGAGGACGATTTTGATATTCAGGAGCTTTTACAGAATTTTCTGCAGGAGGCAGGTTATGAAGTCATTTTAGCGGGTGGCGGCGTCGAGGCTGCCGCCGTATTCCCCACCGCGCACTTCGATTTAGTGTTGCTTGACGTAATGCTCCCAAAAATCGACGGTTTTGCCGTCTGTGAACTGATCCGGAAACAGTCCCAGGTTCCCATCATCATGCTTACCGCATTGAGCGGAGAAGAAGAGCAGATCCGGGGATTGGATTTACAGATCGACGACTATATCACTAAACCCTTTTCCATGCCCATTTTAATTCGCAGGATTGCCGCCGTCCTGCGGCGAAGCGGCGGTCCGCGGGAAAATGAGCGCAAGACAATTTCTTATCAGAACCTTCTTTTGGACTGCGACAATTATACTGCCGCCGTGGATGGAACCGTATATGAATTAACGCAGCGGGAATTCGAAATATTAAAAGAACTGCTCACGAATCAAGGACGCATTCTGACACGGCAGAACTTTTTGGACAGGCTGTGGCGATATGATTTTTATGGGGATGAACGCGTAGTCGATACGCACATCAAGAACCTGCGGAAAAAGCTGGGGATTGATTTCATCCAGACGATCAGAGGGGTGGGATACAGAATTGATAAAGAAAGTGAAAAGTAGTCTGTTCTTAAAAGTCTTTATGATAACCGCAATTCTCTTAGCGGGCGTAAGTTTTCTCGTGTATGGTATTTTGGCATGGTATCTGCCAAAGACGTATTCCAACGACTTAAATGCTGCATTGGATGAACAGACAAAAAATTTTATTTTCGATGTATCGCAAGTCCCTATGGAGCAAAGCGGCGGACTGTTTGACCTCTTTCTCAGCCAGCAAAATGTGGACGGCATGGAATTGTTTTCGGACAGCGGACAAGAAACAGAATTGCCGTCCTTACAAAATGACAGTGACGGCAAGGTGTCTGAAGCAGTGGGAAATAGCGGCTTTTGGGATAACAGGTTATATCATGTCCCTGTCATATCAAACAGTTATCCCCTCTCCTTTCCTGGTGAAAACACACACTATACCCTGGTTGTCTACGGCGCGGCGGAACAGATCGCCGAACTGCGGCAATCATTTATCAGAGTGCTTCCCCTGCTCACGTTCGTCATAATCCTGGTATCGTTGACTGCGTCATGGATTTTTTCACGGCTGATTACAAAACCGGTATTGAAAATAAGTAATATCTCCAAGGAAATGTCGAAGCTGACATTTGAGTGGCAATTGGAGGAACGGCGTACAGATGAATTGGGCATACTGGAAAAAAGCCTGAATCAATTATCCCGACAGCTTGGCTCGGCTCTGAACGATTTGCGGGAAGCCAACAGAAAACTTGAGTTGGACATAGAACATGAAAAAGCCCTGGAGCAAGCGCAGATAGACTTTTTTTCTGCCGTTTCCCATGAATTGAAAACGCCGATTACGATTCTGAAAGGACAACTGGAGGGAATGCTGCTTGAAATTGGCGCATACAAAGACCATAAAAAATATCTTGCGAAATCACTGGAAGTCGCAAACACCCTGGAAACCATGGTTCAGGATATTTTAATCGTCTCAAGACTGGAAAACCCAAACACCGATTTCATAAAAGCCCCTTTTGACTGCGTTCCTTTCATAACCCAATATCTGAGGGAAACGGAGGATTTCATCACACAAAAAGAATTACAGATGAACGTCGATTTGCCAAAATCGGCATCTATCACCGGAAATCATACGTTACTCGAAAAGGTTTTTTCAAACCTGATCGGCAATGCAGTCAAATACGCGCCGGAGGGCGCCGTCATTCATATTATTGTGCAGACAGCAAACGGGCATTTTCTGTTTTCGGTTGAGAATACCGGGACGCATATTCCGGTGGAAAGCATTCCAAAGCTTTTTGAAGCGTTCTATCGTGTGGAACAGTCCAGAAGCAGAAAGACCGGAGGAAGCGGGTTAGGCTTATATATCACCCAGAAAATACTGCACCAGCACGGGAGTCATTGCATCGCCGAAAATACTTCAGCAGGCGTCCGATTTTCTTTTACCATCTGAATATCCTGACACAAAGGCGGCGGACCGGCATCCGCCGCTTTTCAACTACACATCTATCACAAATAAATCCCAAATGTATCACAAAAAACCTTGCTATACTTTAAATACGTTCAAAGAAAGGATGTGTCCGTTCCATGAGCATAAAAAAACTGCTTGCATCAGCTCTTGGCGGAGCGCTGCCTGCATTAGTTCTTGGCGGAGCGCTGCCTGCATTAGTTCTTGGCGGAGCGCTGCTTGCCGGGAGTCTGTCCGGATGCAGCACCGCCGAGGGAACCGCGGATAGCAGCGGAACAACCAACGATATTTCCAGTGAGGAGCAATTCAAGCCCTACGAACCGTTCGGCCTCACATACGACGCCGGTAAAAACGAACTGCGTTATAACGGAAAAGTGGTACGGTGGTTTGAAGACTACTACGCCCTGGCGGACGGCGCCCAGGCCGGCATAGATTTTTTCAACGAAGACGGCGTGGTCGATGTTTATGCTGTCCGTGACCCTGGCAGTTTCGTCCGCTCTGACGACGGCTCCTTTGATCCCGGCGGAAAGCTGACCGGCGTAAAAAAGTTTTCGGCGGAAGAATTTGCCGCCCGCGACATCGACGCAATCCAAAATCCATCTTCTGCCGCTGCCATAACCGGCGATCCTCCCTCTGCTGAGGAACTGGAAGATATAGCAAAAGAATATGAGGCATTCGGCGTCACCTATGACGCAGAAAATGACCAATGGTATTTCAACGGAGAAAAGGTTCGCTGTTTCCAGGATGTTCTGACTACGAACGGCGAAGAACTGGCCAGCGGAAAGTTTCATGGTACCATTCGCAATTCATGGAACGAAAACGGAACCATCGACATTTACACAGTGCGCAACTATGAAAGTCTGAACGCCCAGGGATACGGGACGCTGACAGGCATTGAAAAGTTCAGCGCCTCGCCCTAGTTTCAAAAAATTAATTTTTTTACGTTTTTGAAACCTTTATATTAAATTACAAGGAATAAAGCAGTTTTTCTTATCAATTGGTATTACTTCTTCGCACATACAAACGATACCTCCGCTGCCGCGCTCCAAGGTTGTTTTGTCAAGCACCGCGTATTTTTTGATTTCTCTGCGGTCAGGATTCGCAGATTTTTTGATTTCAAGTGGATGGGCCAATCCATTCTCTTCCACAATCACATCAATTTCTTTTGCGTTGGAATCCTTGTAGTATGTCAAATTTACTTTATCTGCTGAATAGGAAAAATTTTTCAAAAGCTCAATCACAACATAGTTTTCAAAATAATGTCCACTGGCCGCTCCTTGCATCAAAGTGTCCCTGGTAAGCCACATGGACAAATAAGCACACAATCCAGTATCGCAGAAATACAGCTTTGGTGTTTTTGTCAATCGTTTCAACTCATTATTGGCAAAGGGCGGCAGAAGGTAAACAATACCTAGTCCCTGTAAAATTCGCAGCCATTCTTTCGCTGTAGGCTGGGAAATTTCTGCAGCCTCTGCCAGGGTTTTATAATTTACCTGCTCAGTTGTCAAGGCTGCACATGCATTCAGGAATTTTCGAAAACGTACAGAATCGGTAATACCGCCTTCTTCTGTCACATCCCGCATCAGGTACGTTTCAATATAAGAATTAAAATATTCCTGTCTCTGCTCGTCATCTGCCCTTAATGCATCCGGCATTCCGCCGCGCCAGATATGTTCAAACACATCTACAATATCGTTCTTCTTTGCTCTCTTCTGCCGTTCCAAAAGACAAGGCAGAGAAAAATCCATTTTGTTTGTAAACATTTCTCCGTCTACTTCATTTTTGGAAAAACTGTATAGCTCAAGAATACCAATTCTCCCAGCCAGTGTATCACGAATATTTTTCATCATCCTATACTGCTGGGATCCAGTCAGCCAAAACAGACCTCTTTCCTCAGTTTCATCACACATCAGCTTAATCTGTTCAAACAGTTCCGGGGCTTTCTGTATTTCATCAATGATGATGGGAGGCTTGTAAGTCTGAAAGAACAAAACGGGATCCGTCTTGGCCAGAGTTCTCGCCATCGTATTATCCATGGAAACGTAAGTGCGGTTTTGCCCCTCTGCCAGATGTTTCAGCATGGTAGTTTTGCCAACCTGCCGTGCACCTGTTACAAGTACCGCTTTAAAAAAGGAACTCATACGCAAAAACTTCCGTTCCAATGCTCGCTCAATATATATCATAACGCGGCCTCCTTTTTAGGATAAAATAAAGTTCATTTTATTTTATCCTAATTTCTTGCCCCTGTCAAATACAGTAAAACAAATAGAAATATAGAATAGTATACAACTGTTCCCATTTACCTATGCAGCTTTCCCAGCACAATCAGCGTCTCCCTGATATCCCCATCAACACAAATCGACCTATCCTTTATTTCCGAAGGCGCTGCCGCCTCCCCCAAATTCACGCAGGCATACACCGCCTTCGGATTCTCATACGTCATCCGCCAGAAAGAGTATTTTATAATGCCCGGGGTGTTGTAGCCCACCCCCAATTCCAGATACACTACCCTGTCTTTTCTGTGCCGGTTCAGGAAAGCGCGGTACCGCTCCGCCGCCGCTTCCCAGCCGCCGTCCTGGACGAAAGTGCTGTCCGACCGCAGGTTCATGCTCATAGGTTTATGGCAGACCGGGCACCGTGGAACCAGCTCCGAGGGTACGCGCATGAGAGGCCGTCCCTCTGCCGGAGGAAGAAGCGCTCCGTCCTCCGCAATCTCATAACCCTGGGCCAGTACCATCTTCCTCACGGTTTCTTCATTATCATAGGTGCTGTGATGGCAGGGCCGGCTGCACTGGAACAGTCCGTAATCCCCCTGCGTATAGAACAGCCGCCGTTTGTCCCATCCGGCCCCCTGCCATTGGTGGTCCACATTTGTCGTAATACTGAAGCACTCCCGGCCATCAAATTTTTGCACCAGCTTTTTATAGACGCCGTTTTCCGTATGGGCATAGCGGTTGATATAGATATACCGGCTCCAGAAGGCCCAATACTCTTCCAGTGTCTCATAAGGATAAAAGCCCCCCGAATACATATCCCGAAAATGGTATTTTTCCGCAAAGTCCTGAAAATACCGCTCAAACCGTTCCCCGCTGTAGGCAAATCCCGCAGCCGCGGACAGCCCGGCTCCGGAGCCGATCACAATGGCATCTGCATGATCAATCGCCGTTTCCAGTTTCTTCAAATCTTCCTGCTTATCCATGATATCCTCTCCAACGTGTCTACTCTTCCATATTTACTCCGCTGTACTCGCATTCCTCCAGGCGTTCATCCGGCAGGCGGCAGACATGCCGCTGCTGAGCCGTGAGTTTTCTCACAAAATCTGTGGCCGGATGGCGCAGCAGTTCTTCCGGCGAGGCATACTGTTCAATCTCCCCTTTATCCATGACCAGCACCCTGGTACCCAGTTTCATGGCTTCGGAAATATCGTGGGTGACAAACAGAACCGTGATTCCCGTCTGGCTGTGAATCCTCCGGATCTCTGTCTGAAGCTGGCCTCTGGTGATCTCATCCACCGCTCCAAAAGGTTCATCCATCAGCAGGATCTCCGGCGAGGCCGCCAGGGCCCGGGCGATCCCCACCCGCTGCTGCTGTCCCCCGGACAGTTCCGACGGGAAGCGCTCCCTTAAGTCGTCGTCCAGCCCCACAATCTTCATCCACTTCGCCACAGCCTCCTTCGTCTTCTTCCGGTCCTTTTTATTCAGCAGATTGGGCACATAGGAGATATTCTGCTCCACCGTCATGTGCGGAAACAGCACGCTGCCCTGGATGGCGTATCCGATATTCCGGCGGAGCTGTGTCTGGTCCTTCCTGCGGATACTTTCTCCATACACCAGAATCTCTCCGCCGTCCGGCGCAAGCAGGCCGTTGACCAGCTTCAGCGCCGTGGTCTTCCCGCAGCCGGAGGAACCGACAATCGTCACGAACTCCCCCTTCTCCACGGTCAGGCTGAAATCTTTTAGTACGGTTTTCTCCCCATAAGCCTTTTTTACATGCTGAAATTCAATCATTGTCTGCATCTTTGCGCCTCCTTACTCCAAAAGCCCCAGGCCCCGCAGAAATTCTTCCGCCACTGCCTCCGGTTCTCTTCCTTTTGTCTCTACCTCATCATTCATCCTGGCCATATCGCTGTCCGAGATAGTCCCCGACAGCTTCTCCAATACGCTGCTCAGCTCCGGATGCGCTTCCAGCACCTGGCTGCGCACCACATTGCCGCAAAGATAGGAGGGGAAGAACTGCAGATCGTCCTCCAGCACCACCGCGTCAGCGGAAGAAAGCTGTCCGTCCGTGGTAAATACCACCATCACATCGATCCGTCCTTCATTCAGCGCCTGGTATTTCAGGCCGATATCCAGATCCATAGTATCTTTGAACTCCAGGCCATAGGTCTCGCAGAGACTGTCATATCCGTCCTCCCGCTCAAAGAAATCATACTCTGCCCCAAAGGTCAGATCACCGGCCGCGGCAACCAGATCCGAGTAGGTCTCCAGCCCGTACTGCTCTACGATTTCCCTGCGTGCCACCAGGCCGTAGGTATTGTTAAATCCATACATGCCCGCCCATTCCATGTGGTAGTCTTCCTGATACGCTTTCTGAAGCTCTCCGAACAGTTCCTCCGTGTACAGGCCGTCTTCCTTCAGCACCATATTCCACCCTGTGCCCGTGTACTCCGGATACAGGTCGAATTCCCCGCTCTCCATGGCCGGCTGAATATTGGAGGTGCCGCCTCCCACGCCCTGGGTCAGCTCCACCTCAAGATCCGTGTCCTGTTCAATCAGAAGCTCCAGTATCTCCCCCAGCACATACTGTTCCGTCATGGGTTTCGTGGCGATATGAAGGGTCTCCCCTTCCCGGCTGTGAAACATACCGATTCCTGCCGCGGCCAGGCAGACAAGCGCCGCGGCCGCTCCCATCCGGTGGTTCATCTTTTTCGCCTCCCGGCTGCGCTTCGTCATCCTGTGCTCCAGAAATCCCAGAATAAAATCCATCACCAGCGCCAGAAGCGCGATGAGAAGGCTGCCGTCCATGGTCATGGCCGTGTTATTGGTTGTGATGCCCCGGTAGATGGCGACGCCCAGACCGCCCGCCCCGATAAAGGACGCGATGCCCGCCAGGGCGATGGTCATGGTAACCATACTGCGGATGCCTGACATGATCACCGGCATGGCCAGAGGCAGCCGGACTTTGAAAAGAATCTGCAGCCGGGTGCTTCCCATGCCTTTCGCCGCCTCCAGAATCGCCGGGTCCACACCCGACATGCCCGCATACGTATTGCGCACCATGGGCAGCAGGGCATAGATGGTCAGAGCGATGACCGCCGTGGCATTGCCCACTCCGGAAAACGGGATCAGAAATCCCAGCATGGAGATGGATGGGATCGTATAGAGAAAACTCACCGCTCCCAGAGTCGGTCTGGCGGCTCCCTGTACCTCGCTGATCACGATGCCCGCCAGTCCTCCGATCAGCACGGCAATCAGGATAGCCAGCAGAGATATCCCCAGATGTTCCCACAAAAGACCGACGAAAAAATCATTGCGGTCCAAAAATAAATTCCACATTTCCTGAAACATCTTCAACTCCCCCTCTTCCTCACAGCCTGCACCGGACATTTTTCAAAGCAAAGCCCGCAGTGAAGACAGTGTTCCTGCCGGATCGCATACGGCGTCCCCTCCCGGATACACTGCTGGGGACAGATTTCCCTGCAAGTTCCGCAGCCGATACAGTCCTCCGTGATCTCAAAGCCTTTGGGACTCTCTTTTCCGCCTCCCAGGACGAAGTTCTCCCTCTCAATCGGGGTCTTCCCCAGATCGAAAAATTCCACCTGCCCTTCCTCCATACAGAAGGGTTCCAGGATATACCTGCTGTCCCCCGGATAGACCCCTTCCATAGAAGGATTCTCCCTGAAGATCCGGTCGATCCATTCCTTCTGTTCCTCAAGCTGCCTCACCGTTCCCCGCAGCCGCACCATCTGGTACGCCCGGTTCATCGCCGTCACAGCCGTATGCCCGCCGGACATCAGTTCACGGTAAAAATCCTTCCCTCTTGCCGTGCAAAAATACAGTTTTTGATCCTCCACCAGCATCACATCAATAATGCGCACCTGGGGAAGTCCGTCTTCATCCACCGTGGCGAACGCCGCGTCCTTCACATCCCGCAGTATCTGCAGGCAGTCCTGTACTGTCATCACTGCTCCTCCTTCTATCTGTCTTTCGTCTGTAAACAGGTCCTATCTGTAATTGTATTGTAAACGAAGGCAGAACATACGTGAAGTACGCACAATTTTGTGGTATGGTTACCGGCGGGTAACTAATCGGGCGCCACCGGGCTGGATACAGGTTCTTCTCCTTCTCCCGGTTTCAGGCAAAAAAAATACAGGAAACCATTTCTGATTTCCTGTATAGCCGAACTGACGGCAGCTTATGATCGCACTATTTTTCTGCGGGAAGCAGTACCTTTTCCAGCACCTCCGCAGCAGTCTTCACCGGAATAATTTCCAGCTTCTCTTTCACCTCGTCCGCCACCTCGTCCAGATCCTCCACATTGTCCGCGGGGATATAGACTCTGGCAATTCCGGCCCGCTGCGCCGCCATCAGTTTCTCCGGCAGGCCGCCGATGGGCATCACGCCGCCTCTCAGCGATACCTCGCCGGTCATGGCGCAGTCAGGATCTGCGGGACGTCCGGTAACCAGGGACGCCAGAGCCGTCACCAGGGTGATGCCGGCGGAAGGTCCGTCCTTGGGCACTGCTCCGGCAGGGACATGGATGTGGAGATCGTTCTTCTCCAGTACCTCCGTCTCTTTCGGATACATTCCTTTCACCAGGCTCAGGGCGATCTGCACCGACTCCTTCATCACGTCTCCCAGCTGGCCCGTGATCAGCAGCGTCCCTTTTCCTTTGGTCAGCTTGCTCTCCACAAAGAGGATCTCTCCTCCGGCCCTGGTCCACGCCAGGCCGGTCACCACGCCTGGTATGCCCTTTTCCAGCTTCTTCTCATGCTGAAGCTGTTTCTTGCCCAGATAGTCCGTCAGATTATCCGGCGTGACCACACTCTTCTCTCCTTCTTTCTTCACCAGTCCCACCGCGGCGGTGCGGCACAGAGTGTCCAAAAGCTTTTTCAGGCTCCGCACGCCGGACTCCATGGTGTATTCGTCGATCATCCTCTCCAGCGCCGCGTCCTCGATCTCCAGCATATCCTCCCTGATCCCCATGGCCTCCATGGCTTTCGGGAACAGATGCCGCCTGGCGATCTGGAACTTTTCCACCGCCGTATAGCCCGGGAAATTGATCACCTCCATACGGTTCAGAAGCGGCTCCGGTATGGTGTCCGTGGTATTGGCGGTGCAGACAAACAGGACGTTGGAAAGGTCATAAGGCACGTTCATATAATGGTCGGTAAACGTGCTGTTCTGCTCCGGATCCAGCACCTCCAGAAGCGCGCTGGCCGGATCTCCGCCGTAGTCCTTCGCCAGCTTATCCACCTCGTCCAGCACCATGACCGGATTGGACGCGCCGCTGCGCTTCATCCCTTCCATGATCCGGCCGGGCATGGCCCCTATGTAGGTCCTGCGGTGGCCGCGGATCTCCGCTTCATCCCGGATACCGCCCAGGCTGATCCTCACGTATTCCCTGCCCAGCGCCCGCGCGATGCTCTGGCCGATGCTGGTCTTGCCCGTTCCGGGCGGTCCCACAAACAGCAGGATGGAACCGTGCTGTTTCCGGTTCAGGGCCATGACCGCCAGCTGCTGGATGATCCTCTCCTTCACCTTCTTCAGGCCGTAGTGATCCTCGTCCAGGATACCTTCCGCTTTCTCCAGATTGATGGACGGCGTCCTGGGCGTCTTCCAGGAAAGGCTGGTCACAAAGTCCAGATAATCATAGAGCAGCCCGTACTCGTGGCTCTCCTTTCCCTCCTGGCGCATACGGTTCAGCACCTTCTCCGCCTCGTTTTTGGCCTCCTTGTTCATACCGGATCTGGCAATCTTTTTCTCAAACTTCCGCACGTCCGACATATTTTCCGGATGCATGTCGTCCAGCTCCTTCTGCAGATAATCGATCTGCTTCTTGATGGCGGCTTCCCGGTAGAGCTGCTCCTGGTTATCCTTATGGGCAGTCTGGGCCTCCTCGGACACCTTGGCGATCTCGATGAACTCATGGATGGCCCTTTCAATCAGATCATACCGCTCTCTCAGGGAGTCGGCGGACAGGATCGCGTACTTCCCGTCCGTGTCCAGGTTCAGGTATTCCGAAAGGGCGCAGACCAGGTCGTTGATATTCTTCCGCTGGAGAATAAAACTCCTGGCCCAGAGCCCCCACTGGTACCCCTGCACAAATCTTAACAGGGATACTTTCAGATGTCCGAAACGTTCCTTTTCTTCTTCCTCCGTCATGTCCACGATCTCCGGACGGTTGGAGGCCGCGGCGGCGATCTGTCCTTCCCCGATCTCCAGATCGGCGATATCCACCCGCTCCAGCGTCCTCACCTGGACATTCTCATCTTCATTCTGTCCCTCGATCCTCCCCAGCAGGCCGATGGGATAGAAATCCTCTTCCGTCAGTTCTGACGCGTCCTTTTCCTCTTTTAAAAGGACAAAGAGAACCTCCGTCCCCGCCTCCAGGGTTTCCCCCGTCCAGTCTTTGAAAAAATCCTTCCGGAAGTAATAAGACACGTCCGGCAGGAGCAATATATCGTGAATCGGTCTGATGATCATAGAAACTCCTCCTCTCGTTGTTAGCAGTCTCTTTCATCGAGTGCTAAGTCGAAGTTACCATAAATCTGACCACGTGTCAAGAAAAATTCGCACATTTTAAACTGGTATGTTTAATTTTGTCAAAACTGGATATTTTAAAGTATCCAGATATGGATTATGCTAATACCAGTTTCAGGGAAACCTGACTTTTGAAACCATATTAACTCAGAAAGGACGAACATTATGTATGAGATCATGACCCCCGGCCCCACCCAGGTCCGGGAAAATGTAAGGCTGGCCAGAAGCCTTGCCTGCACCAATCCGGATCTGGACCCGGATTTCTATACTTATTATAAAGAGACCTGCGAACTGCTCAGCTCTCTCCTGCATACCCACAGCCGCAGCCTGATTCTGGGCGGAGAGGGCATCCTGGCTCTGGAGGCGGCCTGCGCCACCCTCACAGAGCCCGGCGACCGGGTGCTGGTACTGGATAACGGCGTGTTCGGCAAAGGCTTCGCTGACTTCGTGCGTATCTATGGAGGCGAACCTGTCCTCTACACGGCGGATTACCGGCGTGCCCTGGATCCCGAAGCGCTGGAAGCGTTCCTGAGATCGGACCACAATTTCAAATACGCCACTCTGGTCCACTGCGACACGCCCAGCGGCATGCTGAACGACATCTCCGTCCTCTGCCCGCTGCTGAACAAATACGGCATCCTGTCCGTGGTGGATTCCGTCTCCGCCATGTTCGGCGAAGAGATTCACGCCGACGACTGCGGCGCCGGCATCATCTGCGGCGGCTCTCAGAAGGCTCTCTCCGCGCCTCCCGGCCTGGCCTTCGTCACCATCAGCCCGGACGCCGACGCCCTCATGCACAGCAGAAAGACTCCCGTGGCCTCCTTCTACGCCAATCTTCTGGCTTTCGACCGCTGGTATGAGAACCAGTGGTTCCCCTACACCATGCCGGTGAGCGACATCCACGGGCTTCGCGCCGCGCTGAAAAATGTGCGGGATGACAGGGATTTCGTGAACCGCCACGCACAGATCGCCAGAGTCTCCCGCGCCGCCGTCACAGCCGCCGGGCTGAAGCTCCATCAGGAGACCGGTTTCTCCAACACCGTCACCGTCTTCGACATTCCCGAAGGGGTCTCCGCCAAAGAGATCCTGGATATGGTACGGCAGGATTCCAACATCATGCTGGCCGGTTCCTTCGACGTCCTGGAAGGCCAGGTCATCCGCCTGGGCCACATGGGTGAAAATGCCCGCCCCGAAAAGATGGCGGCCGTCTTCCATGCCCTGGACCGGGCGCTGGCGGTCTTGGGCGTACCGCTGGACGCTGTTATGGAGGAGGTTTTCAGAGAACAACTGGATGCATAAGTGCTTGAAATAATACAGTCCATACGATAGATTTAAGCCGATAAATATGTTAAACTGAGATAGGAAGCAGAGTTTGTCAGAAAATACTGGATAAAAAAGATCCTTATCCAAAAATACACAATACAGGAGGAGCCATCATGAAACTTCTTAAAATCCTATTTTCTGCTATTACTATTATTTTTATAGCATTAGGTTTACTCAAAATTTTATCATTCGATATATACTATCCTGCTTCTTTTATCTCGCTTGCCACGTTATTTCTGCTGAGATGTATTGAATATAAAAACAGTGGAGATAAAAGTGGCTTCTTTCTTACTTTGGCAACTTCCATATTCGTATATATGGCCGCAATTTACTACATATTTTGAATAAGAAAGTTTCATTCCATAAATCCAGAACATACAGACGGGAGATTATATTATGTGGGTATGTCCTAAATGCAGCAGAGAATTTAAGCGGATCAACCAATCCCATTACTGTGGGAAAGCCCCGAAATCCATTGAAGAATGGATCTTACAGCAAGAACCGCCATTACAGGATTATTTTCAAAAACTCCACCAGGTAATCTGCGATGCTATTCCCGATATAAAGCAGCGAATTGCGTGGAGTATGCCAACATATGGCGAAAAAGAGATTGTGGTGCAATTTTCAGCTTGTAAAAATCACGTCAGTCTTTATGTTGGGGAGAAAGCCATAGAACACTTCGCGGCAGACCTGCGCGGATATGAATGCAAAAAATCTGCTGTCTATTTTCAATATGACGAACCGCTTCCTGAATCATTCGTTGCGAACATAGTGAAATGGTGTTATGAAAATTAGCAGACTGTCTCATATATTTTTAAGGAGGTAAAATTTATGGAAAACAAAATATATACAATGAAATTTTCCAGGATATATCCATTGCTTATCCAGAAAGCCGAGAAAAAGAATCGCACCAAACAGGAAGTTGATCGTATTATTTTCTGGTTAACAGGCTATGATGAAGACGGTCTGGCACAGCAGATCCAGAAAAATGTTGATTACAGGACATTTTTTGATAATGCCCCTTGTATCAATCCAAATTACAAAATGATTAAAGGAACTATCTGTGGTATTCGTGTTGAAAACATTGAAGACCCTGTAATCAGGTTAGCAAGATGCCTGGATAAACTGATTGACGAATTAGCCAAAGGGAAGGCTATGGAAAAAATATTAAGAGAGTAACCGCTCCCGGTTAACCAGACCATCCAGCTTCGAGCCGTCTTGTCCCTATTCACATCTACAGATATTCTCACCGTATAATCCATTTAGTTCACACTTTTTTCACATTTTTGTTAGCACTCACCTCTTGACAGTGCTAACAATGAGTGTTATAGTACATCTAGAACAAAGGGAGGGAGTTCAAAAAGAACTCACTATCCTGGTTCTTCAGACAAACATTTCAAAATAAAAAGGAGCGATGATTTATGTTGATGCCCAGTATTTTTAACGATAACTTATTTGATGATTTCTTTAACTTTAACTATCCCACGTTCCAGTACGGAACAGACGACCTGATGAAGACCGACATCAAAGAAACCGATCAAGGTTATGAAGTGACCATGAACCTGCCGGGGGTGAAGAAGGAGGATGTGAAAGCCGAACTGAAGGACGGCTGCCTGACCATCCAGGCTTCTTCCAACACCAGCAAAGATGAGAAAGACAGCGACGGCAAATACATCCGCCGGGAACGCTACAGCGGTTCCTGCAGCAGAAGCTTCTACGTGGGCGACGCCGTTACCCAGGAGGACATCAAAGCCAGATTCGAGGACGGCACCCTGAAACTGGATATCCCCAAAAAGGAAGTAAAGCCGGCTGTGGAAGAGAAAAAGTACATCTCCATCGAATAATTTCTCCTGCTCTGCCGGGTTCGTCCCGGCAGAGGCCGAAAAGGCGGAGGAATTTACAGAAGACAGACAGATGGAGCCATCGGTATATACTCAAAGGAGGAAAAGTTATGTTGATGCCCAGTATTTTTGGAGAAAATTTATTTGACGATTTCTTTCGTGATTTCCCGTTCTATTATGACGACCGGGACATGAAAAAAGCAGAGAAGAAACTGTACGGCCATCGGGCAAAGAACCTGATGAAGACAGATATCAAAGAAAAGAATGACTGTTATATTCTGGAGACGGAGCTTCCGGGCTTCAAGAAAGACGAGATCCAGGTTTCCCTGGAGAACGGCGTACTGACCATCCAGGCTGCCAAAGGCGTGGACAAGGAAGATCAGGAGAAGAAATCCGGCCGGTTTATCCGTCAGGAACGTTATGCCGGCGCCTGCGAGAGATCCTTCTATGTGGGCGAATATCTGACCCAGGAAGATATCAGAGCGGAATTCCGACACGGCGTCCTGAGGCTGACAATCCCGAAAAAAGAGGCCAGACCGGCAGTGGAACAAAACAGATATATTTCCATTGACGGCTGACCTTTCCTATAGATCACATGTTACTCCCATATATCTTCTGCCCCGCCTCCGGTTTTCCGGAGGCGGATTTTTTTGCGCGGAGGTCACGGTCCTGTGGGCGCGGGTAAGCAGCCGCCTACGCCAGAGCATCCTCCGAAACATTCATCCTTCCGAATAAGGCGCGCCCGACAGCTTTTCGTAAAACTGATCGTTCCGGGGTGTTTCTATGCCATGTTTCCTTCCCAGAGCGCAGACCAGACCGGCAAACAGATCCACCTCTGTCCGCCTTCCCTCTCTGGTATCCTGCCGCATGGACGGCTCGCAGTCGGGAGACAGCGAATCAATCAGCTTGATCCACTCCCGGATCTCCGATGTGTTCAGGGCAATTCCTTCCGCGCAGGCGACCTGCCTTGCTTCCTCCATGGCGGCGGCCATGGCGTCCCGGCACTCCCCTTCCTGCTGTACACCAGCATAGCTGACGCCCCACACTGCACACACCTGGTTCACGCCCACATTCAGCATCCATTTGCTCCACTGCTGATGGATGATATCGCCGGGAATCACATAGGGGATTCCCGCCTGCAAAAGCAGTTCTTCCAGGCGCGCAGTCGCCTCCGTCCTGCTATTATCCCGTTCTCCAAACGCAATGGAACCGGCCTTGGTGTAAGTCAGGCGGTTTCCTGTTCGGGTAGCGTCCATTCCCTGAACCGTGCAGTACAGAAGGTGCGCCGGATGAAGAACTTCGCCCAACACGTCCTCCGAAGTGACTCCGTTGAGTACCGACAGGACGATCGTATGCTCCCCGCAGGCTTTTCTGGCATTCCTGGCCGCCTCTGCCAGCCCGTGGTATTTTGTGGCGAAGATCAGAAGATCCATCTCCTGGGCTTCCTCCGCTTCCATATACCGAAAATCACACCGTTCCCCGTTGGAGTATACGCCCTCTTCCCGGTAGCGCCGCACTCTCTCCCGATCGGCGATCACATACACCTGCTCTCTTCCCAGCGTGTCCTGGAACAGCTCCGCATACATAATCCCCAGCGCGCCCAGGCCCACAATCCCGATCTTTTGAATCATATCACATATTCCTCCCTGTCAAATTCTAGCCAAGAGCCACGTCCAGTGCCATCATGACTGTAAATCCCAATGCAAACAACATCGGACCGATGTTGGAATGCTCCCCTTCGGACATCTCCGGGATCAGTTCCTCCACCACCACATACATCATTGCTCCGGCCGCAAAGCTGAGCAGATACGGCAGAGCCGGAACCACCAGGCTCGCCGCCAGTATGGTGAGCAGCGCTCCCACCGGCTCCACAATCCCGGACAAAGCTCCATATAGAAACGCTTTTCCTTTTCCCACGCCCTCCGATCTGAGTGGCATGGAGATGATAGCCCCCTCAGGGAAGTTCTGGATCGCGATGCCCAGGGACAGCGCCAAAGCTCCCATCATGCTCAATTCGGCTTCGCCTGCCATCCATCCCGCATACACCACACCCACCGCCATACCTTCCGGTATATTGTGCAGGGTCACCGCCAGTACCAGCATCGTGGTCTTTTTCAGCGGCGCGCACGGCCCCTCCGCCTGGTCGCAGTTCATGTGAAGATGGGGTACAATATGATCCAGCAAAAGCAGGAACAGGATGCCGAACCAGAAACCGGCCGCCGCCGGCACGAACGCCAGCTTTCCCATGCCTTCCGCCTGATCCATGGCCGGAATCAGAAGGCTCCAGATGGAAGCCGCCACCATTACCCCCGCCGCGAATCCTGTCAGTGCTTTCTGCACCAGGCGATTCATATTTCCTCTCATAAACAGTACGCAGCCCGCGCCCAGCGCAGTCCCTAAAAAGGGGATCATAATCCCCCGAAATACTTCCCAGGTCATTTTATCTGTCCTTTCCCACTATTTAGTCAATTTTGTAACATTTGTTACCGCCCTTGCATTCTTCCGGGGATACACTATAATAAAAATTATTATTACATTCCATATCAGAAAGGAGTCTGTCATATGAATATAACCACAGTTAACAAAGACAATTTCCAGCAGGAAGTGCTGGAATCCCAAAAACCTGTCCTGGTGGACTTCTGGGCCTCCTGGTGCGTCCCCTGCAAGATGCTCGCGCCCACACTTCAGCAGCTGGCGGACGAACTGCCGGATCTGAAAGTCTGCAAGGTCAATGTTGAGGAAGAGATGGAGCTGGCCCAGCAGTATCAGGTCACAAGCATCCCCACGCTGATCTGCTTCAAAAACGGACAGATCTCTGCAAGAACCATGGGCAATATGCCGAAACACATGATCCGCCAGGAGCTGGGAATCTAATCCCCGGCCCGGCCCCTCGACTGTTTCACGATCTCGGTCCCTGCCACGGCTCCTTCATAGACCGCCTTGGCGATCTGGAGCATACCTCCGTTGCAGTCTCCTGCGGCGTAGAGGCCGGGGACCGTGGTCCTCATCTTCTCATCTGTCACCACATGGTTCCCATCCGTCTGGGCGCCGATCTTTTTCGCCAGGTCGCTTCCGCCCGCAGTTCCGTACGCGATGAAGATCCCCTCCGCCGTGATCCGGCTCCCGTCCTCCAGAAGCACTGCTTCCACATGATCCGTACCCTCGATCTTTTCGATTCTGGATCTCACAATCTGCACTTCTTCCGGAAAATCCGCCGCAGGCTCCGCCCCATTGGTCAAAAGGGTCACACTGGATGCCGAAGCCAGCAGGACTTCCGCTTCATGCAGGGCATATTCCCCGCTGCCCAGCACCGCCACCGGTTTCTGCCGGTAAAAAAACGCGTCGCACACGGCGCAGTAGCTTACGCCTCTGCCCTCCAGCTCCTGAAGTCCCGGAATCTTCGGCGTCTTTCTCTGGACTCCGGTGGCAAGCACCACATAATCTGCAGAGAACACGCCCTTTGTAGTCTCCACTGTCAGTTTCTCTTCAAATCCCAGTCCCAGAGCTTCCGCTTCCAGGAATTCCACGCCTACCTTCTTCGCCCCTTCGATCCCGTTCTGCTCCAGTTCTTCCCCGGAGATCAGGTCAGGGAACCCGTAATAATTCTGTATCTTGTCCGTTTTCCCCAGGGCGCCGCTTCCCCTGGACACCACCATGGTGGAAAGTCCTCCCCGCGCAGTGTACAGCGAAGCAGAGATTCCCGCCGGGCCGGAACCGATCACAATCACATCTGCCATATCTTTCTCTCCCTTAGTTTTTCGTGCAATATAGTATTTTTATACCATGTACGCAGTGCAGTGCTCGACTCCGCTTCACTCACGGGCTTCGCCCTATGGAATCAGCCAAAACTGCCGCTGCTCATGCAAGCATGGCATCTGCACTTTTGTCCGCTTCCGCACTGCTCATGCCTTCCTGGATATTATACCCCATCTTCCCATCCATGTACAGGGTCCGTCTCCTTCCCGCATCCTTTCTCCGATGTATTTGTTGCGGTTCGCTCATGAAAGGCATCCAAATTGTTAACCTTTAATTGACATTGGTTGTCAATTGAGGTATACTGTGACCATATTCGACTTTTTATTTTAATAAAGAAAGAAGGAACATTTATTATGACATCAACATCTGCTGTATCTAACCGGTCATCTGTACAGGCGCTCACGGCCACAGCCATGTTCACCGCAGTGCTGTCTGTACTGTCTATCCTGCAGATCCCCATGCCCTCAGGCGTGCCCATCACTTTGCAGACTTTTGCCGTAGCCCTCTGCGGATACATGCTGGGTGCCAGACGCGGCACTGTCTGCGTAGCTCTCTACCTGCTCCTGGGCGTCGTAGGACTTCCTGTTTTTACCGGAATGACCGCAGGAATCGGACGGATCTTCGGATTCACGGGCGGGTTTCTTTATGGATTTCTTCCTCTTGCGCTGCTGTGCGGAGCGGGAGTACGCGCTTCCAACAAACTTCTGGCTTTACTGCCGGGTATTCTGGGGCTTGCGCTCTGCCATTTTTTTGGAACCGCGCACTACTCGGCCGTTGCTGACTGCGGTATCCTGCAGGCTTTCCTTTTAGTCTCCCTGCCCTATCTGGTCAAAGATATACTCTCAGTGGCCGGGGCTCTGGCCGTATCCGTTGTTCTTAAAAAAACCATGAACCGCGCCGGGATCACGTTCTGATCCCCCGGCGCGGTTCGTCATTCTGAAATTCTCAGTTTTTATCCAGTTCCACAGTGATCTCATAGTAATCGCACGGATGCGCCGTCAATCCCGTCACTCCTTCCCCGGAAACAATAGACATTTTCAAATGGGACGCAAAAATAAATGCATTGTCGTCCAAAATTGTCTGAGTCATCTCTGTACCCAGTGCCGCCCGCTCATCTGAATCAAACGTTCTGCTCATCTGCAATTCCAGTTCCTCCAGTTTATCGCTGTGATAGCCTCCGCGGTTCTTGGTAGAATTGTCCAGGCAGTGAGTGGTAAAAAAGTATTCCGGATCTCCGGTGGGCGCGCACACAAACGCGCTGGCATAGATATCCCAATCTCCGCTCTCGATAAAATCCAGATGATTTGCCGTGGAATTTACTTCCACCCGAATCCCGATCTCACCAAGAGTTGCCTGTACGCTTTCCGCCAACAGGGGCAGTTCCTGACGGCTGGGATAGGTCAGCCAGCGGATAGAAAGCGTCTCGCCGTCTTTATCCACATAACCGTCTCCATCGGTATCCGTCCAACCGGATTCCTCAAGAAGCGCTTTGGAATTTTCCGGATCATACGGCTGGGCGGTTACCGTCGCATCTCCGAACATAAAACTGGATGGGAAAGGTCCCGCAGCGGCGGCCCCGTTTCCGTCCAGCAACACCTGAGTAAAACTCTCTTTATCAATCGCCCCTGCAATCGCAGCCCGCACATTGGAATCCTGCAGGACCTCATTTTCATAATTCACTGCCGCAAAAAACGAACGTGAAGTTTCCACAGATGAAATCGTATATGGCTCCGCGGCAAACAAGGGCAGGCTCGCATAGGGAAGTCCATACGCCGCATCCAGTTCTCCCGTCTGCATAGCCATTGTCATAGTATCCCCATCACTGATCGTCTGTACATAAATGGTATCCAGATTGGGCATACCATCCCAATAATTTTCATTTTTCACCAGCGTCAGTCCCACATCGGTCTCGATCTTTGTGGCACGGTACGGTCCGGTACCCGATACATTTCCGTCTTCTGTGATTCCCGCCTGCATATCGATGATACAGCCATAGGGATCAGCAAGATAATTCATCAGCGCCGGAACCGGTTCCTCTGTGCGGATCGTCAGTGTCTGTCCATATGCCATGATCTCCTGGATTTTTAAATCTCCTTTTGCTCTCTCATGCACTTCTACCAGATGCTCCAGACATTCTTTTACAGACTCCGCATCCATTGCTCTTCCACTGGTAAAGGACACATCGTCCCGAAGGGTAACGATCCATGTATTCTCATCTGCAAGTTCATACTCCGTCGCCAGCCACGGCTCCAGTTCCATGGTGTCCGAATATCTGAACAGCGTTTCGCCGATTCCATATCGGATGCAGGCCCATCCGGAATATCCATTGTGAGGATTCACGTCCTTTTCGTCATTCTCTGCGTTAAACGTAGTGTCTCCATAATAAAACACCTTTTCTTCCGGCCTTTCCTGTCCTGCCGCAGCATTTTCACTGTCCTGTGCAGGTCCTGGCGTTCCCGCGCATCCCGTGGCAAGCCCCGCCGATAACAGCAGGATCCACAGCACCGCTGTGCCTTGTTTCCAAATTTTTCTTTTCATCGTACAGCATCTCCTTTCGCAGCTTTAAAAAACAGAATCCACCAGAACTCTCGTATACTCGTTTTGTGGGTTTCGTATCACATCATCCGGGATGCCTTCTTCCACAATCTTTCCCCGGTACATCACAAGCACCCTGGTACAAAAATTCTGCACCAGCGCCAGATCATGACAAATCAAGAGCAACGAAAGTCCGTTTTCCTTCTGAAGGCGTTTCAGAAGTTCTATGATCTGCGCCTGCACCGTCACATCCAGAGCGCTGGTCGCCTCATCACATATAATCAGCTCCGGTTCTGTCGCCAGCGCCCTGGCGATCGCCGCACGCTGGCACTGCCCTCCGCTTACTTCATGAGGATATCTGGAGGCAAAGAATGGCTCCAGCTCCACCAGTTTCAAAAGCTCATATGCACGTTCCCTTGCCATTTTCCTGCTGATACCCAGATTGCGCATACTTTCCATGATCCCGTCTCCCAGTGTATGCCTGGGGTCAAAAGAGTCCTGCGGCGTCTGAAATACCATCTGAACCTTCTGATAAAGTTTTTTGAGATCCTTTCCTTTTAGATTCAGTGTTTCCGTTCCATCTACCAGTATGCTTCCTTCATCTGGCTCTATGAGACGGGTAATGATTTTCGCCATCGTACTTTTGCCGCATCCGCTCTCTCCCACCAGACCCAGACACTCTCCCCTGATCAGATCGAAGCTCACGCCGTCCACCGCTGTAAACGGTGTCTTTTTTATATAAAATGTCTTTTTCAAATCTTTGATTTCAAGAATTTTCTGCATACCTGCTCCTGGAAATTCTGCAGCTTCCAACAGCCGCAGATCAATTTCTGTTTATACGAAGCACCGCCCCGATCAGTTTTTTCGTATAGGGATCCTGGGGATGGCGGATCACCTGTTCTACGTCTCCATATTCCACCAGCCTTCCCTGATACATAACGGCGATCTTGTCCGCCATATATTCCACGATACCTATATTGTGCGTCACAATTGCGATACCAGTGCCATAAAGTTCCCTCATTTTCATCATCTCTTTCACTACCTGAGCCTGAACCGTCACATCCAGGGCGCTGGTCGGCTCGTCCGCGAATAAAAGATTCGGTTTTAATATCATGGCCATCATGATGCCCACCCGCTGGTTCATTCCCCCGGACAATTCAAACGGATAACTCTGCAAAATCCGTTCTCCCTCTGCCAGACGCATATTCTCAAACAGCTCCAGCGCACGGAATCTCACTTCCTCCCTGGTGGCATTTTCATGCTGGCGCACACTTTCATACAACTGTTCCTCAATGTTTCTCACCGGACAGAGGGAAGCTCCGGTGTTTTGAAAAATCATGCCCATTTCAGGTCCCCGCAGCCTTCGCAGTGTTTCCTTCCCGGCATCAATCACATTTACCCCTTTATAATATATATCGCCGCGGGTGACCACTCCTTCCCCAAGAAGCCCCATCGCCGCTTTGATCAGAGTACTTTTTCCGCTTCCTGATTCTCCCACTATTCCCAGGATCTGTCCCGGTTCCATCTGGAGCGACACATCCTGAACTGCCGGACTTCCCCCATAGCTGATCTCCACATGCTGTATATCCAACAAAGGACGCTGCATCAATCGCCTCCTCCTTTCCTTCCCTGCCGTCTTGGATCCAAAATATCCCTCACGGTATCTCCTGCCAGGTTAAAAACCATGACAGTAAGAAAGATAGCGAATCCCGGCGCCAGGATAACCCAGGGAGATGTCTGAAGCATACTCCTTCCATTACTCATCATAGATCCCCACTCCGCAGCCGGAGGTGTCGCTCCTAACCCCAGGAAAGACAGGCCCGCGATCTCCATAATCATTGTCCCAATATCCAGGACAGCCGTCACGATCACAGGGCCGGCAATATTGGGTACAATATGTTTCAGCACAATCTTGACTGTACCGGAGCCGGAGAGCCTGGCCGCCGCCATATACGGCATACTTTTAACGGTCAGCACCTGGCTCCTTGCCAGTCTGGCATATTTCGGCCAGGAAATACACGCAAGTGCCACCACTGCGTTCATAACCCCGCCGCTCATAACGCTGGCCACCGCAATTGCAAACACCATGCCTGGAAAAGCCAGAAAGACATCAGAAAGCCGCATCAGAAAGGAATCTATTTTTCCGCCATAATATCCGCAGACAATCCCGACTGCGCTCCCAATCACCGTGATCACCAGCACCAAAAGCAGGGCTGAGAAAACCGTCGTCTGAGATCCCATAATCACCCGGGACAGCATGTCCCTCCCATAACGGTCTGTTCCCAACAGGTGAATCCTGTCCGGCGGCTTTAAAGCCTGGGTAAGATCCTGAGCATAAGGATCATACGGCGTTAAATAAGGCGCAAAGGCAGCGACCAGAATTACACCAACTGCCAGTGCACCGAACAAGATCATCTTCCATTTTGTATAGTCCCGTATTTTCTTTTGTTTTCTTACCGTTATCTTCTGTTCTTCCATCACGCGTCCTCGCTTCCCAGCCGAACCCTGGGATCCAGGTAATGATAGACAAGATCCGTGACCAGATTCACTGCCACATAGATAACCGCCATCCAGATCACATATGCCTGAATCACCGGATAATCACGCATGGTAATAGCATCTACAGCCATCTTGCCCACACCATCCCACATGAAAATTGACTCCACAATTGCCGTGCCTCCCAACAAGGAGCCGACAGACAGAGCCAGCAGCGTGATAATAGTCAGCATGGAAGCCTTCAAAACACTGCCAAAAAGGATCTTTCTCTCCTTCACCCCTCTTGCCCTGGCGCCTGACACATAGTCTTTGTTCATTTCTTCCAGAACAGCCGCCCGGACCTGCCGGGTATATTTTGACGCCATAGAGATTGCCAGCGTAAGCGTGGGCAGGATCACACTTTTCCACCCTCCTGAACTTCCCATAACCGGAAGCAGTCCCAGTTTCAGGGAGAAAAAATAGATTAAAAGAAGGGATACAAAAAAGTTTGGAAGAGAATTCCCTATAAAGCTGAGAAAACGTATCAGATAATCCAGCAGCCGGTTCTGCTTCACCGCCGCCAGGATTCCCAGCGGGACAGCAAGCAGAATTGTCGCCAGAACCGATGTCAGTGTCAGGTATATCGTAGCTGGAAGCTTGGACACAAAGGCCTGGAATACGGGCTGCCCGGAGACCAGAGACTCTCCCATGTCCCCCCGGAACACATCCACAAGCCATCTGGCATATTGCTCTGGAAGCGGCCTGTCCAGTCCCAGTTCCTCCCTCATCTGCTGTTTCTGTTCCTCAGTGAACGCAGCTCCCGTCCTGGATTCCATCACGTCGACCATATCCGCCGTCCCGGCATTCATCAGGAGGAAAGACAACAGCGTGATCCCCAGCAAAATGGGAATCAGTTGCAGCAGCCGCTTCCCTATGTATTTCTTCATTCTTTTCTCCTTCCGGTCCATCCCTGGCATCCTCATCCATGCACCGGGAAATTATACTTCTTTTTCCGCGCAGACCATGAACAGCGGTGTTGCCTCATAGTGTACCTTTTCCCATTCTTCCCAAACATACTCTCCCACATTGGGATGCAGAAAAAGAAGTTTCATACCTATCCGGCCAAGCACATCTCTGTCCCAATCAGGACGTCTTATTTTTGAAAGAGGAAGTTTCAAGGCAAGATTTTCCATGTATTTCGCTTTTTCGCCCCCCAGCTGGTCATGGACCATCTTCGGATACAGGCGATGATATCTCTCATGCGCCCTGTCATGACGCGCCTTCTGCTCCCCATCGAACAAGTACAGATACCAGTTTGCATCAAAATAAACAAATCTTCCTCCAGGCCGGAGTACACGTTTCCATTCCTCCATCGCAGCCTCCGGTTCTTCCATGTTCCAGAGAACATTTCTGGAAATTATAAGATCAAAACTCCCATCCCTCAGAGGAAGTCTTTTCCCGTCATAAGGAAGGAACTTTACTTCCGCGCCGTAGGCCTGCGCATTCTCCTTTGCGTGCTCCAGCATCTCCTCCGTCACATCCACAGCTGTCACCTGGTGGCCGGCCAGGGCCATATTCATCGCAAAAAAGCCAGGACCCGTACCCACATCCAGAATCCTCAGAGTTTCTCCTTCCGGAGCATATTTCAAGATCAAGTCTCTCCAGATGTCCCGTCTCCAGTCATTCATCTCATCCAGATTCTGTCTGGAATAGCTGTCCGAACGGACTCCCCAATAGGATTTAATTCCGTCCAGTACCCCCTTCTTCTCTCTTTCGTATACGGTTATATAAGGCTGCGGGCGGGCAGCCGCTGTTTTGTTTGTCATTCTTCCTGTCTCCTTTTCTTTATTATATTTTCTCAATACATCCCCCACAACCCCGTCCGGGGGATATCCTGCCATTCCGCTTTCTCATGGATTTATTCCCAATGGGAATATCCTTTACTGGCCGATTCTCTTTTTTATAAAAGATATAAACTGTCCGGCCCATTTTCCCAGCTCTTCATCCTTCTTTTTTATATATCCAAAACTTACGGGCGCGTCTGTCCCGCTCAAAGAGATGCCCTGTCTGCGGCTCTGCTGCTTTCCGTCCGGATAATCCCCGCTGATATTGCCCAGGCTGGTGCGCCGGAGCAGATCGTTCATCACATAATCGCTGTTTGTCACTACAGCCGCCTCAATATTGCTGCGTCCCGCCTGACCGCCTTTCACACCCCAGAAATGGTTCAGAGAAAACTCGTCTTCATAACACTGCACCAGTTTCATTGGCCCGTCTGTCTTCTCTTTCCTCAGATCTCCCGGATACAGGACGGCGCGCACTTTTTTCAGTTCTGTATATGCCAGGCTGCCGCGTTCCAGCCGGTACAGAAACAAAGGCATCTGATCCTCCATCACATATACCAGCCCCAGCTCATCCGCGCCCCGGGCGCATCTGCGGATTACTTCTTCCACACTGGCCGTCATAACGTAGTAGCAAACATCCTGATGCTGATTTTCATTATAGAAATCCGAGAACCGGGCCGATATCCAGGAACTGGGGTTAAACGAAATACGCAGTTCTTCCGCGCCGGCCGATTTGGACAGAGCCTGCAGTTCTTCCACATTATCCATGGCCCTGCAGGCGTATTCATATACCTGCCTGCCTTTCGGCGTCAGGCTGATGCCTCTGTTCTGCCTGGTAAATACAGGAAATCCCAGTTCGTCTTCCAGCGAACGTATGGTTTTGCTCACATTCGGCTGTGTGGTGTACAGCACCTCCGCCGCCCGGCTGAACGATTTCAGTTCCGCGCTGACCACCAGGTACTGCAGGTGTTTAATCTCTATCATACTGCTCCTTCTCCGATTTCAGAAATCCTGCTGTCAGAAAATCCCACTCCCCGTCTCATCTGCATGCGTAAAAGCTGCTGGAAGCAACAGCAGCTTTCGCATATTGACAGAGTATCAAATGATTATATGGGATTTCTATGGGAAGCTTTCTCCTGGCTTCTGACGTTACTTTAGCATATGGCCGCCGCTCTTCACAAGCCGGGTGGGGGGATATTTCCCCCGCCTCCTGGCATTCAGTTTCGGAATGCCGGCCATAACGCCGGAGAATAAAATGAATCCTGCCTCGCAGGATTCATTTTATTCTCCGCCTGCGGCGGGCTGCATATGCAGCATCCTTCTTTTCCGCCGCAGTGCGATCCCTCCCGGAGGGATTTTCGTTCTGTAGGAAAGTTTTGAAAACTTTCCTACAGAACGAAAAAGCGCCGGTTCACAGACATAGGCTGTGTCCCGGCGCTCTCTTATCCTTTCACTGCGCTCACCAGAAACATGGGCGTAGACGCATAATTTACTTTTTCCTCCGGATCCCAGACCCTTTCCCACACACGCTCGTCCGCACGCACCAGCTTTGCGCGGAACGCTCTCAGCATCTCCAGATCCCAGGCCGGCCGCATGGTACGGCTCATGGGCACCTTCCTGGCAATGTCCTCCATGGCGTCGATATCCGTACAGGTATAGTGATCGTCCAGGCTAAGCGCTTCCACCGCTCTGCGGTCCTGCTCATATGCCCGGCGCTTCTCCTCGTCAAACAGGTGATGGTACCAGTTGGCGTCAAAATTCAGGAGTTGCCCTCCCTCCTTCAGCACCCGCATCCATTCCCCATAGGCCACCTCCGGCTGCTCCAGGTTCCAGGTCAGGTTCCGGGAGATCACCACATCGAAGGTATGATCCGGGAAATCCAGATGCTGCGCGTCCATACGGAGGAAGCGGATCTTCTCCGCCATGGCGCCGGCGTTCTTCCTCGCCTGGTCCAGCATGGCCTCCGTATAATCCACCGCCGTCACCTCATACCCCTCGCGTGCCAGCAGGATGGCAAAAAAGCCCGGCCCTGTCCCCACGTCCAAGATCTTCAGGTCCTTTCTCCGGGGCAGATGCCGGGCAATCTCCCGATACCACACCCGGTCCTGTCCCGTGGCCAGTTCATGGCGGTTGACTTCCGAATAGCCTTCCGCTCTCCCTGTCCAATAGCGCTCAATCTGCGATAATATCATACGGTCTTCCTCCGGTTCTTAACTCTTGGAAAAGTGTATCATACACAGAACGGGCATACAAGCCGGGTGGGGGGATATTTCTTTTCGCTGGAGGGAGTCCATCGCCTTCCCGCAGTCTACTTAAGGAAGCCGCTGACGATCTGCTCCTCCGCTTCCTTTTCAGTCAGCCCCAGGGTCATCAGCTTGATCAGCTGTTCACCGGCGATCTTGCCGATGGCCGCCTCATGGATCAGGCTGGCGTCCAGATGGTTGGCGTCCAGGGACGGCACGGCGTTCACATGGCCCTGGTCCATCAGGATGGCGTCACACTCCGTGTGCCCGTAGCACTCGTTATTTCCGCAGATCTTGGAATTGAACACCTGCTTCGACTCGCCCTTGGCCACGGAACGGGACACCACGTTGGCCGTGGAACCCACACCGTTTAAATCCACCTGAAAATTGGTCTCCGCGTACTGCTGTCCGTGGGTCATGATCTTCTCTTTGATGATCAGCGTGGCCCCGTCGTCCAGGTCTGCCGTCGTGTCGCGGATGGTGGAGTCCACGCCTTTGATCTGGGTGGTTTCCATCTCCATATAGCTGTCCGCGTCCATATGGATGATCGTGGTGGGGTTCAGGATCCGCTCCCCGGTCCCTTCTCCTTCACCGTAATGCTTCTCTATATATCTTACCTTCGCGTTTTTCCCAATATGGAAGGCATGGATGCCGTCGTGCTCCGTAGTGTCGTCTCCGCCGCAGTGGATGCCGCACCCGGCCACAATCGTCACATCGGCGTCTTCCCCGATATAAAAATCATTGTAAACCAGATCCTTCAGTCCGCTCTGGCTGACGATCACAGGGATGTGAACGCTCTCATTTTTAGTCCCCGGCTTGATGATAATATCAATGCCCGGTTTATCCTCTTTGCTCACAATATCAATGTTGGCTGTGGTATTGCGTCCGGCCAGACCTCCGTTGGAACGGAGATTGTACGCGCCTTCCGGTACGCTGTGAAGATCCGCAATCTTCTCCAGCATATGCATCTGCAGCTGATCTATTTTCTGTTCCATCTTCTGTCCCTCCTACACAATCTTATTCATCAGGGTGCTGCAGGCTTCCGAAGAGGTCAAAAGCTTGGGCAGGACTTCTTCCCTGCTTCCCTGTTCCGTCACCTCGCCGTCCGCGATCACCACGATGCTGTCCGCGATATTTAAGATCCTCTCCTGGTGGGAGATGATAATGATCGACCCGTCGATGGAATCGCGCATTCCTTCAAACACGCGGATCAGATTGTTGAAGCTCCAGAGATCGATTCCCGCCTCCGGCTCATCGAAGATGGAAAGTTTCGTTCCCCTGGCGATGATCATGGCGATCTCGATTCGCTTCAGTTCTCCGCCGGATAAAGATCCGTTGACTTCCCGGTTGATATAGTCTTTGGCGCAGAGCCCCACTTCGGACAGGTATTTGCACGCCCTGTTCAGGGACAGCGGCTCTCCGTGGGCCAGGTTGATCAGATCCAGGACCGTCAGCCCTTTAAAGCGCACCGGCTGCTGAAAGGCAAAGCTGATCCCTTTTTTCGCCCGGTCCGTAATGGACAGGTCTGTGATGTCTTCCCCGTTAAATAAGATTTTCCCGGAGGTGGGCCTGATAATACCGGCGATGATCTTCGCCATCGTGGATTTCCCGCCGCCGTTGGGCCCTGTGATCGCCACAAAGCTGTCTTCTATCTTTAAATTTACATGCTTGAGAATCCCCTTTTCCTGGGAATCCTCTGTAACCTGATAACAGATATCCTGTAATTCCAGCATATATTCGCCTCCTGTGTACCATTTTCCATGGGCCGCTCCTGGCGTCCCATTAGATTATCATAACAGTGCGGAAAATCTTTGGCAAGACCCATTTCAAAATGTTCCCGGTTTTGGCAAATAATTGTGATCAGTCTTCCTCTGCCGCAGCCTCTCTGCCAGAACGGCCATGCTTCCGCTTTACACAGCAGGCAATGATTCCCGCCGCGCACATCACTGCCGCAGCCGCGGCCGCGGTTCCCCAGGCAGAGGTTTTCTCCAGTACCAGGACGTATCCATTCTTTTCCAGTTTCAGATCAGCGGCCAGGAAGCTTCCTGTCTTCTGCGCATCCCGGATCTCATCCGTCCATTCCATGCTGCCGGAAACCGCGGCCAGGGAATTTCCTCTGCGGGAACGCTTCACTTTCAGAGAGATTTCCTGATCCAACGCTTCCACCTGACTGATTTCATAACGGTAAGCAGCTCTCAGCCGGTATCTTCCGGCCACTCCCTGTTCCTCCAGCATCTGTTCCAAAGACGCCGCCTCTTCCTCCGAGGCTTCTTCCACCTTCAGCGTGCTGTCCGGGTAAAAGCTTCCTCCCAGCAGGATCTGCGCCTCTCCTTCCTGCGCGTCCGATGACAGGGACGGAAGGAAAGCCCGGTACACAGAATGCACCGTCAGATTCCTTCGGATGGAACGTAAGTCCTTCTCTTCCCAGAAAGCGTATTCGCCCTCCGGGACTGTAAGCGCGGGATATTTTTCTCCCGGCAGACTGTCCCCATAGGTAAAAGTGCCTTCCCACACGGTCTCCCCTTTGTCCACAAAACGTACGGTGAAATTTTGGAAATTCTCAGGAAGCGGTTTCTGCGCCAACAGCTCTTCGTAGCTCACCCCGGAAGCCTCTGCCTTCCGGGTCACACCGTTCACGGCTCCATAACCGTTTTCCACGAACCAGTTGTTTTCCACGGCTCCTTCCGCACTGCCCGCGACGGCCCCGCTGTAAGCGGCTTTCTCCTCCGACGGCTCCAGATAGGCGCAGATATAACAGCCGCTGACGTCCTCTCCTTTTCCTGCAGCGCCGCCCAGATAAGCCTCAGCGCTCACACCGCCCAGATAATAGCAGTCCCGGATGGCGTTTTTTGACTGTCCCGCAATCCCTCCGGCATAGCTGCCGTCTGCGGCCTGCACATCTTCGTAGCTCTCGCAGGATACGATCACGCCGTAATCTGCTTTTCCCGCAATACCGCCTGCGTATCCCTGCTCCGCGGACACAGCCGCTGTATTGACGCAGTCAGCGACCAGCGCCTGGACATGCCGGGTTAACTTTGTGTCATCGTCGTCATCCTCCTCATCGTCCTTCGCTTCCAGCAGATCAAACGGCCAGTCGGCGGTTCTTTTGGCGCTGTCTTTGGAGATGCTGCCCACAATCCCGCCTCCCCGGCTGTCAGCAAGAATCTCGCCAGAGTTATCGCAGGAGGCCACCTTCCCTTCTTCTTCCGTCCCATCCATCAGCTCTGATACGTCCACATAGACCGTCCGCTCCTGGATGCTGCGGGTAAGGTCGTCCAGGCCGTCCGAGAGAATTCCCCGGATATTTTCAAAATGTTTTTCCACGTCGTCCAATCGGTCAGACACCCCGTCCATATCGCTTTCCAGCGTATCCCCGGAGGATTCCATCTGGTCGGAGATCCGGTCCCCCTGCCCCTGCAGGTCTGTTTTCATACGGTCCATCGTATCTCCAAAATCATCCAGCGTGTTCCCAAGAGATCTGTCGATGGCCCGAATCTGATCCTCCATGGTCTTAAAGTCCTGGCTCAGACGCTCCGCCTGGCCCGGAAACTGTTCCAGCGTGCCCATGATCCCCTGCATCTGCGCCTGGATATCCGCGCTGAGTTCCTGCAGTTTCCGGAGCAGCTCCGCCGCCTGGGACGACTCCGCCGCTGCCGCGTCCGACACGCCCTCCGTCGTACATACAAAAGCCATGGGCGTCATCCCTGTCCCGTCGGATGCCGGAGCAGGATCATCTGCATCCTGAGCCGGGGACGTTTCTGCCGGAGCAGCTGGGACTTCCTCCTCCGGAGCGGCTGGAGATTCCTCTGCCGGGGCGGCTGAGACTTCCTCCTCCGAAGCGGCTGGAGATTCCTCCGCTGGGGTGTCTGTCCCCGGCTCCGCCGGCTCCTCTTGATTCTGCCCTGCCTCCTGCACTTCGTCTGTGACAGCGTCTGCACTGACGTTATTTTCTGTACTGTCTTTCCCCGTCGGCTCGATGACGTCCTCTTCGGTTCTGTTTTCCCCTGCCGGCTCATCGCCATCCTCTTCTGTACTGTCTTCCTCCGCCGGCTCGCCGCCACCCTCTTCGCTTTCGTCTTCCCCCGCCGGCTCATCGCCATCCTCTTCTGTGGAATCTCCTGCGGAGCCCGCGTTCTGCAGATATCCTTCCAGATCTTCCAGTTTCCCCTGCAGCTGTCCTATCTGCTCCTGGTACTGGTCCAGCACTCCCTGCAGCGCGTCCCCCTGCTGGGCCGCATACGGTTTCAGCTGCTCTATCAGAGCCTGCATCTGCCGGATATCCTCCCGGATCTGCGCCGCGCGGCCTGCCAGGTCTTCTGCTCCTGTCAGGAACTGCATCCCATCTATGGTATTTTCCAGGCTGGACACCCGATCCTCCAGCTCTTCTCTTCCGTCTTCCGCCAAATCTCCGTATTCGTCCAGGTATCCTCTGACAGAACTGCGGAGGGCCTTCAGCTGATCCGACAATATGTCCACGTTATCCCACAGATGATCGCCGGTTTCACGGGCCGCGTCAGACAACGCGTCCACCGCATCGGACAGTGCGTCCAGTTCATCCTCCAGCTCCTGCCTGTATTCCCGGTCATAGCAGGCCGCTTCGTAAGGGTCAAAATAACCCACGATCCCTCCGACGCTTTTCCGTCCGCTTACCGTGCCTTCGTTCCGGCAGTATATCAGTTCCCCGCTTTGCCTCCCGGCAACTCCGCCCACTTCCTCTCCCAGATGGGCGCAGCCCACCGTACCCTTATTGGTACAATAGGCAAGTTTTCCCGATGATATACCGGCGATTCCCCCGGTCTGGCTGGAACGTTCGTCTTTTGCCAGTCCCGCTGCCGCGCCCGGTATGGAGACCGTCATACTTCCGTCCCCGTCCATCTCCTTTTTCACTTTCTGGCTGGTATTCACGCCTCCTGTATTGACACAATCTGACACTGTGCCCCGGTTGTCCCCGATGATTCCCCCAGTGTTGGTTCTTCCATCCGCCGACGCTTCGTTGGTGCACCGGAGAATTACGCCGCTTTCCAGATTGACGCCCGCGATCCCGCCGGTCTGCTGATATCCGTTCAGTGACCCTCTGCTCGCGCAGTCCCGTATGGTTCCCGCGTTGCTGCCCGCGATGATCCCCATATTCTCCTGCTCTTCTCCGCCCAGCGCTTCCGCTTCCACAGTCAGGCCAAAGATCAGTCCCTCATCTCCCACATAGCGGAACAGGCCGTAATCCGACATATCTCCATCCAGCACCACGCCTGTGATCTCATGCCCGTTCCCGTCAAAGGTTCCGTTCATTACCGGAATACAAAAATCTTCATAACCGCTCAGATCAAGATCCGCATCCAGCCGGAAACGTTTCCCTTCAGAAAATGTTTCGTCCATGCACCGGTCCGCCAGAAGCAGAAAATCATCCTCGCTGGTAATGGATATTACAGTGGCATCCCCTTCCGCCTGCAGGCAGACTCCGGCCTGTGACGCGGCCAATGACACAGCCAGCGCCGCAGAGAGGATTCTTCCCTTTCCATTTTTCCTCATTTTCCTCATGCCTCTTTTCCTCCTTCTGCCGCCTTATGATCTTTCAGCTGTCCATGGATCTGTCCGTGGATCTTCCGTATATCCCATTTCGAGTAGCTTTTCTGGATCAGTCCGTCAAATGCATACAAAAGCTGGGGCAGGATCAGCATTACCAGGACGATGGACGTCAGCGTCCCCGTTCCCAGCGTCGTCCCCAGAGAAGCAATCACAGGGTTTGACGTCATCTGTCCTATAAGGAAGCCCGCGATGGTCATAATGCTTCCCGACGTAATGATCGTCGCGAAGCACTGGCTCAGCGTCTCCACCACAGCAGCCTTCTTATCCGCCATCGTCCTGCGCAGTTCCACATAGCGGTTGGTGATCACAATAGCGTAATCAATGGTGGCTCCCATCTGGATGGAACTGACAATCAGATAACTCAGGAAAAACATCGGCGTCCCAAGAACGGCCGGTATGGAAAAATTGATCCAGATACTGCTCTGGATGGTGGCTACCATAATAACCGGCAGGCTGTAGGACCGAAAGGTAAAGAACAGAATAACTAAGACAAAAAGTGCCGTCAGGACGCTGATCATCACATTGTCGGTCAGGAACGACTTGCTCAGGTCGTAGTCGCTGGTGGAATCTCCCACCACATAGACTTCATTGTAATACTTCCTGGCCGTCTCCCTCACCTGGTCAATGGTATCAAAGGTCTCCTTCCCCTCCACCGGGCCCGACATGGTAAACAAAAGGCGGGAATACTCTTCCCCTTCCAGCTGTTCCCGTGCCTCGCTGACCTGTTTGTGCAGATCCTGGATATCCTGGGACAGATCCTCAGGGAAATCAAATGTCTCATTTTCTTCCTCGCCGTACAGGAAATCGATCATGGAGATCAGCGACACCTGAAATTCGTCGATGGAATCCAGAAACGCCCCGTACTTTTCCTCTTTCCACGCATAGAAACGGTACAGAAGACGCACGGTATCAATGTCCATATCCGTGACTTCCGCCATCTCCTGGGGATTCAGCCGGTCTGTCAGCACATACTTTTCCTCATCATCCACCGCAATATTGGCCAGTCCCATGGTGGTCTCCACCTGATCCAGCTTCTCTATCTCTGCCATGACCGCCGCTTCACTGTCATAGTCTCCTCTGGGGACTACCAGCGCCATACTGTTATCCAGCTCAAATTTCCCGGAAATAGCTTTCTTGGACGTCAGATATTCGTTCATCTTAGCAGACTCCACCGAATTGACATCATAGCTATACTGGCAGTTGCTGGACAGGAAAATCCCCGCTGCCGCCACGCACAAGAAAACCGGCAGGGTCACCCGGCGAACCGCCACCACAAATCTTCCCCATCCGTCGATCCTGGGGACGAAACTCTTGTGCATCGTCCGCTGGATATACCGGTCTCCGAACATGATCAGCGACGGCATAAAGCCGAATACAGCGAGCATGCTCATGATGATCGCCTTGGCCATCACACGCCCCAGGTCCAAACCAATTCCGAACTGCATGAACATCAGCGCCACCATTCCCGCAATGGTCGTTAAGGAACTGGAGGCAATCTCCGGTATGCCTTTCGCCAGGGCGCGCACCAGCGCCTCCTCACTGCTGACCGTATTTTTTTCTTCCATATACCGGTGGAACAGGATGATCGCATAATCGATGGCCAGGGCAAGCTGCAGCACCACACCCACCGCATTGGTGATGAAGGATACCGTGCCGAAGATGAAATTGGTACCCATATTCATCACCGCCGCCATGGCGAAGGTAAGCATAAAGATGGGGATCTCCGCATAGGTTCCAGACGTAAACCACAGCACCAGCGTGATGATCACCACTGCGATCACCAGTATAACGCCCATCTCGTCCTGCAGTTCCGCGCTGTCGTCCTTGTCCACTGTGGTGTAGACGTATGTATCATAATCTGCCAGCAGTTCCCGGATCTCCGCCATGGCGTGCTGGACGGCAGTCTCTTCTTCCTCGCCCTCAAAGGTGATACTGAAGAGAGCGGACAGGTCAGTGTACACGTCTCTCAGCGCTTCCGCGTCCGTGATCTCTCCGTTTTCCTCCGCGTCCTCGTCCGTTTCCTCATAAAATTCCACCTGGGACACACCCCGGACCTCCCGGAGTCTGTCCGCCAGTTCCTGCGCGGCGTGAAAATCGATATTTTCCACCATCACTTTCGCCGTACCCAGCGTGACGAACTGTTCTTCCATCAAATCCAGCCCCCGGCGCGTCTCCGTATCCTCCGCCAGATAGCTGGTCAGTTCATTTTCCACCTCCACTCTGGGGATCATAAAAAGACAAAAAATAAACAGGACCATAAAACCTGCAAAAATCAGGTTTCTCTTGGCCACAATCAATTCTGCTGCTCTTCTCAAGCCTCTTCCTCCTTGTCATCTGTTACACCTGTAACAATACGGTATGTATCATAATACAAATGTACACAAGAAACAAGAACGCAGACCGGGATTGTGACAAAACGGCCCTGTTTGTTTTCCCGCGGTCCGCGGGAATATTCTGCTTTCGGTCGCTGTCAAAACAGCGGTGTCTGTCAAAAAGGCGGCCTGTCCTCCGTCAGGAACCTTGCCATCTCTTCCGGCGTCTCCTTCATCCCACTCTCCATCCAGTGCAGGATCAGCATGCCGAACCTTCCCGCCTCCCCGTAGATCCAGTATTCTGTATCTTTTCCTTCCTCCATCCCCAGGACATGCTCCGCCAGATACCTGCAGTAATGGAGCAGGTTCTCAAGGATGCGGTCATACATCTTGGCATGAAACACATTTTTCAGCAGGATATGATGCTCGCCGCAGATGCGGAATATCTCTTCCGCCAGCCAGAGCCTGTCCAGAGTATGCGATCTCCGGATACGTTCCAGCAGCTCCCCGAACACTTCATCCGCATACTGAGCCAGGATGTCGTCTTTGGATTTGTACAGGCGGTAATAGGACATCCGGGAAACCCCCGCTTTCTTCGCAATCTCTGTGATCGTAATCTCTTCGTACGGCTTTTTTTCCATTAAAAGCAAGAGTGCCGTATACAGGCACTCTTTTGTCATTGTTTCTGTTTTCTTTTCCGATGTTCGCTGCTCTGTCATGTTTCTCCTCTCAAGCATGCTTGCCGTTTACCCGGCCACCGGCGCCAGCAGTACCTTTCCTGTACCGCGGTATACATTGACCAGGCCCTCTCCGGACGCGGCGGATCCGATCAGTGTCTTACCGGAACGCTCCACTGTGAATTCCAGCGTGCCGCTCCAGGCAATCGCCATGTTGCCGTCCACTTTCAGTACATCGTTGTTCAGCGTAATCTCGATCAGCTCTTCTCTGGGCGTTAAGGATTCCAGGCAGACCACGCCGGAGCCGCTCAGTCCCAGATTGAACAGTCCTTCGCCTCCCGCCACCGCGGAAGAGATGTTGGAGCGCATCACTGCCTTATGCTTCAGGCTGGACTCACAGGCAAGAAACAGGCCGTCGTCCAGTACAATGGAACCGTTCCAGTCGCTCACATCTTCCAGGAGGATATAACGATAAGTGGGTTCCAGCACCAGGATGCCGTCTCCGGTGTATTCCGGCTTAATGGCGGATTCTCCGGTCACCTTGCCCCTCACTGCCTTGCCGAACAGGTCCCCGACGCCTTTAATGCCTGTGGTGGCGTTCACGTTTCCCGCCATCCACTGCATCGCCCCCGCCTGCAGCGTCACATGAGATTTGCTCAAATCGCAGATCACCTGGCGCTTGCGCACGTTCATCTCGTTACAGTAATACGCATTCTGCGCGCTGGCCGGTGTAACGCTTAAATCCCGCAGATATTCCACCGCCGTAAAAGCGCCCTTGCTGTCCAGGATCCTCACATCGTCGTTATCAGTAAAATTTTTGATCTGAAACATAAATCCTTCCTCCTTGGAATTCTTTTTATGCTTTTATTATATTTCATAATCACCGGAAGCACAACTGAAGGTTCTCTTAATTCCGCAGAGCATTCCCCGCTTGCTGCGCATCCAGGGACCACTTTCATGCTTACAGTACCTCCAGAATTGCCGTCATGCTCACAGCGCTTCCAGAATCGCTGCCATCTTCTCCACATCGATCTGACCCGGCGCGGACGCCTCTCCGGCCGATGCGAAGGTCAGCGCAGATCCGGTCAGTTTTCCGCTCACCCTGCTCACCGCGCCCAGTTCGCCCATGGACATGGTGATCACGGGAATCTTAAGTTCCCGGACAGCGTCGGCGGTGATCTGGAGGAGATTCAGCACGTCCTGCACGCAGGACGGCATCACGGCCAGCTTGGCCGCATCCGCTCCCAGCTCCTCCATGCGGCGCAGGCGTCTGAGCATCTCCTCCGCCGGCGGCGTTTTTTCAAAATCGTGGCTGGAGGCAACAACTCCGCATCCATGCTCATGGGCGAAACGGATCAGTTCCGGCCCATGCTCCTCCGCCTGGAACACTTCCACATCCAACAGGTCAACTAACCCGGAGGCGGCCGCCGTCCTGCACAGGAGAAAGTACGCCTCGGAATCCCCCATATACTGGCCGCCCTCTTTCCTGGTACGGCAGGTAGCCAACAGCTTCTTGTCCCCAAGCCTTTTTTTGATCCCTTCCAGCACCGGGACGATCTGCTCCGGCCTGTCCGCCCCTTCAAAAAAATCCATCCGCCACTCCGCCATATCCGCCGGAAGAAGGCTGATCCGCTCCGCCTCCGCGAAAATCCTCTCTTTCTCCGACGCCACAATGGGCACGCATATTCCCGGACGCTCTTTCCCGTCACTGTCTTTGACCCGCAAACAAATATCCTTCATCCTCATGCATCCTGTCTGAAATATTTTTCTTTGATCAGTTCCACCGGCATCTCTTTCCCTGTCCAGAGGGAGAACGCGTAAGCTCCCTGATACAGAAGCATATATAACCCATTGAACGTCCTGCAGCCCGCTTCCTCCGCCATCTTCAGCAGACGGGTTTTTCTGGGATTGTAGATCACATCCGACACCACCAGCTCCGGATGAAGCCAGGAAGCATCGGGAAGCAGGCAGCCTTCTTCCCTGGGGCTCATGCCCACGGAGGAAGCGTTGACCAGCATATAACTCTCATCCAGGCTCTTTTTCATCTGCTCCGTATCCTGCAGTTCATACATGCAGATCCGGCAGGACGTTCCCGCGTTTACCCGGTCCACCACCTGGGACACCGCGTCCCAGGAAGCCCCTTTTCTTGCAAAAAGATCGATGGAAGACACGCCGTCCAACGCTGCCTGTGCAATAATGGAGGAAGCGGCTCCCCCCGCGCCGAACAGCGTTATGGGTTTCCCGATCACGTCGTATCCCGCATCCTTCACCGCACGCATATACCCGCGGCCATCCGTGTTGTATCCGGTGAGCTCGCCGTTCTCCTGCACCACTGTGTTCACGGACCCTGTCAGCCTCGCTTCCTCGGACAACCTGTCTGCCCGTTCATACATGGGGCGTTTAAACGGCATGGTGCAGTTCCAGCCCCGGGCTCCCATGGCGGTCAGGCCGTCCACAGCCGCTTCAAAGTCCTGCTCTTCCACGTCAAACGCCAGGTAAACATAGTCCAGCCCATGATAGCGGAACGCCTCGTTATGCATGGCCGGAGAAATACTGTGCCGCGCCGGGTGTCCCAGCAGGCAGGTAAAACCAGTGTATCCGGTAATGGGTACTTCTCTCATTCTCTTTGCTCCTCCGTCTTCTGTATGCACAAAAAGAAGCCCTCACAAAGAGACGTTCCCACGTCCCTCTGCGATGGCTTCTCCATTTTTAAATTTAGCGGTTTTTCTGGAAGAACTGCGGGATCTTGATCTCCTGCTCCTCCACAGAACTCTCCGGCTTTTTGAAGGTCTTGAGACCGGGCAGCGGCTGCACCGGCACCTTCTTCAGTTCCGGCTTGGTAAGTCCCTGTACGGAACTCTGGGGTTTCTGCGTCACCGGACGGTATGTAGGAATTACAGATTTGGTCACTGCACCGGAATCCTGCAGGCCGGTGGCAATTACCGTGATGCTGACCTCGTCCGTATGGCTGGAATCGTACATGGCTCCGAAGATCACATTCGCGTCTTCTCCCACCTGCTCCTGTACGTAGCTTGCGGCTTCGTTGGCGTCGATCAGGGAAATATCTCCGGACACATTGATGATCACATGTGTCGCCCCAGCGATCGTCGTCTCCAGAAGCGGGCTGGTAACGGCCTGCTTCACTGCCTCCAGCGCCTTGTCGTCTCCCCTCGCCGTACCGATACCGATATGGGCGATACCCTTGTCCGTCATGACGGTCTGTACGTCCGCGAAATCCAGATTGATCAGCGCCGGCATATTGATCAGGTCGGTGATGCCCTGTACTGCCTGCTGCAGCACCTCATCGGCTTTCTTCAGGGCCTCCGGCATGGTGGTGCGCCGGTCCACAATCTCCAGCAGCTTATCGTTGGGAATAACAATCAGCGTATCCACGGATTCTTTTAACTTTTCAATTCCCAAAAGCGCGTTGTTCATACGCTGTTTTGCTTCGAAACGGAAGGGCTTTGTCACGACTCCCACAGTCAGGATGCCCATCTCTTTGGCAGCCTTCGCCAGTACCGGGGTTGCCCCTGTACCGGTTCCGCCTCCCATGCCGCAGGTTACGAACACCATGTCCGCGCCCTGGATGGCTTCTTTCAGTTCTTCAATACTCTCTTCCGCGGCTTTCTCACCGATCTCCGGCTTCGCTCCGGCTCCCAGTCCTTTGGTCAGCTTCTCTCCGATCTGGATGGCGGTAGGCGCTTTGCAGAGCTTCAACGCCTGCTTGTCCGTATTGACTCCGATAAATTCTACTCCGCCGATCTGTTCCTCTACCATTCTATTTACAGCATTATTACCTGCTCCGCCTACACCGATCACGATGATGCGGGCAGCTGCTTCTGTTTCATTCGTCATGATTTCCAACAAGGCCATATCCTCCTTCAAACACGATATCCCACGCTATCTTACAATACTCTTATTCTAGCCCCTTTTGGGTAAATTAGCAACTATATTTTTGTTCTTTTATTCATTTTTTTAACTATTCAGCCATGCGTCTGATAGTAGCAAAAATACGGCGCAAGCTTGCTTGCAGAGAAATTTTGCTACTATCAGACATATGGCGCTTAGCCCTAATCGAGGATTCAGCCGCCAGGGCGGCGGCAGAGCAGCGTTAGCTGCGGGAATCCGAGATGCGTGGCTGAATAGTTACTTTTTTAGAATTTATCTGGCGGCTTCCAACGAGATATGGGTACTCTCATCGGTATAATTTTCCATATGTAGTGTTCCCGACTTATCGGCCAGATCCGGTTCCAGCTGCTTTAAGCGGGCCACCTTCTCATCCAGATGATCACCCTCGCCCAGGGCTACGCGCACATCGCCCATCTGGAAATACAGCTCGCCAGGGCTTCCGAACCGCACCTCATCCGGCTTCAATTCATATTTGGACAAAAGCTGGGTCACATCCAGAATGGTATCGAAAATGCTTTCATCTTCCACCTTCAGCGTCTGATACAGGGTCAGTTCCGAGAAAGAGAGCCCGCTGATCAGCGGCACTCCGTCCATCAGTTCCTCCGAGATCTCCACCACGACTCCGTCCTTGTCAAAATATACATTTTTCCCCAGGTACCGTACATACGCCACAATGCTTTTCTCGTACACCCGTATGGTCACGCTTCCCGGCGAGTCCACCGTCACTTCCAGAGTGTCGATAAACGGGATCTGGGGCTGCTCTGCATAATGGTATTTAAAATACAGATACAGAGAATTTCTTTTGTATCCATCCTCGATTACAAAATCCGCAATCTCTTCTTTGGTATAATACTCGTTTCCGATCACGGTCACCTGCCGGATCCGGAAAAATCCTGCCACGGACAATAGCAGTACTGCCGCCACTGCCAGTACTGCTGCCGCAAGAATTATCTTTCTGAAACTTCTCTTTTTTCCTGGATGCCGCATCTGTACTTGATCATTTCCTTATATTATATTTATGGTGCGCCGCCTCCGGTTCTGCACTGTATTCTGCTCCACAGTGCAGCTCGCCTCCGCTTCGCTCTGTATTCTGCTCCGCAGTGCGCTCGCCTCCGCACCATATCCCACTCCGCAGTCCGGCTCGCTCACGGGCTTCGCCTATGATCATATCATAATTCCCAGCTTTTTTAAATCCCCAATTATATCCTCATAGCCCCGCCTTACGTATTCCATGCCGCGGATGCGGGTCTCTCCTTCTGCCGCCAGAGCGGCCATGATCAGGGCCGCGCCTCCCCTTAATTCTTTCGCCTCCACTTCCGCCCCGTGCAGTCTGGAATCTCCTTCCATGAGGACAAAGGACTCTTCGCCTTCAATGTCCGCCCCCATCCGGCGCAGCTCCGGGACGATCTGGAACCGCGCCTCGAAGACCTTTTCTTCAATAAAACTCATGCCTGACGCCACCGACAGTACGGCCAGCAGCACCGACTGCAGATCTGTGGGGAAGCCGGGATAAGGGGCTGTCACCACATAGGGAATGGAACTGCACTGGCGGTCCATGCGCACATAGATCCAGTCGTCCTCCCATTCCACACACGCCCCCAGCCTTTCCAACAGGGTGGGAATCCCTCCCAGATGCGCCACCGGCACATGCAGGAGCCTGATCTCGCCTCTGGTCAGCAGGGCTCCAAACAAATAGGTCCCGGCTACGATCCGGTCCGCCGGGACAATGTACTCCGCCGCATGCAATCTTTTTACCCCTTCAATCTCCACGAGGGGAGTCCCTTCCCCTTTGATCTTCGCCCCCATTTTCTTCAGGAAAGCCGCCAGTTCCACGATCTCCGGCTCCATGGCCGCCCCATGGATCACAGTCCGCCCTTTGGCCAGCACCGCCGCCATCAGGATATTTTCCGTCGCACCCACACTGGGAAAATCCAGATAAAGCTCCGCTCCGTGCAGTTCCGGAGCTTCCCCCACCAGAGCGTCCTCTCTATGATCAAAAACCGCCCCCATCTGGCAGAGCGCCTTCAGATGCAGGTCAATGGGGCGTTTGCCTATGGTACAGCCGCCTGGATATGGCAGCTCCGCCCGGTGCAGGCGCCCCAGCAGGCTTCCCAGCAGAACCAGCGTGGACCGCATCTTTCCGCCGCCCGTTCCGGTGATCCTCGGATTGTTAAGCGCCCGCGTATCCACAATCAGCATGTGCCCTTCCCACTGCACCCTGCAGCCTGCCGTCTCCAGCATCTCCAGCATGTGATCCACATCCGAAATATGAGGACAGTGATGCAGGAGAAAGACCCCCGATCCCAGCACCATAGCCGCCAGAATCGGCAGAGCCGCGTTTTTTGATCCTTGTATCAGTAATTCCCCGCTCATTCTCTGGGGGCCGGTGATATACAGTTCATTCCCGTCCAAATCCATTCCCTCCACACCCGTCTTACGGGTCTGCCGCTATATACCAGTATATGCCGTTTTTTCTCTCAGTGTTCCTTCTTCACTTCCCTGGACACGCTCAGCGCCAGCCCGATCTCCGCCAGCAGGAAAACCACGGAGGTGCCCCCGTAACTGATAAAGGGCAGCGTGATGCCGGTATTGGGGATGGTGTTGGTCACCACCGCGATATTCAGGATCACCTGAATCATAATGTGTCCCATAATTCCGGCCGCCAGCAGTGATCCGAACAGATCCTGCACATGGGTGCTGATTACCATGAGCCTCCAGATCAGAAGCCCGAAGAGCAGGATCACGCCCACCGCGCCGGAAAGACCCAGTTCTTCGCATATGATGGAAAATATCATATCGTTCTGGGCCTCCGGCACAAAACCCAGCTTCTGCATACTGTTTCCCAGGCCGACACCGAAGATCCCGCCGGAACCGATGGCGTACAGACCCTGCATAGTCTGGTAGCCTTTCTCGTAAAGTTCCGGATTTCTCCAGATCGCCAGCCGTTCCAGACGGTAAGATTCCACGCTCAGGAAAATCCCTATAAAACCAACGCCCAGAAGCCCCATCCATATAAAAGGAAGGTATCTGGGATTGGCCACAAAGATCAGGATCACCGCTATCCCCAGGATAATAATCGCCGTGCTCAGGTTGTTCGTTCCCACCAGTCCCACAATGGGAAGTATTGCCAGAATAACCAGAAACATATACCGCCAGGATTTCATCCTGGACGCCTGGCCGCTGACGATGGACGCCAGCAGCACCACCACGGCCAGCTTCGCAAATTCGGAAGGCTGGAAAGAGAGAGGCCCCAGCGCCAGCCATCTTTTGGAGCCGTTGTATTCCTGACCCACGAACAGCACTGCCGTGGACAGGGCCAGCGACATCAGATACCCCGGCAGGGCCGCATGAGTCCAGATCCGGTAGTCCACCTGAGAAACCAGATACATGGCCATCAGCCCGATGCTGGTGGCAAAAAGCTGTTTCTTAAAATAATAGGCAGGGTCGGCAAATTTGACCCTGCCATTATATGCGCTTGTGCTGTAAAGGATCACCAGTCCAAATACAGCCAGGATCAGAACCAGAATCAAGAGTACATAATCCACGGCTTCTTTCGTATCCGCCTGCTTTCCACGTTCCATACGTCCCTCCGGATTCCCCGCGCCCACGCGGGAATGTCTGAGCCTTCTTTCTATTCTATGCGCGCCTCCGTAAAATAGAATCCTGCAAAGGAGAATTCTCCGCCTGCGGCGGGCTGCCTGTGCGGCAAAAAAAGAATCCTGCGATGCAGGATTCTAAACCGCCGTCCGAAAAGGACAGCCTCATATACTCTTAGATCGCCGCCAGCGCCACCAGACAGCAAAGCGCGGTCACAATGGAAAAGACCGTCACCACACGGGTCTCCGACCAGCCGCATTTTTCAAAATGATGATGGATCGGCGCCATTTTAAAGAAGCGTTTGCCGTGGGTCGCCTTAAAATAGCTCACCTGAATGATCACCGAAAGCACTTCTATCAGATAGATCAGGCCGATGATCAGGATGAAAAGGGGCAGGCGCATCATATACGCTGTGGAAGCCACAAATCCTCCCAGCGCCAGGGAACCCGTATCCCCCATGAATACGCTGGCCGGATACACGTTGAACAGCAGGAAACCCAAAAGCCCGCCGGTTACCGCGCAGGTCACAGGAGCGATGCCGCTGTTCGTCCCCACAGCCACCACTGTAAAAAACACGGCTACCATCACCGTCACACTGGAGGCCAGGCCGTCCAGGCCGTCCGTAAAATTCGTACCGTTGACCGTGCCGATCACTGCAAAGAACATAAGCGGCACGGCAAGCCAGCCGATATCCAGGTATTTTCCTCCGCTGAACGGAATCAGCATGGTAAGGCCCACGTCCGAGATCTTCACCATATAATATGCGAACACGCCCGTGACCACCAGCTGTCCGGCCATCTTCTGCGCCGGAGTCAGACCCTCGGACCGTTTCAGCACCACCTTGATAAAATCGTCCAGGAAACCTACGATGCCGAATCCCACCGTCATAAACAGAATCGGAATAATCTTCGGATAATCCTTCACATAAAACAGACAGGTCACCACAGTTCCCAGAAGGAATATGATCCCTCCCATGGTGGGCGTACCATTTTTCTTCAGATGCGTCTGCGGTCCGTCGTCACGCACCGTCTGCCCCACCTTCAGCTTTCTCAATATGGGAATGATCACCGGCCCCGCCGCCGCGCTGATCAAGAAGGACAGGATCACCGGAACTGTCACACCAAAGTCCATCATCTCTTCACACCTCATCGTTCATTCTTTCGTTCTTTAAGAGTATACGTCTTTTCCCTCCGATTATCAACCTGAAAATCATGTTTTGCCTCTTGATTTTTTCAGCCTGCTATTGTATAATACTTTTTGTTCGCAGGTATAGTTCATCGGTAGAACGCCAGCTTCCCAAGCTGGAGAGGTGGGTTCGATTCCCATTACCTGCTTTTTTGCTGTCCAATTTTATTCATTATCATTGTTCCATTCATATATTCTCAAAATTGACAACAGCTGATCCGTCGTCTCCGCCTCCTTTAAAAATTCAAAAACCTTTCTGTTTGTCAGGCATTTGTAGAGCTGAAACATCAGAAACACATGGCTTTCTTTATCCGGTATGCTCAGGCAGACAATGAATTTCACCGGGATCTCGCTGGTGGAAAACTGAATTTCCTCTTTGAGCCTGACCAGGCTTACTCCCAGTTTCCTGGCCCCGTCTTCCGGTCCCGCATGGGCGATGACAAACCCTGGCTCAAACACGATATAAGGACCATTTTCTTCCACCAGCCGAACCATTTTGTCAATATAGCGTTCTGTCAAAATATCCGATTTCAGCAGCAGTCTCCCCGCTGTTTCTATTGCCGTCCGCCAGTCATCTGTCTTTTCATCCATCAGAATATGATCCGGATGGAGCATCTGATAGAAATATTGTTTCTGTGCCTCCAGCGCTTCTTTCTGTACATATTTCCGGTTCAGCTCTTCCAGTCCGCCAATCATCTTTCCCGGTTCTTCCGCCAGACCCTGATATTCCTTTACATAATCTTCAATCATCTCTATCAGCCTGCGCTCTTTTATCAGCTTTCTTATCTTTTGAATAAATTCCTGCATCTTTTCCACATCTGTCTGAAGAAACATCTGGTTCACTACCAGCACCGGATGAGTTACATCCTCCAACGGAACGGTAGAGATGATAAAATCCGTATCCATCTTCTCATTTACCATATAAGCGGGCATGACATTGTCGATCGCTATATTAAAATACCGCAGAATGCGCGCTTTTAAAAGCAGAGACACGCATCTGCCCGTGGGGCAGACAATCACCGCATGCAGGGGATGGTCTCCGTTTTTATCCATTTCCAGCACCGACGCAATATGCATGGCGATATAGGAGATCTCATTATCCCCAATCTCCTGCTGTACCAGTTCCTGAATGATGTGGATGGATTCTTTAATGCACTGATAAACAAACGGATAAGTATGCTTAATCTCTTCACAAAAGGGATTCTGCGGGATTTCCCGGCTGTCCTTTAAGTAAGAAATCGTTGATGCCAGGTGATGGTACAGAGCACGATAATTTTCATATCCAAATTCCTGAATAATATCCAGTTTCTGACACACATCCCACACAAAAGAAGAGATTTTCATATCCTCATCCGCATCCGACTCCACAGCCCTCCTCTCTGTCAGTATATTTTTCAGGCGGACCTGGAACATATAGATTTCCTCATCTGTCACCTGCCCAACCTCAGGACACTGATCCAGACATTTCTCGAAAAAAAGGCGGCTGGGCAGGGATGGATAATCCCTGTCCGGCCTGTTCCGGAGCATATGGCCGATGCGCATACGCTTCCATGCCACAGCCGTATAATTGAGAATCTTCCTGTAAGAATCGTCTGTCAGCACCGTCCTGCTGCGCTCCATTTCTTTGATCAGTTCCTTGCTAAGATGATTCAGATCCAGCCCGCTTTTCAGCAAAAACTGCATCTGCGACAGATAAAAAGGACTTCCCTTCCGGTCGCTGTCCGCCAGTTGTTCCTCCAAATATACCCGGATCTTCTCCTCCTCGCCCTGAACCGTAAATCCATGATTGGTCAGAGACACAAGACGCAGTCCCCTTAATGCCAAAGATTCCCGAAGTTCCTTAAGATCGTTGAGCACCGTTCCCCTGCTTATCATCAGCTTCGTACTCAATGTGTTCGCGGTTACGTATTTACCGCTGAACAGCATGATAACCGCTTCCAGCACTTTCCGCTCCTTTTTCAGCATCCGGTAGGAGTAAAAATCTTCGTTTTCCAATACCTTTCTGCTCTCTTTTTTATATTCCTCCAAATCCCATACTTCTATATGCTTTTCATCCAGATGAATATACCCGGATCCCAGGCTTTGGTTCAGTTCGCTTACATCGTTTTTTAAAGTACGGTAAGAAATCTGAAATTCCTCCATAAAAGCACTGGTACGAAGTTTCTGGCTTCTTTGAAGCTCCGCGAGCAGAATACTTCTTCGATAATTCATGCTCCTTCTCCTTATGAATCCTATACAGTCAGTCGTTCAGCATTAGTCTTTTCAGTAATGTCCCCCGAAATTCATCCGGAGCGAGCATGGATGCCTGTTTCAGAAATCTTCCGTCCTGAAATACTTCGATTACTTTCTGGAGCATGGGAACCTGCTTCTCCTTTTCTTTTATGGCCAGATTCAGCACATATTTTACCTCCAAAGTCCCCTCCGCATCCTCCATATTCACGAAGCGGACAGGATTCTTAAGACGCAGGAAACAGATCGCCGTCTGAACCACATACTCCGATTCTGTATGCGGAATTGCGATGGGGACTTCCATCTCCAGACCAGTGGGGAATTTCTTCTCCCTTTCGATACAATGTTCCGAAAACTGACCTGTCACGCAGCCTTTCCTGCCCAATTCTCCCGCGGTTAACCGGATAGCCTCTTCCCAGTTCTGTGCTTCCCCGTCAATTACAATCATTTTCATATCCATAAATGAATTCTCCCTGCATTGTCGACCAGCTACAACGTGTACAGACTATCCACCGCTTCCGCGATCTTGTTTTTAAATACATAACTGCCGGCCACCAGGATGTCGGCGCCTGCCTCCGCACATTGTTTTCCCGTTTCCGCGTTGATTCCTCCGTCTACCTGGATACGGTAATTATAAAAATGTTTTTTCCTCAGGCGGTCCAGCCAGCGGATACGCTCTATGGCATCTTCCCGGAAGGGCTGTCCGCCGAATCCCGGTTTGATGGACATGACCAGTACCAGGTCTACTTCGTCCAGATAAGGAAGGTACTCATGCACATCCACCTCCGGATAAAGCGTAATCCCCACATTCGCCCCCCTGCTCTTGATCTTTCGGATCAGCGCCAGGCTCCTTCCGATATCATTGACCGCGTCCAGGTGAAAAGTGATTCCATCCGCTCCGGCATCCAGAAAAACATCGGCATAATATTCCGGATCAGAAACCACCAGATGAACGTCCACATACATGTCCGCGGACTCCTTGACCGCCTGTAAAATATCTGTCCCAAATGTAATATTTTTCACAAAATGTCCGTCCATCACATCAAAATGGATCCACTGCGCGCTGCTCTTCTCCACTTCCTCCAGCTGTTCTCTCAGTCTTTTAAAATCAGCGCTTAAAATCGAAGGCGCTACTATCATCTCATGCCGGCTCCTTTCCAAAATATGTAAGAATATGATCCACGGCCATCATGGAAGTCCGATCCACCGCTTCTCTGGTAATCGCCGCATTGTGCGGCGTTAAAATAATATTTTCATACTGCATAAGTCTTTCGTCGAATTCCGGCTCATGCTCATGGACGTCCAGTCCGGCGGCAAATATCTTTCCGGAATCTATCGCTGACAACAGCGCGTCATAGTCAATCAGGGACGCTCTGGCCGTATTAATCAGGATCACCTGATCTTTCATCAGCTCAAATTCTTTTTCGGACAACAGCGGCTTCTCATCCTGAGACGGTGAATGAAGCGTGATTACATCGCTTTTTTTCAGCAGTTCTTCCATGGACGCCTTATGCACATTGTAGTTTTTCAAAAATGCCTCATCGTAACAGATATCGTAGGCCAGGATCTGAGGCTCGAATCCCTGAAGCTTTCTGGCAACCTCTTTTCCGATTGCTCCCAGTCCGATAATCCCTATGGTTTTTCTGGTCAGATCCACCCCGTTGAACTTTTTCCATTTTCCCTGTCTCGCAGAGAAACCGGAGGATCCGATTCCTTTCGCCGCCGACAGCATCAGCGTCACCGCATATTCTGCCACCGCATTGCTGTTTCCATTTTTGGTGACTGTGACGGGGATTCCCTTCTCTCTGCAGTATTCCAGATCGACATTATCCAGTCCCACGCCGTATCTGGAGATCATTTTCAGATCCGGAGCATGATCCAGCACCCTTCTTGTCACTTTTTCCGTACTGAGTATCACAGCGTCCGCGCCCTGCAGCTGCCGGATAAATTCATCTTCCTCCATCATGCGCCCATATGGATTATACGCCACTTCAAAACCGGCTTTTCTAAGCTTCTCCGCCGGCGCAGGGTCATACTTTCCAAAACTGTTGGATGTCACCAGTACTTTCATTTTCCGCCGTTCCCTTTCTCCTGTCTGTCCAACAAATGGTAGTATTCCAGCATCTTTAGAATCTCCTGATCCGTCTGGGCGTCCGGTTCTTTCACCGGCTTTCTGGCAGGACCCGCCTGAGCGATCTTCCCCAGCTCCAGCGCGCGTTTCAGAATGGATGGCATCGTCCCCAGCTTATTCACAGACCGGATCGCCTCTACTCCCTGCTGGAGTTCGTCCGCATCCTGCTCCCGGTGCTCTTCCAGCGCCCGGAACAGGCTGCACATATGCTTCGGAATCACGTTGCTCATCCCGGCGATGGCTCCTGAAGCGCCCATACGGTATCCCCTGGCGATCATCCCGTCCGATCCCACCAGCACGGCAAGATTGTTCCGCTTTGCCACCTCCAGATATGCCCGCAGATTTTCCTCGCTCCTGCTGCTGTCTTTGATGCCGGCGACGCATCCCTGCCGCGCCAGCCTGTCAAACAGTCCGGCGCTTATATTCATTCCCGTAAGTCTGGGAATATTATATAAAATCACCGGTATCTTGACACTCTCAGCCACTGTTCTGAAGTGGCTGTACAGCTCTTCTTCTGTCGGCTGCACAAAATAAGGGGAAATCACCGACAATGCGTCGGCGCCGGCCGCCTCCATCTCTTTTGCCAGGTACACTGTCTCCTGCGTTGAGCATGCTCCAGGTCCTGCAAATACAGGAACTCTTCCATTCACAATCTTAACCGCTTCTCTCACAAACTGAATCTTTTCTTCCCGGTCGATTACATGGAACTCTCCGTTGCTGCCCAACAGGAAAATCCCGGACACCCCGTTTGCAATCACATACTCAATCAATTCTTCTGCCGCTTCATAATTAATCCTCTGTCCGTCATCTCTGTGGAAAGGCGTCACAATGGGAGTGATAATTCCGCGAAACATAGCCATGTCCTCCTATCTCACCAAATTGTAGATTATGGTCTGAATAACGTCGATAAAGTTGTTCATCCCTCCTGCGTTCACCAGCGTTCCGGCCTGAATCTCAATTACGCCCGCATTTGCCACAAACTGTGTACATAATTCCGCCGTGAAATTGAAAGCAAAGAAGGTAAAGCACATATAGACTGCGCCAACCAGCACGGAACGGAAGATGTTTCCTCTGGTCACCATACATATGGTCGTCATTGCGTAGGTCAGAGATGATCCGAAAAATGCCACCGGAAAAAAGCTGTTTCCGGGAAAGATAAATGCAAGCAGTATACTGATGGGAATCATCAGCGCGCCGCAGGTGATCGCCGTCTGGTTTCCCACGCCCAGCGCGATATCCACGCCAATATTGAAATCTGCATCCTCTCCCAGCTTCTCTATCATATAATCCCTGGCCGCTGTACTGATGGGACTGATCCCTTCCATAAATAATTTCACCATTCTTGGCGTAAGCGTAATCGCCGCCGACAGTCCCACGGCAATCTGAATGGTTCCTGCCACTCCCTGTCCTGTCAGGATCCCAAGAAAAGCCCCAAGAATCGCGCCGATAATGGTGGGACTGCTGAACTCACCCAGTCTCTCATTTGCCGCTTCATAAGAGATATCCACTCTGTTGACGCCCGGAATCTTTTCCAGCACCCTGTTGGCGATCCAGGCAATCGGCAGCGTGGTTCCCAGCTGAAGGATCGTCGTACAGGTTGTACCTTCCAGCCCAAAATAGGTCTGCCAGTAAGGCGAAATCCAATCTCCCACTTTTTCCACCAGTACGGACAATGCGAGGCCGAACACAATACTGATAGTAAAGTTAGCTGCCCCATTCACACCCAGCAGCGAAAGAATAAACGAAAGGATCGCCGCGGATCTCAGCAGATGCCAGTAGTTCCATATATCAACATTCAATGTTTTTACCAGCCTGGTGCGAATCAGTACAAAATTCAGTACCAGGCCAAGAGGCACGAACAATGCCGCAAACGGCGCCGCCCAGGCGGCTGCGGACAGAGTCTCCCAGCCCACGTCCACAATCGTAAATCCTCTTCCAGTATCTGCATAATGCTGTATCACCGGGCTCAGCGTCGTCACCAGAAAATTCACAATCAGGCTTACGCCCTGAAAACCGATACCTACCAAAAGTCCGGATTTCAGTGCGGTTGCAAACCGCACCCGGAAGAACAGACCCAACAGTAAAATCATAATCGGCAGTAATGCAACTGCCCCCACATCCAAAACAGACTGTACTACATTCCCCAATACTTCCATCTTTTTTTCTCCTTTGTTTTTAAACCTCTGCAATCTGCCTGAGCAGTTCCCCTAAATCTTTTTTCGTCTTTTCCGCCCGGATTCCCGTGATAAAAGAAGTCACGCTCATCACCGGGCAGCGCAGTTCTTTCTCATAGCGGCTTGTCGTCAAAACCACGTCTGCATGCTCCGCCGTCCCTGCCACACTGCTCATTCCGCAGGTCTCAATGGACGCTTCAATTCCATTCTCTTTGCATACCTCTTCCACGACTTTTGACGCAAGCGTCGAAGTAGCCACCCCGCTTCCGCACGCCACTACAATTTTCAATCTTTTACTCATATTGATTACCCCTTTTCTGTCTTCAGCCGGCTGTAGTTACAATATAGCATCCCACAGCCGAAATGAAAAACACAATTTGTTTCCACTGCCCGCCATTAAATTGTACTAATCCCCTTCCGCGCGCGGCACGAAAAACGGGAACGAAAAACGGCCGTCCTCCCGGACAGCCGCCTTTTTTACTTTTTATACAATTCATATTCAAAATCCCGAAACCTGATCCCCGCCTGATTGGCTAATATCTGGGCATCCATCATCTTCCTGCCGTATTGCTCTTCAGAAATTCCGAACAGCCGGCAATAGAGGAAAATATATGTCTCTGCAGCCTCCCTCACACTGAAACGTTGATAGTTGCGGCAGATATAACAAGTATAATTATCTTTCAATCCGTCAAAAATCGTCAGCAGACCCTCCAGCATAATTCCATCCGGACCCGCATCTTCCGTAATCTGATCTGCCAGTGCCCAATAATATTTCATGTACACGGTGTCCTGCGCGGCATCCTCTTTCATTTTCAGCATACCGTTGTCGCAGCAGGTTTCCATAAAATTCCGAAACGACACATCGTCATAGAGCAGGCGGAAATACAGATAATCTCCTATAAAATACTGCGTCAGCGTATCCACTCCGCCAAAATATTTCTCAATACTCTGCATGGACGCTTTGATAAATTCACGAAAAACAGCATTCGCCAGCCGCGCTTTCGTCTTATAATGATAGACGATCAGCCCCTGATTCACTTTTCCAAAACTGCTGATATCTTTGAAAGAAGTAGCCTCATATCCTTTCTCATAGAACAGACATTTTGCAGCATGCAGAATCTTTTCTTTTGTATCCAGCCCGTTTTCATAATTTGCCATGGTATACTCCTGAATGTTTCGTTCACATTCATTAGTTTAACCCATCGCCTTTTCTTTTGCAATAGCGATTAAATCCGCTGCAAACAGAATCCCCATGACTGCCGCCCAGACCCACCAGGTGGAAATGGCATTTTCCGTTTTCATAAAGGAAATCAACCAGTTCGCACAGTACGTTGATAAAAAAGTACCCAATCCATACACGGCTGTGGTAACGGACACCGCATCGTCGGCTCTGGAAGCGGGAACAATCTCAAAACCATGAGAATAATTATACGGCATTCCGATCTTATAAGTCAGGCCGCAGACTGTGCCGATCACATATAATGTAAACTGAGACGGAAATACAATCATCAGCACGAGCGTTGCCGCCGCCGTCAGATACACCGCGGTAATCGTATACCGCCTGCACTTTTCCAGGATCCATCCGAACACCAGACCGAGAAGGAATCCGAAGATTGACTTCAAAGCCGCGGCATTCCCTGCTGCCACAGATCCCCCCATTCCTGTCTCCGCCACATAAGAAGAGATAAAGTAAAGAACCGTTGCTCCCAATGCGATATTCATCACAAACCAGCCAATTGACATATGCCAAAATCGCCATCCGAGTTTGTCCTTTTTCTTCCTCCCCCTGTCCGCTCCTTCATCAGATTGCTCCCCGCTGTCTCTTTTCACGGAAGGAATAAAGAAAATTACCATAAACAGCATGGGAATAGCCGTAAAATAATAGATCTTGTATACGTTCATCCATCCCTGTGTCCCCAGGACGCCTGCAAAATAACTGAAGACCATTCCTGTCAGGCTCAGAGCCGCGCTGTAAAATCCATTGATCCGCGCCCGCATCTTTGCGTCCTCATACAAATCGGCAATATACGCGACACCAATCACATTGACAATTCCTTCCCCGATGCCCACCAAAGATCTGGTGAAGCAAATATAATAAGGATTGTCAACCATGACTCCCAATACGGCTCCCACCGCAAACACAGCGACCCCCATGATAAATACAAGCTTTTTGTCAATTTTTCTGGCAAGAACCGGCGCGGCCAAAGACGCGGCCAGCAATATTAAAGCCGGACCGGAAACAATGTAATTCACCGCATTCATATTTTCGGGGTAGTAACCATAGATCTGGCCGATAACCGGTACCATCACCAGATCCGCCATCACAACCACAGAAGAAAACAAAATGGCAATCAAAGCCAGGATTCTTTTCGTCCCTGATATTTTCACACTCATAGAGCTGCCTCTCCTTTTACATCCTCGGACATTCCCGCTTCTCAATGATACACGTCTTCAAATTTGATCCGGGAATAACGGTATATCTCCTCCAAAAATTCAGGCGTCATGGGATTGGAATAATACCCCTCCATGATAACCGGTTTTCCATAACTGCAGACCTGGTCGATGAATTTTCTTGCCGCTTCCCGGTATTCTGCTTCCGTCGCGCCCGCTTCAGGAACTTCCGGAGAAACGTGCATTTTCAGTTTATCTCCATATTTGGGAACCACTTCGCCAAAGTCCAGAAGCGGCTGACATTCCAGCATGTCAAATCCAGCCTCAATGTAGCACGGAATCAGCGGATCAACTTTGCCGCAGCTATGGCATTCTGTATAGAGTCCTTTTGAATGACAATAATCTGTGACCTTTTTCATATAAGGCACAATCATTTCCCTGACTGTAGCAGGCGAGAAAAAGATCCCTCTTTGATGTCCCCAGTCATCGTGCAGGCAGACGGCGCCGATCCTGCCCGGAAATACTTCCATAAACTTGTCAATCAGCATAATATAGAGATCTGATAATCTGTCAAACAGCTCTTTGATCGCATCCTGCTGATCTTCATCAATAATTGCTATCGCCGCTTCCTCGAAATCCATGAAGGAAATAAGACGTTCAAACCATCCGGTACAGATCACCGGCTCCCACATATACGGTTCCCGCATATTCCGATCCGCATTTTCTTTGCATCCCTTCCAGTCCCAGCTGTCTATGACTTCTTTGGTGGGAAACACCACTTTCTCATACCACTCGTTCGCATCGGACAAAAACGGAGTTCCCGGCCTCACAGTGGATCCGCCGATCGCCTCCACATACTCCCACTCAATGCCGAACATATCCTTTCCTCCCAGCATGGATACCGGAAGTTTTTCATCTGAGACATTCCCTTTTGCCGGATTATCCGGCACACACTTGGGAAAAAGATACATATAGTCGTAAATAGACACCTGCCAGTGCGGCTCGTTTCGAAGCATTGCTTCAAAATTCTCCTTCGGCGTAACCGGCGTGTTCCGTTCACGAACCTCCGTCCCCATGGATATGAAACTGTCCCTCACTTCCATCTCTTTTTCAGAAAAAATAATTTTCCCCATACAAACCCTCCTGTTATGTATAAATAATTTTATTTATACATAATTTTATCTATAAATAAAGTTTGTGTCAATATAAAAATTTGTAGAAGAAGAAAAAATCCCGTTTGTATTCCACAAAAAAACCGGCGGCCTCTTTGTGACGCCGCCGATTCTCTTTCTATGGCTTTATAACAATCATTATCTGTCTACGGTTCCTCCTGCACCACCAGGCTTTCATCCTTCTCAATCCCCAGATACGGCAGGATATTGGCGAAGATATTTTTCACCACCGGCGCGCACACCGTGCCTCCATAATACACGCCCTGAGGATCATGCACGATACACACCGCCAGCACCTGCGGGTCGTTGGCCGGGGCAAAGCCCAGAAATGATGAGATATACTTGTTGGCGCTCCTGGGAAGGGTCTGGGATGTGGCCGTCTTCCCTCCGATCCGGTACCCTTCCAGATAAGCTTTATTGCCGGAGCCCTCCGACACCACCTTCTCCAGGATCTCCCGCATCTGGGCGGATACTTCCTCCGTCACGATCCCGTCCTGTTCCTCATAGCGGAAGGTTTTCAGCACCTGTCCCGTGGAGCGGTCCTGGATGGACACAGCGAAATGGGGCGTTACCCTGCGTCCGCCGTTGATCACGGAGCTGGCCATGGTCGCCAGCTGTACCGGCGTGATCTGAAAAGACTGGCCAAATGTCATAGTCGCCAGCTCCACCTCTCCGATATTTTCCTTCTGATGCATGATCGTGCCGGCTTCTCCCGGGATATCGATGCCGGTCCTGGTAAGCAGGCCATAATCCTCAAAGGTATCGTAGAACAGGTCGGAGCCCATAGCCAGACCCATGGTCATCAGGGCCGGATTACTTCATATTTAAAGATATCAGCAAAACCGCATCAGGCTTTCACGACAATCGCGTCAAAGCCGGCTGCTCTCAGACGTTCCTTCATCGCATCGGCATTCCCCTTAACGCCATACGCGCCGACCTGAACGCGATACAGTTCTTTTGAACTGCCAACGGGCGTCTCCTCTCCCGGATCGGCCGGGGAAGTTTCCTCCGGCTCCTGAACGCGCTGGCCAGTGATGCCATATACGATCGCCGCGGCCATTTTCTGGCAGTCGTACAGCTCCACATCGTCCTTATCGTCCACAAAACAGCATTCCACAAGCACTGCCGGAGCCTTCGTATGCTTCAGAACGTACAGCGTGGCACTGTATTCCACACCGCGGTTCCGGAATCCCAGATCAGCAGCAGCCTGACAGATCTTCTCTGCATACGACTTCGCCGCACTGGATGCAGAATACACATAAGCTTCTACGCCGGTAGTCCTATCATTGCCCGACGGATCTCCTGCGCCAGAATTGAAGTGAATGGATACATCCAAATCTACTTCATGGGCATTGCACTTTGCAACAATTTTCTGCAGCACATCGGTCTGCCCAGTGCCGTTGTCACAGGTGCAGTCATAAACCGTATGGCCCAGCTCTCGGAGCTGGCTGATTACCTCTTCCTTTACTCTTCGGTTTTCCGTGGATTCGTTGATCAGACCCACGGCACCGCATGCTACCTTTCCGGCCGGATTATGTCCGGCATGTACATTAATTCTCATAAAACCTCTCTTTCTTCCGGCTCATGCGCCGGCGCAAATGACGGCAGATGCTTCGCCCTCTTAATCATTTTCACTGTCTGTTTCAGCATTTCCTGCCTTCTCAATGGTGGTTTTCAGTTTATCCACAATCGGCATTAAAAACGGCGGGATATTAATCCCAATGTCTATCATATTCTCAAGAATGCTGATCAGTTCGTTGCAAATAATCCAAATCGCCACCACACATGCTACCAGGTATGTAAAGGGGAGCTGGTATCCAATCGCGTCCGACGCATAAATCAGGAGCTGGTCGATGATTCCGCCCACACCAACAAGCAGCCACATAGTCACTTTTTTAATAACGCCCCGGATACTCTTATACGAGCTGATCCCTCCATCATTTCTGTGTCCAGATGCTGCCAGACCGGTCACGTAGTCGATGATATTGCACAGGACCATCAAGTACACCGGTACCCACAGAATGCCAAGCATAGACGCCAGCATACTTGTAACGGCAGTTATGACCGCCTTTAAGTAGTTTAATGCATTCATTTTCTTCATATCCTCTCTTTCCTTTCTTCTGGTTTTTATAGACTACATTTCGGATGTCCTCTGTCGCCCATGGGACACACCTCCTACTACAAAATCATGAAATATCTCTAATCTTTAAAAAATCCTATATGCACTAAAAAGTCCGGATTATATTCATGGCCTATTGTAAAATACGCCTGTGCGTTACTGGCGTTTGTTACTTTTACCTTGACAAACCATATGGCAAGTTCTCTAGCTGCGTTGTTCCTATTGCCGTAATTATCCCAAACATGATTTACAACAATCTGTGGAGATCCATTTGTGACCGTAAATGTTCTTGAGGGCGATTTTCCCCAAACACGGCCGTCCAAAATAATAACTGCAATAATATGTCCAGAACCTGTGATACCCGTCAGCTTATGGTTTGGCGCATTGGTTTTCACGTTATTGGCCGTCCCGTTATATGCACTCGACTGACCAGATCCGTCTATTGCTGTTTTACCAGCAGAAACCCCGGCATTATAACTAGGTCTGCTATCCAACGTGCCACCAGAATAATATCCGGCGGGAACGCTGTATGTGGTGTTACTCCCAGACCAGTTTAATGCGCCTTTATTTGCCATGCTGCCGGTTATCTTGCTCCCTTTAACCCAGGCAGTATAACCGGACAAGATTTGTCCGGCAGCCGCCGTGGCATCCGTCTGAGAGGACAGACTGTTTGCCGTCACCTTGCCGGAGCCGTTGTGGTATCCTGCAGGGATCGTATAACTCCCGCCGCAATTCAGAGCCTGGCTGACAGCCCCCTGGTTGGCCATCGTACCGGTGACCTTATTGCCCTTGACCCAAGCAGTATAACCAGACAAGATTTGTCCGGCCGCCGCCGTGGCGTCTGTCTGGGAAGCCAGACTGTTAGCTGTTACCTTACCTGATCCATTGTGGTACCCTGCGGGGATCGTATAACTCCCGCCGCAATTCAGAGCCTGGCTGACAGCCCCCTGGTTGGCCATGGTGCCAGATGCCGGCTCATCATCGCTGTCTTTCGTCAATGCTGTATATCCACTCAACACTTCCGCCTTGGAAGCTGTCACATCGTCCGAACTGACTCCGCCTCCGGCCGGCGTCATTAAAACTTTTCCCATAGACCTATACCCCCTTTAAGCCAACAACGATGCTGGTAGCCGGTTTCTTATATACTTTGAAGGTGACGGTTCCATCCCCTGTCGTGCCTGTACCGGCGGAGACAATCGAGAAAGCTTTATTGTAAGCTTTCTGCGTTGCCGCATCTGCATCATCCGCCAGCATACTGATCAAAATCGGTTCATCATCCGCCGTAACACCCGCAACATTTACCGTCTGACTGTATGGTGCTGCGGGGCCAGCCCATCCAGATGCCGAAAGTGTAACAGAAGTCACATGATTGAGCCGGTTTATCGCCGTATTGGTTGCATTTATATCATTAGCTCCAAACTTGTCCCCTTCCTGCGTATACTCTGTTTCATCCGAAATTCCAGATGTTCCATCCGGGTTCTGTATAATTCGGTATTTCCTTGCGCCGTCAAACATGGCATCTTTATAGTCAGTCTTCAGTGCCATCAGAAATCACCCCCATTTAATGTAAATGCCAGCGTTTTGCGCCCCGAATCCCGGCTTCGCATGTTGCTGTAGATCAGCCTGCATGCCTCTTCAATCCGATTCAGTTCCTGCCAGTCAATAAACGGCTGGTTATCATAAAATATCTGCTTTTCCCCGACGACAAAAGGGAATGTACCTTCGCAGATATGCTCCACGTTGTTCTCAAATTTATTGATCTCATCCGCATGAAATCCATAATCCTGATAGGTTTTATCCGCACCCATATTTTCAAAAGGAAAATCCGGCCACAAAGTCAACGCCAGTGTCCGGATCTCAACAAGATTACCTTTAATACGATTATAGTCCCCGATATTAAAAAAGTCGGAAGGCTGCCAATCTGTTTTTGGCTGCTGCCACATTGCTCATATCCCTCCTTGCTTTAATCGTCCCTGAAAAAGCCCCGTTAAATTTCAGGGTGTGCTCATAAATCCGAATCAGAAGATCCGGGACATATTTATTTTCCAGGAATGCGATGTCGTTTGCATCCAGCCGCGGCTCCCCTCGGTATGCAATATCATAATCCCGATCTGACCTCATATAGTCCCCGACCCATTCAGCGAGGTCCGTTCCGTGGGACACGCTGGACACCAGGGGATTTTCCCAGGTTTCCAAAGATCCTGTCGTGTAGAGCTGCCTGGAGATCCTGGGATAAATTTTGGAATACTCTTTCCCCGATACCGATACCTCTATCTCGCCTGCAACACCGCTAAATTCCACTTCTGCGTAATATGCGCTGCTGCTCACAATATTCGCCGTCTGACCTGACTGTGCATTTACAATATCAACCGACAGGCTATACGACGCATTGGTGAAGTAGAACGTATGGCGGTTATTTGCCGCGGTTACATTCACCTTTTCATTGGCCAGCTCCATTTCCCCCTCGCTGCTTGGACCATACACCGTCCTTACCACCTGCAGTTCCCGGACTTTTGCCAATTGCGTCCCCTTCGGGGTTTTTGTCAGTTCGGATCCATATTCCAGCAAATAATCCGTACTGTCTCCGAACGTTATCCGATTCAAAACCACACGGTTATTAGGGACTCCTTTCGTGAATTCCAGAATCAACTGGTCAAATTCAGGAAATTCATGGTTTATAATCGAAACATCTGACAACTGGTTGACCACATAATCCTCCATCAGCTGCTCATTATAATAAGCATGGAATACCATGGACACGGGATGGTTTCTTCCAAATTCCAGGGTCATGCCAAAGCATTTAAAAGCAGCCTCAAGCGCAATTACAATAGAAGGGTTTTCCGAGAAAGAACCGTCTTCTCCCGCCACCGCCTCCGATACATACCCCGCATCCAGGTACTCATTGCCTCCCCCATTCCGGGGCAGAAAATATTGTTTGGAATCTGCACCTGTAAAATCTTCCGCCGCCAATCCATATGAGCTTTTTCCCGTCAAATCCAATATCTTGTCTACATGGCTGAAATAAGTCTCATTGTCAGAAGAAGGGAACATATCTGGTATAAAACTGGACTTAATAAAAATATTTCCTGAACGGTCCTGGTATAAAATGCACCGTCCGGCATTGGCGATCAGCTGAAGCGCTTCTTTGTGGGATACCGCCGGGACGGGATTTTCAATCTTCACATCCTTGAGGTATGGATCAATCCAGTATTCCCTCTCATCAACACCCGCATCATCCAGCACGTCAACAGCCAGGTCATATAAGCTGATTCCTTCTGCATGGTACTGGCCGTGATAATAGGTTCCATCCATGCTGTCGAACCGGTCTGTGGCAGAGAAGTCCATCTCCTCATCATCCGCGCCCCATTCCTTTAAATACAGCGTCGTCCCCGGCAGCCACTCCACGCTGCCATTTTCCAGCTCCAGACCATACAGAACCTCCACAACTTGTCCGATTTCCAGAAAATTTACGGTGGATGCTTCATTCTCTATGTCAAATGCCCGGTCTTTATTGCTCACCGTCAGGTCAAAATCAATCGTTGGCAGTTCTTCGGATATCGGGCTGATACGCTCCTTTTTAGTGGCACTTTTTATCTGCTGGTTGTCGAAATAAATACCGATCCCCATCGTGATCTGATGTATCCGGAATCGGGATTGGCCGTTTACCATAGTTGACGGAATAATTCGCAGATAAGTGGCATCGTCAAAAATCTCTTCCGTCACAAAATGCCCATCTCCGTTTCCCTCTATCTCCACGGTATTTTTATCCGACTCAATCTTAAAATCCACGGGATATGCCTTGCCGAAATCAATCGTCAGCCCTTTGATGCTGAGGGCGACCGGAAAGCAGATCTCTATCTCGCCCAGAAGTTCTTCTGTCACCAGGCCGGCATTCAACACCACATCCTCACTGCTCCTTGGCAAAAAATACATGCTGCCATCTACTGCACTCCAATCCTGGTCACAGGCGGCATACAGTTCTGTCACCTGATAATTGTCAAACGGTTTTGTAAGAGATGAATAGTAGGTAAATGATTCCGCATTATCCACATATGCAGAGGCCTGCGCCGTCTGATTAATCACTCCGACCGTCACCCGCATAAAGCCATGATTTCTCAAGATCCCCTTCATGGCCTCTTTGTATGCCTGACTTGCTGCCTGCACTAATCCACCACCCCGCAATCCACAATATTCACCTTACAGTCCTTATATCTCGTCGGTAATCCGGATCCATCAAACTCCACCGGGGTGGCCGTCCGGTTCCCGGGATACATCCGGATCGTTATAAAACGATTGTTTACCATGTCTGGAATCTTGGCTGTCACTACAAACTGGCTGAATTCTTTCAACATGGATGACCACGTCGCCGCATCCAGAAACTTCCACTGCAAGGCGTCAAATTTATACTGGTCTCTCCCTACTTTCTGCCCGACAAATTCCCCGCTGGCATTTTTGCCGTCGGAGACGTTGGTGGCAACCACCAGGCTCCCTCCGATATCCGGAGCGGGAAATTCCTTCCCATTTATCGTAATGACTGCCATCCTTTTCGCCTCCCTTTTTAAGTCGTTCTCAATGTATATCCAGATCTCTTCTCAAGATCGATCAGCTTCTTCCTTATTTCCCGGATATCAATGTTCACAGTAAGATCCAGATTTTCTATCAGCTCAATAATCCGCTGCAACAGTTCAATCATGGCCACCAGATGCTGATCAGACATACCGCCGCTTCCGGCTGCCAAAGCCGCCGCCCGGTTTACCATCTCCTGCATCTTATCCTCCGGCGCCACAATCTCCCCATAATGCCGGTTATCACCTATCATAGCCAGCTGTGGGGTGTTGGCACGGACGAAACCTCCCTGAGCGAGCCTGGGAAGCTTCACTCTCCGGAGTTTCGGGATAGTTGGCAGATTCACGAAATCCGCCAGAGGTCCCACCAGATCGTTGATTCCTTCAATGATGGAATTGATCCCGTCAATCACGCGGTTCGCCATACTCTCCACGCCGCCAATGATGCTGTTGATCACGCCTTTAATGATTCCCCAGATTCCGTCCCATATCTGCTTGGTCTGATTTTTCACTTCCGTCCAGGCGTTCACAATGGCATCTTTTATGGCGGTAAAAGTGTTGGACGCCGTATTTTTCACCGTGTTCCATAACGACTGCAGTGCGTTCTTGATTGCCTCCCAGATCTCAGATGTTTTCGCCTTCACAGCTTCCCAGGCAGTATAAATAATCGTCTTTATCGCCTCGAAAACTGCGGCCGCCGTATTCTTCACTGTGTTCCATAACGACTGCAGCGCATTTTTGATTGCCTCCCAGATCTCAGACGTCTTTGCGCTCACAGCTTCCCAGGCAGTATAAATAATCGTCTTTATCGCCTCGAAAACTGCGGCCGCCAGGGCTTTCAGCGCATTCCAGATACCGGAAAGGATTGTCTTGATGGAATTCCATATGGCTGTCGTCTTTGCCTTCGCCAGATTCCATGCCGCAGTGATCACAGAATTGATGATATTTGTGGCCGCATTTACGATAGCCTTCATCATCTCCCAGACACCGCGGAATATCTCCTGAACACCTTCCCAGGCAAGTTTCCAGTTCCCGGTAAATATGCCCGTCAGGAATTTAAGGAGACCATTAAGGACTGTCAAAATGGAAGTAATCACTTCGCTGATTGTCGTGGCCAGGCTGTTGAATATCCCAATAGCCCCCTGAAGAACTGACGCTATGATCGGCGCGGCCTGTTCTATAAACCAAACCACAAAAGGCTGTAAGACTGTCGTCCACAGGGTATTTATGGCATCAGCCACTCCGCCGCCAAATTCCAGAAATTTTTCAATCAAAGGCTGGAGCACCGTTTCAGAAAAGTTACTGAATTCATTTGCTGCGTTTTGCAGTACCGGCAGAATATTCGCCTGGAAAGCATTCAGGATCGTGGCCACAATTTCGGTGAATCCGGTTTTTAAAGATTCAAATAACGGATGGATATGCTGATCATATAGCTGCAGGATTCCGTCCACAAAACCGGACACCAGTCCTGCGATTGTATCTGCATTTTCCTGAACAACATCCAACAGTCCCTGGAAAGCACCTTTGAATGCCCCCACATTGTTTACAATGGGTGCTGTTAACATCTCCAGAACATCTGTTCCAAACGAAGCCCCCAGCCTTGTCGCACCCATAAAACCGTCGGCAAAAACGGAAATAATATCCGCCGTAATCTGCTTTGCGGAATCACTTCGGAAAACAGTAAAGATATCTGCAAGTGCTTTTGCAAGATCTCCTTTTATCTTCGCGATCTTAGAGCCCAGATCAAACATGGAAACCAGATACTTCTGGATTCTTGGACTGTTTTGCTCCAGATATTTGCTGATTCCGCCTAATAAGTTATCCGCCACCGTCGCGCCGACGCTTGCCACCGCTCCAGCGATTCGTCCAAGGTTATATGCGACGGATTCTGCAAAGCCATCCGCCGCGCTCATCACTTCTGGGGCAGTAAAGATTTCCGCCAGGCTCTGCCGGATACTGTCTATGGAACCCTGAATGCTGTCAAATACAGATACATCCCCAAATGCATCCCAGAAGCCGGATTGGGCAAGTGCCGCCAGCTCCTTCAGCCGGTCAATCAGTTTCTGATACTTGCTGTCCGCTTCATCCAGCACGGACGTATCTGCCTGTCCCAACGAGAATGTTCCGCCAGCGGCGCCTGCGCCTGCAGATCCGCTTCCGGTATCATCCGTCCCCTGATCGATGATGTTCAGTTCATCGATTCCGGTTGTGATACCTTTGATATCCTTAGCCGCCTTTTTTGCCGCGTTTCCGGCAGCACTCGTCGCCGATCCGGCCTGATCCGCTGCACTTGCTACTGCATCCATCCCTGCTGCAGCCGCCGAAACTCCGCCGTTCTTTTTCCCGGTAATCAGTTCCGTGAAAGATCGGAATGCATTGGCAAGACTCATCAGCTTCCCGATGATGGTATTGATCACTTTGATCACCGGGGTAAGAACATTGATCAGCCCCTGTCCGATCGTGGCCTTCAAGCTGTCAAACTGCAGTTTCAAGATACGCACCTGGTTTGCCCAAGAATCTGACGTCCGGACAAAATCCCCAGCGGACGCCGAAAGCTGGTCCTGTACAAACTGATAACGAAGAGCCACCTTCTCCATCTCGCTCATGGCACTGGTGGTCTTGCCAAAGCCATTTGCCATGGCATAGGCATCCAGAGCGTTCTGAGTCATGACCACGCCCAGATCCTTCAGGCTTTCCGTTTCCCCGGTAAATACTGATTTCAGCTTGGTGTACGCTTCATCCTGAGTGATGTTATAGAAGGATGCCACATCACCGGCCAATCCGGTAAGGGTAGTGGACATCTCATAGGCCGCCTGCTCATTAAAACCGAAGGCCTTGGCCATCGCGCCAAAGGTTCCCGTGAAACGCTTCGCCATAGTCTCGGACAGGCCAAAAGACTGTGCCGCATTCTTCGCAAATTCATCGACCTGCCGGGACATCTGCGGAAAGGTTACATCCACGACATTCTGGACTTCTTCAAGGTCAGATCCCAGCTCAATGCAGGCCGCCCCAAAATCAATAATTTTTTTGACCGTGAATGCTGCCGCAAGTGCCGCGCCTGCCTTTTTCAACACGCCTACAAAATTTCTTTGGATATCTCCCGAAGTTTTTTGAGCCTGATCCCCGATTCCCTTGATGTCTTTATTTATTTTGCGAGATGAAGATCTCGATGTCCTTTCAATCTCGGACCACGCCTTTTTCATGGATTCAGACTGATCCATTCCCTGCTCACGATAAATTGAGGCAATTGAAGACACCTTAGACTTCATCCCTTTAGACTGATCGTTTAAAATGGCATCAATTTTCTTTCGGGTTTCATCTGCAGAATCATTTACCTTTGAAAATTCTCTGGCAGCTTTATCACAGGATTCCTGGCAACGCTTTCCCATGTCTGAAAATGACTGGGTAAATTTTGAATTAATCTTATCTGATGCATCTGAAATTGCTGTTTTTATTTTTCCAAGATCTATCGATAAGTCAAAACGGATTGATCCATCTGCTTCTCTCGCCATACACAATTCACCTGCCTTTTCCTTAAGACAGGCACATCGGCACAGCGTCTTAGATCTTTAACTCAAACTCTTTCCTGCAGTCTTTATTCTTGCATTTAAAAAAGACACCTCTGCAGCTGGCACCCCTTTCCTTCATCGCATTGACCGGATGCCCGCAGTAGGGACACCGGATTTTCTCCCGCTTTATCTGGTCAATTGCTTCTCACCCCTATCCAAATGCAGCGGCAAGAGCGCGTTCCAGGTTTGCCATCTCCCGTTCAAAAGTAGCCTGATCCATACGCTCAGCTCTCCGCTGCCGCCACTCATCGTAAATCCGACGCTGGTCCTTTGTGAAATGCTTGATCACATTCTTATCAGTCTCTGAGCGGATTGCCACCACACGCCCCAGAGCGGTCTCCGGGGAAAGCCCGCCCAACAGGGAGCGGAATTCATCCCAGGAGACCGACTCAAATTCTTTCGTCCGTATCCGCAGCCCGTACTGCGACAGGAAGCTGGAAACGATCAGATCCCAGTCTTCAAACAGGTCGTAGTACGGGTCAGCGCTCTCCCGGCTCTCCGTCCCCTCCAACGACCAGCTGAACCGCTTCCTGAACCAGCACAATGAAGTCCTGGAAGCCCAGTTTCAGTTTGTCGATTTCTTTCTTGGATTTGTCCGGGAAGAGCAGGTCATATGCATCCACGATGTCCTTTGCTCCCGGATCATCATTCCCCATCAATGCCATTACTTTCAGCATGGTGGGGGCATCGGCATTGACCTCAATCTCTTTTCCCCGGATTACCAGTTTCGGATTCCCATCAAAAGTCAGTTTTTCCGTAATGTCCATAACTCTCGCCATATCTCATATCCTCCTATCATGATCCACCTGGCTGGCTCTGCGTAGGCGCCGGCGTGAATGTCGGTTTGCCGTAGCAGATTGTTTCAAATTCCAAACTGTCGATATTGGTGGTGTCCCCGCCTCCCGGCGTGGTAACATTCACCACCACATCACAGGTAAGCTTCGCGCCGGATACCATTTCCCACTCGAACTTTGTCATAACATCCTGGCCAAACTTCCATGCCAGACCGGCGATATAATCATTGCCCGGGTCTCCTACGGAACGCTTGCCGCTAAAAGCAAAGGCGAGCTTTTTACCAGTCATCGCCGCTTTTGCCCATCCTTCTGCGTCCATGGCATACCATTCCTCCACGGTGCCGTCAATCGACGGAGCAAAGTTCTCCAGGTCTTTCGGCATGACCATCTGCGCTTCTTCGCTCTCAAGTCCACTTGTTCCAAATTTGAATTTATTGTTATGTACCGGATATACTTTCCCGGTCGTTGCATCTGCCATCTCTCATTCCTCACTTTCTCTGATATACAAAATCCAGCCAGATCACATATTCATATACGCCATTGTCGTCCGTTCCCACATCCTCCGGTTCCGGTACCTGAAGAATCAGAAAATTGACCGGCGTCTCGCCTATGACCAGGCTGGATTCGTTCTGCAGTTTCTCATAAAGGGCATATGCGGCTCGCTCTGAAGAGCGGACATCTTTATCCCAGTGAACCAGGAGCGAAATCCTCCGGATACCATAGCTGGATTGAGCCACGCCGCCCAGCGCCGTCACCGGCGGTCCATTCCCCTTTCGGTGATACACGCCAATGGAATGCTCCTTCTTATTGTTCAGCTTGCCGATATACACCTGATCGGCAATTCCCAGGCCAGAAATGTAATCCCGGATATCCGCCAGACTCAGCATCACACACCACCTGCTTTCTTGAATAATTTCCTGAATGCTTTCACCGCGAAATCCGCATGGCTGCCGCCGGGTAACCAGTCTTCATACCATTTGTCCCGGGCATTGGGATTTTCTTTCGTCTGAAAATGGTACTCAGGATGATAATACAGCCGGCGGGCATACGGCGTACTGGATACCAGCGTCACCTTCCCCTGTGCGGATTCACTGTGATCCACAAACGTACTCTCATTCTGGAGATTTCCTGTATCAAACGGAAAAACCTGCGCCTGCACTACTTCCGTATGAAGCGCTTCAGCCGTCTGCTCCAGCGCGGTCACCGTAGCCTGAGAAAGCTGCTTGATCCTGGGCATGTTTAACTTTACTGTAGATTTCACCTTCATCACACCACCTCCAGCTGGCTGAAATTGACCGTCCCGTCCGGGTTCCTTGCTTTCATCCCCCGTTCGATCCGGCGCTCCTCCCCGAATACCGTCGCTGTGCCGCCGCTTAACGTAGGCCAGTCCGGGGCGATATCGCCTGGAAACATGGCTGTTCCAGTGATCTCCACCAGTTTCTTTTCCGCCGTCAATATCGTCTTTGCACTGTCCTGGAAATTACATTTCAGTTCCAGGTCAAGAACTTTTTCCGGCTGACCGTAGCCATCCGTATCCTCCGACTCCAGGTGCACAAGGATATCCACCTTGCAGAGCCGTTTCGGCACAAGACATGGATACTTCATTTCATCACCTCGCTAACCGGCAGCACAGCCCCGTCTGAGCCAGTAACGCATACACATCCCGCTTCATAGCCACTCCTTTCTCAGTAAAAACGTTCCAGGAGCTACCGAACTGGACGGATGCGCCATTCAGGCTGTAGCCGGACAAAAGCATGTTGATCTCATCTGCATTTTCATACTCGAAATCCGCCTGCTGGCAGACCACCTCCCGGATCACATCCTGCTGAAAAGCCGTCAGATTGGATAATCCCCGGCCTACAATGCGGTTGTAGGTCAGGGAATCAATGTGGCGGCTGGCCTGGCGGAGCGCCTTTTCCAGCTCATCTTCCGAGATCACGCTGCCCCCGTAAGCCTCCCGGTAATATTCCGGCGTTGCATAAGGCTCATAGGCCATACTGCCCGCCTCCTTTACGTCCCGGTGTATTCCGTGGTGTCCACGTCAACATAGATGCTGTCGATCTTGCCGTCGCGGCCGTTGGGGAACACGAACACGTCCGACAGGCTGCGGTTCTGGTACAGATAGCCGTCTCCCTCGGTATGTCCGCCGGGTTCAAAATAGTAGATGCTGGAGATCTTCGGGACCGTCTTACAGGTCTGTCCACAGGCTACCAGCACATTGATCTTGTGCGCGCCCGTTACGGCGTCTCCTGCGCCGCTGGAGCTCTCCGCCGCCTTCTTGCGCGGTGCAAAGCCGCCGCCCTCCGGCTCCCAATCGAAAGCATCGTAGAAGCGCTCGTCGTCGATGACCTCCATGATCGGCACTCCATCGATATCCGTCACCCTGGTCTCGATCCCCATACCGCCCTCTGCAATCTGCGTCATCTCGATCTTGCGGGTAAACTCCGTGGACTGCTCCAGAACGTCCATGATGGCGCTGGTCACATACATGATCAGGCTTCCGTTAGCCTTGTAGCGCCGAAGCTTTCCCTTGGCCAGGATATCCTTCAGCTTTCCGAACACGTTCGCCTTCGTATAGGTGGACGCCGCCGTGCTGGAGCTGTATCCGGCCGTTTCCTGCGCCTTCTGGGCTACCTTGGAGAAGAACAGCGCATCCGTCTCCGGAACCACCTGAGTCTGTTCAAACACCCGGGAAATGTTCTGGATGGAGGCCGTTGCGTTGGTCTCATCCACATCTGCCTTGTCCACCAGGAATTCCACATCCCGGTCATGGGTCAGAGTGAACGGTACGTCTGTCTGGGTATAAGTGCCGCTGTTCCAGCCGCCATTCCGGTTGTGGTTCTTGTACCCGCTGGTGCTCATCTGGGTAAAGTGAAACGTCTTGGCATCCAGCCACCGTACATTGCTGGTTACGAACGGGGACGTCAGCGTCCCCTGCATCAGGATCTCTAAGAGCTCAGGCTCCCACACCTGTGCATAATTTAAATTCGGCATAGATCATGCCCTCCTTTCTAGTTGTTGAACCGGTTCCAGCGTTTTGTGGGCACCACAGCCTGCTGGCTCTGCGTCGTCTGCTGTGCCTGCTGAGAAGGATTTCCGGCGGCCCCGATCTGCGTGAAGCCAACGCTTCCGGACGCCTGCGGCTTCAGCGCAGGCACATCCTCCAGCACCTTGTTCAGGGCGGTCTTCAGCATCTCCTCATTGATCTTCCCGTCCTGTCCCATCGCCTGGCTTAAATCCGCCATTCTGAGGACATAGGGAATGGTTTTTGCATCAATCCCCAGGTTCACCGCCGCCATCATGGCCGCGCTCTCCAGCTGTGCCTTCCGTGCCTCTGCCTGAGCAGCTGCCACCTGGTTCTGCGCCTCTGTCACCTGCCCCTGAAGGACACTCACATCCGGCTGATTTGCCGCCTTCTGCTGCTTAAATGCAGCAATGGCCTGCTCTGCTTCCTGCTGGCTGAGGCCCTGCTGCTTAAAGTACGCCTTCAGTGCGGTATCCTCCTTGGCCGCCAGCGTGCCGTCCAGCATCTGCTGGATCCTGGCATAATCAATTGCCGGCGGCGTCTGTCCCGTTCCTGCCCCGGATCCTGCTGATCCGCCGCCGTTCCCAGGATTGCTTCCGGCCGTGCCGCCGCTTTCCGTTCCCCCAGTTCCGGTTCCCTGCTCTGCAAACATCTGCAAATTCATTCTTTTCATACTTTCCATGCTCCTTCCATTTTGAGAGTGTCACTCTTACTGCATCCATTGTCATCGGTGTCTCCGGCCGCGCATCTTTTAAGCTCGTATCGCGTTTGGAGCAGAAAAACATCCTGTTACGCCCGCTTCCCTCCCGGAAGCTCAGGCTGCGTGGTTGCCTCCTCCTGGATAAAAAAGCAGGTAACATTCTCTACCGGGACAATCGCAATCACCAGCCCCTCCTGATTTGCGACTCTAAACATCCCTGCATCCCACTGAATTACAATCCCGGCCTTGTTAAAATCGAGCTCGTTCCCATCTTTCAGCTTACAAACATAATAATTCATAGCATCCTCCTTCTTTGGACATAAAAATAACACGCGGTTTCCTGCGTGTTTTGGTTTCTTTGTATTCGTTTCATTGTAAATTGCCATAAAAATACCACCGGTCTTACCGACTGGTGGCACTATTTCGCTTTTATTCAAATCAACGTGCTGCGCGTTCATGATCCTCAATTATTTTTTTCATATGCTCTTTGTATTCATCAATGCTTCCAAAACAGTCCCAGTGATAGGGAAGCCACACTCCTGTAATTTCATGATATTTTTCTTTTAATTCCAGAACTTCCGGTTCCCGCAGCAAGTCAAATATACTCATTCTATCACCCCACGATAAGCCTCAAAGAGTTCTTCCAGTACAGGTTCTGTTTCCTTCAGTGCAAGGACGTCAATGCTGCTGAGATCAGCAAAAATTTCCATGGCTTTGAATCGGCTGTCCAGTGTCCAATAATCTGGAGCATGCCCGACAGGGACTTCTATTTCGCTATTGCTTAATGCACTTATTATATCCGAAATAGCAAAGCTTCGCTCATATTTGCCGCCCGGAGCAAACCATTCCTGGATTTCTTCTTTTTGATCATACACTTTTCTTGAACACGTTTCAATGGCCTGGACAAACCTTTTATTTTCCCAACTACGATATTCCAGCTCATCCATCCTGTGCGTTATTTCGTGGGCAAATACATAATCCATGTCATAATCTTTCGCATGCGGTGCTTTGGGGTTATATTTTATCGCATCGGAATCTGGAAGATAAGCAAACGGCGCCTTCAAGTTCTCATCTTTGATCATGTCTGTAACTTCTGCATATAGAGCCATTCTGTTTTTATGGGTGCTGGGATTCTTATCTCCCCTGAGACAGCTTATAAAATCTTCATGAGCCGTCAGAATATCCACTTCCCCTTCCTGATCTTCCGCTTGCTCCTTCCACTCTGCTGCTTTTCTCTTATATTGATTCCGATTTTCCGGATCCAGTGAATACTTTGCAAGCCTGCCATACTTCTCCGCCTGCCTGGCAGCATACTGCCTCTGCGCCTCATCTCTGCTCGCTTGTCCGATGGCTTCCAGCTCCGCTTCCGTCCAGGAGTCGTCTGCCGTGGAGATACCCGGGAAGTAAGTTGTATGGACGTCCTTGCATCGTGGATGGTAGAGGCCGTACTCGATGGCCTTGCTCATCAGCGGATACCGCTTCCCCGTCTCCGGATCAATCCCATCTTTGGATCCGCCGCTCCACACATCATCGATCAGTACCTTGCCGCAGAATGGCAGGCACTTCGGGCAGGGATTTCCGCGCTTATTGACAATGACCGTGGCAATGCCCCATTCCTGCCGCTTCTCTCCCTCCCCCTGAAGATATGCCCGTTTGCTGGCCGTCCGGATGGCCATGTCAGCATAGTCTGCAAGCGTATGCCTGGCTCCATTGGCATATACAACACAATTCAACCCGCGGGAAAGCATGTCCTTTGTGGCCATATCCACGGCTTTTTCGTATGTGCCGGCACCCGTATTGGCATAAACCTGGGCGTTAAAGATTGCCTTCCGGTAGTCATCATTGGCTTTCCGGAGTATCGCCGTCTCTGCCTTCTCCATGTCCCGCACAGTGGCTTCAATCAGAGCCTCCAGCTTCCGGTCATTCAATTTAAAGAACTCCCCAGTACCCTGTAATGCGCCCCTGCTCCCGAACATTTTCAACAGAGCTTCCGCTTTCTGCAGGAAATTTTTTCCATCCATCTCTTCCAGCAGATCCAGCATTTTTTGAGGCATATTGGGAAACCGATAACCTCTTTTAATGGCCCGAAGTATCCGGATCTCCTGATCCATATTCCCCCTGTCTCTTGCTTCCCGAATCAGGACAGCAATCTCATTGTTGATGTCTTTAAAGCGATTCTTATATTTTTTCTGGTTCTTCCGCTTATACCTTTCCAGAGCCTTCAGCTGTTCGGCCTGCCACATGGACCATTGGATACCTTCTTTCGTCTCCTCAGCCCGGTGCCGGTCCATATTTTTGATCATGGATTCCATGAGTTCTTTCTCTATAGCCTGAAGCGCTTCCACGATATCATACTCACTCATCCAGATCACCTGCCATTGGAATGCACCCGAAATCCCTGCCCCTTAAACTGCCGGATCAGGTTCTTCAGCTGGGTGATACTCTGACAGCGGTCATTCCGCAGTTCTGCATAATCACCCTTTTCCACCGCGTAAATCCCCAGCGGTACCTGTTCCCTGGCTATCTCCAGCAGCCCCTGATACTCCTTCCGGCTCATTTTGTACACCCGGTTCATGACCTTTACCCGCATTTCCTTCCACTCCCTTCAGATCCAGCCGGAACGGCCCTGCATCCTGATTGACACCGGGTTCCTCCAACTCTGCGATCCCCTGCTCTGCTTTCAGTCTGGCGATCTCCTCCTTCTTCCATTCCTCGTCCTTGCTGTCACCGTAAAGTTCTTCCACCTGCGCCTCCACGCTCATCATCGGGACCCCAGGTCGGGCCTTTGCCAGCGTTTCTACCTGGCTTTCAAAAGAGGGATTGGCATACTCTCCAAAAGGCACATCCACCTTTACTTCCTCAACCGCCTTTTTATTCAGGATGTTGTAGGCATTGATAGTTGCCCCCACCAATTTAGGCAGCATCTCCTGCAGAGCTTCCACGATGGCGTTCCGGGTATACAGAGTAGCTTTCTCTTTCTCCCGCTGGGCATCCGCATTATCCAGTTTCTTCACATCGATTCCCAGTGTGCTGGGACTGATGATGCCCTGCAGGCACAGATCCAGTGCCGTACAGTAGGATGCCAGATAGCTTTCGTGGGGTATGTCCGGCTGATCCGTGCTGACTTTATTCTCCGCTTTCTCAGACATATCATTGTCAGAAGCAAAATATCTGTTATCAAACGGATTCGGCCGGATCACCTGCCCTGTCTCCGGGTCATGAGGCACCAGACACTCAGGTACATACGTCTTTGCCCTGCCAGCCCGGAGCGCATCCATCCACTGGCTCCAGGCCTCGTCAAACGCGTCAAAACTGTCCAGCTTCCCATCAAAGATCGATCCGCCGCGGCCTTCATACTTTCCCGACTCATAGACCTGGAATGGGACAGCCAGCATTACCTCTTTGTCAAAACTCCAGTTCTTGATGTTTTCCGTTTCAGTGATCACTTTCAGGTCCGCCGGCTTCCCATCCAGATACAACTCATTGATGATATACCCGAAGCCGTACCGCTCATTCAGTACATATGTCCTGCCTTTGCATCGATAAGGCGTTTTAAACACCACCTCCCGGATACGATCCCGGTGACGAATGAATTCCACCCTCTCCCCCGGATACCATTCCAGAATCGGGTACTCACTGACCTGCGTATCAATCGTAATCTTGAAAGCTCCGTCTCCGATATACAGCGTTTCCTTCAGCGCCTTTTCCATCTTCTTTGGGAACGCATTATCCTTCGCGATCTCATCCCACAGTTTTTTCTGCTGTTCTCCCCCGGAAAAGTCAAAATCATTCATGTCGGACAGCACGATAGCTGACAGGATCCGGACGATAAGGCCGGGAAGTCCTGTGTGTATCTTGCGCATCTCCATCCCCGGTGTACACTTCGATGCCCAGAATTTATATTTGTCCGCATATTCCATGTTCTGCTGGCGGTACAGCTGCTCCAGCTCATTGCTGTCCCCGCGGTACCATATACGGTTGCGGATTGCATTGGCCTCAAAATCCAGGATCTCGTTGATCTGGATCTGATGCGGGTTCGCAGGAAGCACATTCAACCAGCTTCGGATGCCCCGCTTAATGTTTTCATTCATATTCTCCAACCATCTCATTCCTTATCCTTCTTTCGGTCATCTTTTCTGCCCTGGCCTTCAATCGCATCACCGATCCGGTCGGCACACGAATAAATCACAAACATCAACACCCAAAACTGCCAGGTAATCATCCGTTTTCCTCCTCAAATCCAATCAGATGTTTATACGGAATCCAGCTATATTGGTTAGCATTAATTGTATGGTCATTCTTGTCCTCAGGCTTATCCTTCTCCTCATCCCAGGAATACCGGTCAAGCTCAGAAAGATGCTCCACGCAGGTATCCACCACCAGATAACAGCCCTGCTCGATAAAGCCAAGCTGCAGCTTGATACGATCCAGAATCTCCAGTTTCTTGTATGCATCCCAGAAATTATACAGGCATCCTTGCAGACGCTTGTACTTGCGCAGCTCTGTGATCGTTGCCTGGTCTGCAGAGTCCACATACACATCCTTGGCGAAGCCCCATTCCTTCCGGCAGTGTTCCAGAAAATCCACAAACTTTACTGCCGTATCGCTGGGCGCCAGCGGCGTGTCCAGGCTGGCATTGCTGTATACCTTCTCCGCCAATGTGATCAATTTCCGGTCTTCCGTGATCCCCTGGAACAACATTGCGATGGTATCCGGGGACTTGGCGGAATAGGAAGTGTCCAGTCCTGCGGAAAACTTCTTGAATCTCAGTTTCCCGGCGGCGACCTGCTTTTTCACCCATGCGGCAGTGACCACATGCTTCTTCCTGTCGAAGTTGGGGAAGATCAGACCAGTCGCCTTTCCTCTCAGACCCTGGATCTTGTTCTTCCAGATCTTCGTCCCCTTCGGAGTGTTCCGAATGATCTGCTCCAGCTTCTCTGCAGGCAGACCAAGGTTATGGGCAAAAGAAAAGAACCAATGCACCCAGCCGGGCTTTGGTTCCTCTTTCAGCTCATCTTTAATTTCCTGCGGCGTCTCCGCCTCCCATTCCGGCAGCGGCCGGGAACAGTTGATATATTCTTTATACACATCCAACCCGGGATCATCCGGGTTCAGGGTAGCCATCAGATAATCGCAGCGCATGGCCGCCTCACGGACGAAATCGATATCCGCCGTATTGATCTCATCGATGTACAGGCAGCCGTACTGGCCGCCCAGGGCATCCTTCCACTTTCGTTTGTTTCCATAACCAACCACAAAGATAATCTTATCTCCGTCGGATGTATGGAACAACAGGTGCGGCATCTTATACTCTCCGGAGCCGTTGCCTTTATACTCCACCAGCACGCCGAAATCGTCCAGGATCCCCAGATCCTTGTTGATGATATTCTTCTCGGCGGCGCCGGTATCATCCGCAGCCAGGATGTGGAGCTTCTTCGGGCTTTCTGCCACCTTCAGCATGAATTTGAACAGGCCAACCGTCGTCTTCCCCGCGGCTGTGGTTCCTTCCAAGAACTCTACCGGGGCGTCACATCGCAGAAATGCTTTATATTTTTCCGACAGCAGCAGTCTTTCTTTGCTCACTATCCATCACCGCCGCGCATCTGCCGGAGCAGGTCATCCAGCTTGGTTTTCTCTGTCTCCAGACCTCCGGACAACTCTACCTTATCTTTGAACATCCCCAGATGCTTGCCCAGAAGCTCCAGCGCCTTCAGCTTATCAGCCATCTTGATCTCTCGTTCCAAACCATCCTCGCCAAAGGTCTTGACCTTCACGGACTGAATCGCGGCAGTGTCCTCTGGCGATGCATCTGGCCTTAGAGTAGCCGTTTCTGCATCAATCACATCGCTGGCATTCACAAAGGCGATCTTTGCCAGCTCCATAACCACACGTTCTGCATTGACTCCAGTCCGCCTGCTACGCTCAGCCATTGCCTTTGCGACACATGCCTGAATGTCAGGTTTCGTCAAGTTCTCGCTCCCGATGGATTTCGCAGTGTCTGGACTGTACCCGGCACGTATGGCTGCCTGAGTGGCGTTCAAGTCAACCAGGTATTCTTCTATGAATCGTTTTTGTTTTTTGGTCACTCAGGATCACCACCTCTCAATTGTTTCGTTTTTAGGGCAAGAAAAAGAGATGGCGTGAAGCCATCCCCTTACTCGCTAAAGTTATGTTTTATTTTTTGATAAAAATTCTAGATACAATAAACAAAGTTCTATTCCTATCCTTCTCCCAAATGAATCTTTTACCAACGAAACCATATTGTTTTTTGTATTATTACAAATTTCGTTATCATCCACAGAGAATCTCTTTTTTGTAGTAGAAATAGATAAATATGCATCCACATAAACTGTGGATCCCCTTTTTGATAATAAAAGTTCTACCGATTTTCTGATTATCTTTGCAAATCTCCGCAAATGCTGGAAAGGCTTGTTATATCAAGCATTTCCGGCATTTTGCGTTTCGGAAGATACCCCGCAT
>CALWLW010000012.1 GCA_944381625.1 uncultured Lachnoclostridium sp.
GAGCCCTGTGCAATACAGGATTCAATCCTCATCAGTTGCGTAGCCACAATTTTGTCTAACTTTTTGGGGTCAGATCATTGACGAGAGCAGGACGGCTATTTCTTATGCGTATAAGTCAGAATGGCGACTATCAACAGAGCAACGCTCACGATCAAGTTCAATTCTTCATATGTACTCATAATAATCACCGCCTTCCGTAAGGTCTCGGAATGGGTGAGAGCACGTCCCCCAGCTCCCTGGGTAAATATATTATATTGTCATTTCTGTCGTGCGATTTGCGGTTGAAAATTACCTGTCAATGACATATAATATACTTAACAAGAGGGCTGTTGGTCAGCGTACACCTGACCGCCGGCAAATAAGAGTTACAAAAAGTAGCGCCTTACTTTACCAGAGCGAGGGCGCTACTTTTTGCGTGTGAAATGAATAACAAGAGTTATCACAGCGCAAAGCATAATTACAAACTGAAATAAATCGGAGTATGTAACCATAAGCACCAGCCCCCTTTCGCACAGCGTCCGGCGGCTGACATAACGCCCCAACGGCCCCCTGGGTAAATATATTATATTGTCAGCAGATTGTAAATTCTAATGGAATCCCACCTGTAAATAATATCATAAAGTCTAATAAGATACGAGTCCCTTTCGGTGTTTGTAGCTGTTCACACGCGTTTTCGCGTCCTTTGTTCAAAGTCCATGAGAACCAGAAAATCTCTCTGTTTCTAAGCCTCCAGAGTTGTGGTAAAATGAAGATAATGAATCGGAATTAACCGAGCAAAGCGAGGGATGCTTCTTGAGCTTTTGCTCAAGAAGATGATAGTCTCAATAACTCGGAATCTACGGAGGGCGGCATGATTTTATATAGACCTGTTGGCACAAAGGAATTAAATCTAATCAAGGAAAGCAGTTACCGGGCGTTTCCTCCCAAACTGCCGGAACAGCCTGTTTTTTATCCTGTTCTGAATGAGCAATACGCCATAGAAATTGCCGCCAAATGGAATGTGAAATATAATGATGACCACAAAGGTTATGTGACAAAGTTTGAAGTGGACGACAGCTATGGTACACAATTTGAAGTCCATTGTGTTGGGGACAGCTATCATGAAGAATTGTGGGTCCCGGCGGATGAACTGGAGGAATTCAACAGGCATATTATTGGGGAAATAAAAGTTATACGTGAATTTTCGGACGACTAAGTTTCAGTGACAGGAGCGGCAAATATATGAGACGCTTTCCGCTGAATTATTAAAAAACATACGGCTTGCGGTGCTGTACGCCATCAATAAATGGTGAAAGGAAAAATCAGCCATGGAGGATTACAAGTGGATAAGATAAAAAAATTTTTATCAGCACCAGAGGAAAATAAAGATGAATTTTGGGAAAGTGATGCTTTGATCTGGGTTGACTGGAGGGATTTTGACGAATCTATTATTCGATATTTCAATGAAAAACTTCCGGATGAAGACAAAGTTTTGTTTGAATGCGTAAAAATAGAGAAAGCGCGCGGCGTTGATATTCTCCTGAAAAAGAACGGCGTTAGTACAGCGATTCCCTATGCGGACGATTGTACAGACAGAGATACGACGTTGAAAAGTATTCAAGAATACATATCTCCAAAGTATCAAATTCGTTGGTATATGGATTCGCTTGGAGGCGATACTCTTGCATTTTGTATTGAGCTTACTTCCCAATGGGAGCAGTTAGAGCAAGAATTTGGTGCGGAAAAAGTTACCTACTATTTTGCGCCAATCCAGATGGACAGTGTTATGTTTGAAATGAGTATGGATGAAGTATTCGATCTGTTAGAACAAAGAGGAGAAGTGTAATATGTCAGGGTTAAATTTGTTGAGAAGGGAATAGTCAATTTCATTTGAAGCAATATTGATATTACAAATTTACTTCATTTTACACGGGAGCATCATATTTCTTTTTATTATTCTTTGATCTATCTGTGTACACAATCCCTGAATTCTATCGATGAATTTTTGCTGGAAATTGAAGGCAACAGGGTATTTAAGGCTGAACGGCGAGTTCCCTGTTTCACAGATCTGAAAAAAGGGTCCACAAGCTTCCACATGGTATCCCTTCCCTGCGAAAACGGTCTCGTGGAATTTGCGGTGAGAGCAAGGGAAGAAAGCGCACGTAATCCGTTGTCGGTAAGCGCGCTGGAGGGAATGATAGCGGCACTGGCGTAAGAAACCGGGAAATCGGAGGGATGAATCATGAAGATCAGGAGATACCAGGAATCGGATTGCAGAGAACTGACGGAGCTGTTTTATAATACCGTTCACATTGTCAATGCGAAAGATTATACAAAAGAGCAGTTGGATGTGTGGGCGACCGGGCAGACGGATTTGGAAAGATGGAATCAGTCCTTTCAAGCGCATTATAGTATCGTGGCTGTTGAGAATGGAGTTATTTTAGGATTTGGAGATATAGATAAAACCGGTTATCTTGACCGCCTGTTTGTCCATGCAGAACATCAAAGAAAGGGAATCGCAACGGCTATTTGTGACCAACTGGAACAGGCCGTTCCGGGAAAGATTACAACACATGCTTCCATTACTGCAAAACCGTTTTTTGAAAAAAGAGGATATAAAGTCATAAAAAAACAGGAAGTAGAAAGACAGGGGATTTTTCTCACGAACTTTGTGATGGAAAAGGAGAAATAGTCAAATTCTCATGTTTCAAGAAACAGAACGTGTCAACAAATCATCAGGAATGATGAAGGGGGAACGGTTTATGGAGTATTTTTGCAATTATCAGGATATGCCGCCGGAGCAGAGGAAATCCGCCCTGCATGCGCTGGAATCCATCGGATTTTATCCTGCATGCGGTGATAAAATGCCGCAGTTCTATTTTGCCTTTCGGGAACAGGAACTGATCGGATATATGTTCCTCCTTGGAGACAGTAAAAGGTTCCGTGCCTTTCCATGGCTGGCCATTGATAACCTGGACGAACTGCCATGGAATATTGCGGAGCCATTATCGGCCATCGCGATCAAAACGTGGGAAAACGAAGGCGGCAGTATTGAAAATGACGACGGCAGTATTACGGAAAAGCACCTGATTGCTCAGACTTACAGGGAACGTTTGAAACGTTAAAATGGCATTGGAGAGATTGGAGGAGTTGGGGGAATTTCGGTCCTCCTTTACACAAGAGTTGTTTATGATGAAGAACAAGGCTGTTAGCAGAATCAGAAATAAAATCGTGTTTATTCTTTTTATGGTTTTTTTAATATTGTTTTTATTTGGGTAGTGGTATCTATTAGTCGAAGAGCGCGGGATATTGCCGTAAATGCGGTGAAAAAATCTGCTTTGATGATGAAGTGAATAAGAAATGATTTTTGTCCAGAGTAGAGCTTCATAAATTGATAAATCAGAATTTGGTAAGGAGATTAAAAAGATGTTTTACGTTCTATTTGACATGTGTATGGCTGTAATCACATTTATAATTGGCATCTTGTTTTATAAATCTAATGGAAAAGGAGCAAACTTTTTATCGGGTTATAATATGAGATCTACGGAAGAACGTAAAAAATACGATGAGATTCAGATGTGCAAAGACTATGGAAAAAGAATGATGTATATGGCAATTCCTTTTTTACTTGGAGCAGTAATAGATATCCGCTTTGTTGGAATTGGATGTTTGATTGCTTGGGGATTATGGTTGATTCTTTTTGTTGTATTGATTATTGAACGGCATAAAAGAGAAGGATAACTTCCAATTTATTGGAAAGTGAAACAGAGTAAAAATTAAGAATACGAAGGAGGGTAACCATGACAAAGGAAGAATTTTTAACTCGTTTGAAAGAAGATGAAGAGTATTCGCCGGGCTGGCAGGCCATCGACGACGCTTTTGAAAAACTTTATCCAGGGCAGAACCCGGATCATTTTGGAACGGTTATGACGTCAAGGGCCATATTCGGCGGCGACGAATATTTAGACGGCTTTTCCATATACAATTCTCCCAAAGGCTATAAGCACCTGGTTACTTATGGCATGACGGTGCTTTATGGTGACGAGGATGCTTTTGGCGGCGAATGGAACGGCTGGGGTTACGAGATGACTATAAAACTAAAAGAAAAAGACTCCGAGAGTTGTATGTGGGCAATCGATATGATGTCTAACCTGGCAAGATATACATATAAAACGGAGCGTTTCTTCGAGACCAATCAGTATGTTAAGGGCAGTGGGACTTCCCTGCATATTGGAACGGATTCTTTGATAACAGCGCTTTTGCTGGTAAATGATACGGAAGCGGAACCGCAGACGTCCGTGTATGGAAAGACAGAATTTATCCAGCTTGTCGGGATAACCGAAGCGGAGCTTGGCGCAATTATGGAAGATAAAAATAATATTCCCGAGTTAATCGAAAGGATGAAGGCGGACGGAAATGTGGATCTGGTCACAGATATGAAAAGAAGCAAGTCCTATTTTTAACTTTTTACAATGTGACTTTCCTTCTGCTGGGAATGAAACATGGTGAATTATTGGGAACTGTGGAGATATCACAATGCAGGAATATGCACTTAAATTAGATTATTACGGCCTGCTTAATCTGCATAAGGCGCTGTTAGAGGCAAAGTTTCATACAAAGCCAGAAAATGAACTGGTTTCGGGAAGTCCTTTTATAGCGGACATATACATTCAAGTGAGAGATCTGCTGATCGAGAGCGACAAAGGAAATCAATGGAAAGACTGGTTTCAGTTAAGGAACAGGCCCGACCGCAAAAAGCAAGCCGTTATTTTGATGAAAAACTGTAACCGCTGGAGTAACGCGGCGCCCGGTGAAAAAAGAGAAATTGCCGGTAACTATTTGGCGCCGTTTATTTTCAGTGATGAGGAATTAGAGAGTGTCATATCTGAAGTGGACGGCCATTTATGAGACATAAAAGAAACCTGTATTTTAACAGGGGGATTCTTTTCCTGACTGGACGGTTCAAGACAGCAAACACGGCTGGTACGGTTTTGTATACAACGGGCAAGAACATGGAGGAAATGATTATGAAAAGATGCATGAAAGGCGGTTTCTTAGTATTAAGCGGCGTTATTGGTATTGTAGGTGTGATAATAGCAGCAATGCAAAATCTGTCAACTGAGTGGGTAACGCCGCCCGGAAGAATGATAACAAGCGTTCTGGAAAATGGAATAGTGGTTCCTGCGGTTTTATTTCTTGCTCTCTTCGTCTGGGGGTTATATATCCTTCTGACGGAAGACAAAAATCCATAATTGATGGTTCTGAATGGGTCAGAATAATGAATGACTATGGACATGTCGATAATGATACCCCATCACTTGCCATGTCTATCCATAAAAAATACAGAGGATCAGGTATTGGAACTTCATTATTGAAACGACTATTATCAGTGGAAAGATCAGCTGGTTATTCAAAAATTTCTTTATCTGTTCAGAAGTAATTATGCTGTAAAAATGTATAAGAAAGTTGGATTTACTGTTGTTGATAAAGATTGTGAAGAATATATTATGGCTATAAATTTGTAACATTAAATTGAGATTTGAAAGGAAAATTGTGACTATGATAGCGTTGAGCACATTCAAAAAAATATTGGAAGAAAATAAAGAACGCCTCCCATTACTGACACTCGATGAATTTTTCAATGGGAATACAGCGGAGGACTCCATTGCCCCAAACCAATGGGAATTTGGACGTCCGACGCTTTCTGAAATATGGGATATGCTGCGAAAAATTGAGTTAATGCCTGACATAGCGTGGGTGCGCGTTGCTCTGCACAATGATACAGAAATCGTAGAAAACAATGGGACAGAAGAATTAGTTCTTGCAGGAGATTCCATCGTGATTTGCACAACCATTTTGCCTGCGGAATTAGAAAAATTAGTAAATTGTGAATGGCTATGCTCTGATGGCGTAATTGCAACAGGGGCATCTGGATTAAAGATTTATTCGTGCATACCACCAATTCCAGAAAACTTCGATTGTTTGGAAATCGTGTGGGACTAATCTGCAACTTCCAGTTTATTGGGGAACTTAAACAAGGCGGCAAATCGGTGATTGGAGGGATAGTATATGGTCGAAAAATTATCAAGGGAAGAACTTGTTGAATTAGTCCAATCCATCATTTCTTTACATGATAGAAATGAACATGAATTGACAGAGATGGAACACCATGAATTAGTGTTGAAGTTTAAAAAAGGCATTAACCATCCTGGCGGAACGGATTTAATATACTATCCGGAATTAGTCGGTCTGCCTTCGGAGCCAACAGTGGATGAAATTGTGGATTTAGCCATAAGCGGAGAATAGTATCGTAACTTCTCTTTTATCAAGGAATTAAAAAGAGCAAAATCATAATTCTGGCAGAAATTTGTGTTGAAGAGATGGGGAGCTATTCATAATGTATGGAAGCTTATCTTGATAAAGGAACAGAATACGGTTGGTATATTTGATTTGATTACAGTTCATTGATGAACTAAAATAACTTGAACGTATAATGGAGGGCTTTAAAATGAAAATAAGCAAAAAGAGCGCATTACTTGTAATAGATATACAACAAGAAGATTTCAGGGAAATGACGCCGGAAAATGCGGATGCACCAGAATGGCAATGTATTCGTAATGCGAAACGGGTTTTGGACGTTTTTCGTGCGAACAACTTACCGGTTATTCAAATCAAGGAAGTTCATAGACCTGATATGGTGGATTTCGGGCGGGAATTGGATGGGGCAGAATCCATTCATTGTATGGAGGATTCCCCCTATACAGATTATGCAGAATTGACATATCCCATCAAGGGAGAATACCTGATTTCTAAAAGAAGATACAGTGCATTCTTTGCAACGGACCTGGAAATTTTGCTGAAAGGACTGCATGTGGATACTTTGTACCTTATCGGCGGTCTGACTGACGTCTGCATTCATTACACAGCGGTGGATGCTCACCAACACGACTATTATATTAAAGTTGTAACAGATGCGGTTGCCGGTTCGAGCAAAGAAGCACATGAATATGCGCTGAAAGCAATCAAGTATTTACAGAAAGATTCGTTGATAACTGTTGCTGACATTGAAAGTGCCGGGATATTGTGCTGAAGGATAAGGAGCCATTCATCATGTATTGTACTTCTACACAGATGAAGTTATTAAGCGGCAGTGAGCTTCGGACCCTGGAGCAGAAGGGACTGGACAAATTCCCGCGGCCGTACATGGATTTTATGAAAAACTATGGAAGCGGAACCTACGGCGGCGCAATCTGCATTTATACTCCCGATTTTAACTCGCTGAAGAATTTTGCGGAGTATGATTTCTGGAATTACGAAGAAGCCCCGATTACGAAAGAACAGTTCCATGAATGTGCGGTCATTGGGAACAGCATTGACGGCGATTTTATTGCGGTTCATGCAGAAGTGAAAGGCTATATTTTATTGCCCAGGGAATCGGACATCATAACGTTATTCCAGGATAACGATGAAAACTTTATCTGTACCATAAACAAAATCGGAAAATTACTTTATGACGAGAACCTGGCAGATTATTTTGAACCGGTGGGAAATAAGCAGGTGTTTCTACGCGCGTCTGATAGAAATATACATGATCTCGCGCGGCGGTTTAAGAGGGCATTCAAGGGGGATTACCTGATTGAGAATGAGTATGTGTGTGAAGTGTTTTTAATTGATATGGGCGGTTATGTGAGGTTTAATTATTCGTATGGACATGAAGTGGCCGTGTTTTACAGCGATTATGGGCTGGCATGTTTTGAGAAAGTAAAAAAGTTTTTGAAGGAAAATGGGTGTAGATAAGGTTTCACATTGAAAATGCAGTAGTAGATTGGAAGTTGCAAAGGAGACAAATATTATGGCATTTGATTTCAAAAAAGAATATAAAGAGTTTTATATGCCTAAAAATAAACCACAAATAGTGAATGTTCCGAAAATGAATTATATTGCCGTTCGCGGAAAAGGCAATCCAAATGAAGAGGGTGGAGCGTATCAGCAGGCAATCAGCGTATTATATGCGGTCGCTTATACTTTGAAGATGAGTTATAAGACTGAATATAAAATAGAGGGATTTTTTGAGTATGTAGTACCGCCGCTTGAGGGTTTTTGGTGGCAGGATCATGTAAAAGGTGTTGATTACAGCAATAAAGATACTTTTCATTGGATTTCTGTTATTCGTTTGCCTGATTTTGTAACCAAAAAGGATTTTGACTGGGCAGTACAAACTGCTGCAAAGAAGAAAAAGTTAGACTGTTCATCCGCTGAATTTCTGACGGTAGATGAGGGGCTGTGTGTTCAGATCATGCACTTAGGAGCATTTGATGAGGAACCGGCAACTGTCGCTCTGATGGATAACTATTTGCAGGAAAACGGATATGTAAATGATATAAACGAAAATAGATTACATCACGAAATCTATATGTCGGATGCAAGGAAAGTGGCTCCGGAGAAGTGGAAAACTGTTATTAGACACCCTATCAAACATATATAAATCTTAGCTTATCAGGGAACTAAGCAGGGCGGTAAATTGGACTTTGGGAACTAAATGATAATCTCAACAAACGATGTGAAACAGGGGGCTATATTATGAATGTGATCTTAAATGAAATTAAAAGCATTATGGAACAGAGCAAGGAACAGTATTTACCCCAGGTAAAATCCGGCGATCTGGAAGAAAACGGGGCGGTCTATTTCATGAACAGCAAGAACGGAACAGAATTTGAATGGTTTGTCAATGATAAACTGCCGCCTTTTATGATGTTTTATGACGATGAGGCCAAAATGGGCGCTGTAAAGCTCCTGCTTTATCGAGACGGAGCGGTGCAGGTGTTTGTATATGACAATGCCGGAAAGAATATGTGCAAAGAAGTACGCACCTATATTGAGTGGGGAGAGGAAGAGGTGCTGGATCTGGCTGTGCTTTTGAGGTATCAGGCAGAGGACAGCGGCAAATGGGACGCAAATATTGATGGCCTCTGCACCGATACGCTTATCAGTACCGAAATGAGGAATGATTTTTTGAATCATGAAAGCCGGTATGATGAAATCAAAAAAATACGCAGGCTCATGAGTCAAAGTGCGCTTGTTTCCAGGAGAATCGTAGAGGAAGGCTGGAAAGTCGGCTTTATGTACAGATGTGAGCCAAGCAATCCGGAAGACAGCGGATGGGCATTTTTGGCAGGAAATGAGGACGATCAGTATAATTCAGATGTGAAAAACATTGTGGTGATGCCGCTGGGCAAAGTATGTCATGAACTGGACAGGGATGTTTATCAATACATAACTGCCCCGGTAGGAGCTGAATTTATTCGTATATCAGAAACGGCGTTTGAAGTTGATAAGAAAAATAAAGCGATTTTCCTTACGAAGAGATAGGATTGGAAAAAGCCATGTATGGCCATGCGGTCATATATTGGACAGTAGGTGGTGATGGAAAGATAATGAAGGAGGTGTTTAAATGGATGAACAATCATTAAAAAATATAATTGCTAAAGGTGAAACAACAACTGTAGAATTTAAGTCTTGGGTAAAGGCAGATTCAATGAAAGAGAGAATCAACCTTGTGGTTCCAGAACTTATTGCATTTGCAAACACTAAAGGGGGAACAGTTTACCTAGGTATAGAGGATAATGGGGATGTAACGGGATGCTTCGGCAAATATGACCTACAAAATATATGTGAAGCTATTTATGATAAGACAAGACCATCGATGTTTACGGATATTGAGGAAATTGATTATCAAGGTAAAAAGATAATTGCAATCTCTGTTACTTCGGATAGAAATACTTATGCTACTACAGATGGCAGATGTTTGCGAAGGCTTGGTAAAAATTCAAAACCATATTATCCTCATGAGATGAGCCATATATATTCAATATCACAAACACCTGATTTTTCAAGTCATATTATTGCAGAGAGTTCTGTAGATGATATCAATTTTATAGTAGTTTATAGCTTGAAAGAAAAACTTAAAATACGAGATGCAGATTCTACATTGCCGGAATTGGATGATATCGCATTTTTAAGAGATCTTGGCCTCATAGTTGAAGATGATGGACAGATTAAACTCACTATAGCTGGATTACTGTTTGTGGGAAAAGATATTTCTATACAAAAAATGTTGCCGCAAGGGGAAGTGATTTATTTGCATTATGATAAAAACAATTTAGAAGAGTATAATGCTCGACTGGATATGAAACAGCCCATTATTACAGTGCTTGACAGACTTACCGAGAAAGTACAGAATGACAATAAAATTCAGAATGTCCAGATAGGTTTATTCAGGCTCGAAATTGCAGACTTTTCTGAAAAGGTATTTCAGGAGGCTTTGTTAAATGCACTTTCACATAGGGATTATCAACAACCTGGCGCAGTGTATGTAAAGCATTATCCGGACAAAATTGTAATAGAAAATCCCGGCGGATTTCCTGAAGGAATTACCGAAAAGAATGTGATTACACATCCATCTGTACCACGAAACAAGTTAATAGCGGAAACGCTTCAGAGACTGAAATATGTGCAGAGGACCGGGCAAGGAGTAGACATCATTTTCAGAGAGATGGTATCAATGGGAAAGCCGTATCCGGTGTATAGAGTATTTAATGATGCAGTACAGCTTACAATAGCAAGTGCAACGGAGTCTGTTGATTTTGTCAAATTTATAGTTAATGAACAGGAAAAAGAACAGATTTTTCTTTCCCTTGCCGAATTGATGATTTTGAGGTATGTAACTGATAATAGACAGATTAAACTGGATAAGGCACAGGAATTGACGCAGGCCTCTGAGAACGAAGTAAGAAAAAGCGTAGCAAATCTCGTTAAACATGGTTTGCTGGAAACATCTGGGAAAGGCTATATGCTGACGGCCCGTGTGTATGATGCAGTAAAATCCGATGTGGAATATACGAGAGATAAGACGATTCAATATATACGTGCGAAAGAAATGATTATAGAATACATTAAAAAACATGGATCAATCAATAAGTCAACGGTACAGGAACTATGTGGATTTAGCGAGCAACAGGCTAGACGGACTTTGGAAAAAATGCAGAAGGACTACGTTATAAAATTAGCGAATGGAGGTCGATATGCAAAATACACATTAATTTAACTCGTTGTTTTAATTTGGCTGTGACGAATTAAATGCCGAGTTAAAATGTAGAATAATGCAAAATACCTTGAAACATATGGATTTGTAATGTGTTACTTAATTTGCCGATAACAAGTTGGATGCCGAGTTAAAAATTCTACTGCTCGATTGGATGTTTTTGATAAATTTAAAAATAATAGATGTGATTCAAGCGTTGAATCTGGTATCGCGATTGAGGACAAATAAATTTGCGGAAGTGAAAAAGTTTTTGAATGGAAATGGTTGCAGATAAAATTTACCGTCGAAAATACGACAGTAAATTAGAACTGACAGGGGCACAGAATGGAGATTAGATATATTTTACCTACTGATGACAGAATGGCGATCAGCAACATTTATGAGGAAAGCTGGAAATGTGCATATAAAGGGATCATACCTCAAGATTATCTTAATTCGATTCCGAAAGGGCGCTGGTCATCAAGCATAGATAATCCAAACTGGAAAACATTGATTTGTATTGAGGATGACAAAATTATAGGAACCTGTAGTTTTTGTAAATCCCGTTTTGAGCAGTTCCCAAACTGGGGGGAGATTATTTCAATATATCTGTTGCCGGATTATTTGGGAAAAGGCTGCGGAGAAGCACTGATGAAAACCGCCCTTTCAGAATTGAAAAAGCAGGGATATGAGAAAATTTTTTTATGGGTTCTTGAAGAAAATGTTAGAGCAAGATATTTTTATGAACAATTTGGTTTTTCACCGACGGATGATTTTATAAATGACAATATCGGGGGGAAAGAATTACGGGAAGTCCGATATGTTTACGAGTGGCGATGAATCCTTGTTGACCGGGGAACCAAACAGCGCAAAACCAGAATTTACGGAGGTGAAACGGATGCGAAAAACTGTTTCAAAGTGGTGCAATATTGCAAGCCTCGTTTTAATTGCCTGCTTCGTTATAAAAACTGTTCTTGATTATAACAAATATTCAAGCACGTTAAATTCAGCCCCCTTTTCTCTTTGGATTTTGGTAAACGCCGTATACTTTGTTCTTCCGGCGCTGATTGTTTTTGTCATAGGGTTTGTCTTGAAAAAGAGGAAATGAATTAGAACGTCAGAAGCTTGGAGGCGCGAGTATGTACCAGATGGAACTGGATGCAGTGAAAGCTATTAAGAAAGAATATGGTGAAAACCTGCCGCCTCCGGCAGATGAATTAGAAATCAAACGATTTTCAGAAGTGTTTGGCGAGGTGTTCCGTATAGAGATACCGCAAGAATATCTTGCATTTTTAAGGCTATGTAATGGCTTTGAATTTAATGGCTGTATTATTTATTCTTGTCAGAATATGGTTGAGAATCAACTTGACTACGACTTCCTTACAGACAATTATATAGTTTTTGCCGAGTATGATATGGGATGGTTCTGTCTGGAAAAATCTAACGGAAAATATTTCGAATTAGATAGACCTTCAGGAGAACGGGTTCGTATTTTCAACACGCTTGAAGAAATGATAAAATATATTTTGAGCTTATCTGTCCGGCTTTAGCCATTGTTTAGAAGTTGCTTAAAAGGTTTCCTTTACTGAAATGACAACTTTCTGTTTGTCGGGGAGCCCAAACGCGCGGCGGATCAGGACCTGCGCTTACGATACTGACAAATGAGGAACATCGGAAGGAGATAAAAATGTCCATCATAACAGACTTAGAAAAAACAGAGATTGGCGTCGAGGGATATATGCGCTGTACGCTTACCGACGAGGATATTAACGTCTCGCTGCATGGAAATGTAAGCGAGGAATACGCGGAGCGCTGTGCGGAGGCGCTGAACCATTTGTCCGCAGGCGTTGTGGATGAAATATGTAACGCGGCGGTGCGTTATTTTTCCCACCACAGGCGGCATGTGGGGGAGGAGATCGACGAGCTGATGCACGTGAGCGTCACCGAATTGTCAGAGCCGCGGGAAATTCTTAAATGTATCCAGGTGGGCGTGCTGATCGTGGACGAGCCGAAAGATGAGCGGATCGGCTATCATGTGCTGTGCGGCTGCGACTGGGAAGAGGAGCACGGCCTGGAATTTACGATTCTTGATGGCAAGCTTGTCTATCTGGGCGGGTTTCATGCCAGTGGCGCATGGGGGACCTATCCCTCTAACGACGTATGGAATTACGTGAACGACATAGAGAGAAAATATTAGAAGGCTCGATTTGTGCTGTGAAAATTGCTGTTGAATTTTACAGCAGATTAGGATATGCTATGATTAGTAGAAAGGAGCTGAGCAATATGCCAAATATCAAACCCATTTCTGATCTGCGTAATTACAGCGAGGTACTGCACGATGTGTCTGTCGGATCTCCAGTTTTTTTGACAAAAAATGGGCGGGGCAGATATGCCATTATGGACATACAGGATTTTGAAAAAACACAGGCAACTCTCCGGCTGATGGATGAACTTGCAAAAGGCCGGAAGTCTGGTGAAGAGAAAGGCTGGCTGACATTAGAAGCTGTGGAGGAACGCCTTGGAATTAAGAAGGAATAAAATCCATTTATCAGAATCAGCACAAAATGACTTGATTGAAATTAAATCTTACATCGAAGAGGAACTTTTAAATCCCTCTGCGGCTCTGGCAACGGTAAGTAAAATTACAAAAAGTCTCCGTATCCTGGAGACATATGCAAAAGCAGGCGCTATGCTGTCTTCTATTACTGATGTGGAGAGTGATTATCGTTATATCGTAAGTGGGAATTATATGAGCTTTTACCGCATCCATGAGAATGAGATTTATGTGGATCGTATTCTCTATGCCCGCCGTGATTATATGCGCGTGCTGTTCGGAAATGCTCCAGACGCTGGAATAACTGATTAACCATATTATTTTCCGTCATTGGAAAATGATATTCTATGAAAGCCGCTTGTTTAAAATGCACGCGGTTTTTCTATTATATATTCTTTAGAAGATATCTCGCAGATGAAAGAAAAAGATGATAAAATATGGTTGGTAATGCGTGATAAACAGGAAGGCTTGAAATATGACGAACGAGAAGCGTGCCATGGAAATCATAAAAAAATATGGATTTGATTTTAAACAGATTCCGAAACAGGAAATCATTGACTTAATACAAAAGGAAATCGCGGACTATCAGCCCGGAAGCTCCGAGTATATTCGGCTGTTATGCGGATATCTGTACTGCATTGGCGATATTTCGGATGTACCCCTGCTTGAAAAAGCCAAATATGGCATCAATATGGACGTTGGCTGTATGGTGGATGGAGAATGGATTGAAAGCCTGAAAAATGGCGGGATTAAAACAAAATTTACCGCTCCCCGTCAAAAGATTATAGAAAATTTTGTATCTTATTACGATGGTTTCTGGCCGGAAGATGAAAATGATGATTATTGGTGCGAGTTCCCGCTTGACGGGGAATAGAACAGGACAAGAGAATGATTGTTTTGATAGCAGGCGCTTCCCACACGGGGAAAACGGCCAAAATCTTGTGATTGAGGGGGCGTATATTCCTTTTAACTGGAAAGAAGATTTTGATAAGGAATATTTGAAAGAGATAAAATACTACTGTCTTGTCATGTCGGAAACTTATATTAACAACCATTTTAATCAAATTAAAAAATATGCAAACATTGTGGAAAAACGTCCTGATGATTCGTGGTGTACAAAAGAATCTGTACTTGAAGAGAATACACATAATTTTGAAATGTGTAAAAGGTACGGGTGCAATTATATTTTGATTGATAAAGCGTATTGTATAGATATTGAATTATAAACCTTGGTTACGGGAGTTAAATGGAGTAGCAAACCAAAATTATGCGGAGCGTAAATGGAAAAGAAATTATCTGAAATGAGTTTAAAAGAATTATGGAAGTTATTCCCCATTTGTTTGAAAGAGCATCAGCCTTATTGGAAAGAGTGGTATACTGAGGAAGAAAATCTTTTGAAAAACAGAGTTCCTGAAATAGAGAGAATAAGCCATATAGGAAGTACAGCCATTAGTTCTGTTTATGCAAAACCGATTATTGACATTCTTGTGGAAATTTCAAGAGATCACAGGCTGACTGACTATAAAGAGGCGATTGAGAACAGCGGTTATATTTGCATGTCCGAAGACTCTGATAGAATTTCCTTTAACAAGGGGTATACAGAAAAAGGATTTGCTGAGAGGGTATTTCACCTGCACCTGAGATATGTGGGAGATAATGACGAGTTGTATTTTCGAGATTATCTCATGGAGCATACCGATATTGCCGTTGAATACGAGAGAATGAAATTGGAATTATGGAAAAAATTTGAATTTGACAGAGATGGTTATACAAATTCTAAAACAGAGTTCATTCAGACGTATACCCAAAAGGCAAAATTGGAATATGGGGACAGATATACGGCAACGGAAGGATAACATGACAGATGTGGCGAAAGGTAACGCGGCCGCGGATGCGGGATTGTTTACATACAATGGGGTATCTGCGGCGACTTCGTGGGTTCGATTCCCACCATCTGTCTCCACTGAGAAGCAGCATAGGAGGACAAGCACATGAGTTTTGTGCATCTGCACGTACACACGGAATACAGTCTTCTGGACGGTTCCAACAAAATCAAAGAATACGTGGCCAGAGTGAAAGAGCTGGGCATGGACAGCGCGGCGATCACGGATCACGGAGCCATGTATGGCGTGATCGATTTTTACAGAGAGGCGAAGGCCCAGGGGATCAAGCCGATCCTGGGCTGTGAGGTATATGTGGCTCCAAACTCTCGTTTTGATAAAGAGACGTCGGGCGGGGAGGACCGCTACTATCATCTGGTGCTGCTGGCGGAAAATAACCAGGGATATCAGAACCTGATCAAGATTGTCTCCGATGGCTATACGGAGGGATTCTATTACCGGCCCAGGGTTGACCGGGAGATCCTGGCCAAATACCACGAGGGAATTATCGCCACCAGCGCCTGCCTGGCGGGAGAGGTACAGCGTTATATACAGAAGGGAATGTACGAGGAGGCGTGCGCCGCCGCCCGCCGGTATGAGGATATTTTTGGAAAAGGGAATTTCTTTTTGGAGCTGCAGGACCACGGGATACCGGAACAGAAGATGGTGAACCAGTCGCTGCTGCGTATGAGCCGGGAGCTGGGGATCGAACTGGTCGCCACCAACGACGTGCATTATACCTATGCGGACGACGTGAAGCCTCACGATATCCTGCTCTGCCTGCAGACGGGAAAACGCCTGGCGGACGAGGACCGTATGCGGTACGAGGGCGGGCAGTATTTCGTCAAATCCCCGGAGGAGATGGAAGCGCTGTTCCCCTATGCGAAACAGGCGCTGGAGAACACCCAGAAAATCGCGGACCGCTGTCATGTGGAGATCGAATTTGGCGTGACCAAGCTGCCCAAATACGATGTGCCGGAGGGATACAGTTCCTGGGAGTATCTGAACAAGCTCTGCCGGGAGGGGCTGTCCGGACGGTATCCGGATGACGACGGTACGCTGGAGAAACAGTTGGAATATGAGCTGTCCATCATCCAGAAGATGGGATATGTGGATTATTTCCTGATTGTGTGGGATTTCATCAAATACGCCAGAGATCACGGCATCGCGGTGGGGCCGGGCCGGGGCAGCGCGGCGGGCAGCCTTGTTTCCTATACGCTTGGCATCACCAATATCGATCCGGTGCGTTACCAGCTCCTGTTCGAACGTTTCCTCAACCCGGAGCGTGTGTCCATGCCGGATATCGACGTGGATTTCTGCTTTGAGCGCAGGCAGGAAGTGATCGATTATGTGGTGAGAAAATACGGTAAGGACAGGGTGGTGCAGATCGTCACGTTCGGTACCCTGGCCGCCCGCGGCGTGCTCCGGGACGTGGGGCGGGTCATGGATCTGCCGTACGCGTTTGTGGATTCCATCGCCAAGATGGTGCCTCAGGAACTGAATATCACACTGGACCGGGCGCTCCAGACGAACCCGGAACTGCGGACGCTGTATGAGACCAACGAGCAGGTGAAGGAACTGGTGGATATGTCCCGCCGTCTGGAGGGACTGCCCAGACATACGTCCATGCATGCGGCGGGCGTGGTGATCAGCCAGAAATCCGTGGATGAGTATGTGCCGCTTTCCAGGGCGCAGGACGGTTCTCTGGTCACTCAGTTCACCATGACCACGCTGGAGGAGCTGGGCCTTCTGAAGATGGATTTTCTGGGTCTGCGGACGCTTACGGTGATTCAGAACGCCGTAACGCTGGCGGAGAAAAGCAGCGGGAAGACCATAGACATCGACGAGATCGATTACGACGATAAAAAGGTTCTGGATTCCCTGGGAACCGGGCGCACGGACGGCGTGTTCCAGCTGGAGAGTACGGGGATGAAGAACTTCATGAAGGAGCTGAAGCCCCAGAGTCTGGAGGATATCATTGCCGGCATCTCCCTCTACCGCCCGGGCCCCATGGACTTCATTCCCCAGTATATCCGGGGGAAGAACCATCCGGAGGCGGTCACCTACGACTGCCCGGAGCTGGAGCCGATCCTGGAACCCACTTACGGATGTATCGTCTACCAGGAGCAGGTGATGCAGATCGTGCAGAAGCTGGCGGGCTATACGCTGGGCCGCAGCGACCTGGTGCGCCGGGCCATGTCCAAGAAGAAAGCCGCGGTCATGGAGAAAGAGCGCCAGAACTTCGTCTACGGCAATGAGGAGGAGCATGTCCCGGGATGTATCGCCAGGGGCATCCCGGAGCGGACGGCCAATAAGATCTTCGACGAGATGATCGATTTTGCAAAATATGCGTTCAACAAATCCCACGCCGCGGCGTACGCAGTGGTGGCTTATCAGACTGCCTGGCTGAAATACTATTATCCGGTGGAATTCATGGCGGCTCTTATGACGTCGGTGATCGACAATTCCACGAAGGTGTCGGAATATATCATGACCTGCCGCCAGATGGAGATCCGCATCCTGCCGCCCCACGTGAATGAGAGCGAGGGTGTCTTCTCCGTGTCGGGCGGGGCGATCCGCTACGGCCTCAACGCGGTGAAGAGCGTGGGCCGTCCGGTGATCGAGAGCATCCTGGAAGAGCGCAGGCAGAACGGGCCGTATCGGGATCTGAACGATTTCATAGATCGTACCTGCGGACGGGAAGTGAACAAACGGACGGTGGAAAATCTGATCAAAGCAGGAGCGTTCGACGGCCTGGGAGCCAACCGCCGCCAGATGATCACGGTGTACGGACAGATGATGGATCAGGCGTCCCAGAAGAAAAAGACGGATTTTGCAGGGCAGATGAGCCTGTTCGATTTCGTGCCGGAGGAGGAGAAGCAGGCGTACCGGGTGGAGATTCCGCCGATGGCGGAATACCGCAAGGAAGAGCTTCTGGCTTTTGAAAAGGAAGTGCTGGGCATCTATATCAGCGGCCATCCCCTGGAAGAATACGAGGAGCAGTGGCGGCGGGGCATCAGCCATGTGACGTCGGATTTCCTGGCTCCGGAGGAAGGGGAAGAGGCGAAGGTACACGATGGGGAGCGCGCGGTGGTGGGAGGCATGATCACCTCCAAGACCATGAAGGCGACGAAGAATAATAAGATGATGGCGTTCATCACCGTGGAGGATCTGGTGGGGGCAGTGGAAGTGATCATCTTCCCGCGGGATTATGAGAGAAACGCATCGCTTCTGAACCTGGACAGCAAGGTATTTGTCAGCGGGAGGATTTCTGCGGAGGAAGAAAAAGCCAGCAAGCTGATCCTGGAGCGGATCATGCCCTTCAAGACGGTACAGCGCCAGCTCTGGGTGCAGTTCGCGGATCTGGAGGAATACCAGCGGCAGGAAAAGGAACTGTTCCGGCTCCTGATGGACAGCGAGGGGGACGACGAGGTGGTCGTGTACGTGCGCAGGGAAAAGATGAGGAAGGTGCTGCCGGCTTCCAGAAATATCCGGATCAGCCCGGAGCTTCTGGAAAGGCTGTACGGAATATTCGGCGAGAAAAACGTGAAAGCTGTAGAGAAGCGTATTGAAAATAGAGCCCAAATGAATTAAAATGATACATGAAAAAGTTAAACAGCATCGCAGAAAATGTTTTGCGGAGGACAAACCATGGCAAAGGAAATTAAGACGATAGGGGTTTTGACGAGCGGCGGCGACGCGCCGGGGATGAATGCGGCCATACGCGCCGTTGTGAGAAAGGCATGTGCCAACGGAAAGCAGGTGAAAGGTATCCGCCGGGGCTATCAGGGGCTTCTGGAGGAGGACATCATCGATATGGACCGTCAGTCGGTCAGCGACACCATCGATAAAGGCGGAACGATCCTGTTCACTGCCCGGTGCGCGGAGTTCCGCACGGAGGAGGGGCAGAAGAAGGGCGCGGAGATCTGCCGGAAGCACGGCATCGACGGCCTGGTGGTGATCGGAGGCGACGGCTCTTTCGCGGGCGCGCAGAAGCTGGCCAATCTGGGCATCAATACTGTGGGCGTGCCGGGCACGATCGACCTGGATATCGCCTGCACGGAATATACCATCGGGTTTGACACGGCGGTCAATACGGCCATGCAGGCCATCGACAAGGTCCGTGATACTTCCACCTCCCACGAACGCTGCAGTATTATAGAGGTTATGGGACGCAACGCGGGATACATCGCCCTCTGGTGCGGCATCGCGAACGGAGCGGAAGATGTGCTGATCCCGGAGCTGTACGACTACGACGAGCAGAAGATTATCAACAATATTATTGAGAACCGTAAAAAAGGAAAGAAACACCATATTATCATCAACGCGGAGGGCATCGGCCATTCCACTTCCATGGCGAAGAGGATCGAGGCGGCCACCGGTATGGAGACCCGGGCCACGATCCTGGGCTACATGCAGCGAGGCGGAAGCCCCACCTGTCAGGACCGCGTGTACGCCACGATGATGGGCGCGCTGGCGGTGGATCTGCTCTGCGAAGGAAAGTCCAACCGGGTGGTGGGCTACAGGAACGGTGAATTTAAAGATTTTGACATTAACGAGGCCCTGGGAATGAACAAGGGCGTGGATCCGTTTATGGTGGATGTCTCAAAGGCAATGGCGAAGTGATGATTACAAGTACGTCGAATCCGCAGGTGAAGAACCTGCAGCAGCTGGCGAAAAAGGCCAGGGAGAGAAATGAGCAGGGCGTTTTTCTGGTGGAAGGCATTAAGATGTTCCAGGAAGCGCCCGGCGGAAGAATACGAAAAATATATATTTCCAAAAGCCTGTACGATGAAAAAGGACAGGCTTTTTTGCGCGGCCGGGAGTATGAGGTCCTGGACGACCGGGTATTTCAGGCGGTCAGCGATACCAGGACGCCCCAGGGCGTCCTGTGCGTGATGGAGCAGTTCCGCTACAGTCTGGAGGATCTTATGGCCAGAGAAAATCCGCACCTGCTGATTCTGGAAAACCTGCAGGACCCGGGAAACCTGGGGACAATCCTGCGGACGGCGGAGGGCGCGGGGGCTGACGGGATTATCTTAAGCCGCACGTCGGTGGATCTGTATAATCCCAAGACCATTCGGTCCACCATGGGCTCCATCTACCGGATGCCGTTTCTGTATGTGGACCAGATCGAGGACATCCTGCCGGAACTGAAGGCGCGGGGAATCCGTACCTATGCCGCCCATCTGCGGGGAGAACACTGCTATGATGAGGAGGACTACCGGGGCGGCACGGCGTTTTTTATCGGAAACGAGGGCAATGGCCTCTCCGAAGAATTAAGCGGCAGAGCGGATACCCTGATCCGTATTCCTATGGAAGGAAAACTGGAGTCTCTGAATGCGGCAGTGGCGGCGTCAATTTTGATGTATGAGGTCAGCAGACAGCGCCGAATCTTAAGGAAAAGATAAGAAAGTTGACAAATAATTCATTATCTGATAAACTCTCTGTAATAAATGTAACAGAATTGTAATATATTTGTATTAACCGGGGGGCTGTGGGCGAACGGATATGCAGGCATGTCCGCGTGATCCGCGTCCTGCGGGAATGAATTTATGGAGGGAATATCAGATGTGTAAAAAGGGAATGCTCTGCTGTATGCTTCTGGGTATGTGGCTCTGTCTGTCCGGTTTTACCACGCTTGGAAATGAAGGAGAAGGTACTTTGGGAGCGCTGATGGCGCAGCTGTCGGCGGAGGATGTGGAAAGCATTAAAGCCGAGGATGAATGGGCCGGACGGGTGATGGCGAAGGTGGATGATTCCGTCAGCATCCGGGAAGCAGCCGGTACGGATGCGGCCGTGGTCGGCAAGCTGTTCAAGGGCGACGCGGGAACGATCGTGGAGCAGGCGGACGGATGGACCAGGATTCAGTCCGGCAATGTGGACGGCTGGGTCAGCGACGAGTATCTGGCGTTTGGCGAGGAAGCAGAGGCGAGAGCCGCGGAGGATGTGGCAAAGACGGCCACAGTCGTTACGGAGACCCTGAAAGTGAGGGATGAACCCAGCACGGACGCAGGCGTCATCGACCTGATCGGCATGGGAGAGAAGATCCAGGTGGGCGAAGAAAAGGACGGCTGGCTTGAGATTCTGTATTCTGACGGCGAGGTGGATTACGTGGCCGCGGAATACGTGGAAGTGGCATACGAATACGGCCAGGCGAAGACCATAGAAGAGATCGAGGCAGAGGAAGCCGCAAGAAAGGCGGAAGAAGAGAAGGCCAAGAGGACGACGAATCTGGGAGCAGTTGCCGCGTCCACCGATGAGGTGACGCTGCTGGCGGCGCTGATCCAGGCGGAAGCGGGCAACCAGCCCTACGAAGGACAGGTGGGCGTGGGCGCTGTGGTGATGAACCGCGTACGCAGCAGCGCGTATCCCAATACCATCCAGGGCGTGATCTCCGCGCCGGGGCAGTTCGGCCCGGCGGCCACAGGCCAGGTGGCCTCCATTATGGCGGCAGGTCCCAAAGCCAGCTGCATGCAGGCGGCGCAGGCGGTCATAAGTGGAGAGACGACGGTGGGCTCCTTTACCCACTTTAAGCGCGCCAGCTCTCCTGTGAGCGGGCCGTCCGTGGTGATCGGCGGGCATGTGTTTTACTGATCCGAAGCGGCCATCTGCAGGAAACACTATTTATACAAATTAAAATCTGCAGAAATTATATAATCCCAGGGAGCGGAGACATCCCTGGGATTTTTTTCCCGTATGCGTACCCAACCCTTTCCGCCAAATGCACATTGTCAACAAGGATGGGTCATGGTATAATGAGCGCATAGCGCGAATTATACCATCGCGCATACTGATTTCTGCGCTGCACTGCGGAACCGGCGCATTGCTAATCCGCATGCTCCACAGATGAATATGAGAGGAGGGACGGTATGGAACTGATACTTGGAAACCGGGCCATGCTCTGGCTGGGTCTTTTGATCCTTCTGCTGGTGATAGAGATCGCGACGCTGCAGCTGACGACGATCTGGTTCGCAGGAGGCGCGCTGGCGGCATTTATCGCCACGGAGCTGGGAGCCAATGCCACAGTGCAGTGGGCGGTCTTCCTGATTCTGTCGTTTGCGCTTCTGATCCTGACCCGCCCTGTGGCGATGAGATATTTGAATAAAGGTCATGTGAAGACGAACGCGGACAGTCTGGTGGGAAGGACGGCGGTGGTTTCAAAAGAAATTAACAATCTCGCCCAGACCGGAGAGGTAATGATCTCCGATGTGAGCTGGACAGCCAGGACAAGAGAGAGCGGCTGTGTCATCCCGGAAGGCGGGAGAGTGAAAATATGCGCGATCGAAGGCGTAAAGCTGATCGTGGAAGAGGTAAAGGAGGAAAAATAAATGCCTATTGTAGTAATTATTCTGCTTCTGGTAATTCTGGTGATCATCGCATCCTGCATCAAGATCGTTCCCCAGGCCACTGTGCTGGTGATGGAGCGGCTGGGCGCGTACAACGGAACCTGGCAGGTGGGCGTGCATTTCAAGATGCCGTTTATCGACCGGGTGGCCAGAAGAGTCACGCTCAAGGAGCAGGTGGTGGATTTCGCACCCCAGCCGGTGATCACGAAGGATAACGTAACCATGCGGATCGATACCGTGGTATTTTTCCAGATTACGGACCCCAAGCTGTTTACCTACGGCGTGGAAAATCCCATCATGGCCATCGAGAACCTGACCGCGACTACCCTGCGGAACATCATCGGAGACCTGGAGCTGGATCAGACCCTGACCTCCCGTGAGACGATCAACACCAAGATGAGGGCGTCTCTGGACGTGGCCACGGACCCATGGGGAATCAAGGTCAACCGTGTGGAGCTGAAGAACATCATCCCGCCTGCGGCGATTCAGGACGCCATGGAGAAACAGATGAAAGCAGAGCGTGAACGCCGCGAAGCGATCCTGAAGGCAGAAGGTGAGAAGAAGTCCACGATCCTGGTGGCGGAAGGAAACAAGGAGTCCGCGATCCTGGATGCGGAGGCTGAGAAGCAGGCGGCGATCCTGCGTGCCGAGGCTGAAAAAGAGAAGATGATCAAAGAAGCGGAAGGACGCGCGGAAGCGATCCTGAAAGTTCAGCAGGCAAATGCGGACGGTCTGCGCTTCCTGAAAGAAGTGGGCGTGGACGAAGCGGTGATCCAGCTGAAGAGCCTGGAGGCGTTTGCGAAAGCGGCGGACGGACAGGCGACGAAGATCATCATCCCGTCGGAGATCCAGGGTCTTGCAGGCTTGGTGACGTCTCTTGCCGAAGTGGCGAAGACGGATATGCAGACCGCGGGAAAAGCGGACGGCGAAAAAGCGGAAGCCTGAATGAACCGGCCAAACGCGGCAGGTTTGGGATGGATTGAGAAGATATCGGATAAATGGCGCAGGGGGCGTCTGGCTCCCCGCGCCGTCAAGCATGGCAAAGGGGCTGGTGCATCGCACCAGTCCTTTGACGAAGGAGAGGACCTATGGATTTAAAAGGAAGACATTTTTTGAAACTGTTGGATTACACGCCGGAGGAGATCGGATATCTTCTGGATCTGGCGGCGGAGCTGAAGGAGAAGAAAAAGAGAGGGATACCGGCGGATACCCTGCGGGGGAAAAATGTGGCGCTGATCTTTGAAAAGACCAGTACCAGGACCAGGTGCGCTTTTGAGGTGGCGGCACATGACCTGGGGATGGGGAGTACCTATCTGGATCCGTCGGGTTCCCAGATCGGGAAAAAGGAAAGCATTGCCGATACAGCCCGAGTGCTGGGGCGGATGTACGAAGGGATCGAGTACCGCGGGTTCGGGCAGGATATTGTGGAGGAACTGGCGAAGCATGCGGGCGTGCCGGTATGGAACGGCCTGACCAACGAGTTCCATCCCACGCAGATTCTGGCGGATCTTTTGACGATCCGGGAACATTTCGGTACCCTGGACGTGAAAGTGGTCTATATGGGAGACGCCCGTTACAACATGGGCAATTCCTGGATGGTGGGATGCGCAAAGATGGGCATGAAGTTTACGGCGTGCGCGCCGAAAAAATACTGGCCGTCTGAGGAACTTATCGCCCGGTGCCGGGAGATTGCAGGGAAGACCGGAGCGGAGATCACGCTGGAAGAGGATGTCCAGAAGGCGGTGAAGGACGCGGATGTAATTTACACAGACGTATGGGTCTCCATGGGCGAGCCGGATGAAGTATGGGCGGAGCGTATCCATGACCTTCTCCCGTATCAGGTGAACCGCGCCGTGATGGAGGCGGCGGGGCCGAAGGCGGTATTTATGCATTGCCTGCCGGCATTCCACGATCTGAAGACCACCATTGGCAAGGAGATCAGCGGTAAATTCGGGCTGGATGCCATGGAAGTGACAGACGAAGTCTTTGAGTCTTCCCAGTCCATTGTGTTTGAAGAGGCGGAGAACCGCATGCATACGATTAAAGCGGTGATGGCGGCCACACTGGGAGCATAATCCCACAGGAAGGAGGCGGAGCATATGAAAGAACGGTACAGGACGACGACGGTCTGCCTGAGCCTTCTGATCCTGACGATGGTCTTTGTGGCGGCGTCCGACAGGGAACTGAGCAGGATCTGTATTCCGCTTGCCTTTTTCGCGGGGACAATGCTGTACGGAGCGGGCGCGTCCTATGACCGGAAGGCGGGAAAAAAGACGGCCTGCCGCTTTCAGGGGGTCTGCGCGCTGCTGTTCCTGGCGGCGGGCATATTCAGCGCGCTGCGCATGGGAGGTATCTTATGAAAGCAAGGCTTTTGAGAATCCTGAGGGAGACGGACGGATATGTGTCCGGCCAGCAGCTCTGCGAGTATTTTGGCGTATCCCGTACAGCGGTGTGGAAGGTGATCCGCCAGTTGAAGGAGGACGGCTACCAGATTGAGGCGGTACAGAATAAAGGATACCGGCTGCTGGAAGTCCCGGACGTCTTTACCGGGGAGGAAGTAGCCAGCCGGCTCCATACCCGTCGTCTGGGGAGGAAATGTATCTGCCTGCAGTCTGTGGACTCTACTAACACCTATGCCCGCCGTCTGGCGGAAGACGGAGCAGAGGACGGGACTTTGGTGCTGGCAGAAGAACAGACGGGAGGCAAAGGTCGCAGGGGACGGGCCTGGTCTTCTCCGAGGGGAGAACAGATCGCCATGACGCTTCTGCTCCGCCCAAGGATCCGGCCGGAGCATGCATCTCAGATGACACTTTTGATGGCCATGGCTGTGGCAAAGGGCGTCCGCAGGTTATGCGGCCTGGAAGCCTGGATCAAATGGCCCAATGACGTGGTGGTGGGAGGCCGGAAGATCTGCGGTATCCTGACGGAGATGAACACGGAGGTGGATTATATCCATTATGTGGTCATCGGCACAGGCGTCAATGTGAACCAGGCCAGTTTCCCGGAGGAGCTGGAGCAGACGGCCACTTCCCTGTCTCTGGAGGCCGGGCACAGATTTTCCAGAGCGGAAGCAGCCGCATGTATCCTGGATGAGATGGAGCCCCTGTATGAGACCTTTTTGAAAACGGAAGATCTCCGTGAACTGTATGAAGAGTACAATAGTCTGTGCGTCAACTGCGGCCGTCAGGTGCAGGTGCTGCACCCTGACGGGGCATATGCCGGGATCGCGGAAGGGATTGACGACAAAGGCGAATTGCTGGTCCGCAGGGACAATGGGACAGCGGAGCGGGTCTATGCGGGCGAGGTGTCGGTAAGAGGCCTGTACGGGTATGTATAGCGGTTAAGGATCTGTGCGGCAGGCGCCGCGGCGGGAGGCTCCCCAATGGGAAGGCCTCCCTGTGAAAAGACGGAAAGACGAGGAAATATATGGATCAGGATCAGGTGGTGCTTTGCGGTGCAAGCGCTTACGAGCAGAAATATTATTTGAATGAAGCTTTTGGGCGGCTTCCGTCCCAGATACAGGACGAGCTGAAGATTATGTGCGTGCTGTTTACAGAGGATGTGGGCGGGGTGCTGACCCTGGCATTTGACAAAGAAGGGAAGCTGCTTCTGGAAGTATCGGCAGATCCTTCGGATCTGTTTTATGACGAAATCGGGAGCGAGCTGAAGATCCGGCAGATCCGGAGACAGAAAGCAGAGCTTCTGCAGAATCTGGAGCTTTATTATCGAGTATTTTTCCTGGGAGAGAAGATAGAATGATCCGGAAACTGAATATAGGAAATGTAGTGCTGGACAACCCATTGATCCTGGCTCCCATGGCGGGAGTCACGGATCTTCCTTTTCGCCTTCTTTGCAAGGAACAGGGGGCCGGACTGGTGTGTATGGAGATGGTCAGCGCGAAAGCCATCTATTACCGCAACAAGAATACGGAGAGTCTGCTGGAGATCGACGCCGGAGAAACGCCGGTCTCCCTGCAGCTCTTCGGTTCGGACCCGGAGATCATCAGCGAGATGGCGAAGCGGATTGAGGAGCGTCCTTTTTCCATTCTGGATATCAACATGGGATGCCCGGTGCCCAAGGTGGTGAACAACGGGGAGGGATCGGCTCTGATGAAAGATCCCCGGCTGGTGGAGGAGATCGTCTCGAAGACGGTGCGCGCGGTGCAGAAACCGGTCACGGTAAAGATCCGCAAGGGGTTCGATGAAGATCATGTGAACGCGGTGGAGATCGCCCGGGTCGCGGAGAGCGCCGGAGCCGCAGCGGTGGCGGTGCATGGACGGACCCGGGAGCAGTATTATCACGGGAAGGCGGACTGGGAGATCATCCGCCAGGTGAAGGAAGCGGTGAAGATCCCCGTCATCGGCAACGGAGACGTGGATTCCCCGGATGCGGCGGAGAGACTGCTGGCAGAGACGGGATGCGACGGCATCATGATCGGCAGGGGAGCTCAGGGAAATCCCTGGATCTTCCGCTCTATCCTGCACTGGATGGAGACCGGAGAGAAAACGGCATACCGGCCCTCGCCGCAGGAACTGCGGGAGATGATCCTGCGGCATGCGGATCTGCTGGTGCAGCACAAAGGGGAATATACCGGGATCAGGGAGATGCGCAAGCATGTGGCCTGGTATACGGCGGGATATCCCCATTCGTCCAGACTTCGGGCGGGAGTGAATCAGATAGAGACGCTTCAGGAACTGCGGAATTTCATTCAACAAATTTGAAAAATGATTTGACAAAATAGATTTTCCATATTACCATAAAAATAGCTGAACAACAGGGTGATGCCGCGCTTTGGCGGCAGGATGGAGGTAAATATGGAATTGACGAGAAAAGGAATCAGGGATACGGAAGAATGGCAGAAGGCCGGCATCCGTCTGCCCGGCTACGATGTGGAAGCATTGGCCGCGAGAACGCGGGAGAAGCCGGCGTGGGTGCATTTTGGCATCGGCAACATCTTCCGTATTTTTATTGGGGGGATTGCGGACCGTCTGATCGAAGAGGGGCTTTGGGACTGGGGAATTACCTGTGTGGAAGCCTTTGATTACGATGTGGTAGATCAGATCTATAAGCCCTTTGACAACCTGGTTCTGGCTGTGACGCTGTATGGGGACGGTACGGCGGAAAAACGTGTGCTGGGTTCCCTGGGAGAAGCGCTCAAGGCGGGCACGGAGGATGAGAACGACGCGGACCGGCTGAAGGAGATTTTTTCCGATCCCGGACTCCAGATGGTTTCTTATACCATAACAGAAAAGGGGTATGCGCTCCGGGGGGCGGACGGAGAATATCTGGCATGGGTACGCCAGGACATTGAAAAGGGTCCGAATCACGCGTCGGGAGCCATGGCTCTGACCGCGGCTCTGCTCTATGAGCGGTACCGGACGTCCGGCGCGCCCATTGCGCTGGTCTCCATGGATAACGTCTCCAGGAACGGAGAAAAGCTGAGAGAAGCGGTGCTGGAGATCTCAGAAGCATGGGCGGAAAAAGGATATGTCCCCCTGGGCTTTCTGGATTATGTGCGGGACGAAGGGCGGATCGCGTTCCCCTGGACGATGATCGACAAGATTACGCCCCGCCCCAGCGAGCGGATCGCGGACATGCTGAGAGAGAATGGGGTGGAGCATATGGAGCCGGTGATTACCTCCCGGAAAACTTATATTGCTCCTTTTGTGAACGCGGAAGCGCCCCAGTATCTGGTGGTGGAGGACCGCTTCCCCAACGGCAGGCCGCCGCTGGAAAAGGCCGGCGTTTATATGACGGACAGAGAGACGGTGAACTGCAGCGAGCGCATGAAAGTCACCGTGTGCCTGAATCCGCTCCATACGGCGCTGGCGGTCTACGGATGCGTGCTGGATTATACGCTTCTGGCGGACGAGATGAAGGATGAGGATTTGTGCCGGCTGGTGCATCAGCTGGGACCGGTGGAAGGCATGAAAGTGGTGAAAGATCCGGGGATCATCTCGCCGGAGAAATTTATCCAGGAAGTGATCCAGGTCCGCTTTCCCAATCCGTTTATACCGGATACGCCCCAGAGGATTGCGGTGGATTCCTCTCAGATGATGGGAATCAGGTTCGGAGAGACGGTCAAAGCTTATGTGGAACGGTACGGAAGCGCAGAATGCCTGACAGCGGTGCCGCTGGCGGTGGCAGGATGGTGCCGGTATCTGCTGGCAGTTACAGACGAGGGGGAGCCCTTTGAACTGTCTCCCGATCCTATGATCGGGGAGTTGACGGCCCAACTTGCTGGCGTGCGGTTCGGGGATCCCTCCAGCCTGGAGGATCAGTTAAAACCCATACTGTCCAATGAGAACATTTTCGGCATTGATCTGTATGAAGCCGGTATCGGGGAGAAGATCGAGGAAATGTTCCGGGAAGAGATCGCGGGGCCAGGTGCGGTGAGAAAGACCCTGCAGAAATATCTGAAATAATAGAATAACAGAGATATTGAAAGCGGCGCAGTGGCTTAAGACTGCGCCGCTTTTTGAACGTGGAGGGAAAGGCGTTTCAGCCGCTCTTCCTACTCCAGCACATCCAAAAACCTGCGGATATACGGCAGAGCCGCGCCCACGGTGATGCTGTGCTTTGGCATCTTGCCCAGCTTGAGGAAATCTTCTTCCTCCTCGAACGGCGTCTGCTCACGGATTCTTTTATACAGATACTGAAAATCCTTTTCTGTAATATGATCCGCCAGATATCCGCTGAGGATGAAATCCGTGTCGTAGACCAGATGGAGGGAGGTGATAAGGTCCGCCAGGTGGTCCAGCATGGACTGCCAGCGGGCGAGCTTTTCCGGATCACCTGCCTCATAAGCCCGGAAGAAATCTTCCTCCTCTTCCCCCTGCAGGAGCGCCCGCAGGGAGCAGAAGGTCTCGGCACAGCCCCGTTTACCGCAGTAGCACAGAGGGCCGTCCGCGTCCAGGGTGATATGTTCCACGGTGGAGTTGTGCCCGTGCTTGCCGTTGACTACTTCGCCGTTCTGGATGACGGCGGCGCCGAAATGGTAGCTGAGATGGAGATAAAACGCGTCCGTCAGTTCCGGCGAGAACCATCGTTCACATGTGGCGGCGCTTTTGGCGTCGTGGATAAAACTGCAGGGATAGTCCAGGTACCGGGAAAAGGCTTCGATCTCCAGCCCGGTGCAGTCCAGGATCTTTCCATAGACAATATGGGTATGGTCCGGGGATACCAGGCCCTGCACAGCGATGCCGACGCCCAGGATCTGTTCTTTTTTTACCTGGAGCCCATCGATGAATTCATTGATCCGGGATGTGATATACCGGTAGTATTCTTCGGAATCCGCGTAACGGCATTCCACCACGATCCGGTCTATTTTCATCCCGTACAGATCTACGGCCATGATCTTGACCACCCGGCGGCTGAGCTCCACGCCGATGCCAATCCGGTAATCCGGCACAATGGAGTAGGCGGCGGCCTTCCGGCCGATGAGATCCGAGTCGATCTGGCCGTTTTTATAGATCAGTCCCGTCTCTTCCAGCTCGTTTAAATTCGCCGTGACGGTAGGACGGCTCAGACGGAGCGTGTAGGAAATCTCCTGCTGGGATATCTTCTCCTGTTTATAAATTAAATTGTAGATTAATTGTCTGTTAGTATTCTTAATCTGTTTTGGTGTAATTGCCTTCATTTAATTTGTCTTTCATCTCCCGCTGAAATTGCATTTTATAAGCTATGCCGCATTTTGTAATATAACTTACAAGATGTCAGTTTTATTGTAGCATGACGGATTTTTTTTTACAAGCGAGAAATCCACAAATTTGCAAAAAAAATTTGTAAAAACGATTGACAAAATTGGAAGTATGAGGTATATTAAAAACACAATTTGATAAATCAATTTACAAAATAAATTTTAAATTGATTTGAAACGAAAAAAATGAGAACAGGAGGAATCAATCATGGGAATCATCGAGAAAATGCGTCTTGATGGAAAGAAAGGCTTTGTGACAGGCGGCGCCAGAGGGATCGGAAAATGCACGGCGACCGCGTTCGCAGAAGCAGGAGCGGATCTGGCCATTGTGGATCTGGATCTGGAGACGGCGGAACAGACCGCGAAGGAGATCGCGGAAGCTACCGGCCGGAAAGTGTTCGCGGTACGGTGCGACGTCACCAAAGAGGAGGACGTGCAGGCCATGGTGGACCGGGTGGCAGAGGAACTGGGAGGACTTGATTTTTGTCACGCCAACGCGGGAATCTGTATCAACGCGGCGGCAGAAGAGATGACTTACGCCCAGTGGCTGAAAAACATCGACGTGAACCTGAACAGCATGTTTTTGACGGATACGATCGCAGGCAGGTATATGCTGGCTCATGGCGGCGGTTCCATCATCAACACCGCGTCCATGTCCGGCCATATTGTGAATGTGCCCCAGCCCCAGTGCGCGTACAACGCGTCCAAGGCGGCGGTGATCATGCTCACCAAATCGCTGGCAGTGGAATGGGCCAAGAAAAATGTCCGTGTAAACAGCATCAGCCCGGGATATATCGGAACTGACCTGACGCTGAACTCGCCGTCGCTCCAGCCGCTGATCGAGAAGTGGAACGGCATGGCGCCCATGGGAAGACTGGGGAAACCGGAAGAGCTGGGCTCCATCTGCGTATACCTGGCGGGGGACACTTCCACGTTCACAACCGGTTCTGATATCGTCGTAGACGGCGCGTTTACCTGTTTCTAATACAAGATTTGAAAATATCAAGGGGGAAATTCTTATGAAAAAAAGAATCATCGTTTTACTGGCGGCTGCGGCTATGACGGCTTCTCTGTTAACTGGGTGCATCAATAAAGGAGATTCTTCGGCGGCGGGGACAACGCCGGCAGAGAGCGGGCAGACAGCCGATGATTCCACCGGGGATACGGAGGGTATCCAGGCGGACGACGAACTGTACGCCCAGGCCGACCTGTCCACCCTCAGCGGAAAGAAGATCGGCATCACGATCCAGTCCCTGAGGAACGCTTACTGGGCGGGCGTCATGTCGGCGCTGGAAGAGGTGCTGACGGCCAACGGAGCAGAGTATACCATTGTGGCCTGTGACGATAATTCCGCTACTCAGATCGGACAGATCGAGAATTTTGTGTCGGCAGGCTGCGACCTGATTATGGTACACCCGTCCGACGCCAACGCGGTGGAAGACGCCTGCGCCGCTGCCAGAACCAAGGGTATCAAGGTGATGTGCTGGGACGATCCCATGACCAATACTGATGGAAACTGGATACTGAACAATACGGATCTGGGCATTGAGATCGGCAGGCTGGCCGGAGAATTTGTCAATGAGCATTACAGCGAAGACCAGAAGGCCCAGGTGGCGGTGCTTGGCTATCCCCAGACCAAGGTTCTGAAAGAAAGAGGAGAGGGCATCAAGCAGGGACTGGAGGAGACTGCTTCCGGAAAGTATGAGATTGTAGCGGAACAGCCTGCGCTGGAGCCCAACGAAGCGCAGACGGTTATGGAGACGATCCTGCAGAAAAGCCCTGACTGCAGAGTGGTGACCGGTATCGGGGCAGGCCCCATGATCGGCGCCAACGAGGCTCTGGTGATCCAGACAGGAGGGACGATTCCGGAGGATATGGGAGTGTTTACCACCGACGTGACAAAGCAGCAGCTGGAGCAGCTCCTGGACGACAACGCGGCATCCAAGGGAATCATCGGTTTTGAAGGTTCCGATGTGGATACGGCAAATGCCTGCGCGGCTATGTATGCTTTGATCCTGGGCGAACAGCTGGAAGCTCAGAATGTATTCCGCCAGGTGGCGCCGATCACGGCAGAGAACGCGGCGGAGATCATGGCAGAGATGAAATAGGTTACAGAATCGGAGGTACCAGATGAGTGAAGAATATTTGCTGGAACTGGAGCATATCAGGAAAGAATATCCCGGCGTCGTCGCCTTGAAGGACGTGAGCCTCAGGCTGCGCAGGGGAGAGGTCCTGGCTCTGATCGGCGAGAACGGCGCGGGTAAATCGACTCTGATCAAAACCTGTTCCGGAGCGGTGATTCCCACTTCGGGGAAGATCCGTATCAATGGGAAAGAATTTGACCGCATGACCCCGCAACTGGCGGCTGAAAACGGGATTGCCATCATCTATCAGGAATTCAACAACGTGGGAGAACTGTCCGCGGCGGAGAACCTGTTCCTGGGGAGGCCCATCCGCAAAGGGATCATGATAGACAGGAAGGCGATGGAGGAAGAAGCAGCCAAAGCGTTCGCGCAGCTGCAGATTAAGATCGATCCCAGGGAGCTGGTCAAGAACCTGACGGTGGGTTATCAGCAGATGATCGAGATCGCCAAAGCGATTCAGCAGAACGCCCAGGTGCTGATCATGGACGAACCCTCCGCGCCGCTGACCAGCAACGAAGTGGAAAATATGTTCAAGGTGGTGGAGCTGCTCAGGAAAAAGGGCGTTTCGATCATCTACATATCCCACCGGCTGGAAGAGATTTTCCGCCTTTCCGACCGCATCGAGGTTCTCCGGGACGGAGAATATATCGAGACGCTGATTACCAGAGAATCCACAGTGGATCAGCTGATCAAGCTGATGGTGGGCCGGGAGATGACGCAGAAGTATCCGGAGAGGAAGCCGTGTATTGACAAAAACAAGGTGGTGCTGGAGCTGAAGAACGTCTGCGGCAACGGCGACGAGAATATGAGCCTGAAGATCCACGCCGGCGAGGTGCTGGGCCTGGGAGGGCTTGTGGGCGCCGGAAGGACGGAACTGGCGGAGGTGATCTTCGGGGCGGCTAAAAAAGAGTCCGGCCAGATGTTCCTGAACGGAAAGGAGATCAATCCCAGAAATCCCAGGGAAGCCATTGACCTGGGGATCGCCCTGGTGCCGGAGGACAGAAAGCGCCACGGCGCGCTCCTTACCAATACCATAAAAAATAATATTAACATGCCGATCTATGAACGGATCTCGTCCGCCAGCGTGATCAATTCCCGCACGGAACGGTCCAACGCAGAGAAATATATGAAGGAAATGGCCATCAAAACCCCCTCTTTCCAGCAGCATGTGAAGAACTTAAGCGGAGGCAACCAGCAGAAAGTCATCCTTGGAAAATGGATGGCCGCCGACTCAAGGCTGATTATCTTCGACGAGCCCACGCGCGGCATCGATGTGGGAGCAAAGTATGAGATCTACAAGCTGATCAACAGCCTGGTGGAAGAAGGCCGGAGCGTGCTGATGATCTCTTCGGAGATGGAGGAGCTTATGGGCATGTCGGACCGGATCATCGTACTCTCGGAGCATAAGATGACCGGCGAACTGGAGAAAGAATATTTCAACGCGGATAAGATCATGACATACGCGTCCATGGCCGCGGACGGGAAGAAGGAGAATTGATATGGATGTAAAGAAAGTTGTTAAAAGTAATGCGATATGGCTGGTATTCATCGCCATGGTCATCGTCTTTTCCATCGCGAACCCCAACTTTATCAAGCCGTCCAACCTGGTGGCGATCTCCAGGCAGGTGGCGGTCTATGGAATCGCGTCGATCGGCATGACGTTCGTGATCCTGATTGCCGGTATCGACCTGTCCACCGGATCGATCATCACGCTGGTCAATATTGTGTGCGCGTACATGATGGTGAATATGGGCGTCAATATGTGGGTCGCGCTGATCATTTCCCTGATCATCGCCACCCTGGTGGGAGTCCTGAACGGTTTTATGGTATCCACACTGGGGATGCCGGCGCTGATCGCCACTTTTGCATCCCAGACAGTGTTTGAAGGTATCGCGTACCTGATCTGCGGCGGTATGCCCATCTCCGGCTTTGATCCCAATTTTGACCTTTTCGGAAGATGGTCCCTTGGCATCGTGCCCATCAGCGCGATTATCATGATTGTCTGCTTTGTTGTGGGCAGCTTTATCCTGAATAAATCCTATTTCGGACGTTATTTCTACGCCATCGGCGGAAACGAGGAAGCCGCTGAACTGTCCGGGATCCGGGTGAGCAGGATGAAATATCTGATCTACGCGCTGTCCGGATTTTTCGCGGGGCTGGCCGGAATCGTCATGCTCTCCCGCACCGGCTCCGGTCAGGCCACGGCCGGATTGGGCTACGAGTTCGACGTGATCACCTGTGTGGTGCTGGGCGGTGTGTCCGTAAACGGCGGCTTCGGAAAGATGTCCGGCGTGATCGCGGGCGTGCTGATCATCGGATCTCTGACGAACGGCATGATCCTTATGGACGTGAACTCCTATATGCAGATGGTGGTGAAGGGCGTGGTGCTGGCGCTGGCCGTAGGTATTGACTGTCTTTCGAAAAAACGTCAGGCAGCTTAATCCGCGATGGAAGGCAGCTGCTGTAATGTGAGGTGGAATAATTGAAAGAGAATAAGATGATTCAGCAGGTCATGACGGAACCGGGAAAAATTGAATTTCGCCAGGTTGACATCCCCAAACCGGGGCCGGACCAGGTGTTGGTCAAGATAAAAAAAATCGGCATATGCGGAAGCGATATCCATGTGTACCATGGAACGCATCCGTATACCACCTATCCGGTGACGCAGGGACATGAGGTGTCCGGCCAGATCACAGAGGTGGGAGAATATGTCAAAGATCTGTATGTGGGACAGAAGGTGACCATAGAGCCGCAGGTGTTCTGCGGGCGCTGCCATCCATGCCTGCATGGGAAATATAATCTGTGCGAACGCCTGAAAGTAATGGGCTTCCAGACCACCGGAACGGCCAGCGAATATTTCGCCGTGGACGCTTCCAAGATCACGCCGATCCCGGAGCATATGACTTATGGGGAGGGCGCCATGCTGGAGCCGCTGGCGGTGACGGTCCATGCCGCCAAACGTTTTCCCGGCGTAAAGGGAGCGAAAGCGGCCGTCCTGGGATGCGGCCCCATCGGTATCCTGCTGATCCAGACATTGAAGGCCATGGGCGCGGATCAGGTGCTGGCCACGGATATCTCCTCCATGCGTCTTGACCTGGCCCGCCGGATGGGCGCGGACTATATTGTAAATACGAAGGAACAGGATTTCGCCCAGGCCTTGCTGGAGGCGTTTGGGCCGGATAAAGCCGACGTCATTTATGAATGTGCCGGCAGCGACATCACCATGGACCAGGCAATTCAAAATGCCAGAAAAGGGAGCAGCATCATCCTGGTGGCCGTCTTCGGGAAGAGGGCCAGCGTGGATCTTGCGAAGCTGAACGATTCGGAGCTTGACTTGAATACATCCATGATGTACCGGCACGAAGACTATGTGGACGCGATCCGCTTCGTGGACGAGGGGAAAATACAGCTGAAGCCGCTCCAGACCGCTCATTTTGCATTTGCCGATTATCAGGCGGCTTATGAATATATTGACGGACACCGTGAAGAGACGATGAAAGTCATCATCGACGTGGACGAAACAGAGGAATAAGAGAACCGGAACCTGCCCGCATGCTCCCCCGGAGCATCCCGGCAGGTTCCTTTTCTGTGGACGCAGCGTTTTCCGTGGACGCAGCGTTTTCCGCGGATGCAGCGTTTTTGGCGGGCGTGGGAATAGGGAAAGACGCATCGGCATATACTGAACCGAAGAACGTGGATGGCCGTTTGAAATATGATCTGGAAAAAAATTCTCTGGTTTTGCAGAAAGAAAGAGGAACAGGCACAGGAGGCGCCGGAGGAGAAGAAGACTTTCGCGGAGTATACGCGGTACGTTCCGCAGATCCTGACCTGGTTCCGGAGGGAAAAAGGGATTCCCAAAAAGGATCTGAAGCTGACCGTGATCGATGATGAGGAGCAGCCGGCATGGAAGGTGAACGGCGTGCTGGAGCTTCTGATCCGTGACCTGAATCTTCTGTATGTGGTGACGGGACGTGGGGAAGCGTTCGAGGAGCTGGCGGACGAGGCTTACGAAGAAAGAGGGCTTCTGGTTCTGATACAGGAGCATGACAGAGAGGGAAGCCTGCCGGGGAACCTGGTGCTGGATCTGAGAGACTGGGAAAAGCACCTTGACATTATTTCTGAGGTGGGCTATAATACTGTGACTATATAAAAGGGGCCGTTTGTATTTTCAGGATAACGGGCCCCGTTATTTCGCGAAAGAATGACATCGCGTTTCGGCCGTACACGGGGCGAAAACACAGATTGGAAGGTGTAGAGGATGGAAGAGAAGAAAAACATTCTGACCTATGAAGGTCTGAAAAAACTGGAAGACGAGCTGCAGGATCTGAAGGTGGTTCGCAGAAAAGAGATCGCCGAGAAGATCAAAGAGGCGAGAGAGCAGGGGGATTTGTCTGAAAACGCGGAGTACGATGCGGCGAAGGATGAGCAGCGCGACATCGAGGCCAGGATCGAGCAGATCGAGAAGATCCTGAAAAACGCGGAGGTTGTGCTGGAAGAGGAGATCGATCTGGACAAGATCAATATCGGCTGCAGCGTGCGCGTACTGGATATTGAATACGATGAAGAGGAAGAGTATAAGCTGGTAGGTTCTTCCGAGGCGAGCAGCCTGCAGAACAAGATTTCCAATGAGTCCCCCATCGGGCGTGCGCTGATCGGGGCGAAGGTGGGAGATATCGTACATGTGGAGGCTCCGTCGGGAGAAGTGCAGTATAAGGTACTCAGTATTCACAGAGCAAGCTAAGGAGAGAAGAAAGTGGCGGAAGGAAAGAATGTACAGGAACAGGATATCAACCAGCTTCTGAAGATCCGCAGGGAAAAGCTGGCGGAGCTTCAGAGCGCGGGAAAGGATCCGTTCCAGATAACGAAATACGATGCGACGCATCACAGCAGCGAGATCCGGGAGCAGTTTGAGACGCTTGAGGGCCAGACCGTCCGCGTGGCGGGGCGTATGATGTCCAAGCGCGTGATGGGCAAGGCGTCTTTCTGCAACGTACAGGATCTGAAAGGAAATATACAGTCTTACGTGGCGCGGGACAGCGTCGGGGAAGACAGCTATAAAGATTTTAAGAAATATGATATCGGGGATATTGTAGGTATTGAGGGAGAGGTGTTCCGCACCAAGACCGGGGAGATCTCCATCCATGCGTCGAAGCTTACGCTTCTGTCCAAGAGCCTGCAGATCCTTCCGGAGAAATTCCACGGACTGACGAACACGGATCTGCGTTACCGCCAGCGCTATGTGGATCTGATTATGAATCCAGATGTGAAGGATACGTTTGTCAAGCGCTCCAGAATCCTCAGCGCGATCCGCCGTTACCTGGACGGACAGGGATTCATGGAAGTGGAGACGCCCATGCTGGTGGCCAATGCGGGAGGCGCCGCGGCGCGCCCGTTTGAGACGCATTTTAACGCGTTGAATGAAGACTTTAAGCTCCGCATATCTCTGGAGCTGTATCTGAAGAGGCTGATCGTGGGCGGCCTGGAGCGGGTCTATGAGATCGGGCGCGTGTTCCGCAACGAGGGCCTGGATACCCGCCACAACCCGGAGTTTACGCTGATGGAGCTGTACCAGGCGTATACGGATTACAATGGTATGATGGATCTGACGGAGAACCTGTACCGCTATGTGGCCCAGGAAGTGCTGGGTACCACGAAGATCGTCTACAACGGCGTGGAGATGGATCTGGGCAAGCCCTTCGAGCGCATCACCATGGTGGACGCGGTGAAGAAGTATGCCGGCGTGGACTGGAACCAGGTGGAGACGCTGGAGCAGGCAAGAGCTCTGGCGAAGGAGCACCATGTGGAATACGAAGAGCGCCACAAGAAGGGAGATATCCTGTCCCTGTTCTTCGAGGAGTTTGCAGAGGAGCATCTGATCCAGCCTACGTTTGTCATGGATCATCCCATTGAGATCTCTCCGCTGACGAAGAAGAAACCGGAGAACCCGGATTATGTGGAGCGTTTCGAGTTCTTTATGAACGGATGGGAGATGGCCAACGCTTATTCCGAGCTGAACGACCCCATCGACCAGCGCGCCCGTTTCAGGGCACAGGAAGAACTGCTGGCCCAGGGCGACGAAGAAGCCAACACCACGGATGAGGATTTCCTGAACGCGCTGGAGATCGGTATGCCGCCCACCGGAGGGATCGGTTTTGGTATCGACCGCATGTGCATGCTGCTGACCAATTCGGCGGCCATCCGGGACGTTTTGCTCTTCCCGACGATGAAGAGTATCGGCGGCCAGGACGGCAGGAAAGAGGAGAAGAAAGCGCCGGCGGAGGCATCCGCAGCACCGGCAGAAGCCATCGACTTCTCCAAAGTGAAGATCGAGCCGCTGTTTGAAGAAATGGTGGATTTTGAGACTTTCAGCAAATCTGATTTCCGTGCGGTGAAGGTAAAAGACTGCGCGGCAGTGCCCAAATCCAAGAAGCTGCTTCAGTTTACTCTGGACGATGGGACAGGCACGGACCGCACGATCCTGAGCGGTATCCATGAGTACTATGAGCCGGAAGAACTGATCGGCAAGACCTGCATCGCCATCGTAAATCTTCCGCCCAGGAAGATGATGGGCATCGATTCCTGCGGTATGCTGATCTCAGCAGTCCATGAGGAGGATGGCCGCGAAGGGCTGAACCTGCTGATGGTGGACAGCCGGATCCCGGCAGGCGCGAAGTTATATTAAATGATAAAATCCATGAGGCATTTGAGGGCCTCATGGATTTTTTAATGGGGAGATTAACAGCGGTCATAATAATTGTGTTTTTCAGATGAAGAACCGAATCAATAGGAGTCCTTATTGCATCTGGTTTAACTGATAAAATTAGTACTTGGGCAAGTAAATTCGACAGTTTATTCCACAATATGCTATAAACTAATTGCTCAGATTAAATTTCAAAGATATGTTATACTTTCTGCATGGGAAACCAGAGAGCCAGGGCGGCTTACCCTCCTGTTTTTCGGAGGGGCTTACCCTCCAGACTGAAAAAGGAAGGAGGGCGTTGCCAATGTATGTTACATATCAGGATTTGATCCAGATTGGGATATTCATTGTTGCCCTTGTAAGTCTGATTTGTCAGATTTTCAGGGGAAAGAGATAGCCGCCAACTACCGCAAATAGTTGACGGCGGCGTCGTAAGGCGCAAGCTTTTTTAGGGAAAGGATTCCCACAAGCAACGGGTCAGGAGGACTTGCCTGCATTCCCGTTCAGCATGATTCTAACGCCTTGACACAAAGATATTTATATGATATTATTTTGATATCAAATTAGGAGGCGTGATGATGGAAGAGAAAATTTTACAGAATAAGAAAAATGGAATGGCGATGCTGATCCTTCTGCTGGCGCTCTATCTGGCGGCCTTATTGTGCGTGGTTTTCGGCGGAGTGATGACGGACAGCGTGGGCGGCGCCGGATACGTGGCGCTGATTGTTGTGGGCAGCGTCTGGCTGGCGCTGGGCTGGATTCCGTTTCTGGGTCTGAAGATCCTCAAGCCCCAGGAGGCGCTGGTGCTGACCCTGTTCGGAAAATATATTGGTACGCTGAAGGATGAAGGTTTCTACTATGTAAATCCGTTCTGTTCCGGGGTGAATCCCGCGGCCAAGACCAGGCTCAATCAGAGCGGCGACGTGAACAGCGGAACCGGACTCCTGCATGTGCAGGGAGGCCAGGCGGCCATGGTGCCCGCGGAAGCGGCCGGGAAAAAGATCTCCATGAAGATTATGACACTGAACAACAACCGGCAGAAGATCAACGACTGCCTGGGCAATCCGGTGGAGATCGGGATCGCGGTGATGTGGCGCGTGGTGGACACGGCGAAGGCGGTGTTCAGCGTGGACAATTACAAAGAATACCTGTCCCTGCAGTGTGACAGCGCGCTTCGGAATATTGTGCGGATCTATCCCTACGATACAGCACCGGATGTGGATACCACCGGAGACGGGATCGCTGACGAAGGCAGTTTAAGAGGTTCCAGCGAAGTGGTGGCGGCCAGGATCAGGGATGAGATCCAGCAGAAAGTCACGGAAGCGGGGCTGGAGATCCTGGAGGCCAGGATCACTTATCTGGCGTACGCCCCGGAAATTGCGGCCGTCATGTTGCAGAGACAGCAGGCTTCTGCTATCATAGATGCAAGGAAGATGATCGTGGATGGAGCGGTAGGTATGGTAGAGCTTGCGCTGGAGCGCCTGAATGAAAAGAATGTGGTGACGCTGGACGAGGAGAGAAAGGCGGCGATGGTCTCCAACCTCCTGGTGGTGCTGTGCGGCAATCATGACGCCCAGCCGGTCGTCAATTCGGGAAGCCTGTACTGAGATGGCAGATTCTCCGAAGAAACAGATCCCCCTTCGTCTTTCTGAAAAGCTTTATCGGGATATCGCCGCCTGGGCAGAGGATGATTTCCGCTCGGTCAACGGTCAGATCGAGTACCTGCTGACAGAGTGCGTGCGGCAGAGGAAAAAGAACGGAAAGTACGTCTCTGAGGAACTGGATAAGCCTCTGGATATCCATATTGAGTGACAGACAGACGGATGCTTTGCGGCGCAGCGCGGCTAAAGGGATGGGATTTGAGATATGAGAGCAAAGGCGTTTTGCGTTACGAAAAAGAAGAACAGGCTGACAGGCGGCATAACCCTGTCCGTATGGGGGATTGCCGGATTGATGATGGCGCTGACAGTAATCACTGTCGCGCTGTCTTTTTTTCTGGCTTCTTATGGGATCGCCATGGAGCAATCGCTGTTGGCCGGATGTCTTCTGGCTTCCGCGCTGGGCATCTGGCTGGCGGCGCGTACCGGGAACCGCGCCATGAGGAACGCTATGCTCTTTTTCCGCGATGAAGAGGATCATTTGTATGTGCAGGACATCAGGCAGCTTGCAGGGTATAGGCGGGGCATCCTGGGCTATGCGCAGATGGAACGGGAGATGGGGCGCCGCCGTGAGGAAGTTCTCCGCCAGTTCGAGAAAAGCGGCGTGCCGCCTGTGGGAGCAGCGGAGATACTGAAAGTGGACAGCATCCGAGAGCAGGGACAAGGGTATGCTCTGGTGTGCAGGGTCAGATACAGTCATGGGGCGGTGGGAAAATATACCTGCTTCCTTGTAAAAGGAGAACCGTATGAGAGGGAGCTTCTGTGGGAACTGGAACGGAGGAGATCCTGGCAGGGGGCAGAACTCCGGGAGGACAAAGGGCCAATACATATTTTGATCAGCCTGGCGGTATTTCTGGCCGTCACAGGCGTCTGCGTCATGAGTCACCCGGCGGTGGCGCTTCTACCCACCGTAATCTATTTTCCGTGCCTGGGACTGGATTTTATTGCTGTCTGGGTGCTGGTATATCTGATCGTGAAATGGCGGCGCGGAGAATGACGGGACAATTAAAATTTTAAATATCAAACAGCCCAGAGACGTTTGCCCCTGGGCTTTCATGCCATGTTTGTACTAACTTTTAATGTGTTTTCCTGCAAAAAGTGGTTTTGTTGTTGCTGTCGTCTGTCAGAGATAAGATTTGACGACTTTTTTCACATTGTTTTGAAGGAACACTTTTTCTAAAAAGTTCTCCAAACCATTAGGCATCGCTTCCTTATTCATAATATATGCCTGATTGGTTGCGATGAATAGATAAAAATGTGTCTTGTTCTCTATAACCTTATGCAGCAATCGATATTCTACCCTTGCTTCTCCACGGGAAGATTTTTCCAGGAAATGGTCGTCATAAAATTCATAAGTAAGTTCAGTGTCCTGAATCAGCATATTGGAGCGATATGTTTTTTCAACGACTCTGTTTAGAATCCATACAAACAGGAGCAGAGTCAGCAGCATTGCTATGAGAGTGTACCAATCCCACTTTAGTATTCCATTGAACAAACAGGAGATGATAACCAAAATAAAGACAAGTATATAATGTGATGTGAACAATACAGTCCAATTATATTTTTTATATTCTTCCAGTGTATATTGAGTGCGGAATGTATATAGAGGTTCCATTTGATGACCTGCTCCTTTCGTAAATTTGATTGGAATTGGATTTTCCAATAAACAGAACGATTACTTACAAAAAATTATAGCATATACGACTGAAACCCACAAGAACAGGAAAATAGCCCATGTGATCATGAACAGGCCGGAACAGAATAGAATAAATGGGATGCCCGCCGCGCTTGAAAAATAAAAATGCATATGTTAGATTAGAAGTCAGAATAAAAAAGGTTTTGAACATATGAGACGGATGAAAAAAGACAGTGATTTTATAAAAATATTGTCGAATACGGCCTGGATGGTGTTCGATAAGGTATTCCTGCTGGCGCTGAGCCTGTTTGTCTCAGTGAAGATCGCCAATTATTACGGTGCGCTGGGATACGGCTCCTATCAGTATGCAGTCAGCATCGTGGCTGTATTTGAGATCGTGACCACCTTTGTGGATGCGCGGGTGGTGAAGAAGAAATATCTGGACCATGATTCGGAAGTGGTGGTGCTGACGGGAACCGTGGCGAGAATCCTGCTGGCGCTGCTCTCTGTTCTGGGCGGGTGTGTGTTTATCCTGCTTTATCAGGGCGGCGCGCAGTTCAATATGGTTTTCATGCTGCTTCTGTTGAATATGGCCCTGGGCAATGTGAAGTTTGGAATGGCGAACCGCTTCGAATACCTGATGAAGTCGAAAAAAGTCGTCATTGCGACGGATCTGGCGGCGCTCACCGCGTCGGTGCTCCAGCTCATCGCGGTGCAGTATTCCTGGCCGCTGACGGCGCTGGCCATGATCGCGCTGACTTCCACGGCGATCAGCCTGTTTATCATCTGGATCCAGTACAGGACGGATTTCGGCGGGCTGAGATTTACGCTTCTGGACCGGCAGCTTTTAAAACAGCTTCTGAAAGAGAGTTTTCCGCTGGGGATCGCAGGCTCCTGCGGCGTTTTGTACACCCGTTCTGACAGCATCATGCTGGGAGCGATGATGACGTCCGCCGAGGTGGGGATCTATTCCATCTCTGTGAGCCTGATCACCATTGTGCAGATCGCCATCGCGCCCATCCGGGAATCGGTATTTCCCATGCTGCTGAACCTGTATGATACGGACCGGAAGCAGTATGAGGAGCGGTATATCCAGATATCCAGCGTTATGACATGGATCTATATTGCGGGCGTGGCATTCTCCTTTGTGGTACTGCCGTATGCGTTCCGCTTCCTGAACGCCGAGTATGCCCAGGCATATCCGGTGTACCGCATCCATGTACTGGGCACTTTCTTTATGTATAATGCGGCGCTGAGGGCGGGACATTTTACGATCATCAACCGGGGAAGCATCCTGACCTGGTCCCAGGCTATCAGCGTGCTGGCCAACGTGGTCATGAACTTTTTCCTGATTCAGTCATGGGGCATGTACGGCGCGGCGGCGGCCACGGTGATCACACAGGCCATTTCCCTGATGTTCATCAATCTGTTTTTCCAGAAAGATGGACGGGAAGTGTTTCTGTGGCAGGTAAAGGCTCTGAATCCGGTCTATATTTTCCGGTTTCTGAAGTCGGCCAGATAGGATGGGTGGAGTTCGCATATGATTCGGGTATTTTGCATGGACGTGAGGGGCCGGGATTTCCTGGACGCCTCCTGGGCGCCTTATCTGTCGGAGGAACGAAAGGAAGCGGCGCGGCGCCGCAGACAGCCGGAGGCAAGACAGATGTGCCTGGGCGCGGAGGCGCTTCTGAACCGGGCGCTGGAGGCCGTGGGCGCGGGAATTCCCCTGCCAGCCGCCTATACGAGAAATGAGTACGGGAAGCCGTATCTGAGTTCGGAGAGCGGAATCTATGTCAACTGGTCCCATTCCGGGGCCTATGCGGTCTGCGCGGTGTCGGATACGGAAGTGGGCGTGGACATCCAGGAGATGGACAAGGAGCCCGGGGAGCGGCTGGCCCGGAGAATTCTGGTGCCGGAAGAATACCGGGACTGGGAAGAAACGGCCTGCGGAGAACGGAAGGAACGCTTTTACCGGTACTGGACGGTGAAGGAGAGTTTCCTGAAGATGAAAGGGACAGGTTTCTATGGAGATCTGGATGTTTTCCGCGTGGCGCTGGGAACCGGTGCGGCGGACATTCTGGATGCGGAAGGGAACCATTTATGTCTGGCCAGGTTCCTGTCGTTTAAGGAGGCGGGGTATCTGGTGTGCGTCTGCCGGGAAGGCGTGTGGCAGGCGCCGGATGTGGAATATATATAGGAGGGATTTCTTGTGGAAGAGAAGCTGGAACGTTTGAAACAGTGGGTGGATGAGAGCAGCCGCATGGTATTCTTCGGGGGAGCGGGAGTCTCCACAGAGAGCGGCATACCGGATTTCCGGAGTGTGGACGGGCTGTATCATCAGCAGTATGATTATCCGCCGGAGACTATATTGAGCCATACCTTTTATATGCAGAAGCCGGAGGAATTTTACCGGTTCTACCGGGCGAAGATGCTGGCGCTGGACGCGAAGCCCAACGCTGCCCATAAAAAGCTGGCCCAGTGGGAGCAGGAGGGGAAACTTCAGGCGGTGGTGACGCAGAATATCGACGGTCTGCACCAGGCGGCCGGGAGCCGGCGCGTCTATGAACTGCACGGTTCTGTACACCGGAATTACTGCCGGAAATGCGGCGCTTTCTATGACGCGGAGTATATCCGGGATTCTCAGGGTGTTCCCTGTTGTGAGAAATGCGGAGGGGCGGTCAAACCGGACGTGGTATTGTACGAGGAAGGGCTGGATCAGGCTACGTTAAGCGGCGCGGTGCGGGCAATTGGCAGCGCGGATCTTCTCATTGTGGGCGGGACGTCTCTGACCGTGTATCCGGCGGCCGGACTGATCGATTACTACGGCGGGAACCGTCTGGTGCTCATCAACAAATCGGTCACGCCCATGGATTCCCGCGCGGATCTTCTGATCCAGGGCAGCATCGGGGAAATCTTCAGCCAGTTATAAGAGGGAGGAACGTCTATGGAATACCAGGTGGGCGATATTGTAAAACTGAAAAAACCCCATCCCTGCGGGAGCCAGGAGTGGGAGATCCTGCGGGTGGGCGCGGATTTCCGGCTGAAGTGCGAGGGGTGCGGGCATCAGGTGATGGTCCCCAGGAAATTAGTGGAAAAGAATACCCGCGGACTGCGAAAAAAAGCTTGAAAATACAGGAGAATTATGCTATAGTAGTTTCTCGTGATATATTATGGCTCCACAGGAGCAACATTCCTTGCGCATTGATAAAAAGCGGTGCGCCAGAGACCAAAAGGAGGAAAAAGCATGAACAAATACGAACTTGCACTGGTTGTGAATGCAAAAATCGAAGATGACGAAAGAGCAGCGGCCGTAGAGAAAGCGAAAGAGATTATCACTCGTTTCGGCGGCGTTGTGACGGAAGTGGAAGATGCGGGCAAGAAGAGACTCGCATATGAGATCCAGCATATGAAAGAGGGATTCTACTACTTCATCCAGTTCGACGCTCCGTCTACCTGCCCGGCAGAAGTAGAGAGACGCGTACGTATTCTGGATAATGTCATCCGCTATTTGTGTGTTCGCAAAGACGCATAAGAAGAGCATATAAGAGGTGATTGTTAATGAATAAAGTAATTTTGATGGGACGTTTGACCAGAGATCCGGAAGTCCGTTATTCCAGTGGAGAGACAGCGACGGCGGTGGCCAGGTTTACGCTGGCGGTGGACCGCAGGTTTGCCAGAAGAGACAGCGACCAGACGGCTGATTTCATCGGCTGCGTGGCGTTTGGAAGGAATGCGGAGTTTATTGAGAAGTATTTCCGTCAGGGAATGCGTGTGACGATCTGCGGCCGTATCCAGACCGGAAGCTATACGAACCGGGACGGACAGAAGGTATACACCACAGACGTGGTGGTGGAAGAGCAGGAGTTCGCGGAGAGCAAGGCGGCGTCCGAAGCAAACCGGAACATGGGCGGATACCAGAGCGCTCCGGCGCCCAGCCCGGCATCGGCGGCCGGCGACGGTTTTATGAACATTCCGGATGGGATCGACGAAGAATTGCCGTTCAATTAACAATCGGAACAGATAAAGATTTGTGAGAAGGAGGAACCATCATGGCTTACACCAAAAATGAAAAAGGCGATGCTCCGAAGATGAGAAGGGGCGGACGCAGGAGAAAGAAAGTCTGCGTATTCTGCGGCAAAGAGAACAATGAGATCGATTACAAAGATGTAAATAAATTAAAAAGATACGTTTCCGAGAGAGGAAAGATCCTTCCGAGAAGAATCACCGGAAACTGTGCGAAACATCAGAGAGCGCTGACCGTAGCGATCAAGAGAGCGAGACACATCGCGCTGATGCCGTACATCGCAGAATAAGAACAACTTTTTGGGCACCGCTGCTGTTTGGGCGGTGCCCGTTTTTTGCCTTTACGCCCAAAGCGCCCATCTTATACAACTTTCCATTGTCCCCCCGAGATCAACATGGTATAATAATTCTGCTGACGCAGAATTCGAGCCAGCTTACGCTGTCTCGCCGCTGCTACGCATCGGATTATACCTGGCAACCCATGGCTTGAAAATCAAATGTCCCTCCGGGCCGCTTGATTTTCTGCGCACATGGTATAATGTCCAAGTAAGCAATGAGCAGTGCAGAAGCGAAGTCGAGCGCGGCACTGCGGAGCATAATGTAGCCAACGCCGATGCCATGCTTGCACGGGCGGCGCCGGTTTCTGCGCTTGCCGCAGAATGATAATTGATTGTATAAGGAAATTGCTATGAAGAAGAAAGCAGATTTGAGAGGGCCGCTCCGCATGTACGTGCGCTGGCCCCTGTATTTGACGATCCTGCTGGTGGGCATGTGCGTCTCCATATATCTGATCTCGCCTGGGGGAGGCGTCGTCGCGTCATTTTTTACGGCGGTGTATATTATGATCGCGGCGGCTCTGTATTTGCGGAACCGCTCTGCCATCTACACAGAGCTGGTGTCTTTTGCCACCCAATATGGACAGATACAGAAGACCCTGCTGAAAGATCTGGCGATTCCCTACGCGCTCATGGGCGTGGACGGAAAGCTGATCTGGATGAACCGGGAGTTTATGAACGTTACAGGAAAAGGCCGTCGCTATAACCGCAGCATCAATACGATTTTTCCGGAGTTGAATCCGGGGCTGTTTCCCACTGTGGAGATCCCGGACGTATCGGTGGATCTGCAGTACGGAGACGGGGATTACCGGGTGGAGATGAAACTGATCTCGGTGGATTACGCGCTGGAAGGTGAGGAACTGGTGGAGGACGCCATGGACCGGCTGATCGCGGTGTATCTGTTCGATACCACGGAGATCAACCGCTGTATCCGGGAGAACCGGGAACAGCGCATGGCGGCCGGCCTGGTGTATATCGACAACTACGACGAAGCGCTGGAAAATGTGGAGGATGTGCGGACATCCCTTCTGGTGGCGCTGATCGAACGTAAGATCAATAAATATTTCAACGCCTATGACGGGATTGTGCGGAAGCTGGAAAAAGACCGTTTCTTTGTGGTTATGCAGGAAAAGGCATTGGCCCAGATTCGTGAGAACAAGTTTGATCTTTTGCAGGATATTAAAACCGTAAATATCGGCAATGAGATGGCGATCACTTTAAGCATCAGCATCGGTTCCGGCGGCAGCACCTATATGGACTGTATGGAATACGCCCGCAGCGCCATGGACCTGGCGCTGGCCAGAGGCGGAGACCAGGCGGTGGTAAAGACCAAGGATCAGATCACATACTATGGCGGCAAGACGCAGCAGGTGGAAAAGAGTACCAGGGTCAAGGCCAGAGTTAAGGCGCAGGCATTCCGCGAGATTGTGGAGACCAAGGACAAGGTGGTGGTCATGGGCCACCGGCTGACGGACGTGGACTCCTTCGGCGCGGCGGTGGGCATCTACCGGGCCGCCAGGACGCTCAACAAAAAGGCGCATATAGTGGTCAACGATGTGACCACCTCCGTGCGTCCCATGCTGGATGTGTTTAACGAGGCCAACAGCGGCGAGACGGGTATCGTCATCGGCAGCAGCCAGGCCCGTGAGATTGTGGACCGGAACACGGTGGTGGTGGTGGTGGATACCAACCGTCCCAGCTACACGGAATGCGAAGATATTCTGCACATGACGCCCACGGTGGTGGTATTTGACCATCATCGGAGGGGAAATGAGATCATCGGCCATGCCGTTCTCTCTTACATTGAGCCCAACGCGTCCTCGGCCTGCGAGATGGTGGCCGAGATCCTTCAGTATTTCGCGGATAATGTGCGTCTGAAGGGCGGCGAGGCGGACTGCATCTACGCCGGCATGATCATCGATACGGATAACTTCCTGACGAAGACCGGCGTGCGTACCTTCGAGGCGGCGGCGTTCCTGCGCAGATGCGGGGCGGACGTAACCAGGGTACGCAAACTGTTCAGAAGCGATATGGCGGAATATAAAGCGAAAGCGGAGACGGTGCGCCACGCGGAGGTATACCGGGGATTTGCGCTTTCCGTATGTCCCAGCAAGGGCCTGACCAGCCCTACCATCGTGGGTGCGCAGGCGGCCAACGAGCTTCTGGACATCAGAGGCGTGAGGGCGTCCTTTGTCCTCACAGAATATAACGGGAAGATCTATGTCAGCGCCCGATCCATCGACGAGGTCAACGTGCAGGTGATCATGGAGAAGATGGGCGGCGGAGGACATCTGAATATGGCGGGCGTACAGCTTGAATGCTCTCTGGATGAGGCGATGCAGCAGGTGCGCGAGACGCTGGACAGAATGTTTGCGGAAGGAGAATTGTGATGAAAGTTATTTTGTTGGAAGACGTAAAATCTCTTGGGAAAAAAGGACAGCTGGTGGATGTGAGCGACGGCTACGCGAGGAACTTTATCCTGGCGAAGAAGCTGGGGCTGGAAGCCACGCCCAAGAACCTGAACGATCTGAAATTAAAAAAGGCACATGAGGATAAACTGGCGGCCCAGAGGCTTCAGGAAGCCAAAGAATTCGCGGCGAAGCTGGAAGGACTTCAGGTGACGGTGAAGATCAAGGCCGGAGAGGGCGGAAAACTGTTCGGCTCCGTCTCTTCCAAAGAGATCGCGGAAGCGGCCAAAGAACAGCTGGGCCTGGACATTGATAAAAAGAAACTGGTTCTGCAGAATCAGATTAAGGCAATCGGAACCACCTCAGTGGCTGTGAAGCTGCATCCCCAGGTGACCGGTGAACTGAAGGTTATCGTACAGGAAGCGTAAGACAGGAGAGACGTAAGATGGAAGAAGCGCTGATCAAGCGTGTGATGCCTCACGACGAGGAGGCGGAGATCTCGGTCATCGGCGCCATGCTCCTGGACAATGAGGCGATCATGGTCGCCTCCGAGATGATTACCGGGGAAGACTTCTACCAGAAGCAGATGGGGCTGGTCTACGATACGGTGGTGGAACTGTACAACGAAGGGAAACCGGTGGAACCGGTTATTCTCCACACCAGCCTCCGGGAAAAAGGGATTCCTGAAGAGCTGTGCGGCGTGGATCAGATCCTGCGGTGGATGGATCAGGTGACCACCTCCGCCAATATCAAATATTATGCGGAGATCGTGGCGGAAAAATCCGTGGCGAGGCGTTCCATCCGGATGCTGGAGGAGAACGCCAATACTTTATATATGGGCTCCGAGAAGCTGGAGGATACGCTGGCGGAGCTGGAAAAGAAAGTATTCGACCTGGCCCAGAGAGGGAATGGAAGCGAGTTCGTCCCCATACGCCAGGTCGTGATCAACGTGATGAAAAAGATCGACGCGGCCTCCAAGACCAGAGGGCGCGTGACGGGACTGGAGACCGGGTTTATGGATCTGGATTACAAGACCTCGGGTCTGCAGCCGTCCGATCTGATCCTGGTGGCGGCCCGTCCGTCCATGGGTAAGACAGCTTTCGTCCTGAATATCGCTCAGCATATGGCGTTCAAGAAAAATATGCCGGTGGCGGTCTTCAGCCTGGAGATGTCCAAGGAACAGCTGGTGAACCGTATGCTGTCCTTGGAATCCCATGTGGACGCGCAGAAGATCCGTACCGGCCGCCTGACGGACGAGGAGTGGATGAATCTGGTGGAAGGGTCGGCCAATATCGCCAACTCCAAACTGGTGATTGATGACACGCCTGGTATTTCCCTGCCGGTACTGCGTTCCAAATGCAGGAAGCTCAAGATGGAACAGGATATCCAGATCGTGATCATCGACTATCTGCAGCTGATGAGCGGAAACAGCAGCAGCAACGCCGCGTCCCGGCAGCAGGAGATCTCTGACATTTCCAGGGGCCTGAAAGCGTTGGCCAGGGAGCTGAACGTCCCGGTGGTGGCGCTGTCCCAGCTCAGCCGTGCGGTGGAACAGAGGCCGGATCACAGGCCCATGCTTTCGGACCTGCGAGAATCCGGAGCCATCGAGCAGGACGCGGACGTGGTGATGTTCCTTTACCGGGAAGGCTACTATAACCGGGATCTGTCCGAAGCGGAGCAGAGAGTGGCGGAAGTGATTGTAGCCAAGCAGAGGAACGGCCCCATCGGTACCGTCAACCTGCTGTGGATACCGGAGCTGACCAAATTCAGCGACATGGACCGGAGTCCTGCATAGGGAGGACAGTCAGATGCGGAAAATGACAGAATACAGGATCGCGGACGGAAGCCGGGAGGTCTCCGTCCGCATCATACGTTCCGGGAGAAAAAGCCTGGGCCTGGAGGTGCGCTCAGGCGGAGAAGTGATGGCCCGCGTTCCTCAGAGTGTACCGGACGGAGAAGTGATAAAATTTATCGAGAAGCACCGGGAATGGATTCTGAGAAAGCTTTCGGCGCAAAATGGGAGGGATATCCAGAGAGAAGACACCGGCGCGACGCCGGTATCCAGTCTGACGGACGAAGAGATGAAGCGTATCAAAGAAAAGATTGCAGGCAGGGTTGTCCACTATGCCCGGCTGATGGGCGTCACTTTCGGACGCATCACCATACGAAACCAGAAAACCCGCTGGGGGAGCTGCAGTTCCAAAGGAAACCTGAACTTCAATTATCAGCTGTACTATCTCCCGGACGAGCTGCTGGACTATGTGGTGGTGCATGAACTGGCTCACCGGCGGCATATGAACCACTCCCGGGAGTTCTGGAAAGAAGTGGAACAGTGGTATCCCGGATACCAGGAGGCCAGGCGGAAACTGAAGGGGATACGGCTGGCGGAATAATGCAAGTGTATCCGACGAACTCGCCGCCAGCGAAAAAAAGATTTTCCACTTGTATATTGCGCCCATTTATATTAAAATATGTGAAGAACACAAATTGAGCGTTCAAAACGTATAAGGAGGAAAGTATCATGGCATATGTTATTTCTGATGAATGTGTAGCTTGCGGCTCCTGCGCAGCAGTTTGTCCGGCAGACGCGATCTCCGAGGGAGATGGAAAGTATGTAATCGACGCAGACGCATGCCTGGATTGCGGAACCTGCGAAGCAGAGTGCCCGACCGAAGCAATCTCTGCTGAATAATTTTCAAGATTTCATATCATGGAATGATTTATGAGCGTCAAATACCCCGCAGCTGGCTGCGGGGTATTTGACTGTGCCCCGGAAGCGCGAAGCGCTGCCGGGGCGTCATGGCTTATACAGATGATCTACTCGGTGACGGCGGTATCTTTTTTGGAGCCGAAGAACCAGGATTTTTTCCGGGGTTCTTTGACCTTTACCGCCTTGATCTTTGGTTCTTTTACTTTTTTCCTGGCTTTTCTGCCCAGTTTTTTGCGTTCCTCCTGGGAGGAGCGGATCAGCTCGTCCAACTTGCGGTAGTGCGTTTCTTCCCGTTCTTCCTGAAGACGGAACAGATAATCCATCTCCTTGACGACCTGGGTCGAAACCTGGTGGCTGAGTTCTTTTCCCATTTCCTGCTGATTTTCGCGGATTGCCTGCGAGACGACCTTGCCCAGAATCATCTGAAACTGTTCCATTTTGTCGTTTACGGGTTCCGGTTCACGGACAATGACGGGTGGTACTTTTCCCTGTTCCAGTTCAGGAAGGAGTGATTTGATGGCTTTCAGCTGGTAACCCTGCTCTTTCAACTCCCTGATCTGATGGAACACACGGATGTTCTCTTCTGTATAACAGCGATGACCCATTTCGTTGCGCTCTACGGGAAGTTCCAGTTCCTCTTCCCAGTAGCGGAGAACGTGAGCTTCCACGTCCACCATTTTCGCAGCGTCGGAGATCATGTAACGCCTGGTATCCATGCACATCCCTCCACCTGTTAAGTTGTTTCAATTTGGCCATGCTATTCAGCCATACATCTCGGATTCCCACAGCGAATGCTGCTCTGCTGCCGCTTTCGCGGCTGAATCCCCGACAGAGGCTTAGCGCCCTATGGCTGAATAGCTGCCTGTCACCGTAACTATTCAGCCATGCCTCTCGGATTCCCGCAGCTAACGCTGCTCTACCGCCGCTTTCGCGGCTGAATCCTCGATAAAGGCTAAGCGCCCTATGTCTGATGGCAGCAAAACTCCTCTGCAAGCAAGCCCCTGCCGTATTTTTGCCACCATCAAACGCATGGCTGAATAGTTACCTGAAAATTATACCATACTCCCTTGATTTTGCAAGGGAATGGAGGTATAATGCCAGATAGTAACTATTCGACAATTTATGCAGGAGGTTATGGGAGATGGCTAAGATTTCCAAAGATATGATCATCGCGGATATTGTGAAGATGGATCAGAATATTATACCGATTCTTATGAGAGAGGGGATGCACTGCATCGGATGCCCGTCCGCCCAGGGCGAGAGCCTGGAGGAAGCGGCGCTGGTACACGGAATGAACCCGGACGTGCTGGTTGCCAGATTGAACAATTTCCTTGGAGAAGAATAGAAAAAACTTTGCGGAACCTCGCAAACAGAATAAGGAAAAAGAAAACTGCCGCAGGCCGGATCACCGGTTCTGCGGCATAGTTTTTATAAAGTGTTTTCAGTATGAAGTTCTTATCTAAAGTAACGATTCAGCCATGCATCTTAAGATTCCCGCAGCTGAATCGTTACTATCTAAATCCTGGACAGAGAATCCAGTGCGTTCTGCCCAAGGAGCAGAGTGTAATGTTCTGTCATATAGGCTTCGTTGGAGGGGGAGTATTTCCCGTTGGATCCGTATTCTGACAGAATGTTGCATACTTTGTTGAACTCTTCCGGCGTGTGCGCGGATTTGGATACCACCAGGCAGAGCTGGCCGGTCTCCGGATTCTTGTACAGCCGGTTATCCCCGTGATAGATATTCTGAAGGATTCTGGAAGCTTTCAAAAGGGGCTCCATGCGGGGGAACAGGTAGAGCTTCTGCAGATTCAGCTCACTGGCCAGTTCGGCGGCCTGCTGTTCCCGGTCGTCCTTCGGCGCATTCTTCAGCCGGTGCTCCAAAAGCTTCTGGAACAGATCCAGCACCTCGTCCGCTCCGTCGGGAAGGAAGTCCTTCACCCGGTCATCGGGCAGGTCCGAAGACCCCTGGGAAAATCTGGAGAAACGGGTGTCCAGCTCCTCCGGATCAGATACTTTGGTAATATCTAATATAATGCACTCATTGGGCATGGGTATCGCTTCTATCATAAGCGGGATATTGTCGGCCTCGAATCCAAACTGATGGGAAGCCTGTTCCATCATGTCCCTGAAAAGGGAGCGGGCCTTCTCGGAGCCGTAGGCAATCTCGCTGAGTTTCATGTGACGAATTTCCAGGTCATCACGGGTCAGAGTACAACGTATTTTGTTTTCATTGATTTTTTCAATTCTCATGCGATCACAACCTGTTGATTTTATAGTTTAATATAGTATAAACAAAAAAGGAAAATATGTAAAGTCATCGTATTTGTGAAAAAAAGGAAAAACTCTGAAATTTTTATGAAAACGCCTTGAAAAACAGCCGGGGACATGTATAATAATACTGTAAGTCTTTATTCTTTTCACAGATCGTGAAAGTTTCCATTGTTTTTTTGGTACATAAGGGGGGGATGTGCAGAAAGCTGTCCGCACACCATAATATATCACGCGTTTTTCCTTTTGGGATGTTTGCGGATGGCCGGAAAAGAGACAGGGCCGTCAGGGGTGAAAGGGGTCATTGCAGATTTTATTAAGAAGAAAAGTTGATCTGCGTCCGAGATTGTTGTGGTAGGAACGGCGGCTTTGTGGTAAAATCGGATTTATAGAAGCTGGTTTCAGGCGGAAGCCTGAGTACATAAGAAAAACCTGGAGGATACCGATGGCAAGAAGAGAGAGACAGGAGAGGGAGAGCAGAGAGCGCAGAAGCTCCAGAAGAAGGAGGCGGCGTCTGAATCCAAAGGCGGTTCTGGTGCTGGCGGTGATTTTTCTGGTGCTGGCGGCCGGGGTGATCCTGGGAGGGAAGATGCTCTATGATAAATATTCCCCATCAAAAGAGATGGCGGATCTGGGTGAGTATTTTCAGCTCGCAGGCGAGCAGGATATGGCCGTGATTATGAATGATGAGATACTGGAGGACAAGGCGCGCCTGATCGACGGCAGGGTATATCTGCACGTGGAGACGGTGTACCAGTACCTGGATGAAAGATATTACTGGGATTCCAAGGAGAATCTCTATCTCTACGCGCTGCCCACGGAACTGGTCAGCGTAAGCGTGGGGAGCAGCGAATATACGGTGGGCAGGGCGTCCCAGAGTGCGGATCATGTGATCCTCCGCACGGACGGCAGCGACGCCTATGTTTCGCTGGATTTCCTTAAAAACTATACCAATTTTACCTACCAGTACTGGGAGGAGCCCAACCGCGTCTTCATTGTAAATGAGTTCGGCAGCAGGGATGCGGTGACAGCCCAGGTGAACGCGCCGGTGCGTTACAAGGCAGGGATCAAGAGCCCTGTGCTGGTAAATGTGGAGAAAGGCACGGTGCTGTACAAGCTGGAGGAGCCGGAGGAGATCGACGAATGGACCAGAGTCCTGACGCCCGACGGGTATATCGGTTATATCCGGGACGGGAAGATCTCCGGGGTGACGCAGGCCGGGATCGAGGAGCCGGAGTTCACGGAGCCGGAGTATACCAGCATTTCCAAAGATTATAAGATCAACCTGTCCTGGCATCAGGTGACGAATCAGGACGCCAACGGACAGCTTTTGAACCGGATCGCCAATACCAAGGGGCTGACGACCATCTCGCCCACCTGGTTTTCCATCTCTGATACCGACGGGAACATTTCGTCGCTGGCCAGCCAGAGTTACGTGGATTACGCCCATCAGCAGGGGCTGGAGGTCTGGGCCCTGGTGGACAATTTTAAGGAGGGCGTCAGCACTTATGAGACCCTGTCCAAGACGTCCAGCCGCCAGCGGCTGGTGAATCAGCTGATCGCCGCGGCGATCCAGTACGGGCTGGACGGCATCAACGTGGATTTTGAGATGATCACGGAGGACTGCGGACGGGCGTATATCGAATTTATCCGGGAACTGTCCATCATGTGCCGGATCAACGGGATTGTGCTGTCCGTGGACAACTACGTGCCCACCGCTTCTTCCGACCACTATTCCAGGGATGAGCAGGGGATCTTCGCAGATTATGTGATCATCATGGGATACGACGAGCATTACGCGGGCTCTGAGGAAGCAGGCTCTGTGGCCTCTTACGGTTTTGTGGAGAGCGGCATCCAGCGGACGCTGGAGGAAGTGCCGGCAGAAAAGGTGATCAACGCAGTGCCGTTCTATACCCGTTTCTGGAAGACCGACGGGGACGGGAACGTATCCAGCGAGGCGCTGGGAATGGACGGGGCGGATGAACGACTGGCCAACAACGGCGTGGAAGCCGCCTGGGACGAGGAAACGAGACAATACTATGCAGAATTTGAATATGAAGGAAGCACCTATCAGATCTGGCTGGAGGAGGAGCAGTCCATAGAAGAAAAGATGACGCTGATCCGGGAGTATGGTCTGGCGGGTGTGGCTTCCTGGAGGCTGGGCTACGAGCGTTCCAGCATCTGGGATGTGATTCTGAAATATGTAAATTGAGACGGCCTGCGGGGCGCTTCCTGCGGGGAATAGGAACTGTGCCGCCGCATATACTTTTAGAGAAAGCATATGCGGCGGTTTTTTATGTGGAAAAAAGAACAATTGGAACTTGTCATGTCGGTGGCGCTGATCCTGTGCGCGTGCCTGCTGGCCGGGAGGGGCTGGGAGATGGCGCTGGGAGAGCAGGTGACGGAGGGGACAGACCGCAGGACCGTGATCATTGACGCGGGACACGGGGGCAGGGATCCCGGAAAAGTGGGTGTGGACGGCTGTCTGGAGAAGGACCTGAATCTGGAGATCGCGAAAAAGGTACAGGCCATTCTGGAGCAGCAGGACGTGCAGGTGGTCATGATCCGCGAGACGGACATGGGACTGTATGAGGAACAGACTTCCAATAAGAAAGTACAGGATATGAAGAACCGCTGTGCCCTGATCAATGAGACCGCGCCGGACTGTGTGGTCAGCATTCACCAGAACAGTTACCATGAGGAATATGTGAACGGCGCCCAGGTATTTTACTACAGCAGTTCGGCGGAAGGAAAGGAACTGGCGGAGGCGCTGCAGGCAGAGCTGGTCTCCTACGCGGACCCGGAAAACCACCGGCAGGCGAAGGCCAACGACAGTTACTATCTGCTGAAAAAGACGGAGGCTCCCATCGCCATTGTGGAATGCGGATTCCTAAGCAACTGGGAGGAGGCGGCGAAGCTGCAGGACGACGGGTACCAGAGCCGGGTCGCCTGGGCGGTATCCATGGGAATCCTGGCGTATTTACATTGACTCGTTGATTTTTCTGTTTCGTGATGTTACACTTGGAAAAACGGCAGATAAGAAGTCAGGTGAGAATATGGAGACAGAAATCATTAAAATAGACAGGGAACGCCCGGACATGGAGGCGTTTCAGAAGGCAGGGAAGATCCTGAAAGAAGGCGGGCTGGTGGCGTTTCCCACGGAGACGGTCTACGGCCTGGGCGCCAACGCGCTGGATGAAGAGGCTTCCCGCAAAATTTATGCGGCCAAGGGAAGGCCGTCGGACAATCCTCTGATCGTGCACATTGCCAGGATGGAGGATCTGGAAAAGATCGTGAAAAGGGTTCCGGAGGAGGCGGTGAAACTTGCGGAGCGGTTCTGGCCGGGACCTATGACGCTGATCCTGGAGAAGAACGGCCATGTGCCCTACGGCACCACAGGCGGCCTGGAGACGGTGGCGGTGCGCATGCCGTCGGACCCCATCGCCAGGGAGTTGATCCTGCAGGGCGGCGGTTATGTGGCGGCGCCCAGCGCCAATACGTCCGGAAGGCCCAGTCCAACTACGGCCCGGCATGTATATGAGGATATGAAAGGGAAGATCCCGCTGATCCTGGACGGGGGCGCGGTGGAGATTGGCCTGGAATCCACCATTGTGGATCTGACAGACCAGATTCCCACGATTCTGCGGCCGGGCTATATCACGCTGGAGATGATACAGGACGTCTTAGGACAGGTGCAGATGGACCGGGGGCTGATCGCGGCCGATTCCGGTGTCCGCCCCAAGGCGCCGGGGATGAAATACCGCCACTATGCGCCCAAAGCGCAGTTAAAGATCGTGGAAGGGCCGGTGGACAAGGTGGTGGCTTACATCAATAAAGAAGCGTCCGGCAGGAAGAAGCCGGGGATCATCTGCACGGAGGAGACGAAGGACCGGTATCGGTACGGGGATGTGAAATGCATCGGTGCCAGAACGGACGAGGAGGCAATCGCCAGCCATCTGTTCGCGGTGCTGCGGGAGTTTGACGACGACGGGGTGGACGCCATCTATTCGGAGTCTTTTGAGTCCCCGGGACTGGGACAGGCTATCATGAACAGATTGTTAAAAGCAGCGGGACATCAGCGCATCGATGTCACGGACTGAACAGGAGGATAAAAGAATGTCAAAAATTATGATTATGGATCATCCGCTGATCCAGCACAAAATCGGCATCATCCGCAGACAGGAGACAGGTTCAAAAGATTTCCGCCAGCTGATCGGGGAGATCGCCATGCTCATGTGCTATGAAGCCACCAGGGATCTGAAACTGTCCGACGTGGAGGTCGAGACGCCCATGTGCGCCATGACCGCCAAAGAACTGGCGGGAAAGAAACTGGCGGTGGTGCCGATCCTGCGGGCGGGTCTTGGCATGGTGGACGGTATGCTGACCATGATCCCGGCGGCCAAGGTGGGACATATCGGTCTGTACCGCAACGAAGAGACGCTGGAGCCGGTGGAATACTACTGCAAGCTGCCTCAGGACTGCGCGGAGCGGGAGGTCTTCGTGGTGGACCCCATGCTGGCTACGGGAGGCTCGTCGGCCGCGGCCATCACCATGCTGAAAGAAAAGGGCGTGCGCCATATCCGCTTCATGTGCATCATCGCGGCTCCGGAGGGAGTGAAGCGGATGCAGGAAGAGCATCCGGACGTGGATCTGTACATCGGCGCGCTGGACGACCATCTGAATGAACACGGCTATATTGTTCCCGGCCTGGGAGACGCCGGAGACCGTATCTTTGGTACAAAGTAGGAGGAACTATGGGAGAGAAGAGAACGGACTATATCACCTGGGACCAGTATTTCATGGGAATTGCCAGACTTTCGGCCATGCGATCCAAAGACCCGAACACGCAGGTGGGCGCCTGTATCGTCAGCCAGGATAATAAGATCCTGTCCATGGGGTATAATGGATTTCCAAAGGGTTGCGACGACGATGAATTTCCATGGAACCGGGACGGAGACCTGTACGACAGTAAATACGCCTATGTGACCCACAGCGAGCTGAACGCGATCCTCAACTACCGGGGCGGGAGCCTGGAGGGTACAAAGATCTACGTGACGCTTTTCCCCTGCAACGAATGCGCCAAAGCCATTATCCAGTCGGGGATCGGCGAGATTGTGTACGCGGACGACAAATACAACGGTACGCCGGGGACGCTGGCGTCCAGAAGGATGCTGAAGGCGGCGGGCGTGAAGCTGACGCCCTATGAGAGCCAGGGGCGTAAAATAGAGATAGAGCTGTAAAGGCAGGTTAAGTGGAGGCAGGTATGACCATGCAAGTCATACCTGCTTTTTTGTAGAACTACATTTTGCCAGTCTGTTGTTAAAAATATACAAAAATTTTTTTGCAAATTAGTAAAAACGCAGAAGAATGAATAGAGTGTTGACTTTTTAAACATAGGATGTTAGGATGTAATTACAAACAAACATCCTACGTAGGTTGAAAGGAGAAGAGAAGGGTATATGAAAGGAAGGGTATTGGGGATCTTGCTTGCGGCGGGTATGCTGGCCGTATCCCTGACCGGATGCGCGAGAGAATCATCAGAGACCGTGACAGACAGTTCCGGGGACGGATACCAGAAGATCGAACTGGTCATGGCGGTGAACGGAACGGATATACAGATTGACACGAGAGTGGCCGATAAGTTCGCGGAACTGGTTGCGGAAGAGACGGGAGGAAATGTGACCATATCTGTTTTTCCCAACGATCAGCTGGCCGGGGGCAACGCCTCAAAAGGAATCGAGATGATCGCCGGGGGAGGTGTGGATCTGGCGGCTTACGCCACCAGCGTCCTGTCTGTGATCGACCGGCAGTTATCGGTGGGGATTATCCCCTGGAGCTTCGACGATTATGAAGAGGCGCGGCAGATGATTGACTCCACAGGCGGGGCATATTACGCGGAACGCCTGGAACAGAAGGGACTGACTTATCTGGGGTCCTTCCACAATGGATTCCGGCAGCTGACAAACCATCAGCATGAGGTAAGATCGCCGGAAGATATGAAGGGACTTAAGATAAGGGTTCCGGGTACAGAAGCATATATGGGCGTGTTCCGGGAACTTGGGGCGGATCCCACATCCATGAGCTGGAGCGAAGTATTTACGGCGCTGCAGCAGAAGACCATCGACGGACAGGAGAACGGAATCAGTATCACGGCCAGCGCGAAGATGCCGGAGGTGCAGAAGTACCTAACGTTATGGAATTACGCATATGACAGCGACCTGATTATCGCCAATACAAAGGTCTGGGAATCCCTGGAGCCAAAGACCAGGGAAATGCTGGAGGAGAAGGCGCTGGAAGCCTGTGAGTGGGGGCGGGATCTCCTGGAGGAAGAGGAGGAACTGCTTCTGGAAGAATTCAAGGCGGAAGGGATGACGGTGACGGAGCTGACAGAGGAAGAACTGCAGGCGTTCAAGGACGCGGTCGCGGACTTCCGCAATGAACTGATCGACAGCTATGGAGAAGAAGCCTGCGCTGCATTCGGAATAGTTAAGGAGTGAGGTGGAGAGAAGATGAAAAGTATTTTAAAAGTACTGGACCGGATAGAGGAAGTATTAGCAGCCGCCGCGCTGATCGTGATGACCGCGCTGACATTTGCCAATGTGGTGTCCAGGCATCTGCTTAACACATCCCTCTCCTTCTCGGAGGAGATCACCACATATCTGTTTGTGCTGGTGAGCCTTCTGGGGACGGCCATAGCGGCAAAGAGAAAAGCGCATCTGGGTCTGACGGCTGTGCCGGATCTGGCAGGACCGCGTACGAGAAAGGTACTGCTGTCCCTGGGATATGGAATCGGAACCATATTCTGCGCCGCGATCTTCTACTACGGCATATTGATGGTGAGAAACCAGATTATGCTGGGGCAGGTGACGGCGGCCATGCAGTGGCCGGAATGGATCTACGGATCGTTCGTACCTTTCGGAGCCTTTTTTGCCACTGTCAGGTTTCTGCAGGTATTTATAGAAGAAATTCGAAGTAAGCCCGAGAAGGAGGAGAAGATATGTTAGCTGCGGTCCTGTTTATCCTGTTTGCAGTCCTGCTGCTGATCGGAGCGCCGATCGCGGTCTGCCTGGGGGCGTCCAGCGTGGTGACCATGATTGTGCAGGGCGGCGAGAAACCGCTGGAGACGGTTATGAGCAGTCTGCCGATGATTGTGTCGGCTTCCACCAGCAAGTTTGTGCTTCTGGCAATCCCGTTTTTCATCCTGGCCGGAAACATCATGGAGAAGGCCGGTATCTCTGAGAAGCTGATCAAACTGGCGGAGGCCTTCGTAGGGCACAGAAAGGGAGGAATCGCCATCGTCTGTGTGGTGGTGGCATGCTTCTTCGCCGCGATCTCCGGGTCCGGCCCGGCTACGGTAGCGGCTCTGGGAGTGATTCTGGTGCCTGCCATGATTAAATCCGGATATTCGCCGGCCTTCTCGGCGGCGCTGATGGCGGCGTCAGGGGCGATCGGCGTGGTGATCCCGCCCTCCATTACCTTCGTGGTATATGGATCGATCGCGGATACCTCCATCGGAGACCTGTTCATCTCCGGCGTGCTTCCCGGAATCCTTATGGGAGCGGCATTCTGTATTGCGGCTCTGCTCATCGGCAGGAAGGTGAATCTGAAAACCCTTCCCCGGGCAACAGGGAAGGAGCGGTGGAATGCTTTCAAGGATGCTTTCTGGGGACTGATGATGCCGGTGATCATCCTTGGCGGAATCTATGGAGGAATCTTCACCCCGACAGAATCTGCGGCAGTATCCGCAGTATACGGGCTGGCTGTGGGGATCTTTATCTACAGGAAGATCGGCCTGAAGGAATTCTGGGATATCCTGCTGGACACCGTCTCCACCACGGCCACGATCATGTTCATCACGGCGGCGGCAAGCCTGTTCGCCTACGTGCTCACCAGGGCCCGGCTGGATGTGGCCATCAGTTCCGCGCTGGAGAGCGCCACGGGCGGCAGTACGGTGATCTTCTTCATCATTGTAAATATCATCCTTTTAATTGCCGGATGCTTCCTGGATTCTACCTCCGCCCTGTATATCTTTACGCCGCTGTTTGTGCCGGTGGCGCAGGCGCTGGGCGTGAACCCGATCCACCTGGGTACGGTGATGATTGTGAACCTGGCCATCGGACTGTTTACCCCGCCGGTGGGAGTGAACCTGTATGTGGCCTGCAATGTGGGCGGCGTGGATCTGAAACAAATATCAAAGGCGATCATCCCGCTTCTGCTGGCGTCGCTGATCGTACTTCTTCTGGTAACGTACATACCTGGCATATCGTTGCTGCTGCTGTAAATAACGAGGAGGTTTTAGAGATATGAAAAAAATGAGTGTAAAGGAACTGGAAAAACAGAGTCTGGAGCTTCGCAAGAAAGTGATCCGGATGATTTATAAAGCGCAGTCGGGGCATCCGGGAGGATCTCTTTCGGCGGCGGATATGGTGACGGCGCTGTATTTTCGGGAGATGAAGATTGACCCGTCCAATCCTCACTGGGAGGATCGGGACAGATTTGTATTATCGAAAGGCCATGTTTGCCCGATTCAGTATGCGAGCCTTGCAACCCTGGGGTATTTTGATGAGGGTGTCCTTGAGACGCTGCGCCAGGAAGGCTCCATGCTGCAGGGGCATCCGGATATGAAAAAGTGTCCGGGCATCGATATCTCCACCGGTTCGCTGGGACAGGGACTGGCCTGCGGCGTGGGCATGGCCATCGCGGGCAAAAAGGACAGGAAAGACTATCGGGTATTCGTGATGGTAGGAGACGGAGAATGCCAGGAAGGGGAGATCTGGGAAGCGGCGCAGACCGCGCATAAATATGAACTGGATAACCTGATCGTTTTTGTGGACAATAATAACCTTCAGCTGGATGGGATTACGGATGAGGTCATGCCCAATATCCATCTGGGCAAAAAATTTGAAGCCTTCGGATTCGATATGTATGAGATCGACGGCCACAATATGAAAGAGATCACGGATACGCTGGACCGCATCCGTATGACAAAGGACGGCAAGCCCAAATGTATCTTCGCAAATACCATAAAGGGAAAGGGCGTTTCCTATATGGAGAATGAGTGCGGGTGGCACGGCGTGGCGCCGAACGAGGAGCAGTATACACAGGCGATCAGAGAACTGGATGAACAGATCGCGGCGTTATAGGAGGATGGATCATGAGTGAGATGAAAAAGGCAACCAGGGACGGATTTGGAGAAGAGATCGTAAAATTAGGAAAAAAAGACAACAATATCTACGTGGTGGACGTGGACATCGGAAAATCCTGCAAGACCGGCGCGTTCCGCAAGGAACTTCCGGACCAGTACCTGAACGTGGGGATCGCGGAGCAGAACGCGGCGGGCGTGGCCGCCGGGCTTGCCACCTGCGGCAAGATCCCGTTCGTCGTCACCTACGCAGTATTCGGCTCCATGAGAATGTGCGAGATGATCCGCCAGGAGATCTGCTATCCGAAGCTGAATGTGAAGATCGCGTGCTCCCATGGCGGCGTGACTCCGGCCAACGACGGCGCGAGCCACCAGAGTATCGAGGACATGGGCGTATTGAGGACGATTCCCAACATGACGGTGATCATGCCCGCGGATTACGCATCGGCAAAGAAACTGGTGGAGAAAGCCGCTGAGTTTGAAGGCCCGGTGTATCTGAGGTTTACCAGGGACGCCATCCCTATGATTTATGAAGAGGACGTGGAACTGGAGATTGGGAAAGCGCATAAGATCCAGGAAGGGAAAGATGTGGCGGTGATCGCCAACGGAGATACAGTATGCATCGCCATGGAGGCGGCAAAAGAGCTGGAGCGCCAGGGCATATCCGTGAAGCTTCTGGACATGCACACCATCAAGCCGCTGGACCGGGAGGCAGTGCTGGAATGTATCCGTGATACCGGAAAGATTATTACAGTGGAAGACCACAATATCCTGAACGGCCTGGGGAGCGCCGTCTGCGAGGTGGCGGCGGAAGCCGGAAACGCGGTTGTACGCAGGATCGGCGTGCAGGATCAGTTCGGTCAGTCCGCTCCGTATCACCGCCTGCTGGAGATGAACGGGATTACCGCAGAAAATATTGTGAACACGGCAAAAGAATTGATGAAAAATTGAAAGGGATAGAGGAGGATAAAAAAATGCTGGATTTTCAGGGACAGGTAGTGATTGTAACAGGAAGCGGATCGCCGAAGGGGATTGGAAAAACCATCGCCAAAACCTTTGCGAAACAGGGAGCGCAGCTGATTATCGCGGATATGAACGGGGAAGGCGTGCGCGGCACGGTGGAGGAGATCCAGGCGGAGGGCGGCAAAGCCTATGGAATCGTGTCCAACATTACGGACGAGGCGTCCGTGCAGTCCATGGTGGATGAGATCGTGGAAAAATTCGGCCGGATTGACGTTCTGGTCAATAATGCGGGCATTTCCCAGAAGGTAACCGTGGAGGATATGACGCTGGACGATATGAAGCGGATCTTCAATGTAAATATGTTCGGACTTTTCCTGGTGACCCAGAAATGCATGAAGGTTATGAGAGCCCAGAAATACGGACGTATTGTGAATCTGTCGTCCGTATCCGCCAAAAGGGGCGGCGGCGTATTCGGCGGAGCCCACTATTCCGCATCCAAAGCGGCGGTGCTGGCATTTTCCAAGAATCTGTCCAGAGAGATCTGCGCGGAGGGCGTGACGGTCAACTGTGTGTGCCCCGGCCTGATCAATACGGAGATCTGGAAATCCCTTCCGGAAGAAGACGCCAGAAAAGTAATCGACGGGATTCCCATGGGCCGTCCGGGCGAGACTCAGGAAGTGGCGGATACGATAGTATTTCTTGCGTCAAAAGAGGCATCCTATATTACGGGAGAGGAGATCGACATTAACGGAGGCTCCCATATGGATTAAGGTGACCCAGGCCTGTTAAAAAATTTCGTTCTGGACATTTTTCTCCACATATAGTAGCATGATAGTATATAGGATGTTATAGACAGGAAGGTGGAGAAAACGCAGCAGGAAGGACAGATCTTTTTAAAAAAAGTCAATACGGAGTCGGTGGTGCAGCAGGTGATCAACAGCCTGACCGACGCTATGCTGAACCGCCGGCTGCGTCCGGGAGATAAGATTCCCACGGAAACAGAGCTGGCAGAGACGCTGGGCGTGGGCAGGAACTCCATCCGCGAGGCGATCAAGATACTGGTGTATCTGGGCGTCCTTGAGATCCGCCGGGCAGAGGGAACCTTTGTCTGCGAGGGATTTTCTGAAGGGATGATCGATCCCATGATCTACGGGATCATCCTGGATAAAGAAGATTCTTATGAAAATCTGATGGAGCTTCGGGAGCTTCTGGAGGCGGGCGTTATGCGCCTGGCCATGAAGAAAGCGGACGAAGAGGACCGGAAGCGTCTGAAAGAAAGGCTGGACGCTCTGGACGAGGAGATAGGAAAAGGGAAGGAAAATGTAGAAAATATTTTCCAGGTAGACAACACTTTTCATGATACCATCACCGGCATGGGTAAGAACCCGCTGGTGACCAAGATTGACAAGGTGGTCCGCATGCTGACCCACTCCATACGCTACGATTCTGTCCAGGGCATGCTGGAAAGCGGGAGAGGACAGGAACTGTTCGAGGCTCACCGCAGGATCTATGAGATGATTGAGAAAAAAGATATAAAAGATGTAAACGCCGCGGTCCGCAACACGTATTTTACAGACGTGGGAATGCAGGCGAATAAAGGAAAATAATGTTTTTGGCAGTCCCCCCGCCCATGCGCAGGCATGGATGGGGGTATGTCGTAATATGGAAGAATCTTAAAATTGTTAAGAGATTAACAACCATTTATTGAAGCTTGGAAAATAGTGTGTTATAATACAACACATTAAACTGGATATCAAGAATTTCTTTCAGCAAGGGTGGTGACAATATGTTAGAAGATACTTTGAAATCCGTAAAAGAGGCGGAGGCCAGGGCGGACCAGACCGTGAAAGAGGCGGAAAGCCGGGCGGAGGCGATCCTGGAAGAAGCCAGGGAGACGGCGGCGAGGATGAGGGAAGAAGCTTCCCAAAAAGCAAGAACCCGTAGACAGGAAGCGCAGGAAGCGGCGCAGCAGGAAGGGCAGAAACGCCTGGAGGAAGCGGCGGCTGAAGCGGCAAAAGAAGCGGAAGCTCTTCGGAGCCTGGCGGCGTCCAAACGCGACGAGGCGGTAAGCGCCGTGATTGCCGGGCTGATTTGAAGAAACCGGACGGAAAAGGAGGGATGTGGGTATGGCAGTATTGCAGATGCAGCGCATCAATGTCTGCGCGCTGAAAGAGAACAGGAAAGCGATCCTGGAACGTCTGCAGGAATTTGGGGCCATGGAGATCGATATCCGGCTGGGAGACGGCGCGGAATACGAGCTGCAGGATGTGGCGCCGTCCAGAGCCATATTTGAAAAACAGGCACACATGGCGGATCATGCGCTGGAGGTACTCCAGGAGTATGTACCCGAGAAGACAGGTATGTTCGCTTCTCTGGAAGGGAAGCCGCTGGTAGACCAGGAGACCTTCAATAAGGCGGCGGTCTGCCAGGAAAATTACATGGAGATTGCGCGGAATGTAACCTCCCTGGAGAAACAGACGGCGGAAAAGAAAGCGTCCATTCAGAAACTTCAGGACCGTATCCAGGCGCTGACGCCCTGGCTGGCCCTGCCGGTGCCGGCGGAGTACGGCGGAACGCGGCACACCGCGTGCCTGATCGGTACGATCGCGGGAAATCTGAAGCTGGACGACGTTTACGCCCTGCTGGCGGAACGGACGCCGGAGACGGAGGCGGTGGACGTCCAGATTATCTTTACAGACAAGGATTACACGTACCTGGCGGTGACCTGCCTGAAGACGGAGGCCAGGGATGTGGAAGACGCGCTGAGAGCGGGAGGCTTTTCCAGGCCGGCCCAGGCGGTGCGCAAGGTGCCGTCGGAGTATAAAAAAGATCTGGAGGAGCTTCTGGAGCAGGAGACGAAGGAGCTTCTAAACCTGCAGGAGGAGATCGCGGGCTATGCGGACCGCCGTCAGGAACTGCGGCTGGTGTCCGATTATTACCGGATCCGTGCGGATAAGTATGAGATCCTGGGAAAGATCCCGCAGACGGCGAAAACTTTCGCGCTCAGCGGCTATGTGCCGGCATCCCGGGCGGACGACCTGATCCGGGAGCTTCAGGAGACCTATGGCGCCATGGCGGAGACAGAACCCATTGGGGAAGAAGAGGACGTCCCGGTGGTGCTGAAGAACAACCGCTTCTCCGAGAGCGTGGAGGGCGTGCTTACCGCATTCGGGCTTCCGGGCAAGGGGGATATCGACCCCACGTTTTTCACATCGATTTTCTATGTGTTTTTATTCGGCCTGATGCTTTCAGACGCGGCTTACGGCCTGATTGTGTCCGCGGTATGCGGAGCGGCGCTTTTAAAATTCCCCCGCATGGGTGAGAACCTGAGAAAATCCGTCCAGCTCTTTTTCTGGTGCGGCATCTCCACCATCGTGTGGGGCGTGCTGTTCGGCGGATATTTCGGAGATGTGGTGGATATCGTATCCGAGACGTTTTTCGGAAAGAAAGTCTCGATCCCGGCAGTGTGGTTCGTGCCGCTGAACGAGCCCATGCGCATGTTGATTTATTCCATGCTGTTCGGTGTGATCCATCTGTTCACCGGGCTGGCGCTGAAGGGTTATATCTGCCTGAGGGATAAGCGGTACGTGGATTTCCTGTGCGACTGTGTGCTCTGGTTCCTGCTTCTTCTGGGACTGATCGGCATGCTTCTCCCCACGGAGCTGTTCGCGGGGATCGCGGGACAGCAGATTGTCCTGCCGGCAGCGGTGGTCACAGCGTCCAAATGGTCCGCGGTGGCCGGGGCGGTGGGTATCGTGCTCATGTCCGGCAGAGGGACGAAGAATATCGGCGTCCGGCTGGCTCTTGGAGCATACGACCTGTATAATGTGACCGGCTGGCTCAGCGACGTGCTCTCCTATTCCCGTCTGCTGGCGCTGGGACTGGCCACGGGCGTGATCGCATCCGTCATCAACCAGATGGGTTCCATGGGCGGAAAAAGCGTAGTAGGCGTGATCGTATTTGTCCTTGTATTTATTGTGGGACATACGTTTAATATCGGGATCAACCTGCTGGGGGCGTACGTACACACCTGCCGTCTCCAGTATGTGGAGTTTTTCGGAAAATTTTACGAGGGCGGTGGAAGAGAGTTCCATCCGTTCCATAGAGAAACAAAATATGTGGATATCAAGGAGGAAAAAGAATTATGTTAAGCAGCATTAGTGGTAATGGATGGGCGCTTCTGGGCGCGGCACTGGCGGCGACGCTGGCGGGCATCGGCTCCGCATGGGGCGTAGGACTGGCAGGACAGGCGGCTTCCGGCGTGGTGACGGAGGATCCCAGCAAATTTGCGAAGGTGCTGGTCATCCAGCTGCTTCCGGGTACCCAGGGTATCTATGGTCTTCTGGTGGCGTTCGTGACGCTGTCCCAGTTCGGCCTTCTGGGCGGAAACGCGGCGGAGCTTCCGGTGGAGACCGGCCTGATGGTATTCGCGGCATGTCTGCCCATCGCGATTGTGGGTATGATCTCGGCTTATCATCAGGGCAAGACGGCCGTGGCGGCCATCGGCATCGTGGCGAAGAAACCGGATCAGTTTGGTAAAGCCATGCTGTTCCCGGCCATGGTAGAGACCTATGCCATCCTGGCGCTTCTGATCTCCATCCTGGCGGTGACGAGCATCCGGGTATAAACAGGATAAGGAGAAGGAGTGCTTGAGGATGACCGGATTGGAAAAGATTATCAGCCGGATTCAGGAAGAAGCGGAAGCATCCGCAGCACAGAAGCTGGATGCGGCCAGGGCGGAGGCAGACCGGATCGTCGCTGAAGCAAAGGCTGCCTGCGAAGCCGCGGACGCGGAGGCTTCGGAAAAGATCGACGCGATGAAGACTTCGATCGACAGCCGGACGGCCTCCTCCGCGGAGCAGTCCAGAAGGATAACCCTCCTGCAGGCCAAACAGGAGATCATAGCGGAGATCCTGGAGGAAGCGCTGAAAAAGCTGCGGGAAGAGGACACGGAACATTACTTCCTGACGATGGAAAAAATATTGAAAGCATATGCGCTGCCGGAGAATGGAGAGATTTATTTCCCGGCGGCGGACCTGAAAAGGATGCCTGCGGGCTTCGAGAAGAAGATACAGGCTGCCGCGAAAGAAAAGGGCGGAAGCCTGACGCTGGGAAAAGAGCCCGGAAAGATCGAGGACGGGTTCCTCCTGGTCTACGGAGGCGTGGAGGAAAACTGTACGCTGAAAGCGCTGATGGACGCGAAGAAAGACAGCCTTCAGGACAAAGTGAATGAGATCTTATTTTTGTAACGGCAGGTTCGCGTAAAGAAGGAGGCAACAATGTCTAAAAATCAGTATACCTATGCAGTCGCGCGGATCCGTGCCCTGGAGGTGGCTCTGTTTTCTGCCTCTGTCATCGAGCAGCTGATGGCCTGCAAGGATGAGGAGGCGTGCCTGCGTTTCCTGGCGGATAAAGGCTGGGGCGGGGCGGATGTTCCGCTGGACGCCGACGCCATACTGGCCAGGGAAAAGGAGAAGACCTGGGAGACCATCGGTGAGATGCGGGTGGATATGGAGGTGTTCGACGTATTGTCTTACGCGGACGCGTTCCACAACCTGAAGGCGGCCGTGAAGGAGGTCTGCACTGGAAAAAGCGGCGGATCTGTGTTTTATGAGGGGACGGCGATCCCCAAAGAAGAGATGATGCGGATCATCCAGGAGAAGGATTTTGCCGCCCTGCCTGAATCCATGCGGGAGGCGGCTGCGGAGGCGGTGGATACGCTTCTGCACTCCGGAGACGGACAGCTGTGCGACGTGATCATCGACCGGGCGGCGCTGGAGGCCATGCTGGAGGCCGGAAGGCGGTCTAAGGAAGAAGTGGTTCGGGATTATGCCCAGTCCACGGTGGCGGTGACCAACATCAAGATTGCCGTACGCTGTGCCAGGACAGGGAAATCCCTGGAATTTATGAAGCGGGCCATGGCGCCCTGTCCGGGCCTGGATGTGGACCGTCTGGCGCATGCGGCCCTTGCCGGGGAGAGTTCTGTCATGGATTATCTCCGGGAAGAAGGATATGAAGAAGCGGCGGACGCTCTGAAAGAGTCTGCTTCAGCGTTTGAGCGCTGGTGCGACAACCGGGTGATCCGGGCGGTACAGCCGCAGAAATATAATGCATTCTCGGCGGGGCCGCTGGTGGCGTATGTGATTGCCCGCGAGAATGAGATCAAGACGGTGAGGATCATCCTGACCGGCAAACAGAACGGGCTGCCGGATGATGCGATCCGGGAAAGGATAAGGGAGATGTATGTATAAGATAGCGGTGGTCGGAGCATATGACAGTATCTATGGTTTCGCCGCGCTGGGGATGGATACATTTCCGGTGTCCGATCCGCAGAAAGGCGAAGAGACCCTGCACCGGCTGGCGGAAGGCGAGTACGCGGTCATCTATGTGACGGAGGCGCTGGCGGCCCAGATTCCGGGAGCCATAGAGCGCTACCGGGAACGGGAGCTTCCGGCGGTGATCCAGATCCCCGGAGTCTCGGGGAACACAGGGGCCGGCGTGGCCGGTGTGAAAAAATCCGTGGAACAGGCGGTGGGTTCCGACATCCTGTTCGGCGATCAATAAGAGATATGAAGCGTAAGAAGGTGGGTGATCCATTTCATGAGTAGAGGTACGATTAAGAAAGTAGCCGGTCCGCTGGTAATCGCGGAGGGTATGCGGGACGCCAATATGTACGATGTGGTGCGCGTCAGCAGCCAGCGCCTGATCGGTGAGATTATCGAGATGCACGGAGACCAGGCTTCGATCCAGGTGTATGAGGAGACGGCCGGTCTGGGACCGGGGGAACCGGTGGAGTCCACAGAGATGCCCCTGTCCGTAGAACTGGGGCCGGGACTGATCGCCAGCATCTACGACGGTATCCAGCGTCCGCTGGAGGAGATCATGAAGATCTCCGGCAATAACCTGAAAAGGGGCGTGGAGGTGCCGTCCCTGAACCGGGAGAAAAAATGGAGCTTTGTGCCGGCGGTGAAAGTCGGCGACGAGGTGGAAGCCGGCGATATTATCGGTACAGTTCAGGAGACGTCAGTGGTGGAACAGCGGATCATGGTTCCCTATGGCGTGAAAGGAAAGATCAAAGAGATCAAAGCAGGCGATTTTACAGTGGAAGAGACCGTTGCGGTGGTGGATGCCGCGGACGGGGAGCATGAGATCGCGCTGATGCAGAAATGGCCGGTGCGTAAAGGCCGTCCGTATAAAAAGAAACTGCCGCCGACCATGCCGCTGATCACAGGACAGCGTGTGGTGGATACGTTCTTCCCCATCGCCAAAGGCGGCGTGGCGGCCGTGCCGGGACCGTTCGGCAGCGGCAAGACCGTGATCCAGCATCAGCTGGCAAAATGGGCGGAAGCAGACATCGTGGTCTATATCGGCTGCGGCGAGCGCGGCAACGAGATGACCGACGTATTGAACGAGTTCCCGGAACTGAAGGACCCGAAGACCGGAAAATCCCTGATGGAACGTACGGTTCTGATCGCCAACACGTCAGATATGCCGGTGGCGGCCCGCGAGGCGTCCATCTATACCGGTATTACGATTGCGGAATATTTCCGCGACATGGGATATTCCGTGGCCTTGATGGCGGATTCCACATCCCGCTGGGCGGAGGCGCTGCGGGAGATGTCGGGCCGTCTGGAGGAGATGCCCGGCGAGGAAGGCTATCCGGCCTATCTGGGTTCCCGTCTGGCGCAGTTCTATGAGCGCGCGGGCCATGTGATCAACCTGGGCAGAGACGGAAGAGAAGGGGCGCTGTCCGTGATCGGAGCCGTGTCCCCGCCCGGAGGCGATATCTCCGAACCGGTGTCCCAGGCGACGCTGCGTATTGTGAAGGTGTTCTGGGGACTGGATTCCAACCTGGCGTATAAGCGCCATTTCCCGGCCATCAACTGGCTGACCAGCTATTCCCAGTATCTGGACAATATCTCCGGATGGTTTGACCAGAATGTGTCCGAGGAATGGATGGCGGACCGTCAGGAGATGATGAGTCTGCTTCAGGAAGAGGCGGAACTGGATGAGATCGTGCAGATGGTGGGTATGGACGCGCTGTCCGCGCCTGACCGGCTGAAGATGGAAGCCGCCCGCTCCATCCGCGAGGACTTCCTCCATCAGAACTCCTTCCATGAGGTGGACACGTACACGTCCCTGAAGAAACAGCTCCTGATGATGAAGCTGGTGCTGGCTTATTATGACAAAGCAAACGAAGCCCTGCAGAACGGCGCGCGGGTTCAGGATCTGATCAACCTGCCGGTCCGCGAGCAGATCGGACGTTTCAAATATACGCTGGAAGAGAACCTGGACAAAGAGTATGAGAATGTGATGAATACGCTGGAGGTTCAGATCAGGGAAGCATGCGGAAAGGAGGACCAGTAAATGCCGAAAGAATATAGAACCATACAGGAAGTGGCCGGTCCTTTGATGCTGGTGCAGGGCGTTGAGGGCGTGACCTTCGACGAACTGGGAGAGATCGAGCTGGCAAATGGGGAGACCCGCCGCTGCAAGGTACTGGAAGTGGACGGTACCAACGCGCTGGTTCAGCTTTTTGAAAATTCCACCGGTATCAACCTGTCCAACAGCAAGGTGCGCTTCCTGGGAAGAGGCATGGAGCTGGGCGTGTCGGAAGACATGCTGGGCCGCGTGTTCGACGGTATGGGCCGTCCGGCGGACGACGGACCGGAGATCCTGCCGGAGAAAAGAATGGATATCAACGGCCTGCCCATGAACCCGGCGGCGCGGAGCTATCCCAACGAGTTTATCCAGACCGGAATCTCGGCCATCGACGGGCTGAACACGCTGGTGCGCGGACAGAAGCTGCCGATCTTCTCCATGTCCGGCCTGCCCCACGCGCAGCTGGCGGCGCAGATCGCCAGACAGGCGAAGGTGCGCGGCAAGGACGAGAAATTCGCCGTGGTATTTGCGGCCATGGGTATCACGTTCGAGGAATCCAACTATTTTGTGGAGAGCTTCCGTGAGACCGGAGCCATCGACCGTACGGTGCTGTTTATGAACCTGGCCAACGACCCGGCGGTGGAGCGTATCGCCACGCCGCAGATGGCGCTGACGGCGGCCGAGTACCTGGCCTTTGACAAGGATATGCATGTGCTGGTTATTCTGACGGATATCACCAACTACGCGGACGCGCTCCGCGAGGTGTCCGCGGCCCGCAAGGAAGTGCCGGGACGCCGCGGCTATCCGGGATATATGTACACCAGCCTGGCGGCGATCTATGAGCGCGCCGGAAGACAGAGGGGTAAAGAAGGATCGATCACCATGATCCCGATCCTGACCATGCCGGAGGATGATAAGACTCATCCCATCCCCGACCTGACCGGATATATCACGGAGGGACAGATCATCCTGAGCAGGGAGCTGTACCGCAAGGGCGTGAATCCGCCCATCGACGTACTGCCGTCCCTGTCCCGTCTGAAAGATAAGGGAATCGGTGAGGGCAAGACCCGCGCGGATCACTCCAACACCATGAACCAGCTGTTTGCTGCGTACGCGAGAGGTAAAGACGCCAAGGAGCTGATGACGATCCTGGGCGAAGCGGCGCTGTCCGACATTGACCTGATCTATGCGAAATTCGCGGATGAGTTCGAGAAGGAGTATGTATCCCAGGGCTTCCAGGCAGACCGCAGCATTGAGGAGACGCTGGAGATCGGATGGAAACTGCTGTCGATCCTGCCCAGAAGCGAGCTGAAACGTATCGACGAAAAGTTCCTGGATCAGTATTACGGAAAAGCATAAGGGAAAGAGGTGACTGCACTTGGCATCCAAACAGGTGAACCCTACCCGTATGGAGCTGAGCCGCCAGAAAAAGAAGCTGGCGACGGCCACGAAAGGGCACAAGCTCCTGAAAGACAAGCGGGATGAGCTGATGCGCCAGTTCCTGGAGCTGGTCCGTGAAAATATGGCCCTGCGCAGGCGCGTGGAGGAAGGGATCCAGAACGCCAACAAGAATTTTGTCGTGGCCAGGGCCGCCATGTCGGAGCAGGCGCTGCACACAGCTCTGATGGCTCCCAAACAGGAGGTCTATCTGGATATCGGCAGCAAGAATGTGATGAGCGTGGATATCCCGGTGCTGGAATACCGGACCAGGACGGCGGACGAGAACGATATCTATTCTTATGGATTCGCGTTTACGTCCAGCGATCTGGACGGCGCGGTAAAATCTCTGGCGGATATTCTGCCGGATATGCTGCGCCTGGCAGAGACAGAGAAGGCGTGCCAGCTGATGGCGTCTGAGATCGAGAAAACCCGCCGCCGCGTGAACGCGCTGGAGCACGTGATCATACCGGAGGCGCAGGCCAATATCAAATATATCACCATGAAGCTGGACGAGAACGAGCGTTCCACCCAGATCCGGCTGATGAAGGTAAAGGATATGATGCTGGAGGACGCGCATCATTACAAAGAAAAACAGGCGGCGTATGCGGCCGAAGAAGCGTAAGAGATATAAGACACATAAGATACCGGGGCTGTCGGAACATAGATAGTTCCATACATGGGCGGACGAGATTTCATGTAAGATCTCGTCCGCCCATGAACTTTATACAGTAATCTCAACGAGATTCCCCTCAAATCCCACAACACAGCTTTCATAATAACCGTCGCCGGTGGTACGGGGGCCGCTCATGACCTCATAGCCGTCGGCTTTCAGCCTGGCGGTGAGGCTGTTCACCGCTTCAGGGCTGCCCACGCTGAAGGCCAGATGGATATAGCCGGTTCTGGCCGCGTCTTTTTCGGCGTCCAGCATGTTCGGTTTGTTCATGATCTCCAGCCGCGCTCCGTCCTCAAAGGACAGAAAGTACGACCGGAACCCGGTCTTTGTGTTGTGATACATGTCGTTGGAACTGGCCTGGAAGTATTGGATAAAAAAGTCCTTCGCGGCTTCCAGGTCGTTGACGTAGAGTGCAATGTGTTCGATTTTCAATGTGATTTCCTCCTTGGGTATCCATATAATTATCTCGAAAGTTTATGCCATCCATAGCACAAACTCCTGAAATATTCAAATTTGTGCCATCGACAGCACTTAGCCCCGGCAGATGATTCTCGCATACTTTTTTGGCGAGTTTTCCAGAATGCGGATCTCTCCGGCCTGGATCATGTGCTCGATCCTTGCGGCGTACCAGCCGTCATTTAGAAGAACGGGGTATTTGCCCAGTATGTTTCCAATGAGCCGGGCTTCTTTAATGGGGGATGCTGTCAGTGCCTTTCGAATAAGGAAATCATAAAAGTCTTCCGGCACTCCGGTCAGTTCCCCGTTTATGACAGCCCGCAGCGGACTGTTGTCTTCTTTTAACATTTCCCAGGTTTGCGCGTACATATTCCGTTCCAGTTTCGTAAGTGTTTTCTGGAAAGACAAAAAAGTGCCGAACTGTGTATGGTTTACTTCTCCCCAGTTTCGGAATTTCTGCAGTGTGTGAGCCTCCTGCTGGAAGAGGGGCAGTTCAACGGTATGGATGGTACAGTCTGTATGGTACAGCTCCCGGCAGAGCCAGCAGAAACCGCACAGGGCATAGGGCGCCTGGCTGTACCAGATACGGATTTCTCTCCGGGTATCCAGAAGGGAGAGGAGGCGGCGGTATTCCTGAAAACTCTGACGAATCTCTTCCCTTACATCTTCCCGGAAGGAAGGGGAATCGCTCCAGGCATTCTGCGTGTGCAGAGCCAGCAGAAACTCCAGCCGGCCATCGCTGTCGGCGGGACGCCGGATGTCTCCCATGTCCAGCATATAGGGAAGGGCGACCACTTCCGAAGGATCGCCGGGAACCGGAATCCATTCCTGCGGAGTTCGTATATGGGCGGGCGGCGTCCCGATCACAGCGACAGGGCCGTCCGACCGGCACAGATTCCTGCGGCTCTTGGCGCATTTCATGGAACCGGCTTCACTTTCTCCGAATAAGACTTCGATCATGGATATTTCACCTCTTGTGTTTTTTATCATCCAGTATGTTATAAATCCTGACAGGTTCAGCATACGTCCTGAACGCTTCGTTGTCAATCCGCTTGTCCACCGTTGTAATCTGCGCCAGGATAGGATAGAATAAGACGGTAGAAACTGCGGAGGGACAGGGATACCTACAAAAGAGAAAGTGTTTTGAAAGGAGCAGGATATGGCGAAGAAACTGGTGGAATTCCGGAATATTGTGAAGAACTTTGACGGCCAGATTGTTCTCAAAGGGGTCAATCTGGATATATATGAAAATGAATTTGTGACGCTTCTCGGCCCCAGCGGATGCGGGAAGACGACGCTTCTGCGCATCCTGGGAGGATTTCTGGATGCGGACGAAGGGCAGGTGATCTTCGACGGAGAGGAGATCAGCGACAAGCCGCCGTATGAGAGGGAGCTGAATACGGTATTCCAGAAATATGCGCTGTTTCCGCACCTGAGCGTCTATGAAAATATTGCCTTTGGGCTGAAGATCAAGAAGGTGGGCAAGGACATCATCGACCAGAAGGTGATGAAGATGCTGAAACTGATCGGCCTGGAAGGATACGAGAATAAAAATACCACCCTGCTGTCCGGCGGGCAGCAGCAGCGTGTGGCGATTGCCAGGGCGCTGGTAAACGAGCCGAAGGTGCTGCTTCTGGACGAGCCGCTGGCGGCGCTGGACCTGAAGCTGCGCAAGGAGATGCAGTATGAGCTGAAACGGATTCAGCAGGAGGTGGGCATCACCTTCATCTTCGTCACCCACGATCAGGAGGAAGCGCTGACCATGTCGGACAAGATCGTGGTCATGAACAACGGGGAGATCCAGCAGGTGGGCGCGCCGGAGGAGATCTACAATGAGCCGGTGAACCGGTTTGTGGCCAATTTCATCGGCGAGAGCAATATTCTTCCGGGCACCATGCCGGAGGATTATAAGGTTTGCTTTGACGATATGACCTTTGACTGCGTGGACTTTGGATTTAAAAAGGATGAGCCGGTGGACGTGGTGATCCGGCCGGAGGACATCGACATTGTGGACGCAGCAGAAGGAAAGATGACAGGAGAAGTGCTCAGCGTCCTGTTCAAAGGCGTGCATTATGAGATTATCGTGGAGACGGTGCCGGGTACCAGCGTTACGGTGGATATGCGTGTGATCCGCAATCAGGATGTGAGCAGTGAGGACGGAAGCGAGATGATCAGCGCCAATGACTTCTATGTGGATGTGGACGACGTAGGCGAGCTGGACGAGAAGGAGATCATTGCCCTGTCCAACGCCCAGGCCTGGGATCCGAAGCGGGACGAGTTTATCTCCATTTCCAAGGTGGAATATGAGATAGACCAGAAGGAGGGGCAGTATCCGGTGGTATTTTCCACGGCCAAAGGCACGAAGATTGAGCGCACCATCTTTGTGGTGGATCAGCCCTTTGTGAAAAATGAGAAGGCCAACGAGGGCATCATGGCGTTCAATTTCTTCAAAACTGTGGATGAGATCACCGAGTCCCAGGCCCTGGATACGGATCTGAAGACGTGGGCCAACGCCCAGGGCTGGAAGCTGAGCGATGAGAACCAGAGTATCGATATCAGCGTGGATTATGATTTCGAGCCTGACCAGGTGAAGGAAGGAGTGTACCGGATCACGTTCTGGACGACCGGACGGGAGTTCAAGATCCATACGACGGACTATACGGAGGAGGGACGCCAGGTGGGCCTGACCTTCTTCCCGGAGGATATTCACGTGATGTCCAGGGGGGTGTACGGAGAATGAAACGATTTGCACAGCTTGCGCTGCCCTACCTTGTATGGGCGGCTTTGATGCTGGTGCTCCCCATGGCGCTGATCGCCGTGTATTCTGTCATGGAACAGGGAAACAGCATCATTCCGTTTTCTTTTACGTTGAACCATTATGTCCGGTTTTTTACAGACCCGGATTTCCTTCTGATCCTCTGGAGATCTCTGCTGATCGCGGTAAAGACGACGCTGATCTGCCTGTTTCTGGGGTATCCCATTGCGTATTTTATCGCCCGCAGCGCAGAAAGGCTCCAGAATATCCTGATTCTCTGCATCACCATCCCCATGTGGATCAATATGCTGGTGCGTACCTACGCCTGGATCGGCCTGCTGAGCGAGGGCGGCCTGATCCAGCGGATTCTGGGACTCTTTGGTCTGGGGGATGTGGAGCTTTTGTACACGGAGGGGGCCGTGCTTCTGGGTATGGTGTATAATTTCCTGCCGTTTATGATCCTGCAGATTCAGACGTCGTTGAGCAAGATGGATCACTCTTTACTGGAGGCCAGCGCGGATCTGGGGGCGAACCCAAGGCAGACATTTCAGAGGGTGATCCTGCCTCTGTCCCTGCCGGGCGTGATCAACGGGATCACGCTGGTATTCCTGCCCGCGGTGAGTTCGTTCTTCATCCCCAAGCTGCTGGGAGGCGGCCAGTATTTCCTCATTGGAAACATGATTGAGAACCAGTTCATCACAGTGGGCGAGTGGAATTTTGGAAGCGCGGTTTCCATGATCATGGCGGTAATTATGATGCTTCTGATGATGGCCGTGCACCGGATCGAGGTCCGCAACCAGGGCGGAAAGGAGGAGTGACCGCATGAAAAAAGGAAAACGGCCATTGGGAAGATTCCTGATGATTCTGGCGGTTGTATTTTTCTATCTGCCGATTTTATATATGATTGTCTTTTCTTTTAATGAGGGGAAATCCCTGACGGTGTTCTCCGGTTTTTCCCTGCGCTGGTACCGGCACATGCTGGAGTCGGGGGACATGATGGAGGCGCTTTATACCACCTTCAGCGTAGCTCTGCTGGCCACGTCCGTCTCCACGGTGGCGGGAACCATCGCGGCCATCGGCCTGAGCAAGTCCCGGAAGATTGTCCGCGATGTGATGGAGCAGGTGAACAATCTGCCGCTTATGAACCCGGAGATCGTGACGGCCATCGGGCTGATGCTGCTGTTTATCACGTTCAAGGTGGAAAAGGGATATGTGACCATGTTGCTGGCCCATATCGCTTTCTGTATCCCGTACGTGATGCTGTCCGTCATGCCCAAGATCCGGTCTCTGGACCCCAATCTGGCGGATGCGGCCATGGACCTGGGAGCCACGCCGTGGCAGGCCATGACGAAGGTGATCGTCCCGCAGATCATGCCGGGCATCGTCTCCGGAGCGCTGATCGCATTTACCATGTCGGTGGATGATTTTATCATTTCCTATTTTGTGACGGGGCGGGGCGTGAAGAATCTGAGCATCATGGTGTATACCATGAGCAAGCGCGTCAATCCCAGCATCAACGCCATATCCACGCTGGTGGTGGTGATCATTACCATCGTGCTTGTGGCGGTTAACCTGGCGCCTGTACTTGCCGCCAGGAGGACCGGCCGGGTGGAAGTGGAGCATAGAAGAACCTGGATCCCTGTTGCTGCCGGGGCAGTGTTGGCCGTGCTGGCCGTATGTTTCCTGCAGTTTGGCAGCGGCGCGCTGGACCGCCCCTATGAGGGGCAGACACTCCACATCTACAACTGGGGTGAATATACAGGAGAAAATATCATCCGCGATTTTGAGGAAGAGACCGGCGCCTCGGTGGTGATGGACAATTTTGATTCCAACGAGCAGATGTATATCCGGGTGGCCAACGGGGAATCTTACGATATCCTGGTTCCCAGCGACTATATGATCCAGCGGCTGATCGAAGAGGATCTTTTGCAGAAGCTGGACAAGAGCAGGCTGGACTGTCTGGACAAGCTGTCCGACGCGGTGAAGGGACTGCCCTATGATCCGGACAACGAGTATTCCATCCCCTATTTCTGGGGCACGGTGGGAATCGTCTATGACAAAACGAAGGTGGATGTGGCAGATCTGGAGCGGGAAGGCTACAATATTTTCCTGGACGAGAAATACAAGGGGGATATCTACCTGTATGATTCAGAACGGGATTCTTTCATGATGGCGCTGAAGGCGCTGGGCTATTCCATGAACACGGACAGCCAGGAGGAACTGCAGGAGGCCTATGATTGGCTGGTGCAGTGCGTGCAGACCATGGAGCCGGAGATTGTCACTGACGAGATCATCGACAATATGGCGCAGGGAAGGAAGGCGCTGGGCCTGATTTACTCCGGGGACGCCACCTATGTCATGGCGGAAAATGAAGATATGGGCTACTATATGCCGGACACCGGGACGAATCTGTGGTCCGATGCCATGGTGATCCCCGCGAACGCCCGCAACGTGGAGCTGGCTCATGCGTTCATCAATTATGCCAGCGACTATGACGGCGCATACGATAATTCCAGCTATGTGGGCTACACATCCGCCAATCAGGAAGTGATGGACGTCCTGTCCGGCGAGGGCGGGGACTATGAAGGGATCAACGCCTATATTCCAAGGACGGACAATCCCAGCGACGAGGTCTTCGTATACAACGAGGAGACCAGGAAGGTGATCGGGGATCTGTGGAGCAGGGTGAAGATCGCGGCGAGCAATGCGGAGTGACGGAATTTAGAAACACTATAGGAATGGAGGTATATGAGCAACAGAATAGAAAAACCAATGCTGACATCAAACCAGCTTGTTAGAAAAATGCGGGATGATAAAGGAATAACATTTAAATATGTAACAGAGGAGAAGGCAGAGGAGTATCTTACAAATGTAAATAACTATATGAGAACAGCCTCCTACCGCCAAAATTATCAAAAATATCTGCAAGGTACAAACAAAGGAAAATATATAGAACTAGATTTTGCATATTTGCAGGAACTGTCCACAATAGATATGCATTTTCGGTTCCTGGTTTCAAGAATGTGTATAGACATCGAACAAGCGCTGAAGGTGAAATTGATCCGGGATATAGGAGAAGATAATTTGTCAAATGGATATGATATCGTTGAAGCGTTTCTTTCTAAGAATCCGTTTGTTGTATCCAAGCTGGAGGCTGCAGCTGCGTCCCCTTTTACAGGAGATTTAATTTGCAAGTATTTTACGATACATAATGTGTTCAATTCCAAAAAGAACAAATATGACCGTAAAATAGTCGCCTATGACGACTGCCCTGTATGGGTTTTGTGTGAAATATTAACATTTGGAGATTTTTTGTACTTATATGAATTTTATTATCAAGGAAAATCAGGACAGATCCCGACGGCGTTAATTAATCTTGTAAGAAGCTTGAGAAATGGAACGGCTCACAATAATTGCATTTTAGCTAATCTGCGCCACGGAACTTCCATGCCTCCCCGACAGATCCGAGAGGCAGTAAAAGAAATTCCTTTTATTACAACTTCGCAAAGACAAAAGAAACTGTCTTGCAGGCCTATGCTGGAATTTGTAACAATGGTATATTTGTATAATCAAGTTGTTACAGAAAAAGTTAAGTATCATAGAATCAAAGAACTTAAACGTTTGTTTTTTGTCAGGATGCCGGAAAAGAAAGGGTTTTTTGAGAAAAATGAACTTATCAGGAGCAATTATGAGTTTGCATGTAAAATTATCCAAGGGTTTTGCTAAATTATTTCAAAAGAAATATTATTCAGACCGTTGACTTTTGTAGAAAGATTTTCTACAATAAAATCAACATCAAAAAACTGCATAGCAGTTTTTGTACGGGGCGGCGTTGCGACGGCGTCCTATTTTTTTCCCTTTAAGAAATTTTCCTCACAGGACACCAGATGGGGCAGATCCATATGATCATAATGTTTCACAGTCTGTCTCGCAATGGTCATGCCGTTTCTTCTGGCTATGTTCTGAGAGGTCTGTCCTCCTCCAACAGTCTCTGCGTCAAAATCTCCCGGTTATTGATAAACAGCTCGGTCACCTGGTAGCTTTCCGTGTCCTCGTAGCGGCATGGATGGATGCTTCCACCGTCAAAGGAGAGGATCCGGGCGTCCGGGATGCCAAGAAGGATCGGGGAGTGGGTGGCGACGAGGAACTGGGAACCGCGCTGCGCCATTTTAGCCATCTGTATGAACAGGGAGAGCTGCCTTTGCGGAGACAGCGCCGCTTCTGGCTCGTCCATGAGGAAGAGTCCTTCCTGGTCAAAGGACTGGAAATAGGACAGGAAACTTTCGCCATGGGACTGCTCATGCAGGGATTTGCCGCCGTAACGGGCGTAGTAGATTTCTTTGTTCGTGCCGTCCCGGTATTCCTCCGCCTGGCTGGCCACGTTGAAAAAGCTCTCCGCCCGGAAGAAATAACTGGAGCGCGGACGGCGGAAGCCTTTCTTCATACGGATTGCCCGGCTCAGTTCCGACACGTCGTCGTAGGTGCTGAAACGGTAATTCCTGGTTCCGCCCTCGGCGTTGAAACCGTAGGCCACAGCAATGGCCTCCAGCAGAGTGGATTTGCCGGTGCCGTTTTCTCCGGCGAAAAACGTGATGTGTTCTGGAAATTCCAGTTCTTCAAAAGACTGAAGGGCGGAGATTTCCCTGAGATAGGAATGCTCCGGGATTTTGCTCCAGTCAATGGAGACGGCCTGGATAAAGCATGGATTCATATGGCGATCACCTCCGGAATTTTTGTTTCGGTTTGTCAAAGATCCAGACGCATATAGATGGGAGCGTCATGGGCAGGGATGATGCTGCATCGCATATGTATTCCCCCTGAATCGTAGTTGACAACTAAATTGATATGGAAAATATCTGAAAAAGATAATTTATTATATCTCAGGGCCAGGGGATCTTCAAGAGGATTCAGATTTATACCATATCTGCTCCGCAGATATGCTGCCTCCGGCGGATGCGCCCGGATTTCTGCGGCAGGCGCAGAAACCGGTATGCGCGATGATATAATTCGCACTATGTGCTCATTATACCACAAGTATAATGACAGGAGCGATCCGGTGTGCTATAATGAACGCGTAAAAAGGCAGGAAAGGAGGCCATAGCGATGAAGACCAACAGAACCCTATGTTATCTGATAAGTGAGAGTTGTGAGAAAGCGCTGGAAAAAAGACAGGGCTTTGCTTTCGCGTGCACATTTTGGATAAGACGGGGATGGAATTGGCCGTAGTCGAAGATGGCCTGTTATGATATCTGAATCTGTATTTCAGGAACCGCTTGTCTATTCTGTGCAGGAAGACAGGCGGTTTTCTTGTTCTACAGGAAACCGCCGGGAGAGACCACGCTGCGGCGGTAAAGAATGATGCTGCACAGGCACCCCGCCGCAGGCGGCAAACCCTGTGAGGCAGGATTCTTTTTATGCCTTAATTTCAGAAGATTCCAGGAACATGGCAGATGGAAAGGAGGGGAACCATGTTTGAGATCAGAGGAAAAGTAAATACGGCGGTCTGCTACGCCAGAACCGTGGAGCCGGAGGCCATAGAGCAGATCCAGAGAATGTGCGATTATGAGTTCACAAGGGGCAGCCGGATCAGGATCATGCCGGACGTCCACGCCGGAAAAGGCTGCACCATCGGCACGACGATGACGGTTCACGATAAAGCCGTGCCCAACGTGGTGGGCGTGGATATTGGATGCGGAATGTATACGGTCTGCCTGGGAAAAGGAGAGATCGATTTTGCAAAGGTAGACGAGGCGGCCCACTACGTGCCGTCGGGCATGAATGTGTGGGACGGGAGACAGGAGCGGTTTGACCTGATGAGACTGCGGTGCTACCGGGGGCTGAGGGATACCAAGCGCCTGGAGCGGAGCCTGGGCACGCTGGGCGGCGGGAACCATTTTATAGAGATCGACGAGGCGAAGGATGGAACCCGTTACCTGGTGATCCACACTGGCAGCCGCAACCTGGGAAAACAGGTGGCGCAGATCTACCAAAAGCTGGCAGTAGATCTGAACAAAGGAAAAGAGGACTACTTTAAAAAGAGGGACGCGCTCATCCGGGAATATAAGGAGGCAGGGCGCAGAAAAGAGATCCAGGAGGCTCTGGCGAAGATTCAGTGGGAGGAGAAAGAACTGACGGTCCCGGAGGATTTATGTTTCTTATATGGAGAATACCTGCAAGACTATCTGGCGGATGTGGAGATCTGCCAGGAATTTGCCCGCAGGAACCGGGAGAAAATCGCGGAAGTCCTGCTGGAGCGGACCGGACTGTGCGGAAGCGGCGCGTTCCACACCATCCACAACTACATTGACACGGAAGAGATGATCCTGCGGAAAGGAGCCATTGCGGCGCACAAGGGGGAGAAAGTCCTGATCCCCATCAATATGTGCGACGGAAGCATCCTGGCAGTGGGCAGGGGAAATCCGGAATGGAACGATTCCGCGCCCCACGGAGCGGGCCGCATCATGTCCCGGACTACGGCGAAAGCGAAACTGAGCATGGAGGAATACCGGGAAAAGATGAAGGGCGTCTATACGACCTCCGTATGTGAGGAGACATTGGACGAAGCGCCCATGGCATATAAATCCCTGGAGGATATTATCGATGTGATCGGTGAGTCTGTGGACATTATCGATGTGATGAAACCGATTTATAATTTCAAGGCAACCTAGGCCGGTTCTCCGGCCCGGGGCCGGAGAGGAGGAAAGGATAATGACAGATTTACCTATGGTAGACATGGTCAGAACAGGCCAGAATATTGTAAGACTGCGGGAGCAGGCAGACCTGTCTGTAAAGGATTTACAGGCGCTGTTTGGATTCGCCACCCCGCAGGCCATCTACAAATGGCAGCACGGGACGGCGATGCCCACCATTGACAATCTGGTGGCGCTGTCCGTGATTTTCCAGGTGCGTATGGACGAGATCCTGGTGGTGGACGGACAGCGGTGAGGGGAAGGCCCTGCTACAGCCGCCGGATCAGTTCCTCCACATCGCACATCCGGGTGGCCCAGCTTGTGGCGAGTCGTACCACCGTATGGGTCTCGTCATAAGCTTCCCAGAAGCTGAACTTTACCCATTGCCCCAGTTCTTCCATTTTCTGGTTATCCAGTATGAGGAAGATCTGGTTGGTGGGGGAATCCAGCAGAAGGCGGTATCCTTTCTCCAGCAGTGCTTCTTTTAATCGGGCGGCGGTATCAATGGCGTTTTTGCAGATGCGCCGGTACAGATCTTTGGTGAACAGCGTATCGAACTGGACGCCCAGGAGACGCCCTTTGGCCAGGAGCGCACCCTGCTGTTTGACCATGGTCAGGAAGTGGGCCGGGGCCTTCCGGGGGAAGACGACGGCCTCGCCGCACAGAGCGCCTGCTTTGGTGCCTCCGATGTAAAAGACGTCTGTGAAGCGGGCAATGTCCGGGAGCGTTACGTCGGAAGACGGGCAGGCCAGTGCGTAACCGAGCCTTGCCCCGTCCAGATAGAGGGGGATGGCGAATTGCCTGCACACAGCGGAAAGCGCCGCCAGTTCTTCCCTGGTATACAGCGTCCCGTATTCGGTGGGATGGGAGATATAGAGCATGCCCGGAAAGACCATGTGCTCATGGTTTCCGTCTCCGTAAAAGGTCTCCAGATAATTTTTTACCGCTTCGGCGGACACTTTTCCATCTTCGTGTGGAAGGGGGAGCACTTTGTGGCCGGTATATTCGATGGCTCCTGCCTCATGGGAGGCGATATGTCCGGTGGAGGCGCAGAGCACGCCTTCATAGCGCCTGAGCAGCGAGCCGATGACCACGGCGTTGGTCTGCGTCCCGCCCACCAGGAAAAAGATATCCGCGTCCGGACAGTCCAGGGCTGTTCGGATTTTTTCTTTTGCAGATGCACTGTACCGGTCCGCCCCGTATCCGGGCAGTTTCTCCATATTAGTTTCCAAAAGTTTTTGAAGGATGACCTCGTGGGCGCCTTCGCAGTAGTCGTTCTCAAAATACAGCATAGAAGAGTCTCCAATCTGAATCATGCTCATAAACGCATTCATACACAAGGAGAATTATACTCCCTGCTGCGTTTCCAGGCAAATCGATTTTCCCTTTTTTAATTTCCCCAGAACCAGTATACAGCCTCCTGCATATAGGTAATATATAGAAGAAAAGGAAACGGAGTGGAATCCATGAGGAATCAAGGAGAATGGAATCCCTATTATATGGATCAGGGGGCGATGTTTACTCCGCAGGGGCGGATGTATCCGTGGCTGTATCCTTACGGCACCAGACTGAACTGTTGGAACCTGTGGAATTCGCCGGAACGCATGGAGGACGAGATGGACAGCCGCCGCCTGCAGGAACTCTACCCGATCATGGCGCGCCGCCTGCAGCCGTACGTGGAAGAAGTGTGCGGCCGCCTGGAATATCCGGGAAGCATGATGTATGACGAATATCCCGACCGCCTCTCCCTTCTGCACCAGGCCAAAGCCGTGTGGCAGGCCGCGCTGGCACAGGAAAATTTTGAGGAGCCCAGGCCCCAGTGGGAACAGATGCAGGATCTGATCGGCGTGCTGCTCCTGCAGGAGATGTTAAGAAGGAGAAAGAAAAAACGGACAGGATAGCGAGGCCGGTTCCTGTGCCCCTGGCAGAACGCCGGGTGACCCATACGAGGCATCCTATATTGACCTTCCGGGAAAAGATTGCTAGAATATGCACATAACCTGCCGCCAGGTATCATGGAGGCGTCAGGCGGTGTGCATTATTTTAGATTATGGAGCGGGATTAATATATATGAAAAAATGGATTATCAGATATGGCGTTGTACTGCTGTGTTTTCTGGCAGGCGCCGGGTGTATGAGCTACGTCACCCGTATGGGAAACAGAGATATGACCACGACAATGGCAGAGGCGACTCTGCCTGTGGCTTTTGCCCAGAAAGACGGGCAGCTGTTCAATGAGATGCACGGCTACGTGGAGGAGATGGACGGCAGCTACATGAAAGATTCGGTCATTGGGATCGCGGAGGATCATCTGCTTGGACTGGCTGTGGAAAAATACAATGCGGAGATCGAGCAGGTCTCCTACGAGGTGCGTACCCTGGATATGAGCCGGCTGATTGAGAGCGGGGAGAACCTCCAGGGCGAGGACGACGGGCGTTATCTGCATTTTTCCGTGGAACTGAAAGACCTGCTGGAAGAAGGGGAGCTGTACCTGCTTCTCCTGAATGTGGAGACCCATGAGCACGGCACGGTCCGGTACTATGCCCAGCTGAGTTATCTGGGTGAGAACCATATTCAGGAATGCGTGGATTTTGCCCTGGAGTTCCATAATCGGATTCTGCAGAAAGACATGGATTATATTCTGCCTTATCTGGAAAGCAATAATTCCATGGACGGGTCCAGCCTGGGCTATGTGAATATCCATTCCAGAACCGGCCCCATGACCTGGGGGGACATGCCGGTGGAGAGGAGTACAGAGCCGGAGCTCACATTCACAGGGGTCAGCGGCGACGTGGCGTCCTTTCTGCTTCAGTACCAGGTCCGGAACACGCAGTCGGGCGAATCCTATCAGGTGGAGGAAGCGTACCGGGTGCGGTACACCGGCACACGGATGTACCTGCTGGCATATGAGCGGACCGCGGACCGGATCTTCCAGCCGGGGAGTCAGCTGGTGGAAGATGGACGCATCCAGATGGGCATCCAAAGCAGGGAGGTCAACTGGCTGAAAAACGCGGAAGAAAATGTTATCGGATTTGTACAGCAGGGGCAGCTCTGGTCTTACGATTTCGGACAGAACCGCCTGAGCCTGGTCTACGGCTTCCAGGACGGGGAAGACGAGAGGGGATTTTACGAGGCCCATGACTTCCGTATTCTGAGTGTGGAAGATTCCGGCAGTATGGATTTCCTGATCTATGGTTATATGAACCGGGGGCAGTATGAGGGAAGGTGCGGCGTGCTGCTCTGTCATTACGACGCGCTTCTCAATACGGTGGAGGAACAGTTTTTCCTGCCCGGCAGCCAGCCTTTCCAGGCGGTGAAGGAAGAGCTGGGCGCGCTTTCCATGGAAAACGGCAGCGGTACGGCGTGGCTGTCCTACGGCGGGCAGATTCTGCGGATCAATCTTGCGGACTGTTCCGTGCAGATTCTGGCGGAAAATGTATCGGAAGACGACCTGAAGATTTCTTCGGACAGGAGTCTGGCCGCATGGACAACGGATGGAGGCGCTTCCATCAGCCTGCTGGATGTGGAATCGGGAACCATCCGGGAGATCCCCGCGGAGTCCGGCGAGGTGCTGTGCGCCCTTGGCTTTATGGATGAAGATTTTATCTATGGTACGGCGTACGCCGCGGATATCTCCTCCAACCTGGCCGGGGAAGAGACCGTGCCCATGTACCGGGTGGTGCTTCGGGATCATTCCGGGAACGAAGTAAGGGAGTTTAATTACACGTCCAGGGGGAAATATGTGACCGGCGTTACGATCGTGGAAAACCGGATCGACCTGGAATGCGTGAGCAGGGAGGCGGACGGTTCCTATGTGGAGGCGCGCCCGGAACCCATCACCTATATCAGCGAGACGGAAGACGAGCAGCTGACGCTCTCGGTAAAAGAAGACGAGACCAGAAGGAATGAATATGGTTTTGATTATTCGGGAACGCTAAAGAGCGGAGCCATGAGGCAGCCCAGAGTGCGTCTGGTGCTGTACGAAGATGACCGCACGCTGGAGGTGGAGCCGTCTGGACGGGAATTCTATCTGGCCTATTCGTTTTCGGGTGAGGCGTCCGGGTTTGAGACGCTGACAGAGGCGGTGCAGTATGCTGACGAAGAGATGGGAAGTGTATGGAGGAACGGCAGCGTATGTTTCTGGGAGAGAGGCGCCCAGGCCACGCGTACCCAGATCAGCGGGTTTGAAGATCCGGGAACCATAGAGGTTACGGGAGACAGTATTACTCAATGCCTGCAGCTTCTGCTGCGTCAGCAGCAGATCTATGCGGATGTGCAGGGAGCGCTGGATGCGGGAAAAGCAGTCTGGGAGATCTGCAGGGACGAACTGGGAGATCGCTGCAGCCTGCTGTCCGGCTGCAGTCTGGATCAGGTGCTTTATTACATCAGCGCGGGCGCGCCGGTGATGGCGGTGACGGATACCGGATCAGCGGTGCTGATCGTGGGTTATGATCCGCAGAATATCATATATTACGAACCAGGACAGGAGAGCCTGGGCAGGGCAGGGATGAACGACAGTACGGCGATGTTTGAGGCCGCCGGGAATCTGTTCTTTACGTATCTGCCATAGGAAGAGAGGTAGCATATATGGATGAGAGAATCCGCAGACTGGCGGGGAACCTGGTAAATTATTCCTGCCGGGTTCAGAAAGGTGATAAGGTCTATATTCATTACACGGGAGCAGCCACGGCGGAGCTGGCGGGAGAGCTGGTAAAAGCCGTATATAACGCCGGCGGCCTGCCGTTTATCCATTATACGGACCCGAAGGTACAGCGCAGGCAGCTGATGGAATGCACGAAGGAACAGATGGAACTGATGGCGGAGGTGGACGCGCTGGAGATGTCCCGCATGGACTGCTACATCGCGGTGCGGGGAAGCGATAACGTCTCCGAACTGTCCGACGTGCCCGCGGAAAAGATGGCGCTCTATGAGACGTATTATATGACGCCGGTGCATCACAGAATAAGGGTGCCCAGGACCCGCTGGGTGGTGCTGCGCTATCCCAACGACGCCATGGCGCAGCTGAACGGGACAAGCACGGAGGCCTTCGAGGATTTTTATTTCCAGGTGTGCTGTCTGGACTACAGCCGGATGGCCCAGGCCATGAAGCCCCTGGTGGAACTGATGGAACGTACGGACCAGGTGCAGATCAAAGGGCCGGGGACGGATCTGACCTTTTCCATCAAAGGGATACCGGCCATCCCCTGCGCCGGGACCTGCAATATCCCGGACGGGGAAGTGTACACGGCGCCGGTGCGGGATTCCATAAACGGCGTACTCAGCTATAACACCCCGTCCGTGTATCAGGGATTTACCTACGAGAATATCCGCCTGACCTTTGAAAACGGCAGGATCGTGAAGGCGGAGGCCAATGACAGCGTCCGGATCAATCAGGTGTTCGACACGGACGAGGGAGCGCGTTATGTGGGAGAATTTGCCATCGGCGTCAATCCTTATATCCTGAAACCCATGAAAGATACCCTGTTTGATGAAAAGATCATGGGCTCGTTCCATTTCACGCCGGGAAACTGCTACGAAGAAGCCCCCAACGGAAACGCCTCGTCGATTCACTGGGATCTGGTGTGCATCCAGAGGCCGGAATACGGCGGAGGGGAGATCTGGTTTGACGGCGTACTGATCCGCAAAGACGGCAGATTCGTCATTCCGGAACTGGAATGCCTGAACCCGGAAAATCTCATATCCTGACCATACGGCTGCCGCCGGCAGGCTCCCGCGTCAGCGGCGGAGGCCTTCCGGCGGCAGTCCTGTAAGATGGTTTAAAGGAATCTTAAGAAATTTGAAGCTTTCATCTTAAAAATATCATGATATAACTATAGGCAGAAAAGGAGAGACGAATATGAACATTTTAGTCTGCGACGACGACCGGGCCATTGTGGACGCCATTGAAATCTATCTGAGCCAGGAAGGCTACACGGTGCTGAAAGCATACGACGGCCTGGAGGCGGTGCGCATGCTCCAGGAGCATGAGGTGCATCTGCTGCTGCTGGACATCATGATGCCCCATATGGACGGCATCCGGGCGACGGTCAAGATTCGGGAGACCAGCGGCATCCCCATCATCTTTCTGTCTGCCAAATCGGAGGATACGGACAAGATCCTGGGACTGAATATCGGGGCGGACGATTATATTACCAAGCCCTTTAATCCGCTGGAGCTGACGGCAAGAGTGAAGTCGCTGCTCCGCCGTTACACCCAGCTGGGAGCCATCTCAGAAAGCCGTCCTTCTGTTTTCCGGATCGGCGGCCTGGTGGTGGACGACGACCAGAAGGAAGTGACCGTGGACGGGGAACCGGTAAAACTGACGCCCATCGAATACCGGATTCTTCTGCTACTGATGCAGAATCCCGGCAAGGTGTTCTCCATCGCCCAGATTTACGAGAAGATCTGGAACGAGGAAGCCATCGGCGGGGATAATACCGTGGCTGTACATATTCGTCATATCCGGGAAAAAATCGAGATCAATCCGAAGGACCCCAGATACCTGAAAGTGGTCTGGGGCGTGGGCTATAAGATTGACCGGGAACAGGAGCGAATATGAGAAGAAGACAGAAAAAATCTATTTTCCGAAACATCATCCTGGGAATCAACCTGGCGCTGCTGGCAGTCCTGCTGGCAGGGATCTATATAGGGGACGGATATCAATATGCGCCCCAGACCTGGAGGGACGTGCTGGACGGGAAAGCGTACCTGGAGACGACGGATTTCCAGAGCCTGGCGTCCGACGCGGTCTATGACTCCATCGGCGCGGCATCCAGGATCAGCAGGATGGAAAGCGGAGGAACCTATGACCCGGATCGGGTGATCCGTATCCGGGATTATCTGGACAGCAGGACGGTCTATGACAGCATACCGGAAGCGGAGAAAGAGGACGGCATCTGCTACCGTCTGGGGGATCTGTACCAGTGGAGCCTGAAAGGGGCTGCGGTCAGGGACAATGTTCTGCAGGAAGTGTACCAGCCGCTGTTTTACGGAAGCATCCAGGAATACGCCAACCAGTGCGGGGAGGAATACCAGGAACTGGTGGACCAGATCCAGCAGGCCATGGATCTTCTGAAAAAGGATGTGGCGGCGTACCAGCAGATCTTGAAGACCTGGGATCAGGGCGCGACCAATGTGCGTTTTGCCCTCTGGGATCTGGGAAGCCGCAACCTGTATACGAATGTACCGGACCTGCAGGCCGGACCGGCCGCTCAGGAAGAACTGGAAGCATACTTTAAAGGTTTTGAAAGCTATTATACATTTGACAGCCGTTCCACCAGCGTGGCTCAGATGAATGTGGGCGATTATTACTCTTACAATACCCATACGCTTCTGGTAGGAAACGGAGCGCATCTGGAAGGGGAGTACCAGCTATATGTGGCTGTGGATACTGCGTTTCCGGTGACAGACCAGTTCCAGAAAGGCCAGATGGCCTATGAAGAAGCGGCACAGACCATTCTGCCCTATGTGAAGGTCATGGGCGCAGTGGCCATTGCCTGGATCATTACGTTACCCGCCCTTCTTGTCACACTGGTATGGGCGGTACGGCGCATGGGCACAGTGCTTCTGGAGCGGGCGCACGTGGCGGTCCGTATCTCCATCTATTTTGTCTCCTACGAACTGGCACAGATGGTGATCCGGCTGATCCAGGGCCCCGGCGGACTGGAGACGGCTCTGATGCTGATCCTGAAGGCGGCGGTGCTGGCGCTTCTCATTGCGGAGGGCGTCCAGCGGCAGAAGCTGCTGGAAGGAGTGGAAGCCATGAAAACGGGGACGGAGGAGACAAGGATCCCCACGGAGCGCCTCTTTCGGGATAACCGGCAGATGGCGGAGGCTGTGAACGAACTGGGAGAAGGACTGAGGAGCGCGGTGCAGGAGCAGATGAAGAGCGAACGCATGAAGGCGGATCTCATCACCAATGTTTCCCACGACCTGAAGACGCCGCTGACCTCGATCATCAACTATGTGGACCTGATGAAGCGGGAACCCATCCACAATGCCAAGGCGGAGGAATACCTGGGCGTGCTGGATCAGAAATCCCAGCGGCTGAAACAGCTGACGGAGGATCTGGTGGAAGCTTCCAGAGCCAGCTCCGGCAATGTGACGCTGCAGATCACCCGCATCGACTTAAAAGAACTGTTGATGCAGACCAGCGGGGAATTCGAGGAACGGTTCTCGTCCAGGGGGCTTCGGTTCGTGGCGGATTATCCGCAGGAACCGTTGTTTGTGAAGGCGGACGGGCGCAGATTGTGGAGAATCATCGAAAATCTTTACCGGAATGTGGAAAAGTACGCCATGCCCCATACCAGGGTGTACCTGGACGTGAGGCGGGATGGCGATGAGGCGGTGATATCCATGAAAAATATTTCCGAACAGCCGCTGAACATTTCCGCGGAGGAGCTGACAGAGCGGTTCACCAGAGGAGACGAATCCCGCACTACGGAGGGCAGCGGCCTTGGGCTGGCCATCGCGAAGGATCTGACCGAGCTACAGAACGGCAGGTTTGAGATCTATCTGGACGGAGATTTGTTCAAAGTGACGGTGGCGTTTCCGTGTGATACGGAGGCGGCGGAGGTTTCATAGGAAAATGCGAAGAAAAGAATTCCTTTAGAAAACAGATACTGCCTGGTTACTGTTTGCGGGGCACCTGTAAACAGTAACACTGCCCGTTCCCAAGATGGGACGGGCAGTATTTTCTGGTTGCTTTTATGACCCGCAAATTGTATAATTGTATACAGAACTGAAATTTTTTTGGAGGTGCGTATGATTCAATTATATAACGGCGGCGCTTATGTGCTGAACGGGACTGAGATTATCCCGGAATCCCCGGATGCACAGCAGGTGCTGGCGGGAAAGATGGCGGAGGTTCCGTCCAGGGAAGAGGCGAAGAAGCAGACGATTGCCTACGGCATCCTGAAACAGCACAACACATCCGGCAATATGGAGAAGCTGCAGATCCGTTTCGACAAACTGACGTCCCATGACATTACATTTGTGGGCATCATCCAGACGGCCCGGGCGTCGGGACTGGAGAAATTCCCCATGCCTTATGTGCTGACCAACTGCCACAACAGCCTCTGCGCGGTGGGCGGGACTATCAACGAAGACGACCACATGTTTGGACTGACCTGCGCGAAAAAATACGGCGGCGTCTATGTGCCGCCCCATCAGGCGGTGATCCACCAGTATGCCCGTGAGATGCTCTCCGGCGGCGGCCAGATGATTCTGGGGTCGGACAGCCATACCCGCTATGGAGCCCTGGGCACCATGGCCATGGGCGAAGGCGGCCCGGAGTTGGTGAAGCAGCTTTTGAACCAGACCTATGACATCCCCATGCCCGGCGTGGTGGGTGTGTACCTTACCGGCGAACCCATGAAGGGGGTAGGCCCTCAGGACGTGGCGCTGGCCATCATCAAAGCGGTATTTGCCAACGGCTATGTGAATAATAAAGTGATGGAATTTATCGGCGACGGCGTGGAAAAACTCAGCGCGGATTTCCGTATCGGCATCGATGTGATGACCACAGAGACCACCTGCCTGTCCTCCATCTGGAAGACGGACGAGGCGATCCGGGAATTCTATGAGATCCATGGCAGGGAGCAGGATTATAAAGAACTGAATCCGGGAAGCGTGGCATATTATGACGGAATGATCGTGGTAAATCTCAGTGAGATCAAGCCCATGATTGCCATGCCGTTCCATCCCAGCAACGCCTATACCATTGAGGAACTGAACGCGAACCTGGACGATATCCTGGCCGACTGCGAGGCGCGCGCCAAAGTGAGCCTGGGCGACCAGACGCCGTTCTCCCTGCGGGATAAAGTGCGCGGCGGAAAACTGTATGTGGATCAGGGGATTATCGCCGGATGCGCCGGCGGCGGATTCGAGAACATCTGCGCGGCGGCGGACATCCTGAACGGAAAGAGCATCGGCGCGGACGAGTTTACGCTGAGCGTATATCCTGCCTCCATGCCGGTCTACATGGAGCTGGTGAAAAATGGCTCTGCGGCCATGCTGATGCAGACGGGAGCGGTGATGAAGACCGCGTTCTGCGGACCGTGCTTCGGTGCGGGGGATACGCCGTGCAACAACGGCTTCAGCATCCGCCACTCTACCAGGAACTTCCCCAACCGGGAAGGCTCCAAGCTGCAGAGCGGCCAGATCGCGTCCGTGGCGCTGATGGACGCCAGATCCATCGCGGCGACGGCGGCCAACAAAGGTTACCTGACGGCGGCGACGGACATGGATGTGGAATACCGCAATCCCAAATATGTATTTGACAAACAGATTTACGAGAACCGCGTATTCGACAGCAAGGGACAGGCTGATCCCGACGTGCAGATCCACTTCGGTCCCAACATCAAGGACTGGCCGGCCATGAGCGAACTGCCGGAGTACCTGGTGCTGAAAGTGGTTTCCGAGATCCATGATCCGGTGACGACCACGGACGAGCTGATCCCGTCCGGAGAGACCTCTTCCTACCGTTCCAATCCGCTGGGACTGGCAGAATTTACTCTGTCCAGAAAAGATCCGGCATACGTGGGCCGCGCGAAAGCCGTACAGGCGGCGCAGAAAGCCCTGGAAGCGGGACAGAGCCCGGAGGAAGCCCTGCCGGAGCTGAAAGATGTACTGGAGACGATCTGCGCTTCCTACCCGGAAGCCACGGACGGATGCCTGGGCGTGGGCAGCACGATCTTTGCCGTGAAGCCGGGAGACGGTTCCGCCAGAGAACAGGCGGCTTCCTGTCAGAAGGTGCTGGGCGGCTGGGCCAACATCGCCAACAGCTACGCCACCAAGCGTTACCGTTCCAACCTGATCAACTGGGGTATGCTTCCGTTCCTCATCGACGAAGGAGAACTGCCGTTCCAGAACGGAGATTACCTGTTCGTACCCAATATCACGGAAGCGGTGAAGGAAAAAGCCACGGAAGTGAAAGCCTATGTGGTGGGGGATGGACTGAAAGAATTTACCCTCAAGCTGGGTGAGATGACGGATGATGAGAGAGAGATCATCCTGAAGGGATGCCTGATCAATTATAACAGGATCTAAAGGAAACATACCGTAAAATATAAAAGCCGCTGTCCCGTACAGACGAAAACGCCTGTATGGGGCACGGCTTTTGGTTTCCATGAGCAGCGCGGCAGGCGACATACCTGCCCCGGGTGTAGATTTAAGCGGAAGCATCCTTTAAAGCAGGGGCTTTACTGTCCGTTTTCCTCCTCTGCCTCGCTCAGCGAGAAGATGAATTCGGTTCCGACGCCTTCCGTGCTGATGACGTTGATATTTTCTCCATGGAGCTGGATGATCTCCCTGACGATGGAGAGCCCCAGGCCGGTGCCTTTTTTGTCTTTCCCGCGGGAGAGATCGGTCTTGTAAAAGCGTTCCCAGATTTTTTTCAGGCTGTCTTTGGGGATCCCGATACCGGTGTCCCGCACGGACACAAAGATCTTGCCGAAGCGGGGCGTGGTCTCCACGGTGATGACAGAATCCGGATGGCTGAATTTGATGGCGTTGTCGATCAGATTGTAGAGGACCTGCTGGATCTTTCCCATGTCCGCCCAGACGTAAGACTGGGGATCGGCAAAGAGCAGATTGAAGGTAATCCGTTTGGCCGTACAGGTGCCTTCAAAGGACGCGGCTGTATTTTTGATGACTGTATTGATGTCAAAGCGGGTTCTGTCCAGCCGGTTCTGGCGGGGATTCATGGCGTTCAGCTCCAGCAGGCCGTTGGTCAGCTTGGCCAGCCGCTCCGTTTCCCGAAGTACAATATTCAGATATTTTTCCTGCATCTCGGGAGGGATCGTCCCGTCCAGCATGGCCTCGATGTAGCCCTTGATGGAAGTCAGGGGGGAGCGGAAATCGTGGGAGATGTTGGAGATCATCTTCCGCTGGTCTTCGTCGGCGTCCCGGAGGGCCTGGGCCATGAAATCCATGATGTGGGAGAGCGCGCCCAGCTCGTCATCCCGCTTCATGGCGATGGGATAATCAAAATTGCCGGACGCATATTCACCGGCGGCCCGGCTCAGTTTTTGCAGGGGCCGGTACACAAAGAACCAGTTCACCGCGGCAAAGATCAGGGTAAGGGCCATAAGCAGGATCAGCGTGAAATAGAAAGCCAGCAGATAGCCTTCTTTTTCCTGCACTACGGTGGACATGGGAGTGTGTACGGCGATATAGCCCCGCACATGGTAGTTGTGTGTGACTGGAATCAGCACGCTTAACGTCTCTTCCTCAAACATGCCGAAAAAATCCCCGACGGAATAATAACTGCCCCCTGGGAGCACGGAATTAAAATCCGGGATAAGCTGTGCTTCTGCCGGTATCGTCTGCTGGGCGGAATTGAGGATCAGGCTTCCGTCCCGCGAGATCAGCCAGATCTCCGCGTCCAGGTAGATATCCAGGGAGGACAGATAGGGTTGTATGCGGGAGAGCGCCCGCCGGTCCTCACTGTCAGCCAGGTAGTCTTCCACATATTGGTCGGCCAGGTACATCCCTTCCTGATAGAAGGCGCTGGCCTTCTCTTCCACCATGTGATCCAGGAGCAGGCGTGAGGTGACTGTGGAGATACACAGAAAGGCCAGCACGCCGAACAGCAGGTAGGCAATCAAAAATTTTCTGGTCAGTGTCAGGCGCATTATTTCACCTCGAATTTATAACCGATACCCCACACGGTAGCCAGACGCCAAGCGGCGTGGTCCTTGATCTTTTCCCGCAGTCTCTTAATATGCACGTCCACAGTACGGGTATCTCCGATGTATTCATACCCCCAGATATGATCCAGAAGCTGCTCCCTGGTAAAGACCTGATTGGGGGAGGATGCCAGGAAATACAGCAGTTCCAGTTCCTTGGGAGGCATCTCTACCGTATGCCCCTGATAGATGACGGAGTAATTGGTCTGGTTGACGGTCAGATCCGGATACTGGACGATCTTTGCCACGCCTTCCGCTTCCGGCCGGGCCGGCTGGAAACGGCGGAGCACCGCTTTGACCCGAGCTACCAGCTCCTTGGAGTCGAAGGGCTTGATCATATAGTCGTCCGCGCCCAGTTCCAGCCCCAGCACCTTGTCAAATACCTCTCCTTTGGCGGAAAGCATGATGATGGGGGTGTTGGAACGGGAGCGGATCTCCCGGCAGACCTGGTAGCCGTCCATGCCCGGAAGCATCAGATCCAGAAGGACCAGGTTGGGGGCGAAGCTGTCAAAAATCTGAAGCGCCCGCTCGCCGTCCTCCACAATCTGAACCTCGTAACATTCTTTGGTCAGATAGAGGGAGATCAGTTCTGCAATATTGGTATCGTCGTCCACAATTAAAATTTTCTGCTTAGATGCCATAGATGTTCTCCTTAGATGTATGTGTCATAGCTGCGGCTCTCATGGAGCTGTCCGTGAACCGCAGCGCTTAATAAATGGGGAAAATATCCCGTCTGTGTGGCGCAGTTATTTGAACTCCGCAATGGTGACGCCGGCTTCCCCTTCGCCAAAGGCGCCCAGGCGGTAAGACTTAATGTATTTGCAGCGTTTCAGATGCTGATGGACGGCATTCCGAAGAGCGCCGGTTCCTTTCCCATGAACGATCCGCACGCTGGGCACATGGGCCAGATAAGCGTCGTCCAGATATTTATCCAGGTGGGCCGTGGCTTCGTCCACGGTCATGCCGATCAGATTGATCTCGGTTCCCACCGTGGCAGATTTGGACATCTTGATCTTGCCGCTGCCGGAGGAATTCTGCCCGGCGGACGGACGTTCCGCCTCGCCCACGTATTCCAGATCGCTGATATTGATCTGAGAACGTAAGATCCCCATCTGCACAAACAGATCGCCTTTGGCGTTGGGAAGGGTGCTGACCGTACCCTCCAGGTTGAGGCTTAAGACGCGCACACGGTCCCCGATATGCAAAGAAGCAGGTTTGACCTTTTTACGGGGCCTGGCGGGTCTGCTCTGTGTGGAGGTCTCCGCGCTTTTGATCTTCTCCCGCAGGCGGGCGCGCTCGGCCTCCATCTCTTTGACGGAGATGTTGGCTTTGCCGAATTTATGGAAATTCTTCATGGTCTCGTCGGCGTAGTCCTTGGCTTCCTGAAGAATGGCTCCGGCCTGTTCCCTGGCTTCCCGCAGAATCTTTTCTTTCTGTTCATCCAGGCGCTCCTGCTTTTTCTGCAGGGCGTTCCTGAGAGAACGGATCTCTTCTTTGTAACGGGCGGTCTCCGCCTGGTCTTTTTCCAGTGTGATCCGTCCCCGCTCCAGCTCGGAGATCACGTCTTCAAAATTCTTATCCTGGACGTTGATCTGTTTTTTGGCGTCTTCGATCAGGAAGTCCGGAAGTCCCAGCTTGGAAGAGATGGCAAAGGCATTGCTCTTGCCGGGAATACCGATCAGCAGACGGTATGTGGGGCGCAGGGATTCCACGTCGAACTCACAGCAGGCGTTTTCCACGCCCTCGGTGGAGAGCGCATAGATCTTCAGCTCGCTGTAATGGGTGGTAGCCATGGTGCGGATGCCCTGACGGTGCAGGTGATCCAGGATGGAGATGGCCAGAGCGGCGCCCTCCGTGGGATCGGTGCCGGCGCCCAGCTCGTCAAAGAGTACCAGCGAGTTCAGCGTGGCGTCCTTTAATATGGAAACAATATTGGTCATATGGGAGGAGAAGGTGCTCAGGCTCTGCTCGATGCTCTGCTCATCCCCGATATCCGCGAATACATCGTCAAATACTGCCAGCTCCGAGCGCTGGAAAGCCGGAATGTGGAGTCCGGACTGCCCCATGAGGGTAAAAAGCCCCACGGTTTTCAGGGAAACCGTCTTGCCTCCGGTATTGGGTCCGGTCACGATCAGCAGATCAAAATCCTTCCCCAGCCATACGTTGATGGGCACGACCTTCTGCGGATCCAGCAGAGGGTGCCGCCCGTCCTTGATCCGGATATAGCCTTCCGTATTGAGGATGGGGCGGCTGGCCTTCATATCTCTGGCGAGCATGGCTCTGGCGAAGATAAAATCCAGTCCCACCAGCAGGCGGTAATCGTCGGACAGCAGTTCCAGGTATCCGGCGGCAGTCTCGCTGAGGGAGGCCAGCACCTTTTCTATTTCCTGCTGTTCTTTGATCTGCAGCTCTCGGTATTCGTTATTCAGCTTGATTACAGCCATGGGCTCCACAAAGAGCGTGGAACCGGTGGCGCTCTGGTCGTGGATCATACCGGCCACCTGGCCGCGGTACTCGGCTTTTACAGGAAGGCAGTACCGCCCGTCCCGCATGGTGACCACCGGGTCCTGCAGATAAGCCCGGGCAGAACCGTTAACCATGGCGTTGAGCGTGCTGTGCACCCGGTCGTTCATCTGCCGCATGGAACGGCGGACGTGCAGAAGGGCGCTGCTGGCGTCGTCGGCCATCTCTTCTTCGGAGAGGATACAGCGTCGGATCTCCGCGGCCAGGGACGGGATCGGCTCCAGAAGCTGGAAGGATTCGTCCAGGGAATCCCGGGACTGGTCATCCTCATCCCGTTCTCCGTACCGGCGGAGCTTGCCCGCCGTCTCCAGGAGGGACATGATCTGTAAAAGTTCGCCCATACCCAGGACGCCGCCCACTTCCAGCCGCTTGACGGAACCGCGGATGTCGCGGATACCGCCGAAAGAGACGCTCCCTTTGCGATAGATCCGCCGGAGGGCGTCCTCAGTCTGCGTCTGCAGCGCTTCGATTTCCTGGATGGAGGAAGAGGGCTGCAGCCTGCGGCAAAGCTCCCGGGCTCCCTCGGAAGCCGCATGCTCCGCCAATCTATGAATAATTTTGTCAAATTCCAGAGTTTTCAATACTTTTTGATTCATAAACATCTCCTGTCTCAGAACTGATACCATTGTACTCCATTTGAAGGGGAATGAAAAGTAGAACTTATGGACACTTCCGCGGAAATCTAGTATAATATTTCGTGGACAATGATGGCCCCAAAAGCCCGGAGGACGGACCGGGAGAGGAATGTTTCTTTTACAGGAGGCTGTGATGGCAGACTTAAAGGAAAAAAAGGATTCTGGTTATCAGTTTATGCAGGAAAAGATCAAACAGAAACCCATATATCAGAACCGGATGGTGCGCAGATGCGCGGCATCCCTTCTGTGCGGCGTGCTGTTTGCGCTGGCGGCGCTGGCAGTCTGGGCTCTGGTGTACCCTCGTCTGAATGACCAGTCGGAAGAACAGGAGCTTCAGCCCATCGAGATCCCGGAGGAGGAAGAGGAAGAAGAGCCGGAGGAATCTACGGTCTATATAACAGAGACGGTCAGTATGGAGCTGGAAGATTACAAAAAGATGTACCAGCAGCTGATCCAGATCGGGAATCAGGCGGAAAAGAGCCTGGTCAATATCTCTGTTCTCTCTGTGGACACAGACTGGTTTGACGAGACCTTTATCAACCGGAGCACCGCGTCGGGGATTCTGATTGGCGACAACGGCCTGGAACTTCTGATCCTGACCGGGTATGAAGCGGTTCGGGCAGGAGAGAGCCTGCAGGCGACATTTTTCGACCAGACGACGGCTCCTGCTGTCCTGAAGAATTATAATAAAAACACGGATCTCGCCATGATCAGCGTGAACTTAAGCGACGTCTCCGATTCCACCCGGGAAGTGATCCAGTATGCGAATCTGGGGTCTTCCAAGACGACCAGGAGCGGGGAACCGGTGATTGCCGTGGGCAATCCTGCCGGCGTCTATGGCTCCGTCCTGTTCGGCAACCTGACGTCTGTGACCCAGACGGCGGGGATTTATGACGGAAGCTATACGGTGCTGACCACCGATATGGCCAGATCGGACGCCAGCAGCGGCGTGCTGGTGGACTGGGACGGAAAGATCGTGGGTGTGATCCAGAACCGCTGTGAAGTGAACGGCCAGAAAAATATGATTCAGGCATATGGGATTTCCGACATAAAAGAGGAGATCGAGCATCTGTCCAACAGCCAGGATCTGGTGTATATGGGGATCATCGGGGGCGATGTGACCACGACCATTTCTGAACAGGAAGACATCCCCATCGGCGTGTATGTATCAGAAGTCGCCATGGACTCTCCTGCGATGGCGGGAGGGATCCAGCCGGGAGATATCATCACGTCCATGAGCGGCCAGCAGGTTACCAATCTTAAAGATGTGCGTTCCATCCTGCTGAAATGCTCCAACGGGCAGAACATCCAGGTGGTCTGCCAGCGGCCCGACAGGACCGGATACCAGGAACTGGAAGTGACCGTACAGCTGACAATTCTAGAGTGAAAAACATAAAATCTGAGTAAAAATAAGAATAGAAAGTGTGTGAAGAATGAAATATATCGAGACGTTTCGGGAAGGCGAGCGCGTGACAGGTATCTATCTGTGTAAATCCCGTCAGTCCGCGCTGACGAAAGCGGGGAAAGCGTACGAAAATCTGCTGTTCCAGGATAAAACAGGAACCGTAGACGGCAAGATCTGGGATCCCAATTCTCAGGGGATCGAGGATTTTGAGAGCATGGATTATGTGGATATCGTGGCAGATGTGACCAGCTTTCAGGGTCAGCTTCAGCTGAATGTGAAGCGGGCGCGCAAGGTTCGGGAGGGAGAATATCATCCCGCGGATTATCTTCCGGTGAGCAAGAAAGATATCGAGAAGATGTACCGGGAGCTGCTGGGCTATGTGGAGGGGATAACGAACCCATACCTGTCGGCTCTTTTAAAAGATATTTTTGTAAACGACAGGGAGTTTGTAAAAGCATTCAAATTCAACAGCGCGGCCAAGACGGTACACCACGGTTTTGTGGGCGGCCTTCTGGAGCATACGCTGAGCGTGACGAAGCTGTGCGGCTACTATGTGCAGGCGTATCCCATGCTGAACAAGGATCTTTTATATGCGGCCGCCATGTGCCATGATATCGGGAAAGTATATGAACTGTCGCCCTTCCCGGCCAACGACTATACGGATGAAGGGCAGCTTTTGGGGCATATTGTGATCGGTACGGAGATCGTGGGCGAGCGGATTCGGAAGATACCGGGATTCCCGGCGAAACTGGCCAATGAACTGAAGCACTGCATCCTGTCGCACCATGGAGAGCTGGAATACGGTTCGCCCAAAAAACCGGCGCTTCTGGAGGCGGTGGCGCTGAATTTCGCGGACAACACGGACGCCCATATGCAGACCATGATCGAGGCGCTGGAGGCGGCGGGGGACAATCAGGGATGGCTGGGCTACAACCGGCTGTTCGAGTCCAATATACGGAAAACAGGAAAGTAGGATGGCGCAGGCCATACAGCAGGACGGTAAGATGCCGGGCGGAGAAGGCGCTGGAGCCTTTTTCGTCCGGCTTTTTCAGCGGGCGGCGGGCCAGCCGGAGCGCGGCCTGCCGGGAGGGCTTTATGAAAGGAGAGCGCGATGAAGAAAGACGATTTGATTGAAATAGTGATTGAAGACCTGGGAGTGGACGGAGAAGGGATCGGAAAAACGGACGGCATTACGTTTTTCGTGAAAGACACGGTCATCGGGGATCGGGTGGAAGCCAAGATCATGAAGATGAAAAAGACGTATGGCTATGCGCGGCTGATGCGGATACTGGAGCCGTCGCCCGCCCGCGTGGAGCCCCGGTGCGCCTATGCCCGCCAGTGCGGCGGCTGCCAGCTTCAGGCCATGAGTTATGAGGCCCAGCTGGCATATAAGGTAAACAAAGTGTGGAACCATCTGACCCGCATCGGCGGCCTGACCGGCCTGCCCAAACCGGAAATTCTGGGCATGGAGGACCCCTGGAGATACCGTAATAAAGCACAGTTCCCGTTTGGAACGGACAAGGACGGCCATGCGGTTACGGGCTTTTACGCGGCGCGCAGCCACCGGATCGTGCCCTGCACGGAGTGCTGGCTGGGTGTGGAGGAGAACCGGCCGATCCTGGAGAAGATCCTGAATCATATGGAGAAGCGGCGTATACCGGCCTACGAAGAAGAGAGCGGAAAGGGTCTGGTCCGCCATGTGCTGATCCGAAAAGGATTTTCCACCGGCGAGATCATGGTCTGTCTGGTGCTCAACGGCCGTACCCTGCCCGGGCTCTCTGCTCTGACGGCGTCTCTTAAACAGGTGGAGGGCATGACGAGCATCAGTATCAATGTGAACCAGAAAAATACAAACGTGATTATGGGACGCGAGATGATTCCGGTCTGGGGGAAGGACTATATCACGGACCGCATCGGGGAGATCAGCTATCAGATTTCGCCGCTTTCCTTCTTCCAGGTCAATCCGGTGCAGACCCGGAAACTCTATGAAACGGCGCTGGAATATGCAGACCTGAAGGGCGAGGAAACGGTATGGGATCTCTACTGCGGGATCGGTACGATCTCCCTCTTTCTGGCGCAGAAAGCGGGAAGAGTGTACGGCGTGGAGATCGTCCCGGAGGCAATCGAGGATGCGCGCCGCAATGCGGCGTTAAATGGCTTTTCCAACGTGGAATTCTATGTGGGCAAAGCGGAGGAGGTTCTGCCGGAAAAATACAGGAGCGAGGGAATCCGCGCGGATGTGATCGTGGTAGACCCGCCCCGGAAGGGCTGCGACGCGGCCTGCCTGGAGACTATGGTGAAGATGCAGCCGGAGCGCATCGTGTACGTGAGCTGCGACAGCGCCACACTGGCCCGTGATCTGAAGTATTTGTGCAGTGAGGGGTATGAGGTGAAGAAAGTGAAGGCGTGCGATATGTTTCCGGGGACGGTGCATGTGGAGACGGTGGTACTTTTGACCCACAAGTCGCCGGATAGCCATATAGATGTGAAATAGAATTTGGAGAAGTGGAAACATCCGCCGAAAGAAAAGGTAGAAGTGATAACGGAGGCACTTAAATATTTTGAGGTAATCTAATGGATGAAAATATTTACCGGATTGCCGGGCAGATAATCAAATTACATCAGAAAGCATATGAGGTTTATCTGCCCTCGGTTGAAGATGTGTGCAGCAGAACCGTATCAGAAGATGAATTGTCGCATTTGTTAGACTATTTGCTGGATTTTGCGTGTGATGAAAAAATGTTGGGATTGTATAAAAAAGTGTGTAGACGATATTTGTATGTATATCCTGACTGTATTAAGTTTTACATCGAAGCATATCGGGAAATGTGGGGGAGAGGAGGATAGCTATGGCGAAAATTGTTAAGGAGACTATCCATGCAAAAGGTATTGACATAGGAATCTATACTACAAATTTTGAAAATGAATTTATTTCATTAACGGATATTGCAAAATATCGAAATGAGGACGACCCGCGATTTGTGATTCAAAATTGGATGCGAAATAGAAATACGATTGAGTTTTTGGGCGTTTGGGAAGAACTGCATAATCCAGATTTTAACCGTGTGCAATTCGAGGCGATTAAAAATGAGGCTGGATTAAATCGTTTTGTTATGACACCAACAAAGTGGATTACACAGATGAATGCTATCGGTATTGTTTCAAAAGCAGGACGTTATGGCGGAACATATGCCCATAGCGATATTGCGATGTCTTTTGCAACCTGGATTTCTCCTGAGTTTCAGTTATATATCGTGAAGAATTACAGGCGATTAAAAACAGATGAAAATAGCCGTTTATCTCTGAATTGGAACTTAAATAGAGAAATCTCCAAATTAAATTACAGGATACATACAGATGCAATTAAGGATAATTTGATTCCACCGGAATTAACACCTGCGCAGGTGGCGTATACTTATGCAAACGAAGCAGATATGCTGAATGTTGTATTGTTTGGAAAGACAGCAAAGGAATGGAAAGATGAAAATCCAACGGTAAAAGGAAATATGCGGGACGCAGCAACACTGAATCAATTATTGGTGCTTGCAAATTTGGAAAGTTATAATGCTGTTTTAATTAACCAGGGAAAGAATCAAAAAGAGCGGATGGAATTACTTCGGCAGTTGGCGGTACAACAATTGCAGACGCTCGAAACAGTAAGTTTAAATAATTTGCCGAAATTAGAAATCAATCTATAAAGGGATTTAAACTAATTGAATTATTTGCAAAAGTATATGAGCAGCTAATTCCCGTAGCAGCTCTTAAAAATGGAGATTGCATTGAAAATATTGATAAAAATCAATATGGTATCATGACGGCTAATTTTGATGAATTAACTGACTTTTACGCCAAAAGTTATGAATGGATATTTGATAATCTGAAAATAATTGTGGGACTTAATAATATTTTTGTTCGGAATGATTCAGCAGAGTGTTGTAGGCTACAAATATGCTCAGCGTTCTTTCTATCCTTACTATTCCTCTTATGAAGAGGTGGGTAATTTTTTGAGAGAAAAGATCTTGAATGACAATAAAAAAGAATTATTTATGCCGATGTGTTATGTGTACCGCAATGCAGTTGAACTTGGACTAAAAAGAATATAAGTAAAAGCGGTTGGAAAAGTAAGATGAGTGGATTCGGCAATAATGAAACAAAAATCAGTTATTTAAAAAAGCAAATTGAATCGGAACAAATAAATGAAATCTTAGGGGGATACTCCACAAATATACATATGGTAGAAAGGAAATCAAATGGAGGAGAAAAATAAAGATAATTTACATATTACAGACAGTGAAATCCTCATATATCAAACGGAAGATGGACACACAAAAATTGACGTTAAGTTTGAAGATGAGACCGTTTGGCTTACACAGGCACAATTATGTGAACTCTACCAAACCAGTAAATCCAATATCAGTGAGCATATTAAACACATTTTTGAAGAAGGCGAACT